>CAVWUV010000038.1:0-79015 GCA_963758245.1 uncultured Acidobacteriaceae bacterium | reverse complement strand
ATCGGCACTGACGATTGTAAAGAGCTAACCGCTCCCAAGCCCCTCCTGCAGGCCGGCAAAACGTGGCTTCGAAAACTGCAGGTCAGTCGCTCACCATACTATTGAGCTTTCGTGACCCTTCCCGGACTCGACACGAGCGATCAGAGATAACAATCGACGGGCGATCACCTCAGCGCTGCGTATCTCCCGTCTTACGAGGCGTTCCGTCATCTGCACGAAGCCGATGACTTTGTGCGGCTCGTGCGCTGGCTCGTCCTGTTTCCACATGTCATTTAATCCATTTCAGAAGCAGTCAAACACAAGCTTTCGTTCCGACACACTTAATCTTTGCGGTTCCAATCACGATATCTTCAACAACTGAGGCGACTGAGCAGGTCAAGTGGTCGATGTTACTCTACCTGGTTCTTCGATATACGCGTACATAGTCAACAAGCATCTCCTGCGGAAATGATGTTGTCGCGTCGGGATTCCCAGGCCATCGCCCGCCGACCGCCACATCAAGGAGAACGAAAAAAGGATGGTCAAATACCCACTGGCCGCCAGAGGGTAAATCAGCGCGGGTGACTTGATGATATCGATTCCCATCGACGTAAAAGGTTATCGAATCCTCAGACCAATCGATAGAGAAAATGTGGAAATCTTCGGAAAATGACCCACCATTGAGGAGAACGTAAGCTCGCCCAATTGAGTTTGGCCCAGAATAGCCTGGCCCGTGAACAGTCCCATGCGCCGTCGAGGGTTCGTTTCCAACGTTTTCCATGATGTCGATTTCGCCGCGCAGCGGCGGTGAGGGCATCGACTAGAACATCACTCCATAGCGAAGGCACGTGGCGTACGCGGCAGGTCGCCCAATTGTTTGGCCGAGCCTTAATTGTTGGCGTAAACGATTCCGCCAACTTTACCGCACAGAGCTTCCGTCCATTAGCCGTCCAATATCTGCACTTAAGGGCCGAAAAACAGGCGCTCAAAACGAGAGAGAGTCTCCAGAGAGCCCCCCTCAATCGTATACCAAGTCACTGGTTTATAAGCAACTTGCGTGCGAAAAGCTTGGTCGGGGCGAGTGGATTCGAACCACCGGCCTCCTGGTCCCGAATCTGGCTGTGATCAGAAAATGGAATGCGCCTTCAAGGATTCATCGCCGACCTCGCTTGGAAGCACTTTTGCCCACCAACTTTCGGTGCTCGCGCGGACACGCTTGGAAATCACTTTTGACCACCAACTTTTCCGGAGCTGCGCCAAACCGCTGACTATATGTTTAGCTGCCCACTGCTCCCTCTGGCCAGGTGCTGAAGGTAAGAAAGCTCTGCGTTTCCGAGAAACCGACGTGGGCTCGCAGTGTGGGCCATTTTCGCTGGCTCCGAAATCCATGCGCGTAGCACAGATCGCATGCATTCCCACCGGATCATCAGCTAAGACAACTTCTGCACGTCGGGCGCAGCGTGCCCGACCCTTTTCCTTCCCCGCCGCAACGGCCATCAGCGATCACGATAAGAGTGGCGTGGTGGCGGAGATGTCTAGGACATCGCTTTCGTTGATTCCCGTCAGCAATTGAATCCAACACTCCCTCATAAATTGCGCCGTTTGGCCGCAGACGAGTTTCCACGAAAATGTTCTTGAAAGTGCCGTTCCGCACTCTCCAATCGGTCTAAGGCATCCAGCAATTGCATCCTTGCCTCCGTCAGAACGGGATGGTTTGGAACGATTGCTTCTCCCTGCCGAATTGCGAACCGAATGCGATCAATCGCAACCCTCGCTTGATAGGCCAATTCAAACGACGGTACATTTTTCGGTACAGTCCGCCATGCACCCCTGGGAAATCGCGATACGGTGAGACCGGATGGCGGAGACAAAGGCTGGAAACAAGCTCGTCATTAAGAGTCTTGTACCGGCTTTGCGAACTTCGGTCAATAAAAAGCTCGATCTCAAATCTGGATCTGTGATTCATTCGTCACACGCAATGCCGAGTCACTCAATGCGTGAGCTGCGCGGCTGGGTGCCCGCGTGGGTGTAAACGATGAGCGGGATGCCGAATCCCCAGACGACATGTTCGGAGCTAAATGGAGCCGACACCGTAGAATTTCGAAGATCCTGCTCTCCTTCGAAGCGGGTCCTGCACTATAACGACGTTTCAGTGGCGCGATACAACGCTCGATGCATGCAGTGAGAATCTCTAAGCGATGCCTCTGGCGCAACCCTCGACAAGCAAGTTAGGTACCGACTCTCTGCGGGCAACCAGAAAGGGACAATGTGCTCCGGGGCTTCGACAATCGCCATCAGCTTAGCTCTTGATCAGCCAGGAGCGGGGCTCCGTCTCCTCCTGCGGGTAATGCCGAGAGCCATTGTTGGAGATCCGCTAATCGATAGCGAACCAAAGAGCCAACCTTAATGAATCGAGGGCCACGCTTCTCGACCCTCCACTTCCGAAGCCGCGCCAGGCTGACTTGTAGTAGCGGAGAAACTTGCGATTCCGTTAACAGAATGAGCGAGGAACCCTTCGAGCTATTCTCCAGCTCCGAACTCAAAATCAGGGCCGGCGGAGCGCCGGCACTTCGCGGCGTTTGGATCTTGGGGGAGGCGACAATCGACATTGCTACTCCTTGAGAAACACTGCTCCTTATATAGAGCAGTTCGGATTTTCCGTCAAACAAGATGACATCCGAGCTTTCCTATGTTGCTGAGCCGCTCCATCATTCGGGGCTACGAACGCTTAATCCGCCCTCTTGGCCAAGATAAGCTTGATTCGCCTAGGGACGGGCGCTTCTCTCGCTGGCCGGAGATAGAACGTGTAATTCGCTGATTCGCGACCGACAGATCTCGCCTTTTCGAACCCGGTCCCGAGAAAGCAGCGCCGAGCCGGAATTTCCGGGAAACACCTGCACGCCGGCCCTGTACCGGCAAGCGGCCCTGAGTGCCCGAAGCCGATGTAGTCGCGGAACACACGCGCATTTGCGCTGGTTCGCTGATTGATCTCTAATAGACCGAAAAGGACCAAGAATAAGAGCCCATGGCGGTATACAAGCAACCCAAGAGCAAGTTTTGGTGGTACAAGTTCGTCTGGAACGGAAAGCCGATCCGCGAAAGCACCAAGCAAACCAATAGACGCGTTGCGGAACAAATGGAAGCGGCCCGCCGAACGCAACTCGCAAAGGGTGAGGTTGGGATCCGCGACATCCCGCGGATACCGACCCTCGCCGAGTTTGCCGAAGAACGATTTCGCCCTTTTGCGCAGGCGACCTTCGCTGCGAAACGAAAAACCCGTGTTTACTACGAGAATGGGCTGAACAATCTTCTGGCTTTTGAAAAATTGGCAAACCAGAGAATCGATGAAATCACCAGTGAGCTCATCGCAGCGTACGTGGCGAAGCGCCACAACGAGGAACTCGAGATATCGAGCATCAATCGTGAACTCCAGGTGCTTCGCCGCATGTTTAATCTTGCCTACGAGTGGAAGGTCTTGGAACGCCCACTTGATCGGGTGCGCATGCTCAAAGGTGAGAACCAACGCGACCGCGTTCTCACGTCTCAGGAGGAGAAGCGCTATCTCAGCCACGCGGCACCGCTGCTCTATGACGTGGCTGTCGTTCTGATCGATTGCGCACTACGTCCGGAAGAATGCTTCAGACTGAAAGCGGTACACGTACAACATCGAAACCTGGAGATTCCCTGGGGCAAAACCGAGAATGCGGTTCGCAAAATTCCGATGACCCCTAGAGTGGAGGCCATTATCAAGTCTCGGGATCGACGGCGCAATGGCTTCGCCGTGGCTATTTCCAGCTCCGACTGCGAGTGGGCATATCGAGCCATCGAGTGTTAAGAAGCAGCACGCGAAGGCCTGGAAGCTCGCGATGTTGGAACCCTTCGATCTGTACACATTTCGGCACACGTGCCTAACCCGCTGGGCACCCCATATGGATGTCTTCACGCTTCAGTATTTGGCCGGCCATAGCGATATCAGAACAACCAGGCGTTATGTCCATCCACAACAACGAGACACGCTCAATGCCATGACCAGGGCACGAAAGGCTCAACGTGGGCATACTTCTAGGCATACCACCAAGAAGACATTCAAGAACAGGAGGGGAGAATCCTCCCGTAACTCGTTGAAGTATGTTTGAGGTTATTCTGGTGCGCCCGGACAGATTCGAACTGCCGACCTTCTGGTTCGTAGCCAGACGCTCTATCCAGCTGAGCTACGGGCGCGACAGATCACAGTATACCAGCGAAATGGGCCGGGCTTGGTGTCAGGTGAGAGACCGCTGGGACGACTCCTCTAGGGTAAGAGTCGAGACGCAATTTCTGCCGTCCGCTTTGGCGCGATAGAGCGCTTCGTCCGCGACTCGAACAAAGATGTCGGGGCTGCGCTCGGAGCCGTCTGATACGGTCACGCCGAAACTTGCCGAGACGCGCATCTCGGCGCCATCGACGATCATCGTGCTTCCCTGGAGTCTATGCCGCATGCGCTCCGCTTGCATGGAGGCCTGTTCAAGATCGCAGTTCGGCAGCACTACCAGGAACTCCTCGCCGCCATAGCGTCCGATCTGATCGTAAGGACGCATATTGCCGCGCAGGCGAGCTGCCGTTTCGCGGAGGACCGCATCTCCCGCAAAATGGCCGAAAGTGTCGTTGATTTTCTTGAAGTGATCGATATCGAGAAGGATCACTCCGACGGTTCGCCGATCCCGATGGCAACGGGAGAGTTCCTGTTCGAGAGCTGATGCGATAGCAGGACGGTTCGGAAGCATGGTCAGCAGGTCCTTGTTGGCCCTCTCCCGCAGCTCGTCGCGAGCTCTCAGTAGATCCAATTGCAGATCGACGATCCGTTTACCGGCGCGTAAGCGTACTTGCAATTCATGTTCGTCGAAGGGTTTCACTACGTAGTCATCCGCACCAGCTTCTAAGCCTTCGACTATCTCGTCCTTGGTGTTCTTCCCGGTGAGCAGGAGGATGTAGGTGTAAGGTTCGCGAAGCGTTTCACGCACGCGACGGCAGACTTCCGGCCCGGTCATGTGCGGCATAACCCAATCGAGTACAGCTAAAGGGGGCGCATCTGGTTCAGCCAGCATTTCCCAGGCTTCTGCGCCATTTTCCGCGACCAAGATTTCATAGCCCCAACGCACCAGGGCGCGCGACAGCGTTATGCGCGATATTGCGCTGTCATCGGCTATTAACACTTTCATGTTTTTGGCGCAGACTCCGTGTCGCTATCAACCTAATCGTCCCCGTGCTCGGAAATAGTTAGCCTGAGAATCACAAAGCAGTAAGTTTTGACATCCTCATAGTTGCCCCGGGCCAACAAAAGGGGCAAGTAAAAGAAAACAATGTCTTTCTACGTATTGTGTGGCGGCTTATATACTCTCCGAACGGCGGTCCTCACAGCTGAGGATGTGCACGTCTCGGGCCAAGCAGGCTATATCATGGGTGTGCCGCCGCTTTTCGTAAAAAATACCGGCAAGCCTTGCAATAAGGAGCTTCGATGAACAATTCAGTACTGGTGCCTATGGTGGTGGAGCAGACATCACGGGGAGAGCGCGCCTATGACATTTACTCCCGACTGCTGAAGGAGAACATCATCTTTCTGGGTACGCCCATCGATGACAATGTGGCGAACCTGATCATGGCTCAGATGTTATTTCTGGCCGCCGAAGATCCGGAGCGCGATATTTCGCTCTACATAAATTCGCCCGGTGGGTCGATTACCGCCGGACTCGCGGTTCTGGATACCATGCGGCTGGTAGAGCCTGACATTGTAACGTATTGCATAGGACAAGCCGCATCCATGGCCGCAGTACTGCTGGCTTGCGGCGCCAAGGGAAAGCGTTTCAGTCTGCCGCACTCGCGCATCCTCATCCATCAACCTTCGATGAGCGGTTTAGGAGGACAAGCCGCTGATATCGATATTTATGCGCGAGAGATTCTTCGCATGCGGCAATCGCTGAACGAAATCTTGGCAGACGCGACGGGCCAACCCGTTGAGAAGATATCCCGCGATGTCGATCGAGATTATATTCTGGAGCCTGACGCCGCCCTAGAGTATGGAATGATCGACCGCATCATCTCCAACCGTGTGCTTCAACCGGTTCCTACCCGATAAGAACTCTAGAAAGAGCAGGCTCTGTGTTGTTCCAACGCTAAATTGTAGATTCGATAGGCCTCAATTGCTTCGTGTAGTACAAACCTATGTGCCGCAAGTACTTACGCGTACTTTCAATAGGTTATACTAACCGGAAGCGAATATGGGATTTGGAATTTTTACAGGTCGTTTTCGCTTGACCATGTAATTCCGCATGGGTTAGAGTGATGGTTCGGTTACAAATTCCAAGACGCATAAAATTTGCTTATCGAATGATCTTACGACCCACCGTTTTGCTTCCCGCTTTTCTGCTTTTGGCGAGCGTACCCGTTGCATGGGGCGAAGAGAGCGGCTCCGCCGGTCTCGCTGCTTCCCCTATGAGATCGGAAGGTGGCTTATCTACGGCCGCCGATTCCGTGACTCCGCATTCGCCGGAAACGGATGACCGGCTTAAACGCGCGGACGCTCACTTTAACGCGGGACGGCAGTTCTATTTCGATGGCAATCTTACTGCGGCCCGTCGTGAGTTCGACGCAGCCGTGGATGCTCTTTTGAATGCTCCCGATTCGTTGCCGGACCACCATCGAATAGAACGGCGTCTGGACGAAATGTGTGATCTGATTTACCGGTTCGACATTGAAAAGCTGGGCGCCGGGCAAGCCGAAGAAGACGCGGTGGTATTTGATAAAGCGCCTATCGATGAAATCAGCCACATGACGTTCCCGGTGGACCCGAAGCTTGCGCCCCAGTTGCGGACCGAACTGAACCAGACCTCTTCCGGCATACCGCTAGAACTTTCTGACCCGGTCCTCAGCTACGTCCACTATTTCTCTACCGATTACGGCCGCAAAATTTTGCTTGCCGGATTTCGCCGATCCGGGCGCTACAAGGCTCTGATCGAGCGGATTTTTGCAGAAGAGAATGTTCCGCAGGAGCTGATGTACCTGGCGCAGGCTGAATCCGGCTTCTTACCGCGCGCTCTTTCAAACAAGAACGCCGTTGGCATGTGGCAGTTTATCGCGGGCACCGGCTCTACTTACGATTTAGCTCACACTGCGACATACGACGAGCGTTTCGATCCTGAGAAGGCTACGCGGGCAGCGGCGCGACTTCTGAAGGATCTCTACAATCGATACGGCGACTGGTACTTAGCCATGGCCGCATACGACTGCGGCGCAGGCGCGGTGGACCGGGCAGTCGAACGGACAGGATATGCGGACTATTGGGAGCTATTGAGGCGACACGCCTTGCCGAAGGAAACTGCCAATTACGTGCCCATCATCATAGCGATGACGATCATGGCCAAGAACCCTCAGGATTATGGGCTGGAGAACATCGAGCTGGATCAAGCAGTCGAATATGATTCGCTCCAGTTGGCTGCGCCGACGAATCTGAGTCTTATAGCTGATGCGGCGCTGCAACCTGTATCTGTGATTCGGGAACTTAATCCCTCTCTGCTGAGAATGGTCGCTCCGGCGGGATTTGAGGTCCATGTACCCAAGGGTGCCGCTCAAACCACACAGGCTGCTCTCGAATCCGTGCCTCCAGAAAGCCGTCAGGCCTGGCGCTTGCATCACGTAGAAGCTGGAGATACGCTCGAGACAATCGCCAGATCCTACCATTTAAGCCCGAATCGTATCGCTGCTGTGAATGGCGCCGCGGATTCGTTGGAAGCGGGAGATGTGCTTTTAATCCCCGCGGTATATCACGAGCCAACGCAAAGCGTGCGGGTTCGGTCCAGGGGTACGCGAGCGAAGTCCGCTTTGGGTGGAGCTTTTCGTTCGAAGAAGGGCACTGCCGTCCAGCATGGAACGCATATTGCCGCCTCCCGCCGTCTGCCTGCGCAAGTGTTGCACCGCAAAGCCGCAGTTCGTACCGCGAGCTTAGAGCGGTAACGCGCTGTTCGCCATTCACGACGCGGTACTTTCTCAACTCAGACCGCGCTTTTTCCATTTAGCACTTGCCATTCCTCACTGCTTGTGAAATCATTTTGCTTCTTGCATCATCTCGATGCGTAGTGAGTAGACGTGAAAGGAGGAGTGCGTGAGCTTAGCGTATTGGCTTAAACCAGAGGACGAGGATGAGGACTTCGACTACGAAGAGGAACACGTAGAGATAGAGTCTGACAAGAACGAATACGGTGACGAGGACGACGAGGAAGACCTGGACGAGGAAGAGGAGGAGTCTGTCACTGCGCCCAAGAGAACACGATCGAAGCAAGAAAAGGGCGGCGCGTCGGGCGGATCGGCTAGCGAGCAGTCCTCCCAGCGAGGAGAAAGCCAAGAGTCCAAGAGCGGTGATCTGACGGAAGAGAACGGCTCTGATCAAACCCGCGAAACTGGCACTGCGTCGCAGAGTGCCACAGGAGGGGCGACCAAGAAATCGTCACCGAAGAAAGCCGGACAGAAGAAGGGAGCAAGCACCGCTCAGAAGAAAAGCGCTGGGAAAAAAGCTCCTGCCAAAAAAGCTCCTGCGAAAAAAGCTCCGGCCAAGAAAGCTGGACCGGCGAAGAAAAGCAGCGGCCAAGGTTCGAAGAAAACTGCTTCCAAGAAAACCGCGGGGAAAAAGGCTGCGAAAAAAGCTCCGCCGAAGAAAGCCGGGGCTAAAAAGACTCCACCGAAGAAGGCTGCAAAGAAAGCAAGCAGGCGCAGATAACACTGCGCGCACACGGGCAGCTACTTCGAATCCTTGCGGACAAGTGAGCGGCAGCGCTCGAAGAGGTCCAGTAGCGAATCGGCATATTCCTCGCTCGAGCGCGGTCCCTTGCCGCCAAACCCTGCGGTTGGCGTGCCTCGGCCGTAGCCCGTTGTTATAGCGATGAACTTCATCAGTTCGAGCGCGACCTCGTCCGGATTGCTCGCGTGTTCTTTCTCTGAAATGTCTTGAGCCATGCGTTTAATTTCTTCCTCTGAGTTAACCAAGAATTAGCCTACCAAGGGGCATGCCTGTTCGCGCACGTGCTTTGATCCGGAAAATGCGAGGCGGAGCACAAGCGCATCTTTTAGAAGGCGACGATGGGGCGTACTACGTTGTAAAGTTCACAAACAATCCGCAGCATCGCCGCATTCTGATTAACGAATGGCTGGCCTGCGCGTTTCTGCGTTACTTGCAAATCCATGTGCCGGAGACAGCGATGATCGAAGTGAGGCCTGAATTCATCGCGGACAATCCGGATCTATATTTCTCTTTGGGGTCGCGGCGTGAACCGGTTGCTGCGGGGCTTCATTTCGGTTCCCGCATGGCGGTACACCCTGATCGCGTCGCTGTTTTTGATTTCCTTCCGGACAAGCTTCTGCATAAAATCGAGAACCGTGTAGATTTTTTGGGTGCCCTGGTTTTTGACAAGTGGGCCGGAAACTCCGATTCACGCCAGGCGGTGTTTTTTCGCGCGCGCGCAAAAAGCTGGACACCGCTGAAGGGGGAAGCGCCGGCTCGAGTGGGTTTCTTCGCGCAAATGATCGATCACGGCTTCACATTCAACGGACCTCATTGGCAGTTTCAAGATTCTCCCATTCAGGGACTATATTTCCGAACCACCGTTTACGAAGAGGTGCGCTCGCTCGAATCATTTCAGCCGTGGCTAGGGATGATCGAGAATTTCCCCGTGGAAGTGATTGATTCGGCGTGGAAGGAGATCCCCCGAGATTGGCTGGACGGAGATGAAGCGCGGCTGGAAGAGCTGCTGGAAGCTTTGCTGAAGCGCCGCCGCCGCGTGGCTGCCCTGATTCAGGATGTCCGGAACAAGCGCGCTAGCGCATTCCCAAACTGGCGTTGAGCGCGGCACTTACGCGTTCGGCGGTTACCGGAGCGAGTAAGATGCCGTTTCGATAGTGGCCGTAAGCCAAATACAGACGGGGAGAATGCCAGGAGCCAAGATGTAGAGTGTCACTGGCCGGCCGAAAACCGATCCAGGTCTCGGAAGGAGTCGTTTCGGTCAGATTGGGTAAAACGAATTCGGCGCTCCGGGCAAGCGAGGCGGCGATTTCGGACTGGACGTTGCGATCGAACCCGACCCGCTCGACCGAGGATCCGGCAATCAACAACCCATTTGCCCGCTGAAGAAGGTATATGTGACCGTGGCGGACGATCGTATTGCACGTCTGCTCCGGTTGTTGATAGCCGACCAGGTGACCCTTCGCAGGTTCGACTGGAGGCAGCGGTTCCGCCCCTGAGACGGCAATCGAGCTGCTCCAAGCCCCCGCCGCAATTATGACGGCCTTGTGACTTTGAATACCGCACGCGGTTTCGAGCTCGACACAATCTATTAAGATCCGAGCCTGAGATACGGGGCAGTTTTCGGCTATAGAAACGCTCAACGCGCGGCAGGCAGCAGCTAAGGCCACCAGTACTTCGCGTGGATTCACGATCGCATCGCCTGGATAAAAACGTGCGCCCGCCAGCTCGTCGGTTCGAACTCTCGGCCAGAAAGTAGAGACCTGTCCAGCGGTCAGAGGCTTTGAATGAATGCCCAACTCCGATTGGCGCTTCGCACGAGCCTCCAAAGCCTCGAGTTCCGCAAGCGAATAGGCCAAATCCAGTCCGCCGCATTCCTGGTAATCAATAGCGAAGCCCGCCGCCCGTTCCAGCTCCCGGATAAAGGCAGGGTAAAGCTGGCGGGATTCAACAGCAAGGGGCGCTAATGGCGATGCGCTCTCAATTTCCCCGCCGGGCGAAAGCATCCCCGCACCGGCCCAGCTCGCCTCACCGCCGATAGCAGCCCTTTCGTATACACTGACCGAGCAGCCGGCCTGCGCCAAGCGCCAGGCTATCGACATCCCGATGATTCCGCCACCTGCAATAGCGATGGAACGTTCAGGCTTGTGGCGGCCTGTCTCGCTCACGCCGGTTCCTGCAGAGACTCCACTTCTTCGCTTGATCTTTTCACCAAATCGAGAAAGGCCTTTGCGGCATGGCTCAACGCGCGGCGCGCTGGATAGACGAGGCGAATTTTTCTTTCAACGTTCAGCTCTTTGACTCGGATCTCGCGCAATAAATTCTGCTTGATTTCCTGCTGCACGCACATTTGGGGCAGGAATGCGATGCCCTCGTTGTGCTGTACCAGGCGGCGAATCGTCTCCACTGTCGGCATTTCGATGTCCATGTTCAAAGGAACCTTGTGCCGTTGGAATTCGCGGATTACGGCCTCGCGATACGGTGAGATCACGTTATGCGCGATAAAGGTCTCCATATCGAGCTCGGTGATGGAGATTTCGTCCCGCTTTGCAAAGCGATGCTGAGGCGAAACGATCAGGGTGAGCCGATCGGTGTAGATGACCTGAGATAACAGATGCTCGTCGCCTGGATCGTAGCTGATTGCTCCGAGCTCGAGTTCTCCATCCAGAAGCTGCGAAGGAATTTTGCTCGATTCCGAGCGCCTGACCTGCACCTTCACCTTGGGAAATAGCCGGCGGTACTGTTCAATCTGCTGGAGCAGGTAGAGGGAGGTAGATTCATTTGCGCCGATTGCGAGCCGGCCCGCGTAATTGTCTTTCAGTTCACGAAGCGCGTTCTCGAGATCGGATTCCAGATTCTGAAAGCGCTTAGCGTATTCCAAAACAACACGCCCCGCATCGGTAAGCAGCAATTCGCGGCCGGAACGGTCGATCAGCTTTTCCTTTAAATCGCTCTCCAGCCGTTGAATAGCTATAGAAATGGCGGGTTGAGTGCGGAGGAGCTTCTCACCGGCCCGGGAGAAACTGCGCTCGGTTGCGACTGTAAGAAAGACCTTGAGGGGATAGAGTTCCATAACGCCTACCGCCTTAGGCGCTTATAGCATCATTGTATCTAATACAAAATGTCAGAACTATAAATTTGCGTAATCAGAGTAGTTGGCTTAGGATAGGGGAAGTTCCAAACAAGGAGCATTCATTTGAGCCGCGTCTATATCTTCGATACCACCCTGCGCGATGGCGAACAGTCTCCCGGCTGTAGCATGAATACCTCTGAGAAGCTGAAGATGGCCGGGCAACTGGTCGATCTCGGAGTAGACATTCTCGAAGCCGGATTTCCCATTGCTTCCGAGGGGGATTTCGAGGCCGTAGATGCGGTAAGCCGCCAATTTCCCTGGGTGCAAGTGGCTGCTTTGGCGCGCTCCTGTACACTTGACGTCGAGCGTGCGGCTCAGGCCCTGCAGCATGCGAAACGGCCGCGTATCCACACATTCATCGCGACGAGCGATATTCATCTGAAGCACAAGCTCCGCAAGAGCCGCCAGCAGGTTCTGGAGGATGCGGTCGCGGCAGTGACTCTGGCACGTAGCTACACCGATGACGTGGAGTTTTCAGCCGAGGATGCAACCCGAACCGATCTGGAATACCTGGATCAAGTGTGCAGGGCGGTGGTCGAAGCCGGTGCAAGGACGGTAAACCTGCCCGATACAGTCGGCTATTCGGTGCCGGAAGAGTATGCAACACTGATTCGGCATATCGCGAGCGTGCTTGGCGATCGCGCGGTGGTGAGTGTCCATTGCCATGACGACCTCGGGCTGGCGGTAGCAAACTCTCTAGCGGCGGTAAGCGCGGGAGCGAGGCAAATCGAATGCACGATAAATGGCATCGGTGAGCGCGCGGGCAATGCCGCTCTGGAAGAAATTGTCATGACATTCAAAACGCGGCATGATCGCCTGCCGTTTGAAACCAAGATCCACACGGAAAAGCTGTTCGGCGCAAGCCAGATGCTGACGCGATTTATTACCTTTGGCCCTCAACCGAATAAGGCGATTGTCGGCGAGAATGCTTTCGCGCATGAAGCGGGTATTCACCAGGATGGCTATCTCAAAGAGAAGTCAACTTACGAGATCATGGACCCGGCGACCGTGGGTGTGCCCGAAAGCCGAATCGTGCTGGGGAAGCACAGCGGCCGGCATGCGCTCAAGAAACGCACGGAAGATTTGGGATTTGATCTTTCCCGGGAACAGGTCGAAGCGCTCTATCACCAGTTCACGTTGATTGCCGACAACAAGAAAGGTCTCCGGAACGAAGAAATAGCGGCATTGGTTCACGAAGTGATTGGCCGGGGAGCAGAAAATGTTTCGGCGCATGCCATCACGGCGTCTTAGTTTAGATGAAGCTCAGTGTTCTGCTGCTGCCCGGCGATGGTATCGGAGTTGAAGTCACTCGCGAAGCAGTAAAGGTGTTAAACCGAGTTGCCGATACATGAATGTTTGGTTTGCTTGCTAAGGCGAAACCAACCTACACCCTCCCCGATTGGCGTTACCGATCCCGCTGGCGAGAGGGCTCAATTGACGTGAGTGTTCTGCAGGAGCAAGTTGACCGTCTTGCCGCCATCTTGTGTACCGAACAGTGCTGTGACGCTAGTACACCCCGGCTTCATACAGCTTTCGTTATACGCCCCCAGCATCCACCCGTTCTGGGAATCAGTGAAGTTCAGATCTCTGATGTATACCTGCTCAGGAACACCAGCGGGTAACGGTGCCGCGTGCCGCTGAAAATTCGTTCCAATAACAATGCTGTTTCCGGCGTAGAACCCGTGAATAACGGTCGAATCGAAACTCGTTACGCTTCCTGCCGTTGCTGCTCTCGGTCCCTCAGCGGCCTTTAGTTTCCAGATGTCACCGCCTGTTGACGTTGTATAGATCGCCGTCACCTGCAGGAGGGGTGAGGTGGGCTCGCCAGATTGCGGAACGTCGTATACGATGGGCACAATGCCATGCTGCGAATCCTCGAAGCTGGGAAGGAAGCAGGTTTTATGTATGCTGTTTTCGGCTTGGGGTGGCGTCAGAAAGGTGCGGGAAGACCATGTCTGACCAGCATTGCGCGTTACATACAGCTCATCGCCCTGGACCCCGCCGCAAAGCCAGCCCGTTTGCGGGGACAGGAAACGCATTGACCCGTTCACGGGAGGATCAGGAAGCTGCATCCAATCGTGCCCGCCGTCCGATGTCTGGAAAAGAAATGCCCGGCTCGCCGCACTGCTCGAACTCCTCGTGAGGAGCAGCCAGCCGTGGGCTTCATCCGTAAAGGAGATTCCTGCTTTGTACGCGTAGCCCTCTAGCACTCCTTGATCGATTGGAAGTCGTTCTAGAGACCAGGCATTCCCGCCGTTCGTGGTTATGCCGATATAGATAGGACCCGCATACTGATCAGCTTGGTGAAGAACCGTCCAAGCGTGATTTATGTCTAAGAAAAACACACCTTCGATCGATTTATTTGACGGAGGAGGTGTGATGTCGACCCACTGTGCGCCATTGTCTCCCGTCCATAGCAGATGGGCCCCGGCAAGAACCCAGCCATGTGAGGGTGAAACCAGATGGGCCTCCTGAATAGGCCTGTCCTGCTCGCCTAAGCTCGTTTGACCGGAGCTCGGGAGTGGATCAGCGCTCAGTTTCGTCGTAGCCAGTAAAGTGCAGGCCCAGACGGTCAGACAAAAAAGGCCGGTACCGGCCAATCTTCGACCTGAGTCTCGCGAGAAGCAGCGTATAACCTGCATTGCTATCCCCCAAGAAGATTGTAGGTCAGGGATCTCTCGTCCGACGAGTACAAGGTGAGATGATGTAATTTCTTCTGATAAAAGAGGAAGGTGGACGTTGCTCCGGAACGAGGAGATTGCCGCACTCGTTCAAGAAGTGATGAGCGGGGCAGCAGAAAATGTTTCGGTCCATGCCATCACGGCGTCTTAGTTTAGATGAAGCTCAGTGTTCTCCTGCTGCCCGGCGATGGTATCGGAGTTGAAGTCACTCGCGAAGCAGTAAAGGTGTTAAACCGAGTTGCCGATACGTACGGCCACGATCTTTCAATCAGCGAAGGTCTTTTGGGTGGAATCGCCATTCAGAAGACCGGCACTCCTTTTCCGGAGGAGACGCGCAGATTAGCCGTGGAAGCGGACGCGACGTTGCTCGGCGCTGTCGGTTTGCCGGAGTTTGATAACGCACCGCCCGAGAGACGTCCCGAGAGAGGGCTACTGGAAATTCGAAAAGCCCTCGGCGTGTTTGCAAACCTCCGTCCGGTGAAATCATATCGGGCGCTTGTCGAATCCTCGCCACTCAAGAATGAGCTCGTGAACGGGACCGATATGATCATCGTTCGTGAGCTGACGGGGGGGCTGTATTATGGGACGCCTCGGGGGATCTCGGGCCACGGGCCGGAGGAACGGGCCGTGAATACCATGAGCTATACGCGCGCCGAGATCGAGCGCGTCGCGCACATGGCGTTTCAACTCGCGCAGAAGCGGCGCAAGAAGGTGACGAGCGTGGATAAATCAAACGTCCTGGAAAATTCTCAGCTTTGGCGGCGCGTAGTTACCGAACTCGCGCAAGCTTATCCGGATGTGATGCTGGAACACGTACTGGTGGACAACTGCGCCATGCAATTAGTGTTGAACCCCACGCGCTTTGACGTCGTGCTGACGGAGAACATGTTTGGCGACATTTTGAGCGATGAAGGCGCGGTGCTGGCGGGATCCATTGGCATGCTGCCCTCCGCGTCCATCGGCAACAAAAGAGCATCCGGAGCCTGGGCGGGTCTGTATGAGCCGGTTCACGGATCAGCTCCGGATATTGCAGGTCAGAATAAGGCCAATCCTCTGGGCGCGATCGGATCCATCGCCGCAATGCTCGAGTACAGTTTCGGTTTGACTACCGAGGCAGGGGCAGTGAATCGTGCCATCGAGGAAGTTTTGAACAACGGACGAGTGACGGCAGATCTGAAACCAGAGGGCGCGCCCGCTACCACAAGCGAAGTGGGTGATGCAGTCTGTTCAGCACTCTCCGCTCGCGCCGTTTCAGCATAGAGAGAGGTGAAGGGTCTGATGCCACGCACCATCATTGAAAAAATTTGGGACAACCATGTTGTCGCACAGCGCGAAGGAGCACCGACGCTGCTCTATATCGATTTGCATCTGGTGCACGAGGTGACCTCGCCGCAAGCCTTCTCGGGCCTGCGGGAGCGAGGGCTTAAGGTCAGGAGGCCTGATCTTACCATCGGCACCACCGATCACAGTATTCCAACTTATGACCGCAGCTTGCCCATCCTGGACAAGATCGCGGAAGCGCAGATTATGCAATTCGAGAAGAATTGCCGCGATTTCGGCATCCCCTTTTTTGGCCCGCACAGCGACAAGCAGGGAATCGTGCATATCATTGGCCCGGAACAAGGACTAACACAGCCCGGCATGACCGTGGTCTGCGGCGACAGCCATACATCGACACACGGAGCATTTGGCGCATTGGCCTTTGGCATTGGCACGAGTCAGGTAGAGCATGTTCTGGCTACACAGTGTTTATTGCAGTCGCGGCCGAAAACGTATGAAGTGCGTGTGGACGGTACGCTTAAGAACGGAGTTGGGGCGAAGGATATCGTCCTGAATCTGATCTCACGAATCGGAATCGGCGGCGGGACTGGATGTGTCTTCGAATATTCCGGTGCAGCCATTCGGTCGCTTTCGATGGAAGCGCGGATGACGATTTGCAACATGTCCATCGAGGGCGGCGCACGCGCAGGGCTGATTGCGCCGGACGATACGACTTACGAGTACATTGCTGGGCGGCCTTATGCTCCTAAAGGCGATGCTTGGGAAAGAGCGCTCAGGTTGTGGCGCGAACTGCCGACCGACGAGGGCGCGGAATTCGACAAGCGCATCGACATCGATGCTGGCGCTCTCGAGCCGATGATCACTTTCGGAACCAATCCCGGTATGGGTATTCCAATCACGGCTGCAGTTCCTGATCCGTCCGGAATAAGCGACCCGGTGGAACGCGATTCACTGGGCAAGGCGCTCCGCTATATGGATCTGCCCTCGGGCAAGCCTCTGCTTGGGCATCCCATAAACGTCGTGTTTATCGGGAGCTGCACCAATTCGCGCATTTCCGATCTTCGGGCCGCTGCCGAAATCCTGAAGGGCCGCAAAGTAAATCCGAAAGTGCGGGTCATGGTTGTTCCTGGATCGCAACAGGTCAAAAAGCAGGCGCAAGCGGAAGGCCTCGACCGCATTTTCAAGGAAGCCGGAGCGGACTGGCGTGAAGCCGGCTGCTCGATGTGCATTGCGATGAATGGGGATCAGTTGGAGCCCGGCCAGTACAGCGTATCGACCAGCAACCGGAACTTCGAAGGGCGGCAAGGCAAGGGCGGGCGAACATTCCTGGCGAGCCCATTGACAGCGGCAGCAAGCGCCGTAACGGGCGTCGTCACGGATGTGAGAACGCTTCTGTAGGAGGACGCATGGAGAAATTCAAACCTTTTACAAGCCGTATCGCGCCGCTGGCGATCGATAACATCGATACCGATCAGATCATCCCAGCCCGTTTTCTAAAAACAATCTCCAAAGCAGGCCTGGACACTGAACTATTCTTCGATTGGCGATATGACGCCTCGGGTAACCCGAAACCGGATTTCATTCTCAATAAGCCTGAAGGAAGGGCGGCGCATGTCCTGCTTGCAGGAGACAATTTCGGCTGCGGCAGTTCGCGAGAGCATGCTCCGTGGGCCTTATTGCAGTACGGGTTTCGAGCCGTGATCAGCACGTCTTTCGCGGATATTTTCCGAGGAAACGCGGTGAAGAACTCGCTGCTGCCCATCGTCGTTCCGCACGAAGTACACAAGAAACTGTTTCAAGCCGTCATGCAAGATCCGGCGGTCACCGTCACGGTCGAGTTGGCCGAGCAAAAGCTCACACTTCCCGACGGGTCATCCGTGACATTTCCGGTCGACGAATTCGCTAAGCATTGCATGCTCGAGGGCGTGGATGAACTCGGTTACATCTTGCATCAGGAAGAGACGATTGCGGCATACGAGGCCAAACGGCCGATCAGTGTGAATACGCTCGCGTGATCGGTTCCAATCGGCAGTAGCTCTGGAGCTCGATGAGGAGCGCCTTCCAAATCTTTTCGGAAAGAGCCTACATCGTGGGGACAAGGATTTCGGTGATCAGCTCCTCCTCACGGGTTGTTTTCGGATCGTTTACGTAATTCTCAATAGCGAAATCGTCCCGCAACGGCATCCGCTTTTCTGCAACAATCGACCACACGCGGCCGGAAGCTTCGGGCAAATTCGAATAGGGTCCGGTCAGAACGAAGCGGCTGTATTTGCCACCCCCGAACCGCGCGTGCTGAATCTCGGGCGGTAAATCTCGCGGCGAGCCCGCAAGCAGGAATCCTGCGCGATAAATCTTCGGGCCCATTTTATAGAGGGCCATGGCTCCGGTGATCTGATTGTGCTTTGAAATCGCAGGTTGAAGCTGGTGCAGATCCTGCCAGGCTTGTCGCGCAATGCTTGGGAAGGGTCCCACCCGTTCGAGAAAGACGTAATGGGATTCGGGCCAGATCACAGTCTCAGGTTCTAATGTGAGGTTCATTCGATATCTTTCAACGCGACATTTTCAGGTCGGCTTTACCCGGGTAGCTCGAAAGCGCCAACGTAGACATCGGCGAGCTGGACGATGCAGTCGATTGAGGTAATCGCGAGAGAAGTCTCCAGGCCGCGATACTCACGAAAAATCCAGCTTGCATCGGGTTTGCGCGCGAAGTGCTCCACGTGAGGAGAATCCGCGTGGACGAGTATGTAGTCCGCGAGCTCCGGGATTTCACGGTACAGTTCGAACTTCTTGCCGCGATCATAATCCGCAGTCGACGGAGAGAGCACCTCGATGACAACTCGGGGATCGGTGAGTATGTCCGCGGCGCCTTGACGAAGTCGCGGTCCTCCGCACACAACAGAGACATCGGGATAGAGGAAGGAGCCCGTTACCGTCGTCCGAATGCGGGCATCGGACGAAAAGACGTGGCAGCCACGGCTGCGCACTTTTGGGGCTAATTCAGCCCCCCAGTTCATCGCAAGCAGGGCATGAACGTTCGACCCTCCGGCCATGGCGAAGATCTCGCCATCAACGAACTCGTGCTTGTACTCAGCAAGGCGCTCGAGGCGTAGGTATTCTTCTTCCGTGACTCTTGGAATTGACTGAGTGGCCACTTGTTCTCATTATGGAGTACTTGGCGGACCGTGGTGCGGCATCCGTACAGTATCCATCGTCGGCGTTGTCAGGAAGGTCCGCTGACACCCATCCCTTCTCCGTCAAGCGAAACGTGATGATCCCACGTCGAATAGCCGTTGTTCCGTTTGGGAGACTTTGAGTTTTCCCAGCGCCCAAGTCGCGGCACCAGCAGCTCCGCCCGTTGAGAGGAGAAGGATTGACACCCCAGCATGGGTAGAGCAATGATTTGCCTCTCCACATCGACGAATTGAAGTTTCTATACAAAGGGATCCGGCACGCACAGAGACCCCTGTGTTGGATAACGGTTGGTCGAGCAGCAACACGAGTGTCATTCCGAATGTCCGGTCACGCTTATCCTTGACGCGAATGCGATTCGCGATCAAATTGACATCCGCTTGCGCCTGCTGCACCGAAACGCCGGGGTTCAGTTCTGCCAGCAGGTTGTAGTTCTTATCGTGGCGCGCCTGCATTTCCTCACTACGCGGCCGAAAGGCAGAAATCGGCTTTACCCGGGTAGCTCGAAAGCGCCAACGTAGAGATCGGCGAGCTGGACGATGCAGTCGATTGAGGTAATCGCGAGAGAAGTCTCGAGGCCGCGATACTCACGAAAAATCCAGCTTGCATCGGGTTCGCGCGCGAAGTGCTCCACGTGAGGAGAATCCGCATGGACGAGTATGTAGTCCGCGAGCTCCGGGATTTCACGGTACAGTTCGAACTTCTTGCCGCGATCATAATCCGCAGTGGACGGAGAAAGCACCTCGATGACAACTCGGGGATCGGTGAGGATGTCCGCGGCGCGTTGACGAAGTCGCGGTCCTCCGCACACAACAGAGACATCGGGATAGAGGAACGAGCCCGTAAGGGGCGTGCGAACCCGGAGATCGGAGGTAAAGACATGGCAACCGCGACCGCGGAGTTTGGGAGCCAGTTCTGCAATCCAATTCGCTGCCAGGAGGGAATGAACCGGCGACCCACCGGCCATCGCGACGATCTCGCCATCAACGAACTCGTGCTTGTGCTCAGCAGCGCGCTCGAGGCGTAGGTATTCTTCTTCCGTGACTCTTGGAATTGACTGAGTGGCCACTTGTTCTCATTATGGAGTACATCAGGGCGGAGCTAAGATTGCTTCCAACCTCGGTCGTTGTATTGACGCCGGACACCGCCGTCCACCATTGGCAGGCCGAGACTCCAGCGACAGTCAGATCCGGATGAATGATGCGCGCAATTCGACCGGCAGCGACCAAAGTCGGCTTTCCGCTGCCTACGTCTTATGCGGTTCGCTGTGCTTCCGCTTTTCCGTCGCCGCTGATAGCTGCCTGCGCCGCGGCTAATCGGGCGATGGGCACGCGATACGGTGAGCAGGATACATAGTTCATGCCGACTCGGTAACAGAATTCGACCGAGCTCGGTTCCCCGCCATGTTCGCCGCAGATGCCGATTTCCAGATCTGGTCGCGCCTTGCGGCCTAGCTTGACCGCATACTCGATGATCTTTCCGACGCCTTCCTGATCGATCGCGGCAAACGGATCGGCCTTGAAAATCTTCAGTTCTTCATAGCGTTTCGAGAATTTCGTGTAGTCATCGCGCGAGAGGCCCATGGTGGTCTGCGTCAGATCGTTAGTGCCGAAGCTGAAAAATTCCGCTTCTTTCGCGATTTCATCTGCGGTCAGGGCGGCGCGCGGAATTTCAATCATCGTTCCGACGTAGTATTTGAGATCTTCCATACCGGCTTCGCCAAGCACTTCTGCGGCGACTTTCACCACGAGAGCTTTCTGATTCTCCAGCTCCTTAACATTGCCTACCAGTGGAATCATTACCTCCGGAATGACATTGATTCCCTTTTTCTTAACCTGGACCGCTGCTTCGAAAATCGCACGGGCCTGCATCTCGGTAACTTCCGGGTAGGTGATCCCGAGACGGCATCCGCGATGCCCCAGCATTGGATTGAACTCGTGCAGCTCTTCCACCCGATGCAATAATTCCGGCAAATACTTTTTGAGCTCGCCGACTGTGATGCCGTATGTGGCGGCCATCTCCTTCTTCTCTCTTGGCGAAGCATTTGGGAGTTTGGCGATATCCACCATGACGTTCTCGCGTTTGGGCAAGAACTCATGAAGGGGCGGATCAAGCGTTCGAATTACGACAGGAAATCCATCCATGGCCTGAAAAAGCCCCGCAAAATCTCTGCGCTGCATCGGCAAAAGTTTCTGCAGAGCTTTCTTGCGCGTTTTTTCATCACGGGCGAGGATCATCGCTTGCATGTGCGGGATGCGGTCTTCCGCGAAAAACATGTGCTCGGTACGGCAGAGGCCAATGCCCTGCGCTCCGTACAAGCGGGCCTGCTTCGCATCTCTGGGAATATCCGCGTTGGCCCTCACGCCAAAGCCGCCTCGGAACTCGTCGGCCCATTCCATGAATACGGCGAAATAGTGTGACTTCGGATCCGGCTCGTTGGTCTTACATTGACCCAGATACACTTCGCCGAGCGTGCCATCGAGCGAGATCCAATCGCCTTCGTTCAAAATCATCTTTTTGCCTTCAAAAAGAATGGTGGCCTGCTTCGTGGATTCATCGACAGAAACGGACGATGCGCCCACAACACACGGGCGCCCCATTCCGCGCGCGACAACCGCTGCATGACTCGTTAGACCGCCGACCGCGGTAAGAATACCTTTGGAGACGTCCATGCCATGAATGTCGTCAGGCGTGGTCTCTTTTCGGACCAGCACGACCGGGCCGCCCTTCGCCAGTTCAACAGCATCTTCAGAGGAAAATGCTGCGCGCCCAACAGCGGCTCCGGGCGACGCTGGAAGTCCCGTCGCGATCTTGTGCAAACTTTTGCGCATGGCAGGATCGAGCACCGGATGCAACAACTGGTCCAATTGGTTTGGCGCAACGCGCTGCACGGCTTCTTTCTTCGAGATGAGCCCTTCCTCGACCATGTCAACAGCTACCCGCACAGCGGCTGGCCCCGTTCGCTTGCCGTTACGGGTCTGGAGCATATACAGTTCACCCTCTTCGATGGTGAATTCGAAATCTTGAACGTCCCGATAGTGCTTTTCGAGATTCGCCGTAATGTCGCGAAGCTGTTTGTAAGCTTCCGGCATCACCTGCTCTAGCTCGGCGATGGGTTGCGGCGTGCGAATGCCGGCGACCACGTCTTCACCTTGGGCATTTACCAGAAATTCGCCGTAGAACGTCTTGTCACCTGTTGAGGGATTGCGCGTGAAACCGACTCCGGTACCTGAGTTGTCGCCCATATTTCCGAACACCATGGCCTGCACGTTCGCGGCGGTACCGATCGAATCGGGAATTTTTTCCATGCGCCGATAGTAGATGGCTTTCGGCGTATTCCAGGAATTGAATACCGCGTCACGGGCCAGCGTCAACTGCTCACGCGGATCTTGCGGAAACTCCCGGCCGGTTTCCTTGTTTACCAGCTTCTTGTATTCGCCGATGATGAATTTCAAATCTTCAGCTGTGAGATCGGTGTCGAGCTTGGCTCTAACCTTCGCCTTACGGGTGTCGAAGATATGGTCGAACTTGGCCATATCAATGTGTAGGGCCACTTCGCCGAACATCTGAATGAAGCGACGATAGCAATCATAAGCGAAGCGCGGGTTGCCGGTCTTCCGGGCAAGAGCCTCTGTTGATTCGTCATTGAGGCCGAGATTCAGGATTGTGTTCATCATGCCCGGCATGGAAAATTTCGCGCCGGAACGGACGCTCACCAGTAGAGGGTCGTCACCCGCGCCGAGTTTTTTCCCGATCTGCTTTTCGAGTTTTTGAAGGGCGTCGTGAATCTGTTGATCCACTTCTTGCGGCACCTGGTTGCCGTGCTCAAAGAACAGATTGCAGACTTCGGTCGAGATGGTAAATCCCGGAGGCACAGGCACGCCGGCCTTGCTCATCTCGGCGAGACCGGCGCCCTTTCCGCCCAGGACATCCCGCATTTTGCCATCGCCGTCAGCTTTGCCGGCGCCAAACGAGTAAACGTATTTTTTCATTTTTGAATCTTGTCTCCTGATTTCGGTTAGGAACGCGATTACACCTTCGCGCTGCTCGCGCCTTGCGTGACGATTTCGGAAAAATCAGCGATGCTGGAGAATTCCGTCAGCAGGCTGTAGAGCAAAGCCAGGCGGTTCTGCCGGATCGCAGGATCGGGATCATTCACTAAGATTTTATCGAAAAAGAGATCCACTCGAGGACGAAGCGAGGCGATAGTCGCCAGCTTCTCGCGGAAAGAGGAACTCATCGCAGTTTGTTCACGAACCCGAGAGAACGCCTGGTAGAGATCTTGTTCCGGACCGGCGCTTAGCAGGTCAGGATTCGGCTGGTTAGCCTCCGGCACTTGGGCCTGCTTCAGGATGTTCTTGATGCGTTTAAAGCTTGCGGCAAGCGGTTCGAAATCTTCCGTCGGGCGGACGTAACGGATTGCATCTGCCCGATCGACGAGGTCGGCTAATGTTGTGACTGGCGCGGCCATGACGGCGTTTACTTCGTCGTAGAAGTAGCCGAGCACATCTCGAAGATAGAATTGGATGCGCTCCCTTAAGAACTCGTTGAGGGCGGGAGATTCTTCGAGCTTGATATCCAACCGCGCTTCGAAAAGAATCTTCACGATTCCCTGAGCGGCGCGCCGAAGTGCGTAAGGATCTTTCGATCCGCTGGGAATCAGTCCGATTTTGAAGCATTCGCGAAGCGTATCGAGCTTATCGGCGATAGAAAGCACCTGCCCTTCAAGGGTGCGTGGAATCGAGTCTTCCATGCTGACGGGCTTGTAATGATCGTAGATCGCCGCCGCTACTGCATCGCCTTCTCCCTGCGCTTTTGCGTAAAGGCCGCCGACGATGCCTTGCAATTCGGTGAACTCTTTAACCATGTCGGTCGTGAGATCGCATTTGCACAAGTACGCAGCCCTTTCGCAAACGCCGGGATCGGCAATATGGGCAGCCAGACTTTTCGCGAGGGGTACAAGCCGGTCCACTTTATCTGCGTAGGTTCCAAGCCCTTCAAAAAATGTGACGCTTCCAAGCTTGTCGTAACGATCCGCCAAATTGACTTGCAGGTCGCTGTTCCAAAAGAATCGCGCGTCACTGAAACGCGCCCGCAGAACGCGTTCATTACCATGGCGGATCAGTCCATCGGGGTCCCCGTCTGTGTTTGTGACCGCGACAAATTCAGGGGCCAGGGAGCCGTCGGGATATACGACCGAGAAATAGCGCTGGTGATGGCGCATCACAGTCGAAAGGATTTCCTTGGGGAGCTCGAGGAAAGAGGGATCGAAGCTGCCGTCTACGGTGGTCGGGAATTCAGTCAAATACACGAGTGTCCGCAACAGGTCGTCATCTCTTTCGACATCGGGTCCGAGACTCGCTTCTATGAGCCGCTTGCGCTCTGCTGCGTGAACGATTACGTAATTCTCGCGCAACACATCCAGGTATGTCGCGACTGTGACCGCAAGCGGTTCCTTCGACCCGAGAATCCGATGCCCGCGAGTTGTATTGCCGGATTTTACGCCAGCAACTTCGAATGGAACGACCTGGTCTTCAATCAACGCAACAATCCAGCGAATGGGGCGGATGAATCGTACGCCACCTTTGCCGGTCCAATACATGGTCTTCGGAAAATGAATATTGGAAATGATCTCCGGAAGTTTTTCGCCCAAGGCCGGGCTTAATAGCTGGCCTTCCGTGAGTTGGTGAAAAACGAAGCGCTCGCCTTTGGCGTCCTGCATTCTGCCTAATGCTTCAATTGTCGTGCCCTGTTTGCGTGCGAACCCCTCGGCCGCTTTTGGTCCCGCAGAGACATACGGGCCGGGAACTACCGTTTGCCGGTCCGGCGCCTTATCTGATAAATCTTTCGCGAGCAACACAAGCCGCCGCGGCGTCGCTTCGGTCACGAGCGCTGAGCCGCCGAATTCGCCGAAGACGGTTTGAAACTTCGTCCTCAGGTCCTCGAGCGCCGGCTCGATCATCCAGTCGGGAATCTCTTCTGTCCCGATTTCGAGAAGAAAATAGGCCATCAGGCAACAGCCTTCTCAGGAAACTGCTGCTGGATCCAGGCTGCCGCGACGCCAAGCGCCAGCTTCCGAACACGTGCAATGATGCCCACGCGCTCCGTCACGCTAATCGCCCCACGTGAGTCGAGCAGGTTGAAGATATGAGAACACTTCAGCACCTGGTCATAGGCTGCGAGTACTGGAAACCGCTGATTTTCGGGTTCGTATCTCGCCAGCAGCTCCGCGCATTCTGCTTCGTGCTCTGAAAATAAGCGCCACAGCCGATCTATATCTGCCAGCTCGAAATTATAAACCGAAAACTGCTGCTCATCGGCGAGCCGCACATCGCCATACTCGACACCCGGCGCCCACTCGATCTCGTAAACGCTATCCACATTCTGCAGGAAGGCAACGATGCGTTCGAGACCGTAGGTAATCTCCGCCGGAACCACATCCAGATCGATACCGCCGCATTGCTGGAAGTACGTGAACTGTGTAATCTCCAGGCCGTCCAGCATTACTTGCCAGCCGATGCCCCATGCGCCTAATGTGGGAGCTTCCCAATTGTCTTCTTCAAACTTAATGTCGTGCTTTCGAAGGTCGATGCCGATAGCTTCAAGGCTGCCGAGATATTTGTCAATCACATCATCGGGTGTGGGCTTCAGGATCAGTTGGAGCTGCTGGTGCTTGTAAAGACGGTTCGGATTTTCTCCGTAACGTCCATCGGCGGGCCGGCGGCTCGGCTGAACATAAGCGACGTTGTAGGGCTTTGGTCCCAGCACGCGCAAGAACGTCTCGGGCGCCATGGTGCCCGCACCCACCTCGAGATCATACGGTTCCTGAATGATTGCGCCCCGATCGGCCCAGTAGCGCTTCAGC
The DNA here is from genome assembly GCA_963758245.1 of uncultured Acidobacteriaceae bacterium. Lineage (GTDB taxonomy): Bacteria > Acidobacteriota > Terriglobia > Bryobacterales > Bryobacteraceae > Bog-105. The sequence continues at coordinate 53,123 of CAVWUV010000038.1, read as the reverse complement.
TTAAAAATTGTGTCTTGGAAGGAGTCCATCGGGTATCAGAGACTTTCCAGCAGCGTCGGAGTCTGGAAGCGGCGCTCTGCGTGTTCTTCCATTTCGCGGATCAGGAAGCGGCGCAGATCGAGGGCAGTGCCGCTATTCCATGCAAGCGCAGGCAGATCGCCGATATGAGCGCGCAGCATAGCGCCGGCCAGGTTGCGCGAAGAAGCTGAGAGGTTTCGGTCGGGATGCGTCGCAAGGTCAGGCAAGAAGCCCGAGAGGCGCGTAGCCCAGAGAGAGAAATAAGTCACAGCGGCCCAAATAGAGCCGGGTGTACGTTCATGCATGTAGCCTAGAATGGCGGCCAGCAGCCGGAAAAAACGTTCGTTGGGTTCATTGGGCGGCAACATGTGCTCGCTTATTTCAGTGATGTAGTCAAGCGCCACACTCGCATCGAAATCGACGAGCAGGTTGAATTGCGATTGCATCAGGTCGCAGGAATTTAAATTCACCAGTTCTCGGTTTTCTTTTTGCGAATACGATAGATTCACTAACGACAGCCGCTCGAGACCCGAGCCGAAGCTGTTTTTGGTCTTTCTGGCGTGTCTCGCCACGCCCCGCAGCTTGCCCTGATCGCGCGTAAAGAAGCTGACGATCAGATCGGACTCGCGGAATGGGTATGTACGAAGAACGTAGGTTTCACTCACCCGGCCGGGCATGAGCTATTGTTGTAGAAACTTCAGGTTATCAAAGTGAGCAAGCGCGCTGACGGCGAGCAGCCGCGCCGTTTGCGCTCTATGGAACAATAATGCCTTGCGTGTAACGATCTTTGTTCTGCTGGCTGCGTTCTCGGCGGCCTGCTACGCCGATTCTTCCGATCGTTCGCCGCAGCTCCTTCTTACTCCCCAGCGGCTCAGGCGATTGCAGCGAGATCGTGAGCGCCAGACAGTTCGCTGGGTCAATTTCGAAAACCGGATTCAATCTGTGCCCGATTCACCGGAGCGCGGCTTCGAACTGGCACTTTACTACGCGGTCACGCACGACGAGAAACGTGGTACGGAGGCAGTTCAGTGGGCGTTTGCGCATCCTTGCGATCGAAGACAAGTGGGATTGGTTCTCGACTGGGCTGGCGCGTTACTTTCAACCGAGAAGACGCATGAACTGGGCGATAAAAGCTGTTCGGCGTATCAGGCCTCCGAACCCGAGGCGCTGCGCGATGGGTTATTCATCGGCGTTTCACTCGACCGGATCCGAGATCTGAGTGATAGCGTCAAAAGCGCGTTTTTCAAATCCATAGAGAACGGCGACTTTCAGAACGCTCGCGAACTCTACGCCGCATGCGAGTTCATTGACGCTGTCCGGACTACTCTGCATATAGATCTGCGCCAGGATGCGCCGCAATTCTTTTCCGTTCTCCCAACCGAATTCTTGCTCAGCCTGAAGCCGGCGGCGGTTGCACACCCGGATTGGATGGCGCACATTGCGGCGCTAGCTCTCGTGAGTCTCGATCCCAATCTGCCGGGATCACAATATCTCCAAGGCTGGGCAATTGAAGATCAGCAACTGATTCGAGATGGCCCGGGCGTGGCTTACGAGTTGCTGTGGGGTGATCCATATTTGCCCGGTGTCGGATATCAGAATCTCGATCCGTGGGTATACGACGATGCGGGGCGGCTATTCGCGCGCACGGATTGGAAACCAAACACATGCTGGGTCAGTATCTCGAGGAGCGGGGTTGAACAGGAGAACTGTCCCGTAGGCTGGCGTCAGAATCCGGCCACATTCGGACATATGACACTGATTCCCGTGACGCAGCCTTGCACAATGGTTCCGCATCGCAACAACAATGAAGCGGCGATCGTTTGGAAGCTGCGGCCCCATCAAAGCATTTCGTACTCCGAAGACAAAAAGAAGGAAGCCGCTGAAGCGGATGCAGCGGGGATGTGGCGTTTGCCGGGCGACGTCGAAGGCAAGGTTTGCGCAACCGAGTGAGTGTTCAGCACCCCTGTTACACTGCTGTCTAGCATGATTGCAGCGACACAACTGCGTCCGGGCATGGTGGTGAAGTTCAATAATGAGCTCCATTCGGTCTTCAGTATGGTTCACCGGACGCCTGGTAATCTTCGTGGCTTTGTTCAGGCCAAAATGCGAAATCTGCGCTCCGGTTCAATGATGGAGCACCGCTTCTCTTCGGAAGACAAGGTGGAACGGATCGCGCTGGATGAGCAGGAGATGGAGTACCTATACGACGACGGCGAGTACTTCTATTTCATGAACACCGAGAACTACGAACAGATGCACTTAACGAAGGACTTGCTCGGCGATGGCGTGTTTTATCTGACGCCTCAGTTGAAGGTCAATGTCGAATTCTACGAAGGCAGGCCGATCAGCGTGGAATTGCCGGCGAGCGTAGAGATGACAGTGGTCGAAACGGAGCCTGGGTTGAAAGGCGCGACCGTCTCGAACGTGACCAAACCCGCCAAAATGGAAACCGGGCTGGTTGTACAGGTGCCGCCCTTCATTAACCAGGGAGAACGAATCCGGATCAGCACTTCAGGCGGAACGTACCAGGAGCGGGCGTAGAACGAGAGAGCGCGCACAACGGGCACCAACCGCCCTGTGGGGCTCATTTGAACGCGCACAACGGGCACCAACCGCCCTGTGCGCTTAAGTCATACAGTTACCGCGACGCGGGCATCTTCGAAGACCGCCACATCAGCGCTGGATCCTGTTGGAAGGGCAGTACCGCCTTCGCGAAGCTCATCGACGATCGTCTGGACGACTTCGCCGATATTTTTTAGCGCCTCCTCCTGGCTGGATCCCTGCGTTGCTGCGCCATAACGGCCCAATGCAGGGCAGTAGGCGTGATAACCCCCCTCATCCGGCTCTACTATCACTTTGAACGTGTAAGTTTTCATGCTTCGCCCCGGGGTACCTGTAGTGTAGACGCGGTTTTGGCTGGCGTCAAACGTTTCCAGATGCCCTAGCTCTGAAAAAGTGAGCTCAAATATTTGTAGCTTTCGCGCAAGCTTGCAATCGGATCCCCAGGAGTCTGGTCCTGTTCCACGAAATAGTGCCGTACTCCCGCCCTATTCGCTTCCGACAAAACAGCCGCTATATCAATCGAGCCACTGCCGACTTCTTTGAACGTTGCGGGCGGGACGTTCTCGTTATATTGGGTAGCCAAGCCTCGCGCCTTGTCCTTGAGATGCAGAAGCGACACACGTCCGGAGTAGGTTTTTAGCAACTGAACGGGGTCGTGGCCGGCCACGCTCACCCAGAAAATATCCATTTCGAGCGAAACCAGGCCTTTCTGGGTTTCGTGCATCATTACGGCAAGCCCGTTAGTGCCCTGGAGCGGTTTAAATTCAAAGGCATGGTTGTGATAGCACAACGACAACCCGTTGGCTTTTGCTCGCTCGCCTGACTTGTTCAACATTTCGGCCAAGCGCTTGAAAACATCCATGCCGCCTCGCTCCTCCTGCGGTATGTACGGGACAACCACGTACTCGAAATGGCGCTGTTTGAGGTCGGCGAGCACAGTGTCCAGGCGGTTCCCGCCTTCTTTGAAAATGGCGAGATCGACGTGCACGCTGACAGGCTTCAATTTGGTTTGCTGGAGCGCGGACCAGATCTGGTCGAGGTTGGCGTAAGTGGCCTCGACTTCTGTGTAGCCAATCTGTTCAATCGCCTGCAGCGTGGCGGCGGGATCTTTGGTGATGACGTTTCGGACCGTATAGAGCTGGACTCCCAGGTTGCTGGAACGGAGCGGCTCTTTCGCAAAAGCGGCTCGGCTTAGAGGTACCAGCGCTGCGGCTTGAGAGATAAATGCGCGGCGGGAACTAGCAGACATGTCTTATATAGTATCCAGCCGCGAGGACCGGCCAGGCGACTTACAGGCATCTGGCTCATCAGCTTCATGGAATACGATCTCGGTTACGTCGACCTGGAGGAGAAAACTTCGCAGCCCCTCGAAAATCCGTTTGGGCCAAAAGTGTTACCTATGTCTTAGGAACAATCTGTTACCTATGTGTCCGGTCCCGACAAAGGGGCGATTGACTTACAGTCCTGTTTATCAGCTAGGTCGCGCTTGTAGTTCGATGTCTTGTGCGGTGCTGTTGTTCAGTCTGTGCGCGGCTTCAGCCCTTTCCGCTTCTCAGCCGACGACATGCGCTGATGCGCATACGGTTGTCCGGGCACTTTACAACAAAATACTCGGCCGAACGGTAAAGGACCAGATCGATTGCGGATGCTACGGTCCGCATACCGCTCGAATCGAATGCCCCGCAACAGTTCAGCACGCTCACTGTTGGCCTGCTGGCCAAGGATTGGGATGGTGTAACGCACAGTGCGCTTGCGACGCAGGGGCTGCGGCTCCAGCGCAGCGAAGCGGTGCAACAGGCGAAATTATAATCTACGCTCTCGGAGGCTGCGGCCCGAGTAACCTAGGCGGCTCGCACATCTTCATCACGAACAAAAGTGGACGCGCAATAACCGCTACTGTCCACATGGATTCAAATCCCGACCCGGACCAACGGCGTTCTGGTGATGTTGTGAAAACGCTCACTCCGGGCGAACAGCAGTTCTTGGGCTGTTCGCAGGAGACGGACGCTTATCGAATGTATTGAAATGTTTGGAAATTAGTCAGTCACAAGTAATAGGCGCGCACTGCCTTGCTGTATTCGAGGCGGCTGCCAGCAAAATATACGTGCCCCAAACCGAACCGCGAGCTTGCGCGCACAGGGCGTCACACCGGCAGGAGCAGATGCGCGAGTTTGCGACCGAAGCAGGTCGGCCTGAGTATGAAGGCGGAACGGATACGCGCTAGGTCCTCCGCCACGTTCCTCCACCAAACAATGGCCGACGGCGCAATACAGCAGTTCGCATTTTATTACGTTGCACATCGCGTTCGGCGACGCCCGTGCAAAAAGGGCGATTACCACTTATGTCGCGTTTCATCGAAATTGGGACGAGCGGCACGGAGCTTAAATTTCGGAGTCCTACACAGTCGCTACCGCTGCGGTTCGGACAGACGTAAAACCCGCTGCACGGAAGCCTTAAGAAGCGGCAGATCGTACTGAACCGTTCCCCAGATGCTTTCAAGATCAACGCGTTCGTAGTGATGCCTGATCCAATTGCCTGTCCCGCGGATCTTATGCCATGGCTGGTCTGGACAAAGGGTCGCTGCTTCGTCGCCCAATCGAATCGCGGCTTCGCTGATTACGAGAAGCTTCCGCTCGACGGCCGCAACCGTTTTCGTGTCTTCACGGAATGATTCAAAGTCCATGCCCGCCGTAAAGCGCTCGATCATTACAATCGCGTCGAGAATGTCCCGAAGCCAACGAGCGGGAGTTCTAAAAGACAAGCACGGCCTCGCGCTCCGCGCGGACACGCACATCATCTTTTATGACACGGCGATCACAGAGTTCGACTGGGGTACGTAAAATTTCAGAAATACGTACTTCGAGGCCCGCTTTGTCGAAAGCTGTTAGCCTTCTATTAAGATCGAAATCCCCTAGTAAATCGACGTCAGACTCTTCAGTGGCTTGACCTCGCGCTACGGAACCGAAGATCGAGAGGCTTGCGATGCCGTCGTTTTTCAACTCGGCTTCGTGCGGCAGAAGCATCGCCTTCACTGCATCTGGGGTCATACCTTGAATTTTGCACAGCCAGGCGAAAAACAGCAATATATCGATGAACCGCGGTTCGACAGCAGAGAGTGTCCGATCCAGTTCGTCTGGGCCAATCGTGAATCAACGCTCACCGAAGTTGGCCGAACTTGGCCTATCTGCACGGAAGCTGCAGAACTGAAAGCGAGCAACGGTGCGGGCATCAAACTGCTGATTTCACGCGAGTTACTTCGGAATGACCGACCCGAGACATAGGTAACAGAACGTTCCTAAGACATGGGTAACACATGTTGCCTGCCGCGAGGCAGGATAAAACATGCCATGGAGGAAATGTTCTGTGATGGACGAACGCATACGGTTCGTGATTCGGTTGCAAGACGGGGAGAGTATGGCGTCGCTGTGCCGCGCGCAAGATCCGTGAACGCCTCCTACGGCGGCTGCCGCACGAGGTGCAGCACATCCACGCCATCTTGAACCGCCATGGCCTGGTGACCCGGGCCAAGCGCTCCAGGACCCACGCAGAAGGCACGCCTCTGTCCTCGGGCATGAGCCCGAATGCCTTGTGGTGCACCGATTACAAGGGCGAGTTCAAGCTCGGCAACCAGCGCTACTGCGTATCCGCTCACCGTGACCGATCACGCTTCCCGCTATCTGCTGCTGTGCGAGGCGATGGAATCCAACCAGGAACAGTTCGCGTTGACAGCCTTTGAGCGCCTGTTCAAAGAACGGCCTGCCGCAGGCGATTCGCTCTGACAAGGGCGTCCCCTTTGCATCGCCTAACGGCCTGTTCAATCTCTCGAAACTATGTGTCTGGTGGTTGCGCCTGGGCATCACGATCGAACGCATTCGGCCCGGTGACCCACAACAAAACGGCCGTGCATGAGCGCATGCATCTGACCCTCAAGAAAGAAGCGACCCCGCCAGCGGGCGCCAACATCCTGCAACAACAAGCCAAGTTCGACGCCTTCCTGGATGTCGACCTGGAGGAGAAAACTTTACAGCCCTCGAAAATCCCTTCGTACGAAAAGTGTTACCTATGTCTTAGGAACAATCTGTTACCTATGTCTCCGGTCCGGACAATGAGTGAGTTGGTACGCCCGGTAGGATTCGAACCTACGACCTTTTGCTCCGGAGGCAAACGCTCTATCCAGGCTGAGCTACGGGCGCATCATCGCGACTGCTTAAGACGGCTTCTTAGCCGAGGCGATTCGAGTAGATCCTGAAACGTGCCGTGAAGCCGAGCTGCTCTCGGAAAGCAGTTCTTCTATGTGCTCACGGATCGCGTCTTCCTTCATCAGTTTGTCCCAATTCTCATCCTCGAGCGCAGGTGTCTGGTAATGGATGTTGCCCTTTCGATCAATCAACACGAGTTGAGGCACGACGAACCGGGCCGAGCTGAAACCCATAAATGAAACCATTTGCTCTTTCGGCGTCCAGCCCACTGGGAAATTGACCTGGAAGTCCTTGGCGAAATTCTCTACCAGGAGATCAGCGTTGTCGTTGACCGCGACATCGATCACCTGCAATCCTCGCGAGCCGTACTCCTGCTGGAACTTTTCCATTACCTTGGATGCAGCCTGGCAGTGCGGGCAAGTCGTGAAAATGAACTCGAGAGCCACAACTTTCCCGCGGTATTGGCTCAGAAGTTTTTGCCCCTGCCCCGGAAGGCTAAATGCCAGTTCTGGAGCTTTGCGTATGGTGTTTGCATCCGCAGCAAACAGGCACGCAGTCGAGAGCGCAATGGCAGCAAGGGAAGAGACAGTTTTCTTCACGGATAGAACTCCATCTAGTAGTGTAGCTTAGACGTCAATACGAATCGCCGCAGGCGGACTTGCGTTGAAGCCAATGTGAGCCGAAGCCGTCCAGTTCGAGAATGTCGATAGGAAGCGCAGTCGTTTCTGCTGATTCCGCGGCTTCCACCTCGATAAGGCGGGTGATCAATGCAACGGCGCCGTCCTCCCCGCGAACCAGAGGAGTGCGTCCGCCGAGATATCGGTCAATGGCATTGCGTTTGCCCAAAAAAATGAAATCGTAACGGCCGGGTGCAGCAGACGAGTAAGTGCGGCGGTCCGTTGTTACTTGCGGATTGGCTGCGGTTCCGCTTCTGCGGTACCACTCTACGCTTACGGTTGCCAAATGGTCCTGAATTCCAATAAATGCGGACTCGAGAACAAGTGCATTGCGGGATTCACTGAACGATTGCCGAATCTGACCCTCGGCTGCGAGAGCTCGCGGCAAGAATTCTTGCATACGGCTACGAAATATTTCAATGGCCGAGAGGACCGAATTGCCAGCGCGCCCGGCGGCCGCTCCGATATCCGCGACCTGCTCATTATTCGCGTACGTCAGGCCGGAAGCCACAAAAAAAAGATGTCCCGAAGGCACAATTTTACAGACCGAACCGGAATAGAACCCGGTGGCGTCGCGATATTCGCGACGGCTGTCCGCGCCTATATAAATCCGATCCGGGCTGCGCAAAATGACGATACTGGTGGCCTTGCCGATACAGGCCGCAAACGGGATAATGACGGCGAAACGGAACCAACTTGGGATCATTATCGCGAGACGTATTCGATTGCTTTATCGAGTACCTCATCGCGGCCTTTCCGAATGCCATTGATGGTCGGCGCGACGGTTTCGGATGGCTGAAGACCAAGCCGCTGTAATTTACCTCCATTTGCGTGGCGAACATCATGGCCGGACAAATTTATCGTGATTCCACCCGGAACAACGAAGTCCGTGACGTCGCCATTGGCGCCGGCGCTCGGCGTTCCGATAAATTCAGTCTTGTTTGCGGCTTCGAAGAAGAGCCCTGTGTGCTCAGCCTGGCTGATCGTTCGTTCGTCGATCAGCATTACCGTTTTTCCTTTGTATTTCCACTGATCAGTTGTAGGAAGCCTCTGCACGAAAAAGTAGCTGGCGCTGGAAGTAAGCATTTCGCCAAGCGGTAGGTCCGGACCGAGTGATAAGGGACCGGTAAACACTGCTGCTGCGACATCTTTCTCACTTGTAAGACGCGGCGCGATTGACCAGGCCGTGCCGTGCGGATAGCCGCGCATATCGAAGATGATCGCTTTGGTATTGCGGAACTTCTCGAACATGCCGTCTACTTGCTCTGGCATCAAACGGTCCAAATCGGCGTATCCTATATTTCCCGGCAATAATTTGATAACGTCGCCGGTTCTCTGGTCGCGCAGAGTAGCCGAGTAGCTCGAAGCGCGCTTCAGGCTGACTTCCCGGGTTCGGCCGTCTTGCCCTCCTATGGTGAGAGCCGCTAACGATCCTTCCGGACCGTTGAGGATCCGTTGCATGACGCGATAGCCATGCCACTGCGGAGTAGATGATGAGACGTAAGGCGATTCGCGGTTGAAGCGATCGACGATACTTTCGCCGTCTACTTTCGAAAGTATATCGCCGATCTGAACGCCGGCCGCCTTAGCAGTGTCGTCCAGAATTTCCGTAATGACAGGCTTCTTCTCGACCAAGCGGAGGCGTAGTCCGACTGGCGCTTTGCCGAAAAACTCCGTTAGCTCTTCGCTTCTTACGCTGCTGTGTGAATCGGCGGTGTGAGCGACCATTTCGGCGACCACGAGGTTATATTCGCGCGCGTCTTTTGCCGCGATGAATTTGGGCAGAAACGTGGCGAATACCTGATCCCAGTCTTCATCCATGAGGTCGCGATACGCAAAAAAGTAACGAAAAGCGGCCCAGATCTTGTAAGCGGCAAGAATGCGGTACTCGGTCGAGGGATACCGTGTTTCGGCATAGGAGCGGTCGGGTTTGGGTGAGGGGTAAGCGGCGACGCCGGCGAGCGGCTCAGAGAGACGGACGACAACTGTCACACCTTCGTCCATCGGAATTGCAGCGGTTTCGACGCCAGTGATCTGATAGTGCGGTGACTCGCGGACGGTTGCCTTTCCGGCCGCGCGCAACGCGCAAGCGATCACGGGGAGGTGGGAGTTTTCTCCCAGAATGAAAACCAATTCGTGGGCCGTTGCCTGCGAACCCGGCGCGATATGTATGCCCGGCCTCGACTGGAAGGCGGAATAATAAAAAGCCGATGGAAAATCGCCGGCGAGGCCGTTGTGAATCCAGGTGCGCTGGCCGGGTGCGTCGAGCGGCACAGACGTAAGAGCGGCCTGGATGTCGTCACGGTCTAGAAGAGAAGAAAGGAGTTCACTCGAGCGCAGATCAAAAACAATGTTGCTGCTGGAAGCAATCGATTTGAGCAATTCCTGAACCAGATCTCGATTCGGCTCCGACGACTCCGACCGCGAGACTATAAGAGCTCCGTCTGGCCTCTTCTCAAATTTGATAAAACCTGCGCCTTGTTCCGTGGCGGCTTCCGGCAATACGTATGTGGATGAATCGTGCAGCGCGTCCAGCATTGATTCGATAGCTGCGCGATACTCGGCGGTGTTGCCGGCCGCGCGAATTTTCGGAAGCCCCTCGACGAGCGCTTTGTCCCAATCGATGTCCCGATAAGCGAGATACGGATGGAAGTATTTTATTGTGGTCCAGAGCTTGCCAACAGCCAAGAGACGATCGTCCTTTTCGCCTGGCGCTTGGTGAGAGGAAGCGAACTGGGCGGCGGCAAGAGCCAGCACCGCTATGAGAATTCGAGGCAAGCTACTTTGGAGGACCGACGATCAGCTCGTTATCAACTTCCTTCACGCCCTTGACCTTCTTGGCCAGCTTTGTGGCGCGCGACTTCCCTTTGTCGGTATCCACTCTGCCTTTGATGGTCACCACGCCGTTCTTGACGGCTACATCGAAAGCACCGCCCTTGACATCCTGGTCGACCGCGAGACGCATACGAACCTGATCGGAAATTCGGTCATCCGGAGGCGCCGCTTTTTGAGCGGCTGCTGCAAACACGCCAACCAGGAGCACAACTGTGGCTAGTAGGCGCTTCATGAGGGCTTATCCTCTGAGCCTATCATTGAACGCCAGTCCACGGCATTCAGGAAAGATGGATCCTCTCGCCAGTTCGGTTTCACCTTGACGAAGAGCGAGAGAAAAACTTTACGCTCCAGCATGCGTTCGAGTTCCTGCCGTGCCTGAGAGCCGATTTTTTTCAACATTTGTCCTTTATTGCCGATCAAGATAATTTTCTGGCCAGGCCGTTCCACGTAGATAGTAGCGGAGATCCTGGTCAGTTGCGCCTTCTCCTCCCATTGATCGATCAAAATGGCCGTCGCGTGAGGGACCTCGTCACGGGTCACGCGCAAGATCTGCTCACGTATGATTTCAGCCGCTAAGAAGCGCATGGGCTGATCGGTTGAATAGTCCTCCGGGTAAAAGGCCGGTCCTTCGGGGAGATGTTGATCGATCGCGCGCTTGAGCTCGTCAATACCGTCGCCTTTACGGGCTGAGACTGGTAGGGCATCGACGAAAGGAAAGATTTCCATATAGCGCTGGATAAGGGGCAGAAGAAGCCGCTTGTCTTTTACGTCGTCAATTTTGTTGGGCACGAGCAACGTTTTGCCGGACCGTTCGAGAGCGCTGACCGCATACTCGTCCTCTACGGCGAAGGGTTTGGTAGCGTCCGTGACGTACAGCACAAGATCGCGATCCTGCAGCGCGCCGCGCACCGTATCCATCATGCGTTTGTTGAAGAGCGTATCGGATTTGTGAATGCCAGGCATATCGACGAAAACGATTTGCGCATCGGGAGCCGTCAGGACGGCCTGAATAGATGTCCGTGTGGTTTGCGCTTGATGAGCGGTGATCGCAAGTTTCTCTCCTACAAGCTGGTTCAGGAGGGTAGACTTTCCGGCGTTCGGTCTGCCGGCAATCGCGACAAAGCCAGCCCGATGCGAGGTTTCCGTCACGTATTCGCGCCAACTGGAGATGGTGTTTGAACGCGCGAAATGCGCACTTGCTCGACGCGCCGCTCATCACCGGAGAGAACTTCGATGCGAATGCCGCCGCGCTCGACCGCCTCCCCGGGTTGGGGCACATGGCCAAGCCACTCAGCGATCAATCCTCCAACGGTGGTAGATTCCATATCCTCTTCAGGACGGAAGTTCAGCAGGTCTTGAAGGCGGTCCAGGTCGAGACTGCCGGGCGCAACGAACACATCGTCCGATTCCTGGCGCACGTCGCGATCGGGCTCATGCTCGTCGCGGATCTCGCCCAGAATCTCTTCCACGAGGTCTTCCATCGTGGCGATACCGGCGGTGTTCCCGTATTCGTCCACCACTACGACCATATGGGAGCCATCATGCTGCATTTCGCGTAGCAGATCAGTAACAGGCTTGGTCTCGGGAACCAGAGGGATCGGCCGCAGGAGATCCTTCAGCGGTTTCCTCTGGCGGTCCTCCGCATCCAGCTCGAACATATCGCGGACATGCACGAAACCTATGATGTTGTCGATCGTGTCCCGGTAGACTGGGATCCGCGAGTACTGCTCATGTATTACGAGCTGGCGCAGATCTTCGAGCGATTTGTCGACTGAAATCGCAACCACGTTCGGTCGCGGTGTCATTACTTCACGCACGCTCTTGTCCCCGAACGCCACAACCGAGTGAATCAGTTTGCGATCTTCTTCCTCCAGAATGCCTTCTTCCGCGCCTGCCGTTATAAGAGCCTCGATGTGTTCGACGGAATCTGCCGGAGCGGTTTCACCATGCGAATCTTTATCGAGATCGAGGAATGACTGGAAGATTTTCACTAAGGCGGCCAGCGGCGAGGCGCAAGCTGCCAGCACCTTGATCGCCGGCAGGACTTTTAGCATCCATGAACCCGTGCTGCGGCGATAAAGGAATAGCGGAACAAAATACGTGGATAGCAGCATGGCGAGGAAAGATAATCCCATGGCCTCGAGAACGCTCTGCCAATGCGGCACTCCGGGTCGCACTAAAGCGCATAGATAAAACAGGCCGAGCAGAAAAAGCGAAACATGCTTGACGAGCGAAAAAGCGAGGGAGCCGTGTTCAGGATCGAGACCGATCTTGGCGGCTAGTGTCTCCCGGAAAAATTCGAGGGCCGGCACTTCGCGTCGAATCAAACGGAGAGATTCCAGGTACAGCAACTGAACGTATGAGACAAAGCTAAGCAGGCACGTCACTGCCAGCGCCAAGAGAAGACAGAGGACCGTCATCGATTTGTCCTCGTCTGAGAGACTCTGGAAATGAGCGTTGCAGGAAGTCCAAGCTCCTTGTGCCACCTAAGCTCCGCATCAGCCATTTCGCCACGGTCGTGTTCGTGGTCCATGCCCGAAAGGTGCAGCAAACCGTGCAGCATGAGAATGCAAATTTCGTCGATGCGGCTGTGGCCAAATTCGGACGCCTGAGCTTCGGCACGCTCAATTGAGATCGCAATGTCGCCTGATGCGCCGCTCCGCTCGGGGGCTGGAAACGACAAAACATCGGTAGCGTGATCGAGGCGGAGGAACTGCTGGTTCAATCGGCGTAATTCGCGATCGTCTGAAATCAGGCAGGAGAACGCGCCGCCATCAAGCACGCGTTTGGCTAAAGTACGCGCAAAGTCTCTCAGAACACGCTTTTCTTCCGGAGAGAATCTGAACTGTTCAGGGAGGGCTCCATAGAGCACAGTAGTGTCACCGGGCGACATAGAAGTCGTTTTTACGCCAGCGGCGGAAGCTCAGGAATTTCGAGGGCGGTGTTTGCGGGAGGGTCGGAGGTCAGGGGGGTATCGCTGCCCAATTTTAGACCAAGCTGCCGGCCCGCGCCGATCATCTCGTGATAGCGATCGTAAGCTTTCACAATGCGTTGAACCAGCTGATGGCGCACGACATCTTTCTCGTCGAAATTGACGAATGCGATTCCCTCAACACCTTTCAGAACGTCCGCGGCATTCAACAGGCCGCTCCTTTTTCCGGCAGGAAGGTCGATCTGAGTCTGATCCCCGTTCACAACCATCTTCGAATTGAAGCCCTGCCGGGTGAGGATCATCTTCATCTGTTCGAGCGTGGTATTTTGCGCTTCATCCAGGATGATGAAGCAGTCATTTAGCGTGCGCCCACGCATGAACGCCAACGGGGCGATTTCAATGATGTTGCGCTCAAGGAGTTTTTCGACGCGTTCGGCGTCGATCATGTCGAACAGCGCGTCGTATAGGGGCCGCAAGTAAGGGTCGACCTTCTCCTGTAAGGTGCCAGGCAGAAATCCGAGATGTTCGCCGGCTTCAACAGCAGGCCGGGTGAGCACGATCCGGCTGACGCGCTTGTTTAATAACGCCGCAACCCCCATTGCTACAGCCAGATAGGTTTTACCGGTTCCGGCGGGCCCGATGCCGAAAGTCAAATCGTAATTCTCGATCGCGTCCACATAACGGCGCTGATTGACCGTTTTAGGAGCTAGGACCTTTTTGCCGAAGGTGCGCGATTTGCCGCTTTCCACCAGCCGCCGGAGAGACACATCGGGATCGCCGGTGACGACCCGCAGGTAACTGTTCAAATCACCGTTATTGAAGACGTGCCCCTCTTTAACCAAGCTGACGTAATCTTCGAGAATCCGCTCGGCCCGTCGCACTTGTGGATCGTCGCCTTCGAGCTCCAGCGAGTCGCCGTCCATGAGGCGCGTCCGAAGTTTCAGCTCGGATTCAAGAAGCCTTATGTTTTCGTCCCGAGTGCCAAATAGGGACTCAATGCCGCGGGAGATCTGAACAGAAGACTTCATCAAGAAGAAATTTCGGGAGGATTGCCGAGAGGGGCGTAATCAGGGATGTTGCTAAGTCGTTGAACAGCTGTATGGAACCGGGTCTGCTGAACCCACAGGCGCGCGCGCCAGAAGCTCATTCAACTTAATTGTAGCACTTTTGGGGAGCTTTCGGGCCTCGATTCGGGCGCTGTTCCGTCCTCAACGCTGGCGCTGAAACAAGCGAAACTGGAACGCATCCAGAGCGATAAAAGGCAGCGCGCTTCCTCGGGGTTCAACCAGCGGCAGCGGAACCTCTTTCCAGTCGCCCGCCCCGGCCTCAACTATTCCGCGGAAAGGAGTGTTTGAAAGATTCACGGCAACCAGGAACTCTTCAGAACCGGCGCGACGAATATACGTCACCACGTGCTGCTCGCCGGAGTTGTGCACCCAGAGCAGTTGGCCCTGCTGCAGTGCTGGATGCTCCCTTCGCAATGCCGCCATTGCAGCGTAGAATTTTGGATACTCGGGATGCCACTCCGCTGCCTGCCAGAAAATCTTTTGGGGCTCAAACAACGCGGGCGCGCGTGACTGTGTCGAATCGCCAACTTCCATGCCGTTGTAAATCAGCGGCACTCCATCTAGCGTCATGATTACCGTGGATGCGGCAATCGCACCCGGGAACCCGTACCGTGTCGTTGCCCGCAGCTCATCGTGATCGTCACTGACGTGCATGTGCATCGAATCTTTCGGGAACAGAGCCCGCTGATGCTCAATAGTATTGCGAACCTGCGTTGCGGGCGCGCCATCCATGATCACCTCGTCGAGCGTGTGAAACAGCGGCCATCCATAGTCAAGATTGAACGAACGCCGGAGCAATTCCGGTTTGGAAGCCTCGGCCAGCATCACGAGATCGGGCTTGACACGATCCAGCTCAGTGCGCGCTTGTTCCCAGAAGGCGGTCGGTATCTCTGCGGCTGCATCACAGCGATAGCCATCCAAATCGAATTCTTTGATCCAGTAAACAAGCATCTCGGTCATATAGCGGCGCAGCTTCGGGTTGGAATAGTCGAGGGCGGCAACATCGGTCCAGTCGTAGGGATATGTGATGTTGCCCTGTTTGTCTTTTCTGTAGAAATCCGGATGAGACATCATCACGCTATCCCAGGCTGTATGGTTGGCCACCATATCAAGGATCACCTTCATCTGCCGCTGATGAGCATTCTGCACCAGGCGCCGCAAGTCTTCTTTCGTGCCCAACGACGGATCGACGGCGTAGTAGTCCCGCACAGCATAAGCACTGCCGAGTGTGCCCTTCTTCTTTAGCTGCCCGTTGGGGTGGATAGGCATCAGCCAGAGTATGTTGACCCCGAGATGATGTAACTCGTCCAACCGCTTCGTCACGCCCGCGAGATTCCCTTCCTGAGAGAACGAGCGCACAAAGATCTGATAGATCACTCCCGATTTGACCCATTCCGGCGATGATCGGGCCTGTTGCGAAGCGATGCCTGGCCCTACCTGCCGGGCGGACAGAAAGCAGCCGGCAAACGAGAGCAAACTGACGAGGACCATGGCAGCCAAGCGCGATTTGATCTTCATAGACCTAGTAGGTTATCAATGCCGAGTTTTAGGGTGCGCTACGGGCTGGGAGAGCGGGCCGTAACTCTGAACTATGTTTCAGAAGGAGGGTTGCCGCCATACTCCCTGGAGGCAGCCCGAGAAAAGTCACGATCTACCTGAACCAGGACAAGAATGCTCATGTAGAACCGCTGCGGTCTACTATTCTGAACGTCTGCCGACCGCTTTTAGGGGATTCTGGTAAGTCTCGCAAAAGTAGTCACAAAACTTCAAAAAAAATCTCAGAAATTTTTTCTTCTATCGTTTCAGTTATATGGCGTGAATTTCGGGTTTTGACACAGGCGTTGCGCCCCCAATTGCGAGAACCGGGCATGCTAGCTTCAAGTTGCTCGCGAGAAGGCTCGCGAGCTGAAATCCAGCGGTCAGCCGGGACAAGTTCCCGGCTGTCGCATTTATAGGGGGTTCTCATGGGCGAGTTGATCATGATGCCGTTGCGGAAGCCGGAAGCTGCGGAACAAGCGCACGTCGCAATCGAGAACAATGATTCGCAGACAGCCACCGAGTGTTCGGGTATCGACTTCTCCGTGTGGAAGAAAGCGCCGAAGGAAAGAACGGCGGCTTATTTCCCGACGTACTCCATCGTTTCGAGAGCCATGCAGGCCGCAATGCGCGGATGGGTTCGCGAATGGTTTGCAGCAAACCCCGAAATTCTTTTACGCCCGCACACCGCTTATCCGATTCTGGTCTACCAATGCACTCATCCGTTTTCAGGGAAACCGACCAACATGTTTACCTACGATATCCAGCAAACGGAGGCTTTGGATCGGGCATTTGGTTCGGCAGCTCACAAGCTGGGGCGCGAACTCAAGATGCTTGATACTAAGCGATTTCCTTGGTTCACTCGTGAACACTACTTCGCCTATCGCAGCAGGGAAGTGGTGAAGTACGTGATGAAAAACCGGCGAGCGATTTATAAGATGCTGAATGTTGAAACAGTCCTGATGGACAGCATCCTGAAATTCGCGATTATTGACATTCCGAAACTGGGACTCGAGGAATCACTCGTTCTTCTGCGGCGCGCATTCAACACACAGCTTCGGCGCTTTTCCGAAGAATTTGATCTGGGCGACCGCACGGAAGAATTGTTACGAATTGCAACAGAAGCTCTGGTGAGCAAGCTGCCCACCGATAACGTGGTGATGATGCCCCTGGCGGCGTAACGTGTTGCCCGCTTAATGCGCAAAAATGGTATCGAACAACTGCCGCATTTTCGTTTGCAGCGCGAGCAGTTCTGAATCCAGTGTGGACGCAGTGGGACGTTCATTGGTCCAGCGTCGCATCAGCTCGGCAATCATTTCGCGCTCAGTCTCCGAAGCTGGCAGCTTCTCTTCCGCTCTTCCGGTTACTACGCGGACCGCATGGTCCAAGGACCGGAAGAAAGTCGTCGCCTGCAGAAGAAACGCTGCATCATCTCGCTCGAGGTGTCCCATTTTTTCGACGACATCGATGCGCTCCGGGGTGTTCAGTTTTTTGTAGAACAGGCCCGCGCCCTTCAAACGCAGATACATCAGAATGAAATCTGCATCATAGTACCCGCCGTATCCCGCTTTGAGCGGAGCGAGCGTCCCTTGCTCGCGCTGAAGACGCATTCGCATCTGGCGTAGATCCTGCTTGGAGCGGCCGCTCTGGCCATAGCGACGCCAATCCACGTCCTGCAGCTGGTTCAAGAATTTCGTAGCGCGATCAACATCTCCCGCAACCGCGCGCGCCTTCATGTAGGCGATCCCTTCCCAGGCTTCGGCCTTATGGTCGAAGTACTCGACGTACTTAGATTCCGTTTGGACGAGCACCCCCTCGCGTCCGTTGGGGCGAAGGCGCGTGTCGAGCGAAAGGATTGTGCCATTGCTGGAATAAGACGTCAAAATATCGATGAGATGTTCAGCAACGCGCGTCCAAAAGCGCTGGCGCTGCGCTTCCTCGTCGGGAATGATGAACAGCACGTCCGCATCTGATGCGAGATCGAATTCCCGCATGCCCAAGCGCCCCAGGGCGACGATCATCATCTCGCTCTGAGGATCCTGGAAGGGTTTGCCGGGGGTTGCGTGAGCATGCGCATGGTCGAGGCCCCGTGCATAGGCTATGCGGTATGCGCGATTAATCACGAATTCGGCTAAGGCGGAGGTCCGGTCGAGCGTTTGAAAGACGGACTCAGGGAGGCAGACGCTGGCGGTCTGGATACAAAACATCTCCCGGCGGAAGAAACGGCGGAGATGATCGATATCATTGAGCGGCGCCGCGAGGCTTTCAAAAGCCGGATGGCGCGTAGGGTCATCCACCACCCGGCGAATCTCTTCGAGAAGCTCGGGATGGCGAGTAAGCTGTTCGGAAAGGAAAGGGCTCAGCTCAAAAATCTGAACCATGCTGTCGGCCAGAGAGGGATGGCCCTCCAGCATGCCAAGATGCGCCGGATGGTCAAGCAGGCCTTCAAGAAAGCCGGCGAGCGATCCTTCAGAGCGATGAACGCCACGAGACCGAAGGCGTTCAGAGAATGCAGGAGCCGCCTGTTCGAGTGAACGAAGCAGTCCGTCTGAGATTCGCATTGTGCCGCGCTGTTCTGCAGGCTTCACTGGGGCGTCTGTTGTCGAGCTTGCTATCACCGGTGAGTAGTAGAGAGGACGTTGAGCGTGCACAATGCGGTCATAGATGCCTTGCACGTTTTCGAGATGCTGATTGAGATCCTGCAGAAGCTGCGCCGAAGCCGTGAGGCCAGGCTGCTGAGCCGGTGCGTAGAAAGGCATGCGGCGCGCTATGCGCTCGAGCTCTCTCGGATCTGAGGGAAGCGCGTGCGTCTGCCGGTCGTCTTCAAACTGCAGCCGGTGCTCCAACTGACGCAAGAACTGATACGCGTCACGGAGGCGCGAATATTCCGTTGCGGAGAGAAGATCTTTGTCGTGGAGACGCGCTAACGCAAGAAGCGTACCCCCGTGCCGAACCCATGTCTCACGCCCACCGTGCAGCCGCTGCAAACACTGAACCAGGAATTCTATATCGCGTATTCCGCCGCGCGCGAGCTTTACGTCCAGCTCGTCCTGCCGCAGCCGTTTTCGGGCCACTTTATCGCTGATGCGCTCACGCGTAGCGGACACAGTCTCGATCGTTGAAAAATCTAGACTCGTCGAGTAAATCGATGGCTCAACAAAATCGAGCAGCGCCTGTCCAACGGCCTCGTTCCCTGCCGCTACGCGCGCTTTGATGAGCATTTGCAATTCCCAATCTCTCGCGCGATTCGCGTAATAGTCCTTCGCGGCCGCGAGAGAAATCGAAACTTCGCCTAGAGTTCCTTCAGGCCGAAGTCTCAAATCTATTCGATAACAGAGGCCTTCGGCCGTGTAAGTAGACAGCAGGTTCGTGATCTGGTTCGCAAGTTTCTTGAAGAACTCTTGATTGGTTATTCTATGCGGGCCTGATGTCTCTCCGTTTTCGGTGTAAAGAAACATCAAATCTATGTCGGAGCTGTAATTCAGCTCGCGGCCGCCCAGCTTGCCGAGCGCGATCACAGCGAAACCGGCAGGCTCATCTGATGCATGCGCGCCCCGTCCCATGGGGCAACCGTAACGAGCTTCCAATTCCGAATTCACACTCTTGAGCGCACAGCCGAGAATTGCGTCTGCCAAGCTTGAAACTTCTTCCGTTATTTCACCGAGGCCGCCGGCCATTAACGCGTCGCGAACAACGATTCGGAGCAATTCCTTGCGTCTGAATAGTGCAAGGTCCAAAGCAGCGGGACACTTCACGCCGCGCTGATCAAGAAAAGCCTCGAGGCGCGATTGATAGTCGTGCAACGCAAACGGCCGGTGAATATCTTCGAGGCTCCAAAGCCAATCGGGATGCCGCACCAACTCTTCCGAAAGAAAACGGCTGAAAGTAAAAACCGTGATCAGCCATACCAGACGATCGAAGTCATCCGTGAGCAGCTCTAGTGCCCCGGGATGCCTGGATGAGAACTCCGCGACGTAGTGCGAGACGCGGTCAGGATCGACCGAGCTATTGATGAGGTTTTGAACTCGATCGGGAAATTTTTGCGGCTTATCGTCCAGAACTGCTGAAGGGCGCGTGAGAGAAACGTGGCGAGACTTGTCCACTTGGGGCGGCATAATCCGCGAAAGCGACTCGATAGCCGCATAGACAACCTGGTCTACGGCTTGATTATATCTTTTGCTGTCGGTCCGCGTACATGGTGACTATATTGACCGGCTGATACCGCCGGCACGATTCATAAATCCCGAGGACAACCTCGAGTGCGCGATACCCATCTTCGCCGTTCACCGCTGGCGCGGACCCGTTGCGAATCGCAGTAGCGAAATCCTGAAACTGCCGTTCGAAGGAGGTCAGACCAATTGCCATGGGATCCGACGAGCCGGACGCGACGTTGCCCTTGACGGGGGCTGGATCTGGAACATTAGCTTGATCATCATCCTGCACATCCCACGTGGTCAGGCGGTCGCCTGAAACAACCGCGGTGCCCTTTGTTCCGTGGATTTCGATCCGCTCGGTGTAGCCGGGCCAGAACGCGGTCGCGGCTTGTATGACGCCAGTAGCTCCTGCTTCATAGGAAAGCAGCGCGTTGACGATATCTTCCGATTCAATCCGATGTCGCGCGCCTATTTGCCACACTCCACTTACAGTCGCTATTGGTCCTATCAGATGCACCAAAAGATCAACCTGGTGAATGGCCTGGTTGATTAGCGCCCCCCCGCCCTCCGTTTGCCAGCTTCCTTTGATGGTCCGCGCGTAATACTCATCGTCGCGGAACCACTTTACATAAGCATCCGCCTGGAGAAGCTTGCCGAGGCGCCCAGCGGGAAGCGCTCGCTTCAGGAACAGAGTTGCGTCGTCGAAGCGATGCTGGCTGATCACTCCTAGCTGGATACCGGCGCGATGCGCGAGCTTGATCATCTCTCTCGCGGTTTCGAGATTCGTCGCGATCGGCTTTTGAACTTGAACCGGCCGGCCGATCTCAGCGCATATTTCGAGGGGCTGCAGGTGGAAATCGGGAAAGGTGCAAACGTCCACGAAGTCCAGGCCGGGATAGCGGCAAAGGTCGCGGTAGTCGGGAACGAACTCGGCGCCCCAGCGATTAGCAAACTCCCGGCCACGCGACTCCGTCCGGTTCGAGCAAGCAGCGACTTCAAACCCGATGTTCTGATAAGCCTGGGCGTGCTTATTCGCAATCGCACCGGTTCCGAGGATACCGACTCTCATCCTTCAGAGGCCGGTTTCGGTTCCGCAGACGCTCACCTCGAGACCCGCCTCACGCAAGAAGGCGGCTTTGACGGCCAACGCCCGGTTCGCGTCTTCAGCATTAGGCGCGTAGACCACCTGAATGTGATTCGCTTTGTGACGAGCCATCATCTGGTCGCGCGAGATGCCATAGAAAACCGCATGCATGATGGGCCATTGCGGAGTAGTCATGCGCCATCGGCGTTCTGTTTCTTCTTCCGGAAGCTCGATGGATTTGGCGCGTCCGATGTCAGCTTTCAGCTTGCCAGCTTCAATGAAAACGCGGCTCCATACAATTTCACCGGGCTTGCTAACACCTTTTAGAGAACCACCTCCGAGCCGGAAGTACATCGGCGGCTGGCGTTCGCTTACAGAGCCTCTATAGCCCCCAATGTTGTGCGCGGGAGGCACGGCCCCGGAAATTTCGAGTACCCAGACGAACTGGCCCTCGAACATTTCGCCATATCGGAGATCATGTAGCGTTGTCTCCGGCGGAAAGCCGAGTGTGTTCCAAACGCGATTGGTCACAATCGCATCCAAACCCGCGCACTCATCGACTTCATTGAAGTGGGGCAGCGGCTGCCCTTCGTAGAGAACTTGACCATCCGCGGACTTCACCGGCGGGCGATCGCTGTTATTCATAAGTCCTTCGGCGAGGTCGGAGGCCGGGACCAGGTCTTTCAGGCCCTGCTGATATTGAATACCGATTGCCGCACAGCCAAACTCGCCGGCAATGCGCAAAGCAGCGATGTACATTCGGCATTGATCAGCAATCTGATCATCCGTGAGGTCCGTTTCAGGATTGGGCCCAACCTTGAATTTGAGGCCGCGATCATCGAGCCATTTGCGAACCGCATTGGCTTCTTCTTCCGGCACTGCGCGCATGGCGGCGTATAAAGCAGACTGGCTTAGACGTTCCTTATACACGCCGGTGGGATTAAGAAGATGATCGGGCACAATGGCGTTGAACATGCCCATGCACCCTTCATCGAAGATGCCCATGATCGCCTTTTCTCGCTTTAGCCGGCGCGCAAGCGATACTCCAAGCGATTCCGCATCGTGCGGCAGCTTCAAGCTGTTTAGAACGCGCACATGGCTTGCATCGTGCCGCACTGGCCCGCCGTTAAGCCACGATTTGAGCCGCGATAGGAAATAGTCGTCAGAAAAGTCACCCGACCAAAGCGTCGAGTATTTCACTCCCGCCTTGGTAAGCGATCCATTTAAGTTCAACATGCCCACGAGACCCGGCCACTGACCGCTCCAATTCGCGATCGTCAGAATAGGTCCTTTGTGCGTGATCAAGCCGTGCAGCACGTGATGGCTGTATTGCCAGACAGCTTCGACAACTACCATGGGTATCTGCTCGGGAATCTCGCGGAACACTTCCATTCCGTATTTTTGAGAGTCGATGAAACCGTGCTGCTTGACGGCATCGAATGGATGGCCGCGCTTCACCTCGAAACCGAAGCTCTCGATGGCCCTTGTGACGCTCTGCTCCACGCGTTCTTGCGCGGGCCAACATACTCGATTCGCCGGAAGGCGCAGATCGCCACTCGCGATCAAGGTCACGGCCCTGGACATGGCTTTCAGTCTAGTTCACGACTGAGATCAGTAAACCCAGCCAAGCGTTACTTGATAACTTCTCGGAGTAACGAAATGCGTGCCGCTGAAAGTGGATAAGAAGTTATACAGAGCCTCATCGTTGGTGATGTTCATTGCCGTAAACTTCAAAGTTGTTTTCAATTTCTCTTTGTGGAAGAGGTTATCTGTGCCGATAGCAACATCGAAGAGGTTCCGCGGCGCGATGCGGGGAGGATTGTGATCGGGATTGAAAGTTCCTGCAGCGGGAATCACGATGCGCGTAGCTCCATAGTTTCCGGAGCAGGAGGTGATGGCGCGCTCGACAGTCGCGAACTGATCGCCGCAGAAGAATCCGATCGCGGCCTGTTCGTCGGCAGTGAGCGCAAGGGCGTCGGCCAGGTCCGTCACTGAACCCGCAACTTCGCCGCTGTCATAGCGCCACGTGAACGCTATCCACGGACCATCTTTGCCGTATTGATAGCGGAGGTAAGTTGTCTGCTGGAAAGCCTGATCATGGTCGATGCGGAAAACTCCCGTGTCCAAAGGTGAATTAAAGATAATTCCGCCCACTTCGGGACCGAAGAATCGGGCTCGCGTATGACCGATGTTTGTGTATGCCTGGAACCCGTGCAAATTCGAAGTGGAGATGCGCGCTGATACTCCGTCGAGCTTTGATTGGCGCCACTCGATGGGAAAAGCAATCGGCGTATTGAAAAGCGTGTCGAAATCGAAAGCGTTGTTCGTGTATTTCCAGAAGTAATCGCCTTCGATTTGCACATATTTGCCGAAGGCTTGCTGTAAACCCGCATCGTACTCGTTACGATGACCAGGGCGAAGCGCCTGACTGCCAAACCCCCCGAAGACATTGGACGCCAGACCGCCGGCGCCGGTGGTGCTCGAAAGAATCAAGTTCTCGTTATACGGCGTTTCCATAGTGCGGTCGTATGAACCGCGAAGTACTGTTCCGGTTGCTTTGAATAGGTACGAAAATCCGATGCGTGGCTCTAAGAGCTTGTCAGCGGAGATGCCGTCATAGTTATCGAAGCGCAAGCCGAGGGTGAGCGTCAGGTTCTTGAGACTGATCTGATCTTGGCCATACACTGCCTCTTCATTGATATTCGCTGCGCCGCGGAAATGGAACAGGCTGCCGCCGCGCGTCAGATCAAAAGGAACAAGTCCAACGGAAAAATTAGGGTTTGCGAGGTACCCAAGACTCGCGCAAGCATCTGGGCTAACGGGTACGGGCGCGTTCACGCCACTTCCGGCGAGCGTTAAACAAACCGCGTTGAAAGCTGGATCAGTGATGCCAAGACCAAAATTCTCGTTTAGCCTGGTCTGCATCAATTGCGTGCCGACTTTGATGTTATGCGTGCCGTTCGCATACGAGAGATCGACACGTGTGCCCCAGTTCGTGAGATGCCGGTCCTGACTCACCGTCGCAGGCGTATCGTCGAATGGATTGCGACTGGGGTAGTATTCGATGTGATCCTGACGCCAGAACGGATTCACTGAAAGAAGCGTTTGCGGGTTGAAACTGTGCTGATATCCGAGCGCGAAACTCAACGTTGTTGCTTGTTGCCGCTGATCTTGGCCAAGCTGATCGTAGGTATCAGGAATCTGGAACCAATTGCGAGCGCCAAATAAATTCAGGTGCAGCGAGTCGTGCCCGCCCGGCTGAAAATCGATACGATCGAAAATCGTCTCGTTGTTGCCTTTGTCGTGAAACGGAGTAAATTCAGGGCTGTCCAAAAAACGCCCGCTTCGATCTGTATTCGCGACGAGAAAATTTCCCCATTCCGAACCGCCGATGCCGAAAGTCGCCTCTTCACTGGCTGTGCCGAAAGAACCATAGGTAAGATCGAGGCTCCCGGTCGGCTTCTGGCCCAAGCCTGAGCGCGTTACGGCATTCACAACCATGCTGGTTTTATCGCCGTATTCAGCATTCGGCCCGGCAGTAACAAGTTCTAGCGATTGAAAAGCATTTGCAGGGAGCTGAGTTGAAAACGTCTTGCTCTGTTGATCGCTAATAGACTGGCCATCAACCACGTAGGTGGTCTCGCCGTGATCGCCCTGCGGATGAAAGAAGCCGTTCGAATCAGCGACAACACCGCCGGAGGTCATCGTAATGGCATCGCTCAATCCCTGGCCCGTTGTTCCGATCGGCAGATCTGCCAGCAGGCTTTGAGTTACATCCGTGTGCGCGGCGGGCACATTCTCGAGGACTTCGGCAGAAGCGGAAACCTCGACTGTCTCAGTAGAGCCGGCAAGCGTTAATGCAGCTTTGACCTGAATAGGAACTTGCGTATGGACCGGAACATCTTGTTGATAAATCTGAAACCCGGGTGAGTTGACCTGCAGCCGGTATTGATTTGGCGGGATGTTGACTAGCCGAAACGTTCCATCAGGTCCGGACTTCACCGCCTGCTTATAAGCCGAAACAGAATTTGTGATGGTGACATCCGCCCCCGGCACAGCAGCCCCGCTTGGATCTGTAACAACTCCTTGAATGGTCCCGCCATTGCCGCTCGCTTGCGAGTTAGCGCGAACTCTTCCGGCAAGCAACAGCAGAAGGAGTAAAAGCGCCAGTGCGCCTGCGGGCTTACTCAAACGGCGAGTAACTGAGAACTCTTGGCCACCGCGCAATACCACCTCCTTGAATTATACGTGAGCATGGAATCGCTGGTTCCGAATGATATCCCCTGCTCCGGTCGAATTGTGAATTTCTGACTTAACCTACGAACAACTACTGACAAATTTGTTCGCTGAGGCTAAAATAAACTCCATGCAGTTGAATAAAGCTTCGAAAAAGACACCAAAAATCGCGGATGACACCCCGGCCGCTGCACCCGACACAAACAACCTTGCAGCAGGAGCCACAAATCCGCGCAACACCACGTCTTCCAAGCCGAAGAAAAACGAGACGAATGAAATGATGTCCTCCAAGCATCACCGGAAAGCAACCTCACCGGTCGCGTCTGAAACACCAAACCTGGATCCACCCGCGCCGAAGGCGATGACCGCGGCCGTGGGCGCCGGTTCTCAATCAGTGCAAAGCGCGCCATCGGACAAACCCAGGCAGGAAGATATTGCGAAGCTTGCGCATTCTTATTGGGTCGCGCGCGGGCACGCTCATGGATCGGCCGAAGAAGACTGGCTTCGCGCCGAGCGTGAGCTCACTCAAAAGCACTAATCTTCGCCATTCAAATCCGGTTTGCAACGCGGGCAACCGAAATTTTGCGTTGCCCGTCCAACGTTAAGAAACGACGGCGCGACTGCTTGAGTTGTCTTACGCAACCTGGCGATCGCAAAGTTAGTAATCTAGATTTAGCTCCCATTTATGAGCGAGCCTGCTCCTGAAGCGATTGGGCCGGCATCTGGACACGTGCCTGAGGCGCCGGAACGATCGCGATCCGCATTGATCACAACTGTTGCCTGGTTCCGCGACTTAATGCTCTCCGTCCTGATCGCGGTTTTGGTCATCCTCTTTTTGTATAGGCCCGTCAAGGTTGAAGGCACCAGTATGATGCCGAGCCTGTACGATCAGGAGCGCTTGTTCATCAACCAGTTCAGTTATAAGTTCGGCCTGGACGATATTAAGCGCGGAGATACGGTCGTATTCTGGTTCCCGGAAGACACCACGAACAGTACTTCATATATCAAGCGCGTGATTGGCTTGCCCGGCGACACTGTGGCGGTGCAAGACGGATATGTCATCGTCAACGGAAAGAAGCTCGTAGAGAACTATATCCCGCGTGAGTATCGCGATGACAGGCCCTATCCGCCCACGGTCGTGCCCAAGAATCAATACTTCGTTTTAGGTGATCATCGTATCTCCTCGAACGATAGCCGGGCCTGGGGATTCGTTCCTAGGAATTATATTTACGGCAAAGCCGTTTTTGTATTCTGGCCCCCCGACCGCATCGGAACTGTTCACTAGCGCCGCGCCAGGGACTCTAAGCGACTTACGGCCGGCGGCCGAAGAGCCATAGCAGCAAAGTGGCTAAGACGCTCAATACCAG
Source organism: uncultured Acidobacteriaceae bacterium (assembly GCA_963758245.1). GTDB lineage: Bacteria > Acidobacteriota > Terriglobia > Bryobacterales > Bryobacteraceae > Bog-105. The sequence continues at coordinate 26,456 of CAVWUV010000038.1, read as the reverse complement.
GCAAGTAACCCAGGGGAAATAGACAGTGGTGTTCTTGCCGCGCCATACGATATCGCCCGGCAAGCGCCCGAAAGGCAGGTTCAACCTGTTCGCCAAAACGACCACCAGGCCTAAGCCCACTAGGACGAACCCCGCAACAATCAGGAAACGTCCCAAATTCATACTGATTGGATGCAAATCCATTGCGAAGAGTAGCGCCGCAGGAGCAAGGCTGCGTTACACTGGCCGCTGGAACGCCGCATTCACATGAGTGACTCGAAAACGTACCCGCCCCAGGCCGATTTTGTTGAGCACGCGCACCTGAAGGGCCTTGATGCTTATCGCGAGCTCTACGAATTGGCGAAGACAGATCCCGATAGATTCTGGGGCGACTTGGCATTAAACGAACTTACTTGGTTTCGCCCATTCTCCAAAGTTCTCGAGTGGGACCCGCCGTTTGCGAAGTGGTTCACAGGCGCAAAAATTAACGCGTGCTACAACTGCATCGACCGTCACCTGAAGACGGATCGCAGGACCAAGCCTGCCCTGATCTGGGAAGGCGAACCGGGCGACCAGCGCACGATCACTTATGAAGAGCTACACCGCCTTGTATCTCGCTTTGCGACTGTCCTGAAGCGGCTCGGCTATCACACCGGCGATCGCGCAATCATTTATATGCCGATGATCCCGGAGCTTCCGATCGCCATGCTCGCCTGTGCCCGCCTCGGCATTGTTCACAGCGTTGTGTTTGGCGGTTTTTCGGCGGAAGCGCTGAAAGCTCGCATACAGGATCTCGATGCCTGGATCGTGATCACAGCCGACGGAGGCTGGCGGCGCGGCAAAGAAGTACGTCTCAAAGACGCTGTTGATGAAGCGGTAGAGGAGTGCCCTGATATCCGGCACGTTGTTGTGTACAGACGCACTGGTTCAAGGGTCTCTATGAAGCAAGGTCGCGACGTTTGGTGGCACGAGCAGGATAGTGAGTTGACCGCCATTCCATATGTGGAAGACGACGCGGAAGCTTGTCCTGCTGAAGAGCTTGATTCCGAGCATCCTCTTTACGTGCTCTATACGTCGGGCACAACCGGCAGACCTAAAGGCATTCTCCACACAACCGCCGGATATCTGCTGCAGACCTCCGTCACCATGAAATGGGTTTTCGATCTGCACGAAGACGATGTCTATTGGTGTACAGCGGATATCGGCTGGGTTACAGGACACAGCTATATCGTCTACGGTCCACTCGCCGCGGGCGCGACCTCGGTGATGTATGAAGGCGCGCCGGATTATCCTGCTTTCGATCGCTTCTGGCAAATTGTCGAGAAATATCGAGTCTCAATCTTCTATACTTCGCCGACAGCCATTCGCGCACTGATCCGGCAAGGTGAGCATTGGCCTAATGCGCACAATCTTTCGAGCCTGCGGGTTCTGGGATCGGTGGGAGAGCCCATAAATCCTGCGGCATGGGAGTGGTACCACCGCGTGATCGGAAAAGAGCGCTGCCCCATTGTCGATACCTGGTGGCAGACTGAAACCGGCGCAATCATGATCTCGGCTATACCCGGCGCAGTGCCTCTGAAGCCCGGGTCTGCAACTTTACCTCTGCCCGGCGTGATCGTCGATGTCGTTGATATGGAGGGCCAGCTTCTCGGGAACAATCGCGAAGGCTATTTGATTATTCGCAAGCCGTGGCCCAGTATGGTTCGCAATATCTGGGGCGATCCGAAGCGCTTTGAAGAACAGTATTGGTCCCGGGTGCCTGGTTCCTATTTCACGGGCGACGCCGCGCGCCGCGATGACGATGGCTACTATTGGATCCTCGGGCGAGTAGATGACGTGATGAATGTTAGTGGGCATCGCCTCAGCACGATGGAGGTGGAATCAGCGCTGGTCCATCATCCTGCCGTTGCGGAAGCTGCTGTCGTCGCGAAACCGCATGAAATTACGGGTCAGGCAGTGTGCGCGTTCGTAACCTGCAAGCAGGGGGATTGGAATCACGATGCGCTCGCGCAGGAGCTTCGCCAATGGGTGGCGCATGAGATCGGTCCGTTCGCCCGGCCGGAGGAGATACGGTTTACGGACGCGCTTCCAAAAACGCGCAGTGGAAAGATCATGCGCCGCCTTCTGCGTGAAATTGTCACTACGCATGCTGTGACGGGCGATGTAACCACACTGGAAGATCTTACGGTCGTCGCAAAGCTGGCGTCGCAGCAGGAGCAGGAATAACGCGAGATCCTTGACGACTCCGTCGCGCCGAAAAGCGCGTCACAATAGGAGCAGCACAATGGAGCGAGGCTCAAAAATGGTCGCAGAATCCGAAACGCAAATTCTCGTTACCCTCCCCCCGCAGCTCTGGGAAGAAGTGCAGCGGATTGCTGGCGAGCACAACTGGTCTACCGGCGAGGCAATTGTTTTCCTCGCGAGAGTGGGCGCGGCCTCCCAGCACAGGGCGCAAGAGAACCTGCGGCTCCGCTACCGGCAATTCATGGACGAGACCGACCCCGAAAAACAGTCGCGCGCCGGAGACGAAATGATCCGGGCGATCTTCGGTCCTGAGTCCGTTGCCAAAGATTGATTTTTCCAACCTCCCTTCGGGAATACGCGAACACCTGAAGCAGCGTGTTGCGGAACGGCGAATCTCCTACTCGGACCTGTTGCGCCTTCAGGAATGGGCCGCCACAAACCCGAGCGCTCCCACAGGAAATTGGTGGAAAGATTTCGGGTCGTTCAAGCTGTGCGGTACCGCTGAGTTCCCCAAGACCATTCTCTCGGCTGGTATGAAGCCGTTCGGTGAAAAGATCGAGTAGCTACTGCAAAACGATCGCGCCAAACTTGCCTCACGGCATCACGATAATCAACTCGAGCTGCGGGTCCGGAAAATCCGCTGGAACGTACGCCGCGAAATTTCGCGATCTTTGGATGGCTTCCCACGCGGCTCCGCTTTGATTCAAGCTGAAATACTGATAATTGAGCTTCACGGGAATCGCGCTGGGCGGATTTTGCATGTGGCGCATCGACAGGCCCGGTAGAGCGTGCCTTACCAGGTGCTCCAGATGATTCGCCGAGCAGGGCTTGATTAACTGCGGCGCCTTGCCGATCAGTTCTCCTTCAGGCATTTCGGCATGAACAGCGAGATACATCTTCGTGTTCTGCAAATACTTATCCTCATTGATCGCGGTCGCGTAAATCGACGGGCTGGTGTACTTCAGAGGCAAAGCAACAAAATTGCTCGGTATGACAGTTTCGAGAAGATAACGGAGCTTGTCATCAAGATCGCCAAATCGTCCGCCCAGATCGCGATGATCGTACAACGGCAAGTCGCGCGGCAGAATCTTTGTCGAAAATGTCGTCAGCGCGCCGGCTAACGCGTTCATCAAATTGAACAGACCTTCCGGATGGCCGCGCCGCACTTCGAAGAGGTGCCGCAGCGGCGGCAGGAAGGTGTTCACAGTGTAAAGCAGCCAAAAATTCGCCACATCGGATGCGCTGAACTCGGCGAGACCTTGGCTCTTCTGACGCCGCATGCCGGAAAGCGTAGCGCTCTTCGCCGTCAAGATTTCCAGAATGCGCCGGGCAATCGACATTAAGTATTCACTTGCGCGAATATCCAGCAGTGGCGGAGCAAAATCGGGATCCAGTTGTAGAACTCCGCTGTCGCCGCGAGTAACGCGGGCCGCTTTAATTGCGGGAGTTCCTTCGCGAGCTTCGTTATCCACCAGCAGCCGGAAATTCTTTCGGGCGACTTGGACCGGGCGCTCAATCTGCGAAGCATTTTCGTCACGCAACAGAGCAACTTCCGCCAGGTATCGAGTGTCCGCCCCGGAATCGGCTCCTGTCGCGATGTTCACGCTGCCGCTGCGCCACGCGGGAACCGCGAGATAAAGATCTATGGTCTCGTGCGTCGGCTCGAAATAAGACGCCAACGGCTTCGGCAAGGGCGCCGGATCGCTCTCCGGAATTTCAAAGACTAAGCCGTCCGGAAAAATGCCCGATGCCGTATCGATGACCAGGTTACCGCCGGCTAGAGCTTCGCGATTGATCGTTAAAGTGCGAAAGCCCCAGGCAAAAGAACTGAGCGTGTCAATTCGAAACTGCAGCAGGTCTTCGTGGAAGATGTCCTGCGCCTGAAGATGCTGCGGCGAAAGAAACGTACCTTTAGCCCAGATAATTGGTTGAAGCCTGCGCATAAACCGCGGTCACTGTAAGGATACAGCGCCCTCAAAGCGGAGCTTGATCCGCTTCACCTATGCGTATTGGAACGATCCATCTGCTCCAATACCGACGCGCACGGAGCTGAGCTTTTGCCCCTCGGCTATGCTCGTCAGCAACTGGCGCGAGATATCAGGCAGCAGTGTATTCGTCAGGATGTTATCTACGTTCCGCGCGCCGCTCTCGACTTCTGTGCAGCGCTTCGCCACTTCATCAATCACGCTCTGGTCGTACTGCAGGTGAATCTTATGGTTCTCAAACATTCGCCGCTTGATTTTGCCGAGTTTCAGCTCCACGATTTTCTTCAGTGTTTCGTCGCGGATCGGATAGTAAGGAACGATGACCATGCGGCCCAGAAACGCAGGCTTGAAAATCTTATTGAGCTCCGGCTTAATCGCTTTTACGATACCTTCCGGACTCGGCATAGTCTCGGGATCAGCGGTCAATTTCGTGATCTGGTCAGTGCAGGCGTTAGTGGTCAAAAGAATAATCGTATTCTTAAAATCGATCTCGCGTCCTTCTCCGTCCTCCATCATGCCCTTGTCGAACACCTGGTAGAACAATTCGAGAACGTCTGGGTGCGCCTTTTCTACTTCATCGAGCAACACCACTGAGTAGGGACGCCGCCGCACTGCCTCTGTCAGTACGCCGCCCTCACCATATCCGACATAACCGGGAGGCGATCCCTTCAGAGTCGAAACCGTGTGCGGCTCCTGAAACTCCGACATGTTGATCGTAATCAGATTGTGCTCGCCTCCATACAGAAGGTCGGAGAGCGCCAGGGCCGTTTCAGTTTTCCCGACGCCGCTCGGCCCTACCAGCATGAAGACGCCAAGGGGCTTGCCGGGATCATCGAGGCTCGCGCGCCCGGTTTGGATGCGCTGCCCGATCAGCGCCAGTGAATGGTTTTGGCCGATCACGCGCCGCTCCAAGTGCCGGTCCATTTCGAGCACCGTGGCAATCTCGTCTTTAATCATTTTCCCCACAGGAATTCCAGTCCAACCCGAGATCACCTGACCTACGATCAGACCATCCACGCACACCTGCATCAGCGTGGTTTCACCCTGCACCTGCTCCAGTTCAGCGTTGAGCGCAGCAAGTTTCTCGCGCAATGCGGCTCCGTCACCCTCTGCCGTGGAAACACTAGTTCCGGCACCAATACCGGCAGATTCGGAAATGGGATGCCCATTTGCGCTTGCAGCACTAGCGCCCGCAGCCTGCACCGCATGCTTGCCATCTGCTTCAGCTTCGAGCTGCCCGCGAATCTCGCGAATTTGCTCCACGAGCGTTTTGGTCTTCTCCCATTTGCCAGTGAGCTGCTCCAAACTCTCGCTGAGCGATTTCTTCCGCTGAAGAACTTCCTCAATGCGTTCGCTGTGATCTGCTCCCGTCGCACTTTCACGGCGGAGGATACGTTCCTGAACCTCCAGGTCGTCGATCTGCCGCGTGAGGTCTTCAATTGCTGATGGCATTGCATTTTGCCCGAGCGCCAGACGCGCGCAGGCTGTGTCGAGCACACTCACAGCTTTGTCGGGAAGCTGCCGTCCCGCGAGATAGCGATGCGAAAGCTTCACGGCTGCACTCAGCCCTTCATCGAGGATGCGGACGTTGTGATGCTTCTCGAGCGCTCCCACGATTCCGCGCATCATCACCATGCACTGGGCTTCGCTCGGCTCCTCCACCTTTACGACTTGAAAGCGCCGAGCTAAAGCCGGGTCCTTCTCGAAATACTTTTTGTATTCAGACCATGTCGTCGCCGCGATCGTCCGGAGTTCGCCGCGCGCTAACGCCGGCTTCAATAGATTCGCCGCATCGTTCTGGCCTGCCTGACCGCCGGCGCCGATCATCGTATGGGCTTCATCGATGAACAGAATGATAGGCACCGGGGATTTCTTTACCTCTTCAATCAACCCTTTCAGCCGGTTTTCGAATTCACCTTTGATCCCTGCGCCAGCTTGCAGCAGTGCTAGATCCAGGGTACGTACAAGCACGTTGCGGAGGGGCGGCGGGACATCTCCGTTGGCCACGCGCATCGCGAAGCCTTCTACGACGGCAGTCTTACCGACACCAGCCTCGCCCGTGAGAATGGGGTTGTTCTGACGCCGCCGCATCAGAATGTCGATGATCTGGCGAATCTCCGAATCGCGACCGAGCACCGTATCGATCTTTCCGAGCTTTGCGTTCTCTGTCAGGTTGACCGTATACTGATCCAGATTCGGTGTCTTGCCTCCAGCGGTTTTTTGGGGGGTTGTTCCCTCCGCCGGCCCCGCAGCAGGAGTTCCAGCCTCTTCCGGAGAGCCCGCCGCGATGTTGACAAACTCCCGCCGTAGAACTTCCGGCTGAATCATCAGTAGCTCGCGGCTGAATTCACGAGCAATTCGCGATAAATCTTCGTCCGAGACCAAAGCGATCACGGCGAAGCCGGAGCGAATTTCGTTCGCGCTGTAGTCCACCGAGCCGATCGTCCATGCCGTTGTGAAGAGTTTCCCGAGATGCGGGCTGAATGATGGCGTGCGAGCATTCCCCGTCTTCAGCTTGTCGAGTGCGCGATTGAGCTCCGTCGTGAAGCGGGACTTGTCGATTCCGAAATGCTTCAGAATATGAGCTAAGTCGCTATCCTGACGGTCCAGCAGTTTTAGCAGAAAGTGCTCGATCTCAATGTCGTAATGAGTCCGTGAAAGGCACAGCCCCGCCGCGGCTTCCAAACTGCTGCGGGTCGTGTCGTTCATCTTTCCGATGAGCGATTTCAAATTTACATTCATGGTTCCCTCACTAACTCTTCTAGCTGACTTACAGCTGCAAAATCGTCTGGGACGGATTGTAGTCCATATCGCGAGTCTTGGACCAGCTTACCCACCCCAATTGCGGCGCGCCTTCACCAGACGCGCCCAGCTCACACCGCGGCACATCCTCTCGTTGCAGAATCAATTGCGCTTCAAAATCAAATTCATCCCCGGAATAGAAGCGCACCAGGCTTCGCAAAGGCCGGTATGCGGTCCCGGAAGGTAGAAAGTCCAGATACCGTCTTAACGGAAGCGGACCGATCACCACCCGAATCCGGGACTGGGGATCCCAGATCTCGTCGCCCACTACGCTTCCGAAGCCGAGCTGCCGCGATTCCGAAGCGTAATCGTTCAAGTCGCACTGGGAGTCGATATCCAATCGGTACCAGGCCCCCAAGAACTGTTCCACCTGCACAGGCACGCCGAAATAATCACGCAAGATGAGCTCCAAACCTTCGGCGCTCCGAGGCTGCTGGGCCAACAATCCGGCGTAGAACAGGAGAGATTGATCTTCAACCTTCTGGCGGTTTTGCAGCCCCGCTGTCCCGAGTCCAATGATGTCCAGCAGATATTGGGAAAAGTTATCGCCCTCGCCCTGCTCATAACCCACCAGGAAGCGGTATTTCTGCCAAGCCCGGTAGAACAGTGAGATAACGCGGTGATGAAAAATGTCCAGGAAGTCGCGCACCGTGCGGTCCCGTGCCATCAGGCGCTCAGCGACCAGCTCCGTGTAGTACAGAGGTAAAACGCCCAGCGGTCCCACCGTCCCCATAAAGTTGACCCGCATCAACGGAGGAGCCTCTACCCGCTGTTCCAGCTCATGCACCTCACTTGCTGGAAACGAGAGCGAAGGCCGAACCCCGAATCGCACAACTTCGGATTTGGGAGGTTGAAAGAAACCCACGCCGCTCCGATTGGGATACAAGCGCCGCAGCAGGCGCACGGCTTGCACAAACTCGAAGCAGTAAGGCTCGGCAAAAAGCCGGTCTTCAATGCTGTGCCGTACTACAGCAGAATCTTCTGTCCCGCCCTCGGCCGCCATTCGCGTATGACCTCCTTCCTCTGTTTCGTGCGCACGACAAGCTGCATGAAGCTGTTGAGTGAGGCGTACAGTCCCAGGAAGTACTCGAGCACTGAGGCAAACAAAAAAATCCCGCTGCCGACAAACATTTCCTCATCAAACTCCATCTCCACACGTATTCCGCGAGCGAAGCTGATACCGTGCTCGGAAATGACCCGCGCGAAATGTCTTTTGCTGCTCAAATTGGAGATCCCCGAAATCTGGCGTTCGAGCGATGTGGAATCCGTGAAATTATACAGCCGCAGAATCTCTTGTAACGCGCCCCGGCCTTCTTCAACAACTGACAAGTAATTCAGCGACAAATGCGAAATCAGCCGCCATTGCAAGCCTTTGCGTAACGGCGGGCGCAACGTATCGGTAGGCTTCCGCAAAGAAATAATCCGCTTTACCGCGGAACCGCCTTCCAGTTCAAAATCTCCCATTTCGTTACCGAACGGAAGACGGGACGGCAAATCGCGGTTCGTGCAGCTGCAACGAACGGTCAGTGTCTCGGCAGAGCTTCTCGCGGCTGCCCCGGAGGCGTCAACCAGAGAGATATACATCTCCGTTCCCGGATCGTCCTGGCGCGTCGATAACCGCCGGCTGGCATGCCAGAAGGTTTGATTTTTTGCGGTCCGGCCATGGTGACTGGAATAGAAAGGTTCGTAACGCGTCACTTCGCGGCGGTCCGGGCTTGAGGTTACCACGTCATCAATCGCGAATACTTCCAGCGCGTTCCGCCGTCGCGCATCGGGAATTACAGGGTTTTCGAACTTCGTCTGTTCCAGAAGTATCGGCTCCGCAGTTTGCGGGAAGAGGTTGATAATTGGCGTGCATGCAAGTTTGAACGTCTTCTCCGACACGCCCAGTTCGAGCAATTGCTGCCTGTCAGCGCGCTCGAATGGTGAAATCAAAAAAATGATTTCCGCGCGATTGGTAAAGGCATCACTCGCGAGCGCCTCAAGATTTGTCAGCTCCGCAAAAAAGAACTTCTCCGGAAACGCGAAATACTCCTGCAGAATGCGATATCCCGTGAACGAGCGCCGCGGGAAGGGCAGAATCGCCTCTTCCTCGCGGAATCCCATCGGGCGCAGCGAATTCAGGGGGAGCTCTATGACACGCTGCCGCGCATCGTCCGGGTTGCGCAACAAAATCCGCATGCAGTTGTTGAAGAGCAATTCGTAGAGCGTGCTGATGAGATTACTCTCGCCATTTAAATAGAACTGAAGCGATTTCAGCGCGAGCCCTTTGAATTGCACATCCGGGAAACAGGAAAGCTCAATACTACAGGCCGCCATTGCCTCGGGAGCTTTCAGAGGCGGCGTCAGGCGCTCCGGCGAGCGCCATCTCGCCTGGGACACTCTCAGTGGAGAAACAACGGTCTCATAGCAGGTGCGAAACTTGCAGGGGATTCCCTCTACCCGGCGCGAATACAAAAGTGCGTTCCGCGGAATGCGCAGACTCGTCGTGAGCTTTCCCTGCTCGGGGTCGACGTTGAACTCCACCACCGACATAGATGGAATCGGCCGCAGAAAATGCGGGTACAAAACGTTCAGCAGAGATTCGGTGATCTCGGGGAAATCGTCATTCAGCTTCAGATGAATGCGGGCGGCCAAAAACGCAAACGCCTCCATAAGACGTTCTACGTGCGGGTCTTCGGAGCCATTGGGTCCGAGAACCAGACGGGAGGCAACTTTGGGATACTTGTCGGCGAACTCCGCGCCCATCTGACGAAGAAACGAGAGTTCGCTCTCGTAAAAATCTAAGAGTTCATCGCGCACCGGTTTCCCCTTGCACTTTGTACTCTCCGCTCGATAGCTCCAAAACCGTGTCGAAGCTGACCTGTTCCGGACTAGGATCCACCCGAAGCAGTCCCTCTATCACAAACCTCAGGCTTGGAACTTTGTCCTCGCCCACCGTCACGAGATTCACGCGAACATTCGCCAATCGCGGCTCGAACTTCGCGACCGCTATCTGAATCGATTCGGTGAGCCGCTTGCGCTCACGAGTGCTCTTGACGCTCATCGAGGTAATGTCAGGCAGGCCGTACATGAATAGCGAATTCTGCACCTCCGTACCCTCTGGAGCTCCGTTGACCGGCTGGCGCGTGTTCAACAGCCACTCCAGATCCCGGCGCACTGCTGACTTCAATTCCCGAAGCGACTTCGCTCGCGTAAGAAACACATCTTCCGACGCGTTCGGATCATCAATCAGCCGGTCCAGGACAGAGAGCGTGACAGGCCCATCGCCGCGATTCTTTGCCATGAATATCCGCTTCCTAGCTCAGCAATCCTTCCTGGCGCAACCAGGCAAGAGTCTCGGGATTGGCTGTTCCGGTGTCATCGTTGAGGGTTGCGTTCGCGAGCTGCGGGAAGTCCAAAAGAAGCGCCTTCAACTCCGACCGCAACGCTTTTGCCGTAACGGCATAGCCCAGCTCATCGCAGGCTTTAATGGAATACCTTTGTAGATCGAGCCAGCCTCGGCCAACTGTGTTGCTCATCGCGATTTCGGCTGTCTCCAGCACACGCCCCCAGTTCTTCCCGGAAGCTGACGCCCTCAACGTCATACGCACCTCGGGAGCAGGCGCAGGCAGATCCGTCAATCCATTTTCAGCGCCCACCCGCACTTCGCCCCAGCGCAGCGCACGCAACAACAGGTACGGCACCGGACTCGTCGGGCTCGCTTGCCGAAGAAACTGAGCTGCCGCGATTACGTGAAGCATCGCTTGATCCATGCTTTGAATGCTGCCGCCTTCAAGCTTTGCAAGATCCGCCTGAGTCACCGTCGCGCCGTCCGGCTGGGTTGCCGAACTCTTTCCAACTCCCGGTTCTGCCGCGGTGCTGCCGGCCCCCGCAGGTGTCTCTGTTACATCCGGCTCCTTCTCCAGCTTTTTCAACAGCAGAATGTGTACGACGTTCCCAACCTCTTCGAGCGCTTTCTCGAGCGGTGTAAACGACGGAGCGACATCCCCGAACTTTTCGCGCGACAACTGGTCGAACTGAGCTAATGCATCAGCAGCTTCCTTGCAATCCTGCTCCAGCTGCTTGTAAAACGGTTTCTCAGTATCTTCGAAGCTCTTATCAAACTCCTCCGGTGTGACCTTCTTTTCCTCGATCGCAGCTTGTCGGAACTCGGCACGTGCCTTGTTCCCAGTTACTTCGGCTTCATAGCCAATACGCCGGGAATCCTGATAGATAAACCAGCTAAATCCGTTTTTTGTCAGGCCAACGCTTTTTAGAGCAAGAACGGCAGAGGAGCCTTTGCTGGGATCGAAATAGGAACCAAGCCAATCGAGTGGTCGGGCACGTAGCTCTGCGTCCCCATCTTCCAATGCGGGATAGACGTTTTCCCAGAATCGCTCTATGAGTCCGCGCAAGAGGCCAATGCCTGAGGTCAAACCCGGAACGCCGTCCCGGTAAATCCATGCTTCGGTCAGCCAGGCTGCTATTTGCAGATCTTTAGTCTTTCGAGCTAGGGCATCTTCCGACAGCTTGATGACTTGCTTGAAATCCGAAGTCTTGGCCTCGCGTTCCCAGAGACCCATCGGGCCTGTATCTCCCTGCCGGCGAGCCTCTCTGATCTTGTCGTACAACGGAGAGTAGCGCAGATCGTCGCCAGCCGGATTCCCGCCAGGGATCGGCTCTAAAAACTGCTCAATGTCGCCCATGCTAACCAGCGTGAACTATGGTTGCATAGTCGGCGCGGCGTTCAAAGGATAAATTTCCAACTCCCGGATCTCGAGGAACGGAAACTCCTCGCCGTCCACGAGCACGTTCTTTTGCCCAAAGGGCGCGATCTCTCCCGTCTCGTCTTCGCACCATTCAGTGACACGGCCGAGCCGAACCTCAGGATCCGGATGCTGCCACGACAGCGGTGAAATCGCCGGAAGCAAAATTTCTCCCAAATCTCGCGAGCGAAATGTAGGTCCGGTTATCAGTTTCGCTGGAACCCACAGAAGATCGCGTAGCCGCTTGGGTGGTTCGATCTGGATGGCGGCAATGTCCCGGTACGAGATCCACATGTAATCACCCGCGGCAAAAACCTCCAGCTTCTCACCAACCCTGGGATCCGCGTCCGAGAGAGTCTGGAATTCTTTGCCGTTCAGCTTCCCGCTAACCGCCACGGACGCTCCGTTGATCACCTGCTTGGGGTAGCCTTTATTCTCGAACATCTCCTGGCGCGTCTTCTCGGCGTTCAAAGCACCTTTGTAGAGCAAGGTTCCGATGATCGAATCTTTATTGCCTTCTTGCTCCAAAATGCTCAATTGCTTGTCTGCGCGCTCGTAGTCGCCTGCGAAACATAGAAGCTCGAACAGAAATGTCCTGCTCCGTTGATCGGCCGGGTTATCTCGAAGGTAAGAATTCAAGGCCGAGATAGCGTCGTCGAGCTTCCCGGCCTTGAATAGTTGCTGTGCGTCCATTTAGAACAGATCTTACATCTGCTGGTTCTTGGATACGTCCCATCCGGCCACAACTTTGTTGCCCAGCTTTCCTGTCGAGTCCTGCGGGAAATAGGTCACCTGCAGCGACTTGCAAGAAAGCGACAGCGACTCGGAAGGTTTTCCGCCGCCTGCTGCGCCGCCCCAGCTAATGCTATCGACGAACACTTCCGTCAAATCGTACTGATAGTAGATCTGAGTCGTCTTATCGCCCGTCGCTTCACGGACGATCATCGTCCCCTTCGCGATGTGGGTGCCATTGCAGCAGTTAAGAAACAGCTTCGGAGAAGACTTATCGAGCTGCTTTTGAAGACTCAAGCTGCTGATGTCCACTTTACCTGCGCCGCTGCCCGTACCGAAGGCAACACTCGAGGGATTTGATGCGCCGTTGCTGAAGCTGAAGATTTCAATCTGCTTCTCCGCGCCGCTCTTCTCCGACTCGCCTTCAATGCCATCTAATTTTAAGAAAATTTCAACCGCCATGATTGTGCTCCTTTTAAACACACCTGTACTGCACGAGTCGTTTCGACCCGGTTAATGGGTTAATAATCTGCCTGGTTCAGAACTATCGCGCTGATTGCGGAAGATCTGCAACGAGACGTAATGACACGGACAATTCGTCCAACTGATAGTGCGGTCTCAAGAATGCGACCGCCCGGTACGCGCCAGGTTTACCGGGCACGTCCACAACTTCGATCCGCGCTTCCCGGAGAGGATTTTTGGCTTTCACACTCTGAGAAGCGTCGTCGTCCGCAACAACATAGGTATTAATCCAGTCGTTGAGAAATCTTTCAGCTTGCGATCGCGACATGAAACTTCCGATTTTGTCGCGCATCATGGCTTTTAAATAATGCGCGAATCGGGAAATCGCAAGAATGTATTGTAATTGCGTTGACAGCCTCGCGTTTGCGTTGGCTGCGTCCTTGTTGTAGAGCTTCGGCTTCTGCGCCGATTGAACGCTGAAAAACGCGGCATAGTCGCTTCCCTTGCAGTGGACCAGAGGGATGAAACCGTTATCCGCCAGCTCTTTCTCACGGCGATCGGTGATGGCGATTTCAGTCGGGCACTTCAGCGCCACGTCCCCTTCATCAGTCCGGAAAGTGTGCGACGGGAGACCTTCCACCAAGCCGCCGCCTTCCACACCCCTTATAGAGGCGCACCATCCTGATAACGCGAAGGAATTCGTCAGGCGAGCGCCAAGAGCGTAAGCCGCGTTGCCCCACAAATACTTCTTGTGATCCGTTCCATCCACATTCTCCTCATAGTTAAAGCCTTCCACGGGCTTGGTGTCCCGGCCGTAAGGCAAGCGCATGAGAATGTGAGGCAGGCACATGCCTACATACCGCGAATCCTCGCTTTCACGAAAGCTCTTCCACTTCACGTATTCGGTATTGTCGAAAATCTTGCCGATGTCTCGAGGCGCGCCAAGATTTGCGAAATTGTCGAGACTAAGCAATTCCGGCGCAGCCGCGGTCAGAAAGGGTGCATGGGCGCCCGCCGCGACATGGGAAATCTTTTCGAGCAGTTCCATGTCTTCAGGATGCTTTGTAAACTCGTAATCGCCGACGAGCGCGGCAAACGGCTCGCCTCCAAACACGCCGAATTCCTCTTCGTAGACTTTCTTAAATAGGGCGCTCTGATCGAACTCAGCTGCGCGCTCCAAATCCTTCAAGACTTCTTTCTTCGAGGCGTTCAAGACCCGAATTTTCAACATCGTCGAGGTCTCTGAGCTATCCAGCAGATACCTCAACCCTCGCCAGCTTCCCTCTAGTTTCTGGAACGAAGGGTGGTGCATGATCTCATTCAATTGGATGGAGACGAGATGATCGATTTGCGCAATACGCGCATTGATCATCGCTTCTGAATCGCGAGAGACAGTAACTTCGCCTTGCAGCACCTGGGCAAGAAACTCTTTGACTAGATCTTTCCCGCGCTGCTGGGACGAAGGCTCTTCGCCAAATCGCCCTTGCTCCACTATCTGGTCGAGAAGGCTAGGCTCTGCTGCGGTCGTAGTCGTGGCGGCGGAAGGAGTTGCTTTCTGCGGCTCGCTCATTTCGCTTCTCCTTCTTTCTCGCCCTTCGTGCCTAATTCAGAACGTAGCTTGTCCAGCTTCTCGGTGTTCGAAACGGCGTCCATTAACACCTGATCCAGCTTTTCGTTCGTCTGAAGAGTGCCTCGCAGATCGCTCAGCTTGCCTCTCAAATCCAAGAGCTCGCGCAAAGGCCGAACCTGGCGGGCCACCTGTTCTGGCTCGAAGTCTTCCAGACTTCGAAAGTTCAGATCCACCTTGAGATCGCCGGCGTTCGGATCCTCGCTGAGCTTGTTCTCTACGCTGAACGCCAGATGCGGTCGCATGCTTTCCAGCACACTGTCGAAATTATCGGGATTCACGTCAACGAATCGCCGGTCTTTGAGCCGAGGCAGTGGTTCAGTCGGCTGCCCCGTAAAATCGCCCATCACACCCAGGACGAATGGTAGTTCTTTTAATTGGATCGCGTCACCGATCTCCACGTCGTATGAGATTTGAACACGCGGCGGGCGCACGCGCGTAAGCTTTTTCTGTATACTTTCTCGAGCCATACCTTTAACCTCTATTCCTCAGGATGCCGTTCAAAGATCTTATCAGAATTCCTCGCGTCATGTCTGGCTCTGCTTCACACCTTGCACGACGAAGACCAAACCAGCCGAAGCGCGAAGAATTCCAAAAAACTCGTTCAGGGCCCTGTCCCCCAATGACTTGCGCAGACCGGTTCGAATCCAAAAAGCCCGGATTTCGAAGCCTTGCACTTTGGCATGGCCGGATCGGTTAATCCGCTAGCGAACTGGAT
Organism: uncultured Acidobacteriaceae bacterium; assembly: GCA_963758245.1. GTDB lineage: Bacteria > Acidobacteriota > Terriglobia > Bryobacterales > Bryobacteraceae > Bog-105. The sequence goes on along the minus strand of CAVWUV010000038.1, from coordinate 11,159 downwards.
AACGGCTCCGACGCTACGCCTCCAACTTCGCCTCGAGCGTAATCTCGGTATCGAACAGCTTCGAGACCGGGCACTCTTCTTTTGCAGCTTGCGCCGCACGATCAAAGGCATCCTGGGAAGCTCCTGGAATTTTCGCCGTTAATTTCAGCTGGCTCTTTTTGATCGCAAAGCCGTCGCCCTCTTTTTCAAGCGTGACGGTGCATGTGGTGTCAATGCTGTCGGCTTTCAAGCCTTCGTTCTGAAGCATTAAGGAGAGCGCCATAGAGAAACAGCCGGCGTGTGCTGCGGCAAGAAGCTCCTCAGGATTGGTTCCGTTCCCCTGCTCAAAGCGGTCCCTGAACGAATAAGGCGTGTTCGAGAGCACTCCGCTTGCGGAAGAAATCGTTCCGGCGCCTGACCTCAGGTCACCTTTCCATTGCGCTTTCGCTGTACGGTCCATATTTATCTTTCTCCATCACTCGTTTCGTAAGCTTTCCATAGGATCTAACGTTGCAGCTCGACGTGCGGGAATAAACGCCGACATCATGCCTACTATCGCAAACAGAGCCACTATGCAGGCGATCGCGAGTGCGTCATGTTGCCAATTGAGGTCGAGGACCGCTCGGATCGCCGTCCGTAGGGCCCAAGTTGCGAAAAGGCCCACTACCAAGCCAATCACCAGCATGGAACCGACTCGGGTATACACCATGCCGAAGATTTGTGAGCGCGTAGCGCCCAGAGCCATACGTACGCCGATATCCCGGGTGGAAACTTCCACTTCATGGCTCACCAGGCCATACAGACCGATCAGTGCCAGCAAAACCGCCAAACCCGCAAATGTTCCGAATAGCCAGTTCTCCAGCCGCTCGAGGGTGAGAGCTTGGGCGATCACGTGGTTCATGCTCTCGGGAGCGCGAAACGGGAGCGTTGGATCAATCTGATGGAAAATCTGGCGCAGATCCGCTGTCACGGATTCAGGTCTTCCTGCAGTTTGCAGTACCAGGTGCATAGAAGGCACCACCATCAACCGCATCGAAGGCGGGATCTGTGAGATGGGCCAATCCATTTCCGCCAATGGCGGGTCGTAGATGCTCTGGCGCATATTCCGTACCACGCCTACGATCACCACTTTGTCTTCGTCGCTATCGATCACTTTGCCGATAGCATCTTCGCCCGGCGGAATAAATTTCTTGACGAATGCTTCGTTCACTACCGTCACGCGCTGAGAGTTCGGGGTGTCCAGCTTGCTATTCAGTAATCTCCCCCGTACGAGTTGATCCGCGAAAACGGCGTAATAGCCGGGCGTGACAAGCCGGATCTCGGCCAGACGCTGTTCATTCGGCGGGTTGGGCGGTTGACCTGCGATATGCACATCGCTATTCCAGCCCCAATTCTGTATTGGGACGAGTTGAATGAGCCCTGCGCTCTTCACGCCCGGAATGGTTTGAACGCGCTCGAGCATCGGCGTATAAAAGTCAGCAATTACGTCCCGATGTTCATAGCTTCCCGGGGAGAGATCGATCTCCGCAGTCAGAATGTGATCGGGACTGAACCCGAAATCGGCGTGCTGCAATCCGGCAAGCGCGCGGAATACCAGTCCGGCAGTAACCAACAGAACCAGCGCCAAGGCAACCTGCGTGATGACGAAACTCGCACGCAAGCGATGCTGGCTCCGATCTGTCCCGATCCGCGTTCCCGAGTGGAGGACGGAATTCGCTGACCTGGATGAAAGGCGTAGAGCGGGAATCAACCCCGCAAAAACGCTGGTGAGAACGGCAGCAGCAATTGATGCGAAAAGAACAGCCAGATTTAGCTGCACCTCTGCGCCACGCTGAAGTGCGGTAATCAAGAGCGCGCTGGTTGCCCGCAGAAGACCGAACGCGAGCGCGATACCGATTCCTGCACCGGCTATGGCGTATAGGACCGTCTCCGCTATGAATTGACGCACCAATCTCGCCTGGCTCGCTCCAAGAGCGGAGCGCACGGCGACCTCCCGCTCGATTCGCACGCCTCTGGCGAACAATAGGCCGGCAATGTTGACACAGCCGATTGCAAGCAACACGATCACTGCATATAGGAGCAGTCGTAGCGCTGCCGATGCATTGCCGGTCGTAAACGCAGAGAGATCGATCAGCTTCGCCCGGCGGCCTTTCGTGTCCGGGTAAATGCGGCCAAGCTGATTAAGAACGCGATTGAACTCCTGCTGAGCCACTTGCGCGCTCACGCCTGGTCGCAGGCGCGCCACCGTCGGCAGCCAATGGTTACCTCGCCCTTGGCGCTGATTGGGCGTCATGTTGAGAGGCAAGTAAATGGCGTTTGTTTCGTTAATCGGAAATCGGAAGCCCGGGGGCATAACGCCGATCACGCTATAAGACCGGCCATCGAGCTTCACTCGCGCTCCCAACGCGTCTGGCCGGGCGCCAAACAGGCTGCGCCAAACTTCGTTACTCAGAACTACAACAAAATTTCGCCCCGGCTGCTCTTCTCCTGGAGCGAAGGTGCGGCCCAGCATGGGCTTAACTCCGAACACATCAAAGAAATTCTCCGAAGTCGAGACCGCGGGCAACGAAATAGCGGTTCCGCCGTTCTCAAAATTCACGCTGCTATAGCTGCTGTACGCGGCGAGGGCGGAAAATGCCTTGGTGTCGCGACGCCAATCCAAATACTCCGGGTACGAGGCAGGCTGCGTGTAGTTCTGCGGCGAATACGTTCTCAGCGAGAATATGCGGCTAGGTTGGTTATAAGGCAGAGGCCGAATGAAAACCGCGTCCACCACGCTGAACACCGTTGTGCTCAAGCTCACTGTCAGCGCCAACGTGCCGATAACCGCCAGAGTAAATCGCGGCGACTTGCGAAGCATTCGCATCGCGTATCGCAGATCCTGATGTAGAGTTCGCATAGCTTGAGCCTTAGCTACGCCAGCCGGCAGATCGACGCCACCATGCGGCCTGGATTTTCCGGCTCGCGGCGATAGGAAAAGAATTGGGCGCTTTGGCACGTCGTGCAAAGCCCGCAATCAAAAATGCGCTCCGCTCTTACACCGGCTGCTTCCATTTGCCGCCTGTTCGCTTCCGGAAGGTTCAGCTTGCGGCTGGCGGTACTTGGTTCCCACTCTGGAAAAAACGGCGTGAACTGTTCCGCGACCGCTGATCCTACCTCGTAGCAGCATCCGCGAACGCAGGGACCAATCGCCGCATAGATATCCGCTGGATCTGTTTTAAAGTCGCCGCCCATTCTTTCTATCGCGCGCCTGGCCACTTCCGCGGCGGTTCCTCGCCACCCGGCATGAACGGCTGCTATCGCGCGGTTCTTGCAATCCAGGAGCAAAACCGGAACACAGTCAGCAGTTCGGATTCCAATACTCTTCCCAATTTCATCAGTGATGAGCCCATCTCCCTCGAGCTCGCAGTCCTTTAATCCATTTGCGTTTAAAACATTATTGGAGTGAATCTGACGCAAAGTGATATCGGCAGGGGGACTGGCTTCGCGCGTGCCGAAACCATGCTTTTGCCACACGAACTCCTGAAACGCGTCGCACCGGTAGATACCGTCACTTCCAAGCCGGAATGATTCGGTCACTGAAATTGGGAAAACGATCTATTAAAAGACTAGTTTAACGCCCGCAGCTTCCTCGGTTTCTTCTCGAGTCGTGTGGGCGCGATACCATTCCAGGGTACGTCGTAGACCCTCTTCAAAGCTGAAGCGGGGGTTATGACCAAGCTCGCGTATGGCGGCAGTTGTGTCCGCTTGCGAGTGACGCACATCGCCCGGCCGGCGCGGGCCATGCATGGCGGGGAGATCGACTCCCTCGAGTTTCTGGAGAAGCTGCCACGTCTGATTCAACGTATAACGATTCCCGTTGCCTGCATTGAATACCTTTCCCGAAACGCCTGCCGCATCCGCGGCTTTGAGCATCAACTCAACCACATCATCGACATAAGTAAAGTCGCGCGATTGCTCGCCATCCCCGTGGATCGTCGGCCTCCGCCGCTCGATCAAACAGGTCAGGAAAATCGAAAGCACGCCGGAATAGGCGCTGGTGGGATCCTGGCGTGGACCAAACACGTTAAAAAAGCGCAGCGATACTGTTTCTAGCCCATAGCATGCCGAAAACGCGGCTGCGTAGTATTCCCCGAGAAGTTTTTGTGCCGCATAGGGAGACATCGGCTTCGGCGTCATGGTCTCGACTTTTGGAAGTACTTGGGTGTCGCCATACGCTGATGAGGACGCCGCATAAATGACGCGGCCGGCTTTACCCTCTACAGCCGCCCGAAAAACGTTGAACGTGCCATTAATATTCGTGTCGTGACTTGGGAGCGGCTCCAGAATCGACTTTGGAACTGACGGCAATGCGGCCAGATGAAATACTCGTTCGGCGCCCGCTATAACTCGCGCAACGCGGTCGTAATCACGGATGTCGACCTCATGCACCGTAATCTCATCAGCAACCTCTTCGAGGTTATCCAGCTTTCCAGTTGAGAGATTATCGATGATATGTACCCGCCGCCCCTGCGCGAGTAATGCTCGTACAAGAGCCGAACCGATGAATCCTGCCCCGCCTGTAACGACGTAGCGATTCATCTGATATCCCCGGAAATTTGCATCTGATCTCAATGTAGCCCTAGCACCAACAAAAAGGGCGGACCCGCGAAACAACGTCCGCGTCCCGCCCCGGGAGGACTTGAGCCTCGTTCTCTTTAACTAGGTCCTGTGCGAACCCGAGGTCGTGTATGAGCTCTCTCGCGTTTCGTCTTTCAACTCTGAAGCCGAAGCTCTAGCCCACTCATCGGCTTCTTTAGTCGCTTGCTCGCGAGTAATTCCGTAGCGCTCTTGAATCTTCCCTACCAGCTCGTCTTTTTTTCCGCTCAGCGTGGTAATGTCATCGTCGGTCAGCTTACCCCAACGCTGTTTCACAGATCCCTTTAGTTGCTTCCATTTGCCTTCGAATTGATCCGAATTCATATCTGAAGCTCCTTCCATAACACTTCATTGCAAGCGCCGAGCCAAAGTGTTTTGTGCCCTGTTTACTGTTGTTTCCGCGACGTTCTTGGCAAATTCTTCCAATCCTGTTAGCCCATTTTTTCAACGCTTAGCCGATCTGACGCTCTGGGATACTCAGAAATAGCTATGTGCCGCGATGAGATTGTCCTCGAAACCGATCTCCCGCTCCCTCTAAGGGCTCGAGGCAAAGTGCGCGACATCTACGATGTAGGCGACACGCTCCTCTTCATAGCGTCCGATCGCATTTCCGCTTTCGATTGCGTCCTGGGCAGCGGCATACCCTGTAAAGGACGCGTCCTGACCCGAATGTCCCTGTTCTGGTTCGACTTCTTAAAAGGAACTGTGCCTTCTCATCTCTTGACCGCAGAGGTGAATCGTTATCCGGCGGAACTCCTCAGGTATCGCGGTTTGCTCGACGGCCGCTCCATGCTGGTCAAAAAAGCCGAAATGATACCGGTGGAATGCGTTGCCAGGGGCTATCTTGCCGGCTCGGGCTGGAAAGAATACCAGGTGCAAGGAACCGTCTGTGGCATTCCGCTCCCGACTGGCCTGCGTGATGGAGACCGTCTACCTGATCCCATCTTCACGCCGGCCACGAAAGCTCAATCGGGCCATGATGTGAATGTTCCCTTCGAGCATGTAGCCAACCTTCTCGGAAAGGATCTAGCGGGCCAGCTACGGGATCTAACCTTGGAAATTTACTGTCGTGCATCGGCCTATGCGTTGGAGCGCGGCATTATCCTCGCGGACACGAAACTGGAGTTTGGATTCATCGACGGAAAGCTCACTCTTGCGGATGAGGTTTTGACTCCCGACTCGTCTCGATATTGGCCGGCCGCCACTTACCGGCCTGGAGGCGCTCAGTTCTCGTTCGATAAGCAGTATGTCCGCGATTACCTTGAAACGCTCAATTGGGACAAGCGACCGCCCGCGCCCGCGCTCCCGGAGGAAGTGGTTCTCAAGACCAGCGACAAATATCAGGAGGCCTACTCACAATTGACCGGCAAATCGCTGGTTTCTTAAGTTTGCGGATGCCTTATGCCGTGGACCTGGTTCGATATCGTTTTAACGCTGATCATTATCTGGTCGGCACTCGCCGGATTGCGAGCCGGGCTCGCGCGCGTCGTTGTCGGTGTAATCGCCACGGTTATTGGTTTCCTCGCTGGATTCTGGTGTTATCGCATCGCCGCCGCAAAATTTGCGCCGTGGGTGAGCACCCCTGCCGTTGCAGCTGTTCTGGGATTCTTGGTCATCTTTGTTGGGGTATTAATTCTTGGATCTCTCATTTCCGCTCTCTTATCCCGGCTGCTCAAGTGGATTGGCCTGTCCTGGTTTAATCACTTTCTCGGCGGTGTCGCCGGATTCTTGCGCGGAGCACTCGTCGTCGCAGCGCTCGTCGACATCATAGTCGCTTTCTCACCCTCCCCCACACCGGATTTTCTGCTGCGCTCGCGCGTGGTCCCGTATGCTGGCGAGGTTTCGTCCTGGCTTGCCGAGCTCGCTCCCCACGAGTTGAAGGATGCTTTTAGTCAACAGATGCAAAACTTACGGCAGTTCTGGGCCAAGCCGCAAAACAAGAATGGCCGCCAGGTCTGAGCCAGTGCTGATCATTTTCGATCTAGACGGCACCCTTATCGATTCGAGCAAAGATCTCGCGATCTCAATGAATGCCACTCGAGAGCAATTTGGCATGCCGGCACTCGATCCCGCCCTGATTAATTCCTATGTAGGAAACGGTGCAGCGGTACTGGTCCGGCGAGCAATGGGCCCGGACTCATCCGAAGATCTCATCCAAGCGGCGCTCGCATTCTTCCTGAAGTTCTATCGTGCCCACGCGCTCGAGCATACCCAGCTTTACCCCGGCGTTCGCGAGGTCATTGAAAAGCTTTCTAAACGCGGGAACAAACTTGCTGTCTTGACGAATAAACCTGTGCGGATCAGTGTCGATATTCTCGGCGCGCTTGAATTACAGGAATATTTCCTGCGCGTCTACGGCGGAGATAGCTTCCCGGCCAAAAAACCGGATCCCGCTGGAGTTAACGCCTTGGTTCACGAAGCACAGCTGTCGCGCGCGCAGACTCTGTTAGTTGGCGATAGCGGCGTGGATGTCCAGACCGCTCGTCGCGCGGGCGTGCGCAGTTGTGGCGTCGCTTGGGGCTTTCAGCCGGAGGCGTTCGCGGTTGATGCACCGGACATTCTGATTCGCGAACCTCACGAGCTACTGAATCTGGTAAACGGCCGGTAGGTTACCCTGCCTTCAGGCCAACTGTTATTAGACCCGCAACGATCAGCCCGGTTCCGATCGATTTTGCGATCAGCGGCCAGCCGGCGAAGTGCTCTTTGAGCCAGCGCGGATAATACTTCGTGATCAGGTATGCGCCGAGGAAAATAATTACATAGCGCAGACCCGCTATGGCGGCAACGATAGCCGGGTGCGCCCGGCTGATAGCGAGGAAAATTAAAAACGAGCCAACGCCTGAGATGAAGCGATTCGCAAAATACCATAATTTGCTTTTCGATGACGCCTCCTCAGAACGGCGGAAGATCCGTTCGCGCCACGACTTCTTCACCAGCAAGAACAGCGCGCCCGCAGCGGTTCCAATTGTGAAGAACACATAAGCTGTTACGAAGTTGGTTTGATCGAACGCCATCTTTTGCAAGACATTGGTCAATCCGAATGCGGCAGCAGCGACGAGTGTAAGCGCGAGCACTCGTTTAACGTTGATGTGTTCCGAAAGAAACATCAGAAATCCACCAGCGACCATCAAGCCAAAACCCCAGCCGCTGAATCCACCAAACGGTTGATTCAGAAGCGCCAACCCAATGAAGAACGTCGCTAAGGGAGAGAATCCGCCCATGATGGCAAGCGTTTGTGAGGCTTCGCCCGATTTCAACGTCGCGTAATAGAAGTAATTCGCGACCAGATGCACGACACCCGCCCCGAATGCGAGCGCAGCCAGCGAGAGGCTCGGCATCCGAAAGCCGAACGGAATCAGGCACAGCCCAAGGATGCTCATCGCACCGAGCCAGAATACGTAATTGACCACGTCACTTGTTTGGGGGCGCCGCAGCAGGATCTTGTCCCAGATGAGCGAAATCCCTATGAGTGCGTGCGCAACAGTGGCGATGAGAAACCCGTTATTCAGGAGACTCATTCACACGCGTCACTTTTCGCGAGCAGGCGCTGGCGCGGTGCTGGTCCTCACCTTGCCCCAGAACACGCTGCAATCCCCAACATCCGCCTTATGCGCGTAGAGTTGTGGCAATCCGAACTCGTCGATTTTGTCGTCATTGCAGGTTTGAACCGTGTCGAACTTTCCTGCCTTGACCTCGTTTTTCAGCTCCGGAGCAGAGATGATGTGCAGCGCGGCCTCTTGCGCGCGTGGCAGCTGCACCTTATGAGAGTACGAGAACTCCATTCCCCGGGGAGGAGCGCGGCGGAGAAGAAAGTAGACCAATTCATCCGCGAATAAAACTCCGTTGCGAGGTGTTACCTGGTCAACCTTAGCCGCGATCTTTTCGTAGTCTTTCCATGTGGTGGCATCGCGGTCGTCAAACAACGCTTTCGCAAGCGCCAGGCCAACCAGCAATGTGGCAAGAAATGCCGGCAGAAAAGGGCGATTCGGATCGCCCAGGCGGACAGCAGTCGCGTAGAGGCCTATCGCGGCGATTACGCTCAAGAACGGCACTACGAAAACGAAATAACGATCAAACGTGGGGTGGGTGGTCGCGATGTACACAGCCAGCGCTCCCGCCAGCCATGCGCACAGGTAGAACTCAGCCCGGCGGCCGCGCTCCCAATTGCTCTTTCTGATGAGGAACATCAAACCCGCGATAGCCAGAGATCCCATCAAAAGAACTTGCGCCGAGTTCAACCAATCGCTCAGCACATCGAGATCATGCGAGTTTACCGTCGGCCAATCCGCGCGGCGATAGAGCGCTTGATACTGCACGATGTCGAAGAACACGATGCGGGGCGCTTTCGCAAACAGCCAAATCACAGGAGCGAACGAAATGAACACTCCTCCAAGGAACGCAATGGATTTAGTCCAGCGCTTTCCGGCCGCGTTGTAAAAGAGCATCCAGATCAGCAGTACGGGAACGGCTGGGGCGGTCAACAGAGTACAGTCGGCCGCGGCCCCGGAGAGCAAGCCTGCCGCGAACGGCCATAAGACGCTTTTCCCCCTTGCGAGAATGGCCGCCCGAAATGAAGCCACGGTAAGAAAAAGACCGATGCCGTAAGCCTGAGCAACGGTTCCGAACTCCACGACTATGTTGTTTAATCCGACGAAGGCGGCAACAACAATAGCGCAAGGAAGTCGCCAGCGAGGCACGGCGAAGCGGACCAGGACGAAATCGGCAATGAGAAAAACCGATCCGGCGACAAGGAGCGCCGCGGACACGTGTGTAACCCGCCAACTCTCTCCGAACACTCGCATCCACGCGGCATTCCAGAAGGCGTTCAGGGGTGTCTGAGCAAAGCAGAAATCGATGTAGAGTGTCTTGCCTGCGTTGATCAGTTGCGCAGCAAGCAGGTGAAAGCCCTCATCCCAGACGAAGGCCATCGTCTGCGAGTAAACCAGCAGCCCCGCCGAAATCAGCAGTACGACCGCGGAAAGAAGAAAGAATGCCCGTCCCCTGCGTGCTCCGCTATCCGACTGATCCGCCGCAGTCGGGTCTAGAGTGGCTGGAAACCGGTCCACTGTGAATGATACGACGCCGGAAGTGGGTTCTTCAACAGACGGCTGGCTGTGGTTCCAAATGGCCGCCGATCAACTGCATGTGTTACCCATGTCTCAGGAACAATCTGTTACCTATGTGTCCGGTCCGGACAGCGAAGATTTGGGCTCTAGCTCCTTAATGGGGGCAAGCCAGGGTTCTGACTGATAAAACAAACTTGTGGAGAAATGTTTTGATCAGATCAGAAGCGATATTGGGCTTGCCCGAATACGAGGTTACAGCAGTAGAGGAAATAGCCGGACAGGTGCGGATTAGGGCGCGATTCATTGGCCGGATCCTGTGCCCGCATTGCGGGGGAGAGAAGCTGCGGCGAAAGGACCGGCGCACACGCTGTCTGCGGCATGAGAGCTGGGGTGTACGGCACTGTGCGCTGGAGCTGGAAACGTTCAAATGGATATGCCGGACCTGCAGCCGCAGCTTCTGGCAGCGTTTCCCCGGCATCCTGCCGCGCTTGCGCGCCACCGAGCCGTTCCGGCGCAGCGTGTGCCAGAAGCATTTTGACGGCATCAGCCGGAGCCGTTTGGCGCAACGCGAGCGCCTCTCCAGCGCCACCATCGAGCGCTGGTTCCTGTGGTATCTGAGGCTGCTATCAGGCGAGCGGATCAGCGGCGACTGTCCACAGGTGCTAGGCATCGACGAGCACTTTTTCACCAGAAGGCACGGGTACGCGACCACCTTGTGCGATCTGAAGAATCACAAAGTGCACGATGTGGTGCTGGGGCGCAGTGAAGCTTCCCTGGAAGGCTATCTTTCGAAGCTGGAGGGCAAGCACCGGGTGCAGGTCGTCTGCATGGATCTGGCGGCGAGCTACCGCTCTCTGGTGCGCAAGCATTTTCCGCAGGCGCGCATCGTCGCAGATCGTTTTCATGTCGTGCGCATCGTGAATCATCACTTTCTAGCCTGCTGGAAGGAGATCGATCCCGTGGGAGCAAAAAATCGCGGTCTGCTCTCGCTCCTGCGACGCCATCGGCATAACCTGACGCTCCCGCAACACGAGCGCCTGTCGGCGTACCTCCGGGAGCACCCGGTACTGCAGGCCATCTACGGCTTCAAGCAACGGCTCTGTTATTTGCTGCTGGAGAAAGGCCACAACCAGAAACGATGTCGCCGCTTAGCGAACCGCTTCCTGCGTGATATTACGGCGCTCCGTTGTTGCGGGTTCGCGCCACTGGTACAACTCGGCCACACCCTCCATTCCTGGCGCGAGGAGATTGCCTGCATGTGGCGCTTCACCCGCAACAACGGAATCACGGAAGGGTTTCACACCAAAATGGAAGTTCTGCAGCGCCAGGCTTATGGCTTTAGAAACTTCCAAAACTACCGTTTGCGCGTTAGGGTAATGTGTTCTTGAGGTCAGTCAGAGGTCGGCCTGCCCCCATTAAGTGCGTAGAGCCAAGATTTGGCTCCTCAGGTAGGATTCGAACCTACAACCCTTCGGT
>CAVWUV010000037.1:0-50015 GCA_963758245.1 uncultured Acidobacteriaceae bacterium | reverse complement strand
GAGTCGACGCGGTCGTGCAGCAAAGCTTCTAATGCTGCGATTCGCGCTTCCAATAGCTCAATTGTCTTATGTTGCTTTTGAAATTCGTTTAGCAATAAGGCGGGAAGCTCGTGGTACTGGACAGATTCGACCTGACCATCGCGACCGTAGACCACCAGCTCGGGGTATACATTGGCGACTTCTTCCGCGACTAAGCCGTATTCGAGAGGCTTGTCGCCGTCCTGTGCCGCTTGCTTGTAGCGAAAAGTCACCGGGCGAAGTTGCATGATGGCGTCGCTGCTCTCGCCCATGTCGTGAATATCTTCTTTGTATCTTCGCGAAGATACGACGGTACCGAGCTGGCCGTTCGCGTTTACTAATACCGTAGCGCCGCTTCCAATGTTTGATCCGTCTATACCGGCGATGTAGGTCACCGTTTGAATGGTGGGATCGCCTATTCGAATCGTGTTGGATTCATCCGATAGCGAGGAACTGCTACTACCGATGATGATATCGTTACTCCCGGCGACCACATTGAGTCCTGCGCCAGACCCGATGCCTATGTTGCTGCTGCCCGAAGTGGCGTGGTAAAGAGCGTTGCTTCCAAGAGCCGTGTTGTCGCTTCCGGTAGTCGCTGTCAACGCGATAAATCCGACGGCGGTATTGAAAACACCGATTGTGTTATTCGTAAGTGCGTACTCGCCGACGGCGGTATTGTAGGATCCTATGCCGTCGTAAAGAAGTGATTCATATCCGACTGCCGTATTACCCTCGCCGGTCGTGCTGTTACTCAGCGCGAATGCACCTGAGGCGGTGTTGTAATTGCCCGACGGGCTAATAAGTGCATTAAATCCGAAAGCACTGTTGCTTACCCCAGTATTGTTAGTCAGAGCACCTGTTCCCAAGCCGGTGCTCGCGGTCGCAGGATTACTTGGCGATACGAAGTAACCATCGAGATCGATAATCACATCAGCTGTGTTGGTTACGAATACATCGATAGCACCGTTATTGCCGGCAGCAACGACGGCCCCATTCGATAAAATCAGGCCGGCTGGGTCATTCAAACTGACCGCTGTTGGCTGCGCTTGCCCATCAGGCCATATGGTCACATAGTGGAACGTTCCCTGGGGGACGAGGGCTATGTTGAAGGCGTACGCGACTGCATTGGGTGGAACGCTGCAGTTGGCGCTTTGAGGAAACGGAAAAACGCGTGTGGTGCCGCCGGCAATGCTCGGACCTCCAAAAGTTCCGGTCGGTTTCCGCGTATCCACGACGCGGCAGGGGTTGATTGCAATGAAATCTCCCGGCTGCGATTGAGCCCAGAGAACAGGAACGTTCGTGGCCGCAATCCAAATAAAAGCAATTAAGGCGTAACGACAACGTATGACGCTCATACAAGCTCCTTTTGCGTCTGCGACGAATAGAGTCAGCCTGTTTTACTCTTTTTACCGTTCGAAAGCAATCACCCGCGCCGTTCGTTTGCGTACTGTTGGTACCGTCGTTTGGCGTATTGAACCGCATCCTGACCGCTGGTAAATTGCGGCATTGAGTGATGATGCCCGTGCTTGCCGGGGTCTTCATCCTGGCTGAGCGGCAGACTTGCCGCAGTTTCGGCGAGTGCACATTGAAACTTGTCCGGCTCGGTCGAGAGCGGCTGAATGCTGGCGCTTACCGGAACATTGACTCCGCTGAGAGGGTCGTCGGTGCGTGGTGTCGCTAGCGTCAAAACATCGCCGACGTGCGGCGCTGCGGCGTCGCGCGCAGTAAGACTCGCCAGTCCGAAGCGTTCTTCCACCGTTGCCAGGATGGACGTGTGATCGAACGGCGTCGCTGAAGTGGTGCGAAACACCGTACCGGCCGCAATTAGCGGCGAGATCAAAATTGTCGGAACACGGACTCCGAAACGCGTGAAATCGAAATCCAACTCACCGGCTGAGTTGTCCGGAGGGGCTGCGTTTTCGGGCGGCGGAACGTGATCGTAACAGCCGCCGTGCTCGTCATAGGTGATGATCAGCAGAGTCTGATTCCAGACCGGAGTGCCGAAGAGCGCGTAATAAACGTCGTGGAGAAATTTCTCGCCTTTGCTCATGTCGTAGTTGGGATGCTCACTGTTTCCGGCGGAGCCCCACTGCGGCTCGAGGAACACGTAGTTCGCCAAGCTGCCGTTCTGCGCAGCTGCCTGGAAGTCGGCGAATTCGCCGAAGTTACTTTCGGGTGCATTGGTGATATCGGCGACCGAGCCGCGCGTGAGCGGCGGCGCATCATAGCCGTAAACGGCCCAGCTTGCGGATTTGTTCGATAGCGCGGTGTAAATGCTGGGCGCTGTGTAAACACTCGTAGTCTTATCCTGCACATAGCCTTGCGACGTTGCCATGTTCACGAAAGCACGGTTCGGGAAGGTTTCGGTGGGCGCGGACGCGAACCAGTAATCGCAGACTGCAAAGCCTGCGGCCAGAGCGGAAATTACAGGCAAAGTCTGTGGCGTGTACATGCCCATAATCTGTGAGTCTTGGGTGCCTGGAAGCACCTTACCCTTTTCCTTGCTCTCCCAGGAAAGTGTATAGGCGAAGTTAGTGACGAATCCGTTATTGCTTGCTGGAGCAATAGGACTCGGGGCCTGCGTGGTTCCGAACAGTTGTGAATTTGTGTTTAAATAGCCTTCACCCGGATTCGCTCCCGGCATGAAGTACGGATGCGGAGTGGTTGGGTTGATTGGAAAAACCTGAACAGATCCTCCACTGCCGTCAGGATTCGTCTCATTTCCCTGCAAGCCCTCAAAACGCTGGCCCAGAGGAGAGACGTTTCCTGAGGATTGATATAAGAAGCCGAGCAGATGGTCGAACGACCGGTTTTCGAGCATGACCACGACAATATGGTTGATCTGCTGGAGCAGAGAATTTGCAGCGCTCATAATCTAAGTGAAGCAGATGGAACGAAAACGCAGCGCGGAACAACTCCGCAGTAATCGATGGTTCGGGCCGCAAAACATGGCAGGATTCGGCCATCGCTCCCGGATGAAGCAAGTGGGTTATCGTCAGGAAGATTTCGCGGGAAAACCTGTGATCGCAATCGTCAACACCTGGAGCGAGATCAATCCGTGCCATTACCACTTGCGCGAAAGAGCCGAGGCGGTGAAGCGCGGCGTGTGGCAGCGAGGCGGCTTTCCGGTGGAGATTCCGGCATTCTCGATCACGGAAACATATATGAAGCCGAGCCCGATGCTGTATCGGAATCTTCTCGCGATGGAAACGGAAGAAGCGCTGCGGAGCTTGCCGGTAGATGGCGCGGTGCTGATGGGCGGTTGCGATAAAACCACGCCCGGATTATTGATGGGTGCAATCAGCATGGACATTCCTGCGATCTATCTGCCTGCGGGACCGATGCTGCGGGGCAATTGGAAAGGTCAGCCGCTGGGAAGCGGAACCGATGTTCGCAAGTTCTGGTTTGAGCGATGCGCGGGCACGATCAGCGAGGCGGATTGGAACTCTATGGAAAATGCGATCGCGCGATCACCCGGTTTTTGCATGACCATGGGGACGGCGTCAACGATGACTGCCATCGCAGAGGCGCTCGGTATGACACTGCCGGGCGCGTCGTCCATTCCCGCCGCGGATTCGAATCATCCACGCATGGCAATAAGCTGCGGCGAGCGAATCGTCCAGATGGTCTGGGAGGACTTGAAACCTTCCGAAATTTTGGGCAGGAAAGCGTTCGAAAACGCGATCGCAGTAGATATGGCGATCGGCGGGTCTACGAATGCGATCATTCACCTGGTCGCGCTCGCCGGGCGCTGCGGTCTGAAACTGGAACTACCCGAATTCGAGCAGATTTCGGAACGCGTTCCGGTCCTCGCGAATATTCGACCGTCCGGAGCCTTTTTGATGGAGGACTTCTACTATGCCGGAGGCCTTCGAGCACTGATGGCCGAAATGCGCGACCTGCTCTGGCTCGATTGCGTCACCGTCAACGGCCGGACCATAGGCGAGAATCTCGGCGATGCCAAGCCAATCAATTCTGAAGTGATCCGTCCGAGGGAGCTTCCGCTTGCGCCTAGCGGTGGGACGACAATTCTTTACGGCAGCCTGGCGCCCGACGGCGCGGTAATCAAGACCTCTGCCGCGGATCCAAGATTGCTGAAACACGTCGGTCCTGCAGTCGTGTTCAAGAGCCGTCAGGATCTTGAAGAACGAATCGATCGCGAGGATCTGGAGGTTACTGAAGATTCAGTTCTGCTATTGCAGAATGCCGGACCACTCGGAGGCCCGGGCATGCCGGAATGGGGCATGCTCCCGATTCCGAAAAAGCTGTTGCAGAAAGGCGTGCGGGATATGGTCCGCATTTCCGATGCGCGCATGAGCGGGACGGCTTATGGCACGTGCGTGCTTCATGTTTCTCCCGAAAGCTATGTGGGTGGACCATTGGCGTTTGTGCAAGACGGGGATTTGATATCGCTTGATGCCGCGAACCGGCGGCTGGATTTGCTGGTGACCCAAACAGAGCTGGAGAGCAGGCGATCGAAATGGGTAAAGCCCTCTCCGAAGTACGAGCGAGGTTACGGAGCACTTTATCTCGAGCGAGTGACACAGGCGCATCTCGGTTGTGATTTCGACTTTCTGAGCACCAAAAGAGAAACGCCTGAGCCGGAGATCCATTGAGCTTGATGCGAAGTCTTCTAATCGTGGGCGCGCACCCGGACGACGAGACCTTTTTCGCGGCTGGAACAATCGCCAAGTACAGCGAGGCGGGTGTGCGCGTCAGCGTCGTTTGCGCCACACGGGGAGAGCGCGGCGCTACGGCGGACCTTTGCTCGGTTGAGGAGCTGCCTAAAGTGCGCGAGCAGGAGCTGCGGAATGTGGCGGCTATCCTCGGCGTTGCAGATTTGTATTTCCTGCCTTACGAAGATCAAAAGCTGCTCGCCGCGCCCTTAGAAGAGGTCCGGCGTCAGTTAGTGGAAGTGATTCGCGAAACACGTCCGCAGATCGTGATCACGTTCGATCCGAATGGAGCAAATCAGCATACGGACCACCTGGCGATCAGCCGTTTCACCTCCGACGCGATTGCGGCAGCGGCGGATCACCGGTGGTATCCGGAAATCGCTTCTCCTCACACAGTGGAGCGCTTGTTGTGGACACCGCCCACACTTTTGTTCCGGCTACCGCCGAACGCCGATCTGAGTAAGGAACCAGGAATCGATTTCTTAATTGATGTCAGTGGATGGCGTGAGAAGAAAGAAGCGGCTCTTCGGGCTTATCGCACGCAATTGCCGGGGCTTGGAAAGCTCTTCTTTGAAGACCCGAATGGGCGACGCACGTTTCCTAAGGAAGCATTCCGTTTAGCTTGGGGCACCCGGCCAGGAGAACTGCCCGCCCGCGATCTATTTGCGGTTTGAGGTTCGGCCTTACTGTTTGCTTTCGGCTTTCCTGTGCGCGAGCCGGTTACAGGCGTCTCCCGCGCCTAGAATTTTGAGCGCGTCTCCTCCGGATTCAATGAAGTTGATTTTGCCATCTTTGTCGATCACGAACGTGACGCGGTTTGCTATTCCATACTTGGGAAGATAGATGCCGTACTCTTTCGACACGTGGCGATCGAGGAAATCACTGAGAAGAGGGAAAGGCAAACCGAGACTCTGGGCAAACGCTTTCTGCGAGGGGCTGTTGTCAGTGCTGATGGCGAAGACCTTAGCTCCTGCATCCTGAAACTTTTGCATTCCAGACTGGAATGCTTTCATTTCAGCCGTTCAACCACCCGTGAAGGCCGCCGGGAAAAAGGCTAATACGACAGTGCTCTTGCCGATGTAGTCAGCGAGATGCACGTCTCCACCTTCCGTCGAAGGAAGTGTAAAATCCGGCGCAGTGTCGCCGACCTTCAGCGTGCTGGAAGGAGGCGCTTGCGCCAGAAGCGCAGCGGCAATTGAGCTCGAAAGAACCACAAAATTCAGGAGTCGCATATTTGGCCTTCGAACCTTGACGTTAGCACGAATTGACGAGAGACGCGCTGCCACGAATACAGAAGAATCGTGGCGATAACGATTAACGCAAGCGTCAAGCCACACCACAAACCATAAATCCCGAATTTGTAATGAAAGCAGAGCAAATAGCCCACGGGCAAGCCAAACAACCAATAACCACCCAGATTGACCAGCATTGGCTCGCGAGTATTTCCGAGACCTCGAAGAGCTCCGGTCGCTACGGTTTGAATGCCGTCGAACAATTGAAAGGCAGCAGCGAACGCCAGCAGACCGATGCCGATGCTTACAATGCCACCATCCTTCGTGTAGACCTCCAGAATCTGTCGAGGTATGAGGAGAAACGCGAGAGCCGAGCACGACATAAAAGCAGAAGCGAGACCGATAGCGATGAAGCCGCTTCTGCGGGCAACCTGCGGCTCACGTCTTCCAATGGCCTGCCCTACCGCAACGGCTGCGGCAGACGCGATGCCGTAGGGGATCATAAAGCTGACGGCGGCGCAGTACAGTGCGATCTGGTGGGCGGCGAGCGCGACCGGGTTCAAACGTCCTGCCAGCACAGCGGCAGCTGCAAACGCGCCGATCTCGAGCAGAATTTGCGTCGCCGCGGGAAAGCCGATCCGCAAGAGGCGCGATAGCCGGCGGCGGTCCGGCTTCCGAACCAGTCTCCGAAGACGTAGATGAACACCGCGTTCAAACCACCAGATGAAGAATGCGAGCAGCGCGGCCATATACACGCGCGCCATGCACGTTGAGAGCGCCGATCCTACAACGCCCAAAGCAGGCAATCCCCAACGCCCCTGGATCAGCAGCCAATTGAAAAACCAATTGATCAAATTGGCGCTAACGAGCACAAACATGACCGGATGAACGTGTCCGAGGGCTTGCAAGTACCGGCGGAACGCGCCGTAAAGCAGCAGCGGCAAAGTGCTGAGACTCAGCGTTGTCACAAATGGTCCGGCGAGATCGCTGACGGATTTGTTTATACCCAGGGCGTAAAACAGAGGGGGCATGCACGCAAACAAGAACATCAAGGGAGGCGTGAGGAACAAGGCGAGATAGATTCCCTGGGTTAGAGAATGGCGGCAGTCTTCACGATCGCCCGCTCCGTAGGACTGTGAAACGAGCGTGTCAAGACCCAGCAGGAGGCCCATCCCGAAGATGGCGAACATGTAGAATGCGCTGCTCGCGATGCCGGTTGCTCCAATCGCAGCCGGTCCTAGAGGCGCGATCATGATGGTGTCGACCACACCCATGGACATCCAGCCGAGCTCCGCCAGAGCGACTGGCGCGGCGAGTGAGATCACGCGCCGAACTTCACCTTTACTTGACGCTAGAAAAATCAGCTACTCCCACGCGGATGATCGTTTGCGGAGACGTCACATGTGATTGCGCCGGAGTGCTGGATGCTTTTTGCTCACTCTGCACAGTTTCCGTCCAGACACCAAACACACGATTGTTATAGGCTGCCATCCAAGTGTAATCGCCCAGAAAGGCGCCTCCGCTTTCAAATGGCGTTTTCGTCCAAGCGTAGTTACTGAAGGTGCGGCCTCCATCAGTAGAGCGCGCGAGGGTGAATCGTGTTTTGCGGTTGGCCGGATCGTCGCGCCTGTCGTAGAACTGGACGTACACCGCTCCGGTAATTGGATCAACCGTCATCCATTGATAGAACTGGTCGTTTCCATCGTGAAGCGGATCGTCATTAACGCGGACGGGCTTCGACCATTTGCGGCCATGGTCAGAGGAGGATGCGACAAAGACGTCCACATCGCCGTTGGTGTAATCGCTCCAAGCGACGTAAAGATTGCCGCCGTGCTTGCCGGGTCGCGGATCGATTCCGATTTGCGGGAACCCTTCAACGCGCGACACGCCGGGAATCTCACCGAAGTAGGGCGGCCCGGTCTCGATTATCGGCCGAGAGCGGGCGAAGGTCTTGCCGCCATCGCGGGACTGCGTCAGCGCGATCCGGTTTCCGTCATCCCAGATCGCATAGATTTCTCCATCGGGAGCGACAGCTTGAACGAAGCCGCCGAGAGAGCCATTATCGTCTCGCGGCAAGCCGGCATGGGTACTGATGCGAATCGGAGACGACCAGGTCTGGCCATCATCCATAGAACGGGAAAAGAGCATGACGGATTGATCGAGCTGCCACTCGACCCAGCCGACATAAAGACTGCCGATATGTGGGCTTTTCGGCCCGTTGTCCGCGAAGATGCGCGGCTCGTCCTCGAATTGAATGTTCGGTTCGTGATCGGTCGGAAATGATTTTACGGAGAGGGCGCTTGGGTCCCAAGTTTTTCCGCCATCTAGGGAACGCCGCACGAAGATGCCATTGCGCCCGGCATTGTGTGCCCAGTATGAAGTGGTTCCGAGGCGGTCGAAGGCCAGGTAACACACAAATGCGTGGCCCTGGTTGTCGAATGTAGTTGATACATCGCCGGCAACGCGCCAGCCAGTGGGTTTGGTGCCTTCGGCGATGTTGAACGTGCGGCCCGCGTCCGTCGAGTAGGCAGCAGTTGCGCCACCCTGGACCGCGGTACCTCCCTGGTACACCGCGACAACCTGATTGGGGTTGTTGGGATTGACCGCGATTCCAGGCTCACTGAAGCGAGCGGGCGAGGAGATGTTAATGATGGATGCGCCGGGCGCGGGCGGAAGAGGCGATTCGGCAAAAGCGACGCCGAACGCGAGGAGCAGGAAGGCGATTTTCGTCACATGCCCATCATCTCGTTTCGAGGTGACGAGTATGGTGGGGATTAATTTACGGACATCTTCCGGAGCAGCTTAAAATCTTCCAGCATCTTCCCCGTGCCTAAGACGACAGAGGCGAGCGGATCATCGGCGAGCAGAACGGGCATGCCGGTCTCGGCGTGAATTCTGTCATCGAGGTTCTTCAGCATGGACCCGCCACCGGTTAGAATGATTCCCCGTTCGCTGATGTCACCGCTAAGCTCGGGAGGTGTCCGCTCGAGAGCGACTCGAATGGCGGCGACAATAGCCGCAACGCATTCCGAAAGCGCTTCTCGAACTTCCTCATCTTTGAGCGTCAGGAGCTTCGGCAAGCCGTGGATCAAATCACGCCCTTTTACTTCCGTGGTGAGCGGAGCCGGCAAGGGATGCGCGGAGCCGATCGCGATTTTAGCGTTTTCGGCGGTGCGTTCGCCAATCAGAACGTTGTACTTTTTCTTGACGTATTGCATGATTGCATCGTCCATTTGATTGCCGGCCATTCGAAGGGATCGCGAGTACACTATGCCGGAGAGCGAAATCACAGCGATATCGGTTGTGCCGCCGCCAATATCGACAACCATATTTCCGCTGGGCTCAGTCACCGGAAGCCCTGCGCCCAGCGCGGCTACCATCGCTTGCTCGACCAGGTGCACTTCGCTGGCCTTCGCGCGATAAGTGGAATCTAAGACGGCGCGCTTCTCCACTTCGGTCGTCTCGCTGGGTACGCCAATCACGATCCGGGGGTGCACGAGGCTTTTGCGCTTGTGTGCCTTCTGGATGAAGTAGTTGAGCATCCGTTCCGCCATTTTAAAATCGGCTATTACGCCGTCGCGCAGCGGTCTGATGGCAACGACGTTCGCCGGAGTTCGGCCGAGCATCTCCTTCGCTTCCGTTCCGCAGCCGACAATCTCGCCGGTGGCTCGGTTAACGGCGACCATGGAAGGTTCGTTCAAGACAATGCCTTTGCCCGCGATATACACCAAAGTGTTGGCGGTGCCAAGATCAATTGCCAGGTCGGATGAAAACATGCGGAAGAGAGAACGATACGTCATATTTAAGCTGCCGGTCTATCCAGTTAGTGAACTCATCGGAATACGTATCTCAAAACTTCAGTGGGTTCGGCCCAGATTTTTCGGAGAAAAGCGGCCAGAGTGCGTACGCTGCTACTACCCGGCTTCATCAGCGGCCTAGCGCAAACACGAGCAACTGCTCACTCGCGATCTCGGGCCAAAAGGTGAAATTGGCCAAGTCCAGGCAGTTCGGGGCAGATACCGGACCTGCATGGCATTCTTCCCTAAACCGCTCTGAGTGGCCCTCACCAACGTCATAGTCGCCTTCGCTGGGCCAAAGCACCTTCAGAACATTTGCATACGCATTATCGGGCTGGGCGGCTGTCATCGCTTGCGTACCGACCCAGAGCTTGCCCTCGCCGCCCGGTATCGCCTGAGCGCGCAGGATTGAGAAGGGAGTGGACGCGGCAGCGAAGGGCACGCCATAGGAACTGGGATTCGAAAGGGGACCCGCTGCCTTAACGTTCAGGACTCCGTCTGCCGGAGCGATCCCCGTGGCCACCGTAGAAACAATTGCTGATTCTCCGGGGATCTCGGAAATGAGATAGATATTGTCGGTCTGAATGCCGTCACCTTCGGGATCGTCAATCTCGAGCGTCTCGCTCCAGCGACCGATCGCGTTTGGATAAAGAATGGCATCTACGCCGGAAAGCGCATTGGTATCCATGGAAGATGATCCGATATAGATCTTTCCTTCTTCCCCTGGCACCACGGAAACAAGCAAGTGCTTTACGTTTCCGCGAGCGATAGCTGTGCCGCCAGTCATCGGAGTAATCATGCCTCCTATTTGCGAAGTTATGGTCGTGAACTGAGGCGGAATCGTTTGGTTTACGGCACCCTCTAAGTAGTTAAATCCGGGGATCAAATAATCCACGATGAGAGGCGTGGCAGTGTCACCGGACAGAGCATTTGTAACTAAACTATTGAGCGTGTTCGCATACCTTAATTCTTCGGAGAAGCCGCCATTCTCATTCGGGTACAGAATTCGATCCAGATTTCCCAGAAGATCGTTAACCGATATCTCAGACGTGTATCCAGGAAGAGTACGGATGGACAAGTCATTCAGAACAGAGGGCGTGGTACAAACGCTGCCGGAACAATATGCACTCTCAGGTATGGGGCTGCCAGCAGTTATCTGGTAACCATAAAAATTCCAGGCATATGAGGCCCAATCCATGCAGGTTGGGTCTGACGCTGGGTCACAATATGGGCCGGTCTCTTTGAACCAGACGGACATCAGCGCGTATTCGCCAGGAATTTCCCCGTAAACACCGATGTAAGTGGGCTCCATAATTCCGTTGTTCCCCATTGGGTCTACCATCTGCCAACTTTCAGACCAAGCGTTGTGCTGCCAATACTGACCAGTGTTCGGATAAAGGATGGCTGCATTATCATCGCTTTCCTGCCCCGGCATGCGCACGGTCTGGGTTCCTTCGCCACCGGGTACCACCTGCACATGAACCATAGTCGAAGGAATGTCCCAATTGACGGTCTCGTCGCTAACGCCGCGCGCGAAATAGGGCACAAAAAGATACCTTGGAGGCGTGACTCCTCCGGTGTTGCTGACATACTCCGCGACAGCACTCTCGCCGGGAATCTCACCAGCGACGTAGATGGAGCAAAGGTCGATCCCGTCATCGCCGCTAGGATCCTGCAGGACATACTCCTCGCTGTGGGCGCCTGCGTTTGGAAAAAGAATAGAAAGCACACCAACGTAGGTGGAAGTATTCATCCAGGGGGTGCCGACGAACACTTTGCCCTCGAATCCTGGAATAACGCGAATAGTAAGTTTGTTGATGTACTGCTGAGTCACGCAGGCAAGGTTAGTCGGAGCCGCTGAAAGGGTCACGGTCTGCGATCCCAGTGTCGATGTGGCGAACGCCTGCATCGATATCAAGCCGGCAAACGACAACAAGCGGAAGAGAGAACGAGAGGTCATGGTGGCTACAAGTTAGTGAACTGATCGGAATACGCGTCTCACCCGGAAGACACGCCAGAGCAATGGGCCATTAGTACTCCGGTGCGGTTGGTAGTAAAACAGTGAAATGGCACGAATTCTTGCACTTCTCACATTTGCAGCGGTCTCCCTGTCAGCCCAGGATTGGGCTCGGGCGCAACTAGAAAAATCGCCGCGACATCGGGAATGGGTCACGGTTAAGCATGACGGGCGATCCGTGCAGACCTTTGTCGTCTATCCCGAATCGAAGGATAAAACTCCGGTTGTTCTGATCATTCATGAGATTTTCGGGGAGTCGGACTGGATCCAGGATCTAGCGGATGAGGTCGCGGCAGCGGGTTACATCGCGGTTGCTCCCGATCTCCTTTCCGGTATGGGCCCGAATGGAGGAGGCACGGCGAGTTTCGCCCAGGGGGATGTAACAAAAGCGGTAAGCGGGCTTGAGCCGGACCAAGTCACGGCGGATCTTAATTCGGTAGCGGATTACGCCTTGAAGTTCCCGGCATCGAACGGCAAGCTATTCGTTGCCGGCTTTTGCTGGGGCGGTGGCCAGAGCTTCCGGTTTGCGACGAATCGTCCGGATTTGGCGGCGGCTTTCGTGTTCTACGGCCCTCCGCCGGATAAGGAGGCAATGGCCCGCATCAAAGCTCCTGTGTATGGCTTCTACGCCGGGAATGACGCCCGGATCGACGCAACCATTCCAGCGGCAAAGGATGGAATGAAAGAAGCAGGCAAGACGTACGATCCGGTTGTCTACGAAGGGGCGGGTCACGGCTTCATGCGAGCGGGCGAAGACCCGAACGGCACCGAGCCAAACCACGCCGGTAACGTGAAGGCTCGCAAAAAGGCGTGGGAGCGGTGGAAAGAGCTGTTGAAGAAGAGTTCGTAAGTATCTACTGCTTCTCGTAAATCTCGACGTTGTGGACAGGCGTCCCGTCGGGAGCTGTGCCGGTCATGGTATAGGTCATGGTCTTGCCGTCATCCGAGATCACGGCCCGGCCATTCAGAGTCATTTCGCCCATCTTCCACGTGTGTTCAACGGTGTGAGAATCGATTCTCTTTTCCATGATCGTCGCATCCTGCATACCTGTGATTGGCACCGCTACGCCCTCGGAAGGAGTAAATGAGTAATTTACATTCTGACCATTCGCCCTAACTTCCTCGACAGTCACTTTGTGATCCGCTCCGATAGTCACTGTATCGCTGCTGGGACCGGGGCCTGGGCTGAATTGCGATTTCGCAACGTTGAGCTTCCAAACGCCGGGAACGAGGGAATTGTCCTGCATGCCTTGGGCTGAGGAGGCCATCGTCTTTTCGTAAATCAGAACGTCGTGTTCATGGCGGCCTTGCTCATCAGTGCCGTCCATCGTGTATGTCATGACATTTCCGTTGTCCGACACTACGCCTTTACCTTGAAGGCTGCCTTTGCCGAATTTCCAGGTGTGCTCTACCGTGTTGCCCGATCTCTTTTCAATCACGCTGGAATCGGGCATGCCGGTGATGGGGACTTCCGTGCCGGGCGAATAAGTGTAGGACCAGGTCTCGGAATCGCCGTTCGGTCCGATGCCGTCGACAGTGACTTTCCCATCGGATGTTATTGTGACTGTTTCGCTCTTCATGGGTGGCCCGGGTTTAAAGGTCGATTTAGCCACATCGAGTTTCCAGGCGCCCACAAATGGACTATTCTCGGAGGTTTGCGCGAAAAGCGCGAAAGGCGCAGCGAGCGCGAGGAAAAGAAGACATTTGGTCATTATGAGTGATCTCCCGGTCTTTGATTCTATACCGGAATCAGACCGCGACGAATGCCGATGGTAACGGCCTGTGTGCGGCTACCTGCTCCGAGCTTCGCGAGGATTTGGGCGACATGAAACTTTGCCGTGTGATCGGAGATGCGGAGCTGTGCTGCAATTTCTCGATTGGCGAGTCCATCGGCCAGCATTCGCAGCACCTGGGATTCACGACTTGTCAGCCTTTCCGAGGGAAAATCAGCATCGTCGTGAGTCGGATCAGAACCTCGGAGCGAGCGCCGGGCCTGATCCTGAGTAAGGATGACCAGATTGTTCGCAGCGGCGACGATTGCCGCGCTGATTTCAGCGGCTGACGAATGCAGAGGCAGCCAAGCCCGAATTGCAGGCCCGAGAGTTATTTCTTCCTGGGGCGCCTCAGTAAGCACCACAATGGGCGGACCGCCGTCAACGGGCATGGCGTCCCGTCGTAAACCGGCAAAGACAATCACGTCCGCCATTCGTGACCGGCTGAGCGCAAGGTCGCGAGACACTGTTCGAGCTTCCACTATTTCCAAGTGCTCATCCTCGGCAAGCAAGGTTGCCAGGGTGCGAGCGCGCAGCAAATTGTCGGCAATAATCGCAACACGAATCAAGCCATACTCGAATGACAAAGACTCTCAACTGACTTTCTTGACTCGTTCGGAGATGGTTATTTGCGCTTCGAGCATCTCACCACCGCGAATCAGGACGGCCTTTACGGTTCGACCCACCGCGTCCCCTCGCAAACTGGTTTGCAGCTCGTCTATATCGCCAATTGACTTCCCATCGAGTGAGACTAAGATATCTCCAAGTTGCAGGCCAGCCTGGTCCGCCGGGGACTCCGGCTCAACGCTCAGCAGCATAAGCCCGGCTTCCGTGCGGACCCCGACGGTACTTGTCCCGATCTTCTCGCGCAGCGCAGCCGGAATAACTACAGGCTGCAAGCTAATACCGAGATAGCCGTGACGGATCCGTCCTTCTTTCAACAGCTCATCGGAGATGCGATTCAGAGTTGCAAGCGGAACCGCAACAGCCGAATGGCGCAAAAGCGCGGGAGTTGCCAGCCCGATGAGATTGCCCGCGATATCGACAACCGCCGCGCCGGACTGGGACGGATAAAGGTTCACATCCAAGCGCACGAAATGATCCAATGTTCCTCCGCGCCAGGTGCGCCGGCTACCGCCGACTGCGCCCAGAATTCCAAGACTCGCCGTAGGACCCACATCGATGGTGAGGCCCACGACTGCGGCAAGAGCCCCGGGCTTCCATAATGCTGGATCGGACGGCTGCAAGGGTTTTAGGTTCAAGCCCTCGACTTTCAAGATGGCTAGATCGACGCTGGAATCGCGGCCCAGAATGGTAGCGGCTGCTTGGGTTCCGTCTGATGCCTGGACGGGAACGCGGTCTTCCCGGCGCAGCGTATGATCGGCGACCCCGATCAGGTCGGCACCCAGCGCAAGCCCGCTCACTACTCGGTACGGGGCAGCCTTTACCGCTACAACACCGAGCGCGGTACGCTCGACCAAATCTGTCAAAGCCGAAGAAAATGTGCTTAGATCCGCTATCGTTGTGCTGCTCATAGCTCCAGTGTGCGCGTCTGCGGAGCGCCGCACATCAGCCATTTGGGGAGGTTGAAACGAAAAACTCGCGATGGAGAAGAATGCCTCGGACAATTGATCAACTAAAAAGCTGTCCGATCGTATCCATTCGCAAGAACAGACGGTTCCGGGCTTCTGGAAATGAGACGAAACCATAATCGCTGTAGAAACGGACGGCGCGCTTGTCCTTTGCATCCACAATCACGGCTAGGAGGCAATCTGCTTGCTCATGTCGTATGCCCTTTTCAGGGCGTCCAAGAGGAGCAGCTCACCAATGCCTTTGCCTCGAAATGCTGAATGCCGAGCCAGTCGCCCCAACGGGGTAGCCGGAAGCTCGGGATATCGTGGCAGCTTTAACTTTTTGACCAGATCCGGCGGAAGATCGTCCGAGCGCAAGATGCTAGAGGAAAGCGTGTAATACCCGAGAATCTGGTTTTCGGCTGATAGCAACACGAATGGAGCCGCGACGTTTCTGCGAGCGTCTTGGCTGGCCTGTTCCTTAGGTAGCGCTCCAGAGGCTCGGCCTCACACGAAAAAGCCGGCCGGTCGTGATTGCGGTCGAGCGATTCTATGTGAAATCCGGGCTCGAGAAGGGCCACTAGTTACCCGAGCAACTGCCGGTGTCGCTTTGCGGCTGCTTGCAGGCGGGCATTCGGACGGGGCGCCGGGTTCAGCAATGCCCTTACGAACGCGTTTCTATCTCGTTGGCTTAGTTCCAAGACTCGTTTTCCCGGATTATGCGCTTCGCAGCTTCAACTACACTGGTCACAAGAAAATCGGTCAGCGACCGTCCTTCGAGCGTTGCTGCTTTTTGGCAAAGAGCTTTGGTCTCGCGGCTGACGCGTGCTTCCAGGCGTTCAGCGCGTTGGCGTCTCTTATGTTCCCCGCGTTGCATGCGTTGTACCCTCCCCTTGAGATTAATTGGTACGGCAATTGGCCGCACATTCAGACAACTCTATTTAGCTCACTTTTACCCTCATACCTGAAAGAGAGATGAACAAAAAATTGCCGGCGAGGGAGCCATTTCACTCGCACGCCAAGCATTGAGACTTGGACGCCGCACCTGAGCGCGATTGATCAGGCAGGTTCAGTACCGTTCAGGCGGCTCTTTCAACTCTGGGCTCCTGATTCGTCTGGCTAGAAGCGCGGCGATTGGATGATTCCAGGTTCAAATTCATCAACAGTTGATGATCCGCTTTGGCTTCGGCGAACAAAACGTTCGTCCGATGCAGGTCCTGCTTGCGTTTTTCGACGGCTTCTTTGCGGGCTTCCTCAGCCTCTCGCTGCTTCTGCCGTTCGAACCCAATTTCCTGTTTGCGCTTTTCGGCTCTTAGCTTTAGAAGATCGTTGAGGCATTTGTGGAACGCGCGATCGTTGGTGGTTTGGTAGCGAAGGAAGAGTTGGAACTGCTTTTCATTTTCGGGAATCACGACACCGTCTTCCAGAACAATGTTTTGCAGGGTCATGGCGCGCTGGCTGAGCCAGTGATGCTGTGCCATTTTTTCGACCAGAATGGCTTCGGTGGCGGTAGAGGGGTTATGTTCGAGCCGCAGACAGAGCAGCAGATTGTCGTATACTTCCGCGTTTTCGGCGGGAAGCACGTTGAATGCGCCGCAAAATCCCCAACGAAAGTTGTTGAGGCAGGAAATGGCTTTGCCGTCCTTCGTGGTAGGGCCGGTACTGTGTTGAGCGTTGGCTTTATTGGCTGCCAGTTGAGCGTCGGTTGACATGATGGGGTGAACTCCTGGATGAAAATGGCCGAAATGGGTCCGGCTGTTTTGAAGGTAGAGAAGGAACAGGCTGGATGAAACACAGTGAAGCGCGAGACTGCCGAGCTCATTTCCTATAGGCTGCTCAAACGAAAGGCGATCAGGGGTGCGACGTGATCGTGGGAGAAAGTTTAAAGGGATGTGACCGGTTTTTGGGGGTAGTCTGTTGCTGATTGAAAAAATCAGCTACGTTCCGCGCGACAGTTCCCGGGCTTGTGGGAAAGGGATGACCAGATGGGATGAGCTCCACAAAGTGCAATACCGGCGGCCAGGAGTCCAGCCATTACAAACGGCGGTCGAGCGGCGCGGTTGAGGGAGTCTGCGTACCAAAGGGCGGCCGCGCCGGCCACAAAGATGAAAGGCGTGAACCACGCGGCTCGCACGGCGAGGCTTCGCGGCCGAGCCGTGATCCACGCCTTCGAAAAGCTCCCGCCCAAGGACAGCAGCAATGCGGCAATCGGAATACGCACCAGTATCTCGGATGCCGCCTCCAATGAATTTCTCACCACGAACGCGCCGGCATCACCCATGCCGCTCGTAAGAAAGGGCTCGTGAAGCCACAATGCAGCGCGCGCTTCAAAGGCGAGGTTTAAGGTTAAGGCGAAACTGAGCAAAATTAGCAACCCCAGCGACCCACACCATAAGCCGGCGATGACCGCCAACATGGTAGATCGCGTGCGTTGCCACGCCGCCGAGCCCGCCGCACCGAGCAGACCCAGCATCAGCAACACCGAGCCGGCACCGCGAACAAGCTGCGCAGCTCTGCCTTCGAACAGCGCGAACCACTCGATCGCATGGCTAGCAATAAGAACCAGGCCTAATATAACTCCGATTTGCGCTCCCGCACTGAGTGCGGCCCTCCTCTCCGGACGTCGCTGGCGCCACACCCACGCCGAAAAGGCACTGTAGCCCGACAATAACGCGAGGTCCATGACAAACAGCCCGCTTCCGAGACTCGAAGGATGACGGCCAACGCTGACGATCATGAGCAGAAAAACGAGCAATGATCCAAGGACTGCCGGTCCTCCGAGCGTACGGTCTTTCGCAAGGCAAACGATGATTGCCAACAGCGTCTGCCGCCAATACCAGACTGCGGAGCGTCCCTGCCGATACTGCTCAATGAGGTCACCGGTAAGGGCATCACCGTGCGGCCCCGAGACGAACCACCCTAATAACTTCGTTGCCAAGATAGGCTGATGTGAGGCTTTCATCGTGTTCCTCCTTGCAGCGCAGGAATACGTTGCCACAGCTTGATCAGCGCACCTCTCGTGTCGCGGACCTGACGCAGACCGTTTTCGGTGATGCGGAAGTAGCGCTTCGCCCGTCCCCCACGCTCGCGCGTTGGCTCACCGACTTCTGACACCACGAAGCCCTTACCCTCCAGACGCTCCAGCGCTGCGTAGACGCTGCCCACCAGCACTTCACGATTCGTGCTCTCCTCAATCATTTTGGAAATAGGAACTCCATAAGCGCCGTCGCCCAAACGGATTAGGGCGAGCATGACCATTAGCTCAAAGTTTCCAAGGACCTCTCGCGACATATGTTCAACTATAAATAATAAATACGCTGATTGCAAGCCCCGGTACGTCGCGCCGGAAGCGCGGGCTGCTATACCAATTGTTCGGGAGATGTGCAATTGGCAACCGTGGCGTTGATACAGCAGATTGAGCTTCCCGCGCCGGGATTAGAGCAAATGCAGGCGGAAGCACGTAACGAGGGATATAAATTTCTCGAAACTCTCGTGAGGAATGGCTAAATGGAAAAAATCGCTTCAATGGCGCCGGCGAGATCCTGTGTGGTCATCTGGACCAAGGTCTTTTGGTCGCGATTGGCGGACTTAACTGGGATCCATTTCTCGCCGATCGAAGCGTAGGCCGGATCAGGCGGCTTTACGTCAGGCAGGCATGGCGCAACAGGGGTATAGGAGGAGCGCTTGTTGACACGCTACTGAGCGTGGCCCGGCAGAACTTTTCGAGTGTGCGCCTCCGAGCCAACAATTCGAGAGCAGCGCGTCTTTACGAACGTAAGGGCTTTACGTCGAGCCGCAGCACGAGCGCAACTCATATCCTGTCTTTCGATGAATGAGCTTTCTTTGGTGTCTATGTACGCGGACTGAAGTCCGCCGCAGGCTGAAAGCCTGCCCCACAGGCTTTAACGCAGGAGGACTGGGGCTACTCGGCTCGTAAGGCCAGCATGGATCGACTTTCGCGGCACGTTTCGCCGGCAGATACGTGGCCAAGAGCGTTATGGCGATCAAAAGCACTGCGACGGCTGTGAAGGTTAGCCGCGGCCACCTCGGCCGAGTATTTCATTTACCTCACGTCCTGCGGCGTGCAGAGCGGCACCGATAATCGTGTAAACATCCTTATTCAGCGTTAGGGTCTTGCCAATCGTGTCGGGCGAGCCGCAGCTCAAAACGGCTCAGCCTGTCTTCGAAACGCTTGCCAAAGCCTCGAGGTTTGCGGGAGAGTTGTAAAAATAGTAATTACATAGGAGCCAGGCGTGATTGAATTGAAGGTGCGTAAGTTCGGCAATTCGCTTGGAGTGATTTTGCCAAAGGAAGTGATCAGCCGATTGCGCACGGGTGAGGGCGAACCGCTGTTTCTGATAGAAGGGTCCAATGGCGGATACCAGCTGACGCCCTATGATCCCGAATTTGAGCGTCAGATGAATATCGCTGAGGACGGCATGACGCGTTACCGCAACACGCTTCACGCGCTGGCGAAGTGAATGAGCCGGTCTGGATAGAGCGCCGCATCGCGCTCGCCCCGCATGCAGCAGCGCATCATTCTATTCGACTCGCAAGGCCTGCATGGGATCGACTCTCGCGGCGCGTTTCGCGGGCAGATATGTGGCCAGGAGCGTTACGGCGATCAAAAGCACTGCGACGGCTGTGAAGGTTAGCGGATCAGTGGGGCTGACGTTTGGGATGAGGCTCTGCATGAGACGCGTCAAGAGCAGCGCTCCGGCAATGCCGGCCACCAGGCCGGTGAGGGTCAACGTCAGGCCTTGTCTGATCACCAGTCGCAACACATCTTGCGGCGCCGCGCCTACCGCTATCCGAATGCCGAGCTCTCTGGTTCGTAGCGTGACGAGATAGGCCAGGACTCCGTAAAGACCGAGTAAGGCCAAGGCGAGCGCAAGCCCGGCGAATCCAGTCAAGACGGCCATGCTGAATCGGCGCGGCGCGAGCCAATCGCGGAGTAAGTCTTGCATGGAGTGAATCTCGAACACGGGCTGTTCAGGGTCTATGGTGAAGACAGCCTTTTCGATACCGGGCGTCATCTTCAGCGGGTCCCCGGTGGTACGCACGGTCAGGAAAATATTCGGAAAAATTCTGGTAGGGGTGTAAAGCTCCGGTCTCGCCGGGGAATCGGGTCCCAATTGGCGGGTATCTTTCACGAGGCCGATAATGGTCAATTGCAGACGCTTGTCTCCGCTGACCGGAAGCATGATAGATTTGCCGACTTCATCTCCTTTCGGCCAGTGAATCTTGGCCAGTGATTGGTTGAGAATGACGGTTCGCGGATCGGCAACTTCTGCGTCGGCACGGGTGAAGTCGCGGCCACGGAGCAGGGGCGTTCCAACAGTCTTGAAATAGCCGTCCGTAACCCGGGCATGATCGGCGATAGGCGATTCGTTCGGCTTCGTCGGCTCGCCGGGAACCCAGAATGCCGTCGCCGCAACGCTCTCCATAGGCAGGTTGTCGGCTATGCTGGCCGACTGCACGCCGGTCAGGGACCGCACTTTGTTGAGGAGCCGGTCGCAAAACGCTTTCTGCTGAGCATCCGAAGAGTAGCGAGTTTGCGGCAGAGAGATCTGCATGGTCAATAAATGATCGGGCTGCATTCCTGTATTCACTGCGAGCAAAGAGCGCAAGCTGCGAATCATCAGGCCTGCCCCGATGAGCAGTACAATCGCGAGCGCCACTTCTGCCACAACTAAAACGCTGCGAAATCGCCTCGAGGCTCTGCTGCTCCCGCGACCTCCGCGCCCAAGGATTTCGTTCACATCCCGTCCCGCAGCGTGCAGCGCGGGAGCGAGACCGAATAGCAAGCCGGTCAATACGGCGACAAAGAACGTGAACACCATCGGAGCGGCATCGAGATGGAGCTGATGAAACTTGGACGTATCCTGGGGCGCGAGGGAAGAGATGGCGGCGAGAATCCAATAGGCGAGCATTAGGCCCGCGGCCCCGCCAATCGCACTGAGTACCAGGCTTTCCGTAAGGAGTTGGCGAAGAATGCGGGAACGCGCGGCTCCAAGGGCAAGACGCATCGCCATTTCGCGCTCCCTTCCGACGGCTCGCGCGAGTAAGAGATTTGCGAGATTCGCGCACGCGATGAGCAGAACAAACCCGACGGCGATCTGGAGCGTAATCAGGCTCTCGGGCAGATCGTTTCCCAAGTCTTCAACAAAAAGAGGAAACACATTCACCCCGAATCCTTGGTTGAGGCGCGGATCTGCTCTTTCCAGCCGCCTGGCGATAACGTTCATTTCGGTGCGAGCCTGGGCGAGCGTAACATCGGGCCGCAGACGGCCGTAAACAAAGAATTGACGATTTCTGGCGTCGTCTCCTTTGGCGCTGTCGATGTCCTGCGGGAGCCAGACGTCCGGATTGTCCTGATTCAATCCGCCATACATTCCGGGAAATTGGAATTTCGGCGGTAGAACCCCGATGATTGTTCGCTCGACACCATTGATGCGGAGGGTCTTACCCGTGTAGTTACTCCTTGTACCGAAGCGGCGATAGTAGAGCTCAGCGCTCAGGATCACGGGATTGTCTCCTTCGGTCCGCGCTTCGCCTGGTGTGAAAATACGGCCTATTGCAGGCTTGATGCCGAGTAAGGAGAAGAGGTTCAGAGATACGCGGATTCCGAGGACTCGCTCCGGCTGCTCAGAAGCGGACGCGCCACCGGTTAGATTGCAATTCATAGTCGCGGCGAGAGCCATGTCCTCAAATGACCGGCTCTGCCGTTTCCATTCGCGAAAATTTTCGAGCGCGGTGGGCATGCGCTCGGAAACAACCGGGCCCAGTTGCGGATTCTTTTCCCAGAGCATCACCAGCCTCGCGGGATCCCGAAGATTGCGCATGGTTGCTGAATTGAGGAGCAGCGCGTTGACGACGCTGAACATCGCTGTATTCGCTCCAATGCCGAGCGCCAGGGTCAATATGGCAACAATGGTCAGCCCGGGATTCTGCCTAAGCGTTCGAATGCTGTAGCGAATGTCGTGCCAGATCGATGTTGCTTGCATGTCAAGAAAAGCTTAGCCCTTGCGGAGCAGGCGCTCCGTTGAGGATTCATTCCCGGGAGTAAATTGTTGCGCTGCGGCGCGGAGATAGGGACGAAATTCGCGTCTCCAGTACTCAACGAAGCCGAGACGGGAGATCTCTTCGAGAGCCTCGGAATAGTGAGAAAGCAGTGTCTGGCCCAATACTTCACTCGTCCGCTTCGCGGCTATGCGCGACGCGCGGGAGAGCCAGCGCAAATTCGCCGGAGTCGCGGCGACCGTGGAGACCGCGAGCATAGAGCAAACCGTAAACACGGACCGGTTCTGCGCGGCAGCGGACTCGACCAGCCTGGTCCACATCCTTTCCAGAGTGCCGGGCGAGGGGAGATTTTGTCGCGGTATATGAGGCAGCTCCGCTCGCAATCTACCCCACTCGGTGCGCAATCCGGCTATGTCGAGCGGAGGCAGATTCAGACTCTCTGCCAAATGCGAGCTGGTTTTTTCCAGGCCGTCAAGCAGTTGGTCGACCGATTCGAAATGCGATCCGGGGTCGAGCAGACCTTCGTCCTTTAACGCTTGGGCGATCTGTCGAATGAGGCTGTGGCCCGCACCAGTGGCATCGGCGAGCGCGGCAAGAACCCAGATAGGAGAAACGTGGAGCGTCAGAATGCCTAGAAGCTCGATGCCATGGCTTGCACCTCGCTTTAGAAGGAAATTTTGGGTGAGCTGATCTTCCGACGGATAGATGTCCGGCACTTTTCCTACCTGCTCAATCAGGAACCGGAGCGTGACTTCGACCATAGTGCGATAGAGCGCGGTCCGCCGAATGCGCGCCGGCAAGGCAACGATGCCGATTTCTCGCAAGAGGCCGCCAGAAAGAGCAGCGAGTGAGCGAATCACGCGCTCGGGGAGCGATAAAACAAAGCGATAAGGAGCGGGAGAACTCAAATAGCAGTATCCCGCTACCGGCGTATCGGCCTTATGGGCTCAACGTAAATATCACGCTGACCTCGGTACTCACTTCGACGGGCTGCCCGTTCAGCAAGGTTGGCCGGTACTTCCACTGCAGAATGGCTTCTTTGGCGGCGTTGACCAGCAGGGGATGTCCGCTAACAAGCTGTAACTTTTCGATATTTCCTTCTTTGCTGATGATGGCGGTGAACTCGACGGTGCCTTGCACACGCGCGGACTTGGCCAGCGGAGGGTAGACGGGCTGCACTTGCCGGATCAGATTCGCAGCTGCAACAATTCCGCCAATCCTCACGGGACCACGGGACGGTGTTGCTTTCGGCGCGGGCGGCGGAGGGGGCGGGTTGTTCGGCACTGCCCAGAGCAGATTGTTGACGCTCGCACCATTGCCGCTGCCTGGCCCGCTAACACTGCCCGGGACCCCGACCTCTGTCGCCGGCGCGATTTCGCGAACATCATTCACATGGTTCGGAATTTTCGCCGGCGCAATCAGCCGGTGTGCGTCGAATTGCCGAAAGACAGGTCTCGGTTGAATCTTTGCAACCGGAGCTGCAGGAGGAGCCGACGGCGGGGGCGGAGGAGCTACCAGCATGCTCTTGAGCTGCGCGCCTGGGAGCACCTCTGTATAGAAGAGCGGAATCAAGATTAAAACACAGAGTGCGGAAATCTGCAGCAGCAGAGATAAGAGAACGGTGTAGGGCTTTTTTGTTTTTTGTGTTCCGTCAACGAAGGTTTGGTTAAACATGTTTATGCCTCGAGAGCGAGCGGCGACGGGCAGCTATGTCCAGGGGCCAGTAAACCGGGGACGCGGACCGGTAAACCGGGGACGGGCAGCTCTGTCCACGAGGGGGCAGGTCGGTCATTTCGACATCTCCTGGTTTGGGACAGAGTCGGTCCGTCCCCTCAGAGCGCCCTCAGAGCGCTCATCCGAAGCACCTCACTCACTTGCAACAGACACCGATAGATGTCGAATGTTCCCGCGGCTGAAAGGCAGACGATTGTAAAATCCGAATCGTGCCGCCAATCGGATTCGAGGATGCTCGCCGGATCGTAATCGAGAGCGTGCGGGGTGTTCAGCGCGGCCACGGGGCAGAAACGGTTCCCCTGCATGACGCGCACGGACGCGTTTTGGCTGAATCCGTTTTGGCGGACCGCGATTATCCTGCTTTGCGACGATCCTTGCGGGACGGATTCGCTGTGCGATCGAGCGGTGTGCCCGGCGTACTGAAGATTCGCGGCGAAGTACGGGCCGGCGAAGAAGAACAACCGGAGCTTCAAGAAGGCGAGGCGCTGGAGATTATGACTGGGGCGCCCGTGCCCGAGGGAGCGGATGCGGTGGTGATGATCGAGCACGCAGAGCGCTTAGGCGATTGCGTCAAGATAGGTCAACGCGCAGAACCCGGGCAGTTCATAAATCCGCGCGGAGCCGAAGCACAAGGCGGCTCAGTTCTGATTCACCAAGGCACGAGATTGGATGCAAGCCATATCGCAACGCTCGCGATGACGGGCCACACCACTGTTCCGGTAATGCCCTGCCCTTCGGTTGCGATTCTGGCGACGGGCGATGAAATTGTCGAGATCGGTGAAACGCCGGCTGCTCATCAGATTCGCAATTCGAATTCGTACATGCTGGCCGCGCTGGTCAAGGCTTCGGGCGGGAAGCCGGTGATATTGCCCGTCGCTCGCGATACGAAGGAAGCTCTGGGGCCGCTGCTCGAGCGAGGATTACAGCACGACATGCTGTTAGTGACAGGCGGCGTGTCAGCCGGCAAATACGACCTGGTAAAACCTGCTCTGCGCGAATTCGGCGTTGCACTTCATTTTGAGCGAGTGCGCGTGCAACCGGGGCAGCCAACCGCGTTCGGACTGCTCGATGATAAGCCGGTGTTCGGATTGCCGGGCAATCCCGGCTCGACGCTGATAACGTTTCAACTCTTCGCACGTCCGGCGCTGGAGCTCCTCGAGGGTGAGACGGATCCCATCCTCCCGCTTCTGTCCGCCCGCTTCGAAGCGCCGTTCCGACATAAGCCGGGCCTGACCCGTTTCCTGCCGGCGCGCCTCAGCGAAGACGGCCAGAGATTGCGTCATATTCGCTGGCAAGGATCGAGCGACGTACCGGCTTTGGCGAGGGCGAATGCGTTTCTGGTTGCGGATCACGATCGAGAAAGCTGGGAAACGGGCGATGCGATCCGGGTGATGCTGAAGCCATGAAGAAGCGGCTGTCCCATTACAACTCGGCGGGACAAGTCTCGATGGTGGACGTTTCTCACAAAAAAACAAATGTGCGGACGGCCACGGCCCGAGCGTTTGTCGCGATGACGCCGGAGGTGATCAGAGCTCTGCCGAACAACGCCAAAGGCGATCCGCTGGAGGTAGCGCGGATTGCCGGAATTAGCGCGGCGAAGAAAACCTCCGAGCTGATTCCGCTATGCCATCAGATTTCTTTAACGCACGCCGGCTTGGAATTTCGAATCGATAAAGGCGGAATTGAGATCACTGCGACTGCTAGAACCGCAGCTCAGACCGGCGTGGAAATGGAAGCCATGACGGCGGCATCGGTCGCAGCTTTGACGATTTACGATATGACCAAAGCGCTCGATAAGAGCATTGAAATCCGTGAAATTCATCTGGTCGAGAAGACAGGCGGGAAATCAGGAACCTACCGCCGGAAGGACGCTTCCAGATCGTGATCCGAGTGGCCATTCTTACGGTCAGCGACTCCGCTGCGGCTGGAAGGAGAGAAGATCTCTCCGGCCCCGCACTCTATCAGCGGTGTCAGGAACTGAATTGGTCCGTTGTTGCTCAAACCGTGACACCTGATGATGAGGATGCGATTGTGAAGCAGCTGCAGGACTGGGCTGATAATTCCGTCGCGTCTTTGATTCTCACGACAGGGGGAACGGGCGTCTCAGCCCGCGATGTGACTCCTGAAGCAACGCGCAGGATCCTCAATCGCGAAATTCCAGGGATCGGAGAATTAATGCGGACGAAAGGATTGGAACAGACCAAATTTTCGGTGCTGTCGCGAGGGCTCGCGGGGATTCGCAAGCAAACACTGATCGTGAATCTGCCGGGTTCGCCCCGAGGCGCGCTGCATTCCCTTCAAATAATTGAAGATCTGGCGCCACATCTCATCGATTTAATCGAGGGACGAACCGAGCACTGCACAACCAAATAGATTGCTAACGGTGCGAAACTGAAGACGGCGCTGGAAACTCAGCAGAATGCGGGGACATCTCACGAGATATATGAGAAAGCGGCATGTACCAACTTGCAAGAATCAGCGCCGATGGCAGGAACAAGACCGCTTGCTGACGCGCGCGGCTCAGAAAGGTCTTCCGGGTTCCGCGAACTTCTGCAAGGTGGCGCTATTTTTGGCGCTCGCAGGCGCCGGCATGGCGCAGATTTTGCCTCCCGGGCAGATGCCGCCAGGGCCGCCCGCGCAACCGGGCCAGCTTGGGCCAGCTCCCAAGACGCTGCCAGAAAGCGCGCCAGAGCCGGCGACTCCCAGCACCGCGCCTGCTGAGACTGTTGAGCAGCCGGGCCCGGACGGCACCACGATACGAGTGCCGGTTCGATATGTGCTCGTTCCTACCACCGTGTTTGATCCCGATGGTCACGGCTATGTCAATGGACTGAGCACGACAGATTTCGAAGTCTACGACAACGACAAACCGCAAAAAGTCAGCGCGGATTTCAGCCAGCTGCCGCTCTCAGTAGTGCTGGTGGTTCAGGCCAATTCAGAAATTGAGCCGATGCTTCCAAAGATCAAGAAAGCAGGCGTTCTGCTTCAGGGGCTGATTACGGGGACGGAAGGGGATGCGGCTGTGCTGGCTTTCGATCATCGAATGCAGCATCTTCAGGACTTCACAAATGATCCCGAAAAGCTGGATGACGCGATGCAAAAAATCACCTCGGGCTCAAATACGGCCGCGATTATAGATGCTGTTTTGGAAGCGGACCATATGCTGAAGCGGCACGATCCGCGGAATGTCCGGCGGCGCGTAATTGTCTTGCTGAGCCGGGACATAGATAAAGGCAGCGAAGCGCACCTGGAAGAGACCGTCAGAGACATGCAGTTTGACAACGTCATCGTGTATTGCGTGGACATCTCAAGGGCGCTCAGCGCGCTTCTGAAAAAGCCAGGCTATCCGCGCCCGCAGAACGGGGGCGTTCCGCCCGAAGCGCTGCCGAATTTACGCGGTAACGGCGCGTACAGCGAGACCGAGGTTATTCAGCAGGAGAATGGAAACATCTTGAATGGCCTGCCCCCGATTCTGCACTCGATACACGATCTGTTCAAGAAGAGTCCGGCGGAGGCATTTTCGGTTTTCACAGGCGGCAGGGTATACAGCTTTGCTACAGAAAACGGGCTGGAACAAGCCATCACGGACGTCGGCAAAGACCTGAATAGTCAATATTTGCTGAGCTACTCACCCAACGACAGAAATGAGCCCGGCTTTCACAACATCAAGGTTGTGGTCGACCGGCCCGGACTGAAAATACGCGCTCGCCCGGGATACTGGTGGGGTGGTCAGTAGCAGCCTTAGCATGAGTCACGCAACACTTGTTTCTTTAGAAGAGTACCTGAAGGAGTGTTACGAGTCTGACCGCGAGTATATCGATGGTGAACTTGTCGAACGAAATATGGGCGAGGCCGACCACGGTGCGCTGCAGGGCTTAATCACGGCATGGCTGTTGAACCGGCGCAAAAAACTGGGCATTTATGTCTTCACCGAGGCCAGGACTCAGATCAGTCCAACGCGTTTCCGGATTCCAGATATCGCGGTGACTACGCGTAAGGCGAAAGGCCGCTTGTTAACCGAGCCGCCCTTCTTGTGCATTGAAATCCTTTCTCCCGAGGACCGTGCGAATCGGTTGGAAGATAAGATCGACGATTATCTGCAGTTCGGCGTGGCTTATGTCTGGATAATTGATCCAAGAAAAAGACGCGCCTGGGAATACACGCGTGAGGCACGGCGCGAGGCGGTGAGCTTTCTTAGCACTCGCGATCCGGAGATCAAGTTGCCTTTAGCCGACCTGTTTGCTGAACTGGACGAACAGATCGAATATTGATAAACGCTCCCTTACGGTCGCGGTTCCGTGCCAACTCTTGGGGGAAACTGAAGCGGGCGCGGTTAGCAAGCGGTCATGACTATGTTGCGTTACGCTCGAAACGCAGCGCGCCGAAGGTGACCACGCTATACGGATCGATTTGCCACTGCTGGTAGGCGAGCAATTCACCGCGGATCTCCGGCATGATCTTCAAGAACGTGTACAGAGGCGAGGATCCGCACCATTTGAGATCATCGTGTCCATCTTGAACCAGTGACCAGAAGCCGCGGCTGTCGGCGGTGCTTATCTGCTGTATCCGCTCGCGGTCGCGCTGCTGGACGGCGATCATCTCGCCTGTGTTTGCTGTAGCTGTCAGCGGATCGTTATAGCGCCGCCCTATATGGGCCATATCTACGCCTAAGATCCAAAACAGTTGCCTGCCTTCTCTCGAGGCGATATTGCCGAGCGCATCGAAAAACCTTGCCACTCCCTGGTTCTGCTCGGGCAAGCCTCCTTCGTAGATGCTCTTTACGAATGGCCCGCATAAGATGGGCAGGATTCGGACGCCGGGACCATAGATATGCTGCAGAAAAACAACTTGAAACTCGATCGAGTGCTCGACTGCGTGGCAGTAATCCTCCATTTGAATCGCGCCATCTGCCGCATTCGCAAGCTCGGCGACTAGCGGGACGTTGGTTTGCGCCTCACCAAAGGGCGTGAGGAAGTGCTTGCGGGTAAGGCCAAAGCGATCCGGCGCGCCGTAGTGAGAAGTTCCAAGGATGACAAATGTACAGTTTTCGGCTTGTTCGCGGGACGGCAATGCCTGGTATGCAGCGCGGTAGGTATCCCATCCACCGTCCGGACTTGCGTGGGGAGCGGCAATACCAATGGTCGATGAGGCGCCTTGCGAGCCGCCAATCCGTTGGGTCAGGAGCTCAGCCAGCTTTGGCGCTTCATTCGGATATGCGGAGCCGGCGAGGATGGCTTCACGTTTCAGCTCTGAAGCAAAATCAGCTTCGCGCTTGGCCTTCAGCTCGCGATATGTATCGTTCTCGAGAAAGCCGGCCTTGTCGAGTGCATCGAACAGATGCTTTTCCAAATCGCCGACCTGGATGTCGCCGGTGATCCGCACCAACTCAGACCGCAAATCAAGAGTAGACTGCTTGCCGTCAAAGCACTCGAGGACCTGCACGAGAGCGGGAGGTACGAGCAATGTGGCATCAGAGTAGTGGTATGGATCGCGGATAAACAAGCCGGGCCGGGCTGGATCCGCAGAGGGCAGAAAGTCGAGGTTAAAGCGGATTCGGGGGAGAACAGCGGACACGACTCATTTTACGAATTGGATCTGGGAAGCGGTTCGCTCCCTAACGGGCGCGGGCTCAGTACTGGGCGATGAAGGCGCGCATGCGATCCAAGAATTCACGAGGCACGCGAAGATTTCCGTTCAATCCGGTACCCAGTTTGATATCTGGCTTTGGCGCCCCATGGAAATCAGAGCCACCCGTGGGCAGGAGATCCAGCTCTTCCGCGAGCTGCCTGTAATGCGCTTGCAAGGCGGGCGGGTGCTCCGAATGATAGACTTCGAGGCCGAGCAATCCGGCTTTCTTGAGCTGCACGAGCACATCACGTTCGCGGCCATGCGAGAGCGCAAGCCTCACCGGATGCGCAATTACAGGGATGCCGCCTCCCGCGCGAATGATTGCGATGGCTTCTTCCGTTGTCTGACTTTCCCGTTGAACATAGCTGGGCGCGCTCTCGCCGAGATATTTGCGGAAGGCTTCCTCGGAATTGCTGGCATAGCCTTTCTGCACAAGGATACGAGCAAAGTGCGCGCGACCGGTCAAGCTCTTGCCTCGCGCCTCTACTTCTTCGAGGGATATATCGACACCTCTGCGCTGCAATGCTTCGGCTAAGCGGCGGTTACGGCTGCGTCGGTCGTCGCGCTCCCCAATCAGCCACTCATTAAATTCGGAGGATGGTTCACGCGAAGGGAAATAGCCCAACAGGTGAACATATCGCTGTTCACTATTGCCCGCCAGCCTCAATCTGGAGTTCAGCTCGATTCCTCGAACCAGTTCAAGGCCGGCATCGCGAGCGTGCGGGACGGCCTTCTCGAAACCGGCGAATGTGTCGTGGTCCGTGATGGCGATTGCATCTGCGCCCACTCTTTTGGCCAGCGACACCAACTCCGCAGGAGATAAGGAGCCATCGGACTCGTTTGTGTGCGAATGCAGATCAATGAAACGAGAAGAAGACGATTCAGAAGGATCGGACACTAGCGGCTTTTCAACTCCGGATAGATGTCAAAAGCGAAGGTTTCGCCGCAGGTGTGAGCGATCAGCCGGCCTGGACCCAGAGTCTTCTCTTTGGTGCGGTTCTCAAAGAAAACTGCGCCGTCGGTGCTGTCACCCGGCTTTAGCTTGATCGGGACAAGAGTTATCGCTGAAGCAGCAGCGGCTGCTTTGAAGCCTCGATTCACGAACTGCGCCATCGCCGCCTCTCTTCGTTGCTCATACCCATTGGTGGAACGGAAATTAGTAAGGGCATAGATGCTGTCTTCGTAAAGAAGCTGCAACTGAATAACGTCGTTACGGCTGGCTTTTTGCAGCAACGATTCAACCACCTCATCGGCCGAGACCGGCTGAAGCACAGTACCATCCTGCCGGCTAAACGAGAAATCGCTTGGTTTAACGGTCCAGGAGACAAGAGACCCGTTTGTAACGGTGACCTGAACGATGCTGTAGTCCTTGATATGCGGCGGCAATGGAGCGAACATCACCGTGATTCCGTTCTTCGTCAGCGCTTCATATTCCATTCCGCGTGATTCGAATTCGATTGGAGCAGTGGAATTCGCGGGTTGATTCGAATCTGGGGATTTCGGAGGTGAGGGAGCGGGATTGCTGCCGGGAGGCGTCGGGGAGACTTGCCCGGGGATCGTTTTCTTTTCGGGATTCTGGCCTGGAGGTGTCGGCCCCTGCGGCGATTGCGGATTTCCCGTCGAAACCAACATAGCCAAAACGAGTAAAACATCTCTCGCGCGCGCAAAACGAGCACACGCATTCAGGGAAGGCATCAAAAGACTCATCTACATGATAGACCGGAGAATTACGACTGCTTTGAGAATGTTTAGCGGCGGTCACCGGCCAAGCGGGCAGTCAAATACCAGCGCAAAATACCCTTCGGATGCGGCGGAAAATTGTCGAGGTCGACCCGGAAAATTGCGCCCTTTTTGAAATCGATTTCAATTTTTGAGTCTCCGAGCAGATAAGCAGCCAATTCACTGAATAGCGGATTGTGACCGACCAGGAGAAGCGAAGCCTCATCCTGGTGAACGCGAATCTCCTCCCAAACGTCATTTGCGCTAGCTCCCGGAGCCAGAGCTTTGGTTCGAAGTATGTCGCTTTTATATCCGAGAACTTCTCGCGCAATTTGGGCGGTTTGCATCGCGCGCTTCAATGGACTGCTCAGGACAAGGGTCGGACTTACGCCCGCTTCGGAAGCCATTTTGAGCACCTGCCGCAGCTTTCGACGGCCGTAGGGAGTCAGTGCGCGACCCGCATCGCTAGCGCCTATGCGCGCTTCTTCTGCCACTCCGTGCCTAAGCAAATAGACCTGCATAGCAGGGTTTCGCCTTTCATTCTGTCATACTAGCGAGTTCATGCCCGTCGATCAGCGGACACAGGATCGCATTCTGCTGAGCGTAACGGTGGCGGGTGCGGGCTGCATTCACATTTCCATTACGGCCAGCGAAATCCTGCTCGGCGTAGGCGTTCTTCTTCTCCTGGTTTTTCGCCACAAGCTGGAATTCCCGCGCATCT
Organism: uncultured Acidobacteriaceae bacterium; assembly: GCA_963758245.1. Taxonomy (GTDB): domain Bacteria; phylum Acidobacteriota; class Terriglobia; order Bryobacterales; family Bryobacteraceae; genus Bog-105. The sequence goes on along the minus strand of CAVWUV010000037.1, from coordinate 18,107 downwards.
GGGTACCGCTTGCTGCTTTTTTCCTGTGGACTGCCTTGGCGGATGTGCTATCTCCGGATCCGTGGGGAGGGCGCGCGCAAATCAGAAAATTTTACGTGTTTTTGTTTATTCCTCTGGTATACGGGGTTTTCGTCCGGCAATTCTCGAAGGTTTTCGTTCTGATGATCGCCTGGACGGCTGCCGCGACCGCCTCCGGGACTTGGGCGCTCGTGCAGTTTTACTTGAAGTATCAGAGTGAAAAGCACGCAGTGGGCGGGTTTTACGTCGCATATCTACAGCGACGTATCTCGGGTTTCGAAAGCCACTGGATGATATTCGGAGCTTTACAACTGAGCGTGCTTTCACTGCTGATAGCACATTGGTTTTTCTCGAATCGCAGAATGCCCGGCTGGGCTTACGGCAGTATCCTGATTCTTTCAGCCGCCATTCTGCTGGGGTGGACGCGAAGTATCTGGCTAGCGGCGATTCCATCCACGCTGTATCTAGTTTGGTTCTGGCGACCCAAGATGACGCTTGCGGTTCCCGTCATTCTCGTTATCATTTTCCTGATTGCTCCTACCACGACGCGCGATCGCCTGAAGTCGCTGGTGCAGCCGCGGGCCGATGTTGACTCAAACCGCTTTCGGGTGGTCACATTTGTAACCGGTTTGAAAATGATTGAGGCACACCCCTGGTTCGGTGTTGGACCTGAGGAAATCAGGCGTAATTTCAATTCCTATGTGCCGGCCGAGTTCCGGGGCCCTCTTCCGGTGGGGTACTACGGCCACTTGCACGATATGTACGTGCAATATGCGGCCGAACGAGGCATACCCGGGCTGCTAGTAATCCTGTGGTTTATCGGCATGGCGATGTGGGATTGTTTGCGCGGCATCTCGCGCGCCGGGCGACGGCGATCTCAACAACTCTTTGTGCTCCACGGAACGGTTGCGTTAATTATTGGGGTTCTGGTTGGAGGGATCTTCGAATATACGCTCGGACACAGCGAAGTGCTGATGATGTTTGTCAGCGTGATAGCGCTCGCGTACGCCGCGCTGAACAATCTCGATGTGGGCCTTAAGGTACAACCGTCAACGTAGCAGCCCGGTTCACTCCAGCGTAGGAAGCGGTTATGACGATGGAATTTTGGGCAATGACGCCATGTGTCGTAATAGGAAACGTAGCCTTGTTTTGCCCTTCGGGAACGGTAACATCCGAGGGCACATTCACCACAGTTGAATTGCTGGTGGAAAGGGCTACTGTTATGCCGGGTGAAGGCGCGGCGTGACGTAGCATCACAGCGCCTACTGCTGAGGAGCGGCCACGAATCTTCGCGGGATTGAGCGCGAGAGGCGCGAGAACCGGGAACAGCACCAGTGTGTTGGAGCCGGCCAGTTCCTTCGCGCTGACGAAAATGCGGACGGTTGTGTTGTCATCGTGAACCGCCTTGGCATGAATGGCGAATTTCACGTTATCTGTGCCCGACGCAATCGAGACATTCGGTGGGACATCAACAAGGTCGGGCCGGTTTGTCGTTACGGAGAAATTCACGATTCCCTCGGGCCTCGGTGCATTGAAGCCGATAATTCCTTCTGCTGTTCCGCCTGCGAGCGCTACTGGCGGAAGCAAGGCAAAAATGACTTCGGGACTGTGCGTTGCCGCATGAACACCGTTTGGAAACGGTCGATAGAGCGGGTCCCCGACATTGAGAATCATCCACTTCAACAGGCGCGTGCTGCGCGGAAGCGCATCGCCCACATTTGCGCCTTCAAACAGGTAGAGAAAAACCTGGTCGGGATGCGGAAGATTATCCAGATACGGTTCAGCTACTGCGCCGCTCGAAACAGTGATCCCTTTTATCACGGCATTCGAGACCCAACTCGATCCGCCGCGCGTCGTCAGAGCCGAAGCGCTATCCAGATGGATTCCAATGGCGCCCGGATTCCAGGTGAAAGCGTCGTTGTAATGATTCAAGCTGTACCAGCCGGCATAGAGAGCTGCCTGATCGCATCGCAACGGAGCGGGAGGGGTGCCGAACTCCTGCTCGTGCGTGTCCTCTAGGATGGGAAACCCGGCTTTTCGGGCGAATTGCTCCGCCCGATAGATGTCCCAGTTTCCTGCCCCATACCCGTAGTCCGCCAAACCCTGAGCCGGGGCGGTGAGGTCGAAACAACCTTTACCGGAAAGGCCGTGAGCTTCGGCAAATAGCGCTTTGTCGACCAGGCCCTTAGCGAGAGCAGCGGTGGTTGCATCGATCCGCCAAACCGAATAGATATGGCGCGCTCCGGAACTCTCGCGATATGCAGCGAACGAAAGAAATCGCTGGTATAGATTGCCCTCGCTTTGAGCACTGCCGAAATAGGGCTGAACATCGCCCTGCCCCGCTGGACGAAACGGCAAATATTCGTCCCAGATGTCGGCGATGAAGGAATCCAGTGCATAGTTGTGGCCGTTAATGGTCACGTCGAACGGTGTTTGATACGAGAAGACGATGTAGAGAATCTTGTCCTTGCCTGCTGCCTCGAGACACTTCTGGATCGGCTTTTTCAGGTGCGACTCGAACTCATCCTGCTGAACGATATCGGTCGAATCGGTTTTGATTTTGCAGCTATTGACTTCCGGTATGCTCCTTTTCGCTATGTAGTATTCAGCCACGGCACGGGATTGAGAGTCGCTTGCGTTGTAAACGACTAGAACGCGCTGATTGAGCGGGAGAGTGTCGGCGCGGCCCAGCAGCGCTCCTGCGATGAGCAACGATGCTATCAGGTAAGTCACGGAACGGCATTCCAATGCTAACGCTCCCTCACGGTCGCGGCTCGGTCTGCAGTATTCGTACGCTAGGACTCTCCTCGATTTGCCGGCATTTTTCGCGCGAGTACACTGTTGAATGGAGTCACATTTTGTGAACAGAATCATCGGTCCTTTCGCCGCTATTGCGCTGACAGCCGCATTCCTATTTGCCGCGGATACAAATACAGTGCGCAAAGCTCCGGAACTGGCATTCACGCTTCCTGAGCAAGGCCAGAAGCTGCTGAGCCAATATCGGGGCAAAGTGATCGCGCTCGAATTCATCTCGACGACATGCCCGCATTGTCAGGCGGCATCCAGATTGATGACTAAACTTCAGGAAGAATATGGCAGCCGGGGTTTTCAAGCGCTGGATGTAGCAATTAATACAACGGACGATCAGGTCGTGGAAGCTTTCAGTAGGAATTTCCAAGTGGGATTTCCGGTCGGCTACGCGCCTCAGGATCAAATGATGGCGTTCATGGGCTTCAGCATGGCGGACCGCACGGTAGTCCCTCAATTGATCCTGATCGACCGCAAAGGGTTCATCCACTATCAAACGCCACCGCTTGGCGAGCCGAATTCCATGAAGGAAGAGATCATCAGCCAAAGAATCGAAGAACTGCTCCCGTTGAGCAGTTCAGCGGGGCGCCGCAGCTCGGCCAATGCCCGAGTTGCAACGGCGAAGACACGGCCCTGATTGCTTGATCAGGGAGCATGCACTCAGGAGGAAACATGTACGTTATAGCCGGAGCAACAGGCCAGACAGGCAGCGCGGCTGCTGAGTCGCTGCTCGAACAAGGGAAGCCGACTAGTGTGATCGTCCGAACCGAAGAAAAGGGGCAGCCGTGGCGTTCGAAGGGCGCGCAGGTAGCAGTGGGATCGCTCGAAGACACAGCAGGTTTGGCGCGCATTCTTGGGAATGCCGAAGGCGCATACCTGCTGGTGCCGCCAGTTTACGGCGCTCCCGATTTCTTAGCCGGCCAGAAGCAAACCGTCGACTCGATTGCAAGAGCCGTCGCGGAAAGTGGGATTGAGCATGTGGTCTTCCTCTCGTCAATTGGCGGCCAACTGGATTCTGGGACGGGACCGATCCGCAGCCTTCATTACGCGGAGTCGGCTTTGATGCAAGTCGCCAAAAATCTAACCGTGCTCCGACCGACATACTTCCTCGAGAACTGGGCGCCCGTACTCGGAATGGCGAAGGAAAACGGAATTTTGCGGACCTTTTTGACACCTAACCGCAAGATACCGATGATTGCGACAAAGGATATCGGGCGAATTGCAGCGGAGGTCCTGGCGAATCCCGGCGGGGGGCGGCGAGTTGTAGAATTGACCGGCCCAGAAGATTACTGCCCGGACGACATAGCCGCAATCCTCACCTCAATAATGGATCGCGAAGTCCGCGCTCAAGCAGTTCCTTTGAGTGCCGCTGTGCCTACGTTCACGAGCTTTGGTTTTTCAGAAAGCGCCGCCAGGTTATTCGAGGAGATGTATGCCGGCCTCAACTCTGGATACATTGTCTTTGAACACGAGCAACATGAAGGCGTAGAGTTTCGCGAAGGCACCCTGAATGCAGCCGAGGTGCTAAGAGGATTGCTGAGTGAGTCAGGACGCGCGCAGGCAGGATCCGCCTAAGCGCGCCATACGCCGGGATGAAGACAGTCGTCCAACTCTCTCTCGACCTTACAGATTTACAGGAAGCGATCCGGACGGCCGAAATAGCAATCCGCGCCGGTGTGGATTGGCTGGAAGTAGGAACGCCACTTATCATCGCCGAAGGAATGCACGGGGTCCGCGAACTGCGTGCCCGCCACCCCGATGTGCCCATCGTGGCCGATCTCAAAACCATGGATGGCGGCTGGCTCGAGGCTGAACTTATGGCCAGAGCCGGAGCGACCATCGTGGTGGTGATGGGGCAAGCACACCCGGAAACAGTGGAGCTGGTGGTCAAGGCAGGCCGGGATTTCGGCGCTCGGGTGATGGGCGACAACATGGCCATGCCTGATCCGGTCACGGGAGCCAAACAACTGGAAGAGCTCGGCTGTGACTACGTGATTCATCACATTGGTTACGACATGAGAACTCTCCGCCGAGAGCGTGGCCAGCACGCGCCGACGCCGCTGGATCGCTTGCGGGAAGTAGTGGATGCAGTGTCGGTTCCTGTGCAAGCAGTGGGAGGTCTGAGCATTGAACAGGCGATCGACACGCCGAAATATGGCGCACCGTTAGTTGTGATCGGCGCTCCGCTGGCGATCGATGCGCACTCGTTCCGGACGGCGGGGGGCGATATTGAAGGTATGCTGCGCTTTATCTGCGAAAGAGTGCACGCCTACGGCGATATAAAAGTTGGGAAGAGCGGTGGCGCATGACGGAGGCCGTGCCGGGTCTGGTGAACTACGGACGCGAGCCGTTTTCCGTGGAACTGCGCGAAGTGCCGGTCCCACAGATTGGCGAGCGTGATGTACTGTTGCGAGTTGGCGCGGTCAGCGTCTGCGGCAGCGATTTGCATCAATGGCGCGGATCGAATAGCTGGCCGGTAAACTACCCGTGCATTCTTGGGCATGAATTCGCCGGCACAGTCGCGAAGACGGGATCTCGTGTTTCGTGCTTCAAAGAAGGTGATCGCGTGGTGAGTGAGACCGCCGCGGTAATCGATGAATCCTCTCCGCTGAGCCGCTGTGGAATGTATAACCTTGATCCAACGCGACGCGGCTTCGGCTATGGCGTAGACGGCGCAATGACGGAGTACGTTCGTGTTCCCGAAAGGTGTCTTCACCGCATTCCGGAAAGCCTGGGCTTTGATAAAGCCGCTCTAACGGAACCTTGTTGCGTCGCCTACAACGCGGTATGCGTGAATGGCCGCGTTCGGCCGGGCGATAATGTTCTGGTCCTCGGCCCCGGGCCGATCGGATTGCTCTGCGCGCTCATGGCGAAACTCAGTGGCGCAGGTCGTGTCATCGTAGCCGGTTTGCCGAGCGATCGTTTTCGCCTCAGCGTTGCGCGTGCTTTGGGGGCAGACATGACGCTCGAGGGAGGCGTCGTCGATTACGTTGCGCAACTCGGAGACGGACTCGGAGTCGATGTTGCGATTGATGCTTCCGGCGCTTCGGCCACGCTGCAAATTGCGTTGCAAACAGTGCGTCCGGCTGGGCAGATCATTAAAGTCGGCTGGGGACCGCAGCCCATGCAATTCAGTCTCGATCCGCTGGTTCAGAAAAATGTGACGATATCGGGCAGCTTTTCGCATAACTGGCCGATTTGGGAGCGAGTGATCTCCATGATTGTTTCAGGGCAAATCAATTTGGACCCGATTGTTAGCCGGGTGGCGGCTCTCCCGGACTGGCTGGATTGCTTTGAAAAAATGGAACGCGGCGAGTACGTCAAAGCGGTTCTGACGCCCTAATGGGTTTACGACTTTCGGCTTTCCCCAAGTGTTATCTCGAGCAGATTGCAACTGGCCAGATGTCGCTTTTCGATTGGATTGAAATGGCCAAGCAACTGGATGCAGATGGTCTCGAGATGTACGAAGGGTTTTTCGTCAGCTTTGAAAATGATTATCTCGATGGTGTAGGCGAGGCAATTCATTCTGCTGGATTTGACATGCCGATGCTCTGCTGTTCGCCTGACTTTACCGCGCCGGATGCAAACAAACGCAGACGGGAAATTGAGCGCGAAGCGGAGATGATTCGCATTACTCGCCGCTTAGGCGGGACGCGCGCGGTCTGCCGAATCTTGAGCGGCCAGCGCTATCCAGAGGTCGATTGGGACCAAGGGAAAGAGTGGGTTCTCGATGCATTCGCGGCGGTGCTGCCTGTGGCGAAAGAATACGATGTCGTTCTAGGGATGGAGAATCACTACAAAGACGGGTTCTGGAAGTATCCCGAGTTCGCGCAGAAAATGGACCGGTTCGTCGACATAGTAAACGCAATCGAGGACCGCGAGCACTTCGGTGTTCAATATGATCCATCGAATGCGATTGTCGCGGGCGATGATCCCATCGAGCTGTTAAACAAGGTTGCGGATCGCGTGGTCAGCATGCATGCGAGCGACCGTTATCTGGCTGCGGGTGCAACACTCGACGACTTGCGGCAAAGCGATGGCACGCTCGGCTATTCAGCTAACCTGCTTCACGGCGTCACCGGAAAAGGATTAAACGATTACGGCACAATTTTCCGTATCCTGGCGGAACATGGGTACCGTGGATGGGTCAGCATTGAAGACGGTATGAATGGCATGGGAGACATGGCCGAATCGCTCGCATTCTTGCGGAAAATGGGTGAGCGTTACTTCACTACTGCTTGAATCTGGATCGGCGGCAGTTTCGATCTCCGCAGTTGATCATTTACCGTGGCCAGTTCTCCTGTTTGTAGCTGTTTCCATGCGTCTAGCTGCTGTTGCAGGGACTTTTGCAAGTCATCTACGGCGGCAGTAGCCTGCGTGGTCGGCGCATTGTCAGAACCTTCAATTACTTCGAATACCTGCACGAGCTCGCCACTTAGTGAACCCAAGCTGTCGGGTGATCCGCCTGCGCGAGCGGCAAAACGTCCGCCCCCGCGGCCTTCGAGTGCGGCCAGACTCTTTGCGAAACTTTCCAGCGCGCCTTTCAGTGCCGGTGATGCCGGCTTGCCGGCCAGGCTTCTGATCTGTTCGCTTACTCCATGGACTTGCGAAAGAGCATCGTGGTCCTCTCCAATCATTTCTGTGAGCCGCAGTGAGAGCGAGAGTTGTTGTTCCAGACCGGCCGAGGGAGTCTTCACGCGCGGGTCCATCATCACAGTCAATGGCTGTGAATAAGTTTGTCCCGCAGCGCTCAGCTTTACTGTGTAGGCACCTGGCAACACCCATGCGCCACGCGGCTCACGCGGAGTATTTTTATAAATTGCGGCGATGGGATATTCGTGAATAGACGTTCTTGGCGGAGCATAGCGGAGATCCCAAACGAACCGATGCATTCCCGGTCCTGCGGAGAGGATTTGAGGCGGCCGTACCCAGTAAGTCGGAACGTTTAACTCCTTCTGTAACTGCGCCTCGCTGATCTCCGGCTTATCCGTGCTCGAATACTTGCGTACTAACTGGTTCTTCGAATCCAAAATCTCCAATGTTACGGGCTCGCTCCCGGCCGGAATCGCGTAATCGATGATTGCTCCGTCGGGAGGGTTCTGACCGACCGGCTCCTCAGGCGGAAGCGGCGTATCCGTATTGCGGTTCCAGCGCCAACGCATCGCTTTCTCCGGCGCGAACAGATATGCTTTCGCTTCAACGGCCTCACTCACCTGCCGCAACGGCGTGATGTCATCCAAAATCCAGAATGAGCGACCATGTGTTCCGATTACTAAGTCATCCTCGTGAATTACTAAGTCCCGAACTGAAGTGACTGGCAAGTTCAGCTGGAGAGACTGCCAATCCTCACCATCATTGAAAGAGACAAAGACGCCCAGCTCGGTTCCTGCAAAGAGCAGACCCTTATGCCCGGGATCTTCTCGTACTGCGTTCACCACGCCACGATCCGGCAGGCCATTCACGATCTCTTTCCATGTCTTGCCGCCGTCGTGCGTACGGTAGATATGTGGCCTCAGGTCGTCCAGACGGAATCGATTGATGGCTGCATATGCGGTCTCGCTATCAAAATGCGAGGCATCCATCAGCGAGACCTTGCTCCACGGGGTCAGCTCCGGCGGAGTAACATCCTGCCAATTCTTTCCACCGTCGCGCGTGAGGTGAATCAGACCATCGTCGGTGCCCGCCCAAAGTAAGTTGACGTCTTTGGGCGAAGGCGCAATCGTGTAGATGACACCCCGGTGTTGTCCCTTTTCCGGATCTTGCGATTCGAAAGCCTCAATCACTGAGGGCATCTGCCACTGCTTGCGCGTGAGATCGGGGCTAATAACATCCCAGCTATCTCCTCCATTGGTCGTCTTGAACAAAACATTTGAGCCGAGATACAAGATATGAGGATCGACAGGTGAAAACAGCAGCGGCATAGTCCGCACGAATCGATACTGCCCGCGAATCACTTGCGGGCTTATGTCCTGCACATCGCCGGTCACCCAATTGAAGCGCGTTGCTTTTCCGCCATAAATAAGATCCGGATTTAGCGGGTCGGGAGCGACATACCCGTACTCTTCGTCGCCAACCGGGTGCCAATTGCGGAAACTAATCGAGCCGTCATCGCTTCGGCTTTCCACACCCGCCGAGCCGCTCTCCTGCTGACCCCCATAGACCCAATACGGAAAACGGTTATCGGTGATCACGTGATAAAACTGCGCCGTCGGCTGGTTGTACCAGGAGCTCCAGGTCTTTCCTCCGTTGACGCTAAGCGTCGCGCCTTGATCGACGCCCAGAAAAATAACGTCCGGATTCTGGGGATTGATCCAGATGGTGTGATAATCGTCGCCCCCGGGCGCGCCTTTGATGCCGATGAATGTTTGGCCGGCGTCCGTTGACCGGTAAGTGGTCGTGTTCGCGACGTAGATCTTGTCTTCATTTTTCGGATCCACTTGCACGCACGCGAAATCAGATCCGCGTCCCCAAATCCGCTCTTCGTTGTTGACCTTGCGCCAACTGTCGCCGGCATCGTCGGACCGATAGAGGCCGCCGAATGCTGGCGACGCATCCATGAGCGCATACATTCGCTTCGGATCGCTCGGCGCAATGGCAAAGCCGATGCGCCCGAGTCCCTGTGCAACAGTTGGAACTCCGTTCGTGAGCTGTTTCCATGTATCGCCGCCATCAATCGATTTGAAAAGTCCGCTACCCGGGCCGTTGAAGGAATTGCCAATCTCCCAGGGGGCTTGTCGAGCCGCCCACAGGTCCGCATAAATCGTCTGCGCGTTGCCAGGATCGAATGCCACCTCAACAGCGCCGGTGTTCTCGTCTTTCTGCAGGACGGCTTCGAACGACTTGCCTCCGTCCGTGGATCGGTAAATGCCGCGCTCTTTGTTAGGCCCGTAAGGATGTCCCAGAACGGCTACAAACAAGCGATTGGGATCACGTGGATCGACAATGATTGAGGCAATCTGTTGACCGTCGCGCAGGCCGAGATGCTCCCAGGTTTTGCCGGCGTCGACGGATTTATACATGCCGTCGCCAACAGAAAGATCCGGACGCTGCAAGCCCTCGCCGCTTCCGACGTAAATAACGTTCGGATCGGAAGGGGCTACCGCGAGCGCCCCAATGGATCCGGTATCCTGGCCGTCAAAAATCGGTATCCAAGTATTTCCGTAGTTGGTGCTCTTCCAGACGCCGCCGTTATTGGGCGCCATGTAATAGACGTTCGGCTGCTGTACCACTCCGCTAATGGCGACCGTGCGTCCGCCGCGAAAAGGGCCGATCAACCGATAACGCATTTCGGCGAAGTAGCTGGAATCGACGGGCGACTTTGCAATAAGCAAACAATTGCTCAGGAGCAAGCAAGCGAGGAGAGGGCGCATGATAAACGGCTATTGTATCGACGCGCAGAGGTGCGACGGGTACAGGAATGGCGCCGGCACGTATTCAGTTGTCAAATAGCGTGTATAGAAGCGCTCTTCAGGCTGCCTCGACCCGAGATTTCGTTGCCTCGTGAGGCTCGCTTGAGGCATTTTGCCGAACGAACTGCTCGCTTGGGAGCCGGTCCGGGTGATTCTGCGAAGCGAAGCCATCGTGGAGACGAGCGTCGGCGTGCCGCTGCGAAACGAAGCCATGGGCCGGGCATGCCCGGCCCCTACGGAGGCGAATAAGCGTCGCGAGGGCTTTGTGGAAGGCCCGGTCATGGGTGGTTTGATAGCGCAGGAAAAGCGCGAGACGTTTCTCGTCGACGCCGTTTTCGGTGAAGCATTCGTTCTGCATACGGAGCGCGCGCTGCGCCAGCCAATAAGATTGAGCCATTTGGTTGACGAGGAGTTCTTCGGTCGCATTGGCGGGTTGATGTTCTTGCAAGAGATCTTGCAGGAGGGCGTCGAAAGCGGCGGGGTCTTCGCCGGGAATGATGATCTCGCCCGAGGCCAGACCGTGTTTTAGCGAATTGCGAGACGAAGCCAATTTTCCTTGCGGAGTGGTGGGGCCGGTTGAGTGCAGGGCATTCGCGCGATTGATTTCGGCGCGCTTTGGTTTTGCAAGTCCGCTTACTGCGTGCGCGGCTCGGTTGGTGGATTCTTGCGAAACGAAGCCAGTTTCCGAAAGTCCGCTTACCGCGAGCGAGAGATTGGGGACAGGCAGGGATTGCTTGAACGCCCTATTCCTTTTCTCCTCGGCTTTCTTGGCCTTGCGCTCCGCAGCGCGGCGCTCTCTTCTAGCTTGATGGCGTGTCACGTGATGGTATCTCCTGAATACACAATGAACGGGACAGAGATTGGACGGGCCGGGTTTGGGATGCAAGTACTTGCAGCTGTAAGGAAAGGGGCTATTTTAATGAGGCGTTACCCAGAATTTGGGCAGAACGCGGTTGGGGCTTAGATGGAAAAAGGTGAGATTTATCACGTGGCGGCGATTCGCGAGGCCGGGCTGACATTACGATCCGCTCACACCATTTAAACTGAGCACATGGCGACGGTGTTCGATCGGATTACGGTTGAGCCCGGAAAGTGTGGCGGCAAGCCTTGCATTCGGGGAATGCGGATTACGGTTCGCCGCGTTCTGGAGCTGCTTGCGAGTTATCCCGATCGTGAGAGTCTGTTGGCTGAGTACCCCTTTCTTGACCCCGAAGACTTGCAACAGGCGCTGCGGTATGCAGCCGCAACGGTAGACGATGAACTAATGAGCATCGATCGCGTCGCGTGAGGCGAGTTCTGTTGGACCAGGGGCTCGCGCCGCACGCGGCGACGATTCTCCGCGAACAAGGCTTCGACGCCGTCCATGCTCCGAGATCGGACTGGAACAGGCTGATGATGTTTTCATTCTGAAAAGAGCTCGTGATGAGGAGCGGGTGTGCGTCACGTTAGACCATGACTTCCATGCGCATCTTGCCACTGCTGGGCAGGGGCGTCCTTCCGTGGTATTGCTGCGTGCCCAAGGCCTCGATGCTCAAGGCCAAGCGGATTTGATTCGAATCGTATACGTACAGTGTGAAGATGCGCTTTGTGAAGGGGCGGCAGTTTCGGCAGATGGTGAAAGGATCCGCGTTCGTCGGCTCCCGCTTAGGTGCGCGATGCGGAGTTGTCAGGAGTAATCCGCCAGTTTGCGCGGCTTCGCCGAATGGACTCAGTCACTCCCGAGGACGCGGGGTTGTAGCAGCCCTTACGATGAAGAGGACGCCATGAATCTTGAAGTCTACGAACTGCACGGTGTGCGTGTGGTGGAGTTCCAAAAAGCGGGAGATCAGTTGCGAAATGATCGGCAGGCTATCGAAATCATCTCTGAAGCGGCGGCACATAACGCCGACGTGATCGTCATTCCAGTAGAGCGGCTGAGCGAGGACTTCTTCCAACTGAAGACCCGGCTTGCGGGCGAAATCCTGCAAAAATTTGTCACATATCGAAAACGCATTGTGATCTTGGGCGATATCTCAAAACAGCTGAGTGGGAGTTCGGCTCTTCGAGATTTGGTTTATGAATGCAATGCGGGGCGTGAAGTGTGGTTCCTTACGAGCTTAAATGAACTCGATCAAAAACTACTGGCTTAAGCGGGACAGCCGTAAACCTAGAGCAACCGTTTTCGTCAGGGCTGATGCTGTGCCGGGCCACGACAGATGAAGGAAGCGAAGCGGACTTCCCGTTCCTAATGTGCCCATTCCACTCAAGCACGCACAGCGCGCAACGAAATCAGACAAACTCGAGAAGAAGGTGGTAGATCCTGATCTTGCCTAATTTTGCGGGAGTCCTCTGGTGACAAGACTCTTGTGCGTCGATCAGCTCTGCAGTCGACCATGCCGCCGGTCGCAAGTCTATCTGTTCGGCGCACGTACTCAAGCTTTTCTTTCTAGCAGCAAACCCATCCAGCAGCCGTATTAGCCAGCCTGCGCTGCTCTCGTTTTGCACGTACCCAATCATGCCAGCAGATGGCCATTGCGAGGCATAGCTTCCGCTGAGGAACATTCCCAGGCCCCCCGGCGCGAAGTACTCGTTCACAGAGTCCGAGCGGTATAGACGCTTTGCTTCAACGTGAAAACGTGGACGTTTTCCGCGCCCTGTCCGAACAAATTCTATATCTATTCTTGGCCGACCTTTGCCGACGCGATCCGGAAGGTCATTTTGAGGTGGATCATCTATGATCTCTAAGTGTTCGAAAGTAGGGTCAGCATTCTCGTCTTCCAATAGCTCTCTGGCATGCCCGACGAGTAATCCCGTGATGTGTGGCTCCTCGGAATTTCTTAGAGAACTCGTGTCCAAAGCTTGGCGCGCACGCACGATGAGAAGGAGGCAACTCTGAACGAATGCCCGCCGATATATCTCCTGGTGTTGGTCTGAAGGAAGAGAGTTCACGCAGATGCCAACCCGATGGGTTCTGGCTCCTTCACTAAAGAATCGGCGATGATCGTCGCCGCATCTTGTATGGCCTGAGTCTGCGTCCAGTGCAAATGCTGCAAAGGCTTTAGGATATAGGTGCGCCCCTGATCGTACTCTCGTAGGTTTCGGTTGAAGTATAGCCACTGGGCTCGCCGGTCTAACAGGTTCGCTCGTGCTTCTCTCAAGCCGCGAGCGGTCGGATCAGACGCCCGGAAAACCTCCACGCGCTGCTGATCTGTTGTGCCAGTGACCATATCGATAGCAATCAACCCTGACCCATCATCAGACAAGATATTCACCCTATGGCGCGTTGGGCTGGATAACCCGACGAATGAGTCAAGCTCGTCGCGCAGCATGCGTCCGTAAGCACGTTGCTCGTCGGCGGACGCAGGATTGACAGCTGATGCAGGAGTTTTTCCCTGAACCAAGCCCATCCGGATATGGACTAGATCTCTCACAGCTGCTCGCGCCCGAGACGACAGCTTAAGGCTTTCGGAAGTTAGTTCGTTCAGCTCGTTTACAAATTTCGTTTGGCCGAAGTCATCTCCGGACGCACATTCAGCCTCAATGCTGGAATGCAAGTTCTGCCATCTCGCTAAATCGGAGTCAACGGTGAAGGGCAAGGATAGGCTGCGGAGTGCCCTAAGGGTGTTTACTGATTTCTGGATGCCCGCTTGTGTAGTAGTTAGAAATTGCTGATACGCAACAAAGTCCGAGTTCAGGTAAAGGGCAAGCGCTTTTAGAAAGTCGCGGTTGCCCGTTGGCGTCGTAATTCCAATCTGTCTAGCCGGAACTACCAAGAAATCTTCAGAGTATACAGCGAAATTGCGAGAAGCCCCGACGACAACGTGAGGAGGTTGACAAACTTGCATGGGAAGCGTGAACCTTCCCTTGCGAACCGCTGTTTTGCTTGCTGGAACCACGCAAAGCGCTTCCGAGGGCAAGCGAAAAAGCAGCCGCCGCTTCTTAAGAGCATCGACGTCCAACGTCAATCTGCCCGCGAGTTCGTCGTGCCTCTCCACAGCTTCCCTTGGCTTAGGAGCGTTGTCGCGCAACTCTAGACCCTGTGACAAGATGAGATCACCGCGTTCCTCGGCTTGTCCCAATGTCTGAAACCGGCGTGCTACCGCGCTCAAAACCTTGTTATCAATCGCCGAACCCCACATCGCGATTTTCCAAGGTAGAGCGTCACCGTTCGCGACTGATTGGTAGTCGACGTCCTTCAACTCACTCGCGTTGACAACGATACTCCACGTTTCTTGTCGCCGCTTCGCCTGACCGGTTATAAGCTGATTTGCAACGAGAGGCGAGTACGTCTCAATTAGTTTGGGCTCCGGGCTCTCCTCGGTCGTCCGCCATCGCGAATAGAAAACCGCTGCAGCGGGCAGCCTTGATCTCCCTGCAAAAAGCACTTCTGCCAAGTTGGCAAAGTTTGCCACAGACAAAAGCTCGTTTTGTGCCAGAAATGCTTTCCGAAAACCCCTAGATTCGTACTTGAACAGTGTCATCGCAGGAACAAGCAACGCGGCACACCCTTGTAAGTCCAATAGTTGTGATGCGCGCCACGCAAACGCCTCGGCCAATTGGTTCCCTCCAGTGGGTCGCGAACCTTTATTCAGCTCGATCCACTGCCATGCTTGTTCGTCTCCTTCGTCAAGCGTGTGCGGGTTGAGCTCTTTCCAAGGTGGATTTCCTACAATCCAATGGAACGGCCGTTTCCGAGCGTCGCGGTACCAAGGCGCATCATCGAAGGCGTTGGCGTGGAAGATGTTTCGATTCCGCAACGGTGGCAGTTTGAACTGCGTCTCTGTTAGGTCCGGGGGAGTAACGTAATCCAGGAGCGTCAGAGCCAAACTGAGCTCGGCGATTTGGCAAGCGTCTTCGTCGAGGTCGACCCCATAAACATGGTTCGTCAGAAGATGTCCAAGTTCCGTGGGCCTAAGACGCCGGCCGAGTTCGTCTCGTCTCCGCTCGATGAGCTTCCGGTAACATTGCACAAGAAATGCTCCCGACCCGCAAGACGGATCGAGAACTCGCATGCCGGGTTGCAACTTTTTTTTGGAATCCAACCTGTCAAGCATGAAATTGACCACAGGCACAGGAGTGTAATACGCGCCCCTCGTTTCCCCTTCCGACCTTCCGGACGGGTGAAGTGTCGCGTGCAGGAACTGCTCGTAGATAACGGATAGAGTCTCTATTGGAATGAAGGAGAAGTCGTAAATGTCGAACAGGGGCAGCTGACCAGAGGTTGTCTGTTCGCCTTGGAATACCGAGGCTACTTTACGTATTTTTTCAGCGCCGAACTCCCTCAGTTTCGAAGCAGACAGCGGAAATACGGAACCGTTTAGCCATTCATCCACTCGTTGTACCAGCTCGACAAAAGAGCTCAATTTAGCCGTATGACTAAACACATCCCCCGGACTTATGCCCCACTTTGCTAATCGGGCGTCCGATAGGATCTTACGCTGCCGCAGATACTGGAGATAAACGAATTTCCCAATTAGAGCGTGCGATGCCCGACGGTTATTGGACAGCGCCGTACCAACGATTCCATGCTGCAACCAATCGTCCAACTCGCGAAGGTTTTTCAGCAGGCTCCAGTCAACCCGCTTGTCGGGCGTAACTGCGTAACCGAGATCCTTCCAGATAGCCCCGGAGTTTATTGCCTCTGCGCGGACTGCTTGCATGCGGCTTGCGATTTGATTGAAGTCCTCTACGACCTGCAGCGCGCCTTTCAAGGCATCGCGGCGTTCTGACCGCTCGTATTGAAAACTTGGATAGAGCCTGATACAGCCGCGGCTCACAACAACCAAAAAGGGAACGATGTTCTGGTTCCACACCTTCCGGTGGATCTCCCGTGCTTCGGATTCGGAGTCCGCTTCACAGACATAGACCACGGGAACAGTTCCTTGAGACTTCTCGTAGACGGATCCGTTTAGGACGTACGCTCCTTGCAGCCCGCACTCGGTTCGGGCTTTACGGAAGATATGGCCGAAGTCGCGGTCTGAGTCGAGGACTTCGCCACGAAGGAAGTAAGGCGAGTCCTTATATTGCAAGCGGCGCAGAACGTCGTTGAGTTCCATATCGGCGTAGCTCAACTCACAACCCTCTTGGGTTCATACCATTTCATGCGCAGCCGATCGTTTACCGCGGTAGCCATCCCACGCTTTGTGCTGAGAAATCGTTCTGTCGTTTGGATGCTTGCGTGCCCTAGAAGTAGTTGAATGCCACGGAGATCACCGCCTCTTTCATGACAGAGCTGGGCGCAAGTCCTCCGGAGGTCGTCGGGCTTTACCTCGACCCCTATGGAACGCCCGTAGGCGACCACGATTGCCAGAACACTTTGTGCCGAGAGAGCCCTTTGCTTAACCGTCCCAGTTCGATCAACGGCGCGGAACAGAGGGCCGGTTCTGATTTTGGCCGTGCTTGTCCAGGCATCGAGAGCTAGCTTTACCCAGCGTGGGACATTAACCGCGCGAACCCGACCGCCCTTGCCCCTGATTTCGATCAGGATGGATCCTCCATCAGCTTTCTGAACGTCCGCAAAGTTTACGCGAACAAGTTCACTCCTGAGTAATCCACATCCAACGAGTACCGCCAGCAGAGCGCGGTCACGAACACCTTTTGCGCTCGACGGTTCGGGAGCATTTATAAGCGCCTCGGTTTGGGCAGTGGTTAGTGCTTTTCCCCTAGGGACAACACACGCATGACTGCCTTTAACCCGAATCAATCCAGCCACGGTTTCGAAATCAAGGAGGTTTCGCATCGCAGCTCCGGCGACCAGTTTTCGGATTGCCGCTAAGCGCTGGTTAATAGTTGCTGGCGAGTATTGGCGGTCGATGAGGTCCTCAAGATGTGCCTCCAAAAGAACTCTATCGAAGGGTAGATCGGCGTGTTCCATCCACCATGCAAAGAAATCTGTGAGGGCTTTGCAATACATGCCTCGCGTATTCGGATTATCGATTTGGCCCAGTAGATCTGTAGCTATGGACGTCAAGTCGTGAACCGCTGGCGCCATGTCGTGATTATGCCATAATCGCATTATGATTGGCGAATACCTGGCGAACATCCCGGGCGGAACGGCCCTGACAAATTCAAAAGGCAGCTGGAACGCCTTCGGATCAGAAGTCGGCATAAAGTTTTTCGGAAATCACGAACCATAGAGGCGCGCATGGGATCTGAAATTGCTGGCTCCAGTAACTGCTCAATGATGTCCCAGATGCGGACCTGGGGACCGCGTGCGAATCAATCCGCGAGAAGCGCGTTCTTTGCAACCCGCGTGTTTGTCTGTCTCTGTGGGCGATCACAACCATGGAAATCAGTTGACCCCAAATCGCATTGCTGACATTGTCCCCAAACGGGCTGCGAGCACCTTTCAACGTTAGCGCTGTCCAAGCCAGTTTCAACACCCCAGCGTGATCGCAAACTGTTGAGATGCAATGAGCTTTTCTCTGCGCAAACGTGGATTACTACTGAAAAACGGTAGAACTCAATCTGGAGTGATTCGGCGCGAGAAGCTGCGGCGGTGGTATGAGATTGATCGCCGGATCAGTTGGTGTTTTTCTTGATAATGACGGACTCAGATCTTGCCCTTGTGTCTCAACACATGAAGCCATTGGAGCACGCCGCGATTAAATCGTAGGACGAATCGCATCAGCGCGCAAGCTCGCTCGCAGACCAGTATCGAAGTGACGTCACGCGCAGCGTCCGCCGCGCCAGCGGCTTAGTGCTAACGCCGTTACATCCCGAAATGTTTACCGTGCGCGCCGTCTGCATTCCAGACAATTGCATCTGATCGCGCTCCGAAAACGCCGAGGACCTGCTTTAAACAGCCATTGGTCATGAGCAGCGATCTCCGACACTCAAAGCAGCACCATATTACGCCATGGGGCGAACGGATAACGGCCGGCAATTGTTTGC
>CAVWUV010000036.1:0-34992 GCA_963758245.1 uncultured Acidobacteriaceae bacterium | reverse complement strand
TTATTTAAGCTCATCTAGGTGGTGTTGCGCGTCATTATCATGCAGTTCATCCATGCCTGGGCCTTCGATGCGGGCAGCATCAAGAAAACCCGCGTCCACCCCCGGACGGGCAGTGCATTATTCCTTTTGATACGCACAACCTTTTTTATCGCGATGATCTCGAAAAGGCAATTCTGCAGCCGCTGCGGCACGAGCGCGAGATGCGCGTCCCGATCAGCGCCGGTGACTTGACGCAGATTGTTTCATGTAAGAACGCGAAACATTTATGGCGCGCATAGACCGCAAGCGCTCCTGATTCCGGAGCGCGGGTGGCCAGAACTTCCCTCACGAGTTATACTCGACCGAAACCAGGAACAAACCACCGGCTGGGATTGTCGGTCCGGGCGCTATGCCGCAGGAAGGCTCAAGGCGGGCGAGCACATCCCTTTGCGACAGGTTTCCTTTTCCTACTTCGATCAGAACTCCGACGATATTTCGGACCATGTGCTTCAGAAAGCCGGATCCTGTGACCCGATAGATCAGTTTATCTTCTGTTCTCACCAGAGTTGAAGAGAAAATGCTACGGATCTTAGACGCGCCGGCATCATTCTCGTCCGAGGCCGCAAATGCAGTGAAATCGTGTTCGCCTTCGAGTAGTGGCGCGGCTTCGATCATGGCGGGCTCGTTCAGAGGATACGGGTGGTGATAAACAAAGCGCCGCTCGAAGGGCGGGCACACCTCTTCGCGGTATATCCGGTATTCGTAAGTCTTGCGCAAGGCATCGAAGCGCGGATGAAAATCGAGCGCGGTCTCCGTTACCCGGTCGATGCGAATCGAATGCGGTAATAGCCTGTTCACCGCGCGGCGGAAATTTTCGGCGGGAATTCGATTTTCGAGCGAGACGGCCGCCACCTGCGCTAGAGCGTGCACGCCTGCATCGGTTCGCCCAGACGCTACGGCGTGTACCGGCGCGCCTTCAATAGTTCCAATCACCTCTTCCAGAACACCTTGAATGGTCGGTAAACCAGGCTGTACCTGCCAGCCGTGGAAATCCGTGCCATCATAGGCAATCTCAAACCGCAATCTCCTCATGCTGCCGCTTTTGATACGGATACCATCACCTGCCAGAGAGCTGATGTTTCAAACTGGCCCCCGCCTTCCCAAAATCGGACACGTGGACGGGAAATCGAAGACTGCGCGCCTGGCCCGCACCGCTGAGAAATAAGGCTGTTAGCGCCGTCCGTCTCATTGGAATTTGTCGTGCGTAGAATGTGCTTCAGCCTTCGAGCCCCTTTTGCGTCTAGTGACCGGCTAAGTGGGCTTGCTGCGTTACCATGAGAAATCACTGAAAGGAATACGGAACCTGGCTGATGCGCGTCTCGTTCTCCTTTGAGACGGCCAGCTCCCAAGAGATGAGACGATTCAAAGTACCTTTGTGTTTGTTGTGTAGTTGCCTCCTGTCGGTTGGCTCCGCGCTGGGCCAAAGCGCGGTGAGAATCGATCCCCCGCGAGGCGGCTTAGGTTGGCTAACGCGGCCTTATCAGCAGCGTGATATCCCTCCTATAAACCTGGCGAACTCCGACCGGATCGAAGCGTTGGTTCGCGCGGGTAACTTATATTTATCGGCGCAGGACGTCATCGCTCTCGCGCTCGAGAACAACCTGGATATCGAAATACAGCGTTACGGACCACTCCTCTATAAGGAAGTGACGCGGCGCACCGAGGGCGGCGGTGGTATCCGAAGCGTGGGCGTCGGCATTTCAGCGGGACCCACTAGCGTAAGTACGGCCGGCGTCAACCTAAACGCCACTGGTAGCGCCGCCAGCACTGCGGGAGCCGGGGTAAGCTCTAGCGGCGGTTTGGTCGCTGTGCTCGGGCCGACAATCTCACCGCTGGATCCGCAGGTCGTTCTTTACGCGAATTTTGGACACTATACCAGCCCCCAAAGCAACACGGTGGTGACTGGCACCACAGCGCTCGTTCAGGAGCAAAGGAGTTACCAGGCGCAGCTTTACCAATACACCGATTTCGGTATGTACGCGCAGCTCACGTATAGCAACTCCTGGAATAAGTTCAACAGCGCGTCTTACAATCTCGATCCGTACACCACCGGCAGTTTGGACCTTCAGGTCTCGCAAAACCTGCTGAACGGCTTTGGCCGTCCGGTGCTCCGCCGCCTGATTCGTGTTTCCAAGAACAACGAAAAAGTTTCTGATCTGCAGTTTAAGCAGCAGGTGATCACGACCATTTCGGCCGTTCTCAACCTTTATTGGGATCTGGTGAGCTTCAACGAGGATCTCAAGGCCCGAAAAGATGAGCTCGCGACAGCACAGGCGCTTTTCGAGGACAACAAGAAGCAGGTGCAGATCGGAACGCTCGCTCCTATCGAAGTGACGCGCGCCGAGGCGCAGGTCTATTCCAGCCAGCAGGATCTGTTGATCTCGCAGACAAACTTGCTGCAGCAGGAAACTATTTTAAAGAATGCGCTCAGCCGGAACGGCGTGGCCAGTCCGACTTTGGCTGAGGTTCATGTGATTCCCCTCGACACAATTCAGGTACCCGAAAAGGACGAGCTTAAGCCTCTTGATCAACTCGTTAACGAGGCTCTCAATCAACGCGTCGAAATTTCTCAGGACAAGCTCACTGTAGACAGCCAAAAAATCCAGCTGGTGGGTCTTAAGAACGGTCTCAAGCCCACGCTTCAGGTTTTCGCCGAACTCACGAATAACGCCCTCGCCGGAACGCAAAACAGCCTGCCGGGAGCTTTCCCTGCTGATCCTTTCACCATTGGCGGGACCGGGACTTTCCTGGGCCAGATCTTTCGCCGCAATTTCCCCAGTTACTCCGCAGGCTTATCGCTTAGCATCCCACTTCGCAATCGCGCCGCGCAGTCCGATTACGTAACCACTACGCTGGAGTTACGGCAGGACGAGCTGACATTGCAAAAGGCCATAAATCAGGTGCGCGTGGACGTGCAGAACGCCGTGATCGGATTGCGGCAAGCGCGTGTGCGATATGACTCCGCTGTGAAAGCGCGCATCCTGCAGCAGCAGAACCTGGATGCAGATAAGAAGAAATATACTTTGGGCGCTTCCACGGTCTTTCAAGTCGTCACAGATCAGCAGACGCTCTCAGCGGCGGAAAGTACAGAAACTCAAGCTTTGGCGAATTACAGCCACGCGCGAATCGCCTTCGATCAGTTTATGGGAACTACGCTCGAAACCAATCACATTTCAATGGGTGAGGCCCTATCGGGTCGCGTCGAGCGGAAGTCGGTTCTGCCTGCAAATTTGCCGGTTTTGACCTCGGAGACAAAGCAGTAATGGCGTTCTTTGAGTCCAATTCAGGCTGGCTCCGAAGGTGCGTTGCTGGCTCCCTTTCGAGCATACTCGCGATTCCGTTTGCCTGGGCGCAACAGCCACAAGACATCGCTCCAGAGAGGCCGGGCGGCTTCATATTCGTGCGCCCCTACAAAGCGCCTCTCGTTCCGCCCATCCGAACCTTGAATTCCTCCCGGCTCCGCGATCTTATCAGGGCTGGCAAGCTTTACCTTACGGCTCAAGATGCCATCGCGCTGGCGCTCGAAAACAACATCGATGTTGAATTGGCCCGGTATACGCCCGTGCTGGACGAATGGAACCTGGAGCGAGCGGAAGCGGGCGGCCCATTGCCCGGAGTGCCGAGCGGCAGCTCGCAGTCCAGTTCGGTCGCCAATGGCGAAGGCGTTACCGGCAGCCTGAACGCGTCTGGCGTGACTGCAACCGGAGGTAGCAACAATTCGGGGAATGCCGTCAACGCAAGCATTTCACAGATCGGTCCGGTAACACCAACGCTTGATCCTGTTCTTCAGAGCACTGAAGCCTTTTCCCATAGGTCCTTTCTTTTCCCCTTCACCTTAGTAGCCGGAGAATTCAATCTTCAGCAGAATGCGCGAAATTACAGCGAATCGATAAGCACGGGGGTTATCACCGGAGGCAAGGTCTCTCTCACGTACACCGATAATTACTTGAATGAGAACGCTCCCACGGATCTTTTGAATCCGGAAAACGCCACTACCCTGTCGCTTTCGGTTCAACACAATTTTCTACAGGGATTCGGCGTCGCGCTAAACACCCGGAACATCACTATCGCCAAGGCGAATCTGAAATTGGATGACCTGAATTTTAAGGGTGAAGTTATTACGACTGTGGCGAATGTTCTGAACCTGTACTACGGGTTGGCCGCGGATTACGAGGACGTGAAAGCGAAGCAAACCGCGCTTACAGTTGCGCAGCAGTTTTTCGAGAACAACAAAAAGCAGGTTGCAATCGGCACCATGGCCCCGCTGGATGTCACAACCGCTGAGGCTCAGGTTGCATCCAGCCAGGGAGATTTAGTCGTTTCACAAACAACGTTAGCGCAGCAGGAAGTGTCATTGAAAAACGCTCTGAGCAGGAATGGCTTGGCCGACCCTCTGCTTCAAGAAGTTCAAATCATACCTCTGGACCGCATTGAGGTTCCCGAGCAGGAGAATCTGCCCCCGCTGAAGGATCAGATTGCTACTGCCCTGGCAAATCGGACCGACATAGCCGCGAACAAGATCAATGTCAGTAATGCCCAGATCTCCGCTACAGGTACCGCCAATGGCATTCTTCCGGCGTTGGTCGGTCTCGCAGGTGCAACGAACCAAGGGTTGTCGGGAACCGCGCGGACCGTGGGTCCGTTGCGCGGCGCGCAGGGAGAGACTTCAGGATCTGCGATCCCGCCCGGGTTCGTCAGGTGTCCTCCTTCGGTAGGTCCGTCAGGAAGCATCTGCGAAGTTCCGGACCCCTATTTTGTAGGAGGCATCGGCAATGCGCTTGGCCAGATGATCCACCGCGATTTTCCCACCGAAAGAGCAGGAGGTTATTTCGCCCCCACTCTGCGCAACCGCCAGGCTCAGGCTGATTATGCGATTGGTGAGCTCGGCCTCAGGCAGACTGAGCTGGAAAATCAAAGAAGCGTCAATCAAATCGCAGTCGACGTGTCCACCCAGGTTGTCGGACTGCAACAAGCCCGGGTCCGCTATCAGGCGGCGGTGAAGAACCGGGTGCTCGAACAGCAATTGCTTGACGCGGAACAGAAGAAGTTCGCGCTGGGCGCATCCACGACATTTCTGGTTGTTCAGCAGCAGCGTGACCTGGCGACAGCCCAATCGAGTGAAGTGGCGGCGTTGGTGACATACAGTAACGCGCGCGTCTCTCTCGATCAGACGCTGGGCACCACACTCGAGACAAATCACATTACCGTTCAGGAAGCGATGAGCGGAAGGGTAGCGCGCCAATCTGCGCTCCCGGCAACCCTTCCAAGCGAACCGGGAGGGACAGCGGTTCCGTAGAACGGCGCTTCGGTTTGGAACGTCCGAGATAGCGATCTTTCCATTGTGAGTAAAAATGCGCTGGACAGGTATCGATCGGGGTCATGCAAATGATTGCAAAATCTGGAAATCCAGTTTGGCAAACGGGGTGCTGGTAGGTAGCACGTAAACAGAAATTAACTCAGGGAACAATGGTTGTTCTGCACGCCAACCCCTACAGCACACGACACACCAACCTTTAAACTTCTTTCTCAACACCCTACTCACAACCCACCCGACCAAGTTCCCTGAGTAATAAATTGTGCAGAAAAGGTTGCGGCTGCTGCCGCTGATTGCAACTAAGATCGTTCGCGGCTTGGCTTAATCAGTTTATGAACCGGCTTGGTCCGCGGCTGGTGGAATCACTTCAGATTTCGCCGAGATCCTTCATCCAACGCTGTTTGAGCCGACACTGGAGGGCATCGGCTGGGAACGGGTAGCTGAATCATTTTGACCGGAGCCGAGGCTCGATTCCGATGTCAACAGTTCGTGCTACTTTGCCAGTGTGAGTACCGCCGCCACGCCTTTAGACAGCTTGCTTGATCCTTTCAGCCGGTGCCTGGACGCTGAGTCAGCCCTACGAGTGGCCGAATTTCGCATTGATCCCGCAGTCCAGGTCCGCATCAATATCCTCGCCGAGCGAGCCAATGAAGGTATGATGAGCGAAGAAGAAAATACCGAATACGAATCTCTCATAAATGCAGCCGATCTCATCGCAATCCTGAAACTCAAGGCCAAACGAAACCTGAACGCGGATCGCGGCTAGGTGCATGCTGCCATCCGCGCGTTGGTCGGGAACGCGCGGACAATCGTTGCGAATATTGCTTATTGCGACAAGAATACTGCGACCTGACGCATCACGTCGAGCACATCCTTCCCAGACAGCATGGGGGCTCCGACACGGTTGAGAACCTCGCGCTTGCGTGCCATCGCTGCAATCTTAAAAAAGGCCCGAACCTCACAGGCGTCGATCCATTCAGTGGTGAGCTTGTACCTCTTTTTCACCCGAGACGTCACCGATGGGGAGAGCACTTTCTTTTTCTGGGCACGAGAATCGAAGGGCGGACGCCGGTCGGACGAGCAACAGTGCGGGTACTTGCAATGAATGACGCTCGCCGCCTGCAGTTGCGCTCCGAACTGCTCGTTCACGGGGGCCTCGGCTGAGCGTAACCTACGCCCCTAAAATCACACCGGGGCTTTAAGGCTATTTGCGATCGCTTCCGCAATTACCTTGCCGTGAAAGCGACCATTCTCGATGAAGATCTCGTTGGTGTGCGTTCCGGCCACAATGACGCCGGCCAGATAAACTCCGCTTCGCTCGCTTTCCAGAGTCTTCGGATCAGTGATGGGCTTTGACGTAGCGGGATCCAGATGGATTCCATGCTCGGACATGAATTCGAAATCAGGCCTGTATCCGGTCATTGCAAACACGAAATCATTCTTCACGATTACTTCGCCATCGGGCGTTTGCAATACGACATCATGCGGCCGGATTTCCTTCACCACGCTGTGAAAATAAGCCTTGATCTCGCCGCTTTTGATCCGATTCTCGATGTTCGGCTTGATCCAGTACTTCACGTTTTTGGAGATACCGACGCCGCGAACGGCCATGGTGACTCGCGCGCCCGTCCAAAACAACTCCAACGCGCCGATGCATGCGGAATTTTTTGCGCCGACGATTAGCACGTCGTGATTGTAATAGGGATGCGCTTCGCGGTAGTAATGTATGACCTTGTCCAGATCTTCGCCGGGAACCTCGAGCCGGTTCGGAATATCGTAGTAGCCGCTGGCCAGAATGATCTTTCTCGCGGAATAACAGGAACGCTCGCCCCAGCTGGTTTCAGTGCGCACGCTGAAGTTGCCGTCCGAGCCGTCGAATCCAAGAACGCGCTCGTATTGGTGCACATCCAGCTTGTAATGATCGGCAACGCGGCGATAATACTTCAATGCTTCAGTGCGCCCGGGCTTTTCGTTCAGAGAGGTCATCGGAATATCGCCAATCTCCAGCAGCTCCGGGGTTGTGAAGAAGACCAGGTTGATCGGGTAATGATAAATCGAATTGACGATGCATCCTTTGTCGAACAAGACCGCGGAAAGGCCACGCTTCTGAATTTCGATGCCGCACGCGAGACCGGTCGGCCCCGCGCCCACAATGGCTACATCAAACCGTTGCATTCGCCGTGCTTAAAGCGGATCCGACCTTTTCATATACGGTTTCGAGCGCCGAAGGCAAAGCTTTGGTGTCTTTCCCGGCTCCCTCGGCCATATCCGGCCGGCCGCCGCCTTTGCCCCCGATCGCTTTCGCCACTTCGCCCACAAGCTTGCCGGCCTGCACCTTGCCTGTGAGATCTTTGCTCACCGCCGATACGAGAGAAACGTTGGAATCGTTCACAGACGCAATCACGATCACCGCGCTGCCCCATTTATTCCGGAGCGAATCGGCGAGTGTTCGCAGCTGGTCGCGATCGAGGCCTTCCACTTTTTCAGCAAGCACAGTAGCGCCGTTCACCCTGCGCCCTTGCAGTTTTTCAATCTGATGATGCGCCACTTGCGTCTTGAGCTGCTCTAACTGCCGTTCAAGAACCCTCTCGTGCTCCAGAACTTTTTCCACTTGGTCGAGCACCCCGGTTTCAGAAGTGTGTAGCAACTCGCCTGCTTTGGCTAGCTGCGCCGTTGCCACCTGAAACTTCTCGAGAGCGCCTTCGCCCGTAATCGCCTCGATGCGGCGCACGCCCGCGGAGATACTGCCTTCGTAGACAATCTTGAACATGCCTATATCGCCGGTGCGCCGAACGTGCGTGCCCCCGCATAGCTCGCGGCTGAACCCGGGAATGCTGACCACTCTGACGTTCTCGCCATATTTTTCGCCGAACAGGGCCATAGCGCCCGTGGCCAGCGCCCGATCCAGGTCCATGACATCAGTGATCACTTCTGTGTTCGCCAAAATTTCCTGGTTCACTATTCGTTCGACTTCACGGAGCTCGTCATCAGTCATCTGTGAATAATGCGAAAAGTCGAAGCGGAGTCTTCCAGGTTCTACAACGCTTCCCGCCTGCTTCACATGCGTGCCGAGCACCTGTCGCAGCGCCGCATGCAGAAGATGGGTTGCGGTATGATTCCGCATCGTCGCGCCCCGCAGCGGATGATCCACGATGCTGATCAATCTGTCGCCCAGCCGTATGGCCTTCAGAACGTGAATCTTGTGCACCATTGCCGTGGGTGTGGGTTTGTACGCGCCTTCAACCACGGCAATCTTTTCGCGTGTCTCAGGATCGAGCAGCAGTCCCGTATCTCCGACCTGTCCGCCCGATTCCGCGTAAAACGGCGTTTTCGGAAATACCACTTCCGCAGGGCCCTGCTCGACCAGCTCTACGCGTTTCTTGTCAACGATGAGCCCGGAGACCTCAACATCCGCTTCCAAAGTTTCACGGCCGATAAATTCGGTTGCTGGCAACTCCTTGTAAACGTCAGCGATTTGCGCCTTCTCTGCGCCTCTCCAACTCGATCGTGCCCGGGCGCGCTGCTTCTCCATTTCAGCCGTGAAACTTTCATGCTCGATGCTTAAGCCGAACTCGCGAGCCATTTCTTCCTGCTCGTCGAGCGCAAGCCCGTAAGTGTCATACAACTTGAACGCCGCCGCCCCAGGCAGAACACCATTCAGCGCCGATTTCGCTTCATCCTGGAAAAACCGTTCTGCCACTTGGAATGTTGTTGCGTATCGGTTCTCTTCTTCGCGCACGATGCGCGCAACCCGGTCTTTGCTCTCCTGCAGCTCTGGATAACCCGGCTTCATCAGGTCCGCGACAAATCCGGTGAGTTGATGCAGATATGGCTCTTGCGCCCCGGCGAGCCTGCCGTTGCGCATGGCGCGCCGCATGATCTTTCGCAGCACGTAGCCGCGGCCTTCGTTCGAAGGAACCACGCCATCGTGAATCAGAAAGGTCGTTGCGCGGGCATGATCCGCGTTAATACGGAGCGCGATATCAGTGCGTTCCTCGCTCTGAAGCCTTAAATGGAGCAGGTCGGCGGCCCGCTCGATGACGGGCCGCAACAGGTCTGTGTCGTAATTCGAGAGATGGCCCTGGAGAATCGCGGCGACACGCTCGAGTCCCATGCCGGTGTCGATCGAGGGCCGTGGAAGCGGCGTCAACGCGCCATCCATTGCCCGATCAAATTGCATGAAGACCAGATTCCAAATTTCGACGTACCTTCCGCCGCCATCCATCGGAAGCTGCTCATGCTCCCGGCCCTTCTCCGCCGCTGTGGGTCCTAAATCGTAATGAATTTCCGAGCAAGGACCGCAGGGCCCCGTCTCACCCATCTGCCAGAAATTATCTTTCTCGTCAAGGCGGAAAATCCGTTCTTTCGAAATACCGGCGACATTTTGCCAGAGCTGTTCGGCTTCGTCATCTTCGCGAAAAACCGTCACATACAGCTTCTCTTTCGGCATACCGTACCAATTGGAGCCGGTGACCAGTTCCCAAGCGAAGGCAATGGCGTCTTTCTTAAAGTAATCGCCGAACGAAAAATTGCCGAGCATTTCGAAAAACGTCTGGTGGCGGCGCGTGTAGCCCACGTTTTCGAGATCGTTGTGTTTACCGCCCGCCCGAACACATTTTTGAGAGGATGTGGCCCGTGAATAATCCCGCTTTTCAAGGCCGAGGAAAACCTCTTTGAACTGGTTCATACCGGCGTTCGTGAACAGCAACGTCGGATCATCAGCAGGCACCAGGGATGAGCTGCGAACGATTTTGTGACCCTGCGCGGCGAAGTAGTCCAAAAACTTCGCTCGGATGTCATTTCCCGTCATCTTTTCTTAGTCTCGCATTGGTGGGCCGCATTAACTCTAAGGTCGTATGATGGCCTCGATGTACCTCTGGCCTTCGCTCCTCGTCACGGGCGCACTCGTTCTAACCTCGGTTGCTCCAGCGGCACAAGAGCCCAAGCCGCCCTTCCCGTATTCAGAGGAAGAGGTCACATATCAGAACCTACAAGCAGAAGGTGTTGTCTTAACCGGCACTTTTACCAAGCCTGACGCTGGTGGGCCTTTCCCCTCCGTGCTGCTGATCAGCGGCGCTGGCCCGCAGGATCGCGATGAGACGATGTCGGGCCACAAACCTTTTCTTGTGCTATCGGACTACCTCACCCGCCGCGGCATTGCGGTTTTGCGAGTGGATGATCGTGGAACAGGCAAGTCGACAGGAAACTTTGAGAAATCGACGACCGAGGATTTTGAATCCGATGCAGAAGCAGGCGTGAAGTATCTGATGGGCCGGGCCGATGTCGATCAAAAGCATATCGGGCTGATTGGCCATGGCGAAGGCGGGATCATCGCACCCATGGTTGCTGTCAAAATGCCTCAAGTTGGATTCCTGGTTCTTCTGGCTGCCACCGCGGTTCCCGGAGAAGAGGTTTTATTGGAGCAGACCGAGCGCAGCGAGATAGCGGCCGATCTGCCGGAAGATCAAATCAAAGCGGACAAGAAGATTGGAAGAATGCTCTACGACATGGTCCGGGAAGGTAAGAGCGCTGCCGAATTGCGGCGGGCCTTGTTCGAATTACCTCGGAAAGATGAGTCATTCCTTGCCTTCTGGCAACGGCGAATTCCTCGGCTCGAAGCTCCCTGGTTACGCTTTTTCCTGTCTTATGATCCGGCCCCGACACTCGAGAAAGTGAAATGCCCCGTCCTGGCGCTCTTCGGTGAGAAGGATCTGCAGGTGATACCCGAGCAGAATGTTCGAGCAGTGAAAGCTGCGTTCGCCAAGGGCGGAAATCGAGACGCAAAGATTCAGGTTCTTCCGGGGCTCAATTATCTATTCCAAACCGCCAAGACCGGCTTCGGCTGGGAATACGAAAAAATTCCCGAGACCATGTCGGCGAAAGCGCTCGACGAAATAGGCACATGGATCGCGAAGCGCACGCAACCGGCGAACCCTTAGGGCACGATCTTGGCTGTTTTGACGTAGTCGAGTTTAGGGAAGTGCTCCTCGAGGTACGGATTGCCGATATCGGCGATCGCGGCCTGGCTGGGACCGCTGCCGTTCGGAGATCCCTCGCCATATTCCGTATAGATGCTCATCACCCTGTCCATGCCTTGAATGACTTCGCCGAATGGCGTGAATCCCTGGGAATCGAGTGAGGCGCTGTTATCACCAAGATTGATGAACACTTGCGTGGCCCTGGAGTTCGGCTCGCTGGTTTTCGCGAAGACTACAGTACCGATTTTGTTACTCACTTTGGGAGGGTCATCTCTGATGGTGATAACACTCCAATCTTTATTGACCTTCGGATCGCCGTTGATTCCCCACTGGACGACAAATCCGCGTAAGGCGCGAAAGAAGGCATTGTCGTTGTAAAAACCCATTTTCGTGAGCTCATAAAAGTGGTCCGCCCCGAGGGGTGACCAATCGCGATGCACCAGAATGACCACATCACCTTTAGTCGTCTGGAGAAGCACTTTGTACTGCGCAGGCGCTGGAGCCATTTCCGCGCTCTTCTTGCCGCCGCAAGACATTGAAAGCCCCACAAGCGTAATCACGGTTAGCGGTGAAAGCCAACGTTTCCTCACTTCGCATCTCTCCAATTCGGTCCGCTACCGATATCGACGAGTAAAGGGACGGACAGTTCGTATACAGTTTGCATTTCTGTTTTCACTAGCTGTTTCAATTCGCTCGCTTCAGCGGGTGGCGCTTCAAAAACCAGTTCATCATGCACTTGAAGCAGCATACGCGACTGCATCTGCTCTCTTTCGAGCCGTTGCGCGATGCGAATCATCGCGAGCTTGATGAGATCGGCTGCCGTTCCTTGCAGCGGTGTATTCACGGCCGTGCGCTCGGCGAAGGATCGCGCGGACGGATTACGACTCTGCATATCCGGGATCGGACGCCGACGGCCAAGAAGCGTTTTCGACACGCCGGTTTGGCGCACCTCGGCGATTGTTCGATCTATGAACTCGCGGACGCCGGCGTACCGCTCGAAGTACCGGCGGATGTAAAGCTCGGCTTCTTTGCGGTCGATGCAGAGCTGCTGCGATAAACCAAACGGTGTCTGGCCGTAGACGATTCCGAAATTAACCGCCTTAGCCGACCGGCGCATTTCAGGCGTGACCATCAGCGGGTCTACTTTGAAGACCTCCGCGGCGGTGCGGGTGTGAATATCTTCATTGCGAGTGAATGATTCAACCAGCACTGCGTCACGGGACATGTGGGCGAGAAGCCGGAGCTCGATCTGGGAGTAATCCGCGACAACTAAGTCCCAGCCGCGCTGGGGAACAAAAGCGGCACGAATCTCGCGGCCCTCTTCGGTTCGGATCGGTATATTCTGCAGGTTCGGATTAAAAGAAGACAAGCGCCCTGTCGCTGCGCCAGCTTGGTTGAAAGTGGTGTGAAGGCGGCCGGTTTCCGGGCGAATCAATTGTGGAAGAGCGTCGATATACGTCCCCTTCAGCTTCATGAGCTGCCGGTAATCGAGAACCAGTTGCGCAACCGGATACGCCGGCGCGAGCGCTTCGAGAACGTCAGCCGCGGTTGAAATGACTTTGCCTTTGCCGTATTTCACCGGCGAGGGCAGCGCCATCTCTTCGAAGAGGATCTTGCCGAGCTGCTGGGGCGAGTTGATGTTGAAAGGATGACCGGCAAGATCGTAAACGTTCTGGGCGATCTTCTCAATACGTTCCGATAACCGGGCCGACAATTCCGACAGAACAGCCGTATCGACGCGAATGCCTGTCCTCTCCATCTGCGCCAAAACGGGCGCAAGCGGGAGATCGATCTCGCGGTAAACGCTCAGAAGCTCCTGGTGTGTAATTTGCGGCCGCAGCATCTCCGTCAGGGTAAGTGTCGCCTCCGCCTGCTGCTCCGCGGCCGCGTTCAGTTTCCGATCCAGGAAGCGCCCCGCGAGAGCTTCCGGAGAACAGCCGCCTGGATCGGCGCAAAGCAAGAACGCGTAAAGCATTACGTCTTCGGCTACATTATTAGGCTTTATTCCCAGACCCGAGAGCGCAATGAAGAAAGCTTTGGCATCGTGAACGATCTTCGAAATCACTTCTGATTCCAGAACCGGCCGAAGCGAATCAAGAAGAGATAGCGGCACAGCGCGGCCTTCGCCCGCTTGGTATGAAAGCCCAACAAAGGAATTCGTGAGATCGATGGCAATTGCGAGCGGCGCCTCTGCCGGACGTTTACTGAGCCATTCTGTAACCGCGCTCGCATCCGCGAGGGTGCCATAATCTCGGGTGGCGCTGTCGTCTTCGGGAGGAAGATCTTTCAATAGGCTGAAGAATTCGAGCTCTTTATAAAGAGTCTTCAGAGCCGAATTATTTGGCTGCTGCGCGCGTAGCGATTCGAGCTCCCACTCGACTGGAATCTGCGTTTGAATTGTCGCTAGCTGCTTACTCAGGAGGACCTGATCACGATTGTTCAGCAGGCTTTCACGGTAGGTCTTGCGCTCCACTTCAGCGGCGTGGTCCAGAACCGCCTCGACTGAACCGAATCGGACAATCAGATCGCGCGCGCCTTTGTCGCCGATGCCGGGCGCGCCTGGAATGTTGTCGATCGAGTCTCCTTTTAGCGCCAGGAGATCCGCCACTTGCGAGGGCTTCACGCCCATGAACTGCTCCACCTTCCCGGCGTCATACCACTCGTCGTCTTTCATCGGATTGAGCATGAACACGCGATTGTTGACGAGTTGCAGCATATCTTTGTCGCTCGACACGATGATCACCTCGAGCGGTTTTCGCGGCTCCCGACAGGCAATTGCGCCGATCACGTCGTCCGCCTCATAGCCTGGAAATTCGAGAATCGGGATATGCATGGCATCGAGGATGCGCCGAATGTAGGGGATCTGCTCGCCTAGATCGTGAGGCATTTCGGTCCGGTTCGCTTTGTAATCGGCGAAGCTTTCGGACCGGAAGGTAGGCTCGCTGCTCTCGAAAATGGCAGTGATGTAATCGGGTTTGAAAGCGGTCATTAACTTTCGAAGCATGTTGTGGAAGATGAAGACCGCTTCAGTAGACAAGCCGGCGCTGGTGCGCATGGGCGGAGCGCCGCTGCGGGCGCGAGCGTGATAGGCGCGAAAAATGAATCCAAACGTGTCGATAAGAAACAGGCGCGGAACTGGCAATATCTTCAGAATAGAAGGCGTGAACTTCCGTTATCCGATCTTTCTCGATCTCACCGGCAAGAAGTGTCTCGTCACTGGCGAAGGATACGAAATAGCGGGCAAAATTCGAGCGCTGGTGGATGCATCCGCAATCGTCACGTACGTGAACCAGCGGGCCTCGCCAGAGGTTGAAGCGCTTGCCGCCGCAGGGTTGATTCTCTGGGAGCCGCGCGATTTTCAGCCGGAAGATCTCACGGATTGCTTCCTTGTGATCACGGACCAGGATGACAATTCCGAGATCTTCCGATTGGCCGAAGAGCAGAGAATTCTCTGCAATGCCGTTGACGATCCGGAGCATTGCAGATTCAGTTTCGGATCAGTACACCGTCAAGGCGAATTGACCATGGCAGTTTCTACAAACGGTTGGGCGCCTGCTCTCGCGGTGCGCATACGAGAGAGGTTGCAAAACGAGATTGGTCCCGAATACGGAGCGCTATTGAATTTACTGAAAGAGATACGGCCAGAGGTTACGGCGCGTATTCCGGATTTCAGCGCGCGCCGTGATCTTTGGTACAGGATCGTCGATTCGGATGCCCGGGAGAAGCTTCGCAACGGTCAACATGAGGCGGCGAGAGCGATGATTCGAGAAATGCTGGAGGAGGCCGTCAGCAGCACTTCGCGTTCTGATACTTCCGGCGATGATGGCGGTCGCTGAAGATCTTCCATTCGGCGGCTGAATGCGGCCGGCCCGTGACCTGGAGATGGCGCCCGTAGGCGTTTTCGTCCGAAAGCTCGCGGGCCAGAGTGAGGAAGAACTTCCAGAAAGTGCCAATGATTGTCATGCGCCCTCCGGTTCCAAACGGGACGGAATGAACGGCGATTCTGAGCTGACGGCAGCTCGCGTTCCACGAAGCAGACCGTACCAGACGCGCAATGAATCAAAAATGATAACCGCGACGAGAATAAGAAACACGCCGCATACGACAGCATCCAGGCGCTCATTGAAAATCACCGCACGTGTTTCGGCGAGCTTTGACGCGGCGATCTTGCCCGCAGCGATGGCATTCTCGAGAGCCGAGGCGTGAGCAAGAAATCCGATGCGAGGCTGATCGGAAAAGATCTTTTCCAGTCCAGCAGTGAAGGTAACCGTAGCGAGCCAGACCAGCGGGACAACCGTGATCCAGAGATATCGCGCTCGGTGCATTTTCACAAGCACGGTGGTCGCGACACAGAGAGCGATCGCGCTCAAAAGCTGGTTGGAGATGCCGAAGAGAGGCCAAAGCGAATTGATGCCGCCGAGCGGATCGATCACGCCTTGATAAAGGAAATAGCCCCATGCGGCGACCACAAGGGCGCTTGTTCCAAGCACTCCGGGCATCCAGCCGATTCGACCGAGCGGCTTATGAACATGCCCCAGCAGATCCTGTAGCATGAAGCGCCCAACGCGAGTGCCCGCATCAATAATAGTCAAGATAAAGAGCGCCTCAAAAAGGATGGCGAAGTGATACCAGAAGCTGAGAAGTCCGTCCCTTAAGCCGGTATTCCGCAATACTCCGCCGAATATTTGGGCCATGCCCAAAGCAAGCGATGGCGCTCCGCCAGTTCTGCCGAACAGGTTGTTTTCACCGACGCTATGAGCAAGCTGAGACATTGTGGCAGCCGTGACGGGATAGCCCCAGCCCGTAATAGTTGTTGTGGCGGCTTGCGCTGTTGCGCCCACCACGCCCGGAGGTGAATTGACCGCAAAGAAAACACCCGGCTCCAACGACGCTGCCGCGACCATCGCCATAATGGCGACAAAACCTTCAAGCAGCATGGAACCATATCCGATGGGCCAAGCATGCCATTCTTTCGAGATCATCTTCGGCGTAGTGCCTGACGAGATGAGAGAGTGAAAGCCCGAGATCGCGCCGCAGGCAATGGTGATGAAGCAGAACGGAAAGACTTTGCCCGCGAAGATGGGACCAGTCCCGTCGGTGAATTGGGTGAGAGGAGGCAATTGCAACTGCGGGTGCGTGAAGAAAATGCCGATTGCCAATGAGAAAACCACACCCAATTTGATAAAAGTGCTTAGATAATCTCTCGGCGCGAGCAGCAGCCAGACCGGCAGCGCGCTCGCGAGAAACCCGTAAACGATAATCGCGAAAGCGAGCGCCACACCGCCCCAGGTGAACCAAGCCGCTGAAACGGGCGATGCTGCCACTGCTTTCCCGCCGTAGATGCTCAGCATCAAAAGCACGAATCCGATCGCCGAGCATTCGAGCACCTTGCCGGGGCGCGCAAATCGCAGATACAAACCCATAAAGACGGCTATTGGAATGGTCATCGCGATGGTGAACGTACCCCAGGGACTGCCTTTTAGAGCGTTGACCACAACCAGCGCGACAACTGCTAGCAGAACGATCATGATCAGCAGCACGGTTATTAAGGAGACAATGCCGCCGACTCTGCCGATCTCCTCACGCGCCATCTGCCCAAGCGTCTTCCCGTCGCGCCGCATGGAGCAGAACAGGATGACAAAATCCTGCACCGCGCCACCTAAAACCGCGCCGAACAAAATCCAGAGCACGCCTGGGAGATACCCGAACTGCGCGGCCAGAGTGGGACCGACCAATGGACCCGGACCGGCAATAGCCGCGAAATGATGCCCCAGCAAGATCCATTTGTTAGTCGGCTCGAAATCATGACCATCACGGAAACGCTCCGCTGGAGTTGCCCGCCGGTCATCGAGCAGCATGACCTTGGCCGCAAGAAATTTGGCATAGAATCGAAAGCCCAGCAGAAAGATCGATGCCGCCGCCGCAACCAGCCATAGGCTGTTCACCGGCTGTCCGTGGCTAGTGGTGATTGCTCCAATACAGATCGCCGCAAGCACCGAGATCAGCGCCCACGCGAGCGTGTGAAGGCGATGCATCAGATGATTAAAGTCGTGCCAGGGTAGAGATTAGCGCAGCCAACAGCGACATGACCAAAGCGCCAATACCCAGAGTCACCAGCGCTTTGTTCATCGAGGAATCTTCCCGGTTTTCGACACGAATACCGATCACAGGCGCGGGTCCGGAAAAACGGCGGGGATTGTGCACAGGGGTGGACTCCGTCTCGCCCTCCGCTCGGGGCATCTCAATGATCCGCTTCACACGAGGCGCGAGAGCACCAGCCCTGTATTCGAGTTCCTTGGTCAGACCTACGATAAGCAATGGGCCGTGCGTGTCCGAAACAGCGCCTACGTACTGCCGAGGTATCCAGAGTTCGCCGCCTGTGGCCGCATTCACCACTTGCACTTCACTCCACGATCCGCTGCCCAATAACCATTCGTTCGGCTGGGCGTTCTGGATGGGGGGATGGAACGAGAAGCGGCGTCGTCCTATATAGTCGAGCGGCGAGGGGACCAGCGGCGCTGACATTGGTCTCAGTGTACCCAAAGAATGCCGGCGCTGCGGTTAGCACGCTTCGATATGGCCCATCTTTGTTATCCTCGAAAGTTAAGATTGAGGTTTTTCGATGTCTGGACATAGCAAATGGGCCACCATTAAACATAAGAAGGCGGCTCTGGATGCGAAACGCGGTAAAGCCTTCACGCGCCTGATCAAGGAAATCATGATTGCCGCTCGAAACGGCGGCGATCCTGATATGAATCCGCGCCTTCGCACGGCAATAGTAGCGGCAAAATCGGAGAGCATGCCCGCTGACAACATCAAGCGCGCTATTATGCGCGGTACCGGTGAGTTGGAAGGCGGACAGATCGACGAAATCCTTTTCGAAGGTTACGGTCCGGGCGGCGCTGCGGTGCTGGTCAATGTGGCCACGGACAATCGAAATCGCACCGTGAGCGAGATTCGGCACGTATTCTCCAAAAATGGCGGCAACCTGGGTGAGCAGGGCAGCGTGTCGTGGATGTTCGACCGTAAGAGCCAGATCATTGTGGACCATGAAAAAGCGACCGAAGATCAATTGATGGATATCGTACTTGACGCCGGCGGGGACGATCTCAGGGAACACGACGGAGCGTGGGAAATTCTTTCGGCGCCGGAAGCGCATGAGGCCCTGTTGAAGGCGCTTGAGAAAGCCAAGATTCCTACTGAATCGGCTGAGATCGCAATGGTGCCTAAGAACACCATCAAACTCGAAGGCAAGAATGCGCAATCAATGCTCAGGCTCTACGATGCTTTGGAAGAGCACGATGATGTTCAGAACGTCTACGGCAATTACGAAGTGGATGAAGCAGAAGTAGAAGCCCTGGCGTGAAACTC
The DNA here is from genome assembly GCA_963758245.1 of uncultured Acidobacteriaceae bacterium. Taxonomy (GTDB): domain Bacteria; phylum Acidobacteriota; class Terriglobia; order Bryobacterales; family Bryobacteraceae; genus Bog-105. The sequence continues at coordinate 16,290 of CAVWUV010000036.1, read as the reverse complement.
GCCCTGCTCTCGAGCCGCGCAGCCAGCCCGAAGCCGGATTCTTTTGATGCGAATCGTCGGAATAGATTGCGGAACTGAAAGAACGGGATTCGGCGTCATCGATACCGATGGCCGCTCTCATCAGTTCGTAACAGCCGGAGTGATACGCACCAGGACTGACGACGCTCTGGAGCGACGGCTGCAATCCATCGCAACCGAATTGCGTAGCGTGCTTGAGCATTTTGCCCCCGAAGTGGTTGCGGTGGAGGAAGTCTTTCACGCGGTAAACTCGAAATCCGCGTTGAAACTGGCCCATGTGCGCGGCGTCGCGTTACTGCTCGCGGCAGAGGCGGGATTGACGGTGAGCGAATATTCCCCTCTCGAGGTGAAGATAAGTGTGGTGGGCTATGGGCGAGCTGAAAAACAACAGGTCCATATGATGGTTCATTCGCTGCTTGGTTTTGCCCAGAAGTTCGAATCGTACGATGCGACCGATGCGCTGGCTGTGGCAATTTGCCATGGCACGCGGTTCAGGGTTCCGATAGCAGTCGGAATGCAGCGATGAAAACCTTTGTTTTTGCGCTAATCCTCGCGCCCTGCGTCTGGGCCGCCACTCCCAAGCTAACTTTCATAAGGAGCTTTCCAGGAAGCGCTCCCGACTATATCTATGTAGAGATAGATCAGACGGGAGCGCTCGTATATAAGGAGTCTCCAAAGGATGATCAGCCCGTCAAGGCGCAGCTTCAGGAATCCGAAGCTGCCGCGCTGTTTTCCATGGCGGAGAAACTGGATTACTTCAAATCCCCTCTTGAATCCGGTCTGAAAGTGGCAAACACGGGCAAGAAGACATTTCGCTATCAGGATGAGAATGGCAGCCCGACGGAAGTGTCGTTCAACTATTCCACGAATGAAATGGCCCGGCAATTGTTGGATCGATTCGAGCAGATCGCGGCTAGCGAGCGCGCGTACGTGGAGCTTTATGGCGCTGTTCATTACGACAAGCTCGGGGTGAACGATGCGCTCGCCGATGTCGAATCTCTCTGGCTCCGCAAACAGCTGGCCGCTCCCCAGCAATTCATTCCGCTGCTTACGCGCATCACAGCGCATGAGTCGTTCATGCACTTGGTGCGGGAACGCGCTGCAAGGTTGAGGGATGAGTTTCAGGCGCCAGTCGCTACCACTTCAGGCGAACAGAAACAGGAATGAGCGCTTCCACACAAGCCTTGCACACGCAGGTAAATTGAGTTGCCACAGGCCTTTGAGCGTGTGATCTGGATCGTGCTCGATAGCGTAGGCGTAGGCGCGATGCCTGACGCCGCCACCTTCGGTGATGAGGGTAGCGACACACTGGGAAACATCGCACTACGGTGCGAACTCAATCTGCCGAACCTCCAACGATTAGGATTAGCCAACATCAGACCGCTGAACGGTCTCTTGCCCGTCGAGCATCCGGGAGGTAGCTACGGCAAGTGCGCGCTCGCCTCCCCTGGAAAAGACACAACAACGGGCCATTGGGAAATGGCTGGCATCATCCTTGATAAACCATTCCCGATTTATCCGCGCGGATTCCAGCCGGAAGTGATGGGGCCTTTCGAAGCAAGGATCGGGCGCAAAACGCTCGGCAATAAACCTGCATCGGGCACGGAAATCATCAAAGAACTCGGTGAGCAGCACATCCGAACCGGATGGCCGATTGTCTATACATCAGCGGACAGTGTATTTCAAATCGCCGCTCATGAAAGTGTTATTCCGCTGGAACAGCTTTACGGGATGTGCGAAATCGCGCGCGACATTTTACGAGGCCCGCATGAAGTGGGGCGAGTGATCGCCCGCCCCTTCGAGGGCGAGCCAGGAAGCTTCACCCGCACGTCCAACCGCAAGGATTATGCTGTTCCGCCTCCGAGCGGGATGCTTCTTGATCAGCTATCCCACAAGCACATCCCTGTCTTCGCCATCGGTAAGATCTCAGATATCTTCTTGGGGCGCGGCATCAGCGGCCAAGTGAAAACAAAGAATAATGCGGACGGCATGAGTAAGACGCTAAGTGCGCTCCACGATGAACCAGCCAGGCTGATTTTCATCAATCTGGTCGATTTCGATCAGCAGTTCGGCCATCGCAATGACGTCGAGGGGTATGCGCGGGCATTGGAAGCGGTGGATCGCTGGTTGCCGTCTTTGGAAGCAGAGACGAAGCGAGGCGATCTGATCATTCTCACCGCGGATCACGGCTGCGATCCCACGACCCAATCGACGGACCACTCGCGCGAGTACACACCTCTGTTAGCCTTCGGACCGGGAGTGCGTGGAGGAGTAAATCTCGGAACACGCCGGACGTTAGCGGATATCGGGCAGACAGTTGCCGCAAACTTTGGAACCGCGATTCCGGCAGGAACAAGTTTTCTTTATGACATTCAGACAGAACAGTAGAACACCCCCAATCTTATGAGGCGGCGCATCATGGCCGCAAACTGGAAGATGTATAAGAATGCTAAGCAAACTGCGGCGTTTTTCGAACAGTTCAATCCTCTTGTAGATGGCGTCACGCATTGCGAAATAGTCGTGTTCCCGGTTGCGGTCAGCATTCCAGCCGCAGTTGACGCAAGTCGAGGAACCGATATTGGTATCGGCGCACAAAACCTGTTTTGGGCGAGAGAGGGCGCATACACAGGCGAGATATCTGGAGAGATGCTTCGGGATGCCGGCGCTACGTGGGTGCTGGTTGGGCATAGCGAGCGACGCCAGTATTTTCATGAAACCGATGCGGATGTACTCAAGAAAACGCAAGCTGCGCTCGAAGCCGGATTGACGCCGATTGTCTGCGTGGGAGAACGGCCGGAAGAGCACAAAGCTGGAAAAACGGATGAGGTTCTGGTCCGGCAGTTCGCGGTGGGAATCGCGGGTCTGACTGAGGAACAGTTTGCGCGGATCGCAATTGCCTATGAACCAATCTGGGCGATCGGGACCGGCAACACGGCAACCCCCGAAATCGCATCGAAGGCGCACAAGGTGATCCGGTCGGAAGCCGAAAAGCGCTTCGGGAGAGACGCGGTAGAGCGATTGCGGATTCTGTACGGCGGCAGCATTAAGCCCGACAATATTCAAGGTTTGATGCAGGAGCCGGAGATCGACGGCGCGCTAGTCGGGGGCGCAAGTCTTGATCCCGTATCGTTTTCGAAGATCGTGAAGGCGGCGTAACTTGAAGATCAGGTTCGCCAGCGACTGTTCAGCGTTCCGCGACTCAGCTTTTGCGTGTGATCGGCCATTCCTCCGGTCGGGATTCGTGGCCGATGGCCAGAGGGCTCGATTCAGTATTGAAGCTGCCCTTCGAAAAAGTGTTAGAATCCGCCTCGCAACTGGTATACGCCGGGTCGTGTCCATACATGTTGCGGAATGTCGCGATCAACCTCTCCGCCCCCTTCAGATAGTCAAGTCTAATCGCTTCCCCTGGCGAGATCGGATACAGGTTCACCTTATTCAGTAGAACGCCACTCGCGTAGTTGAAGATCGCAACTTCGAAAGCTGTTCCTTCGCCGATGTTTTTCAGAGACCAAAGGCGCTCCCCGCGACGAATGAAGATCAGATTTGCAAGAATCTTCTGATTGTAGGCAAGTTCTGCCTGCTGGCGACTGAAATTCCGGCTACTCAGCATGACGAAGATAGCCACTATCGCAGAAACAAGGATAGACACGACGGGGATCAAATCCATCCAAAGCGGCCGATAATCCTTGGCTGGGAGGTTCAGCCAGTAGAGAAGCCTCTGGAGTACTTGCATGACAGAAAACGTGAGGTTAGCACTTCGCGAGGTCGGCTCACCGAACCCCGACGTGATATCGGCCTACCCGCCGGCGCGCCGCAGAGCAACCGGATCTAACGTAGGCCGCGAGACATGTCCAGATGACATCACGAAGATGGACACGCTTATTTACATCGTCGTGAACATGCTGCATTCCTGGCGTGAAGTCAACTTTTTGGTTTGGATTTATCCCGCGCTCCTTTGCCTGGCAAACCAAACGGATTCTCGTGCACTCTTTCCCGAATGCCAGAATCGAGCGTCTTAGCCAGCGAGATGCTCGCGGCTCCGTAGCGATCACGGATATGATCCACGGATCGAAACGCTTCGCGCAAACGCGCGGTACGCCGTTCCTCGAGTAGATTCATCTGGCCTTCAGAATCTTGCAAGCCTCCGGCATGCACGCCTAAGAGTCGAATGCGGGTCTTACCATTCCAGGCTTGCCTGAACAGTCCTATAACCGCCGCCGCTACTTCGCGGTCGAGCTGCGTAGCGTGATCCAGCGAAGACGCACGCGTAATCGTCGAGAAATCTTCATCTCGCAGCTTCAACTGAATGGTGCGTGAATAGAGCTGGTGCTCGCGGAGGCGCTTGGCTACCATCTCCGATAATTTCAGGAGCATGGTCTCGAGTTGATCGCGATGGTTCGTGTCTTCGTTAAACGTATGCTCGTGGCTGATTGATTTCGGACCCTCGTCAGCGCCGACAGGAGAATCGAACCAGCCGCCTGCATCTTCTCCACGAGCCTTCCCAGCGAGCGCCAGACCCCATCGCCCGAGATGGGAGGCAAGAAAGCTTTCGTCCAGAGCTGCTAAATCGCCAACTCTTCGAATTCCAAGTTTATGAAGCGACGCCTCGGTCTTCTTTCCGACGCCAGGAATCTTGCGCACCTCGAGTGGCGCGAGAAATCGAGCCTCGCGGCCTGGCAAGATGTACAGCACACCATTGGGCTTCGCCTGGTCGGACGACACTTTGGCGACCAAACGTGAAGACGCAAGACCCAAAGAACATCTCAGCCTTAAATCACTCCGAATCGTCTCGTGCAAGATATGCGCGGCCCGAAGCGGAGGGCCGTGCAGCCGTTCGGTGCCGGTCAAATCCAAGAAAGCCTCATCGATCGAAGCCATTTCAACCTGCGGAGAAAAGTGACTCAGAGTATCAAAGACTTTCTTGGAGTACTCACGATAACGTTCCGGATGTCCATCGACGAAGGTCGCGTGAGGACATAATCGGGCCGCGGTTCGTAGCGGCATCGCAGAATGCACACCGAATTTCCGGGCAGCATAAGAAGCTGCGGCTACCACGCCGCGCTGGTCTCGCTGCCCTCCCACGACGACGGGCTTGCCTTTCAAAGAAGGATCAAACAACTCCTCAACGGAAACGAAGAACGCATCCATGTCCACGTGGCAAATGAGGCGCTGCATTTTCCGCTAGCTGCTTAGAGTTGCTCCAATCACTCTGGGCAATCCGGCCAAATCCGAGATTACTTCAATGGCGGTCCAATTTGTCGATAGCATTTCGCGAACGCCATCCAGCGAACGATACCCCAGCTCTATCAACATTCTTCCACCTGGTTTCAAAGCGACTGCAGCCCCCTCCATCAGTCGCTCATAGATCTCGAAGCCCGTAGGACCCGCAAATAGCGCGGCGTGCGGCTCCCAGTCGCGCACCTCTGCTTGCATATTGGCTGCATCGGAAGCCGGAACATAGGGCGGGTTCGAAAGCACAAGGTCGACGCTCTTCGGCTCGACCGCGTCCAAGAGATCCGCAGCGAAGAACGCCACGGAAGCGTTGTGTTGCCGCCGGTTGCGTTCAGCGACCGCTAAAGCGGGCATCGAAATATCCGAGGCAAGCACGCGAGATCCGCTTTCCAGCGCCACACTGATCGCGATTGCGCCTGACCCCGTGCCCACGTCAAGTATCCGTGATTCCGGATGCTCCTTCGAAAATGTGAGAGCTGCCTCCACCAGATGTTCTGTCTCCGGCCGGGGTATCAAGACCTCAGGGCTCACGTAGAAGTTACGCCCGTAGAACTCCTGCTTGTGCGTGATGTACTGGGTCGGCTTGCCTTTCAGCCGTTCGTTCAGATACCGTCCGTAATGGATCCAGGCAAGCTGGGTCAACTCGTCATCGCCGTGCGCATACAGATAAGCGCGATCGGAGCGCATGGCATGACACAGAAGCACTTCGGCGGTCAGCCGCGGAACAGAAACCAAAGCTTTTTCAAGGATTTCAGCGCCCTGAAGCAGGGCCGTTTGAATCGTCACAGGAGATCGCTTACAAACCGCTCCGTACGGTCACGGCTCAGAAGGAGACCCGATTTATGCCGCTTGGCCTTGTTCGCGCAGGCGCTCTGATTGGTAGTACGTGGTGAGCGCATCAATGATCGGCTGCAGCCGTCCCTGCATAACTAAGTCGAGCTGATGCAGCGTCAGGCCGATGCGATGATCGGTTACCCGATTCTGCGGGAAATTATACGTGCGGATCTTTTCGCTGCGATCACCGGTACCGACCATGCTCTTCCGCTCTGCACCGATCTGAGCCAGCTGCTTCTCTAGTTCCATCTGATACAGACGCGATCGCAAAACCTGCATCGCTTTGCTTCGGTTCTTGATCTGCGATTTTTCGTCCTGGCAGGAAACGACTGTATTCGTGGGCAAGTGCGTGATGCGCACCGCTGAATAAGTTGTATTCACTGACTGGCCGCCGGGGCCGGAGGAACAGAAGGTGTCGATGCGCAGGTCTTTGGCGTCGATCTGAATATCTACTTCATCAGCTTCCGGCATGACCACAACCGTGATCGTCGATGTATGAACTCGTCCCTGCGTCTCTGTAGCCGGGACTCGCTGAACGCGGTGAACTCCGCTTTCGTATTTTAGACGGCTGTAGACTTGGTTTCCGCTGATCATGGCAATGATCTCGTTCAGTCCCCCGACGGACGATTCGCTCATTGACGTGATTTCAACTTTCCAGCCCTGCTCTTCGGCATAACGCGTGTACATGCGGAAGACCTCACCGGCGAAAAGCGATGCCTCATCCCCGCCCGCACCTTTCCGAATTTCGAGAATGATGTTTTTCTCGTCGTGCGGATCTTTCGGCAGAAGGAGAACCTCCAGGTGCTGCTCAATTGCTGCAACCTCCGGTTCCAGCCGAGCCACTTCCAATTCGGCCATCTGGCGAAGCTCCGGGTCAGTCTCGTTTAGCATGGGCCGCGCATCGCGCAGTTCCTGCTCCGCCTTCTTCCATTCGCGATACTTACCTACGAGCTCGGCCAGCTCGCTCTGCGCTTTGGCTACCTTGCGGTACTCGCCCGAGTCATTGATCACAGCGGGATCGGCCATCCGCGCGGTCAGCTCGTCATGTCGCGCTTCTGCTTCGTTCAATCGGTCAATATATTCCATGGATCCCGCCGCGGAGTGGGGTTGTTAGGCGATGACCAGCTCGCCACCCTGCGCCCGTTCGAGAACCATTGCTTGTTCCAGCGCATGTATGGCTACTTCGGTCTGAGAATTAGATGGGGGCTGGGTGGTCACACGTTGCAGCCAGAGGCCGGGCCGGGTGAGCACGGACATAAGCCCGCGCTGGCGCTTGGCGGCAAACCGGATGACCTCATAGCTCACTCCCACAATAACTGGAAGTAGTGCGATACGCCAGGCAAACTTCGCCCAGAAGCTGTCAATGGGCAGGAAAGCGTATGTGATCAGCGCGATGATCAGTACCACCATCAGAAAGCTGGTCCCACATCGCGGGTGCCAAGTCACAAAACGCTGCGCATTTTCGATCGTGACCGGCTGCGCAGACTCAAAGTTGAACACGACTCGATGCTCAGCTCCGTGGTACTCGAAGACACGATGAATGTCTTTCAGACGCGATAACAAGTAAATAAATGTTAGAAAGATGGCTATTCGGAGTATGCCGTCGACCATATTGATTGCGAACCGGCTACTCAGCGCCGCCACATATTTCGCGAGCACCGTCGCAAGATATAGCGGAACGAACTTATACAACGCAATCATGAAAGCGACCGGGAAAAACACGCTCAAAGCCGTAGTCCAGCCGCCGGCATCTTTCTCCTGAGGCTTGCCGCGTTTCGTACCGTGCTCCTCGAGCGCCTGTTCGGCTGAGAACTTCATGGCCCGGGCACGGAGCCACATCGCTTGTCCCAGCGTGCCCAATCCGCGGATCACCGGCAGCTTGAAAATCGGATAGCGGTCGGAAAGCTTGGGCAGCGGGCTCTCTTCAGTAACAATCTCGCCGTTGGGTTTGCGCACCGCGACGCAGTAGCTGTGGGGCGAGCGCATCATGACCCCTTCCATGACCGCCTGACCGCCGATCAGCGTTGTCTCTTCGCCGTTTTCGAGAACGGGAAGTAACTGTATGTGCGTGAAAAGGCGCACTAAACCGCGTAGCTTCAAGAAAGGGAACTCCGTTTTTAGTATAGCTGGCGGGGAGAGGCAGCTCCGTTTAGAGCACAACGAAGTTCAGATCTTTAGCAGCGATCTCAAACGCTTGGTCTGAATTCTGCTGACCGGAATCTCGGTTTGCTTCTTATCATCCATCTTGAGTTGGAAGCTCGATTTGAACCAGGGAATCACTTCCCGGATTTTGTTTATGTTCACCAGGAAAGAGCGGTGCACCCGCCAAAACAGCTTCGGATCCAGATTGGATTGAAGTTCCTCGATCGTGCGATAGTTCGATTGCCCTTCGAATTGCGACGTTACCACCGTGATCAGCCCATCGTCGATGGTCGCGTAAATCATATCTTGAGCATCGACGATCAAATTGCGATTGTTGCTCTTGACCAGCAACTTGGTGCGTTGTGCTGTTTTCGGATCGGCGGTTTCGACGGATGTTTCCGGCGTGACCTGCTTGTCCTCGACCGCTCGGCGGGCGCGCGCAATAGATTCGGAAAGGCGGTCTTTCTCTACCGGCTTTAGCAGATAATCCAGCGCTTCCAGCCGAAACGCCTCGATTGCATATTGATCGAAGGCTGTAGTCAGAACAAAGTGCGGTAGATGGCCACCCTTTTGGCGCAGTTTGGTGATTACTGCCAGCCCGTCCAGCCCGGGCATTTGAACATCCAAAAACACCAGGTCCGGCTCGGTTTTATCGATGAGATTTACTGCTTCGAGTCCATTCGAGGCTGTTTCTACAACCTCGATTTCCGGAAAGTCCCTCAGCAGGTAAGACAACTCTTCGCGCGCGAGTTGCTCGTCATCCGCAATGAGCGTCGAGATCGTTCCCGTCACGTCCTGCGGCATTCGAATGTTAGTATAGCTTAGGGTTGCGCGACGGCTACGCCGGAGTGGGCGTACCCCTCTCTACGCTTCCGCGAGCAACCGCCTTCGAGGGAGTATTTCGATTGTCAAAACAGAATAACGTCACCATCGCGCCCGCGGATGGCAGGTTGGGCATTCTGATTCCCGGCATGGGCGCCGTGACATCCACCTTTATCGCTGGGGTAGAGGCGGTGAAGAAGGGGCTGGGCGCTCCTATTGGCTCGCTTACGCAGCTCGGGACGATTCGGCTCGGCAAGCGGACCGAAGGACGCACTCCGCTTATTAGAGATTTCGTGCCGTTGACGCCCCTCGAGTGCCTTTCGTTCGGAACCTGGGACATCTATGAGGACAACGCCTATGAAGCGGCTGTACGCGCGAAGGTCCTGGAGCCCAACTTGCTCGATGAGTTAAAAGAGCCACTGTCCGCTATCGAGCCCATGAAGGCGGTGTTCGATCACGAGTACGTCCGTCGCATAGACGGCCCAAACGTTAAGTCCGGCTCCAATAAGATGGAACTCGCCGAAGCGCTGATGGAGGACATTCGGGAATTCAAGAGGCGCAACGGATGTAGCCGTTTGGTGATGATCTGGTGCGGGTCCACCGAGTCGTTCCATAAACCTGCGGCAGTTCACCGGGATGTGGCTGCATTTGAGGAAGGTCTTCGAAAAAACGACCCGGATATCGCGCCGAGCCAGATCTACGCCTACGCAGCCTTGAAGCTGCGCGTGCCTTTTGCGAACGGCGCGCCCAATCTGACAACTGACGTTCCGGCAATGCTGCAACTCGCGCGCGAGAATGACGTTCCGATTTGCGGAAAGGACTTTAAGACCGGCCAGACCTACATGAAGACCCTGCTCGCACCCGGGTTCAAGGCGCGCATGCTGGGCGTGCGAGGCTGGTTCTCCACCAATATTCTGGGGAACCGCGACGGAGAAGTGCTCGAGGATCCGGGATCGTTCAAGACTAAAGAGGAGACCAAACTATCAGTTCTCGATCAGATCCTTCAGCCCGATCTATACCCGCTGTTGTATAAGGACCTGTATCACGCCGTTCGGATCAACTACTATCCTCCTCGCGGCGACTCCAAGGAGGGCTGGGACAACATTGACATTTTCGGGTGGCTTGGCTATCCGATGCAGATCAAGATCGATTTTCTTTGCCGGGATTCGATTCTGGCTGCTCCGCTGGTTCTGGATCTGGTTCTTTTACTGGATCTCGCGCAGAGAGCGGGCATGAAGGGCATCCAGGAATGGTTGTCGTTCTACTTTAAAGGCCCTATGACGGCTCCGGGATTATATCCGGAACACGATATCTTCATCCAATTAATGAAGCTGAAGAATACGCTCCGTTGGATGCGGGGTGAGGATCTCATTACCCATCTCGGCCTCGAATACTACGATTAAGACGCCTCCGGGGTTCAGCCGTCTAATAAGCAGGTGATTAATGCCCCGGGTAAGTTCCGTCGCTCACAGGAGCGCCAAACCGAAGAGCTCTAGCGGACCCGAGCAGTCCGAAACCAAGAAAAGAATCCTGGTAATTGGCGGGACGCACTTCATTGGCCGCGTGTTGATAAACGAGCTGGCGCGAGCCGGTCATGAAGTCCATGTTCTGCACAGACGTCACCGCCACTCGCTAGGAAAGCGCGTCCGAAACTTAGTTGCGGACAGGAATGACGCCGCAAGCGTGCGCAAGGCAGTGGGCGCGACGCGATTCGACGCGGTTTACGACAATGTCTACGATTGGGAGCGCGGAACCACCGGCGCGCAAGTGGAAGCCACTGCCCAGATTTTCGACGGGAAGGTGGCGCGCTATGTATTCATGTCGAGCGTGGCCGCCTATGGCGATGGACTAAACCACCACGAGGGGGATGCGCTTGCGCCGGACGATCACCCCAACCCATACGCCCGCAATAAGGCAGTAAGCGAACGAGCTCTGTTCCGCATGCATCAGCGTTCGGGGTTTCCGATTGTGACTTTGAGGCCGCCGTTTGTATACGGGCCTGACAATCCCTTTTATCGCGAGGCCTTCTTTTGGGATCGTTTCCGTGCAGAAAGGCCAATCATTATTCCGAGCGAGGGTCATCGCCTAATGCAATTCATTTACGTGAATGACTTAGTTGAGCTCGCAATCAAAGTAGTAGAATTACGAAACGCAGTCGGGCATGCGTTCAATACGGCGAATCCGCGGCCCCTTACGCAGCACGAACTGGTCCTCGAATTGGCGAAAGCCGCTCAGGCAAACGAACCGGAGATCGTCTCCATTCCTCGCGAGCTGATTCGCCGGGCTGGCGGCCAGGCAATCGGCGAGAATCTGTACTTCGGATACTATTACGACGTACCCGCGATCACCCAGATCATCACCAAGGCGCAGCGGATGCTCGCCTTCAAACCAACTGACTTCGCCTTGGGCTTGAGAGCCACTTACCGCGCGTATCTCAAAAAGCGTGGCTTTCCACGGCCGGATTTTTCGTTTGAAGATGAGTTGCTGAGCCGGTTCTCGGCCCAGATACACAGCCCCCGGTCAGCATAAATTAAATTACTTGCTCTTTATGCGAAGCATCACCACCCCGTGTCTCGGCACGTTCGCGGTGTAACTTCCGTTGGCGAATGTCACATCGCGATGTTCCCACAGATCACGAGCGGTTGCGTCCGATGGAAGCTGAAGGTCGGCCAATCGCAAGCTCATCTGAGCGGCCGTTTCCCCGCGATTAAAGAGAGCCACCGCTACTGCTCCATCCTGGAGCGGTTTCGACCAGATCTCTTGATCACCTGACTTCGACATGCGCTGACCCTGCTTGCCTTCCGGGTCCTGATCGATGGCGATGACGTCCCGATTCATAAGAATCGATTTGATCTCGTCCGTCATATTTCTCAAATCGTTGCCCGCAAGCAAAGGCGCGCTGAGGATCGACCACAGACTCATATGCGTACGGTACTCGTCGGTTGTCATCCCGCCGTTGCCGATCTCCAGCATGTCAGGATCGTTCCAGTGGCCCGGTCCTGCATAAGGAGCGAGCCGTCCCTGATCAAAACCGATGGTGGTCATCGATTTCCATGAATCGCTGATGTCGCCGGTAGTGCGCCAGAGATTGGCGCCAACCTGCGGTCCCCATTTCCAGACATCACCTCGTCCATACTCGCAGAGGCTGTATACGATGGGCCGGCCGGATTTCTCGAGCGCATCGCCCATCTTCTGATATACGGCCTGCAAATCGCGATCGGTGTAGATTTTTGAGGCGCTGCACCAGTCGTATTTCAGGTAATCGATTCCCCACTCTGCCCAGGTCTTTGCGTCGAGATCCTCATGCCCGTAACTGCCTTCATAGCCGGCGCAGGTTTTTGGACCAGGTGACGAATAGATTCCGAGCTTTAGGCCCTTGCTGTGAACGTACGCGGCGAGCGCTTTCATATCTGGAAATTTGCTGTTGGGCTGAAGCACTCCGTTGGCATCGCGAACACCTTCCCACGTGTCGTCGATGTTGATGTAAACGTAGCCGGCGTCGCGCATACCCGTTGACACAATCACATCCGCCATCTCGCGCACGACCTTATCCGATACGAGATGCTGGAATTTGTTCCAGGAGTTCCAGCCCATGGGAGGAGTTTTCGCGAGGCCATTGGAAGCAACGGCGTGAATCGCCGGAGGCTCGATTCGCTGCGGCCACACCGGCAAAACGAGAGCTATGAACGCTAACAGAGATTTGCACATGAAAGATCTCCTCTTGGACGAGAGTCTATCGCGTCACGCCTGAGACAAAGAGCAATTAGGAAGCTCGTCGAGCATGATACACGATCGCGGTGTCCGCGCTAGTGATATGCTAAGGCTCGTCGTAAATATTGCCCAGGAGAATTTCCGGAATGCGGAAAAGTATATACGTTCTATGTGGATTTTTTCTTCTCAGCTTGTCGGCAGCGGTTTCACGGCAAGCAAACTCACCAGAAAAGAAGATGGGTCCAACTATCCAGGTTCAGCTTAACTATTCAGGATCAGGAACTGTAGACGAGAAGCACAAGATCTTTGTCGCTCTCTGGGACTCGCCAAGCTTTATGGAGCCCGATAGTCACACAATGCCTGTTGCCATTCAATCGACAACTTCAAAAACGGGAACTGTGACCTTCTCCGACGTCCAAAAGGTGCCAGCCTACGTAAGCACTGCTTACGATCCGAGCGGCAATTGGGACTCGCAGTCCGGACCACCGCCTTCCGGCTCGTCGTTGGGAATGTATAGTAAAACGCCTGGAAAACCAGAGCCTATCAACGGCGCGCAAGGTGAGAAGGTGAAAGTCGAACTTAGTTTTGACGATTCGGTAAAGATGCCCTAAGGGCAGTCTTTTGCTGATTCAGCGCTGAACGATCCTATCCACAGCTTTGGCAAGTTGCTCGAACTCAGCGTGAGCCGCCGAACTGGGCGCGTATTCGTGGACCGTTAGGCCGCTCATTGCCGCTTCGGCGACCACGACCCGCTGTCCTATCGCGGGCAGCACCTTCTTTCCCATCGCTTCGAGCGATGAAGACAGGCTCCGGCCTAGATTTGTATTCAGCAACACTTTGGAAGGGACGAACCGGATCCGTGGTCTCTTGGAGCGCCGTTCGGCTCGGGCCTTAAGGGCGGAGGCCAGCGCCTCCTTTAACGAAAACAAATCCAGCGGCGAAGGTCCGCACGGCAGAAGAACCAGATCGGCAAGCAGCGCAGCTTGATAGGCCGTTTCGGGCTTCCCCGGAGGCGTGTCGACCAGAACAACCTCAACCACCTTTTCGGCGGCACGCACCTTGGATCGCATCTCTTCCGCATTGCCACCCTTCACTCTCTCTACACAACGCGCCAGCATTCCGTTTCCCTGTGCTGCCCAAGTTGCCAGGCTGTGCTGCGGGTCCGCATCAATCAGGACGACAGTCCGGCCCATAGCGGCGAATTCGGCCGCCAGGTTTCCCGCAATTGTGGACTTTCCAATACCGCCTTTACGTCCTGCCACCGCGATGATCGCCATGGCAAATACTATAAAGGAAATCGCAGCGGATGCTGACCCACACTCCGGATTCCGAGAACTCTGGAAACTCCTTAGACGCCCCCTATGGGCTGATAGCTTAGGAAAAATCCTAAGACCTTATTCTGAGAAAAAGGGTTTAAGTAGGCCGGAAATTTTGCTCAAATCGTGTAGCAGCTGATGCGAAATACAAATTTTCCGAGTCTGAAAGCGACCGAACGTCAGCGAAAGTACGCGCGCCAGACACTAATAATAACCTTTCGAGCAATGCCGCGCAATCGAAATGAGTCTTGCCCGCCAGCAAGACTCAACTTCCGAGGAAAGGAGGAAAAACAATGAAAGTAAAAAGCAACGTGAAGGCTGGCCAGTCTGTCTGGGGCACCTAATTCCTTTTCGGTACCCCGAAAGTAAGCTTTAGAAAATGTGGCCGCTTCGCCCGCCAGCGAGCGGCCACTTTCTTCAATGAATATAACTCATTCAAATTCCACATGGCGAACAGCTTCCATCGCGTGAGTCAGTCGCTTCGCGCGGACAACGGAATCAGGTCCACCGCGGGTGTGCTGGTTGCTGTGGGATTGATCGGCGCCTGGCTCATCTGGGCCTTCAAAGCTCACCTTACGCGATACGAGATTTCGGATTCGGCCCGGCTGGAGGTGAATGGCGCAGCATATCCGGTGCAGGCCAACGCCTCGGGCCGTCTGGTTGCTTCCCAAATGGTCCTGGGCAGGGAAGTCAGCGCCGGTCAGGTTTTGGCGGAACTCGACAGCAACGACGAACGCCTCAATCTCCAACAAGAGCGGACTCGGCTCGCCTCGCTCGCTCCGCAGCTCCAGGCGCTCCAGTCTCAAACGAAATCGGAGCAAGACGGTCGCGGCGATGAGCGCCGCGTTCTTGACTTTTCAGTCGAGGGCGCGCAAGCTCAATACCGCCAAGCCGAGGCCCAGGCATCCGTCGCTGAGCGGGACGCCGAGCGCGCGACCCGTCTGCGAGCTGAAGGAATCATCTCGGATGCCGACGCTCAGCGCGCCAAAGCCGATGCGCAAAGTAAGCGAGCCGCAGCGGAGAATCTGAAAGATGCCACATCGCGGCTGGAGCCTGAATTACAGGTTCGCGAGCGGGACCGCGACGTGCGTCTCAAACAAATTCTCGAAGACACCACAAAGCTCGAAGCGGACATGGCTATGTCCTCCGCAAGCGTCAAACGGCTAGAGTATGAGATCGAACGCCGGCGCATTCGAGCGCCAATCTCAGGCCGGCTGGCAGAATGTGCGGCACTTCGGCCCGGATCGCACATCAGCGAAGGCCAGCAACTCGGAGTCATTCTTCCGCAGGGCAAACTGGAAGTCGTCGCTGAATTTCAGCCTTCCGCGGCCTTGGGCAAAGTGCGTGCCGGGCAGCCCGCAATTTTGAGACTGCAGGGTTTTCCTTGGGCTGAATATGGAACTATTCCGGCGCGGGTTGCGAAGGTTGCCGGTGAAATCCGCGACGGCAAGGTACGCGTCGAACTGACCGTCAACCCGCCCTCCCGCTCTCGTATATCCTTTCAGCACGGTTTGCCGGGCTCCGTCGAAGTGCAAGTCGAGCGTCTGTCGCCTGCGGCCCTCATTCTACAATCTGCTGGTGACGCGATGGGGCAGCATTGAGGAAATTCTTCGCCCCCGAGGTGGTGCAAACCTCGAACGTGGATTGTGGCCCCGCTTCGCTGAAGTGCCTCCTCGAGGGATTTGGAACATCGATAAGCTACGGACGCTTGCGGGAGGCGTGTCAGACCGGAATCGATGGGACTTCCATCGACACGATGGAAAGCGTCGCAAATTTGCTCGGCCTCGAAGCCGAGCAGATCATGCTTCCAATCGATCACCTGCTGCTAGCGGAATCAGCTTCGCTGCCCGCAATCGTAGTGGTGCAGTTGCCCAATGGGTTAACGCACTTCGTGGTGGTCTGGAGGTTACACGGAAGTACGGTTCAACTCATGGACCCTGCGGTCGGACGCCGGTGGGTGAGTTCTGGCGCCTTTGCCAAGGAAGTTTACAGCCACAGCATGGCAGTAGCGGCACGCGACTGGCGCGATTTCGCCGCTTCAGAAGATTTCCAAAAGGCATTGCACGGACGCTTCCGCGCAATTGGAATCTCACGCTCTAAGAAGGACGTCTTCACCGGCCGTGCGCTGGAGGGTGAAAGCTGGCGCGGCATGGCTGCCCTAGATGCGGGACTTCGGCTGGTGGCATCTCTGGCCCGTGCAGGCGGAATGCGCCGG
>CAVWUV010000035.1:0-80398 GCA_963758245.1 uncultured Acidobacteriaceae bacterium | reverse complement strand
CGCGTCGCATGTTTGGCGTCCCCAAGGGGATTCGAACCCCTGTTATCGCCGTGAAAGGGCGGTGTCCTAGGCCGGGCTAGACGATGGGGACGCTACGGAAGCTCTGATCTTCTAACAATTTAGCAGAAGGCGCGGGCGCTCTAGAGCGTGTGCAGATACGCCAGGAGGTTGGCCTTGTCATCAGCCGAAAGCATATCGCCATATGCCGGCATGCCGTTGCCGCCAGCATTAATTTGGGCGAGAACGTTCGCCTCATTCACGGGCTTACCGTTCTGCAGCGTCTTCCGCTTAAATAACCCCTTGAGCGACGGCCCCATCTTCTTTTCGTCTGTGTCCACGTTGTGGCAAATGGCGCACTGCTCAAATGTCTCTTTGCCCTTGGCGGCGTCACCGGTCTTGCCGGCCTTCGCACCCGCGGCAACGCCTACTGCAAGAGATGCACAAAGAAGAATAGAACCTGCAAACGCGAATGTACGTCGAACCATGGTAGGATCTCCTGCCCCTCCGGGACTCACAATTAGTCTACAATCTCCAACTGCCTAGTTGGACACTCGCGCAACCAGAAACGCATCACTATGAAACGAGATTAAGGCTATGAAACGTTCATTTTCCCCGGCTTGTGGCGATTGCGAGATAATGTTGATTCAGTTGACTGCTTAAGAAGGTATCTTCATGCTCAGACGAGCACTCCTCTGCTCCTTAATTGCTTCGTGCTCTCTCCTCGCCTGGGTTCCGGAGCCGGCTATTCCAAACATGACCGTTCCGCCGCGGTCCGGCAAAGTAGATCTGTTCCCTGAGAGCGCATTGAAACCGGGCATGAAGGGCGTAGCTTGGACCGTCTTTCAAGGCAGCAAACCCGAGGCCGTCCCCGTCGAGATCATCGGCATTTGGCAAAACATGTGGGGACCGCACCAGGACATTATCGTGGCCAAGCTCGGAGGCAAGGCCCAGCGCACGAACGTCGCTGGCGGGATGAGCGGCAGTCCGGTTTACATAGACGGCAAGCTGGTGGGCGCAATCTCTCTGCGTCTGAGCGTTTTCTCGCCCGATTCTATTTGCGGCATTACGCCGATACAACTGATGTTGGAAGTGAGTGAGTTTGATAAGACTCGCCCAGGCGATAGCCGCGTTCCCGGCAAAGTTCAGGAAGCTAGCTCCGCGCCCCTTCCAAGCGATCTCCTGACTCGTGTCCTGGCCGCGGGCTCAGCGCGCAGCCTGCCCGAATCTCCAATGATGACCCAGATCGCTACTCCAATTGCGATGTCCGGATTCTCCGATGAAGCGGTGAAGGAGTTCTCGCCCATTTTCACGCAGCTTGGATTGACAGTGTCTCAGGGCGGTTCGGGCGGCGCGCTCGATTCGGCGAAGCCTGGAAAAGACTGGGCCAATTCACTCCAGCCAGGTGAGAGCATTGCGGCCGTTCTCGTGTCCGGCGACATGACCATGACTGGCGGCGGGACAGTTACCTATAACGACGGCAGGCATGTGCTGGCCTTTGGCCATCCTATGTTCAATCTCGGACCAGTGGACATGCCGATTGCTAAGGACGAGATCGTAACTACGCTCGCGTCGTCCTATCAGCCGACCAAGATGGGTAATGCGACCGAGGTCGTCGGCGCGCTCCGTCAGGATCGGCATAGCGCTGTCGAAGGCGAGCTCGGCGCTACCGCCCAGATGATCCCGGTGGTCATGCACGTCCGCTCGTACAATCGCGACGACAGCATCCGTAAGTCGCAAGATTTCCACTTCAATGTTTTCGTCGATCAGAAGTGGACACCGTACCTGATGATGGCTACGCTGTTCAACTCCTTATCGAATCTGAACGATTTTTCGGAGAACGCCACGTACCGGCTTCACGGAGAGTTGCAGGTGGAAGGACAGCACAGCATCGAGCTCACCACCATGCAGGCTCCAGCCGAAACGCCCATTCCCACGCCCATGCTGCTGGCCGGCTGGTGGGGCGATAAATTCAATCGCCTGTTCGTCAATTCCGATAAGCTGCCGAAGCTGAATGCGGTGAATGTCACGGTCGACCTGCTCCCGGAACGACGCATTGCGCAAATTGAATCAGCGTGGATCGCAGACAACAAGGTCACCCCCGGCACTGATGTTCCGGTAAAGGTATTTCTCAAACCCTACCGCGGCGAGCGTATCGAGAGAACTATCGACGTCAAGATACCGCCGGGCCTAACCCGCGGCGAGCACCAGATTCTCTTTAGCGACGCTGAAACACTCAGCCGCTTTCAGAACATCGCGAGCTCCTTGAATCACATCGAAGATATCCCGCAGACCGTTGCCATGTTAAACGAGGAGCGAAGCAACAATCGCGTGTACGTCTCGCTCATCGAATCGCAGCCAACTGTCTATTCCGACGAGAAAGTCCTGCCGAGTTTACCGGCTTCCGTGCTGAACGTCATGCAAAGTGGCCGGGCGACGAACCACGAATTTGTCAGCTCGCCGGAAAGCGCGCACGAGCAAACCTCGGTGCCCTTCGAAGTGGTCGTGACGGGTAACTACTCGCTGAAGATATACGTAAACTGAAGGGCCATTCACAACATCTCATGCACAATCAGTCGGTCTTGTGCCGGGCCGCGGCTCTATTTGTGGCCATGGCCGCGGCTCCCCTCTGCTTAGCTGTCGACACACATGTCTGGGAACAATCAGAGCAGGCTGAATTCGCTCGTGGCACGCCCAAGGACGTTTCGATCCGCAGCGATGGCCGCGTGACGCTTGCTCCGCAATTCAAGGAGCTGGACAGCACGAATGTGCCGTATCTCTGGGCGGTCGCGCAGGATTCCAAGGGCACCTTGTATTACGCCGGCGGCGCGCCCACCGGCGCAACAACTAAGATATTTGCTCTTCCCTCGAACGGTAAGCCCAAAGTTCTGGCTGAAATTACCGGCCTTGAAATTCACGCCTTAGCTGTGGATTCGCAAGATCGGGTCTATGCGGCAGTGCTTCCCGACGCCAAGATTTACCGAATCGACAAGAGCGGCAAGCCACAGCTCTTCTTCGATCCGAAATGCAAATATGTCTGGTCAATGGCATTCGACCGCTCCGGCAATCTCTTCGTCGCGACGGGAGATTCAGGAATTATCTACCGCGTGTCTCCCGATGGAAAAGGGGCAAAATTTTTCGACACGGAGGAGACGCACGCCCGCTCGATGATTATCGACGAATCCGGCAACCTGATTGTGGGCACCGAACCGAGTGGACTCGTGATGCGCATCACCCCTAAGGGTGAGAGCTTCGTACTCTATCAAACCAATAAGCGCGAAGTGACTTCAGTTGCCGAACACGATGGCATTATCTATGCCGCGTCGGTCGGCAGCAAACCTTTGAGTGTTTCGGTTACCGGTCCCCCGCCGGTTCTTCCCTCGACGACTGCTCCCATAACCCCTACAGGCGCGCCTCATACCGGTACGACGCCCCCTTCCCTGCCGCCTGCAGTCGGCTCCTTGAGCGCAGCGGTTTCGGGTGGATCAGATTTTTACCGCATACAGAAGGACGGATTTGCGGAGCGAATCTGGAACTCATCTTCAGACCTGATCTACGCGATCGGTTTTGATTCCTCCGGCAGGCCTCTGCTGGGAACCGGGAATAAAGGGATCGTCTACCGTGTAGATTCGGATCAGCTCTCCACGCAACTGCTCAATGCGCCACCCACGCAGGTGACCGCCTTTTTGCAGGGGAAAAACGGCATGGTTTATGCCGCGACCGGCAATGTAGGCAACCTTTATTCAATCGGCCCCAGCCTTGAAAATACCGGGACTATCGAGAGCGAGGTTCTCGATGCCAATGAGTTCGCGCATTGGGGCAAAGCTCACGTTAGATCGACCTTGAACGGCGGCGTGATCGCTCTTGATACCCGCAGTGGAAACCTCAACAATCCTGAAAATAATTGGAGCGCCTGGAGCAAAGTAGTTCTCGGCGACTTAGGCGGGCAGATAGAATCTCCTCCCGCGCGATTTCTGCAGTACCGCCTCACTCTAACTCGATCTCATGGCGGCGATTCGCCCGAATTGAGCACCGTCGATATTGCCTACTTGCCCAAGAATATCGCTCCCAGAATTCATGAGATTGAGATCGCGCCCTTCAATTATCGGCAAGCGCCCAGCACAGCATCTTTGGAACGATCGGTCATGGCGTCGGGCTCGCCCGCGACGCTAACCCTGCCCGCCATAGGCCAAAGGAGATCGCTGTCCAGCAGCGCGCTGTCGGAAGCCGGCGCAAGCGCAACTTTGCAATACAGCAAAGGCTACGTAACCGTGCGCTGGAGTGCGAGCGATCCGAATAACGATCCGCTGCTCTATAAACTCGAGATCAGAGAAAGGAACGGTTCTGTCTGGCGAACATTGAAAGACAAACTTCAGGATCGTTATTATGCCTTCGATAGCACTGCATTTCCCGACGGCAGATACGTAGCGCGCGTAACTGCAAGCGACGCGCCCGGCAACACACCTGCCGATACTCTGACCTGTTCGCTTCAGAGTGACCCGTTCACTATAGACAACACCCCTCCGGAGCTCGCGCTTATTTCAATTACGAAAGATGGTCCTCATCGGGTTGTGCGATTCACCGCGAAAGACGCTCTTAGCTGGCTCGACAAAGCCGAATATTCGATCGACGGTGGAGACTGGACTCTGCTCGACCCCGTGAACAAAGTGACCGACTCTAAAATGCTCGTGTACCAGGCCTCCGGACAAGCCGGTCAGATGATCTCCGTTCGCGTCTTCGATGAAGATGACAACGTGGTCGTGAAACAATTCGCATTAAATTAATGTTCCAGTGCGATTTTGATATTGAGTCCGCCGATATATTTGTCCGCTGCTCCGTAATAGCCGGTTAACTCGAGATTATGCGCGGCACTGCTCTTTACGACAGCGCCTTCCAGGAAGATGACGTTCGGAACGTTTCCCACCTTTTCCCAATCGAGGGTAGGAAGCACAATCGGCCGCTCTGCTCTGGCTAGGACGTGTCGCGGATCGTGCTTGTCAAATAACACCCATCCTGGTCCATAAACCAGATGATCGTCCGCGCCGTTGTATAGCAGCAGAATGCCCGCGTCTGTCAGAAACGGGGCCGGTCCCGGCTCCATCACCCTGGAATCGAATGCGCCGGGATGACGTTCTAAAACCGGCTGCGCCGTCGCGTCCTTCCAATGAAGCAGATCGGGAGAACTCGCAAGACCCATGTAGTCTCGCGATTTGCCGTCTGAATCTGTTCGCGTCCCCAGGTAATACATCCACCACTTTCCGTCTATCTTTTCGGAAACGATAGCTCCAGATTTTGTCCATTGCGTATTCCAAGTACCGTGATAGGCGGGAAGGATAACGCCCTTGCGCTGCCAGTGAATCAGATCGGTTGACGTCGCGAGACAGAGCTGAGCAGAATGCGTGTCGTAACCGGTATAAGTCAGGTAATATGTGCCATCGATTCTCACGACCCGCGGATCTTCCACGCCGCCGTTCTTTTCGTACTCCGCTTCAGGAGAAAGCACCGGCTCAGGCCTCACGGTAAAGTGCAAACCATCGCTGCTCTCCGCATATCCGATTCGAGAAGTCTGCTTGCGGTCCTGCGCGCGAAAGAGAAGCACCGTCCTGTTTCCGGCCTTTATCGCCGTGGGATTGAACAACCCGAATTCCGACCACTCCTGACCGGGGCGAAGCAGAGGCTCATTCGAGACTCGATTCGCGGTTACGCTCACCAGATCAGCAGACGCCGCAATCGCTACCGCCATCAACGCGAGGCTCGCGTGACGTTGAACTATATTGTGCTTAGACATTGAGGAGTTATTCATGTTAACGTGGGCCGACCAATTCCTTCAAGACTTCCGGTTCGGAGCGCGCAACCTCATTAGAGATCCCGGTTTCGCGACGTCAACTATTCTTTCGCTTGCCTTGGGCATTGGCGCGACCACGGCAATCTTCAGCGTGATTTACGGAGTTGTTCTCGATCCTTTTCCGTACTCACACCCGGAGACTCTATTCAGTTTTTACGCCAACGCTCCCGATCGGAATTTCTATTTCTTCCCGGAAACTCCAGATCAATATCTTCAGGTTAAAGAAGAGAACCACGTATTTTCAGACCTGATCGCATCGACAATTAGCGACGTATTTTGGACCGGCACGGGAGAGCCGCTTCGCTTGCGCGGAAACTTCGTCACCGTGAACACGTTCAACGTCATGGGCGTCAAGCCTCTGCTGGGGCGCTACATCACCCCTGGTGACGGCAAGCCCGACGCCACGCCAGTCGCGCTTCTCGGTTACAAATTTTGGATTCGGCAGTTCGGCGGAGATCCCCACGTCCTCGGCCGCGAGATGCGGCTCAATGACAAAGTACGTACGGTGATTGGCGTCATGCCTCGCCGTTTCATGTGGCGCGGAGCTGATGTTTATCTTCCGGTCGTGTTTCAGCGCGGGCGCTTTGTCGAGGATGTCCGCAATATCTTCATCATGGGCCGTCTGAAGCCCGGTGTCACAGAGGCCGAAGCGAAGACCAGCCTTCACCCGATCTTCGAAGAGATGATGACTCGTAGCACAGGCGAGCACGCAACGAAGTTCCGCGTGATCCTCAATGATTTCTATGAGACTTTCCCCAGCGGCATTCGGCACTCGCTCTGGATTCTTTTCGGCGCAGTAAGCCTTCTCTTGCTCATCGCCTGCACAAACGTTTCGAGCCTTTTGCTCGCTCGCGCTGCTGCACGACGACGCGAGATTGCGGTGCGAGCTTCGCTCGGCGCAGGCCGGCTGCGGCTGATTCGCCAGCTTTTGACCGAGAGTGCATTTATTGGTCTCAGCGCGGGCGTTCTCGGTGCGTTGCTCGCCTATGGCAGCCTTCGCGCCATTCTTGCTATCGTTCCTCCGAACACGATTCCGGATGAATCTGAAGTTACTCTCAACATTCCAGTCCTCTTCTTTACGCTCCTCGTCTCCCTCGCCGCTGCGTTCCTGTTTGGGCTAGCGCCGGCACTACAGGCTGGGCGAGTTGACGTTGCTTCGGCTCTAAAGAGCGCCGGACGCGGAGTCAGCGGTGTATTCGGTGAGGCAAGAATCCGAAACATTTTCGTTGTGGCGGAAGTGGCGCTCGCGATGATCCTTCTCGTCTCGGCGAGCCTTGTCGGACGCACGCTTCTTCGGCTGGAGCAGGTCCAAGTGGGCACGCGCCCGGAAAATGTTCTGACCATGACGATCCCTTTGCCCGATCGCCGTTATCCAACGCGTGAGGCCCGCAATGCATTCTTCTTCCAGTTACTCGACGGCGCCCGCACGATACCCGGTTTGAAAGATATCGCGCTCAATCAATCCGTTCACCCGTTCGTATATTTCGGATCGGGAGTGGTGGTCCCGGGAAGTTCTGTTCAATCGAAAAGAGGCGTCGTGGTGAGCCAGATCAGTGACGGCTATCCCGAGATGGTCAACGTCAGGTTGCTGCAAGGCCGTCTGCTTACCTCTGACGATATCCGTGCGGCGAAACAGCTTGCAGTGGTTAATGAGAAGTTCGCCAAACTCTTTTTCTCCAGCGGCAACGCGATAGGCGAGACTGTTCGCCTGCCGGATTTACACCAAGCGCCCGAACTGCTACCGAACGATTCTTTCGAAATCGTGGGAGTGGTGAGTGATCTGCATAATATCGGCCTTACCCGCGAGACCATGCCGGAAGTTTACATTCCATTTACGGCAGGCGGCTATGTGGGTTTATCAGCGACGTTGCTCGCCACTGCCAGCGTTCCGGTGACGAGTTTGATCAAGCCGCTAGAGGCACAGATACATTCGCTCGACCCGGACCAGCCGCTGATGGAGATCCGAACGATGCGCGAGTTGCTCGACCGGGGCGGCTACGCGGAACCGCGCTTCAGCGTTTTCCTTTTCGGTGTGTTCGCCGGACTGGGACTGCTCCTCGCGGTACTCGGCATCTACGCCGTCATCAACTATTCTGTCCTTCGGCAGACCCAGGAAATCGGAGTGCGTATGGCGCTCGGCGCGCATCGTTTAAGCATTTTGAGCATGATTCTTAGCGCGGGAGCCAAGCTGCTGGGCATCGGGGCGATCGTCGGAGTAGCGGGCAGCCTTGCGCTAACTCACCTTCTGCGGGCGATGATCTGGGGCGTTTCCCCGTTTGATCCGCTGTCGTTTGCCGCAGTCACCGCAGTCATGTTCGTTATCGGCCTTCTGGCTTGTGTTCGTCCCGCGCTGCGGGCCGCGCAGATTGATCCGATGAAAGCCTTGCGGTACGAATAGCGCGACCGCGTTCGTGCGAGCTTTCCGGAACTTTCAATGCTGCCGCTACGTACTCGCCAGTGATGGAGTCTCTCTTAGCGGATACCCGGCAGGCTTTTCGCATGATGCGGAAAAGCCCTGCGTTCACGGCGATTGCGCTCACCGCGCTGGCACTCGGCATCGGGGCAAATACAGGAATTTTCAGCGTTATCGATAAGGTTCTGCTGCAACCACTTCCTTATCCCGAGCCGGATCGCCTGATGAAAATTGGGCGCAAGTTTCCACAAGGGGAAGGCTACTCCAACTCCATTCCGAAGTACATGGTTTGGCGGCAGAACAATGTTTTTTCCGCCATGACCATCTACGATTTCTCGGGCCCCGGCCTGAATCTTACGAGCGGCGATCGACCGGAGCAAATCAAGGGCATTCACGTCTCAGCGGATTACTTCAAAGTCTTTGGAATCGGCCCTGCGATGGGAAGAACCTTCACGCGCTCCGAAGATTCGCCAAACGGTCCGAAAGCCGCGCTGATCAGCGACAAACTTTGGAAGTCGCATTTCGGCGGCGATCGGAATATCCTGGGTAAAATCATCAGCCTGAATGGAGACCCTTATCCGATCGTTGGGGTCTTGCCCGCAAACTTCACGCCGGACCCGCCGTCTGACGTCTGGATTCCCTTGCAAGCGGACCCGAATAGCGCGAACCAGGGGCACTATCTTTCGGTAGCGGCGAGGCTCAAACCCGGAGTGACGATTGAGCGCGCTCGCGCGGAAATGAAGCTTCGCGGCAAGCAGTTCCGGCGGCTGAATCCTCAGTGGATGGACAAAAACGAAAGTGTGGTGGTCACGCCCATGCGCGAAGCGATGGTAGGGGATGTAAAGACTGCCTTGTTCATCTTGCTCGGCGCGGTTGGGTTCGTGCTGCTGATCGCGTGCGCGGATGTGGCCAATCTGCTGCTGGCCCGCGCGGCTACGCGTCAAAGGGAACTCGCAATCCGGGCAGCGATCGGGGCGAGCCGGTGGCGCGTCGTCCGGCAACTGCTGACTGAGAGCGTGATTCTCTCGGGTCTGGGAGGAATCATCGGATTCATTCTCGGCGCGTGGGGCGTCCGGGCATTGCTCCTCCTGGTGCCCGGAAATATTCCGCGCCTGACCGATACCGATCACGCGCAAAGCGTCTTATCGATTCTCGATTGGCGCATAGCTGTTTTCACCATTGGCATTTCGTTCATCACAGGAATTGTATTTGGCGTTTTTCCCGCATTGCACATTTCGAATCCCGATGTTGCTTCGACCCTCAAAGAAGCGAGCGGCCGATCGGGGACGGGACGCCGCCAGAATCTTATGAGAAAAGTGCTGGTCGGGGCCGAAATGGCCCTCGCGCTCGTGCTGCTTGTGGGCGCAGCGCTCTTGATCAGGACCTTCGTTGGTTTGAATAAAGTAAATCCGGGCATCGATCCTCACCATGTCCTCACACTTCAGACGTCGCTCGCCGGCGGAAATTATTCGAGCACGCAAAAGGTGGATAACCTGACCGTGCAGGTAGTGCGCCGGATAGAAGCCCTGCCGGGGGTGCAAGCAGCGGCATTGGCGATTGTGCTTCCGACGGATAGCGAGATCGATATACCTTTCAACATCCTGGGAAAGCCGCTCAAAGCCGGCGAGCGATTCACTGGCGACGAGCAGTGGCGATTCGTGTCGCCGCACTATTTTGCGGTGTTCAAGATTCCATTGCTGCGAGGACGGCTGTTGAACGACCGCGATCTGAACAATTCGGCGAAGGTGGTCATCATCAATCAGGCCATGGCGAAGAAGTACTGGCCCAAAGAAGATCCCCTTGGTCAGGTGATCATCATTGGTAAGGGCTTGGGCCCGCAGTTCAACGATGACCCGCGGCAGATCGTGGGGATTGTTGGAGACGTGCGCGAAACGGGTCTAGCCAGTAAGGATCCTGTGGGAGTGATGTACATTCCGCAAAGCCAGGTTCCGGAACCCCTGACACAGCTCGCCAACAGCGTCATACCGGTTTCGTGGTGCATTCGATCGCAGATGGACCCGAATTCTTTGAGAGCCGCGATTCAGAAGGAATTTCAGGCGGTAGATGGACAGATGCCGATTTCGAAAGTCCGCACTATGGATCAGGTGATCGCGGAAGGAGTTTCCCGGCAGGGCTTCAATATGCTGCTGCTGAGCATTTTTGCAGGCATCGCGCTGGTGCTGGCCGCCATCGGCATTTACGGTCTGATGTCGTACTCCGTGGAACAGCAGACGCAGGAATTGGGAATTCGGATGGCGTTGGGCGCCGGCAAGCAGGACGTTATGAGATTGATCATCAGGCAGGGCATGACGCCTGCGGGTATCGGAGTCCTGGCCGGAGTGGCGATCGCATTCGGCATCACGAGACTGCTCGCGAGCTTGCTGTATGGCGTGAAAGCGAGCGATCCTCTGACCTTCGGAATAGTCGCTATCGTGCTTACCAGCGTTGCTCTTTTCGCGACCTACATACCGGCGAGAAGAGCGGTGAAAGTCGATCCGGTAATCGCTTTACGCGAAGAGTAGATTCGTGCGACGCCCGGTTTCCAGGCACACGAAGCCCGCGAATGGGGCAAGGCGGAATTATTCAGTTGTCAAAGAACCGAGTTGATTACGTTAAGCGGCCGCTTTAACTGATTCGAGCCTTTCTTGGCTGGCGGGTTCGAATCGATCGTGCGGAACGAAGCCATTTTCGAGCTTTGTGGGACGATTTTGCCGAACGAACTGGGAATGCGTGGTGGCGGGCTGCGAAACGAAGCGGGCGAGGCGTGCCTCCTCCCTACGGAGCGACAGGAAAGTCGAGAGGGCTTTGTGGAAGGCGCGCTCATGCGTAGTTTGGTAGCGCAGCAATAAAGAAAGGCGTTTTTCGTCGATGCCCTCGGACGTGAAGCACTCATTCTGAAGGCGAATCGCGCGCTGGGTAAGCCAATAGGAGCGCGCCATTTCGTTGATCAGGAGTTCTTCGGTGGCGTTTGCAGGCTGATGTTCCTCTAATAGGTCGCGCAAGAGAGCTTCAAAGGCGGCGGGATCTTCGCCTGCGATGATGATTTCGCCGGACGCCAGGCCATGCTTCAAAGAATTGCGAGACGAAGCCAATTTGCCTTCGCTGGTCTTCGGTCCGGTAGAGTGCTGCGCATTCTGCCGATTGATTTCGGCGCGTTTTGGTGGCTCCGTGGTGACTTGCGGAACGAACCCAACCGGCGCCGACGCGGGTGCTGTCTTTTCCGCTTTACGGGCCAGTTTGGCTGCTTTGCGCTCGGCTTCGCGGCGCGCTGTTCGAGCTTCTCGAGATGTCATAAGATTCGAATCTCCTTCCAGAAACGGTGAGAGAATAGCAGCCCTTATGGCGCGGTGGGGAGTCTTGGAGACGAGATTTCGATGTAAGTGGTTGAAAGGGATTGATCGGGTTTATTTTTTGGATCGGTTATCGCCTATCGATAGCCTCAGGTGCGGGCGGATTCGGCTTCGAAGCTAATTTTGTTTTGGCCCGGGTACAGCCGGAGTAATCAGCAGGTGCACGTATTGGGCATGACTGCGAAGGTGTGTGAAACGTAGTGCCCCAGAATGCTGGCGTCGTAATGAACTGCTTTTAGGCCTAAGCTAGGCCGGTTCCGCAGGGAATTGGGTGAACAGGTGGACTGTCCCCGCGTTCCCCCGCGTTCCCCCGCGTTCCCTCATGCTGGGCCGATGGCCTTCATTTTTAGATCTGCTAATAGCCGCTCTACCTGATCGGACTTTTCCAAGGCCCTCAGGCGGTGCTCTCCGTTGTCTTCTCCGGCGGCCAGGTAGCCGTGGCCGAGCGCCTCGGCTTCCGATACTCTCGATCGCAAACGGTCAAATGCCGCATCGCTCTGAAAATCTTTCATCGCGCTTGTGCCGGTGCGTACCGCCAGCCGCGCACGCCTATGCTGGGCGATCAGGAGCTCGGTTTTGGTTTTGGCCTCGGTCATCTTTTGTTCCAAACGGTGGAGAGCGTCGCGAAGGATCTGGACCTGGTGCGATTGGTCTTCGATCTGCTGCGAAAAATTTCTCGCGGCGTTCTCATAAGTGAGCGAGCGCTCGAGCGCCATGCGCGCCAGGTCTTCCTCGTTTTTGTGAATCGCCAGCTCTGCTTTGCGCAGCCAATCTCTCTGGGCATCGAGATTCTCCTGCTGCCTTTTCTCCAGAAGATGCTGGTCGGCGATCGCAATTGCTACCTGCGTTTTCACTTGCATGAATTGGTTTTGCATGTCGAGGAGAAGCTGTTTCAGCATCTTCTCCGGATCTTCGGCCTTGTCGACAAGGTCATTCAGATTTGCTTTTATCAGTGTTGTTACTCGATCTAATAACGGCATAATTCTCCCTTCACGATTTCTTCTGTTCCGAACGATCAGTAATTCCGCGAACCTTCCCTAAAAGGTCGGACATCTGCATGCCCGAAAGAGTCTCGAACAGAGCCGGAATCTGGGCTGCAATCTTGGTCATGTCCCCGGTGATCTTGTGCATCCCGGCAGCATCGCCGTCGCCGGTCGACACTATGGTGATCTTGTCTATATTTGCGAGCGGCGCGGATAACGCCCTCACCACTTCCGGCAAACCGCTAATGAGCTTGTCGACTACCGCGGCCTGATTCCATTCCTGGTAGGCCTCGGCCTTCACGTTCATCGCCTTGGCTTCCGACTCGCCCTTTCGCAGAATGATGTCTGCATCCGCTTCACCCTGCAGCCGCGTGGCAGCCGCCGCGCCTTCGGCCTCGATGGTCATCTTGCGCCGCGAAGCTTCCGCCAGCATCTCAATGCGCTGGCGTTCGATCTCGGCGTTCTTCAAGACGTTCGCGATCAGCTCTTTTTCGTGACGCAGGATCTCGGCTTCCTGCACTTTGACCTCTCCTTCTTTTTCTACTTGCCGGATCTTGACGGCTTCGACCATGACCTGCTGCTGCATCATGTTGGATTGAATGTCGTAGGCCTTGTCGGCCTGCGCCTGCTGCCGCTTGATGGTTTCGACGTATTGCGCCTTCTTGATTTCGAGATCGCGCTGGGCTTCGGCTTGTTTGGCAAGCGAAAGAGCTTCGGCCAGGACGCGCTCCTGATCCGCCTGGGCCCTGGCGACGGCGGACGCGCGGACAGCTTCAGCGCGACGGATGGTGGTATCGCGGTCTGCTTCCGCGGCGGCGACGTCGGCGTCCCGCTTGATGCGCGCGATGTCCGGCCGGCCCATGTTGGTGATGTATTCGTTCTTATCGCGAACTTCCTTGATGGTGAACGAGACTACATCGAGCCCCATCTTGCTCATGTCATCGGCGCAGGTGGCGCGCATGCGGTCGCCGACCATCTCCGGTTCTTTGACAATCTGCTCGACCGAGAGTTGGCCGATGATGCCGCGAAGATGACCCTCCATCACCAATCTGATTAATCCTTCGCGCGCCTGATCGGTTTTGGTCAGGAACTGTTCAGCGGCAGTTTGGATGGATTCGGGATCGCTCTTCACTTTGATTTGCGCGACTGCTTCGACGGTCACGGCAACGCCTTGCTTGGTATAGAGATCCTGCTGGGGCGCGACATCGAAGGACATGAGCTGCAGCGAGAGCTGGCGGAAATTTTCCACCATGGGGAAAATCACGGTGCCTCTGCCCTTCACAATGCGCGTGCCTCGCAGGCCGTAAACAATCAAAGCTTCGTGAGGACCGGCCTTGCGGTAGAGCGTGGCCATGGCCATCATGAGCGCCAGCAGCGTGAGCACGACCACAGCTGCGATATACAGAACTTCATTCGACATTTTTGATCTCCTTGAGCAATTTCTCCGGAGCAGAGTCGCCTCTCCCCGGCTGGGTCATCTCCTCCCAGGTGCGTACGTACGCGATTCCTTTCTCATAGCGGGTGACGATCACTTCTTCGCCTCGCCTGATCTCTTGTCCATGCTCGCTGCGAGCGGCCACCGGGCTCCGCGCTCCATCGCGGACATAAATCAATTCGCCGACGCCATTCGCGCGTATAGTGCTCGATACGCGCGCCAGCACTCCGACCATTTCATAGTCTGCTGGATCGAGGGGCCGCTCGCGCGACTGAAGAAAGCGCAGGAAAGCGGCTAAAAACCAAGCCCCGGTCAGCCCCAGTAAAATCGCGATGAACAGATCGATCCAAAAGCCCAGACCGGAGTGTCGCGTCAGCAGATATCCAACACCGCCAAACCAGGCGAGGAAGACTGCCAGAACGCTCGGGTTGATCATGCTGGCAAGCCAGCTACCGGCCCCCGTGTGATGTGCGTGTGCGTGCGCGCCGTGCGCATGCGGTGCATGAGCATGCCCCAAATGGCCATGCCCCAGGTGAAAGCCCCCCAACAGAACCGAAGCAAGACTCCACAACGCGCCGATAGCAAAACACAGCAAATAAATGTCAGACCAGCTCACGATGTGCCTCCTCTCTGGGGCTCAACACGTCCCACAACCGGTTCATGAGCTCCGGTGTCTCTAATACTTCCGCCAGCAGCAAAACGCATTGACGCGTATCATCGTGCCGCGCAATCTTCAACAGCGCCTCAGAGAGTGGGGCATCCTTTCGAAATCGTTCCGCTCCCTGGATCAGCCAGAGATCCAGCTTGTCTTCTTCCATGCGGAGATCGCTGATCAGCTCAGTTTGAAAGCCCTCGGGGTCATCGACCAGATACCCGGGATGCACGCGGAAGAATTTCGCCAAAAGCAGCCGCGTCGTGTTGGTCAGGTGCTTGCGGCGGCCGCCTTCGAGCTGTGAAAGGTATGGCTGGCTGACGGACCTGTTGAATTCGTTTTGGATTGCGGCGACCACCTCTTTCTGAGTCATCTCGCGATTCAGACCACGGAGATGGCCCTCCACGACCCGGAGGTATCGAAGCTTTTCAGAAACGCTCATATAGCAATCTGCTAATTGGATATCACAAATTGCAATAGGAGTCAATTAATTTTTGTACATGGTTCTGCAACCACGGACTTATTGCACGTAGAATCACCTTAAGGAGAACCCATGCCGTATCGGAGGACGTCATGCGGCCGGAGGAGTTCTACCCTGGTGCGGTTGCAACTGGCGCGCTTGTACGCACAACGCACTGCGGTAGACGCCGCGATCCGCGAATTAGAATTGAGGCAGCATTCAAGCGCCTTGAGCGCTTCATCTTCGCAGCCAGGCGGGAGCTTGGAACTTTCGCAAAATACCCGGATTGAATCCAGCGCCGGCTGAGCGGCGCGGCCGCATCTTGTAACCTAACAACTTGCCGGGACGCCTAGAGGGATGAAGGCGCCACAGGTTCCGGCATTTCGGCCGCATGCTTGTCGAGACGGAACTGATTGAGAGAGCGCGCGGCGGGGATTCGTCAGCTTTCAATGAATTAGTTCTGGCTTACCGGAAACGGATTCTAGGCACAATATCGCGGCTCATCGGGCGTCCGGAGGATGTAGAGGATATTGCGCAGGAGGTGTTTGTTCGGCTGTATTATTCGCTCGATCAGCTTCGAACGGCGGAAGTATTTGAACCATGGCTTTACCGGCTGACCGTGAATGCCTCTTACGATTACCTGCGGCGGTCCAGGCGAAGGCGGGAATCCCGAATGGCCGATTTGAGCGAGCAGCAGGTGATGATGGCCGATTCGGCGGCGGGTGGCAAGCAGCAGGGGGAAGATCAGCAGAAGGGGCGGGTCCGGGATTTTATGGACGCCTTATTCCGGCACGTTTCCGACGAGGACCGGTTGCTGCTAACGCTCAAAGAAGTGGAAGGCCTGTCATTGAAGGAGCTGGAGCAGATTTATCGCGTCAATGAAAATGCTTTGAAAGTCCGGCTATTTCGAGCCCGCCAGCGAGTGTTGAAGGCCTACAACGCGGCGGTTGCGGATGGTAAATTGTAGGCGGTTGGGGTTGGGCAATGACGAACGATGATTCGCGGTTGGACGACTTGTTCCAGAAGTATCGGGCCTCATGCCCCGAGGTGACCCCGCAGGTCAACTTTATACCAGAACTGTGGCAGAAGATAGAGGCGCGTCGTAGCTTCTGGTTTACGTTTCAGCTCTGGGCGCGGACGGTGATGACCGCGTCGGCAGCGCTTTGTGTTCTGCTGCTGGTTCTCAATCTTGTTTCGCCCGCGCAGAACCATGTCCTTGCCCCTACATACGTGGACGCACTGATGGCTGATCACACGGCCGAAAACACGTATTACACGGAAGCGATCCGGAGCACGCCGGCGAGCGACGAAACTCCCGCAGCGATTGATCATTAGCGAAGAGGGCAGTCAGATCAGATGAAGCGCAATCAATGGGCTGCGGTCCTTCTCGCGATCCTGCTGTTTGCCTGTGGGGCTGCAGTCGGCGCTCTGGCGCATCGCTATTACACCGCCACCACGGTCAGGGCGAGATCCACGGAAGGTTCGCGCCAGCACTACATTTCGGAAATGCAGTCGAGGCTGAAGCTCACTTCCGCGCAGGTGAGCCAGCTGGAGACGATCGCCGATGATACCAAGGCCAAATACAAGGCGGTGAGAGATTCCTATCGGCCCGAAATGTTGAAGATCAAAGAGGACCACATTAACCGCGTCAAGGCGATTCTCACTCCGGAGCAGGTTCCGCTTTATGATCAGCTGGTGGCAGAGCGCGAGCGGCGCGCGAGAGAACAAGAGCAGCGCGAAGGGCGCGAAGAACAGAGGCACGAAGCAGGGCGGCATTGAATGAGAGCAACGGGATCACAGCGCTCCCTGTTGTAGAATTAATCCGCTTTGATTCGTCAATCCGTCGTTCTCTCAGGCGCGCTATCTATCCTTCTGCCATGTCTCACGGCGCAGAGCCGCGTGACTCCTCAAATCCAGCCGTTCGTCAGCATCAGCGATCCAGTGATTGCGCTGGTTCACGTGCGTGTGATTGACGGAACGGGCGCGGCGGAACGGGTCGACCAGACGATCATTCTCGATCACGGCACAATCGCCGCGGCCGGCAGTTCCGCTTCAACTCAGGTTCCGAGCGGCGCCCGCACGATCGAATTAACCGGCTACACAGTGTATCCCGGCCTGGTTGGCATGCATGAGCATCTATTTTATCCTGCGTTTTACCCAGCCAGCAGTTTTCCACTTTATAACGAGCAGGCGTTCAGCGCTCCGCGCCTCTATCTGGCTTCCGGCGTGACCACTATGCGGACCACGGG
Organism: uncultured Acidobacteriaceae bacterium; assembly: GCA_963758245.1. Taxonomy (GTDB): domain Bacteria; phylum Acidobacteriota; class Terriglobia; order Bryobacterales; family Bryobacteraceae; genus Bog-105. The sequence goes on along the minus strand of CAVWUV010000035.1, from coordinate 63,014 downwards.
ATCGCTCGAGCCGTACACCGATATCAATGTTAAGAGGCTGATCAATGAAGGCAAGATGCCCGGGCCCAACATTGACGCAACGGGGCCATATATCGAAGGTCCGGGCGGCTATTCCATTCAGATGCCGTCGATCAAGTCTCCGGATCAAGCGCGGCGGCTGGTCGAGTACTGGGCGCAGGAAGGATCGACCTCATTTAAGGCCTACATGAACATCTCCCATGACGCGCTTGGCGCCGCAATTAAGGCGGCGCATGAACGCGGCCTGAAACTTACCGGGCATCTCTGTTCGGTCGGCTTCACGGAAGCGGCTGAATTGGGGATTGACGATCTGGAGCATGGGCTGCTGGTGGACACAGAATTCACCCCGGGCAAGCAGCGCGACGTCTGCCCGGATGGACGGCAGAGCGCCAGGTCCATTCAAGAGCTCGATCTGAAGGGGCCAGCCGCTCAGAAGATGATTCATGCCCTGGTGGATCATAAGGTCGCGGTCACATCTACGCTGGCGGTATTTGACGCGATGATTCCGGGGCGGCCACCTCTCGAGCAGCGGATGTTAGACGCAATGTCCCCCGAGGCGGCCGAAAGCTATTTGGCGGCGAAGAACCGCGCGGAATCAAACCCGAATGCGCGCACTTTTTCGTGGCTCAAAAAAGAGATGGATTTTGAGCGGGAATTTTCTGCCGCCGGCGGTTTGCTCATTGCGGGCTGCGATCCGACGGGAAACGGCGGCGCGCTGCCGGGTTTCGGCGATCAGCGCAACCTGGAGTTATTGGTTGAGGCGGGATTCAAGCCGGAGGAGGCGATTCGAATCTACACTTACAACGGCGCTGTTTACTTGGGGCGAACGGACCGGATTGGCTCGATTGCTCGCGGCAAGCAAGCGGATTTAGTGGTGGTCGAGGGCGACCCGTCGGCGCGCATTGCCGATGTCGAGAAAGTGAAGTACGTCTTCAAAGAAGGCATCGGGTACGACCCCACGAAGCTGATCGAATCGGTTCGAGGCGCGGTGGGAATTCACTAACTCAAGTTCGTAACGGACCGCTTGGCCCAGAGGGCGCCCTCGCGCGCGGCATCGCTGCTTTCAGTAACAATTTACGAATCCTTTACGCCCGGCATACGACTCCCCACCCGGAAGTGCCGCACGCTGGAGCGGAGCGCAGAGAAAACATGAAGAGCGCTCTTAAGGAGACTTGAGATGAGTGCAGACAAGAATAAGAATCGCCGATCATTTTTGCGAGGTAGTCTCGCGACTGGAGCGGCAGCAGTGGGCACGGGGGTTCTCGGCAATGCCTTGGGGCAAAGTGTTTCCGAGGACCCGGACGGCAGTGGCAGACTCACGAAGGGAGATGCGGCGATTTTGCGGTTTCTAGCCGCGGCTGAAATTCTAGAGAGCGATTTGTGGGAGCAGTATTGGGAGTTGGGAGGAACCCAGGACAACGAATTCGCCCCGCAAACTGGGGGGAACCCGTTGTACACGGACGCCCTTACGATTCTGGACGGGGACATGGCGGAGTACATTCACGACAATACGGATGATGAGTTCAGCCACGCAGCATTTATCAACGCGTACCTGCGTTCGAAGGGCTCGGATGAGATCAATCTGAACTTTCGCACATTGCCCGGGAGTACGGCGGAAGGGTCCTCACGAAAGGGGCGGCTCACCAACCTGACTCAGCTCAGCGTTGACACGAGCTTTTGGACTCGATATCGCAGCAGCAAGAACAACCCCGATCTCGATCCTGGGTTCACGTTCGCCCAAGCAGTTAAGGGTTTAGATGTGGGGCAGCATACGGCGATTCCCCGCACGGATGCGGACACTGCGGGCAGCGTTATTCAAAACCCAACCGACCACCTCAAGGCGATCGCCTTCACAGCGGGATTCCACTTTGCGTTTATAGAGCAGGGTGGAACCAGTTTGTATGCATCTCTAGCTCAGCGAGTGACGAGCAGACAGGTGTTGCGAATTCTGCTAAGTATTGGCCCGACTGAGACGATGCACTTTCAAACCTGGCAGGACAAGGCCGGTAATGCGACGCCCGTGAGCGACACAGACCCGATCACGAGAGCAACTGTCACGTTTGTGGATCTCTCGAAGGGCCAGCCGGAATCATTGCAGAGCAATCTGATCATGCCTGAACCGTGCCCCTTTCTCAGCCGAAAGTTCCCGCCCTGTTCCATTATTCGACCGACCGAGACGAGGGGAGCGGCAATGGGTGCCCTTAAGGCCCTTACTGCCGACGGGCTGTTCATTGGGCAATCCAACCAGTTCTTTGAGCTCCTGCGGGATCTGGCAGAAGATGCTGATGCGGCTCGGCGCGAAGACGAGCGAAACTGAGAAAGGGCTTCAGAATGAGTGCGGCGAACCGCCGATGGTCTCGCTTCCGGGACGCCGCATCACCGTGCGAGGATGCCTTACATATGAAATTGAGTTTCCGCAGAATCCGACGCAGATATTCTGGGCTCAAGCGTACGAATTTGAAATAGGCTAAGAAGATTTACCGCATTGGCGATTACTGCAGAAAAAATCAAAGAACTTGCTCGGGCGTGCGGATTCGAGCTGGCCGGGGTCACGGCGGCACTGCCGGTTGAAGATTTTGAGCGATTTGAAACTTGGCGCCGCGCGGGCATGGCCGGCGAAATGGGTTATCTGACAGACCGTCGTGGGGATCTGCGAAATGATCCGCGCAACCTGTTGCCGGAGGCCAAGAGCATCGTATGTATTGGCAAGTTGTACAACACGGACGCTCCACATTCAGCCGATATGAATGACCCGGGCCGGGGCTGGATTTCGAGATATGCCTGGGGCCGGGACTATCACGACGTGCTGAGGCAAGGGCTGGAACGTTTGGTCGAGCGCATAGCGGACATTCATGGGGAGGAATTTCATTGGAAGGTTTGCGTGGATACTGCGCCGCTGCTAGAGCGGTCATATGCGCGGGCAGCCGGGCTTGGGTGGATTGGAAAGAACACTTGCCTGATCAATCAGGAGCAAGGCTCCTGGTTTTTTCTGGGCGAACTGCTGCTTTCCATTGATCTGTCACCCGATTCACCGCCTCCTGACCGTTGCGGCACATGCCGCCGCTGCATCGATGCGTGCCCGACGCACGCACTCGTGCCGGACGATGAAGATGGATGGACGCTGGATGCCCGCCGCTGTGTCTCGTATCTAACCATCGAAAAACGAGGGGCTTTCCCGGAGGATCTTGAAGGTGGAATTGGGAATCATCTCTTCGGCTGTGACATCTGTCAAGATGTATGCCCGTGGAATCGTGGCGCTTCGGTAACGAGGGACGAGGCATTTGGGGGGGCGGAGTTTGCGCCGCGTCTCGATCAACTCGCGAAGCTAAGCGAAGAAGAGTTCCGCAACCGGTTTCGGCATTCGCCCGTGTGGCGAGCCAAGTACGCGGGATTCATGCGGAACGTTTTCAATGCGATAAGCAATACAGCGGACATTGAAGAGACTTCATGCAGTTCTCCAGGCGAGCAGTCTGTGCCCTGATAGCGGTTTTCAGCGCGTCGCTCCGCTCTGTGGCGGCTCCTGCACCGAAGCTTGAAGATCCGCTTAAGAAATCCGGGGTTTGTTTACTTTTACAACAACGAATTCGATGAGGCGATCGCCTATTTCGAGAAAGAACTGAAGACTCACCCTCAATCAGCGGATTTGAACAATCACCTGGCCCAGAGCATTCTTTACCGGGAAATGCTTCGCGATGGGGCTCTGGAGAGCCAGCTGGTAAGCGGGAACAACCCCTTCCTCCGGCGGCCGAAGATGGAAATCAGCGCGCAGGATAAAGCGCGATTCACGGACTGCATTGATCAGTCGCTCAGGCTGAGTAGTGCGGCGCTCGAGAAAGATTCGCAGGACATCGCCGCGCTTTATGCACAGGGGGTAGCGCACGGGCTTCGGGCCAACTACCTGTTCTTAGTCGAGAAGGCCTGGGTTGAAGCGTTGCGCGAAGCGACGGCGGCCCGCAAGGCTGACCAACAGATTATCGAGATTGACCCAAACTTCGTTGATGCGCGGCTTCTGTTGGGTCTGAACCAATACGTTGTCGGCGCGCTTCCGTTCTATATGCGAGCGCTAGGATTTCTGGGCGGTTTCCATGGGGATAAGGAAGCAGGTATCCGCCAGCTGGAGCTGGTTGCGAAAACCGGTGTGATGAACCGCTACGATGCCGAGGTGCTGCTGGCGGCGATTTACCGGAGGGAGCGCAGGGCTGAACGGGCGATTCCGCTGTTGAAAGATTTATCTGAGAGGTTTCCCCGCAATTACCTACTACGTTTGGAGCAGGTCCAAATGTATAGCGATCTCGGGGATAAGAATTCGGCTCTGCAAGTTTTGGCTCAAATCGACGAGCTACGTCTCAGGGGCATGCCGGGCTACGCAAGTCTTCCTGCCGAAAAAATCAGATATATGAAAGGAAACCTATTGTTCTGGTATGGCGATCTCGATCCTGCCTTGATGGATCTAAAGGAAGCGACGCAAAACGCCGATAAACTTGATTTGAATACAGCTGTTTTGGCGTGGCTGCGCTTAGGCCAGACATATGACTTGCAGGGCAATCATCAGGAAGCGATCGGGGCGTACCGGGAGACCATGAAAACCGCTCCAAAATCACAAGCTGCGACGGAAGCTAGCAGTTACATCTCGAATCCGTATCGGCGTAAGCGGTCGGCCGGTTAGAGATCAAGAACCGAGATACACTAACGACCAATGCAATCTCTGACACGAGTTGAACCTGGCGCTTCGAAAGACGTTATGTACCAACAGCTCTGCGAGCAGCTACAGGAACTGCTCGGAGACGAAAGGAACTTCATCGCCAATGCTGCAAATACTTCGGCATTGCTTTTTCAGGCACTGCCGGACGTAAACTGGGTCGGATTTTACATCGCCGAAGGCCAGGATCTGGTACTAGGGCCCTTCCAGGGAAAGCCGGCCTGTGCTCGCATTCCGTTCGGAAAAGGTGTTTGCGGCGCGGCGGCGGCGCAGCGAAAGACCATGATTGTTGCGGATGTAAATCAATTTCCCGGTCATATCTTCTGCGACACCGCTTCCCAATCTGAGATCGTGGTTCCGCTGCTGAACTGGGGCAAGCTGCTGGGTGTCTTGGATATCGACAGCGCAAGCCTCAATCGTTTCGACGATGAAGATGAAGAAGGGATGGAATCGATCGCGTCCGTGTTCCTGGCCTCGCAGATGACAAACGACCTGCCCGATTTGAGTGAAGAAGCGGCATTCAGCTAGCCTGGCGCCGTCGAATTGCCGTACTCCTGCTTGACACAAACCTCAAACGTGACTACAGTCATAAGTGACTATAGTCATAATCGTGGCCGGCACCGAATCGAGACGGGAGCGGAAAAAGCTCGAAACCAGAGATCGCATTATCTCTGCTGCAATCAAAATCTTCTCGCAGCGCGGCATCGAGGAAGCTACCGTTGATGAGATCGCATCGGCTGCCGACGTGGGAAAAGGGACAATTTACAACTACTTCCAAACAAAGGAAGAGATCGTTGTCGCTTTTTTTGTAGATCTCGAACGGGAAATTCAGAAGCGCGTCGCCGGGTTTGCCTCTGCCAAAGGGCCTCTACAGGAGGTACTGGTCTCATTCCTCGAGTTCCAGCTGAAATTGAAGAAGCCACATTACGATTTTGCGCGCGTATTTTTCGCGCAAATGTTCGCCCGGGGCTCGGCATCTTCAGCGTGGATGAGGGAGCTGCAGAGCGTAATCGATCCGCCGCTGCAGCAGTTTTTTTCAAGTTTGCAAGATCGCGGTCTGGTTCGTGAAGACGTGGATCCCCAAGATCTGATTCAGCTATTCAAAATGCTTCATGTTGGCCTGATGACTGTATGGGTGATGGAAGGACCGCCGTGGCGAGCGACGTATCGCTTACTGCGAGAGCAAGTGCGAGTTTTTTGCGAGGGTATCGAAGCGCGGGACAGAAAATGAATACCGCAAGCAAGCTACTACTCGTTTGGGCGACGCTCACGTTTGTGATATCGGCCAACTCGGGGTTTTCATGGAACACGCTGTTATCCTGCGCGCTCACCATAGCTGTTCTTGCGCTGGTAGTTAGGGCAAGCCGGGCCGTGGGCTGGCGTGCTGTGTGGATCGTCTTCCTGATCTACTTCGGAATAGGCTGGATCAACACCTTGGATGAGGCTGTATTGTTCCAGGTTCTTCCAATGGGTATTGGCTTTCAAACTCTTGTCAATGGAGCAACGCTGGCGTTCACAATAGCGGTGCTCTTGGTCCTATCGCTGAATCGAATGGGGGAGATCACCGATTCGCGGCGCGCCGACATGACAGCGCCACGGGATAAAAGCTGGATTTGGAAGATGTTCGCTGGAGGGTTTCTATATTTCGCTTTGTACTGTATAGCCGGAGCTGCCATTCAGCCGTTTATCAGAGCTTTCTATGCAAATCGCAAACTGCCGTCGGTCAGCGAGCTGTTCGTGATTGAGTTTTTTAGGGGTCTACTTTATATCGCAGTAGTTCTTCCCCTGGTTAGAAGCCTGGCTGTGCGCAAATTTCAGGCAGCAATCGTGCTCGGCGTCTGCTTTTCCGTCTTAGGCGGGCTCGCACCGTTGCTACTGTCAAACGAGTACATGCCTGTTTCTATTCGGATTGCACACTCGTTCGAAGTAGGAATATCAAATTTTGTCTTCGGGTTGCTTCTCGGGTACTTGATCATTCCGCGGAACTCTATTCGCGACAGCCAGTCTGATATGGTTCCCGCGCAGCGTCTTTAAGCTGTCGATTGTCAGAAGGCGCGACAACTACACTGAAATTTGGCAGCTTTCACTTCACCGCCTCCCGATCTGGAGACTTTGGCGATGCGAGCGCGGCAGCTCGCAGCCATGGGTCAGCTCCATGCGGCGCGTGAGTATTGGGCTGCGGCGCTGAAGTTTTTGCCGCCGGACTCGGCGCAAGCTCGAGCGATCGAGCGCGAGATCGCAAAGCTCGACGCAAAGATCTCGCCTGCGCCGAAAAAAACTGACTGGAAAAAACGGCTCGGACCTTTGGGCGTGCTGATCGCAGGGCTCGTGAAGTACAAGACCGTCGCGCTCGTCCTGCTCACAAAAGCTAAATTCCTGATCAGCATCCTGGCGTTTGTTGGATTGTACTGGAGCCTGTTCGGAAAATGGTTTGCTATTGGGCTGACTGGCTCGGTACTTTTGCACGAGATGGGTCACTACGTGATGGTGCGGCGTTTTGGGTTCGCGGCTGAGCTGCCTATGTTCTTGCCAGGGCTGGGCGCTTACGTGAAATGGAATGGCGCAAACGTCGACCCCGGTGTTCGAGCTCAGATCTCTTTAGCCGGACCGCTTTTCGGGTTTATCTCCGGATTGATTGCTTACGGGCTGTTTCTCTCGACCGGCCATGGCGTGTGGCTGGCAGTCGCGCAATTTGCCGCTTGGATTAACCTTTTGAATTTGATTCCGGTTTGGATCTTCGATGGAAGATCCGCGATGACCGCACTGGGAGCGCAGGGTCGGATGGCTGTGCTGCTGGTGAGCCTGGTCCTGTTCTTCGTGCTTCACGAATGGGTGTTTCTGGGCGTTGCGCTCGGGACCGGCTATCGAATTTGGAAACGCGATTTTCCCGCTGAGCCGAGACAGGGAATCGCGTATTACTTCATCGGACTGGTCGTGGCGAACGGTTTTCTGAGCTGGTATTGTCTGAATCAGGCCCACGCATTGTTTGCGCGTTAGCGTTCACCTTCCGCCCTCTTTTCCGGGATAGACGATTAAGCTGCGATGAACTGGGTACACGTTCCATCGCGCGCCGCGTTTATGTAGTCAGGAGCGGTAGAAATATGAAAAAGAAAATATTTGCAGGAGTTGCTGGTCTGCTACTCGCCAGCTCCACAATGTTTGCCGGCTGGAGGGGCGGCTTCGGGGTGCGGGGTGGCTATTACGCGCCCAGACACGGAGTTTATGTAGGCGTTGCGCCTGGATACTACGCGCCGTCGCCATACGCGTACGGTTACGCGGGTCCAGCGCCATACGTCGCCCCTGGCCCGTATGTCGATGCCTATGTAGGGCCCGCGCCGTTCTATGGCGCAGTGTGGTTTCCCGGTCGTTGGGGCTATGGGGTGCGGGGCAGATATTGGGTCAGGGGCTACTGGGGACACCGGCGGTAATTTCTCGTCGGATCCCAGGGCAGGTCAGGAGGGCCGCTTCACGCGGCCTTTGCTCATTTCACCTGCACGGTGAGCGACTCTGTTTTCGTATGGCCTGCAGCATCAGCGGCGGTGATGGTGTAGGTGGTAGTGGTCTTCGGGGCAATCTCGATGCAGTGGCGATAGGAAGGCCTGATCTCTTCTATCCGCGGCTCGATCTTCACGGTTTTAGCATTGACCACGCCGTAACAAAGCTCGGTGCTTTCTCCACGTTTTAAGACTCCGGTATCGGCCGAGAAGGTGTTGAAGCTGATTGCGCCGGCGCCGTAGATCTGGTCGACAACCCGTTTTCTGGCTTCCGCTTTCTGTGCGTCAATGGCTTCCTGTGCCCTGCGGCTGCTCTCATGTCTTGAATAGAACGTCCATGCCACATAGAGAACCGCTATGATCACAAGCACGGTGGTGTAGGGAAGAATGGTCCGGAGCGGCGATCGTGGTTTCGGTTCGGGTTCGTCCGGCGCAGCTCTCAGAGACATAGCAGCAGGTTCAGTATGGGTATCGATAACCGTAGAGATAATCCGATCGGAGATGACGCAGCTCAGCAAGGTCGCGATTTAGCGTCGATCGAGCGCGGTCGTCCATCGGGTTGTTGTTGACAATGCTTCTCACATCGCCGATTGCGTCGTCCAGCTTGCCCTTATCGAAATATCCATTGTGCAATCGCTCGGCGAATTGGGAGAGATGGGTCAAAGCGTGATCGTAACGTTTCTGTTCGCGTCCGGAGTACGTGTTCCGTGCTGCGATGTCTTGCAAATGGTGAATTGTTGCGTCAATCGGACGGCGGTGTTCAGGATTGTAACGATATACTTGCGCGTGCATCACGCTCGCGCCGAAGGTGATGCTTAGCAGCATCGCGCTCCGAAGAAACCGTCTCCTTGCGATGTTCCCTGAAATTTGTTGCATTTCTACCTCTCGCAATTCAATGAAGTTAGTATCCCTCTGCCGCTTACTGCGTGCGCGGCTCAGTTTGAATGTTGAGCTCAACGAATGATGGAGCATCTTTCGATCGGTAGACGCGCTCCGTCGCTTTTACGAATTCTGACGGTTTCGCCGTCGGGATGTTGGTAAATGTCTGAGGGTTTCTATCGGCGAGTGGAAACCAGGAGCTTTGCACCTGTACCATGATCCGATGCCCTTTCAAGAAGCAGTGATAGACATCGGGCATGGTGAAATGAATCTGCTGGATTTGGCCGGGCTTGAACGGTTCGGGATGCTCAAAGCTGTTGCGGAATTTCCCACGGAATGGCTCGCCGCGCACCAGCTGTTCGTATCCACTGAGCGCGCCTGGCGCATCCGTCGGATAAACATCGATCAGTTTCACCACAAAATCTGAGTCGCTTCCGGTAGTGGAGACAACGAGCGATGGCGAGATCGGGCCGGCGATCGTAGTGTCATCGGTTAAAACCTGAGTCTGGTACGTGAGAACGTCGGGCCGGCTCTGAACAAATCTCTGGTCCGCGTCCATGTATTCGCGAGACATGTCGAGAGTTGGTTTACTGAAAAACGGCACCGGGTTTTGGGGATCGCTGACGTACTCGTCAAATCCTGCATCTTCCGCCGGAGGTTCCATGGTTAGCGCCCGATGAGCGTGAAGGTACAGGCGCATGGGGTGTGCTTTAGCCGGCGGCCACTGGTCCTCCTTTTGCCACACGTTTTTTCCCGTTTCAAACACATAGGCTTTTGGGAGATCGGGATCTGGAGCGTCTTTCAGATAATGCTTAAAAAAGGGCAGCTCGATCGCGTTCTGAAAAAAGTCAGAGGTCTTAGAGCCGAAAGAAATATCACCCAGCTTTTCGCCCCCGGTGCGCGACCAGCCGCCATGGACCCACGGTCCCATAACGAGCTTGTCAGCGGTCCCCGGGGATTGCTTTTCAATGGCTCGAAATGTCTTCAGCGTTCCCGACAAATCTTCTGCGTCGAACCAGCCTCCAACGACTAGAACCGCCGGCTTGATGTTCTTCAAGTGAGGCAAGACGTCCCGGGATTTCCAGAAATCGTCGTAATCCGGGTGGCGGATGAGATCTGTCCAATACGGATTCCTGTATTTGAAATACTTCTCGTCGGCGTTATTCAGAGAGCCCATTTGAAGATAGAACTGGTATCCGTCTTTAGTGCCGTAATCAAAAGTGCCGTAATCAAACCACTTCTCCGGTTTGGGCATTTCAGGATTATTCTGCTTGCCGAAGAACGCGTAAAACGGAAAATTTGCAATCAGAAAGAATGCACCATTGTGATAGGCATCATCGCCCATGTAGAGATCGGACATGGGCGCCTGAGGGGAAGCGGCAACTAGGGCAGGATGCGCGTTGATCAGTCCTGCGGTCGTGTAGAAGCCGGGGTAAGAGATGCCGATCAGGCCAGCTTTGCCATTGTTATTCGGCACATTCTTGATAAGCCAGTCGATTGTGTCGTTGGTATCGGTGCTCTCGTCCACGTCATTCGGCCCATTCGTCTCGTCCTTTTCAGGCCGCATTTCGACAAATTCGCCTTCCGACATGAAGCGGCCGCGAACGTCCTGATAGACGAAGATGAATTTGTCTTCGGCGAATTTGCGCGAAGGGCCGAGTCTCTCTGGATATTTGCCCGCTCCGTACGGCGCGATGCTGTAGGGCGTCCGCGTCATGAGAATCGGATATTTCTGCGAAGTATCTTTTGGCGTGTAGACGGCAGTGAATAAACGAACGCCATCGCGCATGGGAATCCTAAATTCGGATTTAGTGTAATGCGCCGGAATATCGAAATCGTCGACGGCTAAGAGAGTACTGCTGAATGCAACCAGGAGGGTGGGCAAAATCAGCCGATAACGGAGCATGAAGAACTATGGTAGCGGCTTGCGGCTATACTGGCAAATAAAAGGCGAATAAGCTGGCCCGATGCTTTCTACGCAAGAGCGCCTCGCTGAGTTAAAGCGGCGCGTCGCAGTAATCGACGAAAAATACGAGCGCGCCTGCGAGGCAAGGGTTCCGGCTATTGCGCCGAAGGAGACGAAAACTGCCCGCTGGTTCATCGAAGAATGGTCTGAGGGCGCGGTAGTAGAGAACGCGTTCGGCACGCACTTTCAAACAGAACGTCTCTTTGGCGCCCACAAGCAACACGGCTCAGTTGACATTGGCGCGTTGGGAGATTTGCCGGCAAATCTCCTGGATGTTGCGGGCGAGTACGAAATTCCCTGCGTTGCGCCACATCGATGGGCGTTCCTCGATACCGAGACTACCGGCTTACTGGGAAGCGCCGGAACGTATGCCTTCTTAATTGGGGTCGGAAGAATTACCCCGGAAGGCTTTCGCGTGCGCCAATTTTTCATGCGCGAGTACGCGGAAGAGCGAAGCGTGCTCGCTGCTCTCGAGGCGCATTTGAATGATTTCGATGTCGTTATCACCTATAACGGCAAAAGTTACGATCAGCCGCTGCTCGAAGCGCGTTACCTCATGGCGCAGCAACGATCTCCTTTTTCCAGACTCTCCCATGTCGACATTCTTCACGGCGCGCGAAGGCTATGGAAACTGCGCCTCGAGAGCTGCCGGCTGATGGAACTGGAAGAGCAAATCCTGGGAGTCTACCGGGAGGGCGACCTTCCTGGTGAGCTGATTCCTTACGTGTACTTCGAATATTTGCGATCGCGTGAGGCGCAATGCCTGGTGCCGATTTTCCACCATAATGCGATTGACATTCTGACGCTCGCTTGCCTGACTGCAATCGTGCCGGCGGCGTTTCGAAGCACTGATTGTGAGTCGTTGGCGCGAATCGGCGTAAGGCGAGGCGAGGATTTGGCCAGTATCGCCCGGTGGCTGCTCGCCGCCAATGAGCATGAGAAAGCGCTGGAGCTTTTTGAGCGCTCGGTGGACGCCGGCTTACCGGATGGGCTGCTCTTTCGGGCGATATGGGAGATTGCGCTTTTGGAGAAAAGACTGAATCGTCCTGATCGAGGCTTAAGAGCTTTCACTGAGCTCGCCGGGTGCAAGAGCGAATACCGGATCCTCGCATTGGAAGAGCTTGCGAAGCATTACGAACACGAAGAAAGGAATTATGCTCTTGCGCTGGAATTTACACATCAGGCGTTTTCGTGTGCCCCTTCGGCGGCGCTACTGCATCGCAAAACACGGCTAGAGAGACGGATAGCGAAGAGCGACGTCAAAACTGCTCAAAGCGCTTCAGGCTGATTTGATCTCCGTCCAATAACGATCTCTAAGACGCTGTACGGGACCGGGCAAGGCTCTGAACCACTCCCCTCTTTTCAGCACCTCGTTGCTGGGATAGAGTACCGGGTTAGTTCGTTGACCTTCCGGCAGCAAGGCTCGAGCTGCGGAGTTCGCCGTCGCGGTTCGCATTTCGATTGCGATCGCCGCAGCCACCTTCGGCCGCAGCAGATAGTTCACGAATTCGTACGCCAGATCCTTGTGCTTGCTTTCGCGCAAAATGGAGATGTTGTCAGCATAGAGCGCGAAGCCTTCCGTGGGAAATGAGAAGGCGAGATTCGCCGAGTTATCCATGGCCACTTGCGCCACCTGCGCCCACATCTGCGCGACGAGAACGTCGCCCGCGACCACCTGGTCTCGCACTTCTTCGTTGAGATAAGCGCGTAACAAGGGCTTCTGCTGGATAGCCAGGTCGCGAGCTGATTTCAATTGGCGCTCGTCACCGGAATTGATCGAGCAGCCCATGCGCTTCAGGCAGGCGCCGAACACTTCAGCCGGATCATCCAACATCGTGACCCGGCGGGAGTATTGATCAGTCCACAAATCTGCCCAGGCCAATGGGGGCCGCGAAACTTGCTTTGAATAAACAATACCGGTGGCGCTGTGCATGTAGGGCAGGCACCATTGAAGCTCGGGGTCCCATTCCGGTGACTGAAACCGCTCGTCCAGATTGCCGAGATTCGTGAGCCTTTCATGATCGAGCGGTGCGAGCAGATCGAGCGCATGCATCGGCTGAACGAAACTATTTGAGGGAAAGACGACATCCCAGCCCGAGTTTCCGCTCATCACTTTGGCCAGCATCTCTTCCGCGCTGCCGTAGGTCGCGTATCGAACTCGCGCATTGAACTCGCGCTCAAAGTCCGGAATCGTCGCGCTTGCGATGTAGTTTTCCCAGTTATAAACGTTCAGGCGGCGCTGCCGTCCCGAAGTGCAGCCGAGCGTCGCCCCCGCTATGCCCATCAAGAACAGGCGTCGATTCATGGTTGCCGAGCTCCGTGCGCGGAACGCTGTTCCAGCCGCGCCGCGAGGAGGATGAAAACGCCGAGCACCGCGGTAATCATCACGGACAAGGCATTCACTTCGGGACTCACTCCCTTCCTGGCCATGGCGTAAATCATCATCGGAAGGGTCTCCGAGTTGACGCCCGCAACCAGGCTGGTGATCACGTAATCATCGAACGAGACTGTGAAGCAAAGCAGCGCGGCGGCAACAATACCGGGCAGCAGCATCGGAGCCGTGACGTGCCAGAAGACCTGCCATTCCGTCGCGCCAAGATCGAGCGCCGCTTCTTCGAGCGATGGATCGAACGTCTTGAGCCGCGCGAGAATCACGATGACCACGTAGACCAGACAAAAAGAGACGTGCGCCAGTATAACTGTGTGCATACCGAGTTGCACATGTAAGAAGCGGAAGAGCCATTCGAAAAAAGCGAGTAACGAAACTCCGGCCACGATCTCGGGCGTCACGAGGGAGAGATAAAGCGAGCTGGTGAGCAGAGGCGCCCGCTTTTTCCAGAGCGCATAGCCTGCGAGAGTCCCTATAATCGTTGAGGCCAGTGTTGCCGCCAAAGCGATTATCAGGCTATTCAGCGTGGCCTCGAGCAGCGCGGAGTTATGAAACACACGGGCATACCAGTCCCAGGTGAAACCTCGCCACATCGCCACTTTTGAAGAATTGAAACTGAAGACGCCGAGTACGACGAGCGGCGAATACAGGAACAGGTAAGCAGCAGTGGCGTAGGCAGGAAGAAAGGGCTTCAAATCAGCTCCTCGCCTTTGCGGCCAAGGAATCTCGTTACCCAAAGAACGAGGATCATCAGCAGAAGAGATACCGCCGCGCCGAACGGCCAATCGCGCGCCGTGGTGAACTGATTTTGCACCAGATTGCCAACCATCACCGTTTTTCCTCCGCCCATCAGATCAGGCGTCAGGTATGCGCCGAGGCAGGGGATGAAAACGAGCAGGCATCCGGCGATCATTCCAGGTTTACTCAATGGGATGATGACGCGCCACAAGGCGATCCAGGGAGAAGCGCCGAGATCTTGGGCGGCATCGAGCAGTGACGGATCCAGTTTTTCCAGTGTTGCGTAGAGCGGAAGAACCATGAACGGCAGATAGCCGTAAACCAATCCAAGAATCACCGCGCCGCTGTTGAATAAAAGCGGCAAAGGCTGTCGAATCGCATGAAGACCTTGAAGCGCGGTGTTGATAAGACCTGTGTCACGCAGCAGAAACATCCACGCGTAAGTCCGGATTAGAAAACTTGTCCAAAAGGGCAGCATCACCAGATTGAGCAGCAGCGTTTTGTGTCCGGCTGATCGTGCGATGTACAGCGCCAGCGGTAATGCGAGCACCAGGCAAAGGAACGTTGATACAGCGGCTATCCAGACGGATCGCCAGAGAATTTCTCCGTAGAGCGGATCGAAAACGCGCGCATAGCCCTCGAGTGTCCAGGGCCGCATCACACCGCCATAAGCGCCGCGCGTGAGGAGGCTGTAGGCGAATATGATCAAAAGCGGCGCGAAGAAGAGCAGCGCCATTACTGCTGCAGCAGGCGCCAGGAAAGCAAAGCGAAGGCGTTGCATTGAATCAGGCCGCCGGCAGCCGCTAGACGCTTTTGGAGAAATGAAGCTCGTCAGAAGCGTGCCACCAAACGTGTACCGCATCACCTGGGTGGAAAAAACAATCGTGCAGGGATAGCTCGGCGGTGCAGCGCGCTCCATCAGACAACCGGGTTTGCACGTGGACGCAGTTACCCAGGAACGTTGAGCCTTCGACTACAGCTTTGAAGGAAGGCACTGAGCCGCCCGGCGAGTTAGTCGAGATTCGAGTCGCCTCGGGACGTACTCCGGCGCCATTGATCCAATTCATCTCGCCCAAGAACTCAGCGGCAAACGGGGATATCGGCTGTTGATAAAGCTCTCGCGGGGCTCCAATCTGCTCGATTCTTCCTTCATTCATGACAGCCATTCGATCTGACAAGGATAGAGCTTCTTCCTGATCGTGAGTAACGAACAGGAACGCGATTCCCACCCCGCGCTGCAGACTCTTCACCTCGCTTCGCATCTGTTTTCGAAGCTTGGGATCCAGCGCCGAAAGAGGCTCATCCAACAGCAGCACCCGGGGTTCCAAAACCAGCGATCTGGCCAGCGCTACGCGTTGCCGTTCACCTCCGGAAATTTCATTTGGCCGCCGAGACTCTTTGCCTGAAAGTTGAACGAGCGCTAAGGCCTGCTCCACCTTCTCTCGTATGGCGCTCTTGCTCGCATGAGGCCGCCGCTCCAATCCAAAGGCCACATTTTGCGCTACTGTGAGGTGCGGGAACAAGGCATAGTTTTGAAACACGGTGCTGACGTCACGATGATACGGAGGCAAGCCAGCCACGGACTTGCGATTGAGCAGAATTTCTCCGGATGTAGGCGTCTCAAAGCCAGCAATCAGCCGAAGCGTCGTGGTCTTGCCGCACCCTGACGGCCCGAGGAGGGAGAAAAATTCGCCTGGCTTGATGTTGAATGAGATTCCGTTTACGGCTTGATGGGTGGGGTAATGCTTCGTGAGATCGCGAATCTCGAGAACCGATTCCACTTGCAAAACATCAATGCTAACGCAACCGGCTTGGGCTCTGAAACCATTCACACGCTACCGTAATCCTACCTATGAATCGGATGCGCCGCTCAATAGCCGGGTTATTCGCGTTGTGCTTCTGTCTGGTGATTGGAGCGCAAACTCCGCAAGCCCAATCCACCACAACCCCAAACGGGCCGCCCACAACCATGATCAAGATGGTTGTGCGCTTGATCGGGCCCGAAGTAAAGCCGCGTTCCTTTGCGGCAATGCCAAAAACGATTTACAGGGCTGGTCCGCATTACGCCCGCATTGAAGATGCGCCCGATGCGCGCCAGGAGGTGCAAAAACTCACGATTATCGCCGAGCCGGATGCTTACAGCGTCAATTTGATCGACAAAAAAGGCACTCATGTGATCGATCAGGGTGGCCCAAACGATCTTCATCTGCCGGTGGTTTTGCCTTTCGATCCGAAACACAGGCTCAGCAACCTGGACCGACTGGAATTCGGGGATGAGTTTGATTTCTTTCAGGATGCGGGCGCGGTGAAGGAAGCCGGACCCATCATAAATGCCAAGCCGACTGACGCTTACCTGCTCAAAACTGCGGAAGGCACGGCGAAGCTAATCGTCAAATCTGGAACGCACGTGCCGATCACACTGAGTTGGCGAACGAAAGGCGGGACGTACACGTACGAGTACATCAGCTACGAGGAAGTCCCGTTCGACGCGAGTCTCTTCGCGAAGCCCGCCGGAATTACGTACAAGGAAATTAGGCCCGATACGAGCTCTGAGCCGGGCTGAGGACCTGAGATTTAATTCTCGAAACGTTCAAGGACATGACAAGCAATTCAACATCAAACAGTAACAGCAGCATACCGTATCGAACGCTCGGCCACACCGGCGAAAAAGTCTCCTGTATAGGGATGGGCGGCTATCACCTGGGCAGATCCGATGTAAGTGAATCTGACGCAATTGATTTGATTCACTCGGGCGTAGACCGAGGCATTAACTTCCTCGATAACTCCTGGGATTACAACAAGGGCGCGAGCGAGAAGCGAATGGGAAAGGCTTTGAAAGGTGGCGGCTATCGAGACCGTGTTTTCCTGATGACGAAGATTGATGGCCGCACAAAGGAGGCGGCCGCTGAACAGATAGACGAGTCGCTTCGGCGCTTGCGAACTGATCATCTGGATTTGTTGCAGTTCCATGAGATCATCCGCTTCGATGACGCGGACCGGATTTTCGCGGAAGGCGGCGCGATTGAAGCGGCCTTAGAGGCGAAGAAAGCGGGCAAAACACGCTATATCGGGTTTACTGGTCACAAGGACCCGCATATCCATCTGTACATGCTGGAAGTGGCCGAGCAACATGGGTTCGAGTTCGATGCGGTGCAGATGCCGATTAACGTGATGGATGTCCACTTCCGGAGCTTCGGCCGGCTAGTTTTGCCTGAGCTGGTGAAGAGGAACATCGGAGTGCTCGGGATGAAAAGCATGGGCGACACAACCATCTTGAAGAGCGGGATAGCGACGCCGATGGAATGCTTGCACTATGCTCTGAATCAGCCGACTTCGGTCGTGATCACGGGTATAGATAAGCCTGAGCTCCTCGATCAGGCAATTCAGGCTGCACGAACGTACGAGCAAGTAACGAGGGCGGAAATCGACGCGCTACTTGCACGAACAGCGGAGGCCGCCGCGAGCGGGAAATGGGAATTGTTCAAAACCAGTGACCATTTCGACAGCACGACGAAGAACATAAAATGGCTTGGCGGCGAGAGTCCTCACGTTAAGGCCGTAGCTCCACCGGCGTAGTTTCTCTGCTACCCTGAGGCGAAATGTTTACTGCTCGCCTCACTATGATTCGAGTAGCATTAGTCTCGGCGCTAGCGATTACGTGCTCTTTCGGAGCAACAATTTCGAAACCGAAGTTGGTCGTCGGAATTGTTATTGACCAATTCCGATATGACTATCTCACGCGCTTCCGCAATGAGTATCACGGCGGGCTCGATCAACTACTAACCCAAGGCGCAGATTTCACTAATGCCTTCTACGCGCAGGCGCCCACTGTAACCGCGGTAGGTCACAGCATTTTCCTCACCGGTGCGATGCCGTCGGTTAGCGGCATTGTTGGAAACGCCTGGTATGACCGCGAGGAAGGAAAGGTAGTGACGAGCGTATGCGATTGGGATGTGAAGACAGTGGGAGGACACGATGTTGAAAAGGGAACGAAGTGCACGGATGCTGATCCGTCCTCGCCCAAGCGACTGCTGGTAAGCACCGTCGGAGACGAACTGCGTGACGCGCACGGGGATTCGAAGGTGATCGGCATTTCTTTGAAAGCGCGTGCTGCGATTCTGCCCTCCGGCCATCGCGCCGCGGGCGCGTATTGGTTCGATGACGTAACGGGCAATTTTGTCAGCAGCACGTTCTACATGGATGAGTTGCCCGCTTGGGCGAAGTCGTTCAACGAGCGTAAGCTCCCAGCAAAGTATGTTGAGCGCAAATGGGAAGGATTTCCGAATTGGAGCTTCGCCGCCGCACCTGAAAGCAAGTCGCCCTATGCGAAGTTGCCGGCAAGCCCCTGGGGCAATGAATTGGTCGAGCAGTTCGCGGAAGAAGCCGTAGGCGGTGAACGACTCGGCCAAAGAGGCCCTACAGATCTTCTGACGCTCTCTTTCTCTTCGAACGATTACGTGGGACATGCGGTGGGACCGGATGCGCCGGAAGTTCGGGATATGTCCATCCGCACGGACCAACTGCTCGGGAAACTATTCCAGTTCATCGACCGAAAAATCGGGATGAAGAATGTAATTATCGTGCTTTCCGCCGATCATGGCGTGGCTTCGACCCCTGCCCACGATAAAGACAGCAAGATGCCGGGCGGCTATGTCTCGGGGAAGGCCCAGAAAATCGTTGATGACGCCTTAACGGCCCGATTCGGTTCTGCTGAATGGGTGATTCCCGCCGGTGGTGAAACGAATCTTTACTTGAATCCTTCCGCGATCGAAACTGCGAAGACCCCGAACGGAAAGCCCGTGGACCGGGATGAGATTTATCGCGTGGCAAAGGATGCGCTGATATCCAATCCGCAGCTTCACGTAGCGCGCGTGTATACGCGGGAGCAGCTCGCAAACGGCGTTACTGGCGATTTCATCGCGGCCGCTGAAATGAACGGATATAACCCGAAGCGCAGCGGGGACATTGCTATCGTGCTCGAGCCAAATTACATCCCGGGCCGTAGCGGCACGACGCACTTCTCGCCTTATACGTATGATCGCCACGTGCCCGTTATCTTCATGGGCCCAGGTATTAAAGCTGGCCGGTACGATAACACGATTGAGCCAAACGATATCGCGCCGACGCTCGCCACGATGCTGGATATACAGACTCCGAGCGGTTCATCCGGCCGCGTATTGACGGAAATGTTGGCGCGTTGAATCAGAGGCCGCTCGGCCCAGACGGCACCCCGATGGCGGCTCAGAAAAAATTGCGACGGAATCCGCCGGCAATTCAATGCATCCGGGCCGCAGATCCGAGTTTTCTTCCGAACACATCAGCTCGCGCGACGCACGGCGAACGGGAATAGCCTGGCGATTACACGCGAGATTGCAAACAATCTCGACCTTGCCTCGCTTCACAACCAGCCATCGCGCTCGCTCATCAAAATTCACTTCGACCCGATCCATACGGCCGTCGGTCAGCTCGGAAGTGGATTTGCGCAAGGCGATTAAGTCCTTGTACCAGCGCAGCAGTGAAGCGTGGGGCTCTCGCTCGACGTCGCGCCAATTGAGTTTCGAACGCTCGAAAGTCGCCGGGTCTTGAGGATCTGGAACATCATTTGGATCCCAGCCAAACGCGATGAATTCGCTTCTGCGGCCTTCTGAAACCATCTTGGCTAATGCGGGATCTTCGTGATGCGTGAAGTATTGGAACGGCGAGGAAGCGCCGAACTCCTCACCTTGAAAAAGCATCGGCACGAACGGAGAGGTTAAAACCAGGGCCGCAGCAATCTTTTGCCGTTCCGGGCTTAACAAATGGCAGAGCCGCTCTCCTTGTGAACGGTTCCCAATCTGATCGTGAGTCTGCGAATAAGCAAGAAAGCGATGGCCGGAAAGTCCTCCCGTTCGCCTGCCGTGCAGACGGTCACGGTATGGCGAATACGCGCCATCATAGACATATGCGTTTTGAAGTGATTTTGCCAATTGGGCCAGCGATCCGAAGTCTTCGTAGTAACCATTTCGCTCGCCCGTGAGAAGGGCGTGCAAGGCATGATGGAAATCATCGCTCCATTGGGCGTCGATTCCAAATCCGCCCGCCTCGCGGCTCGTCACAATTCGCGGATCGTTCAAATCGCTTTCGGCAATCAGGACTAAGTGGCGCCCGATCTGTGAGGCTAGCGCGTTCACTTGGGAAGACAAGTATTCGAGGAAGTGTGTCGCGGAGCGGTCATGAAAGGCGTGAACTGCGTCCAAGCGCAACCCGTCGAGGTGATAATCGCGCAGCCACATCAACGCGTTATCCGAGAAGAAGCGTCTGACTTCGGGGCTTCCCTTGTGATCCAGATTCACTGCCGAGCCCCACGGAGTTCTGTAGGCATCCGTGAAGTAAGGACCGAATTTATTGACGTGGCAACCGGCCGGGCCGAAATGATTGTAGACCACGTCCAGCACCACGGCAAGACCTTTGGCGTGACACGTGTTCACGAGGTCCTTCAACTCATCGGGCGTGCCGTAAGCGTGGTGCGGAGCGTACAGGTCGACGCCGTCATAGCCCCATCCCCATCGCCCGGAAAACTCGTTCACTGGCATCAGCTCGAGGTGCGTCACGCCGAGCTCGAGAAGATGATCGAGGTGTTCGATGACGCCTTTGAATGTTCCTGACGAAGTAAAAGTCCCGACGTGCAGTTCGTAAATAACAGCGCTGGAAAGCGGCTTGGGCTGCCAAGCCTGATCCGTCCACGGAAAAGCAGAATGGTCCACAATACGGGAAGGGCCATCGATGCCGTGAGGTTGCCAGGCCGAACGCGGATCAGGAACGGGATCGCCGGCGTCAATTACCAGCCAATACTCCGTATCTGGGGCCGCAATCTCCACTGCTCCTCTCCAAAAGCCGTGCTCCCGGCGTTCCAAGGCGTGCAACGTCTCACCAATCTTGACCCGAAGACTATTGGCATTTGGCGCCCAAACCTCGAAATTATGCCGGGAATTCATTGCCTGCTCAGGAGAGCTACGGGAAATCGAGAGAGCACTTCGACAATCGGGAGCTTTCCGCCGTTGAAAACCGTGCCGCAGAACTCGTTTCGCCAGATGCCCAGCGGAACCTCAAGCGAGGTGTCCTGCCAATCTCTCTTTAAGCCGAGCACCAATCGAGACGCTATGACCACCACATCGTTACCTCGCAAATATGCGATAAGATGCCGGGCCTTTGCGCCTTGCGCAGCGAGCGGAGTGTAAGCTCCCTCGGCGCCAAATGCCGAAGTCCGTTCTCGCCGCACGCGGAGAGTGTGGTGAAGCACCCAAAGCTTCGGCAATCCTTCATCGATTCGCTTCCACACTTTCTCAACTTCGAGATGCCGCAATTCCGAAAGGAGGCGCCGGCGCAGCTCATAATCGACGGGCCGGCGATTATCCGGGTCTACGAGGCTGAGATCCCAGATCTCAGCACCCTGGTACGTGTCGGGGATGCCGGGCGAAGTGAGCTTCAGAAGGAGTTGCGAGAGCGAGTTGACGCGTCCCGGCTCAATTAGAGGATCAACAAAGGCTTCAAAGCTGCCGCGAAATTCATGGTCGGCATAGATGCGCTCAATGAACTCGCGAGTGGCAGTTTCGAACGCCTCATTAGGCGACAGCCAGGAAGTGTGGATCTTTGCTTCTCGGCAAGCCTTTTGCATGTACGGCGCCAATCGATCAATTCCGATGGGCCACGCGCCGAGCATCGTCTGATACAGGAAGTATTCTGTATTCCGATCAGGAAGCCCGTTCTGCTTGTGCTTTTCATTAATTTCAGCCCATTCGCGGACTGCCTCTTTCCACTGCCCGGGAATTTCCGAAAGCAAGCTGATTCGAGCGCGCACATCCTCACTGCGCTTCGTATCATGCGTGGAGGACGCAAGCATGGTTCGCGGATGGGATCTT
Source organism: uncultured Acidobacteriaceae bacterium (assembly GCA_963758245.1). GTDB lineage: Bacteria > Acidobacteriota > Terriglobia > Bryobacterales > Bryobacteraceae > Bog-105. The sequence goes on along the minus strand of CAVWUV010000035.1, from coordinate 40,933 downwards.
TGGGCGGCGGCGCAGAATGCATGGAAAGCCTCCGGCGAAATACCGAAACGGCCCGGATCACCTCCAACTTCGTTCAGCGAAATAAGGCGGTTGTAACAGTAAAACGCGGTGTCCTCAACACCTTTTGCCATCGCCGGACCGGTGAATTGCTGGAAGCGCATGACGAATTCCGATTCCATGGCTCCCCGGACCCGTAACAAAAGCACGTCTCGCACGAAGTCGAACAACTCGGGATCCACTTCGGGACGATTTTGCTTTGACGCTTCGATGGCTTCATTGATGTATCTCTCGTCGTCCTGCGTCAGCTCATTTCGTTCCGGCACAATGTAAGTCCGATAAACCGGAAAACATGCAGCAACTTCGCGGAGAGCGCGAATGACGTCATGACGTGTATAGTCGCGCCGGTCGCGATGACATTCGCAGATATTCGCGAAAAGTGTTGTCAAACGGTTGATGTCACTGCCTAGCAGGTCCCGCAATATGCGGTGTTTTTTATCACGGCACTCTGCCGCGTAATCCAGCGGCTCGCCTGTGAACTCGCTATATATTCTTGTGAACTCTTCTTCATTGCTGCTATCGACGAATAGGCCGCCGCTTTCATTCAAGTAGTCGTAGCCCGTGGTGCCATCGATAGGCCAGTTATCGCGAAGCCTTTCGCCGGGTTCCAGAATCTTTTCGCCTAAAATCCAAACGTCAGACGCCTGTTCTCGAAGCCGCTCGAAATATTGGCGTGGGTCGCGCAAACCGTCGGGATGATCAACCCGAATGCCGTCCAAAACACCTTCGCGAAGCCATTTCAGGATAACGGCGTGAGTGTCCGCGAAGACCTGCGCGTTCTCCATTCGCAAACCTACCAGCGTGTTCACGTCGAAAAATCGGCGGTAGCTCAATTCCTGTTTGGCCGCCCACCAGAACGCTAATCTGTAATTCTGATGCTCCAGGAAATCGTCCAGCGCGTTTACGTCTTTGTTCAGGCTGGCAAGAGTGGAATCCATTGCCTCCGCGATGAAGGGCACTTCCTGAAACAATCGTTCCAACAAACCTCGGATCACCTCTTTATCCCGATGCCTCTCCAGCGTGTCTGCCCGGTTTGTGGAAGCGGGCGACGGCAGTCGAGAGAGAGAATCTCCCAGGAAGGCGAGATACTCAGATCCACTCAGAGCCGCGGCTGAAGCAAGTACGGAAGGAAGCGATTTCGGCGCGACGGGCAGCTCGTGATCGAAATACTGCAACAAGAACTCACCGCCTTGTCGTTTTATCTGAATTTCTCCGCGACTCAGGACCTTTCCATAGTGATCGCCCAGTATGGGAACCAGCAGCTTATTGCGAAGCTTCTCTTCGTGAGAGTGCCAATCAATATCGAAATACGAAGCGTACCGGCTGGAGGGACCATTCTCCAGCACGTCCCACCAATAACGATTGCGGCGGCCACTGATGGCCATGTGATTGGGCACTATGTCCAGCACCTGGCCTAAGTGGCATTCGCCAAGGCGCAATGAGAAGCGATCGTGAGCCGAAGCTCCGCCGAGCTCTTCATTCACCTTGTGGTGATCGACTATGTCGTATCCGTGCTGGCTACCGGGCGCCGCTTGCAAATACGGCGAGCTATAGACGTGTGAGATCCCGAGTTCGTGCAGATAGCCCGCTATCGCAGCGGCTGCATCGAACCCAAAGCCTGCATGCAATTGCAAGCGATAAGTGGCCACCGGAATTCGCGGCATTCTCAGTTAAGAGCACACCTTAGCGCACATTGTTTCGGGACGAAGCACCTGGTAGGACGTACAGTGAAAGTGTCAGCAGATGTTATACGAAATCGAAAACCCAGCTAGCACGAAGAACTCGGTGATTTTACTCCATGCCCGAGATAATGTCGCGATTGCGCGCGTTTTCCTGAGCGCTGGTCAACACATTGAAGTTCAGCCGGTAACGGTACTCACAACAACTTCTATCCCGGCTGGTCACAAGGTAGCACTGCGGGCGATTGCGGCCGGCGAGCCGGTCTATCGATATGGAAACGTGATCGGCTTCGCAACGAAAACGATAGAACCTGGCGAACACGTGCACGTCCACAATGTCGGGTACAAAGAACTAGATACGGGTGAAGTTGTGCCCGCTGAGCAACCCGCGCGGCGCGAGACTCACGTTGAGCCAGCAACATTTCTGGGTTACCGGAGATCCGACGGACGGGTCGGAACCAGGAATTACATCGCGATCGTCGCAGCCAGTAATTGCGCGGCCTATACGTCAGAACTGATCGCTTCCAGCTTCGCTGAAGAGCCGCTTCCGGGGAGTGTTGACGGCGTGGTGGCATTCCCGCACGGAGAAGGCTGCGGGCAGGCGATTGGCCCGGATACGGATCAACTCCAACGAACGCTCGAAGGAGTTTTGGACCATCCGAACGTCTCGGCTGCGCTGATCCTTGGTCTGGGGTGCGAGGTGAATCAGATTGGTCATTATCTCGGGCAGGCTGATGGCGCCCACACCCATGCGCCTGCCACTCTGCAAGGATTGACTCTGCAGGAGTCGGGAGGCACTCGAGGCGCTTTGGAAGCTGCCCGCAAACAGGTTCGCACTTTTATTGACAGAGCCGCGGGCGAGCAGCGTACAGAGGTGCCTGCATCAAAGATAATATTAGGCCTGAACTGCGGCGGATCCGATTCCTTTTCGGGAATCACCGCTAACCCGGCGCTGGGCTATTGCTGCGACCTGATTGTGGACCAGGGCGGGACGGTGGTGCTCGCGGAGACTACGGAAATTTTCGGCGCGGAGCATCTGCTGGTGCGGCGGGCCCGCACTCCAGAGGTCGCGCGGAAGCTTTTGAACTGCGTCGAAAAATATAAGGGCTATCTGCGACAGTTTGGCGGCAGCTTCAACGACAACCCTTCGCCTGGAAATAAAGATGGGGGACTGACCAACATCCTTGAGAAATCGTTGGGTGCAGTGGCGAAATCGGGCACATCCCCGTTCGAAGATGTCATCGACTATGCGCAGAGGATCAGCAGTCCCGGATTCGTTTTCATGAACACTCCGGGCTACGACCCGGTCTCGATCACCGGGCTGGCGGCTGGAGGCGTGAATCTGATCGCCTTCACCACTGGCCGCGGGAGCGCGATAGGATTTCCCAGTATTCCTGTTCTAAAGATCGCGAGCAATTCGAATACTTACCGGCGCATGAGGGGCAATATGGATATCAATGCGGGCCGCATTGCCGATGGTGACGCAACCATCGAGGACGTAGGGCGGGAAATCTTTGATACTCTGCTGCGCGTAGCGTCAGGCGAAAGAACACGCGCCGAGGAATTGGGTCACCATGAATTCGCGCCATGGCGGATTGGACCGGTTTTGTAGTTCTACGCAGGGGCGATGTGAAAGAAGTAAACCGTCATCAAAGCGCCCACACAAATAACGATGCCGCGAATCACAAAGGGCTGCATTCGGCGTGCGATCACCGGTCCCAGGTATCCACCGGCTATAGCCGCGAGCATCATCACTAAAGTTGGCCCCCAGGAGACCTGATGGGCGGCTATGAAGATGATCGCCGCAATCGCATTCAGTGATCCGCTCAGAATGGTTTTGATGCCGTTCATTCCGTGAATATCCGTGAAGCCATAAAGGCGGAATGCCGCCAGAATCATGATGCCGATTCCCCCGCCGAAGTAACCGCCGTAAACGGCTATGGGGAATAACAGCGCGAGCATCAGGGGCTGACTTGAATGCAGCCGGCCGCGAAACGCAAGGCTTACTTGACCCCCGAATGCGAACAGGAGCGTGGCGAACAGGAGCAGCCACGGAGCGAGCCGCCGGAATGTCTTGTCTGAGGTGCTCAGAAGCAGCGCCGCGCCAATAGCTCCGCCGATTAAGCTTACGATGAACCATGATTTGATCCGTTTTTCACCGAGCCGCTCAACATCATTGCGATAAGAGATGGCGCTGGCCATCGAACCGGGGACTAAGGCGACCGTGTTGGAAGCATTCGCAATGACCGCCGGAACACCCGTAATAACTAGAGACGGGAAGGTCAGGAAGCTCCCTCCACCAGCGACAGAATTGATTGCTCCGGCAGCAAATGCAGCGGCGATAAGCAACAGGAACATCGTCACCGCTCCAGTGTAAAGGTCGCCATCTGGCACACTGTCAATTGTGCGTACCAGTGCCCGATTGCTCCTGTTTTCTGTCGTTCTAGCTTCAGCGGCGATTCTCTTGCCTCAAAACGCCGCCAAGAAACCGGTGACCATTGATGATGTTGTCGCGCGAGAACATGAAGCGCCGATCACTCCAACTTGGGCTCCTGATGGCGCATCTTTCGTTTACGAACAGAAGGGCAGCGTTTATCTCTATGACGTGGCCGCGCGAAAAGCGCAGGAATGGTTCAAACCGGAGGGGCTCGAGAAACGCGAGAAGAAGAGCACGGAGCCCAAGGAGTTCGGGTGGCAGAACCGGCGGGTATCCTCAAACTCCTATCAATGGTTCCCCAATAGCAAAGATCTGCTGGCCGCAGTCAAGGGGGAACTGTTCATTGTTCATCCAGGGGGCAAGCACGATCAGATAACTAAAAATGAGATCGAAGAAGAAGACCCGAAGCTGTCGCCTGATGGGAAGCAAGTGCTTTATCGCGAGAACTCCAACCTGTATGTAATCGACCTCAAATCCAAAAAAGCACGCCAGCTTACATCGGATGGCACCGCGACGCTGTTGAATGGCCAACTGGATTGGGTATATCCGGAAGAGCTTGATCTGGGCACTGCAACCTGGTGGTCGCCGAATTCGCAGCGAATCGCTTTTTTCCAGTTCGATGTGAGTCGCGAGTTCCTGTATCCACAGGAGGATTTGCTGGGCGAACGAGCCTTGAGTGAACCGGAACGATATCCGCAAGCGGGCACGCCTAACGCGCAAGTGAAGCTCGGGGTCATTTCCTTGGATACGGGTGAAACACGATGGATGAATGTTGGTGAAACTTCAAAGACGCTGCTGGCGCGCGTGGCGTGGCTTCCCGATTCCTCCGAAGTTGCGCTGGAGCGCCTCAATCGGGTGCAGGACAATCTGGATCTTCTGTTCTGCAATCCAAAGACTGGATCTGTTCACACCGTTCTGCATGAGCAATCGAGAACATGGATCAATACGGTAGACAATCTGTACTTCCTGAACTCCCGGCCGGAATTCTTGTGGACCAGCGAGCGTAGCGGCTTCCGTCATATCTATCGCTATTCGAACAAAGGCGAGCTACTCGGGCAATTGACGAGCGGAGACTGGGAGGTCACGACAATTGCCGCCGTGGACGAGAGCAAACAGCGCGTTTACTACACCTCGACTGAAACCAGCCCGCTGGAATGGCAGCTTTACAGCGTTCCATTCAGTGGAGGCGATCGCAGCCGTTTGACCAAAGAAGGTGAAACGCATCTGATCCATGCGAATCCTGAGGGCAGTTATTACGTGGATAGCTTTTCCAGCCTGACCCGGCCAATGGAGACCGCGCTCAGGAGTTCGGCGGGCGACCAGATCGCGACAATGCAGCCAGCGGATCTCAAGGTGCTTGAAAAATACGATGTTCTGCCGAGCGAGATTGTGCAAGTGAAGGCTCCCGACGGAACTATCCTGTACGCGCGTTTGATCAAACCTGCTGGTTTTCAAACCGGCACGAAATACCCGGCCATTGTCGAGGTGTATGGTGGCCCAGGAGTGCAAAGCATTCACAACAGGTGGTACGGGCTTGGTCTGGAGCAGGTCTTCGCGCATCGCGGATATGTGGTCTGGCAATTGGATAACCGGGGATCCAATGGCCGGGGTCACGCCTTTGAAGAGCCAATCTATCGAGAACTGGGAAAGCAGGAAGTAGCTGACCAGCGTTTGGGCGTTGAGCATCTGATCCAAATGGGTTTCGTTGATCCGGACAGAATCGGCATTACAGGATGGAGTTACGGCGGATACATGACTATCCACTCGCTGCTGCTTGCGCCGGATGTTTTCAAGGTGGGCGTCGCGGGCGCTCCGGTAACGGATTGGCACAACTACGACACAATTTATACAGAGCGATACATGGGCTTGCCTGAAGAAAACAAGAAAGGCTACGACGCTGGCTCGAACGTGCAGAACGCCGCGAAGCTGGAGGGAAAGCTGCTCATCATCCACAATTTCGAAGACGACAACGTGCTCTTTCAGAACACAATGCAAATGGTGAATGCTCTAGAGAGAGCGGATAAGCAATACTTCATGCAGATCTATCCGCTAAAGACTCATGCCGTGTCAGGATCGCTCAGGCAGCCGATGTATGAGGCGATGACTGCATTCTTCGATACCAATCTGAAGAATGGTCACTGAAGCTTTTGATCGAGGTACTTCACGAAGACCACCTCGTTCCCTTGCTCGTTATAGATTAAGTCGTCGGCGATCTGCTTCACGATCAGAATGCCGAACCCGCCCGGGCGCAATCCCATCTGTTCCCGCAACTCGACGTGACGCAGAGGGTCATCGGGCGGATTATTCAAAGCTGCGTGAGGAGTGGCGTGCAGCGCGAAACCAGGGCCGGCATCCCGGATTTGAAGCAGGAAAATGCGCGGTGTCCGGATATACGTAAGCTCACAGGCGCATTTCGGCTCGAGACTGCAGCCGTGCTCGATAGCGTTGCCAAGCAGCTCATCGAGCGCGGTGGTGAGCCTGTCACAGAGATCTTCCGCGAGATCGGACAGCTGAGATCGGAAAAACCGAACTACCTCCTCTTTGAGCTCCATCTCAGGAGCAATCTTAAGGCAAATCCAGCCTGGCAGCGAGGATTTGACTTCAATCTCGGGGTTTTTCTCGAAAACCTCTTTTGCGGTCACTACGAGCTATTTTCTCACTGATCGTGAAATGTTATTTTCGAAGCACGCCAGAATGCGACTTTGGGTCGGTCCCGGAATTCTGTCCTTCATCGCGGTTCTGGTTATGTGGGCGCCGTCGCATTCAGCGGCCCCGGGCGCGATTCGATTCGAAGAAATAGCACTCAAATCGGGATTGCGTTTCACCACGGAAAACTCGCCGACGCCGAATAAAAACCAAATCGAAACCATGGTGGCCGGCGTTGCTTTGTTCGACTACGATCGTGATGGTTATCTGGACATCTATCTTGTAAACGGCGCCGCTATTCCATCTTTGAAAAAGGAATCTCCTCGTTACTGGAATCGCCTCTTTCACAACAATCGAGACGGGACATTCACTGACGTTACCGAGGAGGCCCACCTGGCGGGCGCGGGTTACGGGATGGGCGTAGCTGTCGGAGACTACGATAACGATGGCTGGCCGGATTTGTTCCTCGCCAACGTCACCGGCAACCAGTTATTCCACAACAACGGAGATGGAACCTTTACCGACGTAACGGCGCGCGCCGGCTTGGCGGGAGCGCTTAACGACGGAATGAAAATGTGGTCGGCAGGCGCGGGCTGGTTCGACTACAACAACGACGGACTTTTGGATTTGTTCGTAGTGAATTACTGCAAGTGGAAGGTGAACGAAGATCCTTACTGTTCGATAAAAAATGGCGTGAGGGCATACTGCCATCCGAAGCAGTACGCTCCACTCCATAACACCCTCTACCGAAACAATGGCGACGGAACTTTCACTGACGTGTCACAGCAGACCGGGATATCTGAGCACCTGGGCAAAGGTATGAGCGTCTCTTTCGCCGATTACGACGGCGACGGTTTTCTGGACGCTTTTGTGGCCAACGATACCACTCCAAATTTTCTGTTTCACAATCTTGGCGGAAAGAGATTCGAGGAAGTCGGATTGGAAGCGGGCGTGGCGTATGCTCCCGATGGCAATGCGCTGTCCGGGATGGGCTCGGATTTCCGGGATGTCAACAACGACGGTTTGCCTGATATCTGGCACACCGCCGTGGAACATGAGACCTTTCCGTTGTATATCAACCGGGGGAAAGGGAACTTTGTCGACATGACCGTGCCGAGCGGTCTGGCCAAGCCCACGGTTGAGATGTCGGGCTGGGGCAACGGCATCTTCGATTTCGATAACGACGGCTGGAAGGACTTATTTGTCGCGCGTTCCAACGTCATGGACAATATCAGTGAGCTGGTTCCGGGCCGCCGCTATCCGGAGCCGAATTCGATTTTCAGAAACTTGGGAAACGGCAAGTTTGAAGAGACCAGCGCCATGGCAGGACCAGATTTTCAACTCGCAGCGGCACACCGCGGCGTGGCCTTCGGAGATCTGGACAACGACGGTCAGATCGATATGGTGGTCTCTGTGCTTGGCGGACCCGTTAAGCTGTTTCACAATATCTCGGATACCAAGAATCACTGGATAGTTTTGAAATTGGTCGGCGCCAGGAGCAATCGTATGGCGATTGGCGCGCAGCTTCATCTCATTACTCAAGATGGGCGCTCACAGTGGAACGAGGTTACGACCGCCGTTGGTTACGCCGGTTCGAGCGATAGCCGGGTGCACTTCGGATTGGGAGCCAATCAGCGAATCAGAGAAATTGAGATCCGCTGGCCGAGCGGCATGAAGCAGACTGTTCGTGACATCCAAGCCGACCGCATCCTCACGGTTGAGGAGCCCCGGCCGTAGGCACCTCACGATTTCCACTCGGTGGAATAGCCGCCTTCGGTTACCGGTGGATGGGCTGGCTGATAACTACTTCAACAACGGCGCTGAGATGGCAAAGTGCTGTGACGGCTTTTCGCTGGTAAGCAACTACAGTCTATCCCACCTTCGCGGCAGGAACCTAAACGCGACCTCTTTGTCATGGGTCAGAACTTTTCCTTTGCGAGAATTGCACTACCTTACCTTTTACGGGTGAACGTACCGCAATCGACCGCCTGAAAACTGCCGGGTAGGGCGTTGTCAATCGCGGCCACGATCAACGGCAGATGGTGCTTGAGGATGTCCCATTCAACAGAGGACAAGGCTACGATTGCAATGGTGCGCCCGGTAAGGTTTTGCTCGTAGGCCAGCGTCTGGTCGCCGGTTAAGAAAACTTCGATACCTTCGTTTTCGGCTGTCCGCAAAAGTTCGCCGTTCTTAAGTCCGGCCCAGCCTTTGTAGCTGATGGTAAAGACTTCATGTGCGCCGAGGTTCCTCCGCAACCGATGCGCCAGATTTTCATCAAGCAAGAGCTTCACGGATTGGGCTGCTCACGATGCGCGTGGGCAAACTCAATCAGGCGTTTGATTTGGGGAATGGAAAGCGAAGGCCAATCCTCGTGAATGTCCTCGATGCTCTCGCCCATGTCATAGCTGTTCACAATTCCCTCGGGCATGATGCGCGTACCGCGAACAATGGGCCGACCTGAAACCCTGCCGGGAATTTGTTCAATCAGTTCGCAGGCCGTCCAGTCGATGCCCGCTTGTGTATCGAGCTTTGCCATATGAATACCCTCTTTTCATCGTAGCCTTTCACCACGTTTCGGCAATACGGGTGATGGTGCATTCCGAATGCGCCAGAGTAGCCGGGAATCAATATCCAGGCTGTAATGCTGTTCTCGTCGTAACCGCGACCGACATAAAAATCCGAGTATCGGGAGCGAATGCCGATTAGGTTCTTGATATTCCTCGCACTAACTGCCGTAGTGGTTGTCACCGTTGTAGCGCTCCCTATCGTTCTCATTTTCGAAATTGTTTGCTCTCCTTCTAGTGAGCTGAGCTTAGCTGCACAAACTTTTCTCTGGCTTGCGCAGCATCGCCGTCACGATGTACTCGTTTGTACGCCTTGGCGAGAGCTAAATAGACACGAGGATCGTTGGCGTTGAGGTGCTCTGCCGTTTCCAATTCAGACACGGACCGCTCTGCATCTCCTGTTGCAAGGAGAGATGCACCAAAAAGGTAATGAGTCTCTTCCAGCTTTGGCCCTAAATTGACGGCTTGTTCTGCGTAGATTGCACCAGTTGCTGGATCCGTCAACAACAAAGCGCCGGCAATTCCCAGACGGGCGAGCAGATGCTGCGGGCTGTTTGCTATCTCGCGCTTGAACGCAGCTACGGCCTGGTCGTTAAGATGGTTATTCAATAGAAAGCGGCCATAGGCGAATTCCACGTCGTGAACTTTGGGAAAACGTTTGACCAGCTCCGCATAGGCGGACAGCGCGGTTTCTGTTTCGTGATTTGCAGCGAGCATCTCAGCCCGTCCCGCAGTTAAGATCAGATCTCGAATCTCGGGCGCGGTGCTTGGGTCGATTGACTTCACGCCTAGCACGGATCTGCCAAGCGCAATGAGTAAGTCTTCGTCCGCGTTCTTACGCTCCTGTGCCAGTCGGTCGAGAATTTCTTGGGCACGGCCGAAAGCACCCGCAGCGAGATAGAGATTGGCCTGCGTAAAGAGCACAACCTGGCGCATATTGGCTTCATCGCCTACGCCAAGCGTTAGCGCCTGCGCGAGGTGAGCCAACGCGGGTTGGTTCTGATTGAGCTTGGCTTCCGAGAGTCCGAGCATAGCGAAGGCGTTTGCGTCCCGCGGAGCGAGAGTTGTCACTTTGCTGAGCGCGTCGACCGCCTCCTGAAATTTGCCGCGATCATAAGCGATGGTTCCGAGATACCACCAGCCTTCGGCCCAGTCCGGGCGCAACTGGACGGCCTGACGATACAGCTTGACAGCTTCATCCAGATTTTCGGAATCACGGGCCTGCGCCGCTTGCGCAGCTACAGAGTCGAACTGTTGAGGAGGTTCGCAGAAGGCCCGAAACGAGAACAAAAAGAGGCAGAGAAGCTTCTGGAATGCGCCCAAGTGCGGCAAATAATCAGAATAAGAAAACGCCTCGCAAGAGAATGGCGCTCAGAAGCTGAAGCGCGCCTGCAGTTCGATGATGCGGCCTGCGAGGCCCGCTTGTGACACACCAAACTGCGGTCCGCCGATGGTTTGAGGGTTGTTGAGGTTCTGCAGGTTTTCTTTGTTGATCAGATTGTAGAAATTAGCCTGCAGATCGAGCCTGGCGTTTTCTCCCAGAACGCGCAGGTTGGGAAGCCCAAACGCTTTGGCAAGCTGGGCGTCATTGCCGAAGTACCCGGGACCACGAAACATGTTGCGATGAATATTGGCTGGCGGAGGTGGGATACCGGCAGCGAGCTGTGCCGCGCTGTAATTAGTGAAGTAGGCCTGTCCGGCCGTAGCGTTCTTCGGGAAGTTGCCAAACGGCGTTTCGAATATATTGTTTCCAGAAAAGTCGGTCGCGCCGCCCTCATAGCTGGCCGGAAAGAGGCATCCGATTCCGCTGTTGGGGTATTCAATTGTGCCGCCGGGGCAAGCTTGCGGAGTCCATGGAAATCCGGAGTGTCCATTGATGATGCCGCTGATGGTCCAGCCGCCGAAGATTTTGTCGATAAAACCATGACCGCCCCTTGTGAACTTCGGCGTGAACAAGCCCCAGATCTTGTAATTATGCGTAGCATCGAAGTCAGAGGGACCATACGAGTAGGATCGGTTCCAGGGATATAGATCCGTGTTGTAATCCTGAGTGCCGTCATCGACCGATCTGCTGAATTTGTATTGGACATCGATCTCGAACGTGGAAGAGAAGCGGTGCTGCACTTCCGTCAGCAGGGCGTTGTAATGCGAGTTGGCATCGTTTGTGTACCAATCCACACTGTTGACGACGGGGTTCAGGGCAGGGTAGTAGATCCAGTTAAGATTGCTGTACTGGCGCGTCAGATGACGGCTCTGGCTTCCTGAATAGCCAACAGAAGCCATCCAATTATGGCCAAGGTCCACTTGCGTCTCGAGGGAATAGCGATACGTGACGGCGGGAGGAAAATTCTGCGGGAAGCCCGTTAAATTAAGCCCGGTGCCCCCAGTGGGAAGTCCGTTGCTGCCGAAGGATTGAATGGCGACCGGATTCGCCGGGAAGCTGGATATATCGTGTTCACTGGAGCCTGGAGCGTAAAGAATGTTGCCGCCGTACAAAGTGAGGCTGTCAAGGAACGGAGGATTGAAACGGCCGTTGGATGTAATGGCAAACTGCTCCAGATTATAGCCGACGCCAAATCCGCCGCGAACGACAAACTTATGCCCAAATGCCGCGGCGCTGGGACTCCACGCGAAACCGAGTTGAGGTTCGAAGTTTGTGTAGGTGTTCTTGTAAAGACTACCGCCCTTCTTGATCGAGAGTCCTGTCAGAACGTCGGCTCCGGATCCCAGAACGACGTTGCTGATCTTGTTCTGCGTCTCGGTTGGAGGAACAAAGTCTTCCCAACGCAAACCCAGGTTTACAGTTAAGTTCTGCGATACCTTCCAGTCATCCTGAACGAAGAAGGCGATGGTGTCGTCACGCAAATTCTTGGTGACTGAGGTAGGTGTACCGGTAACAGGATTGAAGTTGCCGCTTTCGGAGTACGGCGCGTCGTTGGCGAAATCCCAGATATTATCGAATTGGTAGCCAGGGATGGCCTGCCAGGGCGCGGTGTCAAGGAACTTGACATGCGTGATATCGGCGCCGAATTTTATAGAGTGGCTGCCGCGAATCCAAGTCAGAGTATCGCGGTAAGAGTCAGTGAACTGATTGAACACGCTCGGTCCGGGAGGTCCAAAACCCTGCAACTGTCCGCCGCTGCCGAAGCCGTTATAATCATTTGCTCCGTTCGGCTGAAAATTGACATCAGGGAGGCCAAACGGCTCCTGCGAATTCGAAGTCAACTCATTCCATTTCCAGCCGCTGCCTCCGATGCGAAATTCGTTCAACATGTTGGCTGAAAAATTGCGGTCCCAAATTCCGTTCCAGCCCTGAGCCAGTGAGTAATGTTTGTAAAGGTTAGCTGCATAGGCCGGACCGTTGTAGCTCTCGTTATAGACCGGTGTCCAGTAGATGCTGAATGCTACCAGGTCGAGCTGCGTGGGATGGTAGTCAAGCCTTCCGTTATATTGCTCGTTGGTGTTGATGTTAGGCGAATTCGTCTGCAAGAACTCGACATCGGGTATGCCATCAAAGCCTCCACCAATACCGTAGGGAGTGGCTGCCTGACCGAAGGTTGGATCGGGGTTGCCGAGTCCGTTTTTGAGAGGCGAGCCTAGATCAAGACCGCCACTTGCCGTATTTTGGCACTGAGTAGGGGAAAGACCGACACCGGCGCAGGTTTCCGGAATGATGAGATTGTAGACAGGGCTCACACCGGGGAAGCCAAGTAGCTTGGATGCAACGCTGTTCGGCGTAGCCGCGCTCTGGATGAATTGCGGGGTCGCATACCAACCCGTTGCGATGCTTTGAGAGTGGTTGCGCTGTGTTTCGTACGCAAAGAAAGCGAACAATTTGTTATGGAGGATAGGACCGCCGAGGCTGCCGCCGTACTGATTGAAGCGCTGCGTGTCCTTCGTTCGCGGGTTATCCACTGGGTACCAATTACCGTTTTGATCCTGTAAGGCGCTCATGCCGTTCCAGCGGTTGAACGCATTCAAGCCGGGGCGGTGCCATTTAAAAAATGCGCTGCCATGAAACTCGTTAGTGCCCGACTGCGAGATAACCTGGACCTGGGCGCCGCTGCCTCGTCCATTTTCAGCGGAGTAGTTATTCGCGATAATCTTTACTTCTTTGACGGTCTCTTCGCTGGGAGTGATCACGGGCGCACCGCCCCAGACGGCGCTATTGACCGGCACGCCATCGATCTCGAAGTTATTTGCATTCTGGCGCGATCCGTTAGCGGTCATTTGCACGCCATTTTCCACCGAGAAAATGCCGCTGCCGGCGCCGATGTTTGTTCCCGGAATGCTGTTGGGGGAGCCGTTCGAAGAGATGGATCCATCGCCGAACACTCCGGGCGCTAATCGCATTAACTGGTAAGGATCACGTCCGATGGACGGCAGATTCTCTACATCTTTTGCCGTGATGTCACCGCCGATTTCGGCTGACTCCGTATTGATCACGGGTGCGACGTCGCCGGCAACAGTTACGGTGGTGGCGGTCTGGCCGACGTCCAACGACAGGTTCAGACTCTGCACCGTTTCCGACTGCAATTCAACGGATTCGAGGACCTTCTTTGAGAAGCCGGTTTTTTCCACAGTGACCGTGTACGTGCCGCCCGCCAAAGCACTGACCGTGTACGCTCCGCTGCCGCTCGAAGTGGCTTTCTGACTGAAGCCCGTTTCCTTATTCGTCGCTGTGACGGTCGCATCTGGGATCACCGCTCCAGACGGGTCTGTCACGACGCCTTGGAAGCCACCGTGATACTGCGCCCAAGCGGAAACAGATGACAAAAGGAAAAAGGCAACAATTGCCGATACTCGAACTAATGATGTCTTCATGGACTCCCTTCCACGTGATGACCGGGTGTCCTTCCCGGCCCCACACCCCTTTCGATGGGCGAGCGTAGCGAGACGCTCGACGGGCACTTAGGTGAAACTTTAAGCGATCAGCCCGGTGCTGTCAAGAAAAAATCTCAAAAACAGCTTCACCATGATCATTGACCTTTTCGAGTTGCAGAAGCCGAAATGCCGTGAGAAACTTCCGCTGTGAGCCGATTTAGAACCCGCTTACAATTCCCGATTGGATCCGCCCTAGAGTTCTTGATGGGCCTGCTATTGCTCATCGCCCCTTCCACGCTGCACGCACAGTCGGCTTATTTCACGTCGGTTTTCTTCGATAACAGCATCACTCCGGACCGGTACTATCACAGCGCGGGCAAAGCGTCAGCTCCCAGCACTCTGCGCCTCATTCGCGAGAAGCTGCCGGTCGAAACACGCATCTTTCTGACGCCGCCCACCGCTCTCCGACTGGATTGGAAATCCATGCCTAAAGGCGGTTGGGAAGCCGAAGTTCGTCTTAACGAATGGAGGAATCGCGAAGTCTACTTCCCGGGCGACACGCTCTATTTTTCTTGTTACGCGCCGGAAGCGATTCGCGCCGCCGATTTGCCGCGCGTCGTTCTCAAAGATAAGGACCGCAATTTCACTCAGCCGCTCGATCTGTCGGCATTTGTTCCACGCATCCCGACGCGCGAGTGGACGCTGATCAAGGTTCCCCTGGAGCGCTTTGCCACGGCTTCGATCCATCCCTTTGAACCCCATCGCGTAAACAGCATTTTCTTCGTCCAGGGGGCAGCCGATACGGCGGATCACACTCTAATAATCGACGAGTTGAGGATCGATGCGAAGGAGTTAGCCGGCGCATCAAGCGCGCTGCCCAAGGTTCGGAACCTGCAAGCTAAGGGATACGAGCGCCACATCGATATCACATGGGACCCGGTCGAAAGCAAAAGCCTAGCCCGCTATATCATCTATCGCTCGCTTGACGGCGGGCCATTTCGCCCGGTTGGAATTCAGATCCCGGGCATTCAGCGCTATTCGGATTTCGTGGGCCAGTCCGGTCGCAAGGCTGCGTACAAGATCACGGCGAGCGATGGGAATTATCATGAATCCGGCTTCTCGGAAGTCGTCAACGCGTCCACGCATGCGATGAACGATGACGAACTGCTAACGATGGTGCAGGAAGCCTGCTTCCGCTATTACTGGGAGGGCGCTCATCCCAACTCTCAGACGACACGCGAGAATTTTCCTGGAGATGACCGCATTGTCGCCACCGGCGCAAGCGGATTCGGAATCATGGCAATCGTTGTGGGCGTGAATCGCGGCTTCATCACGCGCGCGCAGGGCCTCCAGCGCATGCTCAATATCGCAAGGTTTCTCGAAAAGGCGGATCGCTATCACGGCGTCTGGCCGCACTTCTTGAACGGCGCTACCGGGAAGCGCATGCCTGTTTTCGGTATGTACGATAACGGGGCCGACCTCGTCGAAACCTCATTTCTGATGGAAGGCCTCCTCACCGCTCGCCAGTACTTCAAGGGCAACAGCACAGCCGAAAAGGAGCTTTACAGCAAGATCACGGATCTATGGAACGGGGTCGAATGGGACTGGTTTCGCCGAAGTCCAAACGGAGACGCTCTCTTCTGGCACTGGTCGCCGGAATACTCCTGGTACATCAGCAATCGCCTCACAGGCTGGAATGAGGTAATGATCACTTATCTGCTGGCAATCGCCTCATCCGCGCATGGTGTTCCGGCGAATCTTTACTACTCAGGATGGGCGGGGCTGCCGAAATATTACCTCAATGGCGACAGTCGCTATGGAATTAAGCTTGACGTCGGCCCGGGAGTTGGTGGCCCGTTGTTCTTCACCGATTACTCATTCATGGGTTTCGATCCGCACCTTCGCGATCGCTTCACGGATTATTTCGACAACAACCGGAACATTGCGCGCATCAATCGCGCCTACTGTATTCAAAACCCACACCACTTTAAGGGTTACGGCCCTCAATGCTGGGGAATCACTGCTGTTGATGGGCCGGAAGGATATGTGCCGTATGAGCCTAATCCGGAGCTGGACGACGGCACCATAGCTCCTACGGGAGCAATCGCGGCGTTCGCGTATACTCCTGAGGCTTCCATGGAGGCGTTGAAATATTTTTATAGGGAGCTCGGCGATCGGCTTTGGGATATCTATGGATTTCGCGACGCTTTCAACCTCCAGCAAGACTGGTTCGCGCGCATAAACATGGGCTTGAATCAAGCGCCCATGGTCGTCATGATCGAGAATGGCCGGACTGGCCTGATCTGGAAAAATTTCATGGCAAATCCCGAGATCCAGCCCATGCTCAAGAGTATCGGTTTCACGGTTGATGCTTCCTCTACGCCAGCAAAACCCCGGACGCCGAACTGAAGATTAACGTTCGCAGTATTTTCTCATTCATCGTGAAATGCTATTTTCGAAGCAGGTCACGATGCGGCTTTTGGTCAGTGCTGGAATTTTCGTGCTGGCTGCGGCGAGCCTCTTTGCCGCCAAGAAAGTGATTTCTCCCCTTACGAGCGCGAGCAACGAGCAAATCGATATCGTCGCGACAATCTCGCTCAGCGAGGAGGAAGTAGCGCAGAAGCTGGGCGCCGACGCGGGCAAGGGAATCGTGCTGTTGCAGGTGCGGGTCACACCCAAAACCGATAAGCCGGTGCAGGTGAGTCCCGATGATTTCATTCTGCTTGCGCATGACGATGGCGAACGCTCGAAGCCATTCGAGCCGTCCGAGATTGCCGGGCAAGGCGCGCTGATTGTAAGCAATGCGGCCGACGGAACGAAAATCAAGAAGACGAGCGGCTCGATTGGAATGGGAGGGATGATCGGGGGCGGTGGAGGCGCTTCGCCGGGGAACTCGAAGGCGGTAACGCTCAACTCCAAGATAGACACCAAGAGCGAGGGGAATGAGAAGCTGCTCCAGGCGCTCGAGGCGAAGCAATTCCCACAGAAAGAGTCGATACAACCGGTCGAAGGTTATCTCTACTTCCCTCTGGATGGAAAGCACAAACTAAAGAATCTGGCGGTGCTCTACCGAGGTCCAGCCGGCAAGCTGAACCTCGAATTTCAGCACTGATTTATTGCTTTCGCTACTTGCTCTCTTTCGCTTCTTCGATCATGTTGACCTTGATTGTGTCTCCACTGACGGTTCCATCGACGGTTACATTCTTACCCGCGAGAGCGACAGCCTTCTCTCTGGAATCAGCGTCAAATTTCATGATCTTACCATTGCTGACCAGGACGGGATCAGAGCCGCCCTTCAGGCATTTTTCAATACACTTGGTGTTGGCCTCGCTGGGGCTGCTGTGCGCAGTGCCGCAATGAGATTCAGATACGTAACCCGTCAATTGATCTGCAAAGGCGCCGAACGCGCAAAGCGAAGCCGCCATTATGGAACCAAGAACGAACCTTTTCATTTGGTAACCCTCCACAGGGAATAGTACGAGATCTATTCTATAGCGGATTGACGAAAGCGCGAAGCCCAAAATCAAAGCTCCAGAATTACGGGCATGATCAGTGGCCGGCGCTGGGTCTGTTTGCTTAGAAATCGCTTCAGATCGGTGCGAATCTTCTCCTGCATCACTCCCCAGTCGCCGCGCTCCTCGGGAGTCGAGCTTTCGAGAGTTCTGCCGACGACGGCGCGAGCTTCCTGCAAAATTGCAGCCCCATCTCCAGCGACAAAGCCACGGCTGACGATCTCCGGGAGACCTTCGCTCTTGCCGGTGTGCTTATTGATAGCGATAATCGGAAGCACAAAGCCGTCTTCGGACAAGTGGCGGCGGTCGCGGATTATGACGTCTTCAACGACGTCATCGAGCGAGCCGGAATCGATACAAACGCGACCCACGGCGATCTTTTCGCCGCGGCGGGCTCCCAGATGGTCTATCTCGAGCGTTTCACCGGTTTCCAGGACGAAGGTGTCTTGGAGTCCTGCCGAGCGAAGATGTTGCGCGAGAGAAGCGTGGCGCGCGAGGTGCCGGTATTCCCCATGAACCGGGATAAAGTATTTCGGACGAACCAGATTGAGTATAAGCTTCAGCTCCTCTTCGCTGGCGTGGCCGGAGACGTGGACCGGCGGTTTCATAGTGCCGTAGACCAAGTCCGCGCCACGGCGGGCGATGTGATTCATCATCCGGAAGATTGCCTTCTCATTACCGGGGATAATTCGAGAGCTTAAGACGACTGTGTCGCCGGGCTGCAAATAGAGGTGCTTATGATTGTCGACAGCCACGCGAGATAGTGCGGACATCGGCTCTCCCTGAGTGCCAGAGACGACGACAGCGATCTTGTCTGGCGCGCTCTGCATGATGTCTTGTGGCCGCACCAGAGTGGAGTCTGGAATGGAGAGCAAGCCGAGGTTGTGCGCAATCTCGGTCACGTTCAACATGCTGCGGCCGAGAAATGCCACTTTGCGGCCGTACTCATCAGCGAGATCGAGAATCTGCTGCAACCGGTGAATGGAGCTGCTGAAACAAGAGAGAATCAGACGCCGCTCGCAACGCGAGAAGAGCTCCTCCAAGCGAGGGCGAACGGCGCGCTCGCTTTCGGTGTAGCCGGGACGATCCACGTTGGTCGAGTCGGAGAGAAGCAGAAGCACGCCGCGTTTCCCGTAGGCGGCGAACGTATGCAGATCGAAAAGCTCGTTGTCGGTGGGCGTGGGATCGACCTTGAAATCCCCGGTATGAATGACGACGCCCAGCGGAGTCGTGATCGCCAACGCCACGGCGCTTACGATCGAGTGCGTCACGTGAATGAATTCGATCTCGAAAGGCCCTAGGGTGATCCGGTCGCCTGCTTTTACAACGTTCAGCTTGGCTTGATCGAGCAGTTCATGCTCTTCGAGGCGCCGTTCGACGAGAGCCAGCGTGAACTCGGTTCCATAAACGGGGATATTCTGCTGTGACAACAGAAATGGAACACCGCCGATGTGATCCTCGTGTCCGTGAGTCAGGATCAGCGCGCGAACCATACTCGCGTGCTGCTCGAGATATGCGAAATCGGGCGTGACGATATCGACGCCCAAAAGCTCGGATTCGGGAAACATCATGCCGGCATCGATGACGATGATGTCGTCGCCATAACGCAGCGCCATGGAGTTCATCCCGAACTCACCCAAGCCTCCCATTGGCACTACTTGTAGCGTTCGATCAGGCACGGTTATTTTGCTTAATTATCCGAAGAAGCTAAAGAGTATCATGCAGTGTTCGGGTTCGGACAGGAAGTTTCGAACACGAGCACTCTTGAGGGTGATAGGACTATCGAATTAAGAATTTAGCGCGGCGGAGAAAATGCAGGCGTTTATGCTGATGTATCGGATCTGGTCAGGCTTGGCGTGCGATCTGCGCTTTGCCTTGCGCCAGGTCGCCCGTCAGCCAGGATTCGCGGCGAGCGCCATTATCGTGCTGGCGCTGGGCATCGGCTCTTCCACCGCGGTGTTCAGCGTGCTGTATGAGGCTTTACTCAAACCGCCCCCTTATCCAAACGCAAATCGCATCGTTTTTCTTCACAATGCTTTTCCGCAGTCTCAGCTCGCGCTCTCCGGCGTTTCGAGTGTGGATTACTCAGAGCTCAGGCGCCACACCGACATCTTCAGCGAGACCGGCGTTTACTACTTCAACGACCTGACGATGACGGGCGTCGGAGCTGCCCGGCATGTGGATCCGGTGAACGCCTCGGCCACCCTCTTCCGAGTGCTCGATGTTCGACCCGAGCTAGGACGCGCCATTACCGATCAGGATGACCGCTATGGCGCTCCGAAAGTTGCCCTTCTTAGCGACGCATTTTGGCGCAGCGCTTTCGACGCCAATCCCAGCGTGATCGGCCGGACGATTCAGCTAAATGGCGAGCGCTACACGATGATCGGCGTGATGCCGCCAGCTTTTCATTTCCCGTACCCGGCCACACAGCTCTGGCTGCCGCTTGCTCTCAGACCGACAGAGTGGAGTGAGATGGGCAGGGCGGATAAATGGCTGCAGATGATTGGACGTCTGGCGCCAGGTGTCGGCCTCAAACAGGCCCAGGCAGGATTGCTCGCGATCAGTCATCAGTTGGGACAGCAGTACCCAGCGTTTTATCCGGAAAAATCCGGCTGGCATTTTACGATGCAACCTCTCGTCGAGGAGCAAACGAAGGCCATTCGCGTATGGCTGCTGCTTGCCTTCGGAGCTGTCCTGTGCGTCTTATTGATCGCGTGCGCCAATGTCAGCGGACTGCTCCTGATTCGCTTCACGGCGCGAACCGGCGAGTTGGCCATACGCGCGGCTCTGGGGGCTGCCAGGTATCGAATCATCCGCCAAATCTTGACCGAGACTGCATTGCTGGTTGGCGCGGGTTGCGTACTCGGGATAATTCTCGCCTCCTGGGCAATTCCGCTCTCCAATCGCTATGGTCCGTTTGTACGCAATGCGCACATCGAAACGTGGACCCTTATTTTCGTAATCGCAATGGCCTTTCTCAGCACCCTTGTTGCAGGACTGTTGCCTGCACTGGTGAGCGCTCGATTGCCAATCGAGCAGGCCCTAAAGTCAGGATCGACACGAACGGCCAGTCACGGCAGCCGCTGGCGTTATCCCCTGGTAGCCGGGCAAATTGCGGTAGCCGTGACACTGGTGTTTACGGCGATTTTGTTGAGCCGGAGCTTCATAAAACTGATGCAGGTTTCGCCCGGCTTTTCACCCGATCATGTATGGAGTGCGGCAGTCGCGCTCCCACAAACACAGTATAAAACCGAAGAAGCGGATCTGCGTTTCTTTCGGCAACTACAGGAACACATCACCGCGATTCCAGGTGTTGAACGTGTATCGGCGTGCACTTCGCCACCGTTCAATGCAAGTGGCGTGCCGGCGGTTAACGTCTATTTTCCAGGCCGTCATGAACCAACCGAGCAACCCAAAGCGCAGGTTGTCGCAACGCTCCCTGGTTATTTCGAGACAATGAAGATCCCGATACTCGAGGCACGCACATTCACCGCGCAAGATCGCGCGAACAGGCTCCTGGTTGTCGACGAAGAGTTCGCGCGTGTCTATTTTCCTCATGAGGACCCGATCGGCAAGCAGATCGGAGTGGGCGGCGAAAGAGACAGGCCATCTCGCGTCATAGGCGTCGTCGCGAATGTCGAGAACAACCAGCTCGGCGGTCCTCACAAGCCGGAGATCTACTCTCCCGATCCGCAAGAGCTGAGTTCCTCGATGTATCTGGTCGTCCGCACCAAGAACGACGTGGATATCACGTCAGCCGTTCGCGATCAAGTTGCCGCACTCGATCCGAAAATCGCAATATTCGACGTCGGAACCATGGATCATCGCATCGCGGAATCGATGAAGTTGCGGCGGTTCATTGCAGCGCTGCTCAATGGATTTGGCGGGATTGGCTTGCTGTTGGCCGCGCTTGGACTGTACGGATCGCTGGCGCACCTGGTAGAGATTCGACGCCGTGAGATCGGCATTCGCATGGCACTCGGAGCCTTGTGGCAAGACGTGGTTCGCTCGGTTGTCATTCAAGGAGCTTTCGTGATCACCGCGGGCGTTCTGATGGGAATCGCGGGCGCGACCTTTGCCGGAACACTGGTACGCAATCAATTATTCGGAGTAAAAACTTCGGATACTGTCACCTGGTGCGCGGTTTCAGGCATACTGGCGCTCGCGGCTGCGATTGCCGCGTGGGTACCGGCATGGCGCGCTGTACGGATACAACCGATGGAGGCGCTGCGGGAAGAATAGCTGGACTTCCGCTCAAACCGACATTAGCTGCAGGCGGCGCCGAGCGGGTGTCGTATTAAATAGAAGAAAGCGCCCCGATGACCGGAACAGTTCAGAACCTTTTGGCCGAGCTGAGACTCAGCTTGGAGAGCGTGTACCGGGAACGCCTTCGTGGCCTCTACCTATACGGTTCCTATGCGCGCGGTGACCAGCAACAGGATTCAGATCTGGATGTGCTGGTTGTCTTGGACCAGATCGATTCCTACGGCGCTGAGATCGATCGGACGAGCAACATCGTCTCTTCGGTCTCGCTCCGATATAGCGTCAGCATCAGCCGCGTATTCGTCGGCGAGAAAACGTGGCTTGATGGGCAGACCGGCTTTGTTCTCAAGGTGCGCGAGGAAGTCATCGCCGCTTGAAAAATCAGAGCCAACTGTTGCTCGAAAAAGCCCGTCACGCGATCCACGCGGCCGAGATTCTCCTCCGGGAAAAGGAAACGGACTTTGCTGCGGGACGAGTTTACTACGCGATGTTCTACACCGCGTCTGCACTCCTGACGGAACACGGCCTCGAATCAACGAAACACTCGGGTATTCACGCGGCCTTCGGAGAGCACTTTGCAAAGCAGGGACGAATCGACCCGAAGTTCCACCGGTTCCTGCTCGACGCTTTCGATCGACGGCTCCAAGCTGATTATGGCTTCGAGGCTGTCATTACCGCCGAAGAGGTAATCGTGACTATCGGACAAGCACGGGAATTTCTCGTCCACGTAGAAAATCTGCTCCGCTAATCAACGTCCTCGCCTATGGTGCCCCGGATCGCACGGCGGCTTTGGCGCGATCGACCCAGGTCTCGTAAATGTAGCTCTCTTTCTGCGAATCCCATACAGCTTCGGGAAGGGCATGCAGATCGTCGCGGGGCACTGCGGGGATGTCGTTGCCAAGCGCAATCGTGCCGCCCTCGCCATGCTCGTACTTTGGTGTAATTTCCGTCACCAAGTGATTTTTCAGGGCCCACTCACTGATATGCGTCTCGGGCATGCTTTCGATCTGCTTTCGGGTCCAGTTCGGGAATTTCAGCTTGTCTTCAAGCCAAAGCGCTACCGGCTTGGTAACGAAGTATGGCCGATGACCGCCGTCGGGCGTGAATGCGAAATCGAAAACATTCTTAGAACTGCCCAGCTCCGCGATCGTTCGCTTTCGAAGGTCCTCGAAGGAGTCCTGCTCGTGATGAGGTATGTCGACGACCTGATCGGCGGAGCCGTTGAAAACGAGCGTAGGGCCGCGCTTCGCGTTTAGAGCATAGATCATGGCGGCGCGATCACCCAAAAATTGGAGCGACTTATAAGGAATCGATTGGCACATCTTCTTGTATGAAGAATCCCAATACCCGCCCGGGCCATCCAGATCTCCGCCGCCTACGAGCACGCAGGCATGTATGCGAGTGTCGATAGAGCAGGTAAGGGAGCTAATAAACGAGCCCATCGAAAAACCCATCACCGCGATGCGCTTGGGATCTACGTCTTTACGTTCCGCAAGATATGAGACCGCTTGCATAACATCGGTGATCATCAGGCCAGCCATGCGACGGGCCATGTCATCGGGTGGAACGAACTCGTCGTGCTGGCTGGTGTCGGACCGGCGCTCGGAATTTCGCTCGTATTCACCTATGGGGTCGTAGGTGAGGACGACCGCCCCTGCGCGCGCATACAGGATTCCGGCCCAATAGGCATACCAGGAAGACTTGTCGTCTCCGTGACCGTTGACCACGATTAAAGCCGGGTGCCCGATTATGGTTGCGGCTGCCGGGTGATAGACGATAGCGGGCACGCGCAGACCGTAGTCAGTTGCGTAGGAGACCCGGTCGGCTGCGACGCCGGGTGCGGGAGAAAACGACCCGTAGGACTTTGCTTCGAGCGCCGGAAGAGGGCGAGTGATATGCAACGTACTTTCAATGTGTTGGCGAATCTCTGGCCACTTGGGTCCGGTCGCCGCTGGCGAATAGCAGGCGATACAAAGAAATAAAGAGACCGCGATCGCCCGGCTAATCATTCCACATTCATCCTAGACGAGGCGGCGCGCTCTGTCAGGAGCGAGAGGCGATCACTCGCTCAACTGCAGAGCTTTTGCGTAGCCGGTCATCTCGAGATAGCCGACGCCCTTCACCGGCTGACCGTGGATATGCCCATCGTAAGTCACTGCGCCTTCCCAGTAGCTCGGGGAAATGCCATTCCTGTTGAACAACTCCTGATCCTTTAGCGCGGTCTCTTCCTGGATTCCGAGATCGAGCGAAGGAACGGAAATTTTCCATGAGAGCGGATAATTGGCGCCCGAGGCAGGGCTAAGCCAGTATCCGGCGGGCCATACGGAGAACTGCGCGGCATCCAGAAAATGTGCTTCGCCCTGCGCATCCACGTATGTTCCGGAGGAATAGGGATCCGGCTGGCCGGACTTCGTCCTCAGGCGGTAAAGCATGAGTTCTTCGTTATTCTCGAGTTGGACCGCGAACCAGTCCCAACCGGTAAGCGTGTTATCGAGCTGTTCCGTGAAGAATTCGTGATCCATCCACGCAAGGCCATCGAGCGAGACGGTGGAACTGGCTCGCTGCAACTCGCCGGCTGCGTGAATGCGCGTAAATGAGATGTAGTGCGAAGCCTCGCCCGGTGCTGGACCTTTGCGACTCACGCCGTTGTTGCCATGAATGACGAGCGGTTTCTCGGGCTTCAAATCGAGTCGCAGGGTAAAGCGGTCGCAAACAGCTTGTAATTGTTGCTCGCCTGTCTGGGTAGAAATCCACCGAACCTGCCAATTGCCGTTCCAATAGCGCTGCTGGTTCAGATTCACCGCCGCCAATCCTGGCCCGGCGCGATTGAGCCGTTCCGTGTGATAGAACTTACCGCCATCGATATCGCTCAATGCAAGATGCGCCAGATAAATTTGATCCGGACGCCACGTGCCGGGGGAGTTCGCGAGTTGTGCCTGCGATAAGGCAACAGCCTGGCGGAAGAAGGTCAGCTCGAAACCGAAGCGATGGCCATCAGGCGCCCGCAGGTTTCCTGTGTAATACCACCATTCGGTTTGATAATCGGGATGGCTGAAATGGTCGCGCGGGAATTCATAGTGATAGCCGGGCAGAGCAAGTTGCCATTGCGGCGACGCCATGAGGCTGAGCGTGAGAAGCGATACGACAAGGCTACTCTTCATGAATGACCTCGATCGGGTTCATGCGAGTGGCGATCTGGGCAGGATAAAGCCCCGCCAGCACGGTGGCAATGTACACGCCAGTGAGCGCCGCCAGCAATAAAGCGATGGGCCAATGGAACTGAATGGTCCAGCCAAACGATTGTTTATTGATGACGAAGATCAGGATCAGCGACAACAGTGTACCCATGACAAGACCGATGCCGTTGGCAAGCAGACCCAGCAGCCCTGCTTCACAAACGATGATTGCGCGCACTTGGGATCGCCCGGCGCCGAGAAAACGGAGCAGCGCGAATTCACGCCGGCGGTCGATCACCATCGCGAGCAGTGCTCCGGCAATTCCCATAACGGCCACGATCACAGCCACGGCTTCCAGCGCGTATGTGATGCGGAAGGTGCGATCGAAAACCGCCATCGCGCCGCGTCGCAGCGCGCTATTTGAAAAGACCATCACGGCGCGTCCGCCAATTACTTCATCTATTCCGCGACGCACCTGGTTCGGGTCAGATCCTGGTGTTAGAAACACAGCGATATTCGTGGCCGCTGGATCAGGCAGGTATTTCAACAGAGTTTGGCGGTCAACCGAAATAAAGCCTCGCTCGCTCGAATAGTCGTAGTAAATTCCCAGCACCTGAAACTTGCGTTCCGCGCCAGCGAGCGGGATGCTGAGAACGCTGCCTACTCCCACGTTGTGCTTGTTGGCGAAAGGTTCGCTCACAATAGCGTAGTCGCCCGTTGGGAGCTTGGACAAGATCGCCTTGCTGTCCTCACCTGGAAGGAATCGCGTGGCCGACGAATTCTGAATTCGTGTCATCTCCCCTCCGGCGAGACCGGCAGGCAGGCCCTCATACGAAATCGCGTAAGAGCGAAGACGGTCCACGACTGCGACGCCGGGCAAACGCTGAATTCTATCCGCTATATCGGGATTCATCGTGGGGTGACGGTCGGCCGCGGACGACCCGGCCGGGCGCAGATAGAAATCAGCCTCGAGATGGTTATCCATCCAGAGCCAAACAGTTTCACGAAAGCTGCCGACCATAATGCCCACACTTGCAGTCATCGCGACAGCTGTTGCGAGCGCGGCAGTGAGGACCGAAGTTCGACCCAACGAGGCTCGCAATGAACGCATCGCGAGTAACGCTTCGACCCCAAAAAACTTTTCTAAGACATGATTGGCCGTTCCAGCGAAAAAAGCAACAATACCGGGAATGGCCGCGGCTGTTCCGGCGATCAGCAGCAGAGCCGCGATGTAGGCGAATAAGGGCTGGCGATGCACTGGAGGCAGTTGCGAGAGCCCCACCGCACACACGAACATCAACACTGCCCAGACAATCGCGCCGCGCGACCGTACAGCGGCGACATACTCCTTGCGACCCCGCGCCATTGCCTCGACTGGAGCTACACGCGACGCCTCGATAGCCGGAGCGACTGCCGCGAGCAATGAAATCCCCAATCCGAGGCAAATTCCTGTGAGAACACCGCTGAGGGTGAATTGGATGGGCGCGGGCTGACTGCTGACGTATAGCGACTGAACGGTATTCCCGATCAACTGGACCGCGCCGAGCGCCATTACGCGTCCGATCACCAGGCCCACGGCGGTTCCTACGACGGCCAGGAATAACGCTTCGGCGAGAAACGCATTCGTCACCAGGGTCCGCGATGCGCCAAGCGCCCGCACAATGCCGATTTCAGCTCTGCGCCTGACGACGGAAATCGAAATGGTGTTGTAGATGAGGAATGCGCCGACAATTAAGGCGATGTAGCTGAGGACGTGCAGATTCCATCGAAAGGCGGCCAGCATCTTTCGGTTTTCCTCAGTGCGCGATCCTTGCGGCTCAACGGTGAGCGAGGGCGGAAGTTGCTTGCGCAGCATGTTCTGCCAGTACTCGACGGAATGGCCCGCGGGGACACGAACATCGATGCTGTCGAGCTTGCCGATTTTTCCCGTAACCTTCTGGGCCAAGCCGATATCGGCTACGATCACGTTATTTTCCCCGAAATCACCTGGTCGGGGCTTGAGAACTCCCGCTACCGTGAACTCACGCATCGCATCGTTGATCAGCAGTTTCACGCGATCGCCTCGGTTAAAACCGAGCTTTTGTCCGGTCCAGATCGGGTCTCCACTCGCCAGCTCACGCGCTGCATTCTCGGGAGCACCGCTCTCAAACTGCTGGTCACCCCGGTGACCAATCAGATCCAGACCCAGGAAGGGCAGCGCTTCGCCTTTTCCGTTTATAGAAGCGAAATCTTCAATGCGAGGAACGAAGTCGAACGCATAGGGGAGTTGAACCAGCGGTCCCAATATTTTTTCGTCAATTCCGCCCGTTCCAGTGATGGCCAGGTCGGTATTGCCGGTCAGCGATTCGAGTGAAGAATGAAAACTTCCTGCGGCGGCGCGTCCGGCGAGATCGATCGCGATCACGACTGCCACGCCCAGCGCGACTGCAAACACCGTGAGTGCCGTTCGGATCGGTTCACGCCGGAGAGGCCGGACGATCAACCGGGCGAAGAGCAGCACGCCGGCGTTCATTGTAAAACCGCGGCTTCCTGCATTCGACCGTCGCGGAGATGAACAGTTTGACGCGCTATCAAGGCAGCTTCGGCGCTGTGGGTAGCCATTATCACAGCGACGTCGAACTCGCGAGCCGTGCGTTCCAAGAGATTCAATACAATCTCGCCCGTAATTGTGTCGAGATTGCCGGTTGGCTCATCGGCTAACAGCAGGCGGGGATCATGGACTAGCGCTCGGGCGATTGCGATGCGCTGCTGCTCGCCGCCGGAGAGTTGGTGCGGAAAACGATCTCCATATCCTTCCATTTCTACCCAGCGCAGACGCTCGAGCGCTATGTTCCGAGGATTTTTTCTTCTTGCAAGCAGGAGCGGAAGTTCCACGTTCTCCGCGGCGGTGAGTGTGTGTAACAGCTGAAAGGATTGAAAGATAAAGCCGACCTTCTCCCGCCGGAGCCGAGTAAGCGAGGCATCGTCGAGACTGGCGGTCGATTGGCCGTCCAGGATGACTTCGCCGGAAGTCGGGAGATCCATCGCGCCGCATAAATTCAGGAGGGTCGATTTTCCGCATCCGCTTCGGCCCACCAGTGCAACCAGTGCTCCGGGTTCGACTTCGAGCGAAATATTTTCGAGGGCCAAGACCGGCGCGCGTTCTGTTTGATACACCTTCGTGACATCTCGAAGCTGGAGCAGGGGCATCTCTTGTTAGGATCTCAGCAGGTAAACTCGGAAGATCGTGGCTAACATTCTCGTCACTGGAGGAGCCGGTTATATCGGCTCCGTTACCCGACATTTCCTTCAGAAGCATGGACACTCCGTGGTGGTCGTTGACAATTTGTCGCGGGGCCACAGGGAGGCAGTTCCCGAAGATCTTCTTCGCGTGATGGATACGCATGAGACCGACCGGCTAACGAAATTGTTCGCTGACGAGCACATCGAGGCGGTTATTCACTTCGCTGCGTATATTTCCGTCGGCGAGTCGACGCAAGCTCCTGAGCTTTATTTCGAGAACAACGTGAGCGGCTCGCTATCCCTGTTTGAAGCCATGCTGCGCGCGAACGTGAAGCACATCGTCTTTTCGTCTACCGCGGCGGCTTACGGCATTCCCGAGCGGGTACCTATTCCGGAAGACGAACCGTGCGCGCCTATAAATCCGTATGGCGAATCGAAGGTGATGGTCGAGAGGATATTGGGCTGGCTGGACCGATATCGCGGGATTCGAAGCATTCCGCTACGCTATTTCAACGCGTGCGGAGCCGAGCCCGAAGCTGGTTTGGGCGAACGGCACGATCCGGAAACGCACTTAATACCGCTCATCCTGCGAGCTATTCAAACCGGCAAGCCGGTGACTCTTTTCGGCGACGATTATCCGACTCCGGATGGGACCTGCATCCGCGACTATATCCACGTCAGCGATCTAGCGGAGGCGCATATTCTCGCGGTAGAGCACCTGTTGAACGGCGGCAACTCCGCGACCTTTAACGTTGGCACCGGGTCGGGCCACTCGGTGAAAGAAATTGTGGCTGCGGTTGAGCGCGTGACAGGTAAAAAGGTTCCCTACACGATGGGGCCGCGGCGCGAAGGCGATCCGCCGAGCCTGGTGGCTGATTCCAATAAGCTGCAAGAGAGTCTAGGTTGGCGGCCGAAGCGCGCCGATTTGGACCGGATTGTGAAGGACGCCTGGGAGTTCGCGCAAAAGCTGAGCCGAGTGAATTAAGCGGACAAGATGCCGCGATCGCGCCCGTTACCGAAGCCCGGGAAAACGCTTGCGATCTCGCGGTTTCCCATTTGCTTGGTGACCAGTTCGGAGAGTACGCTGCGGAAATCCGTGGTTACGTTTAGATCGCGGCCTTCATACAACTGCTCGCGCTCGAGACCCGGCCAATCGCCGTAAACTCTGCCTCCCCTGACTCTTCCGCCGAGGACCAACATGACATTCGCGTGCCCGTGGTCCGTTCCGCGATCGCCATTTTCCTTTACGGTGCGGCCGAACTCCGACATCGTGACGATGGTTATATCGGCCATGCGGTCGCCCATATCTTGCGAAAAGGCAGCTAGTGCGTCGCCGAAATCATGCAGCAGATTGGCAAGTTGTCCGACGTGGGGCTGCGGGCCGACCTCGTTCACGTGCGTGTCCCATCCGCCCACATCGGTGAAGGCCACTTCTAATCCGACATCCGCTTTGATAACTCTAGCGATCTGCTGAAGACTTTGTCCCAGACGTCCGCCGGGGTATTTGATGTTATTCGCAGGCGTGTAGGGTGTCTTCCGGATGGATTGCATGATCTTGATGGCCTCAAACGTCTCGCGCCCCGTGCCATTCAAGATCTGGTCAGCCGTGGTTCCGTACATGCTCTCGAAAGTGGCCGCTGCGCGAGCGTCCTTGACCTGAAAATCGTTCACATTGTTGATGGCTACGGCTTCATTCTTGCCGCGAAGGGTTCGTGGAAGATCGGGAGTGAGACTGATCGCGCGCAAGGGCGAGGGTTTTGCTTCCTGCGCCATCGCCCGGTTGAGCCAGCCATCATAGGTAGCCTTGAAGCCAGGCGTGCCTGATTCCATGTAATCCTGGGCATCGAAATGCGAGCGGGTGGGATCGGGAGAACCGACCGCTTCGACAATCGCAAGCTGTTTTTCGTCCCAGAGAGGCTTCAGGGAGCGCAATGCGGGATGCAGGCCGAAATGCCCGTCGAGATCGACGGCCCCTCGTTCTGTGCCGTCGGGTCGCGGAATCGCGATGCTTGGGCGCATAGCGTAATACGCAGGCTCGCCGTGCGGGATCACAACATTTAAGCCATCCACTGCGCCTCTTTGAAAAATGGCGATGAGGATCTTTTTCCGTTCACCTGGCGCTTGCTGAGCGTATACCGCGCGCGACAGCCAGGCCGGCACGGAGCCCACGCCGAACATCGCCAATGCCGAGTTTTTCAGGAATAATCTTCGGGAATGCATTCGTAACTCCAATGTTTTTAGCGCCGCTGAAACTCCGGTGAGCCAATCAGCAAGCCGGCAATCAGGCCCGGAACTTGCGGCGGTCCGGCTTTCGCATTGTCGGTAAGCTGTTTCTGCAGCTCCGGATCATTCAGCGTTTTTTCTATGGCTGCCTTGGTCTGCTCGCTTGGGTTCTCGTTCAGGATGAGCGGCGCCAAGCTCATCGGATCATTCGCAGCGGGAGTTTGCCACTGGCTGATATCAACTTTGACGCCGGGCACGCGGTTATGGGCCAGGGCCAAAGCAAAGTTCATACGCTCCAGTAACCCCGCCGAACTCACCCATTCCGAGTTCGAGTTGGAATAACCTGTCGGCTCGATTTTGCGGTAAAGAGGCTCGCCCAACTTCTGAAGTTCGTTGCTTAATACAAAGGCAGACGTCACGTCTGCATTGGTGGCACGCAGGGCGCTTACGATCATTTCGAATGATGTTTTCACCTTCGCATGGTATGCGCCTTCTGACCAGAACTCGGGAGACGCCAGCATGGTTCGCATAACCTCGCGAATGTCTCCATCCGTACGGCGAAACGTTTCAGTCATTCGATTCACCAGCGAAGGCGGAGGGTTATCGGCCACAAATCGCTGCGCCAATTCTAAAGAGATAAAGTGCGCTGTCGAAGGATGGCGGGCCAGGATATCGAGCACCTGCAGGCCGTCATTCATGCCTCCCCCGGCAGGAATCACATGACCAAGGACGACTTTCTGACCCTTATCGTGCACTTTGTCGTTATACTCGAATCCACCGCCCTTGCGCGGATTCGCGATCGTCCATCCGGTGAAGCAGCGCGCTACTTCGATGACATCTTTTTGTGTATAGCCGCCGTCTACACCCAGCGTGTGCAACTCCAGTAACTCGCGTCCATAGTTCTCGTTTAAGCCACGCTTGTTCTTTTGATTCGGGCGCTGCGGGATTTGGGCAGCATCCGGCGAAACCGATTGCCAATTATCCAGGTAAAACAACATGGCCGGGCTTTTTGCCGTCTCGAGCAGCAGATCGTGGAACTTGCCGAGGACGTGCGGGCGAATGGCCTCGCGTTCGTAGGTGGGAATCATATAGCGGTCGCCACCTTTGCCGAAGAATACGTTGAAATGGTTGTACCAGAAATCGACCAGCAACTCTTCGAGCTGATGATTGCTGTAGATGGCGCGCAGCAGCTTAGCGTCTGATAGATCGGTGGCCACGACGTTCTGAGGATTCACCGAAAGCATCAGATCACGGCGCAGGTCTACCGGCGCAAGGACAAAGAGTTGGCGGCGTTGTTGTGGCTGCAAAGCCCAGACGAAATCGAGACGCTTCTCCGGGGAAAGAGACGCGAGTAATTGCGTCTTCTCATCCGGCGTCCCAGACCGGAGAGTGCTGATCTGCTCGGATGTCAATACCTGGTTCAATTTGACTTTGAGATCGAGGTCCGGATCGCCATTGGCGTCCTTAGGAGCCTGACCATCCTGAGCCGCAACTCCAGCCGATGCCGCTTCTGCATTTCGCTTTTGCAGATAGCGGTCCGCCAATCGAACGATAATGGCCCGCAGTTCCGGATCTTCAGGCAGCGGGCTTTTGCCCCGAGCGACGGCAGCGATCATTTGTGGAGGAGGGTAATGAGTATACGTGTCGTGGATGCTCATCCGCAGAGACTCGAAAGGGGCAAGACGCTGTGCAAGCGTCGGATCTTCCGGTGTCTTCTCCGGGTGCAGTTGCAGGTCGATCCACTTCTCCAGGCCGATCCTCCGGATTCGATCAAAGTCGCCGGGTCGGGGGCCAAATGTCAGCCGGTCCAGCGCATGATGAAGCTGGTTCGCATTGGAAAGGGGCTCGCTGAAGTCTACGTACTCAGGCGGGTTCGCCGTCGGCTTAATTTTTTTTAACTTCTTACCCCACAGAGGGCTAGGAGGGAAAGCCAAAACAACAGCAACAATGGCGACCGCCCAGCGAGTCGACTCGGATACTTGCCTCACGTCTGTATAAACGCACTCCTCGGCAAAATGTTGACGAGCAACTGCTTTCGAGAGGATTTCGATGAAAGTGGGTTTGGAGCGGGAGACGGGGTTCGAACCCGCGACATCAACCTTGGCAAGGTTGCACTCTACCAGCTGAGTTACTCCCGCCTGGGAGGTCTAATCGACATTCTCCGATGACTTTGTTGCAAAGTCAATTCATGTCGTTGCAGCATTGGATGTTAGTAAAATTGCTGGTGTGGAAGACCCGTGGTTTTTCGGCAATAAGCCTTTTGGCTCGCGCAATAAGTTCCTTAAAATCAGCGGTTTAAATATACGTCACAATTGTGTTTCAAAACGGAAGTCTCATGTTAGACTGTGATTTCCGAACGAACGGAGACGGTTTCCCCCCAACCTGAACGTGCTGCTCGCCGCAGCAAATTAGCCTCCAGGTAAGATGTTCTGTTCTTTCCACAGGAGTGGAAAAGGTGTGGGAAAGCTTTGTCGTTTTCAGGAGGAGTGTGGGTTGAGTGACGCTTGGGAAGAAATCAAGGGGTGGTTGGCAGGCAAACTTAGCGGGGGCGCATATAAGAATTGGATTTCCCGGACAGTTCTCGGCACAGTCCATGATGGCGATCTGACGGTTCGTGTTCCAGACCAGGCAACAGAGGCCTGGATCCGGCAGGAATACACTACCCTGATTCGAACTGCTATTGAGGAACTGAAACTCCCGATTGTTAGAATTCATTACCGGATAGATTCGGTTCCTGCGCGCGCCGCCGCCGCGGGTGCTAGTGTCGATTCCGGATCCAATGGGCATTCCCATTCTGCTGAGCCGTTGTTTGAGAGCACGGCTACTTGGCTGAACCCGCGCCTGACTTTTGAAACCTACGTGGTGGGATCGTCCAATCAGTTGGCGCACGCCGCTGCGCAAGCTGTGGCGAGAATGCCATCCCGGAGCTATAACCCTCTGTTTGTCTACGGCGCCGTGGGCATCGGGAAGACTCATCTCATGCACGCGATCGGACGAACGCTTCTGGACAATTTCGCCGGTCTGAACGTGGTGTACACATCCAGTGAGCGCTTCATGAACGAAATGATCACGTCCATCAAGCTCGACCGCATGTCTCTGTTCCATCGTCATTACCGGTCGGCGGACGTACTCCTGGTTGACGATATCCAGGTGATAGCCGGTAAAGAGCGGACTCAGGAAGAGTTCTTCCATACGTTCAACGAACTTTACGATCACCAAAAGCAGATCGTCATCTCAAGCGATTCAGCTCCCAATCAATTACCAGGACTGGTAGAACGGCTTCGCTCGCGATTTGAATGGGGGCTGCTGGTCGACGTGCAGCCGCCGGATCTGGAAACCAAGATGGCGATTTTGGATAAGAAAGCGGAATCGGAAGGGATAGCGCTCCCTCAAGACGTCCGGATCTTTATCGCCACAAAGACCAAATCGAACGTCCGCGAGTTGGAAGGCGCTTTGACGCGGCTAATCGCCGTTTCGTCCGTCTCCGGCCAGCCAATCAGCCTCGCTATGGCGCATCAAACTTTGAAGCACCTGAACCCCGGAGCTGATCGGAAAATATCTGTCGAGTCCATCGTCCGCACCGTCGCCGAACGTTTTAACCTTCAGGCGGGACAGCTGAAAGTGAAAAGCAATACTCAGCAGATCGCATACCCGCGCCAAATTGCAATGTACTTGGTGAAGGAACTTACGCACGCTTCTTTGCCCGAGATAGGCCGGTATTTTGGCGGTAAGCACCACACAACTGTGCTTCACTCCATTCACAAGATTGAAGAGCTACGCCAGCGTGATGAAGATTTGAACAATCTTATCCACTCGGCAATCGACTCACTTCAGTAGGGTTATGGTGTTATCCAGCGTTGCCGTATCAAAACCGGTGTGGAGGACTGACCCGATTCTACGCATCAACCGTTATTCGCAGTTCACGCGCTTGAAATCCACAGCTGCAAATAGACGGAAGCGCTAATTTTTGCTACAATTTAGAAGGAAATCAACATTTCCACAGTCCCTACTAATACGGTTCTTCTTCTAGTACTTAAGAAATACCTGTTTAGGAAGAGAAATGCCTTACGAAGAGCAAGGAGCTCTGAACAACAGCCGCTATGGAATTCTCGGTTAACAAGTCCGATCTGGTAAGGGAACTGGCACTGACGCAGGGAGTCGTGGAGCGGAAGACCACGATTCCGATCCTTTCAAATATTCTGGTCGAGACCGATCACGACCAGGTGTGGCTCACAGCTACTGACTTGGAACTGGGCATTAGGTGCGCCTGTCCAGCCCGGATCAAGAAAGAGGGTGCCGGAACGATTCCCGCGCGGCGATTGCTGGACTACGTGCGGCTGCTGCCCGACGCCGATGTTCAGGTAAAGGTAGCCGAGAACCAATGGGCCAGCTTCGTTTGCGGACGTTCCAGAACCCGAATTGCGGGCATGTCTCGCGAGAGTTTCCCGGAATTGCCCCAAATGCCCGAGACTTTGGCGGAGATTCCTTTGAGTGTGTTGTCTCAGATGATATCGAGCACGATCTTCGCGATCTCCGCGGAGGAATCTCGCTTTACTCTGAACGGCGCCCTGCTCATTCTGAAAGAGAGCGGGCTGATTATGGTTTCGACCGATGGTCATCGCCTGGCGTTAGTCGAAAAGCAGGTGAGCTTGCCTGGATTAGCAGCCTCATACCGAGCCTTGCTGCCCAAGAAAGCGATGGCCGAGATTCAGAAACTGGCCAGCGATGATTCGAGCAAGCAAATAGAGTTTTCGGGGAATGAGAATCATCTGTTCTTCCGGATCGATAAGCGTCTGTTGCTGAGCCGTAAGCTGACCGGAAATTTTCCGGATTATGAACGTGTGCTGCCTAAAGAGCATCCACACACACTGGTCATTCAACGGGACGAACTGAAAGCTGCGATTGAACGCGTCGCTCAATTTGCCGACGAACGCTCGCGGGCAATCCGGCTGCAGATGGTGAAAGGGGACCTGAAGGTTCACTCCTCGATTTCCGAGACTGGCGAAAGTGAAGAGACGATTCCGATAGAGTATGGCGGTCCGGATGTCGAGATCGGCTTCAACGCGCAATATCTCCTCGATTTTCTTCGTTCCGTTAATGAGAGCGAAGTGGAATTCCACTTCAAAGATTCGAATAGCGCCGGCGAGTTGCAACCACATCGCGCTGAAGCGGGTGGCGCTGAAGCGGGCACCGCGCCTACTGACACGGTTTACCGCTATGTCGTGATGCCGATGCGCATCTGAGCGCGTATAGAAGTAAGCGCACCCGAGAGTGCGAGAAGAAAAGAAAGGCATGAACACGCTAGAAGCGGCCGCAAAGTTTGGCGGTTCTTCATGGCGCGCGAGACGCTTGAAAGTATGGCGACAACAGTGGCTCAAAACGAAACTTACGATTCCACCAGTATTAAGGTTCTCGAAGGGCTGGAGGCCGTTCGGCTCCGTCCTGCGATGTACATCGGGTCGACCGGGGAAATGGGTCTTCATCACTTGGTTTATGAAGTGGTGGACAACTCCGTCGATGAAGCTCTGGCCGGTTACTGCACTGAAGTTAGCGTCACGATCCATATTGATAACTCTGTTACGGTGACCGATAATGGCCGCGGCATTCCTGTAGATATTCATGAGGAAGAAGGTGTGTCGGCTGCGCAAGTGGTTCTGACCAAACTGCACGCCGGCGGCAAATTCGATTCGAACACCTATAAAGTATCGGGTGGTCTTCATGGCGTAGGCGTAAGCTGTGTCAACGCGCTTTCCGAAACACTGCATCTGGAGGTCTGGCGCAAAAAGGGAACCTGGGAACAGGATTATGAACGCGGTATTCCCAAAGCCGCACTCGCGCAGACCGGCAAATCGAACAAGACCGGAACTAAGATCACCTTCAAGCCCGATTCGACCATCATGGACGCAATCGAGTTCAACTTCGACACCCTGGCCCAGAGGCTGCGGCAACTCGCCTTTCTCAACAAAGGACTGAAGATCACGCTCGCGGATGAGCGAGGCGAAGATATCCGATCCGAGGAGTTCTACTACAGCGGCGGTATTGCCGAATTCATTAAGCATCTCAATCGCGGTAAAGCGGTGTTGCACGATAAGCCAATTCATTTCGAAGGCGATCGGGATTTGCCAAACGGGAAGCTAACCATGGAGGTGGCGCTGCAATACAACGACTCCTATTCCGAGAATGTGTTTAGCTTTGCCAACAACATCAATACGGTTGATGGCGGTTCACATCTCAGCGGTTTCCGCAGTGCATTGACTCGGAGCATCAACGCGGCTGCGCAGCAGAGCGGCTTGTTCAAAGATCAAAAAGAAAACCTCACGGGTGACGATGTACGTGAAGGTCTGACGGCTGTGATAAGCGTCAAGCTTCCGCAACCTCAGTTTGAAGGCCAAACTAAGGGCAAACTCAATTCCGACATCCAGGGCCAGGTCGTTCAATTCGTAAACGAGAAACTCGGCGAGTTTTTCGACAAGAACCCGGCCGTGATGAAGAAGATTGTCACGAAGGCAATTGACGCATCGCGCGCAAGAGAAGCGGCGCGAAAAGCGCGGGACCTCACGCGGCGAAAGGGAGCTTTGGATTCCGGAGGCTTGCCGGGGAAGCTCTACGACTGCCAGGAGCGGGATCCCGAACGATGCGAGCTTTTTTTGGTAGAGGGCGAATCGGCCGGAGGGACTGCCAAATCCGGACGCGACCGGCGATATCAGGCGATTCTTCCGCTAAAAGGCAAGATTCTGAATGTGGAGAAGGCCCGCTACGACAAGATGCTCGGGCACGAAGAAATCCGGAATATGATTACCGCCATTGGAACCGGGATCGGGAAAGGTGATGATTTCGAGCTTGCGAAGCTTCGATACGGCAAGATCATTATCATGACCGACGCCGATGTCGACGGGTCACATATACGCACTCTGCTGCTCACCTTTTTTTTCCGGCATATGCAGGAGCTGATTACGCGCGGCAAGGTATTCGTCGCGCAGCCGCCGCTATATCGCATCAAGAAG
The DNA here is from genome assembly GCA_963758245.1 of uncultured Acidobacteriaceae bacterium. Taxonomy (GTDB): domain Bacteria; phylum Acidobacteriota; class Terriglobia; order Bryobacterales; family Bryobacteraceae; genus Bog-105. The sequence continues at coordinate 3,326 of CAVWUV010000035.1, read as the reverse complement.
GGAAAAAGCGAGAAGTACATCAAGGACGACAAGGAATTCACTCGCGAGATTCTGCGCCGGGCGACTGAAAACCTGGCCGTCGAGCTCGCACCGAGTGATGGCGCTGCCCCCAAGATCGAAGGCGCAGAGCTTCGCAGCTTTCTCATGTCGCTGGATGAGTTGGCCCAGATCTGGCGTCGCTTAGAACGCCGCGTCCGCGATGGCCGGGTTGTCGAAGTACTCTCCGATGTTACGCTTCCCATCGATACCAAGGCTGATCTGCAGAGCGAGCAAAACGTGAGGGCCGTAGCTGAGCGCTTAAAACAGGCAAAGCTTGAAGTCACGGTAGAGCGCGAGGAAGAACATTCGGCTTGGATGATTAGCTATAAAGATCCAACGAACGCAACGCGCTACATCAATACCGAGTTCATGTCCTTGCCGGAATTTCGCCGGCTACGCTCATTGATCAAGCAAGTGGCGCGATTGAATCGACCACCATTCGCAATCCTCAAGGATTCACGGCGAGACGTGATCGCGAACTGGCGCGACTTGCTGAACACCGTGAAGAGCGAGGGAATGCGGGAAGTGAATATCCAGCGCTATAAGGGCCTCGGCGAGATGAATGCGGAGCAACTCTGGTCGACAACCATGAATGCAGAAACGCGCACGTTGCTGCAGATAGATCTGAAAGACTTCGTCGAAACAGAGCCGATCTTTTCGACGCTGATGGGCGAGGACGTTGAAAGCCGCCGCAAGTTTATTGAGGAGAACGCGCTGGACGTCCGGAACCTGGACGTCTAGGCAACGCGTATCGAACTTCTTTCAGGCATTCCAGCCTGACGTTGTGCCTGCTATTTACCAGATCCCAACGGCGGTTGGGGTCGATCTCAGCGCTATTAGTAAGCAGCGCAAGCGCTGTGGTTTCGAAGCACACCGGTCCGGGCGGAGAATTGGTAAATCCGATGTAAGCCCGGCCATCTTGCACTTCGACTGGTGTCCAGAAGCGCCCGGGCGCAAAATACTCAAGGTACCAGTCGTCTGGATCGAGCACCCTGTAATAGATGGTCGCGGTCTTTGGCAACTCCTTATCGATGGTCTGGGCAAGCTTCAAAACCGGATCGGCGCCGACGTGGGAATGCGGATAAATGAACGCACCGAAATTCCAAGCAGCGATTGCGAGAGCGATGGCCACAAACGCGTTTGCGCGCTTCCGTAGCGCCACACGCTCCGCAATATAGATGCCGATGAGCAAGACAATGGGCGGCCATACAAACAGTTTGTGAAAAGCGCTGCCGGGATCCCAACAAGCAAGAAAAATCGCGTACGAGAGCAGCCAAATCCAGAGAAAAACAACGGCATTGCGATTCACCGCCGTAAGCGAATCGCCCTGGGGCCGCCGAAACAAGAACACGGCGCAAATCAACGCGCCCAAAGAAACAAGCAACGCGAGAGCGACGGCGACGGAGAAATAATCGCGTATCAGGCTCAGTTTCCCGCCGAGGAACAGCTTGAGATAGCTAGTGAGATACGAACCCGCGATCTGGCTGATGGAATGAGTGAATCCGGAATCGGACGCATAACTAGTGATCCATTTAAGCAGCGAGGGGAACGCGGTGCGATCGGTCTGAGCGTAGCAGAGCAGATAGATTGCCCCAACAGCTGAAGCGGTACCGATGACATACGCCGCCGAAGTCCAGAACCTTCTTGTTACAGATCGCCGGATATCGAGCGCGATTACCGCGATTACAGGGATGTACGTGAAGACGGCTAGCTCGTGAAATAACATTCCCGCCGTATGACAGGCTGCGGCCGCGATGATCCGTTGCGGGATGTCGAGTATAAACCAAGCAACAAGAATGACGAAGAAAACAGACACGATGTAGCTATCCGCGTCTGTTGAGAACTTCCACCAGGTAGCGCCGAGCGCGAACAACAACCAACAGAACATTGCGACCAAAGGGGATCGGGTGAGGCGCTTCGAAAAGAGATAGAGGATATAACCCGTAATCGCACTCAAGACAGCATTGACAATTTGCATAAGAGTCAAAGCCCGTGCATGTAGCCCGAGCGCGCGAGCTGCCCAATAGAGCACCGATCCGAAGGCTGAATACAAGAGGTGGTTGGGATGGAACAAGACAGCAGGCGGAAGCGCGCCGCGATGCACTCCTTCTATGTTCAACGCGAATAGAACGCCGTCCCAGTAGTAAGTGCGTGTCAGAAATGCCAGATACAAGACCGTGATCGCGATCAGCAGCAGCCAGGGAGACGGCCTGCGGAGAAGCCACCGCTGGACGAGCGATCTTACCCGCATCTCAGTTTGGCGGATCTCCGCGCCGCCCGAGAACGGACCGCGCGAGATATAGAGGCCGCTGCTTTGTTTCCGCATAAACGCGGCCCACATATTCGCCGACAATCCCGATGCTGATCATCTGAAGGCCTCCTAGAAAGAGCATTCCAATAAACGAAATTGTCCAGCCTGCAACCCAGGTATGCGTGAACAGTCGCACGACCAGAGCATAGATAATGCCGATGACGGAAAGCGCTGCGGCGAGGAAACCCAACGCGGCCAGAAACCGGAGCGGCACCGTGGAGAAAGACGCGATTCCGTCCAGTGCGAGATTGATCATTTTGTTGAGTGGATATTTCGTTTTGCCCGCAAGGCGCGCGGCGCGGGCGTACTTGAGGCCGCACTGGCGAAAACCGATCCAACTACACATGCCCCGGAGCAGGCGATGCCGCTCCGGCATGCTCTTTATTGCCTCGACCGCTTTCCTGTCCAGGAGGCGAAAGTCCCCCGTATCAGGCGGGATTGGAACGTCAGAAAGCCTGTTGATCAAGCTGTAAAAAAATTTGGCCGTCCATCGCTTGAATCCAGTCTCGCCTTCGCGCGACTCACGGACTCCATAAACCACTTCGAATCCTTGCGCCCACAATTCCAACATCTTCGCGATAAGCTCCGGCGGGTCCTGGAGGTCTGCATCAATAATGACGACAACATCGCCGTTTGCGATCTCCAGTCCGGCCGTTACCGCGGTTTGGTGGCCGAAGTTCCGCGAAAGCTCTACGACGATGACGTTAGGATCGGAAGCGTGAATCGCTTGTAGAATCGAGAGCGTGGAATCCCGGGAGCCATCATCGACATAGACAATCTCATACCACGTCTCCAATGCCTGCAGCACTCCGGTCAACCTTGTATGACATTCCGTAATCGATTCGCTCTCGTCGAAACAGGGTACGACTACGCTGATAGTCGCTGCCGGTTTATGCATAAGCGTTAATCGGGCTGCTCTGGGCTTGGATCATGCGGTAATTAAGATCTTAGCTTTGAGTCGGGCGAGTGCTTTGCT
>CAVWUV010000034.1:0-44287 GCA_963758245.1 uncultured Acidobacteriaceae bacterium | reverse complement strand
GCGCGAACAGCCCCATCAATTTGATTCGCCGCTTCACTCAGTCCTAGATGATCGAGCATCATCGCGGCGGAAGAAATCGCGGCAAACGGATTCGCGATTCCTTTTCCCGCGATATCCGGCGCGGAGCCGTGTACCGGCTCGAACATGGAAGGGAATTTTCGGGTTGGATCGAGGTTGCCACTTGCCGCCAGACCGATGCTGCCGGTGACAATCGCCGAAATATCGCTGAGAATATCACCGAACAGATTTGAGGCGACCACGACGTCGAAAGTTTGCGGGCGGCGTACGAAGTTCATGGCCGCCGCATCGACCAGCAAAGATTCTGTCCCGATGTCGCTATAGTCGCGCGCGACTTCCTGAAATACGCGGTCCCACAACACCATGCTGAAACCTTGCGCGTTGGATTTGGTTATTGACGTGACCTTTCGCTTCTTATCGCGCCGCCGCGCTAAATCGAATGCGAAACGAATGACACGTTCGATGCCGTGCCTTGTGAATACCGCGGTTTGAATCGCCAGTTCTTCGGAATGTCCTTCGTGTACGAACCCTCCGGCTTGTGCATATTCGCCCTCGGTGTTTTCGCGGACGACAATCATGTCGATGTCGCCCGGTTGGACATCTTTGAGCGGAGACGAAACGCCTTGGTAAAGAACCGCCGGGCGAATGTTCGCGAATTGATCAAACGCGCGCCGGATGGGCAATAATAGCCCATTCAACGTGACATTGTCCGGGATTTGAGGGTGTCCGATCGCGCCCAGGAGAATCGCATCGTGACCCCTCAGGAGGTCTAGTGCATCTGCCGGCATCATCCGACCGTGCTGCAGATAGTATTCGCTGCCCCATTCGTAGGAAGTTGCTTTGAGCCTCGCGTCAGATTTCGAAACGGCGCGATCAGCGACCTCGAACGCGGCTGGCGTTACTTCATGCCCGATTCCATCGCCGGGGATCAGCGCGATTGAGTAGTTGCGCACAAAGTTCGTTCCAGGCCTTATCGCCCACCCCAATTCGGGACTTGGGGAACCGCCTCGCCATCGGCTCGCGGGTCCGAAGCGCCGTAATTGATGCCATGTTCGTCGCGCATCACTGCATTTCCGCGCCCCATGTCGAGTGAGTAAGCATCGACAATTTGCAACTGGTGGCCCTTGGCCGTCAAGTCCCGGCGCACGGCTTCGGGAATGCGAGATTCGATCATCAGGTCGCAACCTTCAAATGTCGGCTTTGTGAATCGGGCGGCGCTCAGAGCAGCTTGTATATTCATTCCGAAATCGAGAACATTCGAAACAAACTGCGCGTGGGCCTGCGCCTGATTGAAACCGCCCATAATGCCGAATCCTATCGTTTCGCCCTCCTTCTGCATGAATCCGGGGATGATGGTGTGGAGGGGCCGTTTGTGTGGCGCAAGCGAGTTGGGTTTGCCCGGCTCCAGCGTGAAGAGCTGGCCTCGATTCTGGAGAGCGAATCCCGTCCCCGGCGCAACCAGCCCGGTGCCGAACGAGCTGTAGTTGCTTTGAATGAGTGAAACAATATTTCCTTCCTGATCGATTGCGGTCAAGTAGGTCGTGTCCCGTCCCATGGCATTCAACTTCTCGCTAAGTTCTGAAGGCATTACGGTGCAGTGAGCATGGTTGGGATCGATGAAATCGGCGCGCCTTCGGGCAAGCTGCTTCGATAAAAGCTGCTCGACTGGCACGTGGGTGAATCTCGGATCGCCGACATATTGCAGCAGGTCGGCGTAGGCCAGTTTTTTGGCCTCGATCATCACGTGCAAGGCTTTCGCGGTGTTGTGACCGTACTCGCTGAGCGGGAACTGCTCCATGATGTTGAGCATCGAAAGCGCGGCTATGCCCTGGCCGTTTGGGGGCAACTCTGAGACGGTCCAGCCGCGATAGGTGGTTGAGATGGGCTCGACCCATTCGGGCTGAAAGTCCGCCAGGTCTGCTTCGCTGAGCGTCCCGCCTTGCTCGCGGGAGAACTCGACTATCTTCCGCGCGAGAGACCCACGGTAGAAGCCATCCCTGCCGTGCGCGGCAATGAATTGCAGAGAATCCGCTAGGTCCCGATCGTGAAACAGCTCGCCTGTTTTCGGCGCCTGGCCGTCCGGCAGAAACGTCTGTTCAAAACCCGATTGCGCCCGGAGAGTGGCGCCCGCGTTGGCCCACACTGTGGAAACCACTTCAGCGATCGGCACGCCGTTCTTTGCATAGTAAATCGCTGGCGCGAGCAGGCGACTCAGCGGCAGCTTTCCGAAACGCTCATGCAGCGCGGTCCAACCCGCGACGGCACCCGGAACCGTCACAGAGTGAATGCTCTCGCGCGGTAGCGATTTGGTGATGCCCTTTGATCTCAAAAAATCGATTGTCAGTCGCTGCGGCGCCCATCCGCTGGAATTGAGGCCGTATAGCTTCTTCGCTTTCGCGTCATAAACGATTGCGAACAGATCCCCGCCGATTCCATTCATCATCGGCTCGGTTATGCCGAGAACGGCGTTAGCGGCAATCGCAGCATCTGCGGCTGTACCGCCCTCCCTCAAGATGTCTGCGCCGGCAGCAGAGGCGAGGGTTTGGCTGGTCGCCACGATTCCAAATCTGCTGACCACCATGGAGCGGCCGTAATCACGTCCATGGTCCTGCTTAGACGTCCCGCTCTGGCCGAATGCTATCAAAACAAACCCCGGGAGGAAGGCTAACAGAAGCGGTATGCGAACTACCACGAGAAGGTCCCGCGCTCAGAATATCGCAATGGGGGCGTATGAGCGGAAGCCGCGAGACTCCCGCTGAGGTAATTACTGCTGTTGGGGCGGCTGTTGCGGCGCCGTTTGTTGAGAGGGCGGCGGATTCACGCCCGGTATCTGTTGTCCCTGGTTTGGCGGCGTGCCGATCTTTACGCCAATTACTTCTCCGGATATCACCAGTTCCACTCGGCGATTCAGTTTACGGCCCGCCGCTGTGTCGTTGGAAGCAACGGGATAGCTTTTCCCGTAACCGATTGCGGTAGTGTTTTGAGGATTCACTCCCTGGCCGATCAGGTAATCGCGTACCGTGTTTGCCCGGTTCTCGGAAAGCCTTTGGTTCAACTCGTCGCTTCCAGTGCTGTCGGTGTAGCCTTCGATCTGTAGGTTGAGGCCCGGATGCGAGCTTACGATACCCGAGACTCTGGCCAGCGCCTCTCGAGCCGGCTCTTTCAAGGTGTATTTGCCTGTGTCAAACAAGACGTCGCCTACACTCACCACCAGGCCGCGCGGTGTTTCGCGCGTCGGCAAGACAGCATTGAACTGCTGGAGCAATTGCTCTCTAAGCTGATTCTTTTCCGCTTCCGCTTGCTGGCGCAGGCGCTCTGCCTCAGCTGCGGATTGATTGGCCTTCTGTGCTTCCGCTGCCGCTTGGGCGCGCGCCGCATCTGCCTCTTGCTTCGCCTGCTCAGCAGACGCACGTTCCTGAGCCTCGCGCTTTGCCTGCTCTTCGGCTAGCTGTTGCTGGCGTGCAGCTTCGGCTGCTTGCTGCTGTGCCTGATCAGCTTGCTGTTGCGCAGCGGCTTGTCGGGCGGCGGCTTCCTGGCGTTCCCGATCGAGCGCCATCTGCTGTTGACGCCTCAAGGAAATAATGCGAGCGTCTTCTGCCTTCTGAGTGGCTTCTTTTGCCGTCATTTTGGCCGGGTTCCACTGCTTGCGCGAATCGTAATCTTCTGCCTGGGTCAAGAGACTCGCGGCATTCTGGAACGTGTCTCCGGCATATTGATCTGCCCTCGCATATCTGGCGATCTGAACTGCGTTCATCGCTTCGTATAGCTCGAGGGGGCTCTTCTTACTTGAATTCATGACCACCGGGTGCTGTTGGGATTCGGGAACCTGGTACATGTATTGCCCGCGGGGAAGCAATTCATATTTCGCATCTACGACTTCGTATTTGCCCTTGGTGTCCTGACGGATGACATTCTCCATCACCACCACGTCGCTGGGTTGACGCACCGCGAAGTAAGGCTCGGCCGTGATGATTAAGCCGAAGGATTGCAGCTCAGTTGTCATGTCGCCTTTGAAGTTCCCGTTCGAGTCGAGCACGACTTCGCCCAAATTGGCTGCGTGCCCGTCAGGCGTAATCGCCCACAGCACATACGTCAGGAATTCCGATCCAAAGCTCGACGCAGCCGGCAGGCTCTTCACATCCAGCTTTATCTCCATATGTCCGAGCCGGCTATTCACATCCGCCGTGCCTTTCGCTTGCGGCGCAAGGGTTGTGCCCTGAAAGTCGATTTTTGTCCAGCCGCTCTGGTTGCGATAGCTCACCGCTTGAATGGACCGCGATACCACCTGAACTCGGAAAATAGGTGTAGGTCCGTTCTGCTGGGGCTGAACGTTCGACTGAGTGGGATTCGTCTCCTGCCCTAGTAAGGCCAGAGGCAACATTGCTAAAAGTGTGAACACACATCTCATACCAGCCACGTCAGCACGGCACCGACCAAAGACTGAAACTTAGGTTTCAACTGCTTACAGAACTTCTTTATGGCCAAATTGGTACTTTTTTCACGTTGGGACCCGAAACGAAATGCATGTTGACTAAACACCCTAGTCTGGACTATATATAGTCTGGACAAGGAAATGGCTGCTGAAATACCAGAATTGCTGCCCGGAACTCTGTACATGCTGATTCTCCGCACGCTGCGGGGCGGTCCGCTTCACGGATATGCGATCGCACGACGTATTAAACAAGCGTCTGCCGACTCACTCATTGTGGAGGAGGGTTCGCTCTATCCGGCACTCAACCGCATGCTGGTGAAAGGCTGGCTAACAGCTGAATGGGGCACGTCCGACCACAACCGAAAAGCGCGCTTTTACAAGCTGACGCCGCTGGGCGAGGCGGAGCTCAGCGATCAGGTTCGCCAATTCGATGATCTGGTCCACGCCATTTCGCTGGTAATTCAAACCGCGTGAGGACAGAAATGAGCTGGTGGCGAGCATTGAAGCAACGAGTTGCTTTCCTGGGCCGGAGCAATGAATTCGATCGACAGATGCAGGACGAGATCCGATTCCATCTGGAAACGCGCGCCGAAGAATTGAGAAGCCACGGTATGTCGTCGCGGGACGCTAGAGCACAAGCGCAACGCGAGTTCGGACCGAGGTTGCGAGTCCACGAAGAAAGTCGCGGGGCATGGCAATTTCGCTGGCTCGAAGACTTGTTTTCAGACCTAAGCTACGGCGCGCGCGCCTTGCGACGCAATCCAGGGTTCGCGCTCGCCGCAGTTCTTTCGTTGGCGCTCGGAATCGGGGCGAACACCACCATTTTCAGCTTGACTATGGAATTTCTGTTCAGCCAGCCTTCTTGCCGTGATCCAGGAACGCTAAAGTACCTAATCCTCGGCGGGAATAGCCACTCGGACATAAAAGAATATCGGTTCGTGCGTGATTCTCTGATTTTCAATGGAGTGGTTGGTCTAAACGAGGAGACCGAAGCCAATTGGCGTCATGGCGACCAGAACGATCGGGTCTGGGGCGCGAATGTGACAGACAACTTTTTCGATGTAGTCGGCGTACCGATCGCTCTTGGCCACCCGATTCACGCAGGCGAGGGCCTGCAGACGGTGCTGAGTGATGCGTTTTGGAAAGGCCGGTTAGGCGCTGATCCGGGGATAATCGGCCGTAAGCTGGTGCTCGACGGCCAGCTATATACAGTCGCGGGTGTCCTTCCCTCCGATCATCGAACGCTAACCGGATTCGGGTTTTCTCCCGACCTGTACATGACGTTTTCAGAGCCGCATTTTCCTTTGGCGATCTACGTTCGGCTTCCGCACGGCATGTCGCCTGCCGAGGCGTATGCGCGGACGCAAGAACTTTGCAGGCAGCTCGATCACGTTTATCCGCAAGTCGATTTCAAGCGGGCTCAGGGACTGGAAGTACGCTCGCTCTCCGGCTGGGATCGCTTAAGATCGGCTTCTTCGGTACCGGTTGTTGCATTCTTCGGGATGCTGATGACCATGGTTGGCCTGCTGTTGCTGATCGCTTGCGCGAATGTAGCAAGCCTGCTGCTCGCGAGGGCAGCGGCTAGAGAGCACGAGCTGGCTATACGGCGCGCCATCGGTGCTGGAAGAGGGCGAATTGTGAGACAACTACTCGCGGAAAGCTTATTGTTAGCAGGACTGGGCACGGGTGCGGGATTAATCCTGAATGTGGCGGCAACAAGCTTTGTGAATGGGCTGAGATTGCCGCTTCCTGTTCCTCTGCGCTTGCACGTTACACCAGATTGGAGACTGCTCAGCTATTCGATAGCCCTAGCGATTATCAGCGCTTTGTTGTGCGGTTTGATTCCAGCTCGCCGAGCAACGAAGCGCGATGTGAGTAACGATCTCAAACTGGAAGAGCGGCAAGTGGGCTCGGGCCGATTAGTTTTGCAGCGCGTTCTTGTAGGCGGTCAGCTCGCGATTTCAGTTTTGCTGCTGACGGTGGGATTTTTATTTCTGAAGAATTTGTTGCTTGCCACGAGCCTTAGCCCCGGTTTTGATGTCCACCACACTACCTGGGCTTACATGCGCCTCCTTCCAGAGAAATACAGATCCTTTGAAAAAATTCATTCCGTGGTTCGTGCCGGGCTGGAGAAATTGCGCTCTCTGCCAGGAGTCGATTCGGCAGCAACACTCGAAATCGTGCCGATGAACGACAACCGCCGAATTCAAAGCGATATACAAATCGATCGGAGTTCAGATAGAAAAGTGATCGCCTGGGTGAGCAATGCTGTCGGCCCGGACTATTTCAAAACCATGGGCATTCCAATCATCGCCGGGCGTGAATTCTCGCCTTCAGACCGCGAGGGCAGCCCAGAGGTAGTCATTTTGAACGAGAACCTGGCGCGCCGGCTGTTTGGCGAAACCAATCCTGTAGGCCACACGCTTCGCATGCACAACGGTGGACCAATAACCATCGTCGGAGTAGCCGAAAACAGCAAGTACTTCACCATGGGCGAAGAGAACGTCTCCGCGATGTATTTGTCGTATTTCCAAACGCAAAATTCGGCTGTGAATTTGAATTTCATGGTCCGCAGCTCGCGACCGCCGTCAACTCTGATAAAGGAGATAAATGTTGCATTGGGGTCAGTGGACTCCACTGCAGCTATCGAAGTAAAGCCCATGGACCAATCCATGGAGATTGCGATGTTACCTAGTCAGGTTGGACGGACGCTACTCGGCAGCATGGGTGTGTTGGCGCTGCTGCTCGCAGCGGTCGGGTTATACGGCGTGTTGATTTACTCGGTCAGCAGGCGTCTTCGGGAGTTTGGAGTTCGCATGGCCCTCGGAGCGGCGTCAGGCAGCATCATGAGAATGGTGTTGCGGGATAGCGCCGCGATGCTCGCCGGAGGGGTAGCCGTGGGGCTGGCACTCGCCGCGTTCACCACTCCTTTGCTGGTGTTATTCCTCGTCCCGGAGGTTCATCCTCACGATTGGACGGCTTTCACAGGGACGCTTATCATATTGGGCACGGTGGCTGCCGCGGCAAGCATTTCTCCGGTGCTGCGTGCTCTAAGGGTCGATCCCGCAGTGACTTTGCGTTACGAGTAAGTCATGACCCGTTTAGGTGACCGACGGCAGTAAGGTCGATCTCCACTTTGTCGTTCACCTTCAAGAGAAAATTGCTTGGGTTCTTCATGCCCCACTGAACATAAGGAACAGTGAATTTGCCCGTTGCCGTAATCTCGTCTTGGGACATTTGGATCTGCATCGGGATTGTGATCTCGTGCGCCTGACCGTGAATCAGAAATGATCCCGTGACATCGACGCGTGACGTGTTGGACATAGAGATCGATCCGGCAAACCTCACCGGTGTGAAACGAATCTCTGGGTAGCGCTGTGCCTCGAGGATATCCCTGGCCATACGCTCATCGCGTGTCGCGCTGCCGCTGTTTCCACTTGCAGCATTCACGACAATGTCACCTGAAATTGCGCGTGTAGCGGGATCGACGGAGATATGCCCCTGCTTTAACTGGAATGTTCCATGAACGGTGTGTAGCACGTCGGTCAAAACGAAAGCGATTTGCGTTTTCGTAGTATCCACATCTACGGTGAGTTCCTGCGCACTGAATGCGGGCGCCATTAAAGCAGCTACGCATATCGCTTGAAAATAACGCATATTCTCTTTACGCGAATGGTTCTAAGCCGCAAGAAATGCCCGGCCAAAATCGAGGATGCGCCGCGAGCAGAGATCCAGAAAGGATGAAGCTCCGACATGAATCGCGAGCAACGATTCGAAAACCTCGGGATGCTGCGCTAAGCTGGCCAGAGCCCGCCTTTGAAGCTGCCCATTGCGCTGCAATCCGAGCATGAGTGCAGCCATGGTTTGCGGACGTTTCATCAGCGCCCTATGAAGGCGCTGATATTTCGGAATATTGCCGGATCTGATGACCGCCGCGAGAGCGAGTGCTTGTTTGAAGGCCAGGCACATGCCCTCGCCGGCGATTGCGTCTACGGAACCCGAGGCGTCCCCGATCAACACTACGTTGTTACGTTGTACGCATCGCAGACTGCGTGACACGGAGAGCGCGCCCATTTCCGGCGAAACCGGCGTAGCATTGGTCAATCGCCTGCTCAGGTCCGGGAAATCGGACAATAGGTGCTCCAGACGCAATTTCCGATCTCGGGAGATTGTCGCAACGCAAATCTCATCGCGTGCAATTGGCGTGACGTAAATCTGCGAGCTCGTTCCCCAATGCAATTCCATGTAGGGGGACCACGGCTCGATGCGATAGTGCCGGCGAAATCCGTAGCGCCGCTTCTCGCGAGTAACCTGATTAAGGGCTGCTTGACGCCTGGTTTGGGAATTCTGTCCATCAGCCCCGACGACCAAGTCAGCGTCTACAAACTGTTGGTCGATCCATACTCCGCCCCCGGCGAGCCGCACGTGTTTTGCATTCCAGACAATCGATACACGCTGCCGAGTCGCATGCGCGATCAGAAGCTGGTGGAGAACCGTTCGACGGAGGCCCTTGGCAATGCCGTTCGGGAAATCCGCGAAAACGGAGGAGCGGGTATCCGCAAAGCGAATGCCTCGGAATGCGAATCCCACATCGGCAGGAATTTCGATGCCCAGTTCGCGTAATGCCGCGATGCTATCCGGCATGAGACCCTCGCCGCAAGCCTTATCCAAGGGCGGGACGGCGCAATCGACGACGGTAACGTCGCAGTTTTCGCGCCTTAGTGCAACGGCTGCCGCCAAGCCAGCGGGCCCTCCGCCTACAATGCATACCTTTCGACAAAAGCTAAACATTCACAATTCTCCGCGCCAAACCAAGCGCTTCACTCCAAAACACAGTGGGGGAGTGAGCCAGTTTCACGATCTGACAAATTGCCTCCACTGCTTCGTCGATCTGGCTCTTGCTGATGATCAGCGGTGGAACGAGCTTTAAGACCATGAAGTTGTTCCCGCAGATCTGCGCGAGAATCCCGTAATCGCGGAAGAGGCGCATCACTAAAACCTGTCCGAACATTGCTGGGTGAATTTTCGCGAACGTTTCATAGGCGAGTCGCAACGAGAGATTGTGCGGAGCGCGGAACACGATTCCAGAGAAAAGCCCTTCACCGCGCACTTCTTGCACCATTTCGAAGGGGCGAAGCGCTTCCCGGAGCCTTTGACGTATGTACGTACCCTGCGCGGCTGAATGAACGCCGGCGTCCTCCTTTTCAAGAGTGTCGAGCACAGCCAATCCAACTCGCATGGCGAGGCCGTTCTCGGAAAACGTCGACGTATGGATGAGCGATCGTTTAAGCGATCCGTAAACAGAGTTATAGATGGCGTCGGTCATCAGCACGGCGCCACTCGGAATGAGACCGCCGCTCATTGCTTTGGCGAGCACAATGATATCGGGATCGACAGAGTAGTGCTGCGCGGCCAGGAATTTGCCCGTTCTGAAAAAACCTGTTTGCACTTCATCGAGCACAAACAGGGTTCCATATCGCTTGCACAATGAGCTTGCGTCGGCCAAGAAATCGGAATCCGGGAGGCGAATACCGCCCTCGCCTTGAATCGGCTCGAGAAAGAACGCAGCGTATTGTCTGGTCTGAAGCTGCTGTTCCAAGGCGGACAGATCGTTGAACGGAATCTGTTCGGTGCCGGTTAGCAGAGTACCGAACCCTTGCTTCCAAAATGGATCGCCCATGAGGGAAAGCGCGCCGCAGGTCAACCCGTGAAATGCTCCTTCGGCGTAGAGAAGGCCTGCTCGCTTCGTATGCGCCTTTGCAAACTTTATTGCTGCTTCGATAGCTTCACTTCCGGAACTGCAAAAAAATACTTTGCGAACGCTGCCGCCGGAAAGCATACACAAACGCTCTGCCAGTTCGCCCGCGCGTTCAGGCACGTGGCTCTGAAGCATGGCAGGACCGCGGCGGTCGAGCTCGTCTTTCAGGGCGGCGATGAGGGCAGGGTGATTATGGCCGAGGTTGTGAACGCAGTAGCCGGAGAGAAAGTCCAGTATGCGCTGCCCTTCCCTGGTGAAGAGCTCGGCTCCAAGGCAGCGCTCATATTGAACGTTCATCTGTAAAAGTTTCAACAGCCGGGTCCATTGCGGATTTACGGCGTTTGCATATTGCTGTTCGGACCGAGGTTCAGCATCAGCACTAACGAATCGGTCGCGCAGATAGGGGACGGCGGACATGGTTAGTGTATTTCTCCGCAGGCGCGGCTTACGCCGAAGCTACAAATATAGGCTTTGGACGTATCGCGGTGTTCGGAGGGTTCCTAAACGGACGATAAACTAACGCGCTGCGCAAGTATAAGATCAAGATGACACGTCCGCGGCGACATAAGTGAGGTCGATGTCTGCACGAGCTCGATTGACGATTTCCTTCACTGCGCTGTTCGGAGCGATTGTCATTGCGCTTGCTATCGCTGCCTACGTTTTGGTCAGGAACGACGCTTACCTCAGGCTTGATGCTGCCTTGCGGCTCGCAACAGACGCAACTGCTATGTCCGCCGAGCACGAACTGAACGAGCATTCAACAAAAGCCGCCGGCGAGGACGATTTGCAAGCGGTATTAGATGAAGCTGGAAGCTCAGCTCTTGCGGATACCCAGATTCTGGTGCGAGAGGGGAATCGAAACGCGGCCTATAAACCGGGTGCGCAGGAAAAGTTCGATCTGCGCGCAATTCCGCCAGAGAAATTGAGAAATGGAGGGATCGTTAACGGGTTTCGGATCGCGAGCCGGACGTTCCGCGCGGCTAAATTCAATGCGGCGTATCAAATCTATTCCGCCAAACCAATTGACCGGGCGCTGGCGCAGCTCAGGCGCATTCGGATCGGCTTATTAGTTCTTGTTCCGATTGGACTCGGTCTCGCGGGGCTTGCGGGATATTTACTGGCCATGAGATCTCTGCGGCAGCTCAAAGAACTCGCGCAAACAGTGGACGCGGTGACGTCTTCAGATCTCAGTGCGCGGGTGAAAGTAAGTAATGAAGACGACGAGATAGGCACCCTTGGGTTGCGGTTCAACTCCTTATTGAATCGCCTCGAGGAGGCGTTCAACGTTCAGCGGCGGTTCACGGCGGACGCATCGCATCAGATCAGGACCCCCGTCACTGTCGCGCTCGCGGCTGCTCAAGTCACCAGCCGGGATTCGAATGCGACGCTCCGCGATTATAAGGATTCATTGCAGATAATCGAGCATCAAATGCTCCAGCTTCGACGAACGGTCGAAGACATGTTCTTCCTATCTCAGGCCGACACCGCTTCACTGAAACTCGAACGCAAACAAATGTACCTGGACGATGTGGTCTCCGATGCGGTACGCGCCGCAAAGGCGCTGTCACGCGAAAAGCAACAAACGTTAAGGCTTAGTAGTCTCCCGGAGGCCGAGTGCGTGGGCGACGCAGATCTCCTCAAACAGGCGGTGCTGATTTTGCTCGACAACTCAGTGAAGTTCACGCCGCCGGGTGGAAATATAGAGGTTGCGCTTTCAAGGAATGAGAGCCGCTGGATTTGTTCGGTTACCGATCACGGCGCCGGTATTCCGAAGGCAGCTCAGCCACGGATTTTCGAACGCTTTTTTCGAGAAAGCCGGCCGGGTAACGAAACGGCGGCAGGAGCGGGTCTGGGATTGGCGATCGCGAAATCGATTGTTGAAAACCATGGCGGCACGCTCACTCTGGTTGAATCGCGTCCTGGGCGGACTACTTTCGAAATTGCGATTCCAATCTTTGAAAAAGAACCCGGCACGAACCCTGTTCACGCGAATTCCTTTTCAGTAAGAATGTAGCCTTCGCCGCGCCGGGCGTGAATCAGCGGCTTCTGCCCTTCGAAATCAATTTTCTTCCGCAGCCGTTTGACGTATTCCTCGATGAGGTTTGAGAAAGGATCGTAAGATTCATTCCAGACTCGCTCCGAGATCCTTTCGCGGCCGAGAAGCGTATCAGCATCTCGCGCAAGACATTCCAACAACGCGTATTCCTTAGCCGTGAGGCGAACGAATTCCCCTGCTCTTCTGACGGTTCTCGACCGGGTGTCAATCTCGAGCGTATCGACGCGAATGAGGGGATCTTGAAGCAGGGGCCTCCTGCGAAGCAGTGCTCGTACTCGCGCCAAGAGCTCGTTGAAATCGAATGGCTTCACCAGATAATCGTCTGCTCCAAGATCCAGACCTTTGACCCGGTCTTCGTACGATCCACTTGCGGTCAGTATCAGGACGGGTGTTTGCAGACCGGCTTGGCGCAGCTCGCGACAGACGGTCCAGCCGTCCGTTTCAGGCAATCGAATATCCAAAATGATGAGATCGTAGGGATGCGATAAGGCCTTATCCAGCCCGGATTCGCCATCGCTTGCGACATCGACGGCATGTGACTCCTGCCGGAGACCTTTCGCGATCATCCGGGCTGCGTCTTCTTCGTCCTCGACCAGCAGCAGCCGCATGACGGTATCCCATTCACGATGATCACATGAACCGCAATATAACTGAGCTTAGGTGAAATCGTTAACTGCATGCTTCATTTGTGACCGAAGCAGACAAAATTTATCGCCTGTTTAGCTTACGACGAGTACCCTGAAGACACCGTGTCTAGCACGGAAACAGGTCGCGCCCTCGCGTAGGCGTTGTTAATGTCTGAGGAATAAGCCGATGAGGTACGAAGCTCGGCAAATCATCCCGCTCATAATTCTGCTGTGTTCGCTAGCGCGGAGCGTACTCTCTCAAGAACCAAGCGCTTCCCAGCAACAAGTTTCAATTCACTTGCAAGTGGAAGCGGGAACGCCGCTGAGACTATACATTACCAAACGCGTCCCGTATCGAGTTGGCGAAACTGTTCAAGCAAAGCTGCTCGAGCCGGTCTGGGCATTCGACCGGATAATTATTCCAGCCGGCGCTACTGTCCAAGGCCGGGTGGTGAAGCTGGATCCGGTACCGAAAATAGTGCGAGCTCGGAGCATTCTCGCGGGTGATTTCACGCCACTGAAGCGTGCCCAGGTCTCGTTCGTCAGTTTGACCTTGCCGGACAGTCGAAGCGTGCCACTTCAGACAGAAGAATCTCTCGGCCTGTCCACCATGTACGTTCCGCCACGACCCGCCAAAAAACCGAACAAGCAGAAAGCCAGCTCAGCCAAGCCCAGTCGGGTGCGGCAGTTTTTGCAACAACAGGCCCAGAACCAGGCGAACGCGCGATCTCGGGGTCTGTACGACTTCGTGCGCGGGCCGAATAAGCGGGAATGGATAGAAAATTTTCTCCTTTCAAAGCTTCCCTACCATCCCCAGTGGTACCGCGCGCGCACTCGCTTCGATACGGTTCTGGCGAGGCCCCTGGACTTTGGAAGTGTAGAGGTCGCCTCCAGCGAACTTGCAAACGCTGGCACCCCTCTACCGCCTGATTCGATTGCGCAAATGACTTTGCTGACTACGATTAGCTCTTTGGATGCGCATGTGGGCGACCCCATTCAAGGCGTGTTGTCGCAACCTCTATTCGCGCCGGAACATAAGCTGCTGTTGCCGCAAGGCACACGCTTCGCGGGACGAATCACGCTGGCTCAGCCCGCACGCCTGTTGCATCGTGGCGGGAAGCTCCGCTTCGCGATCGAAGAAGTTGATGTTCCGGAAATTCAGGCTGCCTCGAGCGGCGGCACGGCGCCACCCAGGCAAAATCCTCACGAGGCTCAGGCTCAACTCGTCGCGGTCGAGGCAGATCCGAATGCAATCAAGGTGGATTCAGAAGGAACAGCCACGGCAACAGAATCGAAAAGCCGCCTGCTGCGCCCAGTTATTGCCGCACTGATTGCAACAAAGTCTCTGGACAACGACACCGGCAAACAGACTGCCTCGGGGACTGGCGCTCCGAACTCGGGCGGGCGATCTTTAGCTGGTTTTTCCGGCTTCGGTTTACTCGGGACCGCAGCGGCGCGCGGACCGCGCTCGATCGGGGTGGCGCTTGGCTTCTACGGACTGGCTTGGTCGGTCTATTCGAACGTCATTTCGCGTGGAAACGAAGTTACGTTCGAAAAGAACACCGCCGTAGCGATCCAGTTTGGAACTCCACGAAAGAAATAGAATCCGTTCTCACCTACTTAGAATGCGCGTCAACATCGTCCCTCATAGCTTCTGCGGGCTGATTCTGTGGGGTATTTTCATCTGTCCAGCTTCGGGGCAAGCCATTCCACAGCCGAACAGAACTGACATGCCTGTCTCCGACGGGAGCCGGACCGCCGATTGGAAAACTCTGGTTCCTAATACGCTGGAAGACCAGAAACAGATCTTTGCCACGTTTCCTGACCAATTGGTGCATGGCAAGCATTGGGTTCCGGTACTTGCGGTCGCTGCAGTTACGACAGGGCTGGTGGTCGCCGATCAATACGATACGCCCTTTTTTCGGCGGACGAGGAGCCTGAATAGCTTTAATTCAGCTTTCTCTTCAGCAAATACGGCGGGCGGAATTCTGTTGACGCCGGTAGCCTTCTATTCATTCGCTTATTTCTCGAAAGACAGCTACGCCAAACAAACCGCATTCCTCACTGCCGAGTCTGCGTTGGACGGCGAAATCGTCGATGTCGCTATGAAGTTGGTGAGCGATCGTCAGAGGCCCTCAGCAATCCTGAAAACAGGCAATTTCGCGGACAGCTTTGTAGAAGGCAAGGCGCACTTCAACGGAAGTTTCCCATCAGATCACACCGTAGCGGCCTTTTCAATCGCTACGGTTATTTCACGACGGTACGGGCCTCGTCACAAATGGGTACCCCCGGTCGCATATGGACTGTCGGCTGCGATCGGCTTCTCCCGAATCAGCGGGTCCGCACATTTTCCTTCTGACGTATTTTTCGGAGCGGCGGTCGGCTATTGCATCGGTCGGTTTGTGGTTCTTCATGAGTGACGCACGCACGAAGAGAATCCGTCAGGCATACATACATTTACCTTCCATGGTTAGAAACTTGGCGAGCTGCTGATACGCTTTCGTGTCGTCAGGTAGCTGCCCGCCTCGCTAAGATCGTAGTGTGACTCCGCCCCAGCTAAGCGCCATCGAGGCGAGGCCAAAAAATAACCGGTTTTCATCGCCGTTGCTCCCAATTTTCCTGATTGTGGCCGTAGATGTCCTCGGGTTCACCATCATTCTTCCGCTGTTGCCTTTCTATTCCGAGGGGCTGGGTGCTTCGCCCGCAGTGGTTGGCACTATTGTTTCGATTTACGCGGTCTGCCAGTTGATCGCGGGACCGATCTTAGGACAATTATCCGATCGCGTCGGCCGCCGGCCCATTCTGTTGATCAGCCAGGCAGGGACGCTGATCGGTTTTCTCATACTGGCGTTTTCGACGCGTGTCTGGATGGTGCTCTTATCGCGCGCAATCGATGGCGCTACAGCCGGCAATCTGAGCATTGCTCAGGCGTACATCAGCGACGTGACAAAGCCGGAAAATCGCGCGAAATCGTTCGCGATCATCGGGGTCGCCTTTGGATTTGGCTTCCTGGTCGGCCCCGCGATCTCCGGATTTCTGGCGCATTGGGGATACCAGGCCCCCATTTTCACCGCGTCGGCGCTGTCGTTCACGAGTATTTTATGCACGTATTTCCTGTTGCCGCGCCGGGAAGCCATTCACGAAGAAAACGAAGCAGCGGCGAGCGATCCGGGACCCGGCGGCAAGCGTCTATCGCTGATTTCCTGGGGCGAGTACCGGCGGTATTTTCGCGATCGCGAATTAGCGCGCCTGCTCATGCAATGGCTGCTGTTTGCGCTCTCGTTTTCCACGTTCATCTCTGGCTTCGCCCTCTTCGCTGAGCGCCGTTACTTTTGGCATGGTCATCCAGTCGGCGTCCGCGAGGTTGGCTACATCTTCGCGTTCAATGGCTTCTTAGGCATCATCATGCAAGGCGGAGTGGTAGGGCGGATGGTGAAATGGATCGGCGAAAACAAGGTGGTTCGCCTCGGATTCATCACTTCCATGCTGGGCTACGCAGCGGTTGGCTTTACGCATACTATCGGGCAATTGCTGTGGGTTATTGTCTTCTCATCCGCCGGCGGCGCGGGATTGCGGCCTGCGCTCACCAGTTCGATCACCCAAAAGGCGGGAAGGCGCGAACAGGGTGTAATCATCGGACTGACTCAATCTTTAATGTCGCTCGCTCAGATCACCGCGCCGGTGATAGCTGGAATTCTGATCGACCGGAAATATCTAACCACCTGGGCCGTTTGGGCAGGCGTGCTTGCCGGTGGCGCTCTGTGCTTTCAACCCCGAAAGCAAACTGTCGATTCCACCGTTTGATCCCAGCGAAATGGGATGGTTCAGATTTCGAATCTCCGAATGGGTGCTAATTTCCTTCTTCGCCTATGTGGCTGTAATTTCACCTTGGTTCCCGGATCGTCCGAATCTTAGTTACCAGGTTCTCGTCGTACTTGTCGGGGTTATTTCGCTACTGCTTGCATTGGCGCGCATGGAGCAAACGCGCCTCTCAAAGGCAATCAGCGTCGGTCGCGATTGGCTCCCACTCCTTCTGACACTGGTGGCCTTCCGCGAGATGGAGTTGTTCCTGCCAAAGCGGTTCGAGCATCATTACGAAACAGCTTGGATCCAGTGGGACCGGCTGATCCTCGGTGATTGGCACATCCGAGCTGCGATCGAGAGCTTCGGCAACTTGATTCCTTTCTATCTGGAGTTTTGTTATCTGCTCGTGTACGGCCTGGGAGCCTATTGTGTGGCTGTTCTATATTTTCAACATCAGCGGAGATGCGTGGATCGCTTTCTTACTGTGTACCTTGCGGGAACGCTCACCGCGTACGCGCTCTTTCCGTATTTCCCTTCGCAGCCGCCACGACTGGTTTTCCCTGAAATCGGCGCTCCAGGCGTGACTACCTGGGCGCATCACCTGAACCTTTACATCTTGAGCAAAGCTACCATCCACGTCGGCGTATTTCCTAGTGCGCATGTCTCCTCGGCGTTTTCCGCCGCTTGGGCGATGTTCCTGCTGCTCCCGAAGAAGAAAATCTTTGGATGGGCACTGCTCTTCTATGGAATCAGCGTTTCTGTCGCAACGATCTACGGCCGGTATCACTACGCCGCGGATGTGCTTGCCGGGTTCGGGATCAGTCTCATTGCGGCTCTGGTGTGCTTCTTCCTTAAGCGCTCAATGTGAGCAGATTCCTACCACGCTCATGCCTGCCGGAAACCATGGGCCTACTCCCAGCAGAACGTTCGACCGATTGCTTCGGGAGAGTGATTTCGGCAGCCGATAAGTAGCTCAGAGAAAGACAAGAGCAGAGTCAGAGATAAAGAGAGGGCAATGAGGAGAAATAAGCGTGTACTCGGGCTAGGATTAACTTGCTGCGGGTTAATTTTGGGCAGCACCCCTGCCTCTATCCCAAGTCCCGAGGTTGGTACTTCGGCGACCTACAATGTCCGGCAATACGGGGTAAAGGGCACCGCCCGGCGGGTGCTGGATGGAGTGATGGACGCAGGGTCCAACGAGCTGACATCCGGCACCGCGAACTTTGCCCCCAGCGATGTAGGCCAGCCGATTACTGTTTTAGGGGCAGAATCTGCGTCGACACCTATCGGTGTTGTGCCCGGTGCTCCGTTGACAAGTACCATCACGCAGTGGGTGAGCGCAACGACGGTGAAACTCGCCAATTCGGCCATGGTCTCAGTCTCGGGAGCTTCGGTAAGTTGGGGGCCGGATGATCGAAACGCCATAGAATTGCTCATCGAGAAGGTGGGCAGCAGTGGCGGAGGCACCTTATACTTCCCTTGCGGAACGTATCGATTCTCCAGCACGCAACCTCTGTCGGTCTTTTACAACAACGTTCGGCTCACGGGAGAGGGAGACTGCAGTGTGCTGTATAACTCACTGGTGCGGTTTAGTGCTTGCAGAGGCGCCAGTTGTCCAGTGCGGCAAAGCAATCCGGCTACCACGTACACCAATCAAATGGGTTTCTCAGTGCTCTACGTCGGATCCCACTCACTGGTTGAGAACGTCGAGATCGATCATCTGACGTTTCAAGACAACGGCCAAGATTACAACTATTCGGTGTGGGGGCCTAATGGACCTGGCGTATTAGGAACCAGTTCGCTAGCACCGGATCAGCTCAATCAGGTTTATCTTCATGACAATACAATTCACACAGATTACCTGGTTGGCATCACTACGAATGCCTCCTCCGATTCGATCTACATATACAACAACACGATACTAAGCTCCGCTAATCACTGTGTCTATGCGGCAGGGGCGCCCAAAACGAATATTTCGATTATCGGCAACAAGTGTCAAGGGACCAGCTACCCCATGCGGGGTGGCATCGATTATAAACAAGGAGCCCACGTCCTGATCGCAGACAACGATATCAGCAACGTGGCCCAGCATGGCATCGGTATAGATGCGAGCGGCGCTGGCGAAGACACTCAGGACATTACGATCTCGGGGAATCACATCCACGACTTAAATCTCTGGCCGAGGGGCGCCTCCGGCCCCTTCAACACCCATGGGATTCAGCTAAACGATGGAACCGATGTGCTCATCGAGAACAATACGATTTCGGGTGCCAACTACTCGGGCATCTTTGTCAGTGCGGACCTCTCCGATATTTCCAATGTGACTATTCAAAACAATGTCATTTCCAAGGTCGGTGAGCGCGGGATCTGGATCGCCGCAGACAAGCCAAACTCCTGTTCGCCGCCGTCTTGCCCCGCTACGGTATCCAATCTCACGATTAACGGAAATCAGATCTCGACGACTCCCATGGGCATCTACCTGCAGAACGTAACTGGTGAAAACTATTTAAGCGGAAACCTGGTTCAAGGAAATGGCGCAAAACCAGCGGGTCCCGGAAGCTGCGGGGTGGCTTACAATCTCGTGCCCCTGCCCTCATCTCGAACGATTTTCACAGGAAATGCGGGGGTTCGCTGCGCCGTCAATAACTTCATCAACATCGAAAGTTTGACAGAGGTTTACCAAATGAACAGCCTTAAATAAGGGATGGCTTAGTGCCTGATCTCCTCTTTCGCCGTTCCATAGTAAATTCCGTTGAAGAGGAACTTGAACGTCGCATGCGGCTGGCCGCGAAATGCAACCTCCGGCCCCATCAGAAAAATCTTCCCCGAGCCCAGAGATGATTCCAAAACGGCCACTCCGCCATCCAGGTATTCCTGTCCCCAAGCCCATCCGCTATGAAGCGGCGTGCTATTGGCGAACCAGGCGACCGGAGAAGTGCGTTTGAGACTCGCGTCAGGCTTCAGACGAAATACCGGGCTGTTGTCAAAGAAAACATCCACTCGATCCGGCATTCCGTATGCGAGTGGATTTGCATGATCCACGCTAACGGTCAGCAGCGATCCCGGAATGTAGTATTTCTCGGGCGGAAGCGGCCGTTCTTTTCCATCCGGCGTTTTCTCGGTCAGCGCGCTGGTAACGGGAAGGGCCAACAGATTGGCTAAGTAGGTCGAGGATCCAATCGCAATTACAGAGCCGCCGCTCTCAACGAACTGCCGAATCCGCGGTACGGTTTTCTCGGCTGTTATTCCTCCAAGCGAGGAACGATATTCGGCTGGAATTTCCTCGGGCTTGGGTTGGCGCGCGGCGAATCCCTCATTCGCGCCGCTGCCCGGGCCGGGTGCCCGAATCGCGCCATCGGTGAGCACCAGAACGTCATATTTCTTCGCCAGGTCTCCCGCATCGAGCTCCTGCGGGTAAACAATCTTGAAAGGAAACTCGAACTGCTCGAATATCCACCGCGTCCAGCCGGAAGGCATCAAACCACCGTACTGGTCGTAGAGAGCGATGCGGACCGGCTTCAGCTTAAGAACGCTTCCAACGGATCGATGAGCTTCCGCGTAAACCTTCACGCCGAGTTCCTTCGATCCGCGTTCCAGAATTTGACGGGCTGCCGCCGAACCTGCAATCCAGATTGCGCCAGTACCTATGCTCTTTGGTTCTACATCAGAAGGCTGCGTCTTCAGCCAGTAGACCTCGCACTTCTCTTTCAACAAGCGGTTGATCAGAATGAACGAATTGTTGATGCGGTGGCTAATGATGTAGCCCGCCGAGTGCGAAGATCCAATGACGGACCCGGGAGGCGGATGTAGTAAACCGTTCACGCGTTCCAAGGGCGCGTGAAACCCGTCTAGAATGCGGTCGAACTGCACTCCCATTTGAAAGGCCAAGGTATATCCGGCTGCGTCATATGGCGGAATGGGAGGCCCTCCCGGATATCGAAAATCGTTCGGATGATCCTGCGGCTCGAACATATCGAGGACGTGCGGCCGAAAAGCCTGAGCGGTCTTCACAACATAAGAACCGGCTGGGTAGTTCTTTTCCGCGACTCGGAAGCTTGCCGTGGCACGTTCGACAACCACTCCATTCTTCAGCAGAGCGTTCAAAAACTTAATCGTGGTTGGCAGGTCCGGCTGATCAGGCGAGATGACGTAGCCGCGCGGATCGCGCATCGCCGGATCGTGAAGCACCGTGTTATAAAGCTTGCCCGGAATATTCCGCGCACGTTCGGGTCCAGTCGCCCCAGCGTTCGCGGAAACATTCGTGGGACTCTTCTCGACCGGTGCCGCTGCTTCGAGCGCCTCGATGCGCTTGGGAGTAATGGTCCACGAGTCTCGGCTGCCTTGCTCGATCGAGTTCTTTCCCATCAGATAAATGTTGTATAGAAGCGTTTCCCGGTATCGGGATGCAAAGTCCAGCACCGCGCGGTTAGCGGTAAGTGAATATTCGATGGATTGCCTGAGATGCCATTTCTGCGGCGCGATTGGGAAGGGGAGATCGCCTCTGGCGAGCTGCATCCCGGGTACGAGCGGGATATCTACGGGGGTTGGACTGCCGATGATTTCCGTCAGCAGCCCAATCATATTGTGGAAATACGTCGTGGTGCGAAGGCCGCCGTTGTACCACGTCGAGTAAGAGGCCGTACTTCGCATTCCCGCACCCGGCTTATTCTCCGCTTCCATTCGGGCGTGCATCGCCGAGCCGACCTGGTCGAGTTCCATCATGCTCAACGGATCGAAGTGGTAGTTGAAGGGGTCACGGAAAGGCGGCATGAAGATGACGGCGCCTCGCGGACCTGTTTGATGATGGTTGTAAACAATCTGCGGGAACCACTCCAGGTACAAAACGCGATTCATGTTTGTCGATTCCGGCATGTTGCACATGAAGAAATCCCGGTTATTATCGTGCCCGATGTACTTCTGCCAGAGCCGGGGGATGCCGCTCAAGGATCGTTGCGTCGGATCGGAGCGGCGCATGTACCAATTGGCCACTAATTCCTGGCCGTCCGGATTGGCTTGAACGAATAGGATGATCGTGTCGTTCAAAAACCGCATGGTCTCCGCGTCGTTGCGGCTGGCCATCTGGTAAACCATTTCGGTGAGTGCCTGCGCGCACTCCACCTCGCTCGCGTGCAAACCTCCGTCGATCCATACAACTGCTTTCCCTTCCTTTGCCAGCGTACGCGCCTCCTCATCGGAGAGACCGTCGGCCAGCGCCAGCTTGCGCGAGATCTCCTTATACCGATCCAGCGCTTTTAGGTTCTCGGGTGACGTGACAATCGCCAGGTATTGTGTCCGCCCTTCCGCTGTCTTGCCGATATCAACGAGCTTCATCCGGTCGGATTGCGTCGCAAGCTTTTTCCAGTAATCGGCCAATTGCGTATAGTTGGTAAGTTGATAGTCATCACCCAGGCTGAAGCCGAACTGTTCCTTGGGTGTGGTGATTTTCTGGCCGAACGCCCCGGATACCCACAGAACCGCGGTGATGATGACAACTGGCGACCGTAGCGGTTGCTTCATTGAAGTAAACAATGCGATTCTAGCCTGAGAACAATTCCAAGGAGAGTTCATGTACATCCCTCGCCGCTCATTCATGCAAGGACTGCTTGGCACGTCTCTATTCGGATTGGGAGGCGCCGGCGCTTGCTCATCGCCGAGAGCGCTTGCCAATGGCGGGGTTCCGCCCCCTCCTCAGGCTTCAGCCATTGACCACGTGATCGTGGTCACCATGGAGAACCGCAGCTTTGATCATTTCTTAGGCTGGCTGCCGGGCGCGGACGGTTGGTTGACGAAGGATCCGAATGTGACCTATACCGACAGTTCCGGGCACGCGTATCCTCCGAAGAACCTAGGCACTGATTTCACGGGCTGTGGCCACCCTGTGCCCAATAATTCATACGGGACTCCGAACCTCACTGCCTACGACAACGGAAAGATGGACGGATTTCTCCGGGTGCCGGGTAATGACATCTACAGCATCGGCTATTACACCGCCGCTGATATGCCATTCCTTTCGGCATTTGCGCAGGCCTACACCACTTGTGACCATTGGTTTGCGCCCATTCTTGCGGAAACCTTCCCGAACCGGATGTTTCTATGGGCCGCGCAGACGGATCGGCTGTCGAACACTTACAGCCCGAGCAACCTCGCAACCATCTTCGACCGGCTATCGAGCGCTGGGGTTAGCCATCGATATTACTTCAATAACGTACCTTTTCTCGCGCTCTGGGGTTTCAGGTACCTGTTTTCAACATCTCTATTCGACGATTTTCTCAGCGATGTCAGCTCCGGCAATCTGCCTTCCGTCTCGTTTGTTGATCCCGCCTTTACCGAACTGGATGATGGTCTCGGCAATGACGATCACCCACATTCCGATATCCGCAATGGCGATGCCTTCCTTTCAAAGGTCTTCCACGCGGTCTCGACAGGGCCCAAGTGGGCGAGTACAGTGCTGATCGTTACGTTTGATGAATGGGGAGGATTTTTCGACCACGTCGCGCCCCCGCTCGCCGTCCCGGCAAATGGGATAGACACCCATCTGATAGATGGCAAGGTGCTGCTTGGCTTCCGCTTGCCCACGATCATCGCGTCTCCGTTCACGCGCGGAACGAACCGCGTAGATTCGAATATTTACGACCATACTTCTATCCTTAAGCTCATCGAATGGCGCTGGAATCTTCCTCCGCTGACGCCGCGCGACGCCGCGATGAACAACCCGGCGCTGAATTTCAACTTCACATCACCCGAGCCAGCCGTGCCGGCGCTGCCGCAGCCTAGCACCGTTCCAGGACTTCCATGTTCCTTGCAGGGAGTGGCGAAGGCGGAAACGCCGGCAACGCCGGAATCAACGCCAAAGAGTGCCTTGGGCGCGCTCAAAGATACGCCAACAGTACGCGAGTTTCTACAAAATCCCAAATTCCAGAAGGCGCGCTAGTATCAGTCCCCAGAGTTGTTTCAGGTGTTCAGGTAAGGATTGATATTCTTGAATCCGATAAGGGCAAGGCGTATACTGCGATGTGCCTTTGAAGTGAGATTGAAGTGACTGCTTGGGAGGAACCATGAAAGTTGTCGATCAAGTGTCGATGTTGCTTCGGCAAAAAGGGAATGATATTTTCTCAGTACCTTCCGACGCTTCGGTTTATTCCGCTATCGAGATGATGGCGGATAAGCGCGTGGGGGCTCTGCTTGTTATCGATGATGGCCGCCTGGTTGGAATCGTATCGGAACGGGATTATGCGCGCAAGATCATCTTACAGGGGAAATCGTCGCAGGACAGCTTTGTCCGTGAGATTATGACTGCTTCGCCGATCACAATTCACTGCGATACCTCCGTTGACGAAGCGATGCGAGCCATGACCGAGAACCGCGTCAGGCATTTGCCCGTGGTTAACGGCAAAGGCCATGTAGTTGGGATGCTGTCTATTGGCGATCTTGTGAAATGGATCGTTACTTCGCACGAGGAAGCCATCGCGCACCTGGAGCATTACATCGCTGGCGATCTTTATCACTAAGCTGACTCGACCTAGCGCGCTATTTGGTTATGGACCAGCAACGGGCCAAACGTGTGCCGCACACGTTTGTATGCTTAAAGCATGTCGAAAATGATTCAGGTAAGAGACGTTCCAGAACAGGTGCACAGCACTCTAAAAGCTCGGGCCGCCCGCGAGGGTATGAGCCTCTCCGATTTCATCAAGAAGGAATTAGAGCACGCAGTGCAGCGGCCGACCATGCGGGAGTGGTTGGAGCACGCGCAGCAAACGAAACCTATCTCGACTAAGCGGAGCGCAGCGAAAATAATACGCGAGTTGCGAGATGCACGGTGATTGTTCTGGACGCCTCCGTGGTTGTGGAACTCCTCACAAACTGCCCCGCGGCCGATCCTATTAGACGCAATCTGGCGCAGCGTAGGGACTCATTCATCGTTCCACATCTGCTCGACGTAGAAGTGGTCAGCGCTCTTAGGCGCCTGATTGCAGGCCGACGCGTCGATGCGCATCGAAGCGAGCAACTTCTCGCGGGACTCGAGATGCTTCCCGCAGAGCGCTATGGGCATACGCCTTTGCTAGGCCGCATTTGGGAGCTGAGGCACAACTTCACCGCGTACGATGCCGCTTATATAGCTTTGGCTGAAGCAACCGGCTCCGTGCTCTACACCAGCGATGCGAAATTGTGCAAAGGGCATCGCGCGCAGACTGTGCTCTTCACTCATGAGTACCGAGCAGTCCGGGCAATCAGCCTAGACCGGCCGCGGCCGCGGTGATTGCATTCCAGAGAGGCTCTGGGTAAACTCCCAATACGAAAAGTGCGACAGTCAGCAGGCCCAGGACAACGCCGCTGGTGACGCCGAGCCGCTCGGGTGCTTTTTCGGTCTCGGCCTGATCTGCGCTGGTAAACATGGCTACAATCACGCGCAGGTAATACACCAGGCCGATGGTGCTGCTGATAATGAGAACGATAACCAGAGTCCAGGCTGTAGCGGACGCGCCTGCCGTCAGGACGTAGAACTTTCCCAGAAACCCTGCAGTGAGTGGAATTCCAGCTAAGGAGAGTATCATCGCTGTAAAGACGGAAGCCAAACCAGGGCGGTGCCAGAAAAGGCCGCGAATATCTTCAAAGGTCTCGATCTCGCGCGTACCGCTGCTGAGCGCAACCAGCGATCCGAAAGCTCCGAGTATGGTAATGATGTACGCTGCCAAGTAATACGTGGCGGCGGCGCTGCCAATACTTCCCCCAGCGATAATGGCCACCAGAAAATAGCCCATGTGAGCAATGGACGAGTATGCGAGAAGGCGTTTGACGTTAGTTTGGCGCAATGCTAAAAGATTCCCCACCAGCATGGAAGCAATAGCGATGATTGTGAGACTCACTAAGAGCGGACCGCTTGTCCCGCCGCCCGCCCGCAACCAGCGCAATAAGAAGGCGAATACTCCGCCCTTTGAGACGGTGGCTACGAACGCCGTCACGGGAAGCGGCGCGCCCTGGTAGACGTCAGGGGTCCAAAGATGGAATGGGACAACGGCAAGCTTGAACCCAATGCCCGTGATCACAAGCATCGTTCCCGCTAGATAGGTGATGCCGACTGTTCCGTTCGCCGGAGGCGAAGCCGCTCCACCGAGATTCATGGTCCCTACGGCGACATAAATCAGCGCGAGACCGAACAGCAAGAAAGCGGAAGAAGAGGCAGCCAAAACCAGGTACTTGATTCCTGCTTCAAGCGGACGAGCCTCTATGCGTGGATATGCGATGAGCGCGTAGAGCGAAATACCCAATAGCTCTAAGCCCAGGAAGAAGGAGACCATGTGGCTGCTCGCCGCGAGGACCATGGAACCTACAGCGGCCAGAATCAGCAAAAGATAGAACTCTTCTTTATGCTCGGGGCGAGTTTCGAGATACGGGAACGCGAGCAGAACGACGGCAGCACTCGCGGCAAGCAGCAAACCCATATAGACCAACGCATAGAGATCGATGGTCAGGAGGGAGGCAATCTGGATCGGCGCCGCCGCAGATGCGGGCCATAGGCTCACGAACGATAGAGCGAGTCCCACAAACGCGATCACGGCCGTCGCTCGATGATTTCGTTTTATGGCGATTGCGACCATGACAATTACCGAGGTCGCGGCAAGAATAAGCAAAGGCAGAGAAGCAGAGATCGCTGAGCTGGTCATCGAGTAACGCCTCGAGCGGACGCGATGGTCTGGATGGGGTTCACCGAAGCAGTTTCAAACATCCGGATGAATGATTGAGGATAAAGGCCGAGCCACAAAAGCCCGGCCATCATGGAGCCGACCATTACCCATTCACGAGGAACCAGGTCAGGCAGGCGCCAATTGTGCCGGTTCGGTCCCTGGAAAACCTGGGCCGTAACTCTCAAGCCATAAAGGGTTGCGGCGATGATGCCCAAAGTCGCGACGGCTGTGAGACCGACGTTCGCCTGATACGCGCCGAGCAGCACCAGAAATTCGCCTACGAAATCACCGAGGCCGGGAAGCCCGAGGGAGGCCATGACAAAGAACAGCCCTGCACCGCTGAAAGCCGGAATGGTTTGCCACAAGCCGCCCATTCGCGCGATTTCCCGAGTGTGCATGCGATGTTGCAGAGCGCCGGCGAGGATGAACAGAGCGCCGGTGCTGATGCCGTGACTGATCATCTGTATGAACGCGCCGGTCAGGGCCGTTTGATTTCCGGCGAAGATCCCGATGAGGACGAATCCCATGTGGCTTACGCTGGTGTACGCAACCAGGCGCTTCAGGTCGTGCTGCGCCACAGCCATAAATGCGCCATAAAGAACGCCGATTACGCCGAGCGTCATCATGGCAGGAGCAA
Source organism: uncultured Acidobacteriaceae bacterium (assembly GCA_963758245.1). GTDB lineage: Bacteria > Acidobacteriota > Terriglobia > Bryobacterales > Bryobacteraceae > Bog-105. The sequence goes on along the minus strand of CAVWUV010000034.1, from coordinate 17,273 downwards.
ACTCATGCGCAGGTCCCGGGAAGAGCGGAAGAATAAATCGAATCATCCCGTACGCCCCGGTCTTGAGCAACAGCCCGGCCAAGATCACACTCCCAGCGGTGGGAGCTTCCGTATGAGCGTCAGGAAGCCACGTGTGAACCGGGACAGCTGGAAGCTTGACGGCAAAAGCGGCGAAAAAGCCGAGCATCAAAAGCCGAGCCGCTACTGGCGACAGCGGAGTAGCCAGGAGCGATTGGTAATCGAAACTGTAAGCGCCGCTGCTCTTCTGATGCAGAATAACCAGCGTAATGATTGCTGCCAGCATCAAAAGACCGCTGAGTTGCGTGAACAGAAAGAACTTAATGGCGGCATAGATTTTCCGGCCGTGTCCCCAGATGCCGATCAGGAAATACATGGGAACGAGCATCAATTCCCAAAACAGATAAAAAAGGAAAAGATCCACTGAGAGGAACACGCCGGTGATGCCCGCCAATACCCAAAGCAGATTGAAATGAAAGAAGCCGACGCGGTCCTGAATTTCGTTCCATGACGCGAGGATCGACATCAGTCCAAGAAAAAAGGTCAGCAAGAGCAGCGCCAGACTGAGGCCGTCGACTGCGAGATGGAAGCGGATACCGAACTGGGGAATCCAGGCGTGATCGAACTCAGAAAACCAACGCGATTGAGGGGTGCTGGTCCAGAGTGTCGCGGCCAGAACAATATCGAGCGAGATGGCCACAATGGAGATCCGGCGCGAAGCGTGGGCGCGCTTGGGAGGGAGCAGCAGGGAAACAATCCCGCCGATCAAGGGGATGAGAATGAGCCACAGCAGGATCATGTCAGCTTTTCGCCATCAACGAATAAAAAAGCACCACCGCAAACAGCACGATAAAACCGGCCGCAATGCCTGTCGCGTACCAACGGACGCGACCGTTCTGTGTAACCCCAAGTAGTCCGGAACCAATATTTGCGAGATTCGCTACGCCTGTATAGAGAGAATCGACGACGTCAGATGCGCTTCGGCGCGCTATAAATTGAAAAGGCGTAACGAAGAGTTTGTCATACAGCCAATCGACACCCCACCCCGAATACCAGAGGCGCAACAGCGGATCTTCGCGGGGCGCTACAGATCCATGCCAAGGGGCAAACAGCGCGATAGCGAAGCCGAGTCCGATGAGAAAGGAAGCGCTGGCGCAGAGAGCAGTGACGAGTTCGGTAATGGGGCCGAAATGAACTGCATTGAGCGGCGGAAGAACGCTATTCAGGAAATTCGAAAGCGCTGGAACGCCGCCGAAATCCGGAGGCGTATCCACATAGCCGCCGATCAGCGATAGCACGCAAAGCGTGACGAGCGGAACGAAGACGACGAGACCCGGCTTATAGGAAACGTCGAGCTTCCGCGGGCCATAAAAAACGAGCAAGATGAGCCGATAGGTATAAAACGAAGTGAGCATTGCGCCCAACATGCCTGCCATCCAGAACCATCCGGTTCCGTTTGGGCCGGCCCAGGCCTGGTAAAGGATCAGATCCTTGCTGAAGAAACCAGCCGTGATAAGCGGCAGACCTGCTAATGCCGAACCGCCAATCACGAATGACCAGAAAGCGAGTGGTAGCTTGGACCGCAAACCGCCCATTTTGAACATGTCCTGCTCATGGTGCATGGCCTGAATCACTACACCGGCCGCGAGGAACAGGAGCGCTTTAAAGAAGGCGTGCGTCATGAAATGAAAAATGGCGGCCGACCACGCGCCCAGTCCAAGGGCTAAAAACATATAGCCGATCTGGCTCATGGTTGAATACGCGAGCACGCGCTTGATATCACGCTGGGCAATGGCACTGAACGCGGAGAGCAGCATGGTACCCGCGCCAATGAGCGCGACGATGAACTGCACGGGAGGGGCGAGGATGAATAACGCATTCGTACGCGCAATCAGGTAGACGCCCGCGGTCACCATCGTTGCCGCATGGATAAGGGCGCTGGTCGGCGTAGGTCCGGCCATGGCATCAGGCAGCCAGGTCTGCAAAGGCAACTGAGCTGATTTTCCGACTGCTCCGCCGAGCAGCAACGCCGCCGCCGCAATGGCGATGCCGCTGCCCACCGGCCACTGCCCGGTTGCACGGCGCATCATTTCCTGGATGTCGAGAGTACGCAAGTGAGTCGCAAGCAGAAACAAGCCGATGGCGAACGCGGTATCTCCGACGCGTGTCACCAGAAACGCCTTGTTGGCCGCGCGCACGTTGACGGGATCCCTGTACCAGAAGCCAATCAGCAGAAAACTGCACAGACCAACCCCTTCCCAGCCGAGGTACAGAAGGAGAAGATTGTTCGCAAGGACGAGCGTGAGCATGGCGGCGACGAACAGATTCATATAGGCAAAGAACCTGGAGAATCCTTCGTCATCGCGCATGTATTCGACTGAATAGAGATGAATCAGGAAACCGACGAAGGTGACCACGAGCGTCATGATCAGCGCTACGGGATCAAAGTAAAATGCGATCTCGGGCCGGAAATCGCCCACATTCATCCAGGTCCAAAGATGCTGGACCCAGGCGTTTCCCGGAGGGGTTGAGCGGAGGAACTCCGCGGCGGAAATAATGGCGATTAACGCAGAGAGACCGATGGAGCTACAGCCCAGCCAGGCAGCGATGCGGCGCGGAATGCGCGAGCCGAAGAGGGCAAGAATTGCCGCGCTCGCAAACGGGAAACCCGGAATGAGCCAGAGCAGTGACTGCATGGCTATCCTTTCATTCCGCTTGCAGCGTCTGAATCGAGAGTGGGCTGGCTTCTGTGGAATTGGAGGAAAAGCGCGAGACCTACTGAGGCCTCAGCCGCGGCCATAGCCAGGATGAACAGAAACATGATCTGTCCGTCCGGGCCGCCCCATTTGTAACTTCCCACTACAAAGGCGAGGCCGCTTGCGTTCAGCATGACCTCGACCGACAGCAAAGTGAAAATGAGATTACGCCGCGTGAGAAGTCCGATCAGACCCAGCGCGAACAACGTCACTGCCAAAAACAACACGTCTTCCATAGGTACTGGCATCGTTGCGTTCCTCCTCCTCTCTGGAAGTGCGCCTTCCAAGGTGATATGCGCCAACCAAGCCGGCCATTAAGAGCAAGGAGGCGAGCTCAACGGCGATTGCATAAGGCCCAAAAAGCGAGATGCCGATTTCTTTTGGAGTTACTACATGCATAGTCCCGGTTGGGGGCGCAGCATGGATCGCCACATAGAACAGCTCCGCAAGCAGAAGCGTCGCCAGCCCAGACGGCCAGGCCCACACGCCCGGTTTCAGCCAGGCGGTTTCGACATCCGTGGCATGCTCACCGATATTGAGCATCATGACCACGAAGAGAAAAAGCACCATGATTGCGCCAGCGTAAATGATGATCTCGAGCGCGGCCAGAAACGGCGCTCCGATCACATAAAAAACAACGGCGACAGCCAGCAACGAGACGATCAGATAAAGCAGCGCGTGGACGGCATTGTTGCGAGTGATTGCAACCGTGGTCGCAAGAACAGCGACTGCAGCGGCGATGTAGAAGACAATCAGCATAGGCTTTTTCTAGGGCAGCAGGCTGTGAAGATCCACAGGCTTCTCTTCGTTTTCCGATTGGCCTTTGTCTTTGCCTCCGATGGCAACACCGGCAACTCGCCAGAAGTTGTAATCGGGATATTTTCCAGGCCCGTTTACCATAAGATCCTTCTTCTCATACACGAGGTTTTGGCGGTTGTACTCGCCCATCTCAAAATCCGGCGTGAGTTGAATGGCGTAAGTGGGACAAGCCTCCTCGCAATAGCCGCAAAAGATGCAGCGCGAAAAATTAATTCGGAAGAACTCGGGATAGCGGCGCCCATGCTCGTCCTCAGTGGCCTGCAGGGAGATGCAATCGACCGGGCAGGCAACCGCGCAGAGATTGCACGCGACACAGCGCTCGCCGCCATCGGGATCGCTCGTGAGAATAATTCGCCCGCGATAACGCGGGGCCAGATAGGGCTTTTCTTCCGGATATTGGACGGTAATGCGCTTATGGAAGCCATGCTTGAAAACTTCCCACAAGCTACGCACTAAACTGAGCATTAATTTCTCCGCATCATGATAAAGCCAGCACCACAGCTCCGGTCGCGAGTAGATTCAGCAATGCCAAAGGCAGCATGAATTTCCAGCCCCATAGCATCAACTGATCGAAACGCGGTCTCGGCGATGCAGCACGCAACAGAATGAAGAAGCAAATAAAAGCCATCGTCTTAATGGCGAACCAGATAGGCGCCGGCAGAAAAGGGCCCAACCAGCCACCGAAATACAGAAGAGTAATAGCGGCCGAGATGAGCGTCACCCCGATATATTCACCTACAAAGAACATGCCGAACTTCATGCTCGAATACTCCGAGTGGAAGCCGGCGACGAGCTCGCTTTCCGCTTCGGCCAGATCGAAGGGCAGTCTGCGCGCCTCGGCAATTCCGGCAATTAGAAAAAGCACAAACCCGAGGAATTGCGGAATTACGAACCATACGTGCCGTTGTGCTTCCACAATGTCCGTCAAACGGAATGACCCCGAGATGATCACAACGCCGAGCATCGAGAGCGCCATAAACACCTCGTAGCTGAGCATCTGCGCGGACGCGCGAATGCCGCCGAGCAACGAATACTTATTGTTCGAGGCCCAACCCGCAAGAACCACGCTATACACGCCGAGCGAAGACATGGCCAGCAGGAAGAGCAGACCGATGTTAAGGTCGGCCACCACAAAGCCGGGCGCAAAAGGAATAACGGCAAACGACACAAGCGCGGTCACCACAATAATTGCGGGCGCAAGGATAAAAACCGGCTTGTCCGCGAAGGGCGGAATCCAATCTTCTTTCAGAAACAGTTTTATGGAATCGGCGAGCGGCTGCAGGAGACCGAATGGTCCGACGCGGTTCGGACCGTAGCGGTCCTGCCAAACCGCGAGCAATCGCCGTTCCACCCAGACGAGCACAGCAGCCAGGTTCAATATCACGCCGAGAACTACCGCGATGATTACGAGCGGGAAAAACTTCATCATGGCCTGACTCCAGGGACCGCTGCTGTCAGAGGCGTCAACTTGCCCCGTGCGGGAAGCGAGAGACCGTTCAGAGGCGGTATACCGGCAGGCAACAATGCCACGCCTTGTGGAACATCAGGCCGCAGAGAAACCGGAACTTCGTACGCTGAATTGCCGACCCTTACATTGATCGGTTCGCCTGAAGTGACTCCGAGCAGAGCAGCGTCGGCCGCGTTCAGCGCGAGATAAGGGCGCGGCACGAGCTCAGAAATCGCTGGCGCTTGCCGGCTCAGTTCCTCCGATCCGAAAATATGGAAACACGGCAGGAGCAACCAGGAGCCAGGATCAGCCTCAAAGCCTGCAGGCACGGAAGCAAACTTCCACCCGTCACGTTCTTCAGGTTCAATCAAGCGAATTCCTGGATCGCCGCCGCGCAACGGGCCGCCGATTTCGCTTTGATACTTATTGACGGACTGAATAGAATTCCAGCCTGGGGACCAGAAAAACGGATTGAGGGCAGGCGGCGGGGGCTTCGGCCCGGATTCCATCGAGAAGGCCAAAGCGGAGTCCCGATCTTCCGGCGGCTTCGGCTCATGGACAGAAATGTTAGCGAGCATCGATGTGCGGCCGCTGTAGCGACCAGGCTCGCGTGCCACTTTCCCGAACTCATTTCGCGAAGGCGCGGCGAGCCCGATAGCTGCGAGTTCCGGTATTTCCAGAGCGATTGCGCTGACGATTTCGTCCAGCGTGTTGAAAGACTCGCTCAACCATCTCCAGCTTGCTCGCACTTCGCCCTTCGGAACGAATGCCTGGAAAAACCGCTGCGCGCGTCCTTCGTAATTCACCAGCGTGCCGTCACTCTCGGCGAAAGTTGCCGCGGGCAACACGATTTCCGCTTTCCCGGTTGTCCCATTCTTCAAGTGATCGATCGCAATGACATGCCGCGCTGCAGCGAGAAATGCAGTAACATCTTCCTCCGCGGCGCGTTGATATAGATCGTTTTCAACGATGATGACCGCGCTGGCTTGTCCATCTCGCAAGCCTTGAAATGCTTCGGATAAGGGACGCGGCTTCATGAGCGCGAGTCCGGCGGTGTTGCACTCCGGGAGACAGTAGCCCAATTTCGCCGGTTTGCCGGCCTGGCAGAGCGCCGCGGCAATCTGCGCCGCCGCTTGAACAACTACCGTGCTACGGCAACTCGTGCCTGAGACAATCAGCGGAGAAGTTGCGGAGCGGAGCGCGGCCGCGATTCTATCCGCAAGGTCAGACAATTCACTTGGGAGATCCGGGAGCTGGGTTCCGCCCTGAATCACATTTGCCACCGCAAAACCTAGCTGGGCTAAATCATCTGGCGCGGCATGCAGCACTTCAGAGGCAATGTCATCGAGTTTAGTCGCAGAAGGCGCGGCGATGAAGAACGGCCCTTTCGCATCCTGAACAAGCTCGCGGACCGCTTGATCAAGCCAGAGCGGGATCTTAAGTTCGATTGCCTTTTTGATGGGCTGCTGGCGCACGGATTGGCGCAAGCGCAGCGCCATTACTGGGAGAACATTCGTGACGTCCTCTCCCAAAATGAAAACCGCATCACAGTGTTCGATCTCATCGAGAGACGGCGATTTTGCCGGACCACTCTTCAAAGCTTCGAGTGCCGCGACAGTTACCGACCATTCCTGGTCAGCTACACCGGAATAGAAGCGATCTGGCCCCACAAGCTGGCGAAGAGCGAAGTTGCTCTCGAGCGATGCGCGAGGCGATCCGATGCCGATGCATTTGTTCTCCCGCGTCACTGTTTCGACGCGGAGCATGGCCTGCTCCGTCTCAACCGGCTGGCCATCGAGCAAGCACTCGCGGATGCGCCGGTCACTATTGACAAACTCGTAGCCGAAGCGGCCGCGGTCGCAAAGAAAATAGCCATTTACTTCATGGTTGTACCGGTTTATAACTCTGCGCAGCATGCCATAGCGCTCGCCGATGCTGGTGTTGCATCCGGCGGCACAATGCACGCAGATAGAAGGCGCCATCTGCAAATCCCATTTTCTGGTGTAGTGGTGTTTCAGAGTCGCATCTGTAAACACGCCCGTAGGGCAGATCTCAACCAGATTCCCGCTGAACTCGTTTTCGAGCACGCCGTCTTCAAACCTGCCAAAGTACACCACGTCTCGAAGCCGAAAGGCATTCAGATCGTGACCTCCGGCGTAATCGCGGTAATAACGCACGCAACGCTGGCACTGGATGCAGCGGTTCATCTCGTGATTGATGAGAGGACCGAGGTATTGATTCCGGAAGGTACGTTTGCCGAAACTGTAGTGCCTGGCGCAGTGTCCGGTCATTACGGTCATATCCTGCAGATGACACTCGCCGCCTTCATCGCACACTGGGCAATCATGCGGATGGTTTTGCATGAGGCCCTGAATGACTGCCGCGCGAAACTCGGCCGCTTCCGGATCTTTGATGGAAAGCCGTGTGCCATCCGCCGTTGGCGTCATGCAGGCCATGATGATCTTGCCGGACGTATCCTGCTCATTACGGAACTGCTTCACCGCGCATTGACGGCAAGCGCCCACCGAGCCTAGCGCGGGATGCCAGCAAAAGTAGGGCAGGTCATAACCAAGCGACAGGAGCACATGCAACAGATTTTGCGCGGTATCGGCTTGTCGCGGCTGATTGTCGACGTAGATAGTCGCCACGGTTATCTCCAGGGACAGCGCTTTTCTTCGATATGGCGCTGAAAGTCACTCGCGAAGTATTTCAGCGCGCTTTGTAACGGCTCAACTGCTCCCGGAGCAAAAGCACAGAAGGTATTTCCCGGCGCAAGGAACCTGGTCTGAAAACGCAAAGTGTCAAGATCCTTTTCTTCGGCTTTTCCCTGTTCCATAGCCAGCAAAATCTTCTCAGTCCATGCCAAGCCGCTCCAACACGGCGTACACCAGCCGCACGATTCCTGCGCGAAGAAATGTTCGAGGTTCCACACCATGCCAACGGGACAGGTCTGATCGTCCAGAACTACCATAGTGCCGGTTCCCAAACGGCTGCCGGCCTTCTGCACTTGCGTGTAGTCCATCGCTATATCCAGATGTTCCTCAACCAGAAAGTCCGTAGATGCGCCGCCCGGAAGAATGCCACGGAACTGAAGGCCATCACGCATTCCACCGGCGTGGTCTTCTAGAATCTCTCTCATGGTTGTGCCAAGCGGCAGTTCCCAAAGTCCGGGGCGTTTGACTTTTCCGCTAACCCCGTACAGTTTAGTACCGCCGTCTTCGGTGAGGCTCAGCCCGCGAAACCACTCCGCGCCATGGTTGACGATATGCTGCACATTGCAGAGCGTCTCGACATTTTGTACGATGGTCGGCTTCCCGAACAGTCCCGAGACTTGCGGAAACGGCGGCTTGGTGCGGGGATGCGCGCGCTTGCCCTCGAGAGCATTCAGGAGAGCAGTTTCCTCGCCGCAGATATAACGGCCGGCGCTGACGTGAAGATACAGCTCGAAGCTATAGCCCGAGCCGAGAATGTTGGGCCCAAGATAGCCTCGTTCTCGCGCCTCGACAAGCGCCCGCGAAAGCCGATCCGCCGACGTGCGATATTCACCGCGCAAAAAGATATAGCCGATATCAGCCTGGATCGCATACGCCGAGACAGCCATTCCTTCGATGAGCTGATGCGGATCGCCCTCCATGAGAACGCGATCTTTAAAAGTGCCTGGCTCCATCTCGTCGGCATTCGCGACCAGGTATTTCGGATGCGGAGCATCTGCACTCATCGGAACGAAACTCCACTTCATCGCCGTCGGAAAACCCGCTCCGCCGCGGCCTCGCAGATTCGACCGCTTTACCAGATCCAAGACATCCGGAGGCTGCAATTGAAGCGCCTTGCGTAACCCCTGGTAACCTCCAGCTTGCTCGTAAGCGGCGATGTCCACCGCTTGCCCGTCCGGCCGAAGATTTTTTGTAAGCGGACGCTCCGTCATCGATTTACTTGTAGCTCTCCAGAATGGCGTCGAGTCGATTGTGGTCCAGATCCGTATGCAGATCTCCATCGATCATCATTACGGGCGCGTGATCGCAGGCTCCCAGACAAACGATGGGCAACAGGGTAAACCGCCCGTCGGCCGTGGATCCGCCGAGCGTCGTGCCCAATCTGGCGCACAATTGATCACGCACCCGTTCGCAACCCATGATCCAGCAGCTAACGCTGTCGCAGATCAGGGCCACATGCCGCGCAACTGGTTTTCGGCGGATGAGGTTGTAGAAACTGGCGACGCCGTCCAGGTCGGCGGTTGACATTCCGAGCAGGTTGGCGACATCACGAATTGATTCGTCAGATACCCATCCCCTGTGCCGCTGAATAATCAGCATCGCATCAATGCAGACGGCTTCCTTGTTGGGATAATGGCTGAGCTCGTCGTTGATTTCTTTTTCCTCTTCAGCCGTTAACAAACGCTTTCTCCTCTGCCGAGCCGCTTGCTGACGCGCGGTTCAGTTATCTGCCCAATTGCACGGAACCGCGACCGTAAGGGAGCGTGAGCCACTTTCATTACCGGTCGATATCCGCCAGCACAAAGTCGATACTGCCCAAAATTGCGAGCAGATCCGGAATCATCAACCCGCGGCACAGCAGAGGCAGCATCTGCATATGCGCGAATGATGGCGTCCGGATTCTGGTCCGGTACGAACCGTTTCCACCGTCGCTAATCAGGTAATAACCGTTGTTACCTTTGGTCGCTTCAATTGCTCCTAACGCCTCGCCTGGAGGAACAACCGGCCCCCAGCTCACGCCCAAGAAATGGTTGATGAGCGTTTCAATATCGTGCATGGTCCGCGCTTTGGGCGGGGGCGTTGTAAGCGGATGCTCGGCATTGCACGGGCCCCCCGGCATATTGTCGACGCACTGCTGAATGATGCGCAAGCTTTGCCGCATCTCGCCGACATGGACGACTGCGCGGTCGTAGCAATCTCCGGATTTGCCGGTAGGTATATCGAACTCGAGCTGGTCGTAACACGCATACGGCTGCTTTTTCCGGAAATCCCATTCCAATCCCGCCGCCCGCAAGTTCGGACCGGTCATTCCCCACGCTATAGCTTCGTCAATCGTGCAGCCGCCCACACCCTTCGTTCGCGCTTGGAAAAGCCGGTTCCGCATTATGGTGCGATCGTATTCGTCGAGACGCGACGGCTGATAGCTGAGGAACTCACGGAACATCCGGTCCCAGCCCGCTGGCAGATCTTGCGCCACGCCGCCAATACGGAACCAGTTCGGATGCATTCGCGCTCCGCAGATAGCTTCCACCATTCCGAAGGCTTTCTCGCGGTCATTGAATGTGTAGAAGACCGGAGACATCTGGCCGACGTCTTGAGCAAACGTTCCGTACCAGACCAGATGGCTGATGATGCGGAACAGTTCTGACATCATCACCCGGATCATTTGCCCTCGCGGAGGCACGGTGATACCGGCGAGTTTTTCGAAGGCCGTTAAGTAGGCGAGATTGTTCATCACGCCGCCGAGGTAATCGATCCGATCGGTATACGGAATATAGGTGTGCCAGGTCTGGCGCTCGCCCATCTTTTCGGCGCCCCGGTGGTGGAACCCGATGTCGGGAACGGCGTTTACAATTTCTTCACCGTCCAACTCGAGAACGATACGAAGAACGCCGTGCGTTCCAGGATGCTGGGGACCGATATTCAGAAAAAGAAAATCGGTGTCTTCGCGTCCCCGCGCCATGCCCCACTCTTCCGGGCGGAAGCGCAGTGCTTCCTGTTCGGCGTCCTGCTTCTCGTCGGGCAAAACGAACGGGCCCATTTCCGTGGCTCGAGCCGGATGGTCTTTTCTCAGCGGATGCCCTTGCCAGCTTCGAGGCATCAGGATTCGAGTCAGGTGCGGATGACCCTCGAAGGCGATTCCGAACATGTCCCATACCTCGCGCTCATACCAATTGGCGGAGGGGAAAATGTCAACGACGGAAGGGAGCGAAGGGCGGTCGCCGCTCAAGGGAACCTTCAGGCGAACGTAGGCGTTGCGATCAAACGAGAACAAATGATAAACAACCGTGTAATCGGCGGGGGGCTGGCCCTCCCTGTATTTGCGCCCGCGTTCATCAATCGCCGTGAGATCGTAGAGCATTTTGAACGGCTGGGGAACGGTGTAGCGAAGCTGATTCACAGCGTTGTGAATTTCGCTAGCGGTCAGCCAAAACGTAGGAATGCCATCGCGCGTCGCCTGGGGAGTTGCGCCGGGGAACAGTGCCTGCTGTAACTCTTGGCCGGGGACGAGCGCGGTTGCCATGCGAAAGCTCTATACCTGGTCGGGTGTTCGAAGGACAGTGAGCTGTTGCCGGCTTGCCGCCTTTTGATCGCGCATGGAAATTTTATCCGGCTTTTCTACACCTTGCGGTCCGACTACCCAGCTCAGAGGCCGCTTTTCCTTACCGACTGCGTCACGCAACAACAAGATTCCTTCAAGGAAAGCATCCGGCCGGGGCGGGCATCCGGGCACGTACACGTCCACGGGCAAAAATTTATCTACGCCTTGCACCACGCTATAGATGTCGTACATGCCTCCAGAGTTTGCGCACGAACCCATTGATATCACCCAGCGCGGTTCCATCATCTGCTCGTAAAGGCGGCGAATGACCGGCGCCATTTTGATGAAACACGTTCCGGCGATTACCATCAAATCCGCTTCTCTTGGCGTGCCGCGAATCACTTCTGCGCCGAATCGAGAGATATCGTATTTGCTGGTGATGCTGGTGGCCATTTCCACAAAGCAGCACGAAAGCCCGAAGTGGAATGGCCAGATCGAATTCTTGCGGCCCCATGCGACCAGGTCTTCCAGCCTCGATAAAATAAGACTGCGGCGAACTGCTGTTTCGAGGTGCTCGGAAGATCCATCACTCTGCGGCGGAGCATCCACACTGCTTGTTGACCAGCGCATCTAGATTATTCCTTTAACTCGTCCTCTTAAAGCGCCCGGATCCCCAATCGAGCGCGCCCACTCGCCAGAGGTAACCGAGCGCTGCAAGCAAGACAACTATAAAAATGCTGATCTCGAGGTATCCTGTCCAACCTGTTTCGCGAACAGCAACAGCCCAGGCGAAGATGAAAATTGATTCCAGATCGAAGATGACGAAGAACATTGCGACTAGATAAAATTTTGCGGAAAGCCTGACGCGGGCCGAGCCTTCCGAGAGAATACCCGATTCATAAGGAGAATCAGTTGAACGGTCGTGATGTCGCTGCCCTAAGACATAGGACAGCCCTACCATAGCTGTAGCTAAGAACGCGACCAGGGCGACATATACGCCCAAAGGCCAGAGGTCCACGGTTTCCTCCGGAACAGCCCGCGAGCGCTGCTCTTCGGGAGAGTATGCACTCGTTTCGCTCAGATTACAAGTCTAATGTTTAAATTACCAATGTCTAAATCAGGTGCTCAGCGCCCTAGAACTCAACTCTGGCGGATCGTCGCCGGCCTGCTGCTATTTGGCCTTGCATTCGGCTATGTAGAGGCTGCCGTGGTCACCTATTTGCGCGCTCTCTATGCCCCCGTGCGCGCTCACTTCTATCCGGCCGTTGCTTCCAGCGAGCTGTTTCCATTGCTCACGCTCAATCAATTGCGCACGTTGGGTCCGGAGCACACAGCACGGCTCAGCACAGAATTGGGCCGGGAGCTCGCCACGCTTCTGATGCTCGCTGGGGTGGCGCTAACAGCCGCCCGAAACATCCGCGAATGGGTCGCTGGGTTCGTGGTCTGCTTCGGCGCCTGGGACATAGCCTTTTATGCATTTCTGAAACTGCTTATCAACTGGCCTGCTTCGCTGCTCACCTGGGACATCCTGTTTTTGGTTCCCGTGCCCTGGGTCGGACCGGTCCTCGCGCCAATACTGGTCTCTATTTCGATGATTTTCGCCGGCCTATTCGTCCTATGGCGGGAGCATAACTCTCGGCCTGTTTCTATCACGGGAACACATTGGACTCTCATTACGCTGGGCGGCCTGCTAGTCTTAACGGCTTTCATCTACGATTTCCGCAACACTGCCTCAGGAGGGAACCCCAACGCGTTTCACTGGGGACTCTTCTTCGTTGGTGAAGCAGTTGGCCTGATTGGCTTTGGAATCGCAGCGCGAAAACGAGGCTAGCGAATACCTACTGCTTCTTTTGATGTGCGATGATTTGACCCTTGATCTTGTCGTAAGCGGACTGTGGAATGATCTTTCGCGTTGCCAGATCGGTTTTGGCGCGGTACGGGCGGCCGGCAATAATCTTCTGAGCCATCACAGGTCCTATGCCCGGCAGAGAGTCGAGCTCGTCCGCGCTTGCACTGTTGATATCGATGAGGCCGCCCTTCTTGGCAGAAGCTGTCGATCCGCTATTCCCGGAAGAAGCCTTTGTCGAGGTGCTGGTCTGGGCGCTTGCGAGCGCCGCAGCAGTCAGGAGAACGAGAAACCAACGCTTTAGATTCATACGAGCGATTTTATCAGCGGAATAGGTTATTTTTCCTTCGCCTCTCACGCGCCAGGCCCAGCAAACTTACCAGTGCGGATGTATCTAGCCGATCTGATCTCATCTTGAAAGAACATGCGCATGCGAACCGCGATTTCACTTCTCAAAAAGACTTATCAGAATTGGAGTGATCACAATGCGCCCCGCCTGGGTGCGTCGGTCGCCTTCTACACCTTGCTTTCGTTTGCTCCGCTTCTGGTCTTCACGGTCGCGGTGATCGCCTTGGTCATGGACCAGCAAAAAGCACAGAGCGGCCTGATTGATCAGGCCAGGCAGATGATTGGCGATCGTGGAGCGGACACCGTGAAGTCGCTCCTCGCCAATGCGCAAAAGCGTTCCTCCGGGGTGCTCGCAAGCATAATTGCTTTGGTGACGCTACTGTTTGGCGCTTCCGGAGTATTTACGGAGCTCCGCGATGCTCTGAACATTATTTGGGATGCGGAGCCCAAGAACGACTCCGGATTCTCAGGCATGTTAAAGCAGCGCCTGTTTTCATTCGGCATGGTCCTTTCCGTCGGATTTCTGTTGTTGGTTTCACTGATCATAAGCGCAGCACTGGCGTTCCTGGGCAAGTTCTTCAGCCACATGATTCCCGTTCCAGGTTTTGTTTTTGACGCCATTAACTTTGCTGTATCCTTCGCGGTGATCACGCTGCTGTTTGCGCTCATGTTCAAGTTTGTGCCGGCTCGGAAGATTTCCTGGCGAGATGTCCGGTTCGGAGCCATCGGGACGGCTCTTTTATTTACGATCGGAAAGCTGCTCCTCGGCCTTTACATCGGTAAAGCGAGCGTGGGATCGACATACGGCGCTGCGGGTTCCTTGGTGGCTGTAATTGTGTGGGTCTATTACTCGGCGCAGATCTTCTTTTTCGGGGCCGAATTCACGCGTGTTCATGCTGATGCGCATGAGGGCGCCGAAGGTGGCAAGGCCGCGAAGCCAACGGAAAAAGAAAAACCCGAAAAAGGAGCGGCAGTTAAGGCACCTGACAAACTACCGGCGAGTGTTGCCGCACGGTCTCTCGCCGAGAGCAGTGAATCCTCCCTAGAAGTTCCGCGACAGCCGCGTTATAAAACGGTACCCGTGAAAGAGGGATCTCTTCACCAGAAGCCCCGGCCCTCGCTTCTCATAGCAGCCGCAGTAGGTTTCGTTTTTGGAAGCGTCTTCGCAACCAGAAGTGGGCGTCAGCAATCTGGTGCCCGGTCCAGCAGCGTCCGATAAATACGCCGCGAGGTGTTAACCTTGCGGGAAATGTGGGCGCATCGTGAGGTTTTCCCCAGAGCAGGTTTGTGCGCCCTTGCTATTTGGGTTATTTACTATTGGGCCCAAACAGTTAATAATCTGGCTGCTTATTTCACCTCTTTGCCTGAATACGATTATTGGATTACGGTCCTCTATCTGCCCCGATATTTCAGGCTGGATTGGTCCGTATTTTGGCAACAACACAGTGAGCATCGCATAGTATTTCCACAGATCATTTTTGCGCTCGACTATTTTCTATTCCGTGGGCGGGAGATTCTGCCGGTTGTCTGCAGCTTGCTTTTCTGGATTGCAATCTTGGGCGTCTTCGCCTGGTTCTTCTATGCTCAGAAGCAAATTTCGGCCACAGTCCGCTCGTATGTCATCTTGATCGCCGCACTCATTATGGGATGGCCGGGGATTGCAACTGACTTTGCATCACCGTTCCTGGTTAACTTGCCTTTGTCACAGTTCGCAGATGTTTTAGCGCTTGCTGGATTACCTTTCGTTCGCCACCATCGGAGAAGTGCAGAATTTCTTGGTCTCACGATCATTTCTGGAGTAATCTCGACGTACTCTTGCGGTAGCGGGATGCTCGTATGGCCGATTCTAATCCTCGCTGGATACATTCTGCGATTGCCCTTACGGCAGACGGGTTACTTGTTCTTGTCTGGCACTGTAAGCATAACCCTGTACTTCGTTGGTTACACGAATACGAACAGCCATCCCCTCGAAAGATTGATCCATTATCCATTCCAGATTTTCGGGTTTGTCGCCTCGTACCTTAGCATGCCTTTCGGCGCGCTAGGTCGTACTTCGGGGCTGCTGCTTGGAATGTTGAATCTGGTTGTGTTCATCATTCTTATTGCCATCGCGCGTCGGAAGAAACTGCTCGACCAGCCCCCTGCTGTTGTTTTTTTGGGGAATTCGGCAACTGCAATTCTAACTGCGTTGGTCGTTGCTTGCGGACGGATGAATCCGGCAGACCTTCAATTTAGTTCAGCCAAGGTTGAAAGGTATATGAGCGTGCCGTTAGCAAACTGGGTATCTTTGCTCTTTGCGCTTTTCTGGCTCGCTGGTGTTTTGGATTCTCGCCTTTTCTATGGCAAAGGTCTGATTGTGGCCCTGTTACTCATCCTGAGTTTTTCCTTTTCGAAGCTTCACCAATGGACCAACTCTCATTGCGACGGTTTTAGACGATTCCGTCTCGCGACTATCTCGGTAACGGCGGGGCTACGAGACTGGAATCATCTGGGAATGCTGAATCAAAGAGCTCTGGCGCAGATCAAACTACTTCCTGTGTTGGAACAAAGAGGTTACTCAATTTACGCCACGCCATTCCCATTCTGGATAGGTAAACAAGCAAGCTCTCTTTTCTCGATAGCTTCCACGCAAACAGTCGAAGCGGGCATTACTTATACGTTTCCTGTCGAATCTGGCGTTGGGGTGGTGGGCTGGGTTGAAGGCCCACTTCATAGTTGGAATCCAGATCGAATCGTTTTTGTTAATCAGGCAGGAATAATCGTTGGCTACGGCGAGAAAATGGCGGCCGGGTTGCCCTTCGAGTTCAGACGTGTGAACACGCCGAGCTCGCTTGCCTGGGTCGGATTCGTAAATTCAAATTTTGAGAGCCACTCTGTTAAGGTGTACCGGGTGAATAGAGCTCACGGAATTCTGGAGCCACTTGGCGCGCTTGATTTAGCAGAGCTAAACCGCCATGAGGCCTTGCCTGCTTCTGATTCACAGGCGGGAGACCTTCTAGATCTTAAGATCGAGCACATGGACAAGACCTGGACTGTTGATGGGCCATTACCCGCGCCGCAATCCAGAACACCGGCCGGAACAACATTCGAAAGCTGGAGCGGAAGCGATTCCAATACGGGAAGCGCTTCGGCAGAAGTCTCTAGTCCGACGGGCTGCATCATCCTTCCGGTTGTCCACGGCCCTTTAGTTCACGGAATATCTCTAGCCGTTTTGGATGCAAAGACAAAACAAATGATAGCGTCAGTTCCAATGCGAACCTCTGATGTGGAATGGAGATTCTGGAAGATAACTTCGAAGGCGTCCTCGGGGTTTGAGATTTCGGCCGCGGACAACGGAAATGGATGGGGACAATGGATCGCTTTCGCACAGCCGCACGCGTGCAAGTGATACGCCGTACAGTCCGGCAGGAATCTCAAAGCCAGTGATTGATTGAATATGGTGAGCCGGGCGGGACTCGAACCCGCGACCACCGCATTAAAAGTGCGATGCTCTACCAACTGAGCTACCGGCCCATGTTTTCAACTCAAACTTCTGTCTCAGCTTAGCATCGGGATTCGATTTTGCCGCCCTGGAATCGTGCTTGGAGCTGACCCGCACTTTTACTTATGTGCGCCGGGCGAAACGTTTGAAGCATGCCACCATCCTCCTTAAATACGGCATCAATGAATCTCCCCAAGAGCAAACCCTCCCAGACAAGCAATGCAATTCCCTGGCTAGCGGCGGCGGGAATCTCAGCTGCAATTGGCGTGGCAGCGGCAAAGCTGGTGCGAGGAGCTCGCCCCA
>CAVWUV010000033.1:0-58931 GCA_963758245.1 uncultured Acidobacteriaceae bacterium | reverse complement strand
AGTGGCGGAGAGAGTGGGATTCGAACCCACGTTAGAGTTTCCCCTAAACACGCTTTCCAAGCGTGCGCCTTCAACCACTCGGCCATCTCTCCGGATTTACTTGGTCAATTACGCCAAATCGAACTTCTCGTGATGTAGGCTCGCATCGCTCGTCACCAGCACGGGCCGTTTTAATATCTCTTCGATCTCTTCCAGATAGCGATTGTGACTCGATTTCAGTACTTTGGCGACTGCTGGATTAACCCGCAGCACGATGTCTTTTCCCTCGATCGACTTGGCAATCTTCTGCGCCTCAATGAGAATTTCACCAAGCACAGTATGAACGCTCTTGATGTACCCAGCGCCATCGCAATACGGGCACGGCGAGCACAACGCGCGCTCGAGGCTCTGCTTTACCCGTTTGCGCGTAATAGCCACTAGCCCGAAATCGTTAAACTGAAGAATTTTGTAGGGTGCCCGGTCAGCGCGCATTGCCTCTTCCAAGGCCTGCATCACTTTCTGCCGGTTTCTGCGCTCGTCCATGTCAATGAAGTCGACGACAATGATGCCGCCGAGATCGCGTAACCGGATCTGCCGGACAATCTCTTTCACCGCTTCGGTGTTGGTCTTTACAATCGTGTCTTCGAGCCGGTTCGATTTACCGACAAACTTGCCGGTATTGATGTCGATGGCGACCAGAGCTTCAGTCTGATTAATCACGATGTACCCACCCGATTTAAGCCAAACCTTTGGCCGGAGCGCTTTCTCCAATTCCTGGGTGATGTTGAAAGCATCGAAGATGGGAGCAGAGCGCGTGTACATCTTGATCCTGCTGACCAGAGATGGCTGGAAGCGCTGCATGAATGTGATTACGTTCTCATACATGTCTTCGTTATCGACCCAAATCGCTTTGAAGTCTTCCGTTAATCGATCGCGCAGGATGCGTTGAACGACGTCGAGATCGTAGTGCAACAGCGCGGGGGCGGGCTTCTTCTCGGCCTTTTGGCGAATGTCCATCCAAAGGTTGTAAAGAAAGTTCATATCGGCGGCGATTTCCTCTTCCGATATGCCTTCTCCGGCGGTGCGGACGATGAAGCCACCCGTTGTCCCGGCGCGATGCTTGTGAAGAATGCGTTTCAATCTATGGCGTTCTTCTTCGCTCGCGATTTTCCGTGATACTCCGGCGTGGCTCACGCTGGGCATGAAGACAACATAGCGGCCCGGCAGAGCTATGTGAGATGTAATGCGCGCGCCCTTTTGACCGAGAGGCTCTTTCGCAATTTGAACGATGATCTCCTGGCCGGGTTTTAAAAGGTCTGCGATCGAGGGCGCCACTCGATCGGGTCTGGACCCAGAACGCTCTTCTGTAGTGTCCGGGCGTGCGGCGGCGCGACTCTCCGGGGTAACGGCGGGTCTGGACCGATCCGATTCGCCAATCGCGGTTATTTCCGGTGCGTTGTTGAACCGATTTCCACCTCGCCTCCGCCGGATACGCCGAGGCATGCGATGCATGTAGCGTCCGCCTTGCTCTCGCAACATCGGATTCTGCGGGCCGGACAGAGTTGCGGTTTGCTCTGGTTCCGTATGCTCTTCATCGGAGTCCTCTTCAGAGCTCGAAGGTGATGGAGACATATCACCCGAGTGCTCCGCCTCGAGGGTAATGCCTTGATCCCGATCGGGAGATTCCTCGGTCGTGTCGTCGAACGGCGATTCATACTGAATCTGGCTAGGTTCCAGCTGTTCGTCAGCTTCCGCGTTGCGGGCGGGGAGATCCTGTTTGACCTCCTCCAACTTCTCTTCGACTGCAGCGGGCGAAGGATCGTCGTGGTGCGTGAGCACTTTGTCAGTCAATTCGATCTCTTCGACTTGGGCCTCTAGTTCTTGCTGGGCCTCAACATCTGACTCGCCCGGCACTTCGGAGTCCTCCGGCGGAACCCCTGGAAACTCACTCGGTTCGAACGCGGCTTGCTCACGTTCGCGAGGGTCAGGACGGTCCGTGCCGGCTGTTAAGATTTGCCGATACTTGGCGAGTGACTCGCCAGGAAGAAGAATGACATCCGCAGAGGCCTCTTCATCGCCGCTGTTGCGCACATCAGGTGGCGGAACGTTGGGCTGCGGACCGGATGTCTGAGCGTATTTGCTCTCTGGAAAGCCTTGCCCCCTGGGCCGGCGTCTTCGTGACCGCCTGCCCCGCCTGTCTCCCCGGAATCCGCGATCATCTTCCGCTCGTTCGTTCGGCCTGTCAGCAGGTGGTTTTGAATCGAGCCCCACGACGGGAGAAACGAGAGCTTCCGGATTGCCGTTACTGCTCTCAGGTTCGAGTGGGGACGCTTCTGCGGAAGGGCTTTCGTCGGAAGGGCTCTCGTCGGACTGGCGAACCGATCCGCTCGGCGCGGGTTCAGCAGCGCGCTCGGTCCGCGGATCCCGTCTATTGCTTCGAACCGGCTTATCGTCGCCAAGAGCATCGATATCCTCATGCTCATCGAAGAAATCGGAGACGTAAAGAAACGTGTCGCGCTCCAAGCCCAAATCGACGAACGCCGATTGCATCCCGGGAAGGACTCGAGTGACACGGCCCTTATGGATGCTGCCGGCAAGAGAATACTCGTTGCCCTTTTGGAAATACAGTTCAACGAGCTGATCGTCTTCGAGAACTGCTACTTTTGTCTCGTGGCGATTGGAACCAATCACCAACTCCTTACTCATGTATCACCGCCTCAGTGGGGTCGATGATGAGAGCACAGAGAAATTCGGATCTGCAACACGCTCAACGCCGAAACCATCGCACCGGACCCGAACCGTGTTGCGTAAGGGATAAAAGTGGAGACCTGCTCGAAAACACTCTTCCCGTGGGTACGTCTACCTCATTACTGAGGAAACTCGAAAAACTTGTTTGGCAATCCGAAACTCTTATGTCTCTCAGTCGACCTTCAATCATCAAAATCGGCCTTGTAAGGCCGTCTACTTCAATTCACAAATCGCCGCAGCCTAACACTGTTCACGAGCCCCAGCATCAGAAATACGGACCAAGTATTTGAACCACCCGAACTCATCAAGGGAAGCGGAATTCCGGTGATCGGCATACGCCCAACCACCATCCCGACATTCACCAAGACGTGAAACAGCAATAACGCCGCCACGCCCATCGAAATATACAGGCCCGCTTTATCCGTTGCGGTCTGGGCATTCTGCACGACCTGCATGATCAAAAGAAAATACAAAGCGAGCGCAATGACAACGCCTACAAACCCGTGCTCTTCCGCGAATGACGAGAAGATGAAATCGGTGTGCGGGACAGGTAAAAAGCCCAAATGCGTCTGGGAACTCTCTTTCGCGCCGCGCCCCCACATTCCACCATTCCCAACGGCAATTTTTGACTGGATAACCTGAAACCCCGTTCCTTTCGGATCGCGGTCAGGATAGATAAAACTTACCAGCCGGTCCTTTTGGTATGGCTTAAGGAAATGATAACCGATTGGTAACGTAATTACCAGTAAGCTGATGACAACTAAGAGATACTTCCAGCGCAGTCCAGCCATCAAAACGCCGCACACAAGAATCGGAAGATAGGTCAGTGCAGTGCCGAGATCCGGTTCCTTCATGACGAGCACCATGGGGACTGCGACCAAGCCCGAGAGTTTTAAGACATCCTTCCATTCGAGCGTGTCCGTTTTCAGGGTGGTTAAGTAGCTGGCTATCAGCAGTATTAAAACAATTTTCACGAACTCGGATGTCTGGAGGGTGAAGGCGCCTATCTTGATCCACCGTGTTGAGCCGAACACACTATTTCCGACGAAGGCGGTTGCGATGAGGAGCACTACCGATCCTATGTAGAAATAAAACACCCGCTGACCGAGGAGTGAGTGATAATCCAGCAGCGATACAACCCACATCATCGCGAGACCTGTCGCGACCCACACGATCTGCTTCCACCAGGCATCTTGCCACTTGCTGCCCGAGGTCGCGCTGTAGATTTGCAATATGCCCAGACCGCACAACGCAAGAGTGATAAACAGGAGCGGCCAGTCTAAATCGCGAATAGAACGGTAAATGCGCACTACTGGCTCAAACCTTCCCGCATAGGCAAGTTCAGCTTTGCCATTGCATGTTCTGGCATTTCGAAGATGCTAGGTGGCGCGAATGGCCGGACGAGTGCGAGCTCAGACTGAGACTGGCGAGCTTTCTTATCGAAGTAAGCCTTAAGCACGTCACGGACAATCCACGATGCGCGGTCTCCGTGTTCGCCGTTTTCAAACAGGGCGACAACTACAATCTCCGGAGCCTCTTCGGGAGCGTAGCCAACGAACCACGCATTGTCCTTCATGGTTTGGCCCAGCTTTGTTCCCTTCAGGATTTTATTCGAAGCTAACTGTGCGGTACCTGTTTTCCCGCACACTTTAATGCCCGGAAGGGCTGCAAAACGCCCGGTGCCGCCCTCGTTGACGACGCCATACATTCCGGAAATGATTTGATTCACGTTTTCTGGATTAAAACTCCCAGCTCGCAAGAGTCTGGGTGCGGTGGTCTTCACTACATGCGGTTGGTACCATCTGCCGCCAACTGCCAGTCCTCCTTCGGCTGCCGCAAGCTCCAACGGCGAAGCGGTAACGGCACCCTGGCCGATTCCGACTGAGATCACCTCGCCCGCGTACCACTTTTGGCGGAACATTCGCATTTTCCATTTCGTTGAAGGCATGGTGCTCTCGCGCTCGTTCGGCAGATCTATCCCCGTTTTGTGGCCGAATCCAGCGAGTTCCGCGTAATGCGCGATGCGATCGATTCCGAGCTTATTCGCGACGTTGTAAAAATACACGTCGCACGACTGGGCGATGGCGCGATGTAAGGAAATGTTGCCGTGCCCGCCCTCTTTCTGGCGCCAACAGGCATAATAATGACCGTAAAACGAGGCGCCCCCTGGGCAGTGGAATTCAGTCTTGTCATCGATTACACCGGTTTCGAGTCCCGCCAGTGCGACAAATGGCTTAAAGGTCGAGCCCGGCGCAAACTCGGCTTGGATGGCGCGATTCATTAGCGGCTTGTAGGGATCGCTCGCAATCTCATTCCAATCGGTTCGGCTAATCCGGCCTGTAAACTTGTTCGGATCAAAGCTGGGCCGGCTCACCATTGCGAGCACTTCGCCGGTGCGAGGATCGAGTGCCACGACAGCACCGCGCTTGTCCTGCATCGCAAGCTCCGCAACAGCTTGAAGGTCGAGGTCAATCGTTAGCCGAATGTCTTTTCCGGGTACAGCCTTTTGCGGATCCTCGATCTGGCGTTCGTGACCCATGTTGTCCACCATCACGCGCTGCTGCCCATCTACGCCCCGCAGAGTTTGGTCGTACTGGCGTTCGATTCCGTCTTTGCCGATAATGTCGCCCTGGTGGTAATCGATGAACGCCGGGGAATTCAGCTCGGCCTCACTGATTTCGCCGACGTACCCGATGACGTGTGCCGCCAAGCCATTCTGCGGATACTGCCTCCGCCAAGCCTGGATCAATTCCATTTCGGGGAAGGAGCTGATATCGGCGTGAGACTCTACGAACGCGATTTCATCCCGTGTCAACTGATCTTTGATAATGATCTGGGGAGCCAGTCCCATGCGACGGATTTTGTTGGCCAATTCGCCATAATCGAGCTGCAGGGCTTCTGCGATTGCGGGGAGATGTTCCCACTTGATCTGATCCCGATTCAGCAGCAGCGAGTAGGATGCCTTGTTATCAACGATTACCCGTCCGTCCCGATCGAGAATTTTCCCTCGCGGGGCGAGGATGGGAGTGCTCTTGATCCGATTCCGTTCGGCCGCTTCGCTGTATACGTCCGAATTTTGAACTTGCAGCTTCCAAAATCCGGAAACGAGGAAAACGAAGACCACAACAATCAGATACTGGAAGATAGCGATCTTTCCAGCTGCTGTTTTAGGATCGTCGCGTACCAGCCGCTCCGAGGGTAACTCCTCGACGCGGTGACGCTCACTTTCAACTATTGCCACTGATTTGAAAACTAGGAACTACCGGCTAACTTCATTCTATCGAGAATCAGGAACAAAGGGACGGCTACAGCTGCGTTCAAAGCGCCATGGACAAAGGTTTCCTGAGGGTCGAAAGGCACAATTTGCCCGAGCAACGCGCGACGCATAATCCAATAGAAAAATGCGTGGAAGAAGTAAAAGAAAAAACTGAGGATCACGCGAATCAGCGTGCTTTCCACGTCGAACCTCAGGCTCACCGAAGCAGCAAAATAACCGACGAGCGTTTTCGTGATCCCGTACATTCCGATCGGGATGTTGGCGGGTGCGAGAGAATCTTCCGCTAAACCAACGAATGCACCAAAGAGTAGCGAAGCAAGCTGGCTCCGGCGCATCAGTCCGAAGTAAACCGTTAATAAGAGTGGTAATTCAAGCCACTCTGTGTTGGGAATCAATCTCGGCAGGTAGACTTTGCCGATGATGGCTACGAGCGTAATGGCCGCGAGCGCGAGGACCTGAAAGCGGCTGAACCAACTTTCCCGGATAGGCCGCGTCAGGATCTGATCGCTGGTTTCGTTCATTGTGGCAGGGGCTGGGGTACCTGCGGAGGCGACTTAGGAGCAGGGACAGGCTTGTGGCGGGGGGCTCCTAGCGGAAGGGCCGGCGCAAGTCCTGTCGCTGATTGTTGGTTTTGCTGTGCAGGGGATGCCGCTGAAGGCGCGATCTTCGAGGACGGTCGAGCGCCCAAGATCGTGGGCGCAGCTGGGACTACACTCTCCGGCTGGTTATGAGCAACTGACGTGGCTGGCGTTTTGTCCTGCAACGGCCCACCTTCCGGAACCTGCTTCGACTCGCTGCCCGGTTTTACATTGAAGTTCGGCACATTGGAGCCAATCGCACCGTAGACGTGACCTTCCTGCTTTCCGACCGCATCGTACTTTTCTACGACCTTGTCGGCCTCGGTCTGTGGCTTAGATGTCAGCGTGTCTTTCGATTCAGAATCCGACGGGGGCGGAGGCAGCATTTTCACCGCAGCCTGTTGGACGACAGGCGCTTCTGGAATCTGCTGGTGCACGCCCTGCAAAATGACCAGCACCTCGTCGACCCCGCCCGGGGCTCCGCTGAGATTCAACTTGATGTCCTTCATGCCCTGTCCGGGCTGAGACGAGACGACCTTACCGACCGGAAAGCCTTTGGGGAAAATGCGATCTTCGCCGGAGGTATAGAAAGCTTCTCCGATATCGATCTTGTCCTCGTTCTGAATCTGCTCGACGGTACATTTCCCTGCGCCGCAATTCAAAACGCCATGAACGTGACCCTTTTGCGATTCGACGCCAACTTTGAAGGTGGGGTCCGTGACCAGAAGCACTTGCGAGACGAGCGGGTAAACGGCTGTGACCTTGCCGACAATTCCTTCCGGAGTGACCACAGCCATGCCTTCATCAATTCCGCTGGTTGAGCCGCGGTCAATAAACACTGCTTTTGCCGCCACGACAGTGCTATTGCCGATCACGCGGGCAGCCACCGTTCGGGATGGAGATTGCTCCTGAAAGACGCTGAGGGCGCGCCCGTGTTCCGCAGTAGTCAGTTGGTTCCGGTAATAAATGTTTTCCATGCGCAGGCGGTCATTGTCGCCGTGCAACTTACGGTTCTGCTCGCGGACATCGAGAAGGATGAAATAGTCCTGCAGAAACCCGATAGTGTTGCGCCGGACCGCTTCGACAATTCCTGCCATTGGTGTCACGGCGGTAACCGCCCACACCCGGATGAGGCGCTCATCGCGGTTGGTTTTCACCTGATAAGCCAAGCACAGCAGTTGAGCTACGATGACGACCAGCAGAACGGTGAGATTCTTGAAGCGGCCCAGCAGTAAATCCATGGCTTACTCTTTTACTCTAAAGGTGTGCGGGCGAGACCTCCAAGAGTCTCATGAAGCGAGGGCCGGCCTGACCGGCTATTCTATGGCGATTCGACGAAGGAGTTTGAAATCGCTCAGCATCCTGCCCGTTCCCAAAACTACCGATGCCAGCGGATCTTCAGCAATAGACACGGGAAGGCCTGTTTCTTCGCGTATCCGAAGATCTAAGTTCTTGATCATGGCGCCGCCTCCGGTCAAAACGATGCCGCGGTCGCTAATATCGGCGCTCAATTCCGGCGGAGTGCGTTCGAGCGCCACCCGGATTGCGTTCATAATCGTACCGACACATTCGGCAAGCGCTTCGCGGATTTCGCTATCCTCGACTGTCACGGTCTTCGGTACGCCCTCTATAAGGTTGCGGCCCTTGATTTCCATGGTGAGCGGCCGATCCAGGGGATAAGCGGAGCCGATCTGGATTTTGATCTGCTCGGCAGTGCGCTCTCCTATTAAAAGGTTGTATTTCCGCTTAAGGTAGTTCATGATCGCATCGTCCATCTCATTGCCGGCAACGCGAACGGATCGCGAGTAGACGATGCCCGATAACGAAATGACGGCGACGTCGGTGGTGCCTCCGCCAATATCCACAATCATGTTTCCCTGCGGCTCTGTAACTGGCAAGCCGGCGCCCATTGCGGCCACCATGGCTTGCTCGACCAAGTGAACTTCGCTGGCCTTCGCGCGATAGGCCGACTCGCTGACAGCGCGCTTCTCGACTTGCGTGATTTCGCTGGGAACGCCGATGATAATTCGGGGATGCACCAACATTTTGCGGCCGTGCGCCTTCTGGATGAAATAATTAAGCATCCGTTCAGTCACTTTGAAATCGGCGATGACGCCATCTTTCATGGGCCGAATGGCGACGATGTTACCGGGCGTGCGGCCGACCATCTCTTTGGCTTCCTTGCCTACGGCCTCAATGTCACCGGTGTTCTTGTTGATGGCTACTATGGACGGCTCGTTGACAACAATACCCTTTCCCTTTGCGAAAACCAGCGTGTTGGCGGTCCCGAGATCTATGGCGAGATCAGAGGAGATAAGGCTGAAAACGGACCTGAAATTCATGAGCGGGTGCTTCTGAGTTGGGGAGACTCCCTCAGAGCGTAACATAGGACTTAGTACCAGCATTGCTGAGAAAGCTATTTCTTTTCAGCTGGTTGCCCGATACCCGAAAATGACGCGCAGGGAATGGATTGCAGTCAGCAGCGTAGTACTTGGAGCTGCCTGTGGGCGGAAGAAAGGAACCGGATATGCCGGTTACGCCCTGATTGCAACATCCGGTGACGACAGCCTGGCGGTGGTAGACCTGACCTCTTTCAAGCTGCTTAAGCCAGTGTTCTTGGGCGCGCCTCCTACCTCCGTGTCGCCGAATCCGTTGGATGGCCGCAATTACGTAATTACGGGATCGACCGGGAGTGTTCATGTGATCGACGGCAATCTGAAAAGGGTGCTCTCCAGAAGAGTGTCCGGGGAGCTCTCAAATTTTCGGATTGTGCCAAATGGCAAGAGCATTGTAGCGATGGCCGCGAGAGGCCGGGAACTCATCGAGATTGAGGCGCCTTCGCTGAACGTGATCCGGCGGCATAAGATTGAAGCGCAGCCGATCGGGATGGACGTAAACTCTTCTCCATATGCCAGTTCTCAATATGCAGCCATTTCAACCGGTGCGCACGGAACAGTTGAGCTTTTCAACCTGGTAACTGGACAGCGCTCGCGAACCCGGTTTTCTGGCGAAATCGGAACAGTGCAGTTCAGGCGCGACGGCGGCCTGCTGCTGGTTGCGAACCTCCATGAGCGGTTGCTGGCTGCACTCGCGGTTCCCGGCCTCGAGGTGATTGCGGAGCTGCCGTTGGCAATGCTTCCCGAGAATCTGTCATTCAATGCAGATGGCGGCCAACTATTTGTGTCGGGCGCGGGTATGGATGGAGTGGCGATCGTTTTCCCTTACAACATGCTTGAAGTGGAACAGACCGTCCTTGCCGGGCGCGCGCCAGGAGTCATGGCTTGTTCGGAAACCCCTCCGTACCTGTTTGTGGCGAGCCGCGATGCATCGGACGTATGCATCCTGGATATTGGCACGCGCAAAATGATAGGGATCGTCGAAGTAGGCGGAGTGCCCGGATGCATAGCCATTACGCCCGATAGCCAGTACGCGCTGGTGCTCGATGAGAAGACGGGGGACATGGCCGTGATCCATATTCCTGCGATCCGGGGCAACCGCCTGAAATCGGGTGCATCGCTGTTTACGATGATTCCGGTAGGCGATAAACCGGTTGCGGCTGCGGTGGTGGCGCGGTCAATTCGACCCTAGCGTTTCGCGTGCTGCCAGGCGGCTTGAATCACGGCGAGCGCGGCGATTCCCGCTGTTTCGGCGCGCAGCGTTGTTGAGCCCAGGGAACAGGGGAGGAAGCCAGCGCTGGCGCCGTCGCGGCGTTCCTTATCAGTCCACCCACCTTCCGGACCTAGAAGCACCGAGACATGATCGGCAAGAGTTCGCTCATTGGGAATGCGTTCGAGAATGGGTGGCGCGTCCGGGTTTTCGTCAAGCAGCAGTTTGAGGCGTGAGTCGATCCGGAGTGCCTCTGGAAAGCGCACGACGGGCTCAATGTCGGGCAGATGAACGCGGCGGGATTGCTGGCTCGCTTCGAGTGCGATCTTCTGCCATCGAGCGCGGCGCTTCTGGGAAGCCTGGAAAAGGCCGGCATCGGTGCGGATGGATTCGAACGGCTGAATGACGGAGACGCCCAGTTCGGTTGCCTTCTCGACGAGCCACTCGAAGCGGTCGAACTTGATCAGGGCGGCGATGAGGGACAAATGGACTGTGGCCGGAGGCGGATCGAGCTTTTCGAGGATGCGAAACGAGACTACCGATTTGCGGGCGACTTCGATGCGGGCGAGATAAAGGTCGCAGTTATCGGAAAGCTCGTAGAGGTGGCCGACCTCGGCGCGAAGGACGCGAACGAGGTGTTCGGCATCGGGGCCGGTGAGCTCGGCGGTGCCGCGCCGGACCTCGGGGACGAAGAAGCGGCGGCGGGCCATGGGAACGGTCATTTTACCGAACGAAGGCCACTACGTGGCGGCCAACAAGCTTTTGCGGAAGGAAGCCAAAGCTTGGGAAGGGTAGTTTTATCAGTAACTTACTGGGAGGCGGGGAAGGTAGGGAGGGGAAATGGGTTCGTTTTTGCGGTACTGCGAAACGTACTATCTCTTGCCTATGGGTATGACGCAGCGTTACCGTAGTTTTACTTATGCCTTCACTCTCGAAGCTCGTCGCTGTCGTTCCTTTTGTCGCGTGTTCACTCTTGCCTTCACAACAGAATGACCTGAGAGAGACTACATCAACCTCATCAGAGGCGGCGATCACCTCCATCCAGGGCATTCCGCGAGTTATCAGGTTTACCGGGGCACTCGCTCATCTCCCACCGAACAGCACCGTGAGTCTTCTCTTCTCGCTGTATGAGGAGAGCGAAGGTGGAACGGCCCTATGGCAGGAGGCCCAAAACGTCCAACCGGATGCACAAG
The DNA here is from genome assembly GCA_963758245.1 of uncultured Acidobacteriaceae bacterium. Taxonomy (GTDB): domain Bacteria; phylum Acidobacteriota; class Terriglobia; order Bryobacterales; family Bryobacteraceae; genus Bog-105. The sequence continues at coordinate 47,550 of CAVWUV010000033.1, read as the reverse complement.
GCCACTTTACAGTCCTGCTAGGCTCAACGCGAAAAGATGGCCTTCCGCTTGACGTCTTCGTGAATGGCAAAGCGCATTGGTTGGGAATGCAGTTGCAACCGGGACAGGGGCAGGAAGCACCATCAGAACAGCCGTCCGATCAAGAACAGCGTGTCCTTCTGGTAGGTGTGCCGTATGCGCTGAAGGCGGCTGACGCGGATACGCTTGGTGGACTTCCGGCAGCTGCCTACATACATACGAAGGTAGATCCCAAAACGGGAAAGTACTGGCTACCAAGGACGCAACTGCGAACGCAAATTCAACTGATGCAACCGCGAACGCAGCCGCCACCACAACCGGAACGGGAACGACAAACTACATCCCAAAGTGGCTGAGTAGCAGCAGTCTTGGAAACTCATTCCTGTATCAGACCACCACAAGTATCGGCTTTGGTACGACGGCTCCGGTTTCGAAGTTCGAAGTTACTGGAACTTCACCAACCACAATGATAGAGGGCTATAGTTCTGCGACCAGCGGCAGCACGTTTGGCGTGAACGGGGCAGTCAATAGCACGGCTGGAACAGGTGTGTATGGAAAAGCTTCAGCAACAACTGGAGCCACCGTTGGTGTACGCGGTACATCCCTTAGCACGACTGGAACTGGAGTCGTTGGTTCAGACACTGCGACGAGCGGTGCGACGACAGGTGTTGTCGGTCAAGTCTCTAGCGCAGCGGGTGTGGCTGGAGTTTTCGATAACACGGCAGGGGGTGGTGCTGAAATTCTGAGCGGTCGAAATAACGGTACTGAGGTGTTTGGGGTCGGTACTTTTGGGGATGTTTCGTCTGGTGCAATAAACACCTATTCGGATAGTAATACAGTAATTTCGGCTTCAACATTTGAAGCAGTAGATCTTTGGCTCCATGCGCCATCTCAATCTTATGGTGGTCCTACTGCAATCATTGAAGGAAATGGAAAACCAGCAATCGTCGCAACTGTCAATGGAAACGTAGAGTCTGATGGGGTCAATACCGTAATCATGGCGAGTGGCACTAGTGACTCTACAAATCCTGGAACCTGCACTATGGATACATCAGGCGATCTTGCTTGCACAGGTACGAAATCCGCGGCAGTAAGCATTGCCAGCGGACAACGCGTGGCGCTCTACGCGATGGAGTCGCCGGAAAATTGGTTTGAAGATTTCGGGTCTGGGAAATTGGTTTCGGGTGTGGGAACTGTGAAGCTGGAATCAGTCTTTATGCAAACAGTGAACTCGGCACTCGAGTATCATGTGTTTCTGACACCCAGAGGAGATTGCAAGGGTCTCTACGTTGCGCAGGAAACCCCCTCATCATTTGAAATCCGGGAACTCGGAGGCGGTCAGTCGAATGTGGGCTTCGACTACAGGATCGTTGCCCGTCGAAAAGGATACGAGAACCTTCGATTGGCAGACATCACAAAAAAGATGCAGATGCCAAATATCCCGAAAAGTCCGGCATCGAAGCGCCGAACCAAAACGGTGGCTTCAGTTCGATAGGTTGGCTAGTCGGGATTGGCTTGCAGCGAGGTAGCCCACCTCGGCCAATGCAGCTTAAGCTAGTCGGCTCGGGGAAAGCACCGTGTTGTTAGTCGAGGTGCGTAAAATTCTGGCATCGCACCGGCAGATGGCGCGAATCTCCTTTTCGTGATACGCTTAAACTGTATTTGATAGCCCGCCAATCTCGCCACGACGTCGCTCACCGGAATTTGCTTCGCTCTCAAGTCAGAAAGAAGAATAGATGAAAAATATTTTTGTAGGAAATCTTAGTTTTAGGACCAGTGAACAGGAAATTCGTTCACTTTTCGAAGTCCACGGCACCGTTGATCGGGTGAACGTTGTGACGGATCGCGACACGGGACAAGCAAGAGGTTTTGCGTTTGTCGAGATGAGCAACACGAGCGAGGCCGACCAAGCGATTGCTTCGTTGAATGGGGCGGACGTGGACGGAAGAAACCTGAACGTCAATGAAGCCCGTCCGAAGACCTCGAGTGGCACTGGCCGAGGGAACAGTAGCGGTGGTGGTTACGGTCGCAAACAGTCCCGCTGGTAAGCTTCTAAACGGCTGTTTTTCAAAACTAGAGCATAGCGACTGAAACTCTCGCCAGTTTCAAGTTGTTGTTTCGAACTCTGCAATACAAAAGATCGGGCCTCACTGAATTACATCGTTCAGTAGAGGTCCGGTTGACTAGGTTCCGACGATGTACTTCGAATCTAGCTAAGTAACTTGTTAGAACTAACTGAATCGTGTATATTTGAGCCAGCTATTTAGGAAACGACGCTTTCCGCCCTTTCTCAAAAGCAGGTAGACCGCCAGCAACGTTGAAGTTTGTTGCCTGGCACACATCGCCGTCGTGCGATTCCAGCGCGAGAGGTGTCCAATGAACGTTAACGAGATACTTGCGGCATTACGCCAGGAGCGGGAGTGGCTTAACGAGGCCATTCTTTGTTTCGAAAGGATCGATCAGAGCCGAGACAAGATCAAAAAATTAGGTCGGCCACTTGGAAGCAAGAACAAACCCAAGATCCTACCGCTGGCTGTCTTACTTGGCGATAAGAATTTGCAATAGCATCAGACGGCGACCGCCTATGCTTTCGAGATGTAACCCGATCGCGCCTTTGATAAATAGTCCGACTTCCTCACGTGTTGCGCCGACCGCCACGCAGCCGGGAAGATCGGGCACATAGGCTTCCTAACTCGTCGGCCCCTTTTCGATAATTACGGTATATCGCACGCTGTTCACCTGATACGCTCTTCGATTACTGACATGCGCGTATCCAGCTTTGCAAGCTTACCCACAATGAGCTTGATATTGCAGCGGATTTCGCGGATGTCATCACGCAAACACGAAATCTGAACAAGCTGATTATGAGACTCGCTATTACGGTGATGCACGGTAGACCGATTGCGAAGTAGAGCTGGATATTACTCATACCGGTTCAGCTGCACGCTAGTTCGATAATAGTTGATCCGGCACTATGATTGCGCATCTACGGGGGACTCTCATTGAAAAACATCCGAACCAGGTGATCGTCGAAGCAGCGGGTGTCGGATATGACGTCCAGATCCCTATTTCAACGTATACTTCACTACCCGATATCGGGGCTGCTGTCGCTCTGCGAATCTACACGCACGTAAGGGAAGACGCGCTATCGCTCTTCGGATTTGCGAGTGCCGAGGAGAAGTTAGTCTTTGAAAAACTCATTTCGGTGAGCGGCATTGGGCCGAAGCTCGCGAATACGGTGCTCTCGGGACTTGCGACGCCGAACCTGATTGCGGCAATTCGGAACGGCGATGTGCAGCAGTTGGTTCGGATTCCAGGAGTCGGGAAGAAAACAGCGGAGCGGATTGTGCTCGAGCTGAAAGACAAGCTGCCCGGAATCGAAGCAGGAGGGAAGATGGCCATGGTGGCCGGAGTCGGCGGATCGTTCACTGGATTGGAACGGGATGTGCTCTCTGCGTTGCAGAATCTTGGATGCTCAGCGGCATCGGCTGAGGAGGCCGTTCGCAAGGCGAAAGAGCGCGGGGTAGAAGAATCGTTCGAACCGTTCTTCCGAGCGGCATTGGCGATGGTGCGTTAAGGTGGATGACGTGAAAAACCCCGGCGCTTCATTGCAGGCTCCGCGCGGGCAGGGAATGGTGTCTCGGGCCGCGAGGGAAGAGGAGCGACAGTTCGAGGCGGCGCTGCGTCCGACGCGGCTCGACGATTTTGCTGGGCAGCCACATGCGCGCGAGCAGCTTGCAATCGCGATCGAAGCGGCAAAACGTCGCGGCGAAGCGATGGATCACGTGCTTCTGTGCGGGCCGCCGGGCCTGGGAAAAACGACGCTTGCGGGGATTATCGCGCACGAGCTTTCGGTTCCGTTGGATCAGACAGCCGGACCGGTGCTGCAGAAGAAAGTGGATTTGACGGGCATTGTGAGCAATATCAAGGCGCAGCAGGTCTTCTTTGTTGATGAGATTCACAGGCTGCTGCCGGACATCGAAGAGCTGCTGTACTCGGTGCTGGAAGATTTTCGCGTCGATCTTCTGGTGGGCGCCGGCCCGGGAGCGCGGATTCATTCGATGTCGCTGCCGCGGTTCACTGCAGTCGGAGCGACGACGCAGTTGAGCTTGCTGAGCGCGCCATTGCGGGGCCGGTTTGGGATTGTGCTGCGGCTCGATCCATACGACGAAGAGACGCTGGCGCAAATTGTCGAGAGATCGGCGGGGCTGCTCGAAGTTGAGATCACGCAGGAAGCGGCGCACGAAATTGCGAAGCGAGGGCGGGGAACGCCACGGGTAGCGAATCGCCTGCTGCGCAGGGTTCGCGATTTTGCGCAAGTGCGAGCGGAAGGGCACATCGATGATGGGGTGGCGCAAGCTGCTTTGGACCTTTTGAAGGTGGACCGGTACGGCCTAGATGAAACGGACCAGAAGATCATGACGACGGTTCTGGTTAAGTATGGAGGCGGCCCGGTTGGCTTGAATACGATTGCAGCATCGATCGATGAGCAGCCCGACACAATTGAGGAAGTGTATGAGCCGTATCTGATGCAACTGGGTTTTCTGGATCGAACGCCGCGGGGTCGAATGGCGACGGACAGAGCGTTCGAGTACTTCCAGGTTCCGCGAGGAGCGCGCTTTGGCAACGCGCAGCCACCGCTGTTCTGATGTCGCTCAAGCGAGTCTATCTCTCGCTCGGTTCGAATCTGGGGAATCGTGAGGGAAACCTCGAACGGGCAATCGCAGCGCTGAGCGAGCAGGAACTGCGAATCATTGCGCGGTCGTCGGTCTATGAGACGGAGCCGCAGGATGTGGTGCAGCAGAGGTGGTTTCTCAATCTATGCCTGGAATGCGAAACGCGCTATTTTCCCGCGCAATTGCTAGGGGCGATTCAGCGCATCGAACGCGACTTGGGCCGGGAGCGGGGACCGGGTGTCGTCCGGCGCGGGCCGCGCCCCATCGATGTCGACATCCTGTTATTCGGCAACGTGATCATGTCGACCCCACAGCTCACAATTCCACATCCCAGAATGTTAGAACGGCGATTTGTGCTGGAACCGCTGCTCGAGATCGCACCGGAGCTGAGGCATCCGGGGTCGAGAGAGGCGTTGAGGAAGCACTTGGGAAAAATAGACGGGCAGAAGCTGCGAAAGATCATTTAGAGAACGCGTCGCTGCGGTCCGGGGTCGGCTCCAGCTTCTCGATAAGCACGCTCGCGATGCGATTGCGATCCATCGCCGCGATGGTGTAGCGGCGGCCTCCGTATTCGAGGAAGTCTTTGAGCTTCGGAATAAAGCCGAATTGAAACAGCAAAAAGCCAGCGAGCGTTTCAAAGCCTGCCTCGGCTGGCAAAAGGATGTTGTAACGGGTATCGAGATCGCGAATCGTTGTGCTGCCTTCGAGTTCCAGCAGCCGTTCTTCGTCAGACGGAGCGGGGCGGACGATATCGTGTTCGTCTCCGATCTCCCCGAAAACCTGTTCAAGCACGTCCTCTAGCGTGACGAGTCCAGCAACAGTACCGAATTCATCAACGACGAGGGCCATATGAGCGTGATTCGCGCGAAATTCATCGATGAGCTGGTTGAGAGGCTTGGTTTCGGGGATAACCAGGGGCTTGCGAAGGAAGCGCCGCAGCCGGAAAGGCCGGGTGGCGCGCCTGCGCTCGTGCGCGAAGCGGCGCTCTTCCCACACTCGCATGAGGTCTTTGTAGTGAATGATTCCGATGATCTGCTCGGGGCGGTCTTCGTATACGGGGATACGCGTGTATTTGTGCTCAGCCATCGCGGCTAGGACCGTATCGAGATCGGCGTCCACCGAGAGCGAGACGATATTGTTGCGCGGCACCATGATTTCACGGGCAGAGTAGCCGGAGAGAGCGATCAAGCGCTGGATGGCATCCTGTTCGAACTGTTGCAGGTGCCCTTGTCGGCGGCTGGATTGAATGACGTACTTCAGTTCTTCAGGTGTGTGGCCGCCGCGTTCATGTGTGCCGCCCAAACCGAGCAGACGGAGTATGAGCGCCGATGATCGTTCAATGATTACTACAAAGGGCTGCGATACGCGGTAAAACACGCGAAGCGCCGGCGCCACGATCACGGCCAGGCGGTCTGCGTGTGTTATGGCAAGGTTCTTGGGAACGACCTCGCCGATGATGACGTGAGCGTAACTGATAATGAGGAAGGCGACGGCGAATGCAATCCCTTGCAGTAGGACGGCTGAAGCTTGGATATCCGTCGATTGCAACGCACTGCGGAACAGCGTGTAGAGCGTGTCTTCACCGGCCCAGCCGAGACCAAGGCTCGCGAGCGTCACCCCGACTTGTGTGACGGATAACAGGCGGCCAGGATTCGACAGCAAGGTGAGAGCGACTTGCGCGCCGGTTTGGCCTCCCTCCGCAAGTTCGCGAAGGCGGGATTGGCGCACAGACACAAGCGAGACCTCGGCCGCGGCAAAGAAGCCGTTTACGGCGAGGATGAGTAGCAGGATGATAAATCGAAGGGCCATAACGCAGAGTAAAATCGGTCCGTGCTAAACCGCTTGGTTCGCGTCGTTACTGTGAGCATAGCGGCATTGGCGTTGCTGATCGAGATAGCGGTGTATTGGTATGCGATCCGGCCGCTGCCGAAAATGTCAGGTGAAATTACGGCTCCGATCGCTCGAAGTGCAACCGTGAAACGCGATGCGCGGGGGATTCCACACATCGAAGCGGCGTCATGGGCGGACGCGATCTTTCTGCAGGGATATGTAACTGCTCAAGACCGATTGTGGCAGATGGACGCGCTCCGGCGCTACAGCGCGGGCGAACTGGCCGAGGTCTTCGGCGCGGGAATGTTGGGGGCCGATGTGCGTTCGCGGCGGATGAGGATTTCGGCCTTCGCAGAATCACATGCGCGGCGGCTCAGAGCTGGAGAGCGCGCGGCCTTTGACGAATACGCCCGTGGGGTGAATTTCTTTATCGATACACATCACGACAACTATTCGCTCGAGTTTTCCATACCGGGCAGAGCTTATGATCCTCGACGATGGACAGTTGCGGATTCAATATTGGTCGGTCTGGCGATGTTTCGTAATCTGACCGATAGCTCAAACTTTGAATTCGCCAAGGGCGAGCTGATGGCAGAAGCCGATCCAGCGAAAGCAAGGGTTCTCTTTCCACCGATAGCTGGACCGTTTGTGAGCGTGGGATCAAACGCGTGGGCGGTCTCGGGCGCGCACACTGCTGACAGGAAACCGATGCTGGCCAATGATCCACACTTGGCATACGCGATTCCCGATACCTGGCACTTGGTGCACTTGAAAGCTCCCGGCCTGGATGTTTCCGGAGCAGCGCTGCCTGGCGTGCCTGGGGTGATCACCGGGCATAACGAGCAAATCGCCTGGGGAGTGACGAATCTGGAAGCGGACGTGATGGACCTCTATAAGGAGCAGTTCGATGAAAACACGGGCCGCTATTTGTTCCGGGGAACCATGGAGCAGGCCGAGCTCGATCGTGAACGTATCACTATTATGGGGAGCAAGCCAGTAGAGTTGAAGATTTGGGTGACCCGGCATGGGCCGGTGCTGCGAACGGAAAGTGGAAATCCGTACAGCATGCGCTGGAGCGCAGCAGATGGTTTTGGGTTTCCTTTTCTGGATGTCGACGGCGCGCAGAATTGGCAGCAGTTTCGAAATGCGCTCAGCACGTACTGGGGACCAGGGCAGAACTTTGTTTACGCGGATAGGGCAGGCAATATTGGATATCAAGCCGCGGGGCGGGTGCCCGTAAGGCGCGGATTCGATGGAGATGTGCCGCTCGATGGGACTTCTGGAGCGTACGAATGGGACGGGTATATTCCGTTCGAACAGATGCCGAGCATATATAACCCAGGTTCAGGAATTGTCGCGACGGCTAATCAGAATCCGTTTCCGCCCGATTTTGCATATCGGGTGGACGGAAACTTTGCGGATCGATATCGCGTGGAGCAGGTTCGCGCTTTGTTGAATGCCAAAAAGGAACTGACGGGGAATGAGATGCTGGCAATCCAGAAGGACGTGTACTCCGCCTACGATTACTTCCTTGCGCAAGAGGCGCTAGCTGCCCTACGTAGCAGGCCTAGAAATGAGCGGATGGTGCGCGAGGCGGTCGAGGTTCTAAAGCGCTGGAACGGGCAGATGGAGAAAGACGAGACCGCGCCGATGATCACGGAACTATTCAGCGGGGAAGCAGCGCAGCGGCTGCTTCAGTCGGCTCTTAAACATGACGCCGCGATGGACCCTCCCGAGATCCGCCCACGACCTCAAATAATCGAAAAACTGATCCGCGAGCGCCCTCGCGGATGGGTGAAGCAGGATGACTGGGATCAATGGCTAACGGAGGCATTTAGCGCAGCAGTAGAGAACGGGCGAAGAGAGCAGGGAAGCGCGATTTCGAAGTGGAAATGGGGGAAGGCGCTGCGCTGGAAACTCGGACATCCAGTAGGCGGGCAATTACCGTTTGTCGACCGGTTCTTCAATATCGGGCCGGTTGAGATGAGCGGGTCGGGCACATCGGTCAAGCAAACGACAGCAGTGATTGGCCCGTCCGAACGGATGGTGGTCGATTTGGGCGATCTGGAGAAATCCGTCCAGAATCTGGTGGTTGGCGAGTCAGGGTTCGTTGCATCACCGCATTATAAGGATGAGTGGAAGGCGTACTATAGCGGCGCGAGTTTTCCGATGGAGTTCGGGCATGTCGACGCGAAGGACGTTTTACGCGTGAAGCCGAGCGGAGTCAGGTACGAAGTCCATTGACGACCATCTACACGATCGGACACTCGACACGCCCGTCGGATGAATTTCTTGCCATTCTGAGGGCATTTGCAATCGAGCGTGTAGCGGATATCAGAACGGTCCCGCGTTCGCGACGAAATCCGCAGTACGATCAGGAATCGCTGAAGCGTTTCCTGGAAGAGAATCGAGTCGAATACTTTCATTTGCCCGCGCTGGGTGGGTTGCGGCGTCCGAAGAAGGATTCACTCAACCTTGGATGGGTGAATGAGTCTTTTCGCGGGTACGCGGACTATATGCAATGCGCGGAGTTTGAGAGAGCGGTTGAGGATCTTATAGTACCTGCGCGAGAGGCGAAGACCGTAATCATGTGCGCCGAAGCGGTTCCGTGGCGATGCCATCGCTCGTTGGTCGGCGATGCCCTGCTGGCGCGAGGGATCGCGGTGGAAGACATTATGTCTGAAAAGAGCTCGAAACCTCACAAGCTGACACCGTGGGCGCGGGTCGAGGGTTTCCGTGTGACTTATCCAAAGCCGGAGTGCTGAAATAGGTGGGTATGGGTCTGAAAGCTTGCGTTTTCGCTGCTATCGCGCTGACATCCGCCTTGGAAGCGGCCGCCCCGAAGCCACCGGCGCTCCGCCTGGGGAATGATGTGCAACCCGAGCGCATGTGGCTCGATCTGACGCTTTCACCTGAGAAGGCGGATTTTTCAGGGAAGGTCGAGGCAGATGTTCGTATCAACACTGCGGTCGACCATTTCTGGCTGAATGCGACACAGCTCGCGGTGAGCGATGCGAAGCTCGTCGAGAACGGCAAAACGTACCAGGCGCAGGTGGTGCCTGGGGGGGAAGATTTCGTCGGATTCCAGTTTCCCTCGACGTTGCAGCCCGGGAAAGCGCATTTTAGCGCATCGTTCACGGGCAAGGTGAATCTGCGCTCGAGCGAGGGCATCTTCCAGAGCAAGCGCGATCAGGACGCGTATTTGTTCACACAGTTCGAAGCGATTAGTGCGCGCAACGCGTTTCCTTGCTTCGATGAGCCGAGTTTTAAAATTCCATGGCAGCTGACGCTACACGTTCCTCAAAAAGACGTGGCGGTCGCAAATACGCTGATCGAGAAAGAGACGCCTGAATCGGACGGTATGAAAGCGGTGCGGTTCACCGAAACAAAGCCGCTGCCAAGCTATCTGGTTGCGTTTGGTGTAGGCCCACTCGAATTTGTGGATGCGGGAACAGCCGGAAGCAGACACGTGCCGGTGAGGATTGTGGTGCCCCGGGGCGATAAGGCACGAGCAAAATATGCCGCGAGTATCTCGGCTGAGATTCTCACGCGCGAGGAAAACTATTTCGGCATTCCCTATCCGTATGACAAGGCGGACCAGCTTGCAATACCGCTTTCGTTCGGCGGCGCGATGGAAAATCCCGGTTTGGTCACGTACGATGCGGACATCATTCTCTCGCCCCCCGGAGAAGATACGGTGAGACATCAACGGCAGTATGCCTCGATCGCGGCTCACGAGCTAGCGCATCAATGGACCGGCGATCTGGTGACCATGAAATGGTGGAACGACGTTTGGCTGAACGAGTCGTTCGCGACCTGGATGGCCGCCAAGCTGATGGCCGAATGGAAGCCCGAATGGCACACGCTGGCAGAGGACCAGGGGGCACGATTGTATGCGATCAATTCGGATACGAAGACAAGCGCACGCCGGATCAATCAGCCGGTCGAGAGCAAGAGCGACATCGGCAATGCATTTGACGGGATTACCTACCAAAAGGGCGGTCAGGTTCTCGCAATGTTTGAAAATGCAGTCGGACCGCCGAATTTCCAGCGAGTCATGCACGATTATCTCGAGGCTCATAAGTTTGGGAATGCTACCGCCGAAGATTTTTTGGGGCAACTCGGACGGACAACCAAACCCGAATACGCGACGGCATTTGCGAGCTTTTTGAATCAGACCGGCGTTCCGGAAGTGAAGGCGCGCCTGAAATGCGATCAAGGCAATGCAGGCACCGTGGAGGTTGAGCAACAGCGGCTGCTGCCGGTGGGATCGAGCGGGGATGTGAACCGCACTTGGGGCGTTCCAATTTGCGTGTCTTATTCAGACGGGAACGGGCGCAAACAGACGTGCACGCTAATTACGGAGCAGAAGGGAACGGTTGCGCTTCCACAGAAAGGCTGCCCGGCTTGGTATTTAGCGAACGCGAACGAGGTTGGATATTACACAGTTCAATATGAGCAGGAATCCATTAGCAAGTTGCTCGATCATAGCAGCGATCTGACGCTGGCAGAAGAAGTCGGGGTGCTGGGCGACTTGCATACGCTGGCATCAACCAGCCAGATGCCTTGGGACCAGGTCCTCGCTCTTGTGCCGAAACTCAAGAATGACACGCGGCCGGAGATCACGCGCGCCGGGCTCCAGCTGGCGCGAGTGCCTCAAGAGTACCTCAACGCGAATGTGACGCCAAATTATGCAAGTTACATAGAGGATACGTTCGGTGCGCGGGCCCGGCAACTCGGCTGGGTAGAAAAGCCCGGGGACACGCCCGACCAACGGCTGTTGCGGCCCGAGCTGGTGGGATTTGTCGCTCGGTGGGGTAATGATCCTCAGCTCATCGCGGAAGCTAAGCGATTGGCGAGTGAGTGGTTAGAGAATCATAAACTTCTTCCGGCAGATGTTGCAGGCACGGTTATGGGGACCGCGGCACGCAATGGTGATGCTGTCTTTTACGATAAGGTTGTCGCGGCTGCCAAAGCGGAGCAGGATCCTTATTTCAAGCCGATGTTAATTGGCACGCTGGGAGATTTTTCCGATCCGAAGCTTCTGAGCCGGAGTCTCGCGATGGCTTTCAACGGAACATTTGACATGCGCCTTTCAATGCGTATGCTGTTCGGGATTACAAGCAATCCAAGCACCGCCATTCTGGCTTACCAGTATGTGAGGGAGCACTACGACGAAGTGAGAGCGAAACTCCCGCGCGCGGTAAGCACGGACTATGCGGCATACTTGCCAATGCTTGCAGCGGCTTCGGTCTGCAGCGACTCGGCTGAGAACGAAGCGAAAACGTTTTTCGAGCCTCGCATGAAGGATGTGATCGGCGGGCAGCGCAATCTGCAGAACGCGCTGGAGCAGATTCATCTGTGCGCGGTTGCGAAACCGGCGGCTGAGGAGCAGATTTCGAAGTTCCTGTCGGCATACCCTGCGAAGGGCACGGCAACAGGCGGAGGGCGGTAAGAGTAGGATTTATGGCGGCAACGGCGCCACCCATCGCGCTCGAAGAGTACATGAACACGTCGTATTCGCCCGATTGCGAATACATCGATGGAGACGTTGTGGAGCGGAACGTGGGAAGGGAAGACACGCATATACACAAGGCAAGATTTATTTGAAGCTGAGATCCAGCTTGCGGACGTGCTCCCATAGGTAAAAGGACAAAAGGAAAATGCCGAACCAAGAAGAACACGAGAAACCGGAAAATCTGGTAGAGAGTCCGGGAGAGGCGGAGCATACTGCCCGCACTCTGGAGGATGCCGCCGATTCGAATGCTACTCTAGAGGGCTACTATTCGATCAACGAAACGAAGCCGCCGCCTGAAGTGCGCGAGCAAGTCGATCAAGAGCGCCACAAAAAAGATTAGCTCAGGGCGGTGTTCTCAATCGTCCCCTGGCGACTGAGAAGATATTGATTCCCACGCCATTCGATAGAGTTCCCGAAGAAACCTGCGATCCAGAAAGCAAATCCGATGAGGTCTTGCAACGGGAGCAGATGCCAACGTAAGCGCGTACGCAAGAATCGGTCGCAGACAGCCCAGGCGGTAAGCGAACGAATGAGAAACGTAATGGGAAGCAGCAGCCAAAACTTAGGATGCGCGGCGGAGGCGCACAGAGCCGAAACGAGTGGGTAGGTGAAGATTTGCCCGACGTATCCCCAAGGACGTGAGCGCCGCGTTGTTCTAGCCCAACGGAGGCGATGCGCAAAGTTTTGACGCAGGGTTTCGCTGCCAATGCGGTGCTCGACAACGTATGAAGAGAGAGCGACGCCATGTCCCTGGCCCGCGACGATCCTGCCCAACATGAAGTCTTCCGAGCTGACGTAATCCTTAACGCTCTCAAGGCCGCCAATTGCGAGGAGCACGTGTTTGCGCGCGACAATAGTCGGCCCGACGGCAAAGTTCATGCCCTCCAGCATGATTGCAGTCAGGACACCCGCGTGGAAATCTGCGTTCATGCCGATCGCTTCGAGCCTGGACCAGAGGCTCTTGCCCGCAACGGCGCGATAAGGATAGGTCACCAATCCGAGCTGCGGGTCCTCGAAATCCGCCGCGACTGCCCGGCAAAAATCCTTGCCCACTCGGATGTCGCTGTCGCTCATGACAATCAAATCATGGTTTGCCTCATTGAGCATGGATTGTAGGCTAAACACTTTTCCATGCGGGTATGGCGGATCGCCCGTGACGATCAATTTCGAGTTGACGGTGGGATATTCGAGCGTCAGCCGGTGTATGATTTTCGCGGCCGGATCCGACGGGTGGTGGACCGCAAATAAGAGCTCGAAATCCGGGTAATCCTGTTCGAAAAAGCTTCGGAGATTGGCTTCAAGGCCATCATCCGATCCTGCGAGAGGCTTCAGGATGCTTATCGGCTGGGCATTCCCCGCGGTGACCGATGGGCGCTTTCGAACGTGCTTCAGAGCGGCAGCGGCAGCGAGCAAACAGTACGCGAGGGAGCCGGCCAGGAGAACACCGAGAACGGCCGCGAGCATTACTCGCCCACCGCTTTGGCATCGATTAGCTGCTTCAGGCGGCTAAGAAAGCCGTCAACGGAATCGACTCCCTGATCACCGTGCTTTCGGTTGCGGATCGAAATCTGTCCCGCTTGTGTTTCCCGCTCGCCCACAACCAGCATGTACGGGATCTTTTGCAGCTGGGCTTCCCGAATTTTGAAGTTCACTTTCTCACTACGGTCATCCAGCTGAACGCGAATGCCGGCCGACGAGAGCTTTTGCTGCACTTCCTTTGCGTAAGGAATCTGGCGATCGGTAATCGGCAGGATGATCGCCTGGATCGGGGCAAGCCAAACAGGGAAAGCGCCTGCGTAATGCTCGATCAAAATGCCGAAGAAGCGCTCAATTGAGCCGTACAGAGCGCGATGCACCATAAGCGGTTGGTGGGATTTACCGTCTTCGGCTATGTACTCAAGCCCAAAGCGGCGGGGCAGCGTGAAATCGAACTGAACCGTTGAGAGCTGCCATAGCCGGCCGATTGCGTCCACCAGCTTGACGTCGATCTTCGGGCCATAGAAGGCCGCTTCATCGGGCGAAATTTTTACTTTCAAATTGAGGCGTTCTGCTGCGCGCTTCAAGGCGTTCTCGCCGAGCTCCCATTCTTCGCGGGTGCCGTCGTATTTACCGCTCACGCCCCCATCCCAGGTCGACAATTCTGCCTCGTAGTCGCTGAATCCGAAGGTCTGAAGCGTATCGATAGCAAACTGGAGACAGTTCACGACTTCGTCTTCGATTTGCCCGGGAGTGCAAAAAATGTGCGCATCATCTTGCGTGAAACCGCGAACCCGGAACAGCCCATGCATGACGCCTGAGCGCTCATAGCGATAGACGGTGCCGAGCTCGCCCAGGCGTACCGGAAGATCGCGATAACTGTGGAGGCGATCGTGATAGATCAGGATGTGAAACGGGCAGTTCATGGGCTTGAGCTGGTATTCGGCGTCTTCCAGCTCCATCCGCTTGAACATGTTCTCGGAGTAAAAATTGTAGTGGCCGGATGTTTTCCAGAGATCGCTCCGTGCGACGTGCGGCGTGTACACGAGCGAGTAGCCGCGCTTCAAGTACTCGTCGCGCATCCAGTCTTCAATCAACTTGCGGATGATGCCGCCTTTGGGGTGGAAGAAGATCAGCCCGGGTCCGGCAAGTTCCTGGACGCTGAACAGGTCGAGCTCCTGGCCTAATTTGCGGTGGTCGCGCTTCTTGGCTTCTTCAAGACGGTTGAGGTATTCGTCAAGCTCCTTCTTCGTGAAAAAGGCGGTGCCGTAGATGCGCTGAAGCTGCGGATTCTTCTCATCACCCTTCCAATAAGCGCCAGAGATCGACAGCAGCTTAAATGCTTTTAGCTTTTCAGTACACGGCACATGCGGCCCGCGGCAAAAGTCGATGAAATTCGGTCCCAGGGTGTATTCCGTGAACACATCGCCCGCGCGCTCCTCGATTAGCTCGCGTTTCATCCAATCGTCGCGATATTTTTCGAGACCGTCCTGTTTGCGCGTGAGCTTCCGCTCGAAAGGCAGGTTTTTGGCTTGCAGCTCACGCATTCGCGCTTCAATCTTTTCCAGATCTTCCGGCGTAAATTTGGTCTCGCGCTGAAAATCGTAATAGAATCCGGTGTCGGTCGGGGGGCCGATGCCGAGCTTGGTTTCAGGAAAGAGCTCGAGCACTGCGGCGGCCAGAAGGTGCGCCGTTGAATGGCGGTAGACCTGAAGTGCTTCGGGGTTCTTGGTAGTCAGGATTTGAAGCTGCCCATCGGTTTCGATGGGGCGGGTCAGATCGAACAGCTCGCCGTCGACCCGCGCGACGATAGCATCCGACGCTAGACGCGGGCTGATGGACGCCGCAACGTCAATCGGCCGGGTCGACTGAGGGACAACCTGCTTACTGCCATCGGGCAGAGTTACGGTCAAACTGCTCATGTAAAAAGGGTTACTCCGAGGGTAACAAACATGCCTGATGGGACCTGTCCGGTTCCTTCACCGGCCTGAAACACTGCTAGACTTGTTGAATACTTTTCGGGCGTGAGCACCTCAACGGTAACTTCGGGCTTTGATGATGCTGCATTGGTCGCCAGGGCCAAGGCGGGCGACGGAGCCGCATTCGCCGAGCTGGTCAAGCAGTATGACCGGCGCGTGTTCCGCATGGCCAAGCAGATCACCCAGAACGACGAGGATGCCGAAGATGTGCTGCAGGAAACCTTCCTGAAGGCCTACTCGCATATTGATGATTTTCAAGGGAATTCTAAGTTTTATACGTGGCTTGTCCGGATCGCCGTTAATGAAGCCTTAATGAAGCTGCGCAGGCGGCGCTCGGATCGGACGGTGCCGCTGGATGATCCCATCGATACAGGCGAAGACGAGTTGCTGCGCGAGGTCGCGGTCTGGGACGAGGACCCGGAGCAGAAGTATTCGCGCGAGGAGTTGGCCCACATTTTGGATGAAGCCGTCCAGGGACTTAAGCCAGCTTATCGAACCGTTTTTGTTCTAAGAGACATCGAAGAACTGTCTATAGAAGAGACAGCGGAAGCCTTGAATTTATCGATTTCAGCCGTAAAGAGCCGGCTTTTGCGAGCCAGGTTGCAACTCCGCGAGAAACTGACGCGGCAATTCAAACGAAAGGGGGATGACGCTTTTGGTTACCTGTAAGCATTTTCTGCAGGAGCTGAACGATTTTCTCGACGAGAAGCTTGACCCAAATCTGCGGAGTGAGCTCGAAAGACACGTAAACGAGTGCCCGAACTGTTGGGTGCTGTGCAACACGACAGAAAAGACCCTCAAAGTGTTTAAGGGGATGGAGCCGCAGCAGGTGCCGCCCGCGATTCAGACCAGGCTTTTAGAAGCTCTTGAAAGAAAGATGCAGGCCAAGAACGCGGTGGGAGGCGTCAAAAAGGCCGATGCGTAGGGCCGACGCTATGGATAGACTCGACCTTTGAAGATTTCGTTGAAGCGCTTCTTCTGCTCATCGTTGAGGACGTCAAGTATGCGCTGCCTCCCGTGCTCGGCGACGTCTTCACGCTGCTCTTCGATGTTTTGGTAGTACTTCGCATAATCGTCCAACTCTTTGGTGACGATTTTCTCCTGTTCGGGTGTGAGGTTCAGTTCGGCCTTCAGGCTTGCCAGCCGGGTCTGGTGTTCAGGAAATAGTTTGGAATGCAGATACTGTCTCGTGACGGCGGACCCGACTGCCGCGCCGCACAAAAACACCACAGCAACAATCGCGAGAACCTTCGGGTTTGACCATCGTGCGCCGTTGTGCCGCATCATGGGCCGGTTCCGTTCTGCTGCAGAAGTGACTATTGCTGAGACTCCTGAGGCGACTCGAAGTTAACCAGGACGGCATCACGTTGCTGAGCCTGGCTGCCGAAACAGGGCGCTTCACCATTATGCTGCTGAGCTACGATATTCCCGCCGCCCAGGTGGCCGTCGCGTGCTTCCAATGTAACTACGTAACCGCCCAGGAGCGCGGCGATGGCGAGTGAGGTAAAGGCGAGGCGCTTGCCAAATGGAGAGTCGACGAATACCGACCAGATGGAATCTTTCGTGCGCTCTTCGATGCGCTGCATTACGCGAGCATAGAAGCCAGCACGAGGCTCAACTTCTTCGCCCGTTGCGCGGAGTGAGCGGAGCAGCGCGGATTGTGCCTTGATCAACGAAAATTCCGATGAACACTCAGGGCAGGATTCCAAATGCTCTTCTACCTTTTGGATTTCAGATTCTTTGGCCGGCAAGCGTGCGGCACGCGGGTCTGCGGTGAGCAGATCCTCTAATTGATCCCGAATGAAGCCGTGCATGTTTCCCTCAAAAATACCCGCAGAACAGCGGATCTAACGCCCGCTTCTACTCAACTCTACACCCAAACGCCAGCCCGGATGATCTCATCCTGCAGGCGTTATGCGCTGGGAGGCGCCAGTGGCGCTTTCTCCAGCCTGCGCGCCGCTTTTACTAGCTTTTGACGCGCGCGAAATAGCTTGACCTTAATCGTGTTCTCGTTCATGCCGGTCATCTGCGCCAGCTCCTCGACGGAGTGGCCTTCGACCTCTTTCAATAAGATGAGCGACCTATCCTCTTCCGAAATCTTGGAGAGCAGCTTCAATATCAGGTCGTGTTGCGCCAGTTGGTTATCGACCGGCGGAGCGTGATCCGTGGCCGGTTCCGAATTTTCCATTCGGAGCGATTCATCCGCCGAAAAGTCGCTTTCGTACACCAGCTTTCGAACTCTCTTTTTGCGGAGGTAGTCATAGCACTCGTTAACCGTGATCTTGTAAATCCAGGTCAGCAGGGAGCTGCGAAAATCAAAATTCTTAATGGAAAAATAAATCTTCGCAAATACCTGTTGAGCAATGTCTTCAGCATCGTTGCGGTTGCGGAGGATCCCGTAGATGATGGAAAATACTTTGGCTTGGTAGCGCTCGACGATTTCACGGAACGCTAGCTCGTCGTTAGCCTGTATCCTGCGGACCAGGGCGGCTTCTTCAGTCGTTCGGTGATCCAATTTGGTCTTCGCTCGGGTTGCTTCACCCGTGGCCACCGGGAATGGGAGAGTAGCGCTCAGCCCGCTCATACAACCCTGCGGACGTGCTGCCGTTTGAAGCGGTTACAGAATCTTGGGTGGCCTACTACCTAAGTTACAGCGTCTATTATGCCGCAAAGGAAGGTTTGGTTGTACACTATAGGCATAGCACCAGATTGTAAGGAGAGATGTGAATGATTCAGCTAACGGAAACGGCCGTAGGCAAAGTGAATGAAATTTTGAAGATGCAGGAGCCGAAACCCGCAGGCTTGCGGATTGCTGTCGTGGGGGGCGGCTGCTCTGGATTCAGCTATTCGATGGCTTTCGAGAACCAGCCGAATATGCTTGATAAGACATACGATTTCGGCGATTTGAAGGTCTTTATCGATCAGGCCAGCATGCTGTATCTGGACGGCGCGGAAGTCGACTATGTGGAGACTCTCGAAGGCTCGGGGTTCAAGTTTAACAACCCGCACGTGAAATCAACCTGCGGTTGCGGCAGTTCTTTCAGCGCGTAAGGCGCGACAATCGAGATTTGGTGTGAGGCCGAGGGGGCTCCTAATGCTCCTCCGGCCTTTTCTCTTTTCCAAGCATGTGTCCTGACGTGATGACAGAAGCCTCGAACCCAGCCTCGGCTGGAATTGACAGCTTGCCGACAGTTCGCATGCTGGAGGTGATCAGCGACGCGGATCGAGAGGTTGCGTCGGCTGTTGCACGCGAGATACCCGAGATTGCCAAGGCAGTGGATGCAGCGGTCTCAAAGATTGAGAACGGCGGGCGATTGTTTTATATCGGCGCAGGCACATCGGGGCGGCTCGGGGTGCTGGATGCATCTGAATGCCCGCCCACCTTCAATACACCACCGGAGCTGGTAAAGGGGCTGATCGCGGGCGGGGATTATGCGCTGCGGCACTCGATCGAAAGGGCGGAAGACGATCCGGAGCAGGGCAAACGTGACTTGCAGGACAGAGGGTTTACCGGAGCAGACGTTTTGGTTGGCATAGCCGCCAGCGGGCGCACACCGTATGTATTGGGCGCTCTCCGGTTTGCGCGCTCGCTTGGGGCGCTCACCATCAGCCTCAGCTGTGTACCAGATTCCGAGGTGGGGCGAACAGCTGAAATCGCCATCACTCCCATCACAGGTCCGGAAATCATTGCGGGCTCGACGAGAATGCGGGCCGGCACGGCGACTAAATTAGTGCTCAACATGCTCAGCACGGGCGTGATGATTCGGCTGGGGTATGTGTACGGCAATCTGATGGTGAACGTGCAGCCGACGAACGAAAAACTTACGGATCGCGCGCGGCGTATCATCGCGGCCGTGGCGAGCGTATCTTATGAAGAAGCGTCCCGGTTGCTTCGCAAGGGAGGCGGGGTACGGACGGCAATCGTGATGCATAAGCGCAATCTATCGCGCCAAGAAGCGGAGAAAGTATTGGCGGCGGCGAAAGGTCGTTTGCGGAGTGCGCTTGAAAAATGAACCTGAGCGGAACGGCTGCACGCCGGCAAGGAGTAATGGAGAAATTTAGAATCATCGGCGGGACGCCTTTGAGCGGAGAGATTCCTGTAAGTGGCTCAAAAAACTCAGCGTTGCCGGCGCTAGCTGCTTCCCTATTGACGGATGAGCCTGTTACGCTGCACCGTATTCCCCAAGTAAAAGATATCTTTACGATGGAGAACTTGCTGTCTCATGCGGGAGCGCGGCTCTCAGACAGTGACGGGAGCGTCTGCGTAGACGCGCGGTCCTTAGAACGGCCAGAGGCGCCTTACGACGTGGTCAAAACGATGCGGGCATCCAGCCTAGTCTTGGGGCCCCTGGTGGCGCGAACCGGAAGAGCGCGAGTATCGATGCCGGGAGGGTGCGCTATCGGCGCGCGACCGATTAATTTGCATGTATCGGCGCTCGAGCAGTTGGGCGCGACCATTGAGCAGGCGCACGGATACGTGGAGGCCCAAGCGCCTGGAGGCCTCCAGGGAGGACAGATTCATTTCGACCGCATCACGGTAACGGGAACTGAGGATGTGCTGATGGCGGCGGTACTCGCGCGCGGCGAGACGGTGATCCGCAATGCCGCACGGGAGCCCGAAGTGAAGGATCTAGCACAGTTGCTTTTGAAAATGGGCGCGAAGATTGAAGGCGCGGGCACGTCGATCGTGAAAGTGACAGGCGTCGAGCGCCTGCACGGAGCCGAGCACACGATCATCCCGGATCGAATCGAGGCGGGTACGTTTTTAGTAGCTGGCGCGATATCGAGGGGCGATGTACTGGTCCGGGGGTGCGTACCCGAGCACATCGCCGCGCTCATTATCAAGATGAGGCAAGCCGGAGCTGAAATCGATGAAGTAGATCATGATGCTCTCCGGGTGCGGTGCTCAAGCAGACCGAAGGCGACCGACATGACTACGGAAGAATACCCCGGATTCGCGACGGATCTTCAGTCGCAATACATGGCATTGATGACAGTGGCTAAGGGAACAAGCGTTGTAACGGAGACCATTTTTGAGAACCGCTTCATGCACGCGCAGGAATTGGCCCGCATGGGAGCCAGCATTCGCATCGAAGGACGACAAGCAATTGTGACGGGAGAAGAGCAGTTGACCGGAACGCAGGTAATTGCTTCCGACTTGCGCGGAAGCGCTTCCCTCGTTCTGGCGGCGCTTGCGGCGCAAGGAACATCAACGATAGACCGCGTTTACCACATGGATCGCGGGTACGAGCGCATGGAACAAAAGCTTTGCGCAGTCGGCGCGAAGATCAAGCGGGTGCGGTAGGTCATGAGCACGCCGCCGAAACATCATAGCCCAGGATTCCTCGCGCTAGTCGAGGACGCAAAGAAGCGCGTGCACGAGATCGATATAGAGGAATACAAGCGGAGGCGCGAAGCGGGCGATGCCGGGCGGCTCGTTGATGTTCGCGAAGAGCACGAGTGGCAGGCCGCGCATGCCGCCGGTGCAATTCATCTCAGCAAAGGGGTGATCGAACGCGATATTGAGAAAACCGTGCCGGACAAGAACGCGAAACTGGTTCTCTATTGCGGGGGAGGATTCCGGTCAGCGCTCGCGACGGACAACTTGCAGAAGATGGGCTACACGAACGTGATTTCGCTAGATGGCGGATGGCGCGCGATCGAGGCGTCGGGGTTGCCGTTGGAGAAGGGATGAGTCTTGTACCGCTTTCAATAATCGCTCGCTTGAATCCGTAATCTCTCGAACTGCCTGCTCGAACGCTTGTTGATTTGCTTTCGAGGGTTTATGGAATCCGCTGATCTTGCGCACGAATTGCAGGGCAGCAGCACTGAGTTCCTCAGGCGTTGCGGCCCGTCCTGGCTGTCGTAAGACTTTGATGCTTCTGCACACGATACCTTCAGCATCGCACTAATCCAACTGAGCATCAGTCCGCCCGGCCGCCTCATGCCGGGCAATCACATCGACGGAGAATCCTATGCGCCAGATGAAAGCGGGACTTCACCCCCGGTTCCGAGGTGAGGTCCCGTCCCTAGATCGTGTGCCAGCGTCTTATTGAATTTTATTTGGATAATCCACGTAGCACTTGCTATTCACATCCAGCTCGCGCTGAATGAGGAAATTTCGATTATTGTTCGATAAGCCGGGCAGTGTCATGTTGTAATAAGCGCCGTTCGAAGCCTTTTTTTGGTTACTGCCAAAGGTCCAGGCGCACTTATCCGCGTCCTCCGCGCCATTGCTGTCGAACCAGGCATTCAAATCCGGGTCTGTATTCGACTCTTCAAGTTCGTGTGCGATTACGGAGACCATGCCGTCGACGCCGGCATTGCCATTGGGTCCGACGGTCTGCGCCGCGCAGGCACTCAAACAACGGTAAGCATTTCCAACGAAGGCATATTTGATGTCCGACCCGGAAATGGTGCCGTCGGTATGCCACCCGCAGTACTGCGAGCAGAAGCCGGAGTTTTCCGAAACGTCCGAGGACGTCAGCACAAAGTAGATGCCATTTGTGTCCTTATGAAGACCGTTGCTGATGGCGTGGGTGACGACACTTTGCACTCTCGAGTCAGTGAGGCGCCTGCCGTATGAGTAGCTGTCCGTGTACTCTCCCGCGACCTTGAAAGTTCCTGTCGGCGTGCCGTAGGAGGTGTTGGTCAGATAGTAGTTCGATCCACTGAGGCCATGAAGAAAATCTCGAACGATCTGCTGGCCACCCGGAGTATCGCTGCCATTACTCTGGCTCCAATTACCGTACCAGATCAGATATACGTTAGGCGTAGCCATGACAGGTCCACCCCAATATTGAATGTCCGGTGTGATTACGCCAGTAGAGCCAGCGGTGGGCGACTCCTCTTTCTGTGGGTTAGTCCTGTGAGGAATGACCTCACGCGCTCCGGGGCTCTCCGATTTCCCCTTCGCGTGCGTTGCATTGTCTTGAACCGACGCTCCGGGGGCATCTTGCGCGTATAAAATCGCTCCTGCAAATAGAACCGAACTGCACGCGATGACTGCTGCACGAAACTTCACTAAATTGTCCTCCACATTACGTTGCTTACCGATAGATTTTAAGTGCTACCTCGAAAGGTACTTTCAAATTGTATCTTGACAGAGATATATACAGCCGAAGTGTTGTGGCTCAGGGTTCCTGTTACCCTAAACAGCTTTAGAGTGTTCGTGCAATTTGCAACCGTTTCGGCTCACTGAACGGAGTCTCATCCCGCAATAGGACCTGGGGTGCGAATCGCCCCGCGAGGTTCGAAACGGCTACTTTGGGGGCTCGGACGGTGTTGTTAGCTCCTGGGTATAGGGAGATGCGCGGGCGCGGGAACGGCTTGCGCGCAATGTTGGCTGGTATAATTTTTGGAGCCTCTCCATTTAGAATCTAGCTTTTGCGAGACTGCACGATGCTAGTGCATTCAATAGTGGTAGGCACGGGCATCGAAACCGGTGGGAAAAAGCTATCTTATTGCAAATTTGAAGGTCTTGGCGCTGAGCATCCTGGTGATTCTCTCGAACGTGATGGGGAATTGCCTGCTCAACATGGGAGTCAAGGAAGGGAACCTTGCGAGTTGGGCTTCAATTCTGAGGATGGTTGTGTCCCCGACGCTGATCGGTGGCGTTCTGCTGCTGATTGCGTGGATGCTATTGCGCATGGCGCTTCTCAGCACGAGCCCGATGACCGTGGTTCTCCCGCTGACTGCGGGTGTCGCCTACGCGTTGACTGGGGCGATCGGCCAATTCTGGTTTGCTGAAAAGGTTCCTGCAACCTACGATTATGGCTTGCTTCTGATTGTGGCCGGAGTGCTACTTGTAGGAACTAGCGCTTGCGCGCCTCGAACGGGAAAATCAACCGAGCATGCAGAATCCGCAACGTGTGTCCCAGCAGCTGACTATCAGACATGAAGTGGATACTAGTAGCACTGATCGTCGTCTGTACGGTTCTTAGCGACGTACTGCAGAGTCACGAGATGAAGCGCCACGGTGAAGTGGATGCGTTCCGCGTTTCGGGCTTGAAGCAGACCGTCAGAGCGCTATTTTCCCGTCCGTTGCTGCTGCTATCTGTTTTTTGCCTGGCGATTTCATTTTTCTCCTTCATCAAACTACTGGCCATTGCACCTCTCAGCTTTTCGGTTCCGATAACAGGCAGTACCTACATCGTCGATGCTCTGTTGGCGAAGTATCTGCTGAAGGAACGAGTGAACAGACAAAGGTGGGCGGGCATCGTCTTGATAACCGTGGGGATTATCTTAATCGCGCCGTAGCGGGCTTTTTTCATCACGGCTAGTCCGATTGCAAGAGCACGCACAAGACGCGCCACCTCCGGCTCCTAAACCCCGCCGTCGCGGCCGAGCATTCGGCATCTTCTTCATAGTGCTTTTGGTGGTAGGGGTGGCGGGGCTACTCTATTGGCTGCACTCCCGGCACTTTGAATCAACAGACGATGCAGAGGTTGATGCGCATCTGAATCCGGTGAGCTCGCGCATAGATGGGACGATCACGAACGTGTACGTAGACGATAACCAGATCGTGAAAACCGGGGAGCCGCTAGTCGATCTTGATCCGCGCGATTACCAAGCTGCGCTTGACGAAGCCCTGGCCCAGCTCGCGGGAGCGCGCAGTATGGTGGTTGCGCAACAGCCGAATGTACCCATCACTCAGGTTGAGAACACGACCAATATCGCGAGCGGCGAAGCCGATGTGGCGAATGCTCAAGCAGCTCTTGCCGCAGCCGAACGGGACCGAGAAGCGGCAGTAGCGAAGGTAAGTGAAGCTGAAGCAAACAGCGCCAAAGCGCAAGCCGATCTTGCGCGATACAAGCTGCTGATCGCGAAGGATGAGGTCTCGCAACAGGAATACGATCAGATCGTTGCGACGGCCAAGGCTCAGGCAGCGACAGTTACGGCGAATACAGCGTCTCTCGAAGCTGCTGCGCAGACGGTGGATCAAAGGCGAGCGCAACTCGATGAAGCTCACAGCCGGCTCGGCCAGTATCGACGCAATGCGCCGGAACAAGTCGCGATCCGGCGGGCAACCGTCCGATCCAATCAAGCCAGCGCGCAGAATGCCGAGGCTCAGGTTGAAGAAGCGCGGCTGAAGCTCAGCTATTGCAAGATTGCCGCGCCTGCGCCAGGGATCGTGATGAAACGGTCAGCCGAGGTGGGAGCGCATATCACAGCGGGACAGCAGCTATTGACAATTGCCCAGGTGAATGATGTTTGGGTGACGGCCAACTACAAAGAGACGCAACTTCGAAATTTGAGGCCTGGCCAATCGGCCACCATACACGTTGACGCCCTCAAGCAAGACTTTGCGGGAATAGTTGAAAGCATTGGCGGATCCACCGGATCAATGGCCAGCATTCTGCCGCCCGAGAACGCTACCGGCAACTACGTGAAGGTTGTGCAACGCCTGCCGGTTCGAATCCGCTTTAAGCCGAACCAAGCTGGGCTGGATCGGTTGCGGCCGGGTATGTCAGTAGAGCCGGAAGTCCGGATCGGACACTGAACGTGGCTTCTCAACCCGGTACGCACCGCGACTGGCGGCCCGCGCACAATCCATGGATTGTCGCGCTGACGGTCACGCTCGCAACTTTCATGGAAGTGCTCGATTCGTCTATCGCGAATGTGGCGCTCCCGCACATTGCCGGCTCGCTTGGCGCGACGTATGAGGAGGCGACCTGGGTACTGACGAGCTACCTCGTTTCGAGCGCCATTGTCTTGCCGATTTCCGGTTGGCTCTCGACCGTCATCGGACGCAAGCGCTTTTACATGACTTGTGTCGCGCTGTTTACCGGGTGTTCGTTCCTTTGCGGCATCGCGGCGAGCTTGCCGATGCTTATCATCGCGCGAGTGCTTCAGGGGTGCGGAGGCGGAGGCTTGCAGCCCTCTGAGCAGGCCATTCTGGCCGATACATTTCCGGACGAGATGCGCGGCATGGCGTTCTCGGTTTACGGCATGGCGGTGGTTGTCGCTCCGGCGATCGGGCCTACGCTCGGCGGCTGGATCACAGATAACTACAGTTGGCACTGGATTTTCTTCATCAATCTGCCGGTCGGGCTACTCTCGTTGTTTCTGACGCATCGGCTGGTGGAGGACCCGCCCTGGCTCAAGGAAGAAAATCGAGCCGGCATTCGCATCGACTACATCGGACTGGCGCTGATCGTAATAGGCGTAGCGTGTTTTCAGTTTGTACTCGATAAAGGGCAGGAAGACGATTGGTTCAGCTCTCCCCTAATTACGACGATGTTCAGCATCGGGGTGCCCACGCTTGTATGTTTCTTCCTATGGGAGTGGTTTCACGAAGATCCGATAGTGGACGTACGGCTGCTTCGAAACCGTAATTTCGGGACAGCGGTATTCTTCTCGTTCGTTCTAGGAATGGTGCTGTTTGGGTCCACGGTGCTGATCCCAGAGTTTCTTCAAAGCAGCTTAGGCTACACAGCCGAGCGAGCAGGATGGGCTTTGTCGCCGGGCGGCTTAGTGCTTATGCTCATGATGCCCATTGCGGGCCGGTTGACCGCGACAAAAGTGGACCCGCGCCTTCTAATCGCCCTCGGTTTTATGGGCACCTCAATTGGTCTGCACATCATGACCACGATCTATCTGCAGATTGATTTCAGGACGATGGTATTGCTTCGGATGATCCAGGTGAGCGCGCTACCCTTCATCTTCATACCGATAAGCACTCTCAACTATGTGGGAGTGCCGCGGGAAAAGAATAATCAGGTATCCGGGCTGTCGAATTTCGCCAGAAATATCGGTGGCAGCATTGGAACATCGCTGCTGACCACTTTTTTGGCGAGACAGAACCAGATTCATCAGAGAAATCTAACAACGCATACGGGCCACAGTGATGTGAATTTTCAGCGGCTTCTCAACGGATTGACTGCTACGTTCCTGTCTCAGGGATACGATACGGTCACTGCCACGCAGAAGGCGCTGGCGCGCGCTTACCAGATGGTGGAAGCGCAGGCGAATGCGCTTAGTTTTGTAAATAGCTTCTGGATTATGTCTGTAATCGTTCTTTGCCTTACGCCGCTCCCCTTCATAATGCGGCGGCCCAGACCTGGCGAGGCACGAGCGGGTGCACACTAACATCTCCTCCGAGCTTCGCTCAGCCAGACCTATATACTCGAACAATAATTCTTAAGTTCGCATGCAGAGGTACGGCTCGATGATTGGTTCTCGATTTGCTCGCATAACGGTTATCATTGTGGGACTGTGTGGGATTGCTTTCAGTCAGGAGCCTCGTGCAGCCGTGGCGGTCCATTGCGGATTCTTGCTTGATCCTGCAAGCGACAGCGTAGCGCGAGATGTCGTCATAGTTGCTGAAGATGGCTTGGTGAAACAGGTCGTACCAGCCGCTAATGCGGGGCAGATCTCTGCGCAAGCGACGAAGATCGACGCCGGAAAAGGCTTCTGTCTCCCTGGGCTAATCGATGTTCACGATCACCTCACGATGGATCCGAACGAATCGGGCTACAAATCTCTTGGCGTGTCGTTTCCGCGTGAGGCGATTACGGGCGCTAAGAATGCGCGAGTGACACTGCTCGCGGGGTTCACGACGATTCGCAACGTTGGAGCCGGCGGCTTCAGCGATATAGCTCTGCGAGACGGCATCAATGCAGGCGAAATCCCCGGGCCGCACCTATTCGTCTCAGGCCCGCTGCTTGGGATCACTGGCGGCCATTGTGACAACAATCTTCTTGCGCCGGAATACAATTTCACAGATTACGGCGTTGCGGATGGGCCTTGGGCCGCGCGCAAAAAAGTTCGAGAAGTCATCAAGTACGGCGCCGATTTGATCAAGATCTGCGCTTCAGGCGGAGTGCTGTCGAAAGGTGACTCGCCGGGAGCTGAGCAATATACGTTCGAGGAAATGCAGGCGATTGCGGAGGAAGCGCATAAGTTGGGCAGGAAGGTGGCGGCGCACGCGCATGGGACGCAGGCGATCAAGGACGCGATCAGAGCGGGAATCGATTCCATTGAACACTCCAGCCTAATTGATGACGAGGGGATCGCTCTCGCCAAGCAGCGCCATACATATCTCGTCTTCGATATTTACAACGACGATTACATTTTGAAAGAAGGCGCGAAAGCCGGTATGCTGCCTGAATCCATCGAAAAGGAGAAGGCGATCGGCAAGCTGCAGCGTAGTAATTTTCGCAAAGCGTATTTGGCCGGAGCGCCGCTGGCCTTCGGGACAGATGGCGGCGTGTATCCGCATGGCGACAACGCCAAGCAGTTCGCGACCATGGTCGAGTTTGGCGCGAAACCCATCGACGCGATTCGGACTTCGACAATTGAGGCAGCTCGCTTAATGAATCTGGAGGGGAAAGCAGGCGTGATTAAACCGGGATCCTTCGCCGATGTAATTGCGCTTGATTCGGATCCCCGGGCAAACATCGAACAATTGCAGCACGTCCGCTTCGTTCTGAAGGACGGCAAAGTATTTCGAGACGATTGGGAACCTGCTTTAGCGCTTCAGGGACGTTGATAACAGGCGTCACTTTTCATCAGATGAGTGAAAAGCGCATCGTGATTGCGATCGACGGACCGGCAGGGGCGGGTAAGAGCACAATCGCGCGGCGCATCGCGGAGAAATTGGGATTCGTCTATATCAATACGGGAGCCATCTACCGGGCAGTTGCGTTGTGGGCCATACGCCTGGGCATCAATTTGACCGATATGCACCGGTTGGAGCAGCTCGCAAAAGAGGCGAAGGTCGAGCTCGCTGCGAAGGGCGGTCGCATTTCGCTCAACAATGAGGACGTTACGGAGGCGATTCGCCATCCCAGCGTTGCGGACGCGTCTTCGAAAGTTTCCGCGGTTCCCGGGGTAAGGCGGGCACTGTTAACCATTCAGCGACAAGTGGCCGAGCAGAGCAGCATCGTAATGGAAGGACGGGATATTGGATCCGTTGTGTTTCCAAACGCACACGTGAAGATTTTTTTGGATGCAGACCCGACAGAGCGAACTAGACGTCGTGCCCTCGAATTGAAAAACGAAGGGCAGGGTGCGGATTTTCAAACGGTATCGGGAGAGTTGAAGCAGCGCGATGAGAGAGATCGTAGGCGCCCGGAATCGCCGCTGCTGCAAGCCCCTGACGCAGAGTTGGTGGATACTACGGGGCTGACATTGGATCAAGTGGAAGAAGCGGTTCTGCGTATCATCCGAGCACGCATTTCGAATGGCGAAGGAGCAAGAACTTGAAAAAGCTGCTGGTTGTGACGTCGCTTATATTTCTTATTTCAGGCTTTTCGCGATTACGAAGCCAAGCTGAGAAACCGGGGCACATTGCGTTCACCCGGAAGGAAGTCATGATCCCCATGCGGGACGGCATTCATTTGCAGACCGTCGTCTTTGCACCGCAAAATGCTACCGGCCCGCTGCCGATCTTATTCACGCGCACTCCATACGGGGTCCCCGATGACGACAAGCACTTGACCGCGCCCGGCGGAGTCTTTGAAGAGCTGGTCAGTGACGGATATATCTTCGTCTGGCAAAATCTGCGAGGCCGCTTCAAATCTGAAGGTCAGTTCGTCATGAACCGCGACCCACGCAATAAGAACGATACTCACGCGATCGATGAGACGACAGACGCGTGGGACAGCGTGGATTGGCTGATCAAGAATGTGCCGAACAACAATGGACGAGCAGGCATTTGGGGCATTTCGTATAGCGGCTGGACCACTGCCATGGCGGTGATTCAGCCGCATCCGGCGCTCAAAGCTGCATCGGAGCAAGCCTCTCCGGCAGACATGTTCCTAGGAGACGACTTTCATCACAATGGCGCGTTCCGGCTCAGTTACGGCTTTGAATACGCCGCTCTTCTCGAATCGAGCAAAGAGCAGAATACACATTTCCAATTCGACAAGTACGACACATATGAGTGGTATCTGTCACTCGGGGCGCTTTCGAATGCAAACTCGCAATACTTTCATGGGAAGCTACCCGCCTGGAACGAATTCGTCAATCACCCCAACTACGACGAGTTCTGGCAGAAGCAGGCGTTCGCGCCGTATCTTCATCACACAAGCGTCCCCAACTTAAATGTGGCTGGCTGGTATGACCAGGAAGACTTTTACGGACCGATGAAGATTTACGAGATGCTCGAGAAAACGGATCGCGAGCATCGCAACTATGTAATCGTGGGGCCTTGGAATCACGGTGGCTGGATGAGCCAAGAGGGGCGTCAGCTAGGTCCCATCGATTTCGGCAGCGACACCGCGAAGTGGTTTCGGTCGAAAGTGCAGGCTCCCTGGTTTGCTTACTGGCTACACGGGAAGGGACAGCTCCAGGAACCGGAGGCGCTCACGTTTCAAACCGGATCGAACAATTGGAAATCTTACAATGCGTGGCCTCCAACGGAGGGCGTCAGTGCGAAGAAGCTCTATTTCCGCGCAGGAAACCAGCTCTCGTTCGATCCGCCCCAAGAATCTGGGACCGCTGCGGATAGCTACGTATCCAATCCCGCGGATCCCATTCCGTATCGGCTTCGACCAATCACCCCGACTTATCCTGGACCGGAGTGGCCGGTGTGGCTGTTGCAAGACCAGCGCTTTGTCGATCACCGGCCGGATGTGCTGGGTTGGCAGACGCAACCGCTCCAGCAAACCGTCTCAATTGCTGGGGACGTTGTCGCCGATCTATTCGCCTCTACATCGGGCACTGATAGCGATTGGATTGTAAAGTTAATCGACGTTTACCCGGAAGATTACATTCAGCCCGTGTCGCATGCGCATCTGGGCGGATACGAACTAATCATCTCCGACGAAGTCTTCCGAGGCAGATTCCATAAGAGCTTCGAGCATCCTGAAGCCTTGGTGCCGAATCAACCGACGCGCTTCCGCATCGATCTTCATACGAGAAACCATTCGTTCGAGAAGGGGCACAAAATCATGGTGCAGGTCCAGAGCACGTGGTTTCCTCTGATCGACCGCAATCCCCAGAAGTTCACGCCGAGCATTTTCGAAGCGCGGGACTCGGATTATGTCCCGGCGACCCAGAGAATTTTCAGGTCGCGTGAGCTTGCGTCGGGAATTGTACTTCCTGTGGAGAACAGGTAATAGAGCTACCCGGCGCGGGAGGTCCTCTGCTACGAGAGCCGATCGCGGAAAGTACGCACCGAAACACTCATCCAAAGCGTTGGAAACGCCGCCAGTAGTCAGGCCAAGACATGCGCAAGTTCCTGCAAAGCAGAATGTCGGGATGGTCGCGGGACTCTTCGTTCTCGACACCAAATCGATTTGTATTTCTCGCAGCTACAACACACACGCCGAACAGGTGTCTGCCTTCGTCCAAGTCGAATCCGACAACGATCACTGTTTGCGGCATGCGTGGGTCGTATCCGCGGTACCAAAATGAATTTGTCAGGCCCATAGCGTGCGGCAGTCCAAAGCGGGGGCCGTACAAATTAAGCGCGCCCGCTTCCCCATAATTCCCGGTGAGAATCCCCGTGTGCTTCCGCTCCTGAGCGGACAACGAGTGATAAACTCCGGCGACAGCGCGCGCCAGGTCTTCCCAGCCGATCTCCTCCCGAAATTGATCGTGCATTCTGCTCGTGATTGCCCACAAACGGGACCCGATAGGAGCGAGGGGCATCAGAAGGAGCGCAAAAACGACTCCTCCGACAAGAATCGCTGTCCATTGTAGGGCGTATGCGAAGCGCGACCACAGAGCGTCCAATCTGCCGAGCAGGTTTCCGAATAGGACGCTGCCGCTGGCAATCAACATCGGATAGAGCGGCGCAGTGTAATAGGAACGCGATCCAGCCAACGCGAATAGCGCGAACGTGATAACAAATATCCAACCCAGCAAACGGTAGTGTCGGCCCTCCTCACAAACGAAATAGAACCAGAGACCCAGTAAGGTCAGGGGGGCGGTCGCAACATTTACGCAGGTCAGAAGTTGCTCGCGGAAGAATCCGCGGTACCGGCCCTGTAGCAAGTCACGCGCATGCAGATACGACAAAAATTCCAAAGAGATGAACTGGTGTCGTGCCTGCCATAAAAGATTAGGCAAAAAGAGGAGAATGGAAACGACAACGCCGGCCCAGAGCCAACCGCTACGAAGGAAACGCCGCGCTCGGGTGAGGAGCACCGAACCGGTGATACCGAGTACCAGAAAACCGATCGTGTAACGCGTCTCCATACCGAGACCCACAACTCCGCCAATCGGTATCCACCAGCGCGGATCCTGTGACTTCAGCAGCCGAACCAGCAGGTACGTAGCCGTGACGCCCCACAGATAATCGAACGAGACGTATTGGAATACTGCACCCTGGACCAAAGAAATGGGAGAGATTCCGGCGGATACGGCGGCGAGCAGTTGAATATGGCGCCTTCCGCCGAGCTCCTTCGCAATCATACCGGTTAGCACCACGACCGTGCTCACGGCCACCGCGGAGAAAACTCGGAAGCCGATGAGCGAGGTTCCGAATAGAAACAATTCCAAACGACCGATCAATGGTGTTATGGGCGGGTAGGCTACGAAACCCAACTCGAGATGCCGCGCGTCGTCGAGAGTCTGCAATTCATCGCGATGAAATCCGTATTTGCCGTTCGTCGTGACGTGGGCGAACAAACACGCCGCCCCGACGAGGATTAGTATGCCCAAGTCGGAGCGCAGAAAATCCGCGATCCATTTCCTCACGCTCAGCTGATCAATTCCACTTTTGTGCTCAGCGCGTCGCTGGTAATGGGCAGCACACGACCTTCGTCCAACCGATGAATCTCAACAGTCGTGACGGCGAGCCCGGTCTCCCGTTCAAACTCCATGATCACTTCGTGCAGCTTCTTTTCCATCTGCCGCTTCCGATCCAAAAGGTCCTGATTCTCGTCTGGCATAGCCGTTCCTCATGCTATCGCGCCGGGTCATTGCGCCAGCTCCCCTGTTAGCTATACTGGCAAGCAGGGCATTGGCCGCGCTGCCAGCCTGCCGATGGCCGCGTAGGAACTTCGCAGCCAGAGTCCTCTTTTTACAACTATGTTCAATCTGTTTCGCAGTCGAGAGAGAACTGTGCGCATCCTGCTTGGTGCTCTGCTCGGCTTGGTTTCGCTTTCGATGTTGGTGTACCTGATCCCAGGCGGCATGGGCGGGGCAGGTCCCACGGGTCAGAACGTCATTGCAGTTGTTGGAGATGACAAGGTCACGGCCATGGATGTTCAGAGGGCCATTCAGCGCATCACGCGTAACCAAACGAATCTTCCCAAAGGCATTTTGGGCATGTATCTTCCTTCGATTGTCAATCAACTTGTTGAAGCCAAGGCCATGGCGTATAAAGCGCGGGAGGTCGGGCTTAGAGTGTCCGACCAGGAACTTGGGGATGCCATTCAGGCCGAGTTTGCGAGTGAGCTCGGCGGCAAATTCGATATGAGCATCTACCAGGCGGTTCTGGCGGAACAGGGCATGACGGTTCCCGATTACGAGAAGCAACGCCGTGAGGCAATGCTGGGAATGCGTCTGGAAACGCTCGAGCTCGGATCGCTAGTGGTCTCCGATCAAGAAGCCAGAGCGGAGTATCAGCGCAAGAATCTTAAGGTAGGGCTTCAGTATCTGGCTTTCGATTCCAAAGACTTCGCTTCCAAGGTAAATAAGGACCCGGCAGCGCTCAAGGCTTATTTTGGAAAGAATCGCGCGTTGTTCCGAACCCCGGAGACGCGCGATGTCTATTTGATCATCGGCACAACTGCCGATTTCGTGCAGTCCGCGAAGATTTCAGATGACGAGCTTCGGAAACAGTATCAAGAGAATCTCGACAGTTATCGCTTGCCGGAACGCGTGAAAGTACGGCACATTCTAATCAAGACGGAGGGAAAATCGGCGGATGAGAAAGCGAAGCTCAAGGCGAAGGCTGAAGATATCCTCAAACAGCTGCAGCACGGCGGCGATTTCGCGGAATTGGCGAAGAAGAACTCCGAAGATCCAGGCTCGGCATCGAAAGGTGGCGAATTAGGTTGGATCGTGCGCGGTCAAACCGTGCCAAATTTCGAAAAGACTGCCTTCTCGTCGAAACCCGGCGAGCTGAGCGGACTCGTCGAGACCGAATACGGCTATCACATCATCCAAGTTGAAGACAAAGAGCCGGGACATCTTCAAACATTTGAAGAAGTCAGGCCGCAGCTACTCGCCGACGCACAGAAGGATCGCGGGGCTTCCGACTTGCGAAAAGCAATTGCAGACGCACGGGCCGAAATCGTCCGAAATCCAACTCAGGCAGCAGCCATTGCGAAGAAATATCATCTGAGATTTTTCAAGTTGGACAACTTCAAAACGAGCGACACGATGCCCGAGCTAGGTACGCAACCCGAGGTAATGAACGCGATTTTCGCGGCACAGAAGGGCGGAGTTACCGACGTGGTTAGTCTTGACGCTCAGGGCAAGGCTGCACTAGCTGTTGTGAACAGCGTGTCTCCTGCACATAATGCCGAATATACTCAGGTGGAGAAGGATGTCCTACAGCATTACACACAAGCGGAGTCTCTGCGGCTGGCGCAGGACGCCGCGAAGAGTGCCGTTGACCGCGCGCGTAAAGGTGAAGCGCTGGAGAGTCTCGGCAAAGAATACGGACTTGCGGTGAAAACCGCGCCCCCATTCACTATCGACGGAGCGGCGGAAGGGATTGGAGCTGCGAGCTTGGTGTCAGCGGCGTTCAAATCCAAGGTGGGCGACCTTATCGGGCCAATTGCGGCGCAATCCGGAGAATTTCTCTGCAAGGTTTCCGAAAAGATTCCAGCGGACATGAGCCAGTTCGCGAAGAATAAGGACGATATCGTTCAAGGCTTGATGTCGCAGAAACAGAATCTGCAGCAGCCCTTATTCCGCAACAGTGTTGTCGCTGATTTGACGCGCCGCGGCAAGATCAAGCTGAATCAGAATACGATTAGCAAGATGGCAGCCTCGTACCAGTCGTAAGGAAGCTTTTTGCTTAGTTCTTTCTTCGACTTCATCCGAAGCCTCACTAATCCCGATCAGCTGATTCACCTGCTCTCTACGGTGATGACTGGATGGATCGGGTATGTCGTGCTGTTCACGGTGGTGTTTGCGGAAAGCGGTCTGCTGGTGGGATTCTTTCTTCCAGGAGATTCGCTGCTGTTCACAGTAGGCGTGGTAGCGGGCGCAGGGAAGCTAGAGATAGGCGCCATGATTGCGATGCTAGCATTTGCGTCGATTCTAGGCGATGGGATCGGCTTTTTTTTGGGCGGTACCTTGGGCTATCGCCTATTTGCTAACACTCAATCGCGAATTTTCCGCCGGGAATATCTCGACAGAACGCACGCGTTTTACGAACGGCATGGCGGAAAGACGATCATTTACGCGAAATTCGTACCCATCATTCGGACGTTCGCCGCCTTCATTGCGGGCGTGGGGAAAATGCGATACACGCGCTTTCTGGCTTTCAACGTAGTCGGGGCTGTGGGGTGGGTGACTTCGATGATCACTCTAGGTTTTTTTTTGGGGGGTGTGCCAGCCATCCGGCAGAACCTTGAAAAGGTGGTGCTCGCGATTATTGTGATCTCGCTTATTCCCGCAGGCCTACAGGTCTTTGGGAAGCGAAAGGTTCCAAGCACGACTTAGAAGCGGATACCGCCCCCGCAAACCAATACTTCGCCGGTGACGTAGTCCGAAAGCGGTGAACAAAAAAAGAATACGGCATTGGCGGCATCGTCGGCAGTGCCGAGGCGGCCGAGCGGGATTTGCTTGGTCACTTGCTCACGCACCTGCGCCTGCATCCCCACATGGATTTGTTTTTCACCAATGGAAATATTGGTGACGGCGTCTTCCATTGGCTTGATCAATCGCGTATCAATCAGACCAAATCCAACCGCATTCACCGTGACGTTGTAGCGCCCCCACTCCTTCGCGAGTGTTTTTGTTAGGCCCACCACAGCCGCTTTGCCTGACGCGTAGCCTGCCTGCCCAGGGTTTCCGTCGAGGCCGGAAATGGATGTGATGTTCACTACCTTCCGCACCTTCCGGATGCCCGATTCACTCTCTTTCTTTGCGGCGTCGCGGATCCAGTGAGAGGCGGCCCGCAGAATTCGAAACGGGGCGACAACGTGGATATCGAGCATGGCGCGGAATTGCTCATCAGTCGTCTTTTGGATCACACTGTCCCAGGTATAGCCGGCATTGTTCACAATGATGTCAATCGATCCAAATTCTTGGATGAGCTTGTCTACGGCTTTCTGCGGAAATGGCGGATCGGTCAAATCGCCGGAGATAATTGCGGCCTTCGCCCCTGTGCTCCGGAGAGATTCTTGAGCCTCCTCTAATGCGGATTGGTCGATATCCACGAGCAGAACTGACGCGCCGGCCTGCCCCACTTTTTCAGCGATGGCACGGCCGATCCCGCGTCCCGCTCCGGTCACAATGGCCGCTTTGCTGGCAAGAGAGATAACCATGCGAGATTTAACGAAGGCCAGAATACCAGACGCTGTATCTCAGAGGGTGTCAGCTTAGAAGAGCAACATCTGCGAATCGGGCAAATCAGGTGCCGTCATATGATCCAGATCCCGCGAGCCAATACCGGTTCGGTCGCGAATGCGTTGAACAAGCTGGCGTATGCGCTCGGGGTACTTGCCTTTGAGGTAGGCGCCTGCCGCGTAACTCTTTTGATAACGGCTCAGGTATTTGGGAAAGTGTTCAGAGAGGAATGGAAAAAAGACCTGCTGAGCGGCAGGTTTTAAGAAGAGCACGTTGGCTCCGAACTGCGCGGCGCCGGCAGCTTTAGCGGCCATCGCAACGCCGCCAAGATTCTCCTCAGAGTCAGTGAGCAGGGGGAGCACGGGGTTCGCTATAACGCCGACATGCACTCCAGCTTCCACGAGCGTCGCGACGGCTTGCATGCGCAGGTCCGGGCGTGGCGCATATGGCTCGATTAGCCGCGCCAACGCCCCGTTCATTGTCGTCACGGTTAGGGTGACACCGACTTCGTTATTTCGAGCGAGCTCTTGGAGAATGGGGATGTCG
The DNA here is from genome assembly GCA_963758245.1 of uncultured Acidobacteriaceae bacterium. Lineage (GTDB taxonomy): Bacteria > Acidobacteriota > Terriglobia > Bryobacterales > Bryobacteraceae > Bog-105. The sequence goes on along the minus strand of CAVWUV010000033.1, from coordinate 11,083 downwards.
CGGGTCACGAGGTTTGATTTCGTGGTGATGAAGATCGAAACGCCGCGCACCGCCGCTAAGGCTTCGATTACCTGCCTGGTTCGGGCGAACTTGCGCTCGCTGGGTTGATAAGGATCGGTAGCGGTTCCAATTCCAATGATCTGTCCCGGCTTGACACTCTTAAGCTCCTCGCAGAAAGAGCGTGGATCCCATTCCTTAGCGTAGATCTCGGTCTCAAACGCATCGGGAGCGCGGCGCTCCAGAAACTCATGGGTGAAGCGGGCATAACAATACTTGCAGCCGTATTCGCAGCCTCGATAGGGGTTGATCGACCAGTGAAACGGGACGCGCTTCGAATCGCACCGATTCAGCCACTTGCGCGTGGGAAGTGTCCGGTATTCGACTCGGCGCTTTTCGGCAATCAGGTGTCCTTCAGCGGCGAGCCGAGCGATACCGGTCAAGGGAATGAGCTGTTCCAAGAGAGTACCCTCTCAGAAACCATCTTCTCCCTTTGTTCGCCCTTGGGTCAAGGGCAAAAAACACGAGCTTAAGAGGCCAGTAGCGAAATGACGCCTTTTTGGCGAAGCCCATTCAGAGCTAGGCCATGCCTCCCGCGGACGCCGGTCTTTTCAAAAATGTGTTTGAGGTGAATCTTGACAGTTCCAGGCCGGATCCCCAGTTCTTGCGCGATCTCCCGATTTTTAAAGCCTTGTTCGACGAGCTCCATCACTTGATGTTCGCGGGGCGTTAGATCGGTCCTGATCTGCGCATCGGGAGTGATGGTGTCACGAAATACGGAATCCTGCATCCAACTCCGGCCCTGCCCCACGGCCCGTAAACAGGCCAATACGGTGGGACCGTCCGCGGATTTCCTAAGAATGCCCTTCGCGCCGGTTTGTAAAAAGCGGAGTGCTTCCGCTTCAGTGATGGACATGCCCCAAACAACAACCGCGGGTACTGTCGATTTGGGAGCTGAGCAATCAGCCGGGAGCTGGCCTAAGGCATCCAAAACAGTCTTGGCGCCCAGGCCCTTGTCGATAATCAGTATATGAGTCTGATCTGCCGTCGAGCTAAGCATCCATTCGGCGGGAGATGGATGGGAGGATCCAAATTTCATGTCTTCAGTAGATTCCAAGAGGTGATGCAGCCCCTTGACCGTGAGTGGTTGAGTTTCGCAAATCGAGACGATCTTTTTGCTTTTAGTCAGATTCAAATCCATACGTTGCCTAAGCTCCTTATCGGCTGGACTCTCCCTCACTTGAGTGGGGGTAGACCCGGAATACTCTCGGTTTTGAGAGTGGCTCGCACGAAGCAACTCGCCCCGCCGAATCGACGATATGTAAGACAGGGGTTTGACAGGATGCATCGAAAATGAGGAGACAGATGAAAGCTATCGCTTACGGGTTCTGCGCCGTGATTGTGGTGCTTTCTCTCGGGTGCAGCGGCGATCAGCAGCAGAGAGCTCGCGAGAGAGCATCCGAAGCGAAGCAAAAGACGCGCCAGGAAACCGCACGGGCTCAGGAGCAATTACACCGGCTCGGCGAGAAGGCTAAGCGAGAAGCTAGACAACTAGATGAAAGCGTTCACCAGAGCCTGGAAGGTGGGGTGCAGGCTAATGGGAGTACGGTTGGAGCAGAGCAAAAGCTGCGGGACGCCAGGGAAAAAGTGCGCGCTGCCAGCCAACGGGCAGCGGTGAAGCTCGATCGGGCGGCCCTCATCGCAAAGGTAAAAGCCAAGCTCGCGACCGATGTCGGACTATCCGCAGCGAGCAGCGTGGAGGTCGATGCAAGCGATCAGACCATCACCCTGCGAGGCACGGTTTTATCTGAGAATCAGAAACAAGAGGCCGAGCAGGTCGCCGGACAGGTGCAGGGGGTAACCAAAGTGGTGAATCTCTTGGAAGTGAAGCCCTAGCGTTTTCGAAAAAACTCACCTAAACGAGATTTATCGTTCCGCGGCACTTTGTTGATCCACACCGGCAGGGAACTTTGTCAACCTTCTTATCGAAGTGATAATCCACCGTGAGTTCTTCGCCCGGTTTAATATCGCGAAGGCTCATGTAGAGGATGTGTCCTTTGATAATCCTTGCAGCGAGGTTGGGCTCGCACGAATGGTTAATGTATTCCGCTCCCGAGCCACCCACCGCTCCGTCAATTGTCCAGTAAGGGTCGAGCGTGAACAGATAGATGCACTCGCTTGCGTCAGCCCTGCGCTTGGTTTCTCGGCGGCTAATCCGCTCTCCCGTGTACTCGATGACCTTCCTGCCGGCCGGAATAAACTCAGTTGCGTAGATACCCCATCGATGAATGGATGAGCGCGCGGGGCGCATGCCGAAGCAGGCGTATCGCGGGTCTATATGTACCGTGCCCTCCGCCGAGGGCTTAGATCCGTTGCCGGACTGTTCCATCGATACCGGTTTACCGGATCTCAACTGCTTAGCCATTGCCTTACTGCTGCTACGCTTATCGGATCTTTTCTTCGATTACTCGAATGAGTTCCTGAACGGCATCGGCGCTTTTCTTCAAAGCGGCTTTCTCGGCGGCGTCGAGTTTGATTTCGTAAATCTTCTCGATACCCTCTTTACCAAGCTTGACGGGGACTCCAACGAACAGCCCGGAGATGCCGTATTCACCCTGCAAGTACGCAGCGCATGGGAGCACTTTTTTCTTGTCCTTCAGTATCGATTCCACCATCTCCGTCGTTGAAGCCGCGGGGGCATAGTATGCGCTGCCGGTTTTCAGATGCTTCACGATCTCGGCTCCGCCGTCGCGAGTGCGCTGGATGAGGCGCTCGATGGTCGGCTGATCTGTCAATTCGCTGAGCGGTATACCGCTGACATTCGTGAAGCGCACGAGCGGCACCATCGTATCGCCATGTCCCCCAAGCACCATTGCGGTCACGTTCTCAAACGAGACATTCAGTTCTGCGGCGATGAAGGTGCGAAAACGAGCTGTATCCAAAACACCAGCCATGCCGATCACGCGCTCGCGAGGGAAGCCAGATACCTTTAGCGCCGTCCAGCACATAGCATCGAGCGGATTCGTCACGAGTATGAGAATGGCGTGCGGGGATTGTTTCGCGGCCTGCTCCGTCGCACTCTTGACCACTTCGTAATTAGCCACGAGCAAATCGTCGCGGCTCATCCCGGGCTTCCGGGGAAAGCCCGCGGTGATCACTACGATGTCCGATCCGGCGGTTTCCTCATAGCCGTTGCTGCCGACAATTTGAACGTCGTAGCCTTCGACCGGAGCCGATTCGAGCATGTCCAGGCCCTTGCCTTGGGGCACACCTTCGACTACATCCACCAAGGCGACATCGGCCAGCTCTTTGGCCGCTATCTTTTGCGCGGTATTGGCCCCGACGTTACCGGCTCCGACAACGGTTACTTTTCTGCGCATTTTACTCCTGATTGACGATCAAACCCGCTCAGTATAACAGCCGTAAAGATACCAGCGGTTTAGGTTTAGAACGAGAGAATCAGAATGGAACGCGAATGGTTATCTATTCAGTGCGTAGCGCGACTGTCGGGTCGATGCGCGTCGCCCTCAGCGCAGGCAAGTAGCAAGCAAGAGCTGCCACGACGAGCAATAAGGGTGGAACCAACGCGAACGTAAGCGGGTCCATGGGAGCGATGCCAAACAGCAGGGTGCGCAGGATGTGAGAGGTAAATGCCGCGCCGACGGCACCCAGCAGTATACCGGCAGCGGCCGGCTTCATGCCCTCGCTGAGCACTAGCCTCCTTACATCGGACTTGTCGGCGCCGAGGGCCATGCGAATTCCGATTTCGCCTCTGCGCTGTGAGACTGCGTAGGAGAGGACGCCGTACAACCCCACTGTGGCGAGGAGCACCGCCAGACCCGCGAAAGCGCCGAATAGGAGCATGCTGAACTGCCGATCGGAGGCCGAGCGGCCGATGATTTCCTCCATGCTTCGAACTTCGTAGACCGCGAGGTCGGGATTGAGTTTCTCGATTGCAGCTTGGGCAGGAGAAATCACCGAATGCGGGTCGATAGCAGTGTGCATTACCACGTACACTTCCTGCCACCGTCCGTCGAGGAGCGGAAGATAAACCGTCGGTTGAATTCTGTGATCCAGACTCGGAATCGTATCGCCCACAATCCCGATGACCTCGTAACGTGGCACGGGGTTCCCAGTAAGTTTTTGCTTCGCGAGATCGATGCCAAAAAAGATATGCTTGCCGATCGGGTCTTCATGGGGAAAATAGGTTTTCGCCATTGAGTCGCTAATTAATAAGCTGCCCATCTTGGGATGCTTCTCATCGAAGCCGATACCGTCCTGGCGCGTGAACATTCGGCCTTTGAGGAGCGGGATCCCTACGGCAGCGAAATATCCGGGATCCGCCGCACGGTCGAGCGCATCCATCATTTGACCGCCTGGAAGTTCGTGCCCTTCAACGTGAAAAACCAGATCATCGCAATGACCCGCAACGGGGGCACACGTCACCAAACCCGCCGACACAACCCCGCCTACTGACTCCATGCGATTGGCTAATTGAGTGAGGAATGTCGCCGCCTGAGCGGGCTGCTTATAGGGCACGTCCGGCAGTGTGAGAGCCATAGTGAGCGTATGGTCAATACGGACGCCCGGATTGACGTGATAGAGCCTAGAGAAACTGCGAAACAGAAGTCCAGCGGCGATGAGGAGGACCAGGGAGAGAGCGACTTCCGCCGTTACGAGAATGTTCCTGAACCGGCCTTGAGCGCGGTTTGCAGTAGAAGAGCGGCTGCTGTCTTTCAGCCCATTCGTCAAATCGGTGCGCGACGACTGGATAGCGGGATACAGTCCGGCAGCAATTCCGGTAGCAATCGAAACCGCGAACACGAAGAGAAAGACCATAGGATCCAGTGGGATGTCACCAGCTGGCAGAATTGCATCTGCTCCCGGCGCACGTGAAACTAATATTTGCGCAATCGAGACCGCCAGGAATACGCCGAGTGCTCCTCCGGCCAGCGCGAGAAGAATACTCTCGGTGAGCAATTGCGAAATAATGCGGCTTCGGCTGGCTCCGATGGCAGCGCGAATAGAGAGCTCACGGCTCCGGCCGGCAGCGCGCGTCAGCAGCAGATTCGCAAGGTTGACGCATGCGATCAGAAGCACACATCCGACAGCGCCGAGTAACAGCAAGAGTGATGTTCGTACACCCTTGACAAGCGCAACATGCAGAGGAACAACGTTTGCTCCTTTGCCGGTAACGTCCTCCGGGTGCGTGCGTTTGTATCGGGCTGCAATGCCATCGATCTCAGCCCGGGCTTGTTCGACGGATACACCAGGCCGCAACCGCCCCACTATATTCAGAAAGTGGTTGTCATGCCGTTTCTGCCTTTCCGGAGGCAGCGACATCAACAGCGGAGTCCACACGTCAACCGTTCGGGCGGGGAACGCGAAACTGGGAGGCATGACGCCGACGATCTCGTAATTCTCGGCGTCCAACCGAATTTGCTTTCCGATAATATTCGGCACTCCGCCGAAACGCCGCTGCCACAGCGCATAGCTAATCACGGCAACGTGAGGCGCTCCATACCGGTCTTCGTCGGGGCGAAAGCTGCGACCGAGTAAAGGGGAAACGCCAAGCGTTGAAAATATGTTGCCTGAGCAGGCGCACTCGTCAATCCGCTGTGGTTCGAAGCTAGTACTAGCGCTGGACAGATTGACAGGCCCTGTGACGTAAGCTGCCATCTGCTCGAACCCGGTCGAAAACTTTTGCCAATCCAGGAAATTGGCTGGTGCAACCTCGTTGAACGGTTCATGTCCAACCACATCGCGTTCAATGAGTGCGGTAAGCCGGGACGGATCTTTGAATGGCAACGACCGGAGTAGGAATGCGTTCACCACGCTGAAGATGGCAGTGTTGGCGCCGAGGCCGAGAGCCAGAATCACGATCGCCATCGACGTAAAACCCGGCCGCTTCAGGAATTGGCGCCAGGCGAACCGGATGTCTTGAAGAAGTGTTTGGACCATAGGACCCGAGTCCAATTGTTTAGTCGCACGCTTTGCGCCGTGGCTGAAGCACGGGTAAGTGTTTGATTTTGGGCTTTGCGGTCCTAGTGTTCAAGCTCCCAGGGGTCGGCGGTGGTACTCGTGTGTGCGGAAACGCACAGCTTAGAAGGTCAAATGTAAGTCCAACTGCATGAAACGCGGGCTTCCGATCGTATGCTGAATAATGCCCAGGCTTCCAGACGGCGGAAACGACGGAGGCGGATAGTAGCCGGGAAAGAACGAGACATTATCATTCGGCGCATCGAAGCTCGGATGGTTGAACAAATTGAACACGTCGTAGTTGAAGCGCAGCCGGAAACGCTCGCTGATGCGGAACTCCTTGCCAAGCGTCGTATCGAAACGCACCTGGAAAGGTCCACGGAACGTGTTGCGTCCGCCGCTACTGAAAACCGATTCATAGGTGTCGCACACGCCCGCGGCATCGCAGGGAGGTACACCCATCTCTCCCGGAGCCAGGAACTGCGGTGCAAAATCGTTGGGGTTCAAGACCGGCAGCCCGGCATTCACTCCAGTGGTCCCTTGCAATTGCGCCTGCTGCACCGTCACTCCCGGCTTCAATCCCACTACAGGATTCGTGATTCCGTCGTTGGATGAATAGTAGAGGCTCGCGACCGAACCCGAATAATCGTACACGCTGTACGGTTGTCCACTCTCTGCAACCGTTTGTCCACCGATACTCCAGCCGTTGAGTATCGCCCCGAAGACTCCGCTCTTCACCGGACTGGGCAACTGGTATGTATAGTTCACGAGAAAGACATGGGTCCGGTCGAAGTCGGCGGATGCATATCCAGACTTCGGGTCCAAAGGATTATTGCCGGTAAAAAATAAGCCCAACCCGCTCTGCTCATCGAGCGCGTGCGAATACGTGTAGCTGGCCGTGAATTGCAATCCGAACGACATTCGCTTGCGCACCTGAAGCTGCAAGGCGTGATACCAGGAGATACCCTCCGCTTTATAAAGCACCGAGTTGGGGCTGTAGCCGATGTAAGGCACGCGAATATCGGTGTTGCCGCCGGTGAACGTGTTTAATGGCTCATTGGCATTGTAGTTGTAACCGTAGGAATAGATCTGCCCATTAACAGGGCTTTGCGGCGTCGCAATGAGTGGCTGGTTGAAGGGAATGGGCAGCACTCCGTGTATGCCGTGATTGCCAACGTAGCCAATATCGATCAGCCAGTTGTTGCGGGGCTGATACTGCACATCGAAGCTCCAGTTCTCTGAGTACGGCAGCTTATTGGTCGGATCGTAACCACCAAACGCAAATGGGCCGAAGAAATTTCCGGGCGGATAGTTACCGCTCTCGAGCTGGCTGATGTTAGGCAGTAGCGCGAGGAACGCGGCCGGATTGCCGGGCGGCAGTACGGCGGGCGTCGTCCCAAAGGGAGCCTGGAAGGGCGCACCCGAAGCGGCGAAGATGGGCGTCACGAAGGGAGGCGCGAGTGTTACCCCGAACGGGCCGTTGAAGCCGCTTCCAGCGCTCGGCGAAAATTCGCTGAAGAACTGACCGCGATCATAGTACATGCCAAAGCCCGTGCGCACGGTGAGTTTTGAAAACGGAGTCCACGCGACCCCGATTCGTGGCGCGAATCCCCACTGGTTGGCGGTCATGAGCGAGCTGCTGGCGCCGGGTGTGGCGAAGGTCGGATTATTTCCCGCCACCTCCAGACCGGAGCTGGTGATCGTATCCGTTGCAGCGTCATAGTGATAACTGTTGGCGTTGAATGTGGTGAGCTTGCCGTACTTTTCGCTAAGTGGACCATCGAAGTCCCAGCGCAGGCCCAATGTAAGCGTCAGATTACTGCTGATCTTGTAATTGTCATTGACAAAGGCGCCTATGGTATTCGAGCGGTAATAGCGGTTACTCGAACCGGCAAACGAGACGGTTTGTGAAGGGCGCACGGTTCCCTCGAGGAAGGACGTGAAATCCGAGAAGCCGATGGTATCGGTCTGATTATTGCGGTTAATGACATTCAGCTGGGTGTGGTCCCATTGGACGCCGAAAGAGAGCGTGTGCCGCCCCTTTACCCACCCCAGGGTTGTCGCGTATTCCCATTGGTTCTGAAACATTCCCGCGTTGGCGAAACTCGTAGCAGGTCCGAACTCAAACCCGTTTCCAAGAGTGACATCGGAGGTATTAATCTCTATCTTCGGAAAAACCGTAGAACCCAGCAGATTCAGGCCAAACTGACCGGGCGAAAAATCCTGGCCTGTGGTCGCATAGGCTCTCATCCGGGTAAACCCAATGCGCTGCTGCCACGTGAGCGCGGGAGTAAGGACAACGGTGTTGTCGATGGAGCCAACCTGACTGCCGGCCTGAAGCTGCTGGGCAAATCCAAGCGCGTTGCCCGTCGCCCCAAATGGATTCGTGGTGGGATCGTTCTGGATGTAATACTTTACGGCCAATCGATCCTTGTCGCTGACGACGTAATCGACATTGGCGTTACCTTGATCGACTATTGCTTGCGCATTTGGGCCCTGCAAAAACGTGTTGTAACCGAGACTGAATGCCGTGGCGGGATTCGTGATCGTAGGGCTCGGGATCAGGTATGATCCGTTTGGAAGCTTTGCCTGCATAATGCCCAGGGCAACAGGGCTGATTTCGCCTGGGGTAATCGGGGTTCCGCCGCCACCTGCGCTTATTTGGGCATTCGCAACTTGAGCCAACGCTGCAGCACTGCGGTCGCCAGTCAGGGTCTGCGGCACCGTTACCTGCCTCGTCGCGTCTTGAGCATCCGCGATGCGCACGCCTTGATACGCCACAAAGTAAAACAGTTTGTCCTTCTTGATCGGACCTCCGAATGTCGCGCCAAACATGTTGCGGTTCAAGAATGGAACTTTTTGATTGGCGGGAATCGCGGGAGAAGCGTTATAGAAAAATGGTGCCGCATTCATCGCGCTGTTTTGGAATTTTTCGTAAACTTGCCCGTGAATCTGATTTCCGCCTGCCTTTGTGATCACGCCGATGTGCGCGCCGCTATTCGATCCTTGCGATGCGTCGTACATGGCCGTATTTACGCTGATCTCTTGAATCGCTTCCGGCGCAGGAGTTGGGAGCGCCTGGCCGATGGCAGCGTAAACTGAGGTGCTTGTCTGAATTTCACCGCCGGCTCCGAAATTTTCACCCTCGTTAAGGACAAACCGGTTCTCTCCCACCTGGCTCGTCGAATTCCCGTTGAACAAATTGTTTGTGCTAACGCCGTTTACGGAGAAGCTGTTGCTGGTATCGCGTTGGCCATTTGCAAAAATCGCTTGGTTCCCGAGCCCGGCATTGCTGCCCGAGCCACCTAAGAAATCTGCGTTCACGCCGGGGCTTAGGATTGCAAGCTGCGTGAAGCTGCCGGTCCCAAGCGGCGTCTGCTGAATGGTCAGCTGATCCACAACGTATCCGTTGGTCGTGTCGACCTGATTCATCAGCGGCGTTGCCGTGACCTCAACGGTCGTGCTGGTCGCGCCGACTCGCAAGCTCCCCTGGACTGTCGTCGTCCGATCGCCCTGGACCAGCACCTGCGTGTGCGTTTCTGTCTCGAATCCCGATTTAGTGAAGCTCAATTCGTAGGTGCCGATCGGCAGATTCGGAATCGAGTACGAACCGTTGGACTGAGTACGAACCGCGACTTCGAGATTCGTGGAAATATTGCGCGCCTTCACCGTGGCATCAGGAACTGAAGCGCCCGATGCATCCTTAATCGTCCCCGTAATGGCGCCGAGCACTTGCTGCGCTTCAACCGAAGTGGAGGCGAAGTATCCAAGCAAAAATGAAGCAAAACACAGAGAGATTACTTTCAACAGGCGCTTCAGCATTTGACAAACCTCAAATAAGGTTAGTCTAACCCGCACCTACACAGATTGGAATGCGATTCACCGTGTTGTTAACCAAATTGTTGAATCGTCGTTTACCTTCCGAGCAGCGCACGCACGTGCGCTTCACTCGCGAGGGCGAGACCATCCAGGCTGTATCCGCCTTCTAAAACCGAAACCAGACGATTCCCGCAGGACTCTGCCGCAAAGTCGGTCATCATGCCCGTTAAATCCCGAAAGTCACCGTCCGTCAGCCGAAACAGTCCGAGCGGATCATTCACGCGTGAGTCAAAGCCGGCCGAAATGAGGATAAAGTCAGGCCGGAACTCTCTTGCAGCAGGCAAGAGGTGGTGCTGAAACGCGCCCAGAATCTCTTCTCGACCTGAGCCCGCCGGGAAAGGACAATTGATTATCTTGCCTTCGCCTTGTCCATCGCCGCGTTCGGAAGCATCGCCGGTGCCGGGATACCAGGGTGATTGATGCGTACTGAAAAACAGCGCTGACCCATCCTCATAAAAAATATCCTGTGTTCCGTTGCCGTGATGAACGTCCCAGTCGGCAATCAGCACCCGGTCAACGGCGTACTTCTGTTGCGCGTATTGCGCCGCAATAGCGATGTTGTTGAACAAGCAGAATCCCATGCCTCTAGCAGCGCTCGCGTGATGTCCCGGAGGCCTTACTGCGCAAAATGCGTTAGTGACGGTACCTGAAAATACTGCATCAACGGCGGAGAGCGCACATCCGGCAGCGGCTCTCGCGGCTTCGAGCGAATAGTGGTTAATGGCCGTGTCGCCCGTGCTCAGTTGGCCTCTGTGTTGCGCCACTTCGCGCCCGACGAGATCGATGTATGCCCGGTTATGGACTAGGGCCAGCTCATCATCATTAGCGCTGCGTGTCTCGAGCTGCACCAATTCCTGAAGTAAGCCGGTCGATTCCAGCTTGTTTATGACCGCGGTATATCGCGACGGCTGTTCCGGATGGCCAGGACCAGGATCGTGCTTTTTAACGTCGGGATCTGCGGCGATGCCGGTCTTCATCCGCGGGCATCCGCGCTAAACGCCCGCTGCTTTGATGGAGACTAACTGCTCCTCGGGAATAGGCTCCACTGTACGCGTTTGCTCGCCCCGGAAGAAATCGAAATACGAAATTTGATGGACGCAAGAAATGGTGCATAACGGCGCGCACGACTTCTGTGTCACGTATTCACGTCGAATGTCTTCGATCGTGTAGTGCTCTAGAGGCTTTGCAGGGAAGCCCCGCTGCTGCGAGCAGTAGTGCACCAGCCCGT
>CAVWUV010000032.1:0-134422 GCA_963758245.1 uncultured Acidobacteriaceae bacterium | reverse complement strand
CGGAAACAGCGATCTCCTGAGTCACGGGTTCGCCCTGCCCGGCAGCCTTGTGTACCGCCGGGTTAGCCTCGCCTCGCCTGCCATTCATCTGAAACGGCTCGGGGCCGAATCCTCGCACGATGAAGGTGCCGTTGCCGTACGCCGCGCAGTAAAGGTAGCTTTGCTGGGGAGTTCCCATGTCATTACCGGCGATGACTATGCCGTAGGGATGCGGGTGACTGTTCAGGTTCATATATTTCGGCTCGGTGAACGTCGCTTTTACGGTATAGTTGCCTGTCGCCTGATTGGCCGGATTCCAATACGTCACCGCCGGACCAGTCGTAACGTGCAGGGCATTGCCCTCCTGCGAGAGCTTCGCGTTATTCAGTGTTTGTCCTGCACTCTCTTCTTTGGCGTCGATCTTTCCAGTCCACCCTGGGACAGAAATACCCCCGCCTTGGACGGAGCGGGAAGCCCCTTCCGCTTCCTGCGCATTTATCACCGCGGGGCTGAGCAAAAACATAGCAGCCGCAAGAGCGGGACCGAGAACGAGACGCATGATGTGTCCTTTCATTGAAAAGTCTGGTAAGACACAAGTATATTGCTGTTTAGGTTAGGCGGTCCGATTCACGCCTGTGATAGCCGATTGTCTTTCAGCCCCGCTCGCTGGTGGTGGAACGACGCGCGTGCGTCTCGCGATGAGACCACGCCCGCGTGCTGCACCGCAAAGCGCATCAGCAAAGATCCCAATGTTCCCAGAACACCGGCGGCAATGCGCTTCTTTCTGGATCGGTTCGGAAGCATTGCGAGCGCAGCACTGCTTGCGGTCAGAACGCTCGCGCCTCTCCACATCACACCGCTCAGTCCGCGCTGGAGAGGCCGCCCCACGCGAGGAACTGCCGAGACCTGTTTCTCCATCACGATTCCGGCCGCGAGTTCCGCAACCTGGCCGATCGTGCCAAATGCTCGAGTGATGCGCCGTTCTTGAGCGCTCTCGACAAACATCTCGAACGCGCAGCCCACGCTCGCCATTGCGGAAGAACCGAAGACGATCGGCAGCACGCGGCGTGATTCCTGCCACAAAGGTATGGCGCTGTTGCTGACCAATACGCCCGTGTAAGTCGCCAGCGCCGCGCCGAAGATCCCGGCAGCATATCCACACACTCGGCCGATTCTCTCCAACAGGCCGCGTCGGCCTCGGAGCAGGACTGCTCCCGTCGCGGTGACGGCTGCACCGGTGAGAACCCATGCTCCCATGTTCATCGGCGATGTCGGCCGAAACACGCGCAGCATATTGAGGAATCGCTCGGGACGGCCGAGGTCGTGAATTAACAGGCCGCCGCTCATAGTGCAGCCCAACAGACCGATCCAATGGCAGCGCCTGACCAGCGCGGCTCGATCATTCGAATTTCCGATTTGAGCCGCTGCGCCCAACACCAGGGAAGCGCCCGTCAAACCTCCAACGTAGTAATACGCCGGGATATCCCATTCCCAAACCGGCTCATTTAGAAGAGGCCGGTCATAATAAGTCGGATCACCCGCCTGAGGGCTGGGCAGCTTCTCCCAGACCGCAACGGCGCTCACCCGCGCTTCTCCTTCGAACTGAAGAGCACGCTCCCAATCGCAACCAGCGCCATAGCCGCCGCGCCTGCTGCCATTGATGTCCAGGCCGCCTTCACTTTCTTGGTCGGAACTATCGGGTCAGGGGGCAAATTGTACACCTCGGGTTTATCCACCAGCAGAAAAAACGCGTTCAGTCCTTCGGTACCGGGCTGATCCTCCTTACTCGCGCCGTAGAGATAAGCGTCTTGAAGCCCTTGCTCGTGCAGTTTCTCGACACGCGCCGCGGCCTTTTCGCGCAGCTCGTCAAGGTTTCCAAACTGAATGGATTCCGTAGGGCACGCTTTCGCGCAGGCAGGCTGCATGTCCTCGCGAAGCCGGTCATAACATAATGTGCATTTCCAGGCCCTGCCGTCGTCTTCGCGCCGGTCGATCACTCCGAACGGGCAGTTCACAATGCAATATCCGCAACCATTGCAGACGTCCGGCTGCACATACACCGAGCCGAATTCTGTGCGGATGATTGCGCCGGTAGGGCAGCTTTCGAGACACCCCGCGCGCGCGCAGTGCTTGCAGACATCAGAAGAAAACAGCCAGGAAAACGCGCCATCATCCTGGGGACGAAGCGGGACCGGGCGCTCGATGAACGCGACGTGCCGCCACGTCGAAGCGCCCAGATGCATGGTGTTGTCGTAAGACATCCCGGAAAACGAAAATCCATCATCCGGCAGCTGGTTCCACTGCTTGCACGCAACCTCGCACGCCTTGCAGCCGATGCACAACGTAGTATCGGTGAAAAATCCTTTGGTATCGGCCACGATTACACGTTCCCTTCTTTGGTTTCCTCGGCCTTGAATCCGTGCTTGGTCTCGGGCTTGCGGCGCGCTTGGGGCAGATCTCTCTCGTCCTGGCGAGATGGAAGTTTTTTCACCAGTTGACCGCTCGTCACCTGCCGGCGGCCTTTGCTCTTGCGCCCGGGTTCAATGTTGCCGGTCAGCGCCTTCGATTCCTGAATGGAGACGTTCGGGTCCGCTACGAAGCCGATGAGATCGTTGGCGGCGTCTCCTCTTATCAAGCCTTTGCTCGACCAGTGATACGGCAACCCGATCTGGTGAATCACCTTGCCTTTGATTCGCAGCGGACGCATGCGTCGCGTGACCAGCACACGGGTCTCAATCTCGCCGCGCATCGTCCGAATGGTCGCCCACCCTCCATTCTTCAGACCGCGCTCAACGGCAAGTTCCGGCGACACTTCGCAAAACATCTCAGGCTGCAGCTCGGAGAGCCATGAGAGCCATCGGCTCATCCCTCCCGCGGTGTGATGTTCGGTCAAGCGATACGTGGTGATCACATAAGGGAAGCGCGGGTCATCATAGGGCTGATGATACGGATTGTCTTTCCGCTTCCATTCCATTCGCTCGGGATTGCACTGCTGCCCATACAGGGGATTCTTGACAATCGATTCCTGCGGCTCGTAATGCGCCGGCAGTGGCGCATCCGATAACCCCGTGGCAGCGAAGATCCAGCCCTTTCCATCCGCTTGCATGACGAACGGATCAATGCCTGAGATAGTGTCTTTTCCGCGAGCATCTTTGGACGGGCGATAGGAAGGCGGCCGCTCGACAATGAAATCGGGCGCATCTTCTCCAGCCCACTCGCGTTTCTTTTCGTCCCACCAGACCAGCCGCTTTCGTTCGGACCACGGCTTACCCTCCGGGTCCGCCGACGCGCGGTTGTACAACACGCGGCGATTATGCGGCCAAGCCCAGGCCCACTCCGGCGCAATCCAATTCTGTTCCCAATGAGGCTTGCGTCGCGCGGTCTGGTTCTCGCCGTCGCGGTAGCAGCCGGAGTAGATCCAGCAGCCGCAAGCAGTCGATCCATCGTCTTTTAAAGACGTGAAGCCTTCGACCGGTTTTCGATCGGCTACGGTATAGCCGTTGATTTCGTGAAGCACTGCTTCGGCGCTCGGCTCGTTTAGCGGCCCGGTTGTCGGATAGTTCCAGGTCAGATCGCGGATGGGCCAGTTTCGCGGCTGATTATATTCGCTTCGATATAAAGCCTTAAGCCGCTGGCCGAGCTTGAATATAAAATCGAGTTCGCTCCGTGAATCGCCCTGCGGTTCTACTGCTTTGTGATGCCACTGCAGGAGCCGCTGGGTGTTGGTAAACGTCCCGTCCTTTTCGGTGTGCGCGGCTGCGGGAAAGAAAAACACTTCGGTGGGAATGTCTTCCGGTTTGACTTCGCCGCGTTCAATTTCAGGCGCTTCTCTCCAGAATTCGGCGGTCTCGATCAGTTGAAAATCACGAACGACCAGCCAATCCAATTTCCTCAGGCCTTTTCGTTGAAGCGGCCCGTTCATTGACCCAACAACCGGGTTCTCACCCATCACGAAATAGCCCTTCACCAGGCCGTCGACCATATCCACGACGGTATTCATATGCGAATGATCCGCGGTGAGTGTCGGGAGGTAATCGTAGCACCAGTCGTTTTCTTTTGTCGCTGCTTCGCCGAACCAGGCCTTCATCAGCGAGATGAAATATTTGTGGAATTCTCCCCACCAGCCGGAAGGCGATTCGTTCAAGCGGAAATAAGTCTGCAGGTCCTTATCGTGCTTGGCTTTCGGCATGGGCAGATAACCGGGCAGCAAATTATAAAGCGTCGGTATATCGGTTGATCCTTGAATGGACGCGTGCCCGCGCAGGGCCATGATTCCGCCGCCTGGCCGTCCCATATTGCCTAGCAGCAACTGGATAATCGCCGCCGTCCGGATGTATTGCACGCCTACGGAGTGTTGCGTCCAGCCGACGGCATACACGAATGCGCCGGTCCTCTCGCGGCCCGAATTGCTGCACAATGCCTCGGCAACTTTCACGAACACGTGCTGCGAGATGCCGCAAGTCTCCTCTACCATTTGAGGCGTGTAGCGTGAGTAGTGCCGTTTCAGAATCTGGAACACGCATCGGGGATGCTGCAGAGTCGGATCGGTGTGCTCAGCCTGAATTGGCTGGCGTTGGGTAGGCTGTCCCTTTTCCCCTCCCTGGGAGGATTCGCGCTCGCCTCCGGCCGGTTCGGGATCAACGCCGTCATACATCCAGGTCTTTATGTCGTATTTGCCTTTCTTGCTGTCCCAACCGCTGAAGAGGCCGTCGAGATCTTCCGTGTCTCTAAAATCCTTGCTGATGATGGCAGGGGCGTTCGTATAGTTGACCACATATTCCCTGAAGTAGCGGTCATTCTCGAGGATGTAGCGAATAATGGCGCCGAGAAAGACGATATCCGAGCCGGCCCGGATGGGCACATGAATGTTCGCGACCGCGCTGGTTCGCGTGAAGCGGGGGTCGACGTGGATAATCGTCGCGCCGCGCTCGCGTGCCTGCATCACCCAGCGAAAGGCAACCGGATGACACTCGGCCATGTTGGAGCCTTCAATGACGATGACATCCGAGTTCACCAGGTCGCCTGGGAACGTGGTCGCGCCGCCTCTGCCAAATGAGGTCCCCAAACTGGGGACCGTGGAGGAGTGTCAAATACGGGCCTGATTTTCGATCTGAACGATGCCCAATCCGGTGAAGAGTTTTTTGATCAGGTAATTCTCTTCGTTGTCGAGTGTCGCGCCGCCAAGATGCGCGATTGCCATGGTGCGGCGAAGCGGGTGACCATCCCGGTCTTTGTCTTCCCAATTCTCGTCACGCGTCTTCTTCACCCGCGCGGCCAGCATGTCCATGGCCCGATCGAGCGGAATCTTCTGCCATTCCTTGCCGTACGGACGCCGGTAAAGAACGTCGCTCACGCGGTGCGATCCGGTGACGAGTTGGTATGTGGCCGCTCCCTTCGGACATAGACATCCATGCGAGATTGGAGATGCCGGATCCCCTTCAATGTCAATGATCTTCTCGTTCTTGACATAAACCAGTTGTCCGCAGCCGACCGCGCAGTAAGGACAGACGGAGGCAACTACCTTGTCGGCGGTTTTTGTTCTGGCGGAAAGAGATTCCGTGCGATCAGACGCGGCGGAAGCGCCCAGTCCAAGAGCATCACCGTTTTTCAACTGACGAAATACGGGCCAGCGCCCGGGAGAAAAATTACTCTGATCCGGCATCGTCCCTTAGACGCGGTGGCGGGCAAAATTCGATCATTAGTCAAACTGGTAGGCGGGCAAGATTGTTGCCAAATCCAAATCGAGAGAGTATTCGCAAAACGACTGTGGCATAATCTTACCGGAGTCTTACAAATGGAGACCACCCGGCTCTCGACGAAAGGCCAGATCGTTGTGCCGAAGAATATACGCAGTTCCCGTTTGTGGGGACCCGGCACGGAATTCACCGTCGAAGAAACGAGGGATGGAATTCTGCTGCGTGCCGCCGGGCGTTTCCCAACAACCGACCTCGAAGAGGTCGCCGGCTGCCTCCAGTCCAAGCGAAGATCGAGATCAACCGCGCAGATGGGTACTGCTGCCGCGCGTGAGGTGGTTCGGCGCCATGATCGCGGTCGATACTAACGTTTTGGTCCGGCTGTTAACCGGGGACGACCCTAAACAGGCCGCCGCCGCCAAATCCCTGTTTGCCGCCGGGCCAATCTGGATCGCAAAAACGGTATTACTTGAAACTGGTTGGGTCCTTCGCAGCCTTTACGGATTTGAAGAGAGTGCTATCCGTGACGGGCTCGTCAAGTTACTGGGCCTCCAGAACGTGCGCACCGAGGATGAGTCGTCAGTGGCAAGCGCCCTTGCACTTACGGTTCATGGAATCGAGCTTGCAGATGCTCTGCATCTGAGCAGTAGGCCGGCGGGCGCGGTCTTTGTCTCCTTTGACCAGTCCTTCGTCCGGCGTGCAAAGCGTGCGGGAGTCGGCGAAATTTCTGGCGTATCGGCCAAGGAGTAGCGCCGGGGTGGTCCCTACGAAGGGCGGCAAGCTACCGCCAGGCCGACGCTTATGCCCAGTGCTAGCCCGCCGTCATTGCAACCAGCTTAGCGACCGTATTGATATTTCGGGCGGTGGCCGCGCCCAGACTGGGCGGCAGTTTTAATTTCGAACGTCCCATCCCGTTCGGATAATAGATGTAAATCTCTCGTGTGCCAGGCCGGACCTCTTCTCCGCCCGGTGCGGCGAGATTGTCCAGTATCCCTTTTGGGGCGGCATGAGATAAAAACACCACCATGACCTTCGCTGGTTCGGCCTCAGGAAAAGGATTCGCTTCCAAGATCGAACGCAGCTCAGAGGCGCTCCGCACCATAACATCGATCTTTTTGCCCATTTTCTTCGTCAATACCTGTTCCAGCTTGGCCTGGATATCCCTTTCAGGGAGGGCGCTTTCGAAAATGACGTTCCCGCTCTGTATGTAGGTTCGAACTTTCTCGAAGCCGAGCTTGACGCATATCGCGGAGAGCTCTTTCATCGGCAGCATCCCTGTGCCGCCGACATTTACCGCACGCAATAGCGCGACGAAAATTGACACTGTTCTATCCTTCATTACTATTCTTCTATCTATGCTAAGAAACATGTACAACAGCTGCGCTTTCCCTCCTCAGCTCATTGAGTACTGAGTAATACCACCAGCAGCACTCCACTCCCAAAAACAGGAAGAGCAACCACCGGATAACTATTGTCAGTATAAAGAGATTGCTGTAAGGCTCTGCGTGAGCGCCTCGAGAAGATGCGCCGTACTGTGACGCTACTCGCGGCCCCTAGAATCAGCAGACCGCTGAGAAGCCATACACCCAGATATGGCGCACCTCGTGGGGGAATGCCAAACTGTCCCGCTGTTAACGTCTCGTGCACGATACGATGCGCGCCTTCCCACAAGTTGCGCTGCATCGCAAGCACGAAATGAAATGGAATCAGCAGGAACAAGCCGGCAAAAATGCCGCAATACACGATTCCTTTCAGATAGGCCGCCTGAGCCGTCCAAGTGTGAAACGAGGCCTGTGTTACCGAATAGGCAGGCAAACGCGTTCCCACAAACGCGTAGTTGGCGGCGGCCGCAGCGACAAGAATAGCGAGAGCAAGCAACAGCCCCATTTTCGGCCTGACCTCGTGATCTTTGCGTCGATCGCTAAGGCGGCCAGCGTCGTCAATAACCCCCCCACGAATACGATCGGTCCGGCTGTCCAGGCGAAAGCTGCGAACTGAGGGTACGCATATGCAACTTCCATGAACACAGAAATTGCGAGCGCAAAAGCATACAATGCCGATGCTCCTATACAATGCTCTTTGTGCCCGAAAACGTGCGAGGCACGCGCGATGAGATCCCGATAGCGCTGATAATGTCCGAATCGAATTGCCGCGTCAGACTCCGGTCTGCCTGGATCGAGCGGATGATCGAATCTAAACGCCGCACCTCCTCCCAGCAGTACGGGCATTCGATGAGGTGCGCTTCGAATCGATAGCGCTCTTCATCGCTCAATTCGCCGAAGCAATATGTGGTAATCGAGTCATCCCGGCTCTTCCACGAGCACGGTGCTCCTTGCTCGCCGGATTCACTGGCCACATTCATTCGTCGGTTCTCGGTGAAAGTTTCTTCAGTTCCCGCTTCTTACGAAGCAGCCGCTTTGCTTCCCATAGGATTCGCCCTACGGTGCCGGGTGGCAGTTTTGCGGCGGCGGCGATCTGGGCGGTGCTCATGCCCTCTCGGATGTTTAGAAGGAGCACTGCCCGGTGAAGTTTCGGCAATGTTCGCAAAAGCTGATCTACTTCAATGCGTATGCTCGGATCGGGACCGAGCTGGGCAACAGCATCTACCTGCGACCGGGCCTCGGATAACACGGGAACCATAATAGTTCGCTCCCGCTTCTGAGCCGCCCAATAATCACTGATTTTGTGCTTTAAGATTCCGACCAGCCATGTCCCCAACGTGGATCGGCCATCGAAACCACCGTTCTTGATGACATCAAAAGCTGCCTGGAGAGTTTCCTGAACCAAATCATTCTGATGATCAGGTTGAACGCGACCCTGCAAAAACCGAAGTAGTTGGGGGCGGAAGCGCTCATCAAACACTTCGGCCGCAGACTCATCGCCTTGAGCGATCAGAGCGACAAACGAAGCATCCTCTTCCTGCCTCGGGTTCATTTTCGGGTCTACAGGCCGAGATCTGGAAGTGTAGCATTACGGTTTCAGCAAAAGTTGAAGAAAAACGGAAGTTCCAGAGACAAACTAGAAAACGTGAAATTCTATACTCTCCTGGAGAATTTTGTGAAATATCGCTGTACCCTGATCGCGCTGGGTGTTCTTGCTGCTCTGCCAACGTTATCCACATCTTTCGAACTTCGTAGGGATCAAGCTTTAGCCGTATGTACCGGAATGTCACTCCGGCTTTTCTATGTGGATGACACGCTAGATGCTTACCTGACCAACTCTGCATTCGATTCGCAGCTAATACTTTCGGCTGGATACGGCCAGGATACCGGGCTCGTGGATATTAGCTCACAAACCCGTCCCGGTTCAAATACACTCACCTTGCAACTCACTAATACTCAGCGCGGCTATACGTATGTATATGAATTGCGAAGCGGATCCGCAACCATTGCTCAGGAGACGTGCTTTACCGCTGGCATTTACAGATGCGATAACAACGATTTCACTCTCGGGATCGTTTTCACGCATACCTTGAGTTTCCTAGTGTCCGGCCGGGACTCTGATCGCGCCAACCGCTTCAACCTATGGTCCCTCTGGTACATCTCTGCAACCCGTCCGGCAGTTTCGCTGAGCCAGTAGACACCGCAACAGGCAATTACTACTCAACGCACACCGACCTCGCTGTGCCGGGGAAAGGGTTGTCGTTTGCCTTCACGCGCTCGTATAACAGCGCCGATGCCTATAGTGGACCGCTCGGGCCAGGGTGCACGCACTCGTTCAATCTGGTGCTCACTGTAGACCCGGACAATTCGGTTTCCATCAAAGAGCGTGATGGAAGCGTCCTTACGTACTCACCCTCTGGCGGCTTCCAGTACACTCCTGCGACCGCGTTCTTCTTCGATAGTCTTGTGCAAAATAGCGATAAATCCTTTACTCTCACGCAGACTACTCAACTGAAGCTAAACTTTTCGGCGCAAGGCAAACTGCTGTCCATCAGAGATCGCAACGGCAACACGCAGACTCTCTCCTACGACGGCTCCGGCAACCTGACAACCATCACAGATTCAGCTTCTCGAACGTACTCGCTCGCATACGACTCGAACTAGCACCTGGTCTCGCTTTCAGACCCTATCGGGAGAACGCTGCGTTATTCCTACGACGTGCAATGCAGGCTGATTTCTTTCACCGACCCGCTGTTGGCGATCACTTCGTATGCTTATGACAGTTCAAACCAGCTTGCGTCCGCTACCGATCCGCGCTGTCACGTTTATTTGCTAAATACTTACTATTCTCAAGGCCGCGTTATAGCGCAGAAGAATGCCCTTGTATTCGTGACCACGTTCGCCTACGATACTCCTTCTCCTGGAGTGACAACAATCACTGACCCACTCTTTAACTTCACCAAACACGTGAACTACAGCTCCTGGCGCTTAGTCGAGGCGATCGATGCTGCCGGTGAAATCACGTCGTATACATACGCCGCTAACAATTTGAAAACTTCCGTTACTGACCCGCTTGGCCACACTCAGCACTTCAGCTATGATGCTCGCGTCAATGTGACTTCTATCACCGATCCCACCGGCAAGAGCAGCACCTTCACCTACGACGCAAAGAACGATTTGCTGACCGCGACGGATCGCCTCGGGCGCACGTCGCATTTTACATACGACGCAAACGGTAACCTTTCGAACGCCAAAGATGCTTTTGGTGATACAAGCACGTTTACTTACGATTCCGCTGGCGAGTTGATTTCGGCCACCAACGCGCGAGATTTCACAACTTCATTCCAGTACGATTCAGCCGGAGATCTTGCCGAAGTGACGGATGCGCTCGGTGGAACTATCCAGATGTCATACGATGCCGTAGGCCGTCCACAGACCGTCAAGAATCAGCTCGGCAAAACGACCTCGCGCACCTACGATGCTGACAACCGTCTGCTCAGCGTTGCCGATCCGCTCGGAAACACAACACAGCTCACTTACGATCCCAATGGCTATCTCACCGGCATCACCGACGCGAACGGGAAAAAGACGCAGTACGCTTACGACGCAACTAACAAGCTTTCTGAGGTCACCGATGCTGCCGGTGGTATCACGAAATACGCATACAACGGTAACACGGATCTCACTGCCGTCACCGATGCAGCAAATCACACGACTAATTATTCCTACTACACGCTGCGCCGCCTCAGCATGGTCACCGACCCTCTCGGGCGCAAGAAGAAATACGGCTACGATGCTGATGTAGATGTTACTTCCACGCTAGACGGAAACAACAAAACGAATACGCTTTGCTACGACCCCTTGAATCGTCTGCTTTCGATGGCGTTATCTTACTGAAAAACTGTTCAGTACACATACGATGCGGTCTGGAATCTGTTGACCATGACGGACTGGCGCGGAGAAACGTCCTACGTCTCCGACCTGCTGAACCGTATCACCTCTGTAAGCACCCCAGATGGAAAAACTGTCTGCTACAGCTACTATGCAGCGTGAAATCGCGCAACTGTTACAAATCCCGACGGAAAGACCGTTCAATACACCTACGACGCGCTGAATCTGTTGAGCAAAGCCACGGATTCAGCGAGCAAGACGACGATGTACTCGTATGACGCGGCTGGAAATCTCACCTTGTTTGCACATCCAAATGGCGCTGCTTCTACGTACCAGTACGATGCTGCAAACCTGCTCCTGAATATTGCAAATCTGTCCAGCGGAAAACTGTTATCCTCTTTCAAATACGTTCTGGACAAAGTGTGCAACCGCGTGCAGATGACGAGCAACGGCGCCAGTGTAAACAATTACAGCTACGACAACCTGTACCGGCTGACATCCTGGACCGCTCCTTCCGGTCAAGTTACGCAATGGGCGTACGATCCTGTTGGAAACCGAACCTCCATGATCTCGCCCGCTGGAACAACGAACTACGCGTACGATGCTGCCGACGAGCTTCTCACCGCAACCGTAATAAGCTTCACCTATGATGGCAACTGAAATCAACTCACAAAAACGACCTGCTCGACAACGCTTAACTACACTTGGGACGCGCTGAATCGATTACTTTCCGTCGTGTGCGGCAGCACGAATACCCGTTATGAATACGATGGCGACGGCAACCGCGCTGCTCAGCAGGCTCCCGCCTGCACCTACGCCTACGTGAACGATGTTGCTTCTGCTCTACCTTCTGTTTTGAATGAAAACGGCCCCGACGGAGGTATCGATTACGTTTACGGACTGTCGACCATTTCGGCATCATCACCGAATTTCGAATACTTCTACCAGTTCGACGGCCTCTGGAGTGCCATCAACATCACCGATCCAACCGGTGCACAAAAGGCGAATTATAGCTACGATCCCTGGGGCAAAATGACCTTGCCGCTCGATCCCCTGTGCACGAAGGAAAAGTACAAGTTTACGGGCGAAGCAAGTGACTCAAACGACGCGTTGCTCTATTTGAGGGCGAGGTATTACGATCCATCATTAGGCCGATTCCTGTCGAGAGATCCTCATCCCCAGAGTGCCTATCAGCCTGCCAGACTGAACAAGTACCAATACTCGCTCGAGGATCCTTACTCTTCAAAGATCCATCCGGAAGAACCGCTATCGACTCCGGTAACACGTCCTCCGTCACACCAGCTTTCTTTGTGTCGAATCGCCCTGCCGCTAACTCATTGACCTCGCCGGTATCTCTACTCTCGCCAGGATTGCTGCCCGCCTGTCCTGGACCTCAGCCCGCTAAATATAACAGCGACGTCCCCGAACAAATCGACAACGTACAAGACTTAATAACCGGCTCCGGTGCTTTCGACCTCGCCTGCTCAGGTGTTCCAGTAGCCGACCTTTTCTGCGTCAGCTTCACGGTTGGTTTCGACGTGCCGCAAGCGATTAACGCGATCGACCCATCCTTTGGTACGGCTCGGCAGCCTGTGGCTGAAAGCTGGCCTTCCAACAGGATATGAGTGGAGATAAAATGCGATACCTGCCACGTCTACTTGCGAGCACAGTCATTGCTTTTACCTCGGCATGGACTTGCTCCGCGACCGTCACGATCACCTTTGAAGACCTCCCTGACGCTTACTTCTTCAGCTCCGGCGATCAGAACATTGGCACATACTACACTGGCGTCGATTTTGAGCCAAACGTCACTGCTCTCAGTGCTACTCGTTTCGGCGGCTACGATAATGCGGCTTTTCCGCCGCACTCGGGCGATGTCGTGATCTGTGATGCCTTCGATAACAGCGTCACGATTTCTTTTACTGACCCAAAGAGCAATGTCGGATTCTGGTACACTAGCCTGAACCCCATAACGCTCACTGCATTCAATTCAGCGAGCAATTCGCTCGGCGCAATTACCAGAAACGCAAATACAGATGGTACGACCGGCACGTCAGATTTCCTCTCCATCACCGATGCCGGAATCTCATCCATCGAGATATCGAGCGTCGCTGGTCAATACATCCTCGACGATCTGGAATTCAGTGGCAGGACCATGGCATCAACGCCGAACCAGCAACCTCGTCCGCGATCACAATAGCTCTTATTCTGTTCTTGATGTCTGCGATAGGAAGAAACGGCCGCCGCCAAAGAATGCGCCGCGCGTTGACGACGATACTGGACGATGACCCTAACTAACTGCCATCGTGCTCGGCTTCCTACTTAAGCAGAACACGAGCCAAGCCGGCGTTGTTCGCTGAATCGTAGACACGAAAGACCAGCAAATGCTCGCCAGGACGGAGCTTATCCAGATGCAGGTGGAAACTCTCGTGAGGCGAATCGGTGACGCCATCAACGGCTTCAATCGGCTGCCAGAATCCAGCGTCGAGCGAGTATTCGCAGAGGCGTAGAGGACTGGTCTGGTCCCTGGCTTCGATATCTATGTCGAGTGACGGGCCATCGCGATGAGGCGCGCCGAGCCTCACGATGGGCGGAGTGTTGTCGATCAGCACAGGAGTACTGACCAGCTCTGTTTCGCGCGCGTACTGGGCCGCATTCGAAGGCGCATCTGAGGCGACGATGCGGAAGAGATAGCGGCCATCGGCGAACACATCCGGATCCAGCAGAAGCGTGTTCTCGAACATGCGGCTGCGAATGAGCTGCCAATCTTTTTCATCTTCGGCACGGAAATAAACTGAGTAGACCAGCTTGTCGCCATCCGGATCGTCAGCTTGCCACGAGATTTGAGTTTGCGTCGTTTGCAGGCGGGAGACAGTCTGGGTGCTGGTAGTGGCTGAGCTAGCGGCGGGCGCCTCGCCGGTATCTGTCACGGTAACCGAGTAAGCAGAGGAGGGAGTTGCAACGTTGGCGGCCGCTTTTGCCGTATTCGTACCGACGATAGATGTGACCGTGATGCTATGAATAACGGGCGGCGCGTTTTGTGGCAGGTAAGGGATGGTGACGCTATTGATTTCGGCGGTGCTGCCCGCAGGCCACTCGGCGCGAAACTGGATGAAACGCGCGGGCGGACTCTTGATGAGAGCGCTTGCAGGATCGCTGATGGGTCCAGACCAGGCGCTCCAAGTGGCGTCGGCACGTATTGCATTGCCCGTGCGGGTGCGAAAAACAGGCGCCGATCCATTGCCGTGCCATTGCAGATGTCCCCATCGGGCGATGCTGGTCGAATCGTGTACTTGAGATTGATAAAATCCTGCCCCGCTACCCGGCGGGCCCAAAGCGAGCACGCGACCCGGGTTGCTCAGCCCTGCATAGAAGAGAGAGCCGGATTGCAAGAGGCGGGTGGTCTCGCCGTCGCCCGGCTCGGCTAGAAGCGTCGTCTTTTGGGCTTCCAAACGGTAGATTCGACCGCGGTCATCGGTCGAGAAGATCAGCGAATCGCGATCGAGCAGAATATCGTACACGTTGTCGTCTTTTGAGCTGCGCAAGGTTTCGACCGTGTGGTCGGGAGTGATCTTATAGATTGCCGATTTCTCGACTCCGCTGACCTCGACGACTGCGGTGTTCGACGTAGCTGCTGAAGCGGAGGTGGAAGAAGCGGTGGCCCTGGTCTGATCCGCGCCAGGCTTCAGGTTGGCCTGTTCGGTGTCGGATGGCGCGCCATTTCGTTTGGCCTCGGTGACCGTAATCACAGTGGGTGTAGTTGCCACGACAGTGCCCGTCGAAATTGTGGATGCAGAAGCAGTGGCGGCGGAGCGGGTAGCCACGGCGCCTCCCATTGCGGCGGCATAAACGATCCCGCTCGGATCAACGGCGATGGCGCGGATCTCCGGCAGATGTGAGTCAAACAGGATCGTGCCTTGCTTCGGACCGGTGATGTCGTAGAGGAGGCCATTGGGATCGGTGCCTGCGTAGAGGTGACCTGGAGCAAGCGCTAAGGCGGTTATGTTGGACTGCCCGGTTTCGTAGTAGATATCCGCAGCGCCACCAGGACTGATGCGATAAACGTTTCCTGGTTCTCCGGTCGCGACATACAGGGTTCCGTCAGGCGCGGATTGAATTGCCCAAATGTATTTCGCGGGCGAGTGCCATATATCGCGAGCTTTTCCGTTCTCAATGCGGTGCAAAGCGCCGTTGGGTGAGCTGCCTGCGTAAAGCACGCCCTTCGAATCCACGCAGAGGGCGAAGACTTCGGTTTGATCGGCGGTCCAGGCGAGTGAAGATTTTCCATCCGCGGTAATGCGAAAAACTTTTCCTTGGTGGCCGGTAGAGGCGTAGATGGTTCCGTCCGGGGCCGCAGCGAGACTCCAGAGAGCCGGCTGGTTTAGCGCGGCATCGAAGCGAACCGATGGCCCAAGCTGGAGCGTTCCGTCGGACGTAAGGGACAGGCCGGAGAGATGGCCCTTCAAGAAGTCGGAAAAGCCGGTAATTTCCCAGGCTGTGCTGGTAGCGCCAAGAGCCGATAGAGCGGATAGGGCCAGAGCGCAGGCTGCGGCGAAGGAGGCGGCTCGCAAGCTCACTCTTTCACGTCCACCTGAACGGTTCTGGAACCGCTCACGACGAAGCCATCGACGGGCAGCTTGAATTCGACCATTTCGGACCCGCGGGTCAACGTTAGCGCAGCGTTGCTGTTCGCGGAAGCGGACGGATCAGCCAGGACCAGCATGACCGATGGCGGCGGATCAGACAGATCGCCGCCGGGAAGCGTGCCGCTGATGGTGAAGGATGGCTCCTGACGCCACACGCGGATATAAGCTGCTTCACTGCCTCGGAACATATTGATCACGTTGATCAACTGCTCCGGAGTGTGCAGAGAAGAAGAGCTCAGCCCCGCGAATTCGGGAAAATTTAAGCCGTTTGCATCACTGACCGTGAAATTAAGCGGCCCCACGGGAGCGCCGACGGGAACGTGATAAGTCGCGGCGCGGGTGAACTCAATGCCATTCTCGCCTTCAAATAATGTGGTGATCTCTATCGAATCTCCCGGGTGCGCCTCGTGATGCGAGGTCCAGACCTGTGCCACGTGAAGCTGGCGCTTGGCCTCGACCGGCTCGAGATCGAAGGAGATGTTTTTAAGATGCAGGTTTGTAAATCCCGCGCCGAGCACGAAACCGAGCGTAACGACTGCATCTGTCGATACCTGCTGGGCCAAACCGCTATCGCTCACAAAAATATCTCGAATGAGGAGCGGCGGCACGTTGCCTTCGAATTCCACGCGGCCTTGCAGGTGAAGAGTGCCGGCTCCAAGGGTACGTTCGGTTGCGTCGATGGCAGAAAAGAGTGCAGTTTGCGTGATGAACGGGGTCAGCAAACGGTCATTTACCACCTGAAAATGATACTCGTGAGTTCCCATCGGAACCGAGCGGACGGAAATCGCGAGAGGCACGGTGTGAGCCTGGCGCCCGATTTCGCCGGCGATGGAAGAGCTGCGATCGCTCACGATAGTCCCGACCCATTCGCGGGGCATCGAGATCTTGAAAGACGTGTTGAGAGTGGGCAGCAGGGCTATGACATCGGCGCGGGCAAAGGGCAGCTCGGTGGTGCCGCCATCCAGGAACCGATGGCCCAGCGCATAAACATGTGTGCCGTCTACGTAAGTGACAGTGCCGTCGGCGCTCATGTTCATATCCCCGGTCAGCAGCTCGACGCTGATCATTGAGCCGGGAAAAACAGTGCCCGAATACCGCTGAGATGATGGGCTTCCCGCGGACACTCCTTGTTGTGGCTCGAAGCCCAGCTTATGGAAATCGGAGACAAACGCGCCGAGAGTCGCCGGCGTGAATCCCGACAGCGAAAGGGGGGTGAGAATCTCAGTCAAATTACCGAATGGTGAATGGAAGTTAGCGGGCGCGAGCGCTGCGATCGCGTTTCGCGGCAGAGTGCTCTGGTGAGGCATGGGCCGCGCTTCCCCCAAACTGCTTGGGGTCGGTGTGTTGAAGCTCGAATCGCGGATCATCTGCTGGATCGGAGTTATGCCGGCGATCGGTTCCTTCGAGAACGGGAACCCGAGCGCAACGGCGCCCAACAGCTTACCGTCGATGTAAACGGGGCTTCCGCTCATTCCTTGCATTACACCGGTTTCGGCCAGCGGTCCGCCGCTGAGCTTGGCAAGAATGATGGTTTGTTTGGGTGTGAGGTTTTCAAGAATGCCCAGAATTTCGACCTGGAACTCCTCAATCTGATTGCCATGGAATACGGTCCGGCCAACGCCGTGCAAGCCGGGACGAACATCTTCGAGCGGGAAAAAGGCTTGCGGTGACGCGGCAGATAATGGCTTAGGCTGTGCACCCATGAGGGTGAAGGCTAAGGCAAGAAAGAGCACGTTTAACAACACGATGGCCACAGATTTCATGTTTGCAGCTCGATTGTGATTAACTAAAGAGAACCCCTCTTCATGGTAAGCGTGCCTGTTGCGCAGCCGACTCGTGGTCCCGCGTCATCGGCCAAAGTTTCCTGGGAACCTATAGCCTGGTTTGGCGCGTTGCTGATCCTGTGCTACGCCCCCATTTTGTACCGCATGGGAGTGCAATGGGCCACCGACGAGGACATGGGGCATGGATTTTTCGTGCCGCTGGTGGCTGGTTTCATCGTATGGCAGCGGCGCGGAGCTTTGCTCTCTACTCCCAGGCAGCCGAATGCATGGGGGCTCTTCCTGGTGATCTTCGCGGCTTGTGAGGCCACGGCCGCAACGCTCGGAGCCGAACTTTTTACGGCGCGATTGGCCTTCGTAATCGCCCTTTTCGGCGTCATTTTGTATCTGGGCGGTACACAGTGGGTCAAGATCCTGCTGTTTCCGCTGCTGTTGTTGCTCTTCATGATTCCGATACCGCAAATCATCTATGCCCGGCTGACGCTGAGCTTACAAATGCTCGCCAGCCGCTTGGGCGAGGTCTTGATTAGTTCGATGGGCATTCCGGTTCTGCGGACCGGCAATTTACTCGAATTGCCCAGTCAGACCTTGGATATCGCGGACGCGTGCAGCGGGATACGCTCGCTATTGTCGCTCGGTTTCCTGTCGCTCGTATACGCGTACTTTACGGATAAGCGAATCTGGATGCGGTGGGCGCTCTTGATCGCGACGGTTCCGATCGCGATTGCCGCTAACGGAATTCGCGTGGGCGTTACCGGCCTCCTTTCTGAAGTAAACACAAACTTGGCTCACGGCTGGTATCACGAGATGGAAGGATATCTGGTGTTCGTAGTTGCGATCGTCGCGTTGGTCGCAACGCACCGGCTCATCAATATCGCTGTCAGGAAGTACAACAAGGCTTAAGACTATGGCAGGCTGGCTCAATTCTAGAAGTTCGCGCGTGCTCAGCATGGTTTTGATTGCGCAGGCGGCGGCATTTTATGGCTTCTCCCGGAGCGAAAAGGTTCCTCCGCATAGGCCGCTGGAGCAGTTTTCACTGAATGACAGCACCTGGGTGCTGCAGCAGAAAGTGGATATCGACAGAGACACGCTGGAGGTTTTGAAAGCGGACGACCTTCTTTCGCGCGTGTATGCCAATCAAACTACTGGCCAGCTGGCGACATTATTCGTGGCTTATTTCGAGACGCAGCGGACTGGGAAAGCGCCGCATTCGCCCAAGAACTGTTTGCCGGGCAGTGGCTGGGTCTCAACCCAGTCGGGAACCATCGACATTGCGATTCCAGGCGAAGCTGCGCCGATTCGGGTCAACCAGTACATCGTGGCGCGGGGAGACAATCAAAGCGTGGTTTTGTATTGGTACCAGGCTAGAAACCGTGTGATCGCGAGCGAGTATTCCGCGAAGATCTATACGGTTACGGATTCGATCCGGTATAACCGCAGCGACACGTCTCTGGTTCGCGTCGTGGTGAATGTGCAGAACGGGGACACGCAGAAAGCCCTGGACGCGGCGGTATCTTTCGTGCAGGCCTTTTTTGAACCGCTGAAACAGTATTTGCCGGCATAATGTGCGGCCGGTTGCCGCTGTGATTTCTTATATGGTCGTCACTCTGCCCTGACATTCGCGGCTTGCGGGCCGCGTCACATACGAGATGAACAGGATGGCCAGCAGTATGAGCGGCATGAATGCTTTCGGGCCATCCTTCGCCAGATAATGCGCAATAAATGCCGAGATCCAGGCGAATGTGAATCCGGCATAGGCCCACTCTTTCAGCTTCGCAAAGCCGGGTATGACGAGGGCAATACCACCCAGAGGTTTGGCGATCCCAAGAATCATACGCAGTTGCTGCGGGTACCCGAGGTGGGCAAATCCTTGGACCGACTCCGGACTGCCCGACAGATAAGTGATTGCAGCAACGGCCGACAGCGCGGCCACGAGACCGGTGCTCACCCAGTAAGTTATTTTTCGTCCCATGCAGTTGTGTTCTCCCTCACGCTGATTCCTGATAGAGGCCTATCACGTTTCCTCCGGGATCGCGGAACCTCGCAGTGATCTCGGGTGCATCCTCCCCGATGGGCTGCACAATTTCGCCTCCGTTGGCGACGATAACATCGAGAGTCGCGGCCACGCTGTCTACCATAACGTAAACGAGAAGGCCGGGTTGAGATTTAGGCGCGCGCCCGAGTACCCAAGTACCGCTCACCTCGCCAGTTGTAACGTAGCGGGGTATGGTCAGTCAAAGATTTCCGAGAAAGGCAATTCGACATCGGTGCCGTCGAGTTTCGCTGACCCGCCGGTCGCTTCTTCCATTCCGTTTGCACGATAGATCCAAAGGCGACGCTCTACCGGATCGATCAACCAAACCACGGGAACTCCGAATTCCAGGTAATCCTTTATCCGCGCATTGACCCGGGAAACCGTGTCTTCGGGCGAAAGGATCTCGATACAGAGCAGGGGCGGATTTGTGAGGACACGCCCTGACGGTTTCCCGCGCGTGACAACCACGTCCGGAATGCGAAATCTGTTCGGGCGCACTTGCATCCGCACTTCAGTAATCGCGAGGAGACCGGATTTCGTGTACGAGTTCAGAAAGAACTGGGCAAATCGGGCCTGCGTTAATCCGTGATCGATTTCTCCCAAATTGCGCTCCTCAACTACGCCGTCGACGTAATCGCAATCGGGGCGATAGACAGTTTTTAAGTACTCCTCCACGGAAACCAGCGCGGCCGTTGCCATATGCGTCAGTATGCCACCTGGTTCCGGGTTCGCCAGGCGAATGGCCCCCCAGCATGAATCCGCAGCGAACACATAACGTCCCACACCCGGACACTGCCACACCGTCCTGACTGTACATCTAGCAGAAACGGCGCGAACATCTTGGCCCCTTAAGTGCAAAACTAGCCCCTATGAGCCTGTGGAGCGACGTTCGCTTCTCCTTCCGCCAACTGCGAAAAAATCTCGGATTGACAGCGACAGTCCTATCAACTCTGGGTCTCTGCATAGGAGCGAACACGGCAATCTATAGCGTGATCGATGCCGTGCTGATACGGCCGCTGCCATTCCCGCAAGCGGACCGTCTGGGTAGCCTCGCGCGGCACGTCCGTTCATCCAAAGGCGAAGAGGTCGATTTCGGCGTGAATGGAAATATGTGGGAAGCTGTGCACCGTAACGCGACGAAAATCGATGTGGCAGCGGAGGAGCGCGGTATCTCAGGCGTAAACCTTGCGGCAGGTAATCGCATTGAGTATGTTCGGCAGCAACGCGTTTCGTCCGGGTACTTTCATGTTCTCGGAGTTTTGCCCCAAATCGGTCGCGAGTTCGACCAATTGGAAGATTCTGCGGGCGGTCCCGCGGCGGTGGTGCTCAGCTATCCCCTCTGGCAGAACGTCTTTCACGGCGATACGGGCATCATCGGGCACAGCATCCACTTGCGCAGCGAGCCATTCACAGTAGTCGGTGTAATGCCGAAAAATTTCGTAAACGTGGACAAAGCCGATTTATGGACACCCTTGCGGCCTTCTGTCAAGGGTGAAGGAGGAGGACTCAACTACGTTGTTTTGGCGCGCCTCAAGCCCGGTGTCACTTGGAACGAGGCAAACGCGGAAGTGAGGATGCTGGAGCAGCCCGTCTTGAACGCGGAACTTATTGCATGGCACACCACGCCGGGGGTCACATCGGATATGCGCTTGCTTTCCTTGCAGCGGGAGCTTACCGATGAGGTGCGCTGGTCTGTTTTGCCCAAGTGGGGAGCGGTGGTGTTGATTCTGCTGATTGGCTGCGTGAACATAGCTGGGCTGCTGATTGCTCAATCTGTTCGCAGACGCCGTGAGATCGCCACGCGGATGGCTCTCGGCGCCGGCCGCCGCAGAATCGTCTCGCAGCTGCTCACTGAAAGTATGCTTCTCGCTTTGGGCGGAGGAGCAATTGGCATCGTTTTAGCGTCGATAGCACTGGACGGACTGAAACGGTTGGGCATGGAGGGGTTCGACCTTTGGCGTCCAGTGACACTGAACGCACGCGTGTTGCTGATGACTCTAGGAATCTCCGTCGCCACCAGCATCGTATTGGGATTGCTTCCCGCTCTCGAAGCCAGCCGGGTCGATATTCGTTCCGTTCTGGTCGAAGGAGGACGCGGAACTCCCGGACACGGGCACCGGCGCTTGAGACAAATCCTTGTTGCCGGCGAGATCGCGTTAGGAATGGTGTTGTTGGCCAGCGCTGGATTATTGATCCGGACGCTGGCGTATTTGGAGGGCCTCGACCCCGGATTCGATCCCCATCACATTCTCGTCACCCAGCTATCCCTGCAGGACGCCCGCTATCAGACCAGCGCTAGGGTGGATTCTCTGTTGCGGAAGAGCCTCGAACAAATCCGCGCCTTGCCCGGCGTTGAATCGGCCGCAGTCGGGCTTACGCTCCCGTATGAACGGCCCTTGAATGAGGGAGTTCGAATTTTGGATGGGCCGAACAAAACTGCGGACTACATGATCACCGAGGCGGTGTTTGTGACGCCCGGTTATTTCGAGACGCTTCGCATGAAGGTCATCGGCGGCAGGACGTTCGCCGATCGCGATAGCGCCACAGGTCAGCGTGTCGCCATTATCAATCAAGCATTCGCCAGGCGATATCTCCACCATCAGACCGCATTAGGCACGCATCTGAGCCTCGGTGACGAGGAGAACTCTGAAATCGTCGGCTTGGTGGCCGACACGCCGCAACACAGCGGTGCGGGAGATTTCGGACCTCTTGCCGCGACACCTACCCTTTATTTGCCCTTCGCCCAGAGCGGCGATAAAGGTCTCACCATGCTGTATACATGGTTTTCCCCGGATTGGGTGGTCCGAACGCGCGGACGCAACGCAAATCTGATTGGCCAAATGCAGGCAGCCATTCAGAAGGTGGATCCTCAATTGCCGTTTTCCACTTTCAAGACCATGGAGGAGCTGCAGGATAGCTCTGTAGCCCACCAACGCTATGAGGCGGCGCTGTTCTCAATCTTTGCCGGGCTGGCCCTGCTGCTGGCGACTATCGGCATCTACGGCTTGGTCGCTCACTCGGTGATGCAGCGAACTCGCGAGATGGGCATTCGCATGGCCCTCGGCGCCAGCGTTCACGATGCTGTCGCGAGCATCGTAACTCCAGGTTTCAAACTGGCGCTCACAGGCACGCTGATCGGCCTCGTCCTCACCTGGTTTGCGAGCGCGCTTATTGAACATCTTATCTGGGGTGTACGGCCCCACGATATCGGGACTTATGTCTCGGTCACAGTGCTCATGTTCGCGATAGCCGCCGCAGCAAACTTCCTGCCGGCGCTTAGGGTGACGAAACTCGACCCCGCGCAAACGCTGCGGCAGGAGTAGCACCATTACTGGTGAATCCTCTCTTCCCTCTCCAGCATTCCAATAAACTGCTCAATCTTTCGAGTGCGAGTCTCCGCTTTTTTCACCGTTTGGATTCGCCAAAGGACTGCATAACGGTTCGCCCGGTCAAGAGTTTCGAAAAAAGCCTTGGCGCGCGGATTCGCGTCTAACGCAGCCTGAAAGTCTCCCGGCACTGTTGCTGCGCTCGGCGAATCATACGCTGCATCCCATCGTCCGTTCTTCTTCGCATTCTCGATCGCTTCCAGTCCCGCGGCTTTCATGTCTCCGCGGGCAATCAGCGCGAGCGCTTTCTCCCGATTGATCTTCGACCAAATGCTCTTGCTCGAGCGCGGAAGAAATCTTTGCAGCCAGCTCTGTTCATTTTCAGGCCTCTTCTGCCCGTCGATCCATCCGTAGCAGAGCGCAACCTCGAGTGCTTCTTTGTATGACACGGATTCAAAAATCGAGTCTTTCTTCGCAATCCGAAGCCACAGGCCAACACTCTTTCGATGGTTCTTCTCCAGCCAGGCAGCCCAGTGCCGTTTGGATTTGAAAACCCCCACCGGCGAATCGTCTGGCGTGTTTCTTTGCCTCTCTTCAATCGAAGATTTCTGAGAATGGCACTTCGATATCGGTGCCCTCGAGTTTCACTGATTCGCCGACCGCTTCTTCCATGCCGCTTGCCCGATAGATCCAGATGCGGCGCTCTGCCGGGTCGATCAACCAAACCACCGGGACTCCGAACTCAAGGTAATCGGTTATGCGAGCATTTACACGGGATACCGTGTCTTCGGGCGAAAGAATCTCGATGCAAAGCAGTGGCGGAGTTCTTAGGATTTGCTCGTCCGGTTTGCCGCGTGTCACAACAACATCGGGAATGCGGAACCGCCTCGGTTTCACTTGGAAGCGCCATTCCGGTAAGGCCCCAATTCCCGTTTGGCGGAAACGGCTCATGAAGAAAGTCACTAACCTTCCCTGCATCCATGCGTGATCGCGTTCTCCCGAATTCCTCTCCTCAACAACACCATCAACATAATCGCAATCAGGGCGATAAACCGTTTTCAAATACTCTTCCACTGAAATCTGCGTCGCCGCTGCCATATGCGTCAGTATGCCACTCGTTGCGTACTTGAAACCGACGGTACTCTCCGTACCTTGTCGATCCGGGAGACCTCCCGCTATAGTGAATAGCTGTATTTTCCACTCTGGCAAGCTCTCTTGCAAGAAAGAGGACACAATGGAACGCAATCACTTGATATCAGCTTTGGGGATCTTGTTTGTAGCAGCTCCGCTCTTCGCTCAGGAAACACCCGGAAGCATCGCCGCGTTGGAGTTTCAGAAACCCAAGAACGGAATGGTGCAGCAATACGAGGCTGGACGGAAGCAAAAGGCGGCATGGCACAAACAGCAGAATGATCCTCTGCCGTTGTTTGTGTGGGAGATACTCAGCGGCGATAACACGGGAACGTACGTCGTCGGGCGGATGGGCCAACACTGGGCCGACATGGACAAACCCGCCATTCCGGATGAGAGTGACGTCGCCGAATACCAGAAGGTGGTGGGGAACTCTGTAGACTCCCTCGTCGCCCGTTACTATGAATTCCTACCGAAGCTGAGTAACCCCGGCGACGACAAGATGCCCAGCAAGTTCTCGGAAGTACTGAGCTTTCACGTGCGGTACGGAAAGGGCCCGGATTTTCGGTCGGCCATTGACCAGATCAGCCAGGCGGCCCAAAAGACGAAGTGGCCCTTGAATTTCGAATGGTTCGAGCTGGTGAGCGGCGGATCGACAGGAGTTTATGTCCTGGTTCTCCCTCACAAAAGTTGGGCGGACTTCGAGGACAAGCCTGACGTGAAGCCCTTCCGCGAAATGCTCAAAGAAGCGTTTGGGCAGGCGGAGGCAGATTCAATTGTCAATCGCATCAATGAATCAGTACAGGAAGAGATGAGCGAGATCATTCAATTCCATCCGGAGCTGAGTTACCTCCCGGGGAAATAGCGGATCAGATTAGCTGAGTGCGAGGAACCGCGGCCGCCGCGCCGAGGATGGTTTAATCATGATACGGAATGCACCGATGAAGAAACCATCACGCGGCGCGCTCCTTTGCGGCTGCGTACCATTCGCCGCGTTATGCTTTTCCGTACCGCTCTGGGACCGCATTGATCCTGTGCTCTTCGGCATTCCGTTCAACCTTTTCTGGTTACTCGCCTGGATCGCGCTGACGCCGTTGTTCATGTGGGCGGCATATAACATTGAGGCGCGCAGCGCGAAGCGCGCCGGAACACGATGAGTTCCAGGGCGATAGCCCTGTCCATTATTTTCGGCATCGTAGGGCTAGGAACGGTCGTGGGATTCCTGGCTGGAGCGCGTCGCAAGATGGACCTGGAACAGTGGACTGTGGGCGGACGCGGCTTCGGCGTGGTCTTTATGTACCTTTTGATGGCCGGCGAAGTCTATACGACGTTCGCCTTTGTCGGGGCCAGCGGCTGGGCTTATTCGCGCGGGGGGCCGACTTTATACATCTTGGCGTACCTCACGCTGGCCTATGTCGTCTCGTTTTTCATCCTGCCGCCTATCTGGGAAGTGGGCCAGCGATATGGTTTGCAGACTCAATCCGATTTTTTCCGGACGCGGTACAGCAACGGGTATTTAGCCGGTTTTGTTTCCTTACTCGGTGTAATTTCGCTCGTCCCTTATGTGCAGCTCCAACTTACCGGGCTCGGCATTATCGTCCGGATCGCCAGTTTCGACGGAATCGGACGCACCGCCGCGATGGTAATCTCGGCCGTGCTGGTGGCGGGGTTCGTTTATGCGAGCGGCGTACGTGCAGTAGCGTGGGTAAGCGTGCTGAAAGACGCGCTCATGCTTTTCACCGCGATCGCCATCGGCATCGGCATACCTTATGTTCACTTCGGCGGCATCGGTCCTATGTTCGCCGCCTTGATCCATGCCAAGCCGGCGCACCTGACAATGCCGGGCGCCACGACCAATCTGGGGCACACCTGGTACATCTCTACTGTTCTCTTGACTTCGCTGGGTTTTTATATGTGGCCGCATGCGTTTGGGACCGCGTTCACAGCAAAAAGCGGTACCACGCTGCGGCGCAACGCGGTGGTCATGCCGTTTTATACCACAACAATCGCTTTTATCTTCTTTGCCGGATTCACCGCCGTTTTGGTGATCCCTGACCTGTCAAACGGCGATTTGGCATTGTTGACACTAGTGCAGAAGAGCTTCCCTTCCTGGTTTCTGGGCGTGGTCGGTGGCGCGGGCGCGCTCACGGCCATGGTACCCGCAGCCATTCTCCTGCTGACCGCAGCCACGCTGTTCGCAAAAAATCTTGTTCGACCGCTTTTCGCGCCCGGGATGAACGATGATCAGGTTTCGAAACTCGCGCGCGTGATGGTTGTCGTGCTCAGTGCGATCAGCCTGTATTTTGCTGTCCGCAGCTCTGCTACGTTGGTCTCGCTTCTGCTGCTCGGGTACGCCGGGGTGACGCAGTTTTTCCCCGGAGTCGTTCTAGGGCTCTGTTGGAAAGGCGCCTCCGCGCGGGGAGTTTTCGCGGGCATGATTGCAGGGGTTACGATTGCCGCCTTTCTTTTCTTTAGCAAGCGCGATCCATGGTTTGGCTGGAGTGCCGGATTCATTGCGCTCTGTATTAATTTCCTGATTGCTGTTCTGGTCAGTGCGCTCACGCCAAAAAGCGAGGCGGATACTGCCGCAAGTATGAGCTTTCTTACCGAAGCCGCACCAGAAACGTATCGCGCAGACTAGCTGGAAGATCCGACCGTGTGAAATGCCAATTATTGCGGATTCGCTAAACGAATTCCCAACTCACGAAGCTGCCGTTCCGGAACCGGTGAAGGTGCGTCGCACATCAGGTCCGTTGCTTTAGCGGTTTTCGGGAACGGGATGACTTCTCGAATGGACTGCTCGCCCGCGAGAATCATCACCAGGCGGTCCAACCCCAGAGCGATCCCGCCGTGCGGAGGCGCGCCGTATTCGAGAGCTTCCAGCAAAAACCCAAAGCGACGCTTCGCTTCGTCCTCACTGAAGCCGAGCGCGGCGAAGACTTTCGATTGCACATCCCGCCGATGAATACGAATCGATCCGGAACCTAATTCGACTCCATTCAGCACGAGATCGTACGACTTCGCGCGGCAGTGCGCTGGGTCGGTGGTCAGCTTATCGAGATCTTCATCGTGAACGGAAGTGAACGGATGGTGAGCCGCGTTCCAGCGTTGCTCCGCTTCGTCCCACTCGAACATCGGGAACTCAACCACCCAAAGGAATTTGAACGTTTCAGGATTGAGAAGTTTATGGCGATCATTGTATTTCTGCGCGATGAACAACCGAAGCTGGCCGCAAGCAAGCAGCGCGGTATGTTGCGGAAGCGCGCCTTTCTTTTCGCCAGCCCACCCGGCCAGAATGAGCAGATCTTCTTCAGCAGGATTCACTCGTTCGCGTACGTTCGCAATCGGGCCGGCAAAATCGCGCTCCAGACGTTTGATGTCGTCGTAAACTCGCAGCCCGCGCTCCTGGCCGAAGGCTTTGATCTCATCCCGTTCTTTGCGGCTCAATTGGCCAGTCTTCGGAATATGGATCGCGACCAACGGCAAGCCCTCGGCGGTGAGGTTCGTACCGGGGAAAAGATCTTCGACGCAGTGAAATGGCGGGATGCGCAGATCCGGCTTGTCGCTTCCGTAGGAACGCATCGCCTGCTCGTAAGTAATACGCGGAATATTTCTCTCGACGTTCTTTCCGGCAGTTTCGCACACGCTCCAGATCAGCGGCTCGATCACTTCATAGACCTGTTCTTCTTGTGGGAAAGACATCTCCAGGTCAATTTGGGTAAACTCCGGTTGCCGATCGGCTCGCAAATCCTCATCGCGGAAGCAGCGCACGATCTGGAAATAGCGCTCGTACCCGCTCACCATCAGAAGCTGTTTGAAAATCTGCGGCGATTGAGGCAGCGCATAGAAGCTTCCAGGCTGTACGCGGCTGGGGACAAGGTAATCACGCGCGCCCTCGGGCGTGGAGCGCGTCATGAATGGAGTCTCAATTTCGAGAAAGCCTTGGGCGTACAGCGCTTGCCGAACCGCGAAGGAGATCTTCGAGCGCATAATAATGTTGCGTTGCATGCGTGGCCTGCGCAGATCGACGTAGCGATATTTCAGGCGAATATCTTCCTTTACGTCCACGCTGTCCTCCAACGGGAACGGCGGCGTGCGGGATTCATTGAGGATCCAGATCTTCTCCACCGCGACCTCTATCTCACCGGTTGCGATATTTGCGTTGATCGTATCCGCGCTTCGCAGCGTAACCGTTCCTTCCACGGCAATGACAAACTCCGAGCTGAGCTCCTGCGCCCGCTTATGCGAGTGGGCATCCTTGCTTTCATCAAACACAAGCTGCGTAATGCCATCACGGTCGCGCAGGTGAATGAAGATCACACCTCCGAGATCGCGCCGCCGGTGGACCCAGCCCATCAGGATGGCCGTTTTGCCTGCGTCGCTCGGGCGCAGTTCTCCGCAAGTATGCGTGCGGCGAAGGTCGCCTAAAAAATCCAGTTTCAGTTCTGCCATTTTAATTTCAAATCGCGGGGTTCGTCTCGATTAGCGCCCGGTATTGAAGCGCTCGAGTAATTGCTGGCGCGTCAACGTTTCCTGTTCGCCCGAAGCCATATCTTTGAGTGTGTACGATTGGCTGACGATCTCGTTATCGCCGACAATGAGCGTGTAGCGCGCCGCGAGCTTGTTGGCGAGCTCCAGCATGCGTTTGAGCTTCTTGTCGGTTCCGATTTCTACGGAAACATCCCGTTCCCTGATCTCTCCAGCGAGGGCCGCACAATGCCGAAGCGCCGGTTCCCCCATAGGAGCGATGTAGATGTCGAGCCTGGGCGCCGGGACCATCTCGCCTTCTTCCACTATCAAAACAAGCCGGTCTTCGCCAATGGAAAATCCAATCCCCGGCGCAGGCACCTTGGACCCAAGACTCTCCGCCAGCCCGTCGTACCGGCCGCCCCCCAGAATTGCGTTCTGGGCTCCCAGCGCGCCATGCGTAATTTCAAACGTCGTGCGCGCGTAGTAGTCTAATCCCCGAACCAGACGCGGCTTCACTGTGTAGGCGATTCCGCGATCGTCCAGGAATTGCCGGACCATCTGGAAATGCTCGCGATCTTCATCGTTCAGGTAATCGAGAATCGATGGCAAGCTATCAATGATGGGCTGATCCTGCGGCACCTTGCAATCGAGCACGCGCAACGGATTGGTTTCCGCGCGGCGGCGGCAATCCTCGCACATGCGCGGCGCGAGTTCCTTCAATTCAGATCGCAAGGCTTCGTTGTATTTCGCCCGCGACTCTTTCGACCCGACGGAATTAATCAGCAGCTCAAAATCGCGGATTCCCACTTCACGCAGGATCGCCACAACCAGCTCGATAACTTCCGCATCGATGATGGGAGAATCTGATCCGATCGCCTCCGCACCAATCTGATAGAACTGCCGGTAACGGCCTTTCTGCGGCCGCTCCCGCCGGAACATCGGACCTGTGTAAAAGAATTTCTGGACTCCGGGCCGCTGATCGAGCCGGTGCTCCATGTAGGCTCGGATCACCGAAGCCGTGTTCTCAGGCCGCAAAGTGATCGACGCGCCGTCGCGATCCTCGAAGGTGTACATTTCTTTGCTGACAATATCGGTTTCCTCGCCGACGCTGCGCGCAAACAATGCCGTTTCCTCGAGGATGGGCGTGCGGATTTCCTGATAATTGAAGCGGGCGAAAACGCGCCTGGCCGCGCTCTCGACGTGATTCCACACCGCGCTCGAGGGCGGCAAAATGTCCCGCATCCCCTTGATGCTTTGGATCAAGGCTGCTCTTCCTTATAAATGGCGGTAATCCGGACGTAGTTATTGCAGTTCTTTCGGAAGCGTTCCTGTTCCTCGGGCGTTACTTCTCGCCGCATTTTTGCTGGGGTGCCCATGACAAGCATGTTGGCGGGTACTTCCATATCTTCGGGCACCAGCGCGCCGGCAGCGACCACCGCGCCAGGTCCCACGCGCGCTCCGTTCAGGACAATCGCGCCAATTCCGATCAGCGCGCCGTCTCCGATTTCGCAGCCATGCAGCACAACTCTATGTCCAACCGTCACTCGATTGCCGACGATGCAGGGATAAAGATCATGATCGACGTGAAGCACGCTATTGTCCTGGATGCTGGTCTCGTCTCCGATCCGGATGTAGTTGACATCGCCGCGAATCGATACATTCATCCAGATGCTGGATCGCTCGCCGACTATGACGTCACCAACGACCTGCGCGCTCGAATCGATATAAGCGGAGGGTGCGATACGCGGCATCACGCCACGATAGGGTCGGATCACTGCTCTCTTTTCTTATTGTTTCAGATGAGTCCGGAAATGTTCCTGAATCGAGGACTCCGGCCTGCCCTGGACTGCTTCCGCAATTTGCCTCTGAATCTCCTGTGATCCGCGATGCAGCTCGAGCGCCTGCAGCGCGGCCAGCGAGTCTATCTCGCGACTGTCTTTAACAAGCTTCAGCAGAAAATCGATTGCTGATTGCTGGCGCGATGCGCTGATGGCCCTCAGAAGCACCTCCCGGAAGATTGATCCGGGCGAATCGTTCCAGCTCTTGATCAAGATGCTGACCGCGCCGGGAAGACGGGATGCACCCAACGCCAGCGCCGCTTCTTCGCGAATCTCCTCATGATGGGCCTTAAGAAAGCCGGTCACAAAGGGAACGCCGGCTTCACCTTCCAGGTTGAGCAAGGATTCGAGCACCTGTCCGGTAACCGTCGCATCCTCGTCTCCCGTTCGGGCTTTCAGTCGTAACAGGAGAGCCGGTTCGACTCCCTCCATTTGCTCGAGCGCCCTCGCCGCATCAATCCGCACCGGAGTCTCGCTGTCCGTCAGCGTACCAACGAAATAGCGCAGCTTCTCTTCTCTCGGCAGGTCACGGCAATTCACCAGCGCCAGCGCGCACGTGCCGCGTAGTGTCATCGCCGTATCCACGCTTTTCCCCCATACCGGCTCCATTTGGACGTGCTGAAGACCCATCAGAAAAGCGTGCGATTCAAAATACTCCAGATCCTTGAGAGCTTTTGAAATCGCGTTTTTTCCCCAGCATTGCGGATCGGATTCGACAGGATCTTCGAACAGCCGTTCGAACGCTTTCAGCAACTCCGGAATCAAGGCATGAAGCTGCATCTGCGCGGCGACTGTGGCCGCTTTTGCAACCACCAGATTTGCACGGTCCGCTAACGACTTCCGCAACACGAGCAGCGTCTCTTGCGTCCGTGATGCTGCACGGATGGCATTTAACTTTTCGAGCTGCTGTTCAATTTTGCGGCTGGGCATAGTCACACTCGAACCGAGCGCGACCGCAAAGGCGCGGCCGTTGAAAAGCTTTCTTTGTACCTCTGATCCGCACTCGTGCACGCCGTCTCGCCCGATCAGGAGCGATAAACCCGCATCTTACCTGACACTCACTAGGAACTGCCGATCGGCAAACGGTGACAGGTAATCTTGTGCGGCTTCACCGTTACAACAGCCCCGTGTTCCAGTTCGACTTGGAAACCCTTGATCGCCGTTAGAACCACTCCTACTACTGTCGGCGCACGCAGCCCTTGTATCCGCAGGCGGATCACGGAAGGTCCTCTCGCACCTGAAGTTGCCAAGATCATGTGAAAGTCAGCATCCAGAGTAATCACAATGGCATGGCGTCCGAGCGCCCACGCAAGGATGTCTTCGTCTGCGGCTTTCCACATTCCGATTTCTGCTACATGAGTACAGTCCTGGCCAGCATCGCGGAGCAGGATTGCTGTATCAAGCGGAAGTCCCTGATCCAGCAGCAGGCGCAAGGCCGAAGCTCGCCTACGCAGCGTCGGTGCCCGCGGCCCTATCTTCCAAATTGGCCGCGGCAAACCCTAGCGCCTGTTGGATATCGTCCGGCTCTAGCTCAGGATAGTTTCGAAAGAGATCCTCACGGTTTGGATACAGCGCCACAGCCTCAACGACTCGACGCACCGTTAGCCGCATGCCGCGTATACACGGTTGCCCGTTCATCTGATTCGGATTCCACGTTATGCGGTCGAAACGCTGCATCTATCTCCATTCTGAACCATTTCGGTGCAACCTCTCATTGCCTGATTTCGAAATTGAAGTGCTGCCGCTAGGTGGCGCACCAAACAACCAGCAGAAGCTCGCTCCCAAACCCAGTCACACCATTTCAATCTTCAGCCCGGACACTTTCTTGCTCCCGTTTGCTCATAACGATCCTTTGGGTACGGGTGCCATGTCATGAATGATGTATTCGTCCCAGGCGTGCGGTGCCGCAATTCTCCCCGCATCGGATCTGTTCCAGACTGCGATAATTAGCTGAGGATCCAGTATGCAGAATCCCCAAAATCTGACTCAGCAGATTAATCGACTATCGCCCGAACAGCGGGCCGTGGTTGAAGAATTTGTGAACACCCTGTTGAAAGACACGAAATCACGACCAACTTTCCGTGAGGCACTCGACAGATTCAAACGTGAGCATCCCGAACTCCTGAGATTGCTAGCGCAATGACCGTATATCTCTCGATTGATGAGCTAATTCAGATCAATCTTGAGATGGTGGAAGCGTTCGGCGGAGCCTCCGGTGTCCGTGATCGCGGGGCGTTCGAGGCAGCCGCAGCCCGGCCTCAAACTGGTTACTACAGAGACATCATCGAAGAAGGAGCTGCGCTGTGCGAAAGCCTCCTTCAGAACCATCCTTTCGTTGACGGAAACAAGAGGACCGCCATTACGGCAACAGCCGTTTTCTATGAAATAAATGGGTAT
This sequence comes from uncultured Acidobacteriaceae bacterium, assembly GCA_963758245.1. GTDB lineage: Bacteria > Acidobacteriota > Terriglobia > Bryobacterales > Bryobacteraceae > Bog-105. Next base: position 101,853 of record CAVWUV010000032.1, on the reverse strand, counting down.
GTTTTGCGCTTTGGCGATCATGAACTATACGACTGGCTCATTCATCTTTACAATACAAGCCGGGTAAATAAACAAGCTCTAGACGCCTGGTTCCGTAGCCACGTCTAAAAGGGCGATGTCATCGGTGACCCGTCGCGTCCCATAAACCTGGATGCGAAGATGAGATTCGAAGTCACGTGGTTTGGCTTATGAGACCAAGCTTCCACTCCGCATCAGAAACTTGCGCTTCCCGAGGGACTCGAGCCCGTTTCCCAGTAGACAGCCGTGTGTCCTCCCCGCTGAACGACACCGGATACGCGAGTCAAACCAATGTTACCTGCTACCGACCCTCGCCTCTGAGTAACCCGCCACTATGTCAATCCTTGTACGGATCGAATTCGTGCGCTCCGGCCATCGCCACACCGAGTGGGCGAAGCCTATGCAGAACCCGAATGGTTCCTTCGTGTTCGGCTAAGACATCGGGCAAACGCTTGTAGCAATGCGGCGATTCATCCAATCCGGCGCCGCGGAGTTCGACGTTCTCACGCGACACCCATTCCTGCATCATCTCCGGCGTGACCTTTCCAGCGCGAACGCATTCGCCTGTTTTGCTGTATTTGCCTTTAGCTTCCATGCGCCCCATCACCCGCCCGGCGCCATGAACCGTTGAATAGAGCGTTTCCTTCCCGAGCGCATGCTCAACTCCTTCGAGGATCACAGACATATCTCCCATCGATCCGCCCACAAATCCTTTCTGTCCGGGAAACGCCGGAGTAGCGCCCTTGCGAACCACCCACAGCTTTCTGCCCCCATGCTCTTCCAGCCAGGCGAAGTTGTGATGGTTATGCACCTCTTCGAGAATTGCGGCCCCGAGCAGCGAGACGACCCGAGCACAGACCCAGTCACGGCCCGCATAGGCGTATTCGCCCGCCACCTTCATCGCTTCCAGATACTGCGCTCCAAGGTCTGAATCAACCGGCAGCACGCATGGTTCAACATCCATTCCGTCTTTTGCGCCAGCCGCCTTTAGAAAATGTGTGGCCGTTTTGTGTCCCAGCCCGCGAGAGCCGAAGTGAACACCAACCCAGATTCGATTCTTTTCGTCCTCGAAGATATCCACGTAGTGGTTGCCGGAGCCAACTGTGCCGAGTTGGTTCTCTGCCATTCGCTTCAGATTCTTTAGCGGTTGAGTGCGCCAGCCCGGATGGTCCGCGTCGAAGAGCGGGTGTTCGACTTTCTCATTGTTGTTGCGCCCGATGCCAAAGCTGATCGTCCGCCAGATATCGTCCATGATGGTTTTAATGTTGCGCCGCACTTCATCGGCCCGAGCATCCGTTAAGACCGCCTTATTTCCGCACGCGATATCGTAGCCCACGCCGGAAGGCGAGATCGCGTCCTCGTAAGCGACGACCCCGCCAATCGGGACCGCGTAACCTTTGTGATGATCGGCCATCAAAGCCACTTTGCTGGCCGTGCGGGCACAGGTGCGGATTTGCGAGAGCGCACCCTCGTCTACCGGCGAGCCGAAGATCGGAATCTGATCGATGATCTGCATATCAACTCACAAAAATGAACATCACTTGGCTGGTAAGCCAGGATTCGAACCTGGAATCTTCTCGTTCAAAGCGAGACGGCTTGCCAATTTGCCCACTTACCAAAAATCTGGCTGCTCGGTCACGATTCGAACGTGAGTTTGCGGCTTCAGAAACCGCCGTCGTACCAGTTAGACCACCGAGCAGTAGTTGTCAAATATCTGGCTCCGAGACTCGAACCTGGGATGGCCTGATTAACAGTCAGGTGCCTTTCCAGCTTGGCTATCTCGGAACATAAAAGCAAAAACCCCGAACCTTTTCAGGCCGGGGCTGGGAAACTGTAAATCCTATTGTGTTTCACTTACCCCGGGGCCATCGCGTACCTACGCTGCCCAATCGGTTGATTGGCGAGTATCGCGAAATGTGCGGGCATAGTGAACGACATAACTGCGTTCCCATCGTATCGCGGACGCGCAAAGAAATGCAAGATGAGTTAGTACTCCCGGTGGCATTCGAACCCGCAACATTCGCTAGGCCGCATGCTCCCGGCAAGAGAAATCTCTACGACCCGCATCGCCGAACATCGGAAGGCTAATCCAAGACGGGTGAGTCAAACTCTCCGCGTATTTAAGCACTGCAGGGCCGGGATCAAACCTCCGCGCTCGAGTTCAACACGTCCGCAGATCGTCCAAGAACTCCGATGCCGGTTCAACACCCGTCACCAGCAAATGATCGCGCGCGCGAGTGCACGCTACGTACAGCAAATGCCGTTCGGTGTTGTAAACCTCTTCAAGATCCGCGTCATCGGCAACTGTTTCGATGCGCCCTTGCAGCGGAATAACCTCATCGTCACACGCCATCACCGCGACCGAACGAAATTCGAGGCCCTTTGCGACATGCATGGTGCTGATCGAAACACGTCCACTAACTGCTTCAACGTTTTCGTCGAGCGCTTTGAAAGAGAATCCGCTCTTCCCGACCGCCGCGCGAGCGCGGTCCAGCTCGGCCTGCGAACGAACGAAAATACCGATTTCATGAGCCAGAATGCCGTCACTCTTTCTCGCGGCAAGCCATTCGCCAACGGTGACGCATTCCTCTTCAACACTAGTCAGCACCTGAATCGTTGGAGGCGCTCCATTGAACACTGAAATTGTTCCCTTGCGTTCTTCGGTGTTGCCGTCAACGTCCGATACTTCAGGACTCAACAGGCGGTCGGCCTGCATTCTGATTTGGTGCGATGTCCGGTAATTGATCTTTAATGTCGCGGATCGACCCCGAATATCTACGCCCAACGCTTTCCACGAGAATGGCTGCTGAAAAATTCGCTGGCCCAAGTCGCCCGCGAAAAACAGCGCATTCGCGCCAGACTATCCGTGAAGGTATCGGCGATCCGAAATTCCATCAGAATTCTTCAAAGCTGCGGCAGTTCGATGACCTTACGCACAGCCTTACGGGATGTCTACCTCGGTGTAACTGCCGGGCCTCGCCGCGTTCACGGCTGCGACAACAAGCTGAACGTGCCGCTGCAACTCGGGCCATTGCTGTTTAGATACCAGCACGATAGCGATTTTGCGTCCCGTGAGGTTCTGCTGGTACCGGATGTTTTTGTCGGTCGTGACAAGCACATCAAAACCGGCTGCTTCGGCTGCATTGAGTAACTCGCCGTTATCCAAGCGGTCCCATTGTTCCTGCGCGGCGGTCCTGACAGCATGCCTTTCCAAAAACTGACGGATCGGGACGGGCGTTGCCGGGTCGAACAAGACCCGCATCTATGAGGCCCGAGCATATTCCGGGGCCTTGTCGAGACTGCGAGCGGCGAACTTAATTACAGCTTTTACCTGCTCACGGTCAATTCCGTCGAACCACTCCAGGATGTCGTCGATATTGGCTCCCGCTTCAAGGTTCTCGAAGATGGCCGCCACCGGCATCCGGGTTCCTTTAAGGACCCACGCGCCGCTGACTTTGCCCGGTATACTTTCGACGGCGGGGCATTTGGACCAATCAAGCGTTCCCATAGTCGTACCCTGTTTCCATCGTAGCTTTTTATTGCGCTTGGGCAGCGGCTGGCGGACGAATCGCACGCCCGTAAACAGGAGGAAGAAGCCCGCAAGCAGGCCGTCGAAAAACGCAAGCAGGACCTGCACAAACTGGACGTTTTACTCGCCGAAGGGAAGGCCGATCACCAATTCTTACTGAATTCTCAGCTCGAATACTCGAACCGGGCCGCTTCTCGCACCGAAAACAGCGCGGCGCGAGCAGAAAAGGCTGCCTAACCCTCCCGGAAATCCGCCTGACCCTGCTCGTTCGACAACACTCCCACTCGATTCGCGCGAATGCTACAGAACCCCGAGCGTCAGCGAGGGAATACCACTGATCACCTATCAATCTAGAATGAGAGTCATGCGAAAAGCCGCTCTGTGCGCGTTACTGGCTGGCGCGCTCAGCGCCTCGATTGCATTACCTGCCTCGAAGGCCCCGTTCACTTTCGATGCCATGATGAAAATCGCGCGCATCGACGATCCGCAATTATCTCCCGACGGGAAAATGGTCGCTTTCACCGTCACAACCGTTGACATGGCGGCGAACACCAAACCTACCCAGATCTATATCGTTCCTCTTGAGGGTGGCGCGCCACAACGCCTGACGAACGACGGAACATCCAATACGCGGCCTCGCTGGACGCCGGATTCCAAGCGCATCTTTTTCGTCTCGAATCGCAGCAATGGGTCTCAGGTTTGGTCTATGAATCCTGACGGCACTGATCCGAAGCCGATCACCAGTATTCCGACTGAGGCCGATAATGTGACGCTGTCGCCGGATGGCAAGCTCATCCTGTTCACCAGCGATGTTTATCCGGCTTGCGCGCCTGCGAACCCGGCCTCCGGCGTCGAATATGACCCTGTTTGCAACAAGACAAACCTCGATCAGGAAAACGCGAGCAAAATGAATGCTCGTGTGTATACCTCGTTGCTTTATCGGCACTGGACCCAATACGCCGGGAAAAGACGACGCCATTTGCTGATTCAGATGACCGATGGCACCGCGAAAGCGCACGACCTCACGCCGGGAGATCTGAACACGCCTCCGTTTTCGCTCGGCGGCCCAGAGCCTTACGTCTTCTCTCCGGATAGCACGCAAATCACTTACGTCGCGAACACCGACCCTGACCCCTCGACAAGCACCAACTCCGATCTATTTACCGTGGCTGCTGCAGGCGGCGAGGTCAAGCGCATCACTACAAATCCAGGCGCCGATGAAGGGCCGCTCTACTCACCCGACGGGAAGTTTCTCGCGTATCGCACGCAGATTCGAGCCGGATACGAGAGCGATCAATGGCGTCTCGCCGTACTCGATCTGCAGTCCAACAAAATGAATACCCTGACAGACTCCCTGGATCGATGGGTCGAGAGCTATACCTGGTCGCCAGACTCGAAGAACATCTTTTTCACGGTTGACGACCATGGAACTACGCCGCTCCTGATGATGCCGGCTGCGGGCGGCGCAGTCCGTACTGTTGCCCAAGGGCCCACCTCAATCGCTTCCGTGCAGTTTACCGCTGACTACCACACCATGATCTACATGGAACAAAGCGGCTCTCATCCGGTTGAAATTTACAAAGCGATGTCGAAAGGCGGATCCGGCGTTCCGCTGACCCATCTTAACGACGCTTTGTTGAATGATTATCAGCTTACGCCTCTTGAAAAGATTTCAGTGGATGGCGCTGATGGCTCGAAGATCGAGAGTTACGTCGTCAAGCCTCCGGGCTTCGACCCCGGCGTCAAATATCCCGTGCTCTTCGCCATTCATGGAGGTCCGGAGGGCGACTGGGGCGAGACCTGGAGCTACCGATGGAACGCGCAGGTTTTGGCGGGCGCAGGATTTGTTCTGGTGCTGCCGAATCCGCACGGCTCAATCGGCTATGGACAGAGTTTCACGGATGCAGTGAATGGTGATTGGGGCGGCAAAGCATACGACGACATCATGGCGACGGTTGATTACGTCAGTAATTTGCCCTATGCAGATAAAGACCGCGTCGTCGCGGCAGGCGCTTCCTACGGCGGCTACATGATCGACTGGATTCTCGGCCACACCGACCGGTTCAAGGCTCTCGTGACGCATGCGGGTGTTTACGATCTGCGGAGCGAGGCCGGAACCACCGAAGAGCTTTGGTTTCCGAAGTGGGAATTTCAGGGCTTCCCTTGGGAGAACGCCGATTTATACGAAAAGTGGTCTCCGAGCTCGTACGCAAAGAATTTCAAAACGCCGACTCTGGTAACGCACGGGGAAATGGATTACCGGGTGCCGATCGGGCAAGGTGAGCAACTGTTCACAGCCCTTCAAGAGCTGAAGATTCCATCGAAGCTGGTCCAGTTCCCAGATGAAGGTCATTGGATTTTGAAACCCCAGAACAGCCAGTTCTGGTACACAACCGTTTTCGACTGGCTAGGACAATATACAAAGGCGGCGCCTGCAGTCGCAAAGCCCGTGCCGGGCAACTAAACCTCGAAAAAATGTGCAACGCTGAATTTCTTGCCGAGAACGCTCGTCAATTCGTCGTTTTCTTCGAACACTTGCGGATCGAGGCGTTCGGCTGAATAGACGTAAACGGTCCGAGTGTCTGGATGGACAAGCCAAACCTCAAGACCACCGGCCTTCAGATACTGTTTGACTTTCAACTGCATGTATTTTGCAGTATTGCCCGGCGATACGATTTCAACGGCTAACAACGGCGCGCCCGGAAACCAGCCATGCGGAAGAGCCCTCCCGATATTTTCCCGGGGGACAACCGCTACATCGGCTCCGCGCACCGTGGCTGACTCGGGGTTCGGATTTAGCAAGAATCCCGCATCGCCGCCGAGGACAACGTATTCCTCGCGGCTAAGCGTGTTTTTCAGGAGTGCAGCTACATTGACGAGAACTGCGGCGTGACGCCATCCGGGCGGGGGCACTTTGATCAACTCTCCTTCACTAAGCTCATAAACGCTGCCATCCTCTGCGCGCTCGGGCAGTGCGAGAAATTGCTCCAGTGTAAGAAGGGTTTTCGCTGCCATCTCATAACTAGCTTAGGACGAGTGGTACGCTCCCGGCCCGCCGCCCTTGTAAGCACATCAGACCCATAGGCGCACCTTGAAATACTTCTCGTAAAAGGCGGTGATGGAGGCATTTCAATCTCATGAAGGACAATAGAAATGCGCCCGTCAAATTCGAGCGCACACCGTATTTAACACTGTCTGTGCGCGATAAAGAATGCTAGATCGTATTTCGGTGCATGGCGCACGCCAGCACAACTTGAAGAACATCACCGTTGAGATCCCGCGGAATACCTTCACTGTAATCACCGGACTCAGCGGATCCGGCAAAAGCTCGCTCGCTTTCGACACGATCTACGCCGAGGGACAGCGCCGGTACGTGGAAACTCTTTCTCCGTATGCACGCCAGTTCCTCGATCAGATGGAGCGTCCGGAAGTGGATTCGATCGACGGCTTGAGTCCGGCGATCTCAATTGAACAAAAGACAACTTCGCGCAGTCCACGATCGACCGTAGGAACTGTGACGGAAATCTATGATTATCTGCGACTGCTTTATTCGTCAGCCGGCGTTCCTCACTGTCCCATTTGTGGCGCGGAGATCGAGCGGCAATCGCCCGCGCAAATTCTCGAACAGGTCTTCACGCAGCATCAAGGCGAGCGCATCATGGTTCTTGCGCCCATCGCTCGGGGGCGAAAGGGCGAGTACAAGAAAGAGCTGGAGGCAATTGCCAAAGCAGGATTCCGCGCCCGAATCGATGGCGAGCTTAGGTCGCTCGACGAACCCATCAAGCTTCACAAACGCACAAATCACACCATCGAAGTCGCGATTGATCGTCTGGTTGTAAAGCCAGGAATTGAACGGCGGCTCGAAAACTCCATTCAGACGGCTCTCAAATGGGCGAATGGGCTGGTCATTATTTCGGTGATTGATGGACCGGAAAGGCTGTATTCAGAGAAGCTGGCGTGTCCGAATGATGCCACCAGCATTCCTCAGCTCGAACCCCGGTCGTTCTCGTTCAATAGCCCCTACGGCGCATGCGAGACCTGCAACGGCATCGGCAGCACATGGGCGTTCGATCCGGTAAAAGTGATTTGCGACCCTTCTAAACCGCTGCTTGACGGCGGGCTTGGACCCGGTTCCACTTCGTCCTACATGAATTCGGCGCTAAATGAGGCCGCCGAAATTTTGGGCATAGATCTCTCGCATGCATTTGAAGAACTGCCCAAAAAGACGCGCAATGTACTTATACATGGGAACGGGCAGTTTTCGGGCATTCTCAAGATCCTGGACGAGAGCTACAGCCGCGCGAGCGAAGGTTACCGCGAGTGGCTGATGGAATACATGTCGCCCACTACTTGTCCGGCTTGCATGGGACGCCGGCTGAAACCAGCGAGCCTCGCCGTTCGGGTGAAAGGTATATCGATCGCGGATTTCACTCAAATGCCGGTTGCCCGAGCTTTACCGCTGATCCATACCTGGCAGTTCACGGAGCGCGAACTGAAAGTCGTTGGCAGAGTAGTGGAAGAAATTAAGAACCGGCTCGAGTTCCTGTGCGCGGTAGGGCTGGACTATCTCAGTCTGGAACGGTCATCGGCTACTCTCTCGGGAGGCGAAGCGCAGCGCATCCGCCTGGCGACCCAGATCGGATCTAAGCTTCGCGGCGTGCTTTACGTGCTGGATGAACCTTCAATCGGCCTGCACCCGCGAGACAACGGCCGATTGCTTGATACTCTGCATCACTTGCGGGATCTTGGGAACACCGTATTAGTCGTCGAACATGACGCTGAAACAATTGAGCGCGCCGATTACGTGATCGATCTCGGCCCGCGTGCTGGACGCCTGGGGGGCGATTTGATCGCGCATGGTAGCCCGGCACAAATCATGCGAACTCCGAAATCACTCACAGGTGAATATCTTTCGGGGCATATTTCTATAAGGCCTCCTCTTGTTCGACGGCGAGGTAACGGACACAAGCTCAGCGTGAAAGGCGCACAGGAGCATAATCTGAAGGCCATCGATGTGGATTTTCCGCTCGGAACGTTCATCGTCGTGACCGGGGTCTCGGGCAGCGGGAAATCGACGCTGGTGCATGACATCCTTTACCGTGCTCTCGCGAAGGAAGTCTATGGATCGCGCGAGAAACCCGGCGCGCACGACGCTATTGACGGCCTCGAGAACATCGATAAGGTGATTGAAATTGACCAATCGCCGATCGGCCGCACCCCACGCTCGAACCCCGCGACGTACACAGGCGTGTTCACGCCAATCCGCGAGCTCTACGCGATGCTCCCGGAATCTCGCGAGCGCGGCTATAAAGCTGGTCGGTTCAGTTTCAACGTGAAGGGCGGCCGGTGCGAGGCATGCCAGGGTGACGGGCTTAAACGTATCGAGATGAACTTCCTGCCCGACGTGTACGTCACTTGCGACGTGTGCCGGGGACGCCGCTACAATTTGGAAACACTGCAGGTCAAATACAAAGGCAAGAGCATCGCGGACCTGCTGGAATCGACTGTGGACGAAGCTCTCGATCTGCTCACGAATATTCCACAGATTCAGGCCAAGCTCAAGACGTTGACGGAAGTGGGTCTCGGCTATATTCACCTGGGCCAATCGTCAACCACGCTTTCCGGCGGCGAAGCGCAACGCATCAAGCTTGCCAAAGAACTCAGTAAGCGGCAGACCGGCCGGACATTCTACCTGCTGGACGAGCCGACAACCGGTCTTCACTTTGAGGATATTCGGCACCTGCTCGATGTCCTTCAGCGACTGGTGGATCTTGGAAATACCGTGGTGGTCATCGAACATCAGCTCGACGTGATCAAGAGCGCGGACTACCTTATCGACCTGGGACCTGAGGGCGGCGAGCAGGGCGGTCACATAGTGGCCTTCGGCACCCCGGAAGAAGTAATTCAAAATAGGCGCAGCCACACTGCGGAGGCGCTACGGAAGATAATGAAGGCGGGGAATGCTGCCTGATCCGATAGAAACCGCGCCAGCTGAACCGGTCATCGAGGAAGCGCTACCAGCGCGTCCGTCACGAGAACCTTTTTGGAGCTATGCCGATCTAGCTTTGGTTGTCGGACTCACTTTTGGGATGCTGGCGCTCGCGGCGATTCTGTTGCTGGTGGCGTATCACGGCGTGTTGACGACTGATTCTCCAGGCTTGGTTCTCTCGAGCAACCTTGTTCTATATTTAATCCTTTATATCGCGTTCCGAGCGGTTTTCGGGCTTCGCTATGGGAAGCCCGTATTCTGGTCTCTCGGCTGGCGCCCCGCGCACTACAATACTTTGCTTGTCGCCGGAGGCGGAGTCGTCCTGGCATTCGCAATATCGGGCCTGGCGGCCCTGTTACACACACCCAAAATAAACTCCGAGATAGAAAAGCTGCTGCAATCGCGAGCTTCTCTGGTGATGTTAGGGACCATGGCGGTCACCATAGCTCCGTTGTTCGAGGAGCTCTTTTTCAGAGGCTTCCTTCAGCCATTGCTGTCACGATCGTTCGGGGTTGTGGCGGGCGTCCTTTTGACGGCAGTGTTATTTGGTTCGATGCACGCGCCAGAGTACGAGTGGGCCTGGCAGTACGCGCTCGCTGTGACACTGGTCGGTGCTGTTCTGGGCTGGGTCCGCGCTCGAACCGGGTCCATTATTCCCTCCACAATCATGCATGCATCCTACAACGCCGTTTTCTTTGTCGCGGCCGCCTTCCAACATCCAAAATGAATTCGGGCGCAGCATTGGTTCAGAACACGGTCGAGACGATTGAGTGGACGCCAGAGGGCGTGGTGATGATTGACCAAACGCGCTTACCGCGAGAAACGGCGTTCGTCACGTGCCGAACCTACATTGATGTGGCGGATGCTATCCGGAACATGACCATACGCGGTGCGCCAGCCATAGGCGTTGCTGCCGCGATGGGCGTGGCACTCGGCGCGCTTCGATCCGAAGATCTCGATAGCGAAATGCCGGTCATCTGCGACACTCTCGCGAAGACGCGTCCAACGGCTGTCAATTTGTTCTGGGCCATTGACCGCATGAACCAGCTTTATAATTCCATACGGCAGCTTGAGCTATCGGAGATTCGTGCCCGCCTGGTGAAGGAAGCTCAGAAGATTCGCGATGAAGATATCGCGATCAACGAGGCAATAGGACGGCACGGCGCCCCCCTGATCCCTGACGGTAAGACCGTTCTGACGCATTGCAACGCAGGAGCGTTGGCCACTGCCGGTTTCGGTACCGCGCTCGGGGTAATTCGTGCGGCAGTGCAGATGGGGAAAAAAATCGATGTTTTCGCGGATGAAACGCGCCCTTTTCTGCAGGGTTCGCGCCTAACTGCATGGGAGCTGCAACGGGACGGAATTGAGACGACTGTTATTACGGATAACATGGCAGGGCATTTTTTGAAGAGTGGGCGGATAGGGTGTGTCGTTGTTGGGGCGGACCGCATTGCGGCAAATGGCGACGTAGCAAATAAGATTGGAACGTATGGGGTCGCTGTCCTGGCGAAAGAAAACAGCGTTCCGTTCTATGTCGCAGCGCCGATATCCACGCTCGATCTGACACTCGCTTCCGGCGATCAGATTCCGATTGAAGAACGAGCCGCTGCGGAAGTGACGCACGTCCAGGGTGTTCATTTGGCGCCCGAGGGAATCCAAGTCGCTAATCCCGCTTTCGATGTGACGCCCAACCGCTATGTCTCCGCCATCATTACGGAGCGCGGTGTCGCTAGGGCCCCATATTTCGACAGCTTGCGTGAGCTGCGGGAGCAGGGATAAGACAATGCGGTTCGTCACATTTGAAATGAAGGGCCAAGCTGTTCCAGGTGTCATCTCCGGTGATTCGGTGTTCGATCTGAATTCGATTGGTTTCACTTCCCTACTTCAATTCATAGAGTCTGGTTCGGAAGGCCGGAAGAAAGCCGAACGGCTCGCCAGTGAAGGCCCTGAAAATTCGAAGCACGCTTTACACAGCGTAAAGTTACTCGCTCCCATTCCCAAGCCGCGCAAGCTGATCTGTGTCGGACTCAACTATCGCGATCACGCGGCGGAGACAGGCGCGCAAATTCCCACGGTTCCCACCATCTTCAACAAATTCGCGACGGCGGTTATCGGTCCAGGCGCGGATATCGTCCTGCCGAGAGTGTCGAAATCTCCTGATTATGAGGCAGAATTCGCTTTCGTAATCGGGCGTGGAGGACGCCGCATTCAAGCGGAAAATTGGTCCGATCACGTGTTCGGCTACACCATCGTGAACGACGTTTCAGCTCGTGATTATCAGCGTGCGACGTCGCAGTGGCTGATGGGAAAGACATTCGACACCTTCGCGCCCATGGGTCCGTGGATCGTGACTGCCGAGCAGATCCCCGATCCCCACGATCTGGATATCCAAATGGAGATCAACGGCGAGATTATGCAAGATTCAAACACGCGTGAGCTGATCTTCAAAATTCCTGATTTGATCGCCTTTCTCTCGAGTGTTTTCACGCTCGAACCGGGCGATATTATCTCGACAGGCACACCGGCTGGCGTCGGCTTCGCTCGCAAGCCGCCTCGCTATCTTCGTCCAGGCGATGATGTTGTGGTTAAGATTCCTGCGATTGGCGAACTGCGTAATCCGGTGGTCGCAGAGACATGAACATTACAAAATTGTTTCACTCTTCCTACTCAGCTCTTCTGCAAGAATAATAGCCTCCGCGAGCTCCCGCATGGGCCGGCGTAAACGTCTGCTCTCGTTTCGCAAGCGTAGATATGCTTCCTCTTCCGTGACATTGTGGCGGCGCTGAACAATGCCTTTCGCCCTTTCGACGATTTTCCGCGTCTCGAGCTGACGCCGCATTTCGGCCGTCTCTTCCTGCAATCGAGCATTCTCTTCCGCCAGAAATGATTTTGCGATCGCGCCGCCCATTTGCTCTCCGACAAATGTCAATACAGCGATCTCATCCGCGCTGTGATAATGGGGTTCACGATGGTGCACGTTGATGACACCGATCACTTCTCCGCCTGTTACGAGAGGGACCGATAAGAATGCTTCATACGTATCTTCAATCAATGCTTGGAAGCGTTTGAATCGGCTGTCGGCCGCCGCATGTTCCGGCAGCGCCACAACGGAGCGGTGCTCGACCACCCACCCCGTAATGCCTTCGCCAATTTTCAGTCGAATATTCCCGAGGTCAACCTGATGAGGAACCTGGGACGCGCGCAACACGATCTCATTTGTTTCGCGTTCCATAAGGTACACCAGACACGCGCCACATTCAGTCACTTGAACGGTCAGGCCGACGATTTCGCCGAGCATCTCGTCAAGCGAAAGCTCAGAACTGACAATATTGCTAATGCGGTGGAGAAGAGAGACTTGGGAGACGGGCGGTTCGAAACTGATTGTCGCCATAACAGAATATATACCGCCGGAGGGCTAGCCAGCAATCGAAATTATTAATGGAGCGAATGCTGGTACAAGTCCCTGTGGCTGAATTAGATGCATTCCACACAGGATGGCAGGGTCAAATCCGGACCAGCTCTTCCTGCTCTTCTCCGGTAACCTGCGCGAATCCATCACCTACGTAAACGTTCACTTCAGACCGAATCCCAAACTGCGGAAGGTAAATTCCCGGTTCAATCGAAAAACACGTCCCTGGAATCACACGGCGCTCATCGTGCGATTCCAGGTTGTCCATGTTTGCGCCTGTTCCGTGCACATCAGTCCCAATACTGTGGCCTGTACGATGAAAAAAGAACTCTCCGAAACCGCGCTTAACGATGTAGTCCCGCGCCACATCGTCTACTTCGTAACCGGCAATTTGCTCACCGGAAGATACTTTACGAATCGCAAATTCAGAAGCTCGCTTCCGTGCGTCTCTGACGATTTCAAAAACGCTCTGTATCTTCTCCGGAATCTTTTCGCCACAGAACCCAGTCCAGGTGATGTCATAGTAAACGGCCTGTGGGCGCGTGAGTTTTGCCCACATATCGATGAGTACGAAATCGCCTTCTTGGATCTGTGAAGTCTTCCCGCTGCTCGGCTCGTAGTGCGGATCAGAAGCATTAGCATTCACAGCAACGATTGGGCCGTGATCGTTCATGAGACCTCTCTCACGGAATCGGTTTACAATAAACTGCTGGACGTCGTATTCCGTAACGGGCTCTTTGGATCGCAGACGGCCGCCGATGAACTGGAACGCCTCACCCCGGGTGTGGTCAACTAATTTGCCTGCCTCTAGATGCAGTTCGAATTGCTCTTGCGTCCATCGCGCTTCAAATTCCTGAATCAGATCCGCCGAGGTGACTACTTCAAGTCCAAAGCTGCGCACCAATTCGAGCGTCCCTCCATCCACCAACGAAACATACGGGATTGCGCAATTGGGCGAATATTGCATGGCGATTCTCGTGCAACCCGACAACAACCCTGCGAGTTTCGTTTGCTGATCCATCCAGCTCGAATAAGTTTGCTTCTGGCCCGGCAGATTGTCGAGTGCGCCGCTCTCGATTCGATGCACTAACTTTCGCGGCTCGCCATTCGCCGGCACAAAGTAGTACCAGCGTCTGGTAGGCTGCACCTCGGCTGGAATACCTAAGATCCTGTAGGCCAACGGATCTCGCCGGTGATGATCGAAGAAGAGCCATCCATCAACACCGCTTTCGCGTAGCGCTCCTTGGACTCGGTCTGTGATCATCGTAATGATTTTACGCGTTCTCCAGTTTCGCCAGTTTGGCTGATGGGGGCGGAGAAGTGAAAAGACTGACGAGGATTAGACTTAGCACGGAAGCAATCAGGGCCGGATAAACAGCATCTATGCTTCCTATTTCTGCTTGTATCTGCGCCGGACCGTGCTGCTGGGCCAGTTCCCACGAAACAGTAATGACCGTGCCCAACAAGATAGATGTGATTGCGCCCGCTGTCGTGCTTCGGGGCCAAAAGAAAACAGCCATAACTGCCGGAGTGACAGCAGCTCCATAGACGGTATACGCATAGAGGGAGGCCTTCAATACTGACTCGAATTGAGTAGCCTGAAGAATCGCGAACAGCCCAAGCAGGATAACTATGACTCGAGACATTATCAGTTTGCGGCGCTGGCTCGCTTTGCGGTCGATGAAACGTTCATATACATCGTGAATCAGATTAGTCGCTGGCGAAAAGAGATAGTTATTCGCCGTTGAAATAACTTTTGCCAAGACTCCGCCCAGCAAAATTGCTCCAAGTAGTGAAGGTAACGCTTCTTTCGCTGTCAATGGAATAATCTCCCGGGGCCTGTCAGTGTGCAGTCGGGAACTTGCAATAACCGCCACGGCAACCAGCAAGGTCTCCAGCGTCACGGTCCCCACAATCCAACCGATGACGGATTTCCTGGCATCACTTTCGGATTTCGCAGAGAAAAACTTCTGGTACATGCCCTGGTTTCCGATTAGCAACAGCATAGTCGGAAGTGCCAGCCCTACTGCTCCGCCCAAGGTATAGTTACCCAAAACCTCAAAGTGTGTTGCCGGTAAAGAGCTGCGAACGGCTGACCACCCCCCCACCCGGCTCAGCAGGATCGGGACCGCCACAATGACTGTCAACGTAACGAGTGATCCGATTACAAGATCGAGATAGGCGATGGAAGACATGCCGGCGGCAGCCGTGAAGAAAATTACGAAACCCGCAATGATGTAGAGTCCCTCTCTCCGGGCGAGCTGGGGAAAAATCAGGTGAAGAATATCGCCCCCGCCGATGAATTGGTAGCTGGTGATGATGGTATACGAGATGACGATCGCAATTGTAGCGAGCACTCGGGCGGTGGAGTTGTACCTGACTTCCAGAAGGTCGGGAACTGTGAATTGCGCGAAGTGTCTGGCCCGGCCTGCGATCACACCAATAATCAGCAAACCGAGCCAGCCGCCGAGTGGCTGCCATAAGGCAACGAACCCATTGCGATAGGCATTCTCGGCGCCCGCTAAAAGACTTCCAGCGCCGATCCAAGAAGAGAGGAGTGTGAAGACCAAAACAGGCCAACTCAACGTTCGTCCGGCTACAAGGAAATCAGCCTCGTTTTTGACCGTGGTGGTCTTATAGACGGTAATTCCGCACAGCAACAACCCCACTAGCGCGACCGTAACGACATAGATCATGAACGACTATCTTATCTACTCATCACGAATCGATGCGTCGGCTGACTAGCCCTGCCGGTGGCTTCGAATCAGCTTTACAAACGGAGGAGCGCCATATCCGATGAGGCAGAACTGATCGAGTGCGAATAAAACCACAGATTCCATTCCTTGTGATTGACCGAGATCCACTTCCTTCATCCATGACGTCCAGGAGTCACTTATGCCCACGAGATGGCTGCGCTGTTCGTTCGGGAAACCTTTGGCTGCGCTCACGCCCATCGAATACGTGCTAAGGTCCAAATTATAGCTGCCCGTGAACGTAAAACTTTCTGTCTTCAGGCAATTTAAGTTACTCGGCGTCCAATCGCCGGCTGGAAAATTGATTAACTGATTGAACGGAGTGTCATTCGTATCGGTGGGATACAACACCTCGTAACGGCAGCCAGGAAACTGGCTCTGCAATGCGCTGCGGACTGTTTGAGTATACGTACCAATCAGGCTAGGCAGAAATGCTGTCTCGTTTGGATATTTTTTAGGATCAACGTTGTTATTCGGAATAACCTGCATGGCCACGCCGTACATCGCCTGGAACTGCTGCGTTGTATAGTCGTCGTAAAATGGCATCCCGACAGCTTGCTTCGGAAAGTACCACCACTGCACCTCTCCCGATTGCAAATACGGTATCATCCCGGCGCTGCTTTGTAGGCTTGCCATGTCTAAGTAAGTCTGTATCCAGAATGCCATCGCTGTTGGGGAAAAATTCGTCTGAATCGCGGGCGTATTGAGCACGACCGGTGTTCCATCGGGATATCGTTGTGCGATTCCCACCTGCTCGGATGGGTCGCCGTTTAGGAGTTCCGTGCTAAAAGCAGCGACGGTGTCCATTCCATATGCTGTGAGCGCTCTGAAATACGCGACGTGCCAATCGCGCGCAGCACGGTTTATTCTCGGGACAGCAGTTAAATCAGTACGCCAATAGTCGGCGGCGGCGATGAGCGTCCTGTTCAGCGCATCTGTTGTATCGAGGCCATACGGACTTCCGTCAACACCACCGCTCAGAGCACCTGAGGCTGGGCTGAGGACATAACCCTCGCTGCTCGGATCTAACTGAACAGTAGTACCGTTTCCAGCTGTGCCCATGGACCGGGCGGTGAGTATCAAATCGTTCCCATCGGTGCTGGCCCAAAGCAAATTCGTGCCTATGTTGATCAGTGCGGCTAAAGCCTGCGCAACGTTGGCTGGCGTATCATCCACAAGCGCAAGATGGGAAACCAAGGTAGGCGAATCGGGCTCGTCTGCCGCGGCAAACGCCAGAACGACTGTCGGGCTGCCCGGGTACCCCTTAACCGGGGAGAGTGTGACAGCCAACGATGCATACTGGCTGCCCGTTCGAACCAATTCGTAAAACCATAACGCGCCAGTGTAGTGGTTTACCCGTCCTTGAAACCCCAGTTTATTGATCAGCCACGCGGTGCGCTCAGCGGGCAAGGATTGCGAGTGATATGTGTCCCAGTCAGTCGCCAGCGATAACCCCTTCTGCGGTTCGAAGTCAGGGAGATCCGCGGAGGGATAGGCAATCTCTAGAAAATCGAAATAAACGGCATTTCCCGATGGCCCGGCGTGCGTCAAGATCAAGGTGTGCGTTCCTGCTCCATAACTCCCAAGCGGCGCACGGATCAACACATCTTCGCCATTCAGGTAAAGACTCAGTTGCGGGATTGACTCGCCATCTATTGATATATTCAGGTCCGCTCCAGATGCGAAAAGGCGCGTTCCCAGGAATACCTGATGTTCTGCCGTCTCGCTGTATGTGATAGTGCAGCTATCGCCCGGCTCGCTCGTACTGTGGATCTTACTTCCCGAGTAATTCCCGGGTTCCAACGTCCAAGATCCGGTATAAATCAGGGAGGAATCGGTATCCTCAATCCGGCGGCTCCCTGGTCCCGCAACTAAATATTGCCTGTTACTGCCACTAACCGCCCAGTTTGAGATTGTTACCTGAAATTCAGTCTGCTCGAAGCTTGCAGGCTGCATGTCGGCTGCCCAGGTCCAGCGCAGCTTTCGAACGCCTTTTGTGGGGACCGGCTGCGTAGGATCAGGATCGTTGTCCGTCTTACCTGTGAGATTGGCGAAATCAAACGTGATCTGGTAAGTCGTCGGAAATGTGCCGCTGCTGAACGCGGCAAATGGCGTCTGCCAGACCTCCGCTCCATCTTCGGCGAAGCCATACATCGTAATCCGATTCCCATTCGCTCCCAGCAAGTTTTGATATGGTGCTGTCGAGCTTTTTGGATTCCAAGTGACCGTCACCGAGGCGCCACTGCTCGTAGCGCTAAAGGTTTGACTTAGCTGCTGTATGTCGGCTGCAATCCCCGCCGCGATGTCTGATAGCTGATCGGTTGATTGAGCGGTGTAATAGTGGTGCTCTTCCAAAAAAGCGAGTCCGGCACGCTTTTTCACTCCAGGCGATCCGGAGAGAGTCATGGTCGCTGATGCAGGCACATGGCTGCCCGCAATCGCTGTTGCGTGATCGTGGATGTTCACGTAATAAACAGTCTCAGTTCCATCACCGTTGGGGACCCACAGCCGCAGTTGATCCCATGCGACCACTGGGTAAAGATTCGATTCAATGGGGATGCACGACCTGCGCTCCTCCTGATATGTCAACGTCAGACCACTCAGGTCGCCATCAGGCAGATAGCGCAACGCAGGATGCTCGAAAACATTGTCCCGGTTCCACTCAACAACCGCCCAGTCGAACTGTTGCCGCCACTTCCCGGAAACGGTAAACCCGCTATCGCTAGCGTTGCTCATCGCTGCGATTGCGGATGGTGTCAAGAAGTAACATTGCAAGTCGCGGTGCGGACTAAGCTTGTAAATTTGCTCAGCCATACATCAAAGGCGAATCGTCACGGTCAAATCTCGTCCCGGGCTTATCGATCCCTGGAATCCTTGTATCACTTCTAAGGTGACATTCATCGTGATAGTCGCGCCTTCCTGCAACGGAGGTAGGTCGGACCCATCGACAGGCTCGGATGCAATAGTGCCAGACGGGATCGTCATATTGCAGTATTCCGTTCCGTTTTGTAGGACATCTACGCTGACCGTGTAACCGGAGGCTGGTTGACTTATCATGGCCCGAAGATCTCTTACAGCATGAAACGCTTCAACCAATAACGGCGGAGCCGCATTTTGTTGTGTTGCTAGATACCCACTCACTTGTATGGAAAACTGGCCGCCGGAAAGTGTACGCAACCCTCCATCTGCTTCGCTGGTATAGCATTGTTGATTAGCTTGGCTGTTTCCGAAGGCATTTGTCACGTAAAACTGCCCCGCGGCTATGCGAATATCCGGAACGCTGATAGTATGTAGGTAATTTATTGAAGCGATGTTACCGAAGAAGTTTTGCGCAAACGGGACGACAAACACCGATGTTCCTAGAACCAACGCTGGATCACCTAGGTTATGCGTGGCGGTTAAAGAACCGAGGGACGCGCGGAGTACGGTATAGGTGTTCGACGCCAAACCGGCAGATAGGATCGTCATTAGCTCTGCACCAATCTGGACGACATCGTTCACCTGAGGAGCTGGTTGACTTGAGGTGAACACTTGCTTCAAAGAGATACTCGTCGTGCTGTCGTCGAGGGCCGCTGCTAAGGAGTAACTGCTCGGCGTATCCAATTCGTTCCAATAAAATACTTGTAAGGTGCCGCTGGAGACCGACGAAGTGTTTTTGAGATCATCGAATCCCACTTGAGAAATCGTCAGGTCGCCGCCGCCGGGAACTGCAAGAGTGAAATCTGGTATACCAGCCGTTCCCGCGTCCGATTGTCCATTTCCCAGCGCTCTGCGGGTGAGAGGACAAAGATCCGGCACCCCTTCCTGGTTGTTGACGTTGGCCCCTCGCCCGGAAATCTGGATTACAGCGCCTTGTTGGTACAGAATTTCAAATTGAACTGGGCTCGTTGCGGAAACGGCGGCAAATGTCCACGCGCCTTCCGCGACGACAAAGATGCTTGTGGCATCAGGAAGGACAGACCATGCCGGACTGACCGTCAGGGTTGTTTCATCATTTGTCGCGATCGATCGTTCCTGACCCCGCCCCGTGCCCTCCGTGATCCGGACGACCATGCCGATGTAAGCGAGATTCTTTGCTCCCATGTCGTCCCAACCGACTGTGGTCGATGAAAAAATCGTCGCCGGAAACGGACCCGCGTACTCATACCGGTAATAAAAAGTCGCGTGATCAAAACTCGCATCAGGCGGACCAATTGGCTGCGCCGGTGCGCCAGTATCCGTGTAGGTCTCGGCCAGCGAAGCTTTTGTGGCAATCCGATACAGCATCTGCGGAGTGGTTCCGCGATAAACATTGAATGAGACTGCTGTAGTAGGAAAGCTTAATCCGACGATTGAAACGCAGTTGGTGTTTGATCCCGTAGGCACTACCGCAGGAACCGTAAATGATAAAGCGCCCTCATCTGAAGCTGCGTTAAGCGCGCTCACTGCATAATACAGATTGCTTCCGCCCGCAAGCGTCCCGCCGGTCGTCTGATATTGAGGAGAAAGACTGAGCAAAGGAAGGTTAGGTGAGTTGGCATCCGGTTTCGTCGGTTGGGAAAAGCCGACAGTGAGAATGTCGGTGGCGGTCCCATCCGTTTGCGCCTGGATATCTTCCGTCACTGAAAAATCGAAGTATTCGAAATTGTTGTTTGCGTCTGTATGCTCAAGCAAACCAATTAGTGGCCGCGGTGTCTGCACTTGTGACCACGGTTGCCTGCCTGCGCCTCCGAGCACCGCCGGATTATCACTGTACCAGTCATCATCGTGAATCTGGGCAAGTATTGTGACTAGCTGGTAATTCATTGACGGCGATAACTTCACGACCCGCAAAGGTACCCGTATGAATCCTTCTTTTAAATAAGTCAGTGCGATGATGTCCCCAGGGCGCACTTTAAGTGCGCGAAAGCTGGTTTGAAACTCGACGAACAGATTGCCATCCGTTGACTTGTCAAGCTGCCGTAACAGGACTCTCGTTGCTTGGCTGAAGTTTGCAATCCCAACGGCGGTGGACTGGCTACTGATCTCGTATCCAATAAGCGCCGAATCGTCAGAATCTACCAGCGATAAGCTGTCCTGTTGATACTCATTTGATTCGTCCTGGAATTCGACACTCAATCGGTTCGACGTTTCTGCAATGGTGCGTGAGCTCAGGCGCACCGTGGAACTTCCATTCGCATTTCGCACAATTCCTGAGAACGCGGCCGAGCTATCGCTGAACTCATATACCGGCCAGCCGCCGTTCAACTCTTCTGTGCTGTTCCCGCCATCGGGCAATGTAGGTTGCTGGGCCGCAATTGTCGTCTCAGGCAATAGTTCCAAGAGACCCGTGGTGCCATACCTGAGCATTAGGCTCGAGGCTACCCGGATACCCCGTACGATCACAGCCGCACTCTGGCGCTTTGTCAGAATCAGGTTGCATTCGTATCTCGGTACCTGAAGTGGATTGCCATTTAGGTCAGTGGTGCTGATTAGCGTCTGACAAAACTCGGCTGCCGAGGCGAAAGTTGCAACATTCAAATCGCCCAAGGACCATCCGCATCGCCGAAGTATGTCTAAGATGACCCAAGCGGGATTATTCGTGTAAGTCGTCGCTTGAAATGTTCCATCCGGATTGTAGACATCAATTTGCATCCCCTGGAGCAGCACTTCAACGTTCGGCAGCGACTTACCGCTGCTGATCCGGTTCGGCACCACTATTGACAGCACAGACATGCTTCCATACGGATCGCCCAACGGATTCCCATGCGAATCCGTGAAGTCCAGGTTGAAATTGCCCTGACGTGTCCCAACAGTAACGACGTTGAACCATCCCGTGGTCGTCATGTTCTGCCCTTGGACCGCCTGGGGGATTTCTATGTCATTGACGACAACTTTCAAGACCGTCTGGATTGTGCCCATGCCCAGCAGTGCTTCCATGTGCGTCAGGTTGCCGTCGTTTCGAGCAAAAATCACCGGCGCCTTCAACCATCCGGTCCCGTAAACGATTGGTACCGGATCGTTGTATTTGGCCGGATCGTCCAGGAGCGGAGAAAGATGTGAGGTCTTGTCTCCCGAGGTTCGCACCATAATGGCTGACGGAACAAACTCAAAGCCGCCAAACCGGCGATTAACTTGTCCGGCCGTGTCGCTATCGAACATGCCACGCTGCTGGCACTGCCCACGGGACTTATCACAAGAAGTGAACGCCGCTCCTGAATTCAGGTTGCCTGCGCCTCCCTGGACATCCGCCGAATATCCGCAGCGGTAAAAACGGGAGTACTTTCCGTTCGCGCCTCCATCCTTCGCCTCGGTTCTCTGCCCTGCAGTGCCCGGAAAATTCCAAGGGCAGGAACGTTGTACGCGGACTTCCGGAACGGGAATTCGTTGCAGGCTTAGCTTGTTAGCAAAGCTTAAACTTAAGGAATCTTCGGCGATCTCATCTGGATCTCCAGCGATACCCCGGAAAAGAACCGTACTCTCCGTCGTGATCGTCAGACTCGGCAGATCGGCAAACGCAAAGTAAACCGTCAGCTGAGATCCCTTGAACCCATTGAATCCTTCGGATTTGAGAGCCGCATTCAATTCCGAGAGCGTGGAGTCGGCGTTTGCGAGCGTAACGGAAAGCTGCGAAATACCGTCCATCGCATCGTCTGCCGAGAGTTGTAAATCGAAAAGATTGTGCTTAAGAACTCTTGCCAAGTATGGCTGTCCATCGAAGTTTATGAAATGGGTGCTCCAGTATTCGGTGTCGCCGGATGGCAGAACGCACTCGAAGAACAAAAGCGGGGTGTCGGCTTCCGCCAACTGCTTTATTTGATTAATGGTCCCCATTCATGTGTCCTATATAGTTGTTTCGATGCTGAAAGAGGCGGAGAACAAGTTCGGGGCTTCGGCTGTAACCGTCAGTTGGTCTACGCCCCAATGGGCGCTCGGATAAACACCGCCTATTTGTGCTGTTGGCCGATACCGGGAGGGCGCTGTCTGAGGTTCGAGCTGAACGCCATAAAGCTCGACCTGTTGGCCGGCAGCTAAACTGAACCCGACGGTTAATATCGTTCCCAAATCGTTCAGCCGCCCGCTCGAAACAATCCGCGTCCAACTCGGCCCGATCGGCACGGTTGTACTCTGCGAGGCTGATGCTCCCCGCCGGATTAAAGTGATCTCGGCGACTTGAGCGCTCATTACATACACAGAAAAGGAATACTGATAGTCAGCGGGTACGGCTAGCGACTGACTAATCTCCTGACTAACTTGACCGGTGTTCGTGGCTGTGAACCCGGCAGATCCTCCCTCGGGGTCTGTCGTGCCTGACGTGATGTGGATTAAACTCGATATTTGCCAGGCGGCAGTTGTCAGATCAGAGCTGGAGACCAGCATGTTATCCGTCGGATCGATAAATGTGAACGCATGAAAGGGACCAACGCAGGCATTGAAGTGCGCCTGCAACGCTTCCGAATCGGCTGTGGATAGGTCTGTATAAGAGAGCTGCCAGACCAAACGTGCGCCGCCCGGATCTGAAAACAGAATTATGCTGCCGTCTTGGAGCACATTCTTGATCGTTCGGACAAGTTGGGTCTTCCGGATCGGGTACTGTGCCAGCGCGCCGCTCATCAACTGGGGAAAAAAGAGATTAGTCATTCGCTTCAATCACCCAAAAGGAAATCGAGCTGACATCAACGCCCATATACGCGCTAAGGAATCCAGGAGCAGCAAATCGGCAATTCGGCACCGCGGTTCCGCTAAACGGATCCGGAAATGTAAACTTCGAATAATCTCCAAGCTGCGAGGCGAAGAACGCTTCGAACTGCTGAATTTCAGTTTCATTCAACAAGTCCAGTCGAATTTGCCATTGTCGAAGCATTCGCCCTTGATTGAGATAGCGCTGATCCGATCCGTCCAGGAACCGAATCACAAGAGCGCTTTGCCCGTTTGTAAGTGGGCTCGGATATTGCGTTACTGCGCCGGAGCTAAGTAGCGGGAAATTAGCCATCTAGATCTCCGCAATGACATCGTTAAGAGAGCTTGAGTTCAATAGCGCGTTCTTGACGGCTTGGACAACGTCTGCGTTTCGATACTGCGGATTTTGTGCCCCGTATGAAGGACTGCCTGCGTTTGGGCCGGCATAGATGCTTGTGCCTGCAGTCGGCCTGATCGAGGATTCCTCAGCGCTGCCGTGGTACACGGTATTTCCTTTCGAACTCAGGTAGGCCGTCTGCTCTTGGGAGGCAGGCAGTTGAAATTCAACCAAAGGAGGCGGTGTGTTTTTGCTACTTCCACCGCCGAACAGGTTAAGAATTCCGGACACAAGAACACCGACTCCGCCAATGCTCCCCAGCCCCCCGCCTAAGGCACTCGCAATCCCGCCGGAAGCTGTCTGCTTTAGTAAATTGGTCCATCCGCTACCGGAGCTTGATGTACTCGTCCTGGTACTCGATGGCCGCCCAAACTGGATGCTCGAGGGTATGTCCTTTGCGCCCATGGACGACGCCTTGATATCGCCCGGGTTGCCGATTTTAGGAAGCTTGCTAGTATCCGGTGTCTTGTCGATCAATTGAGTTGGAGAAAGCAGCTTGCTGATACTTAGGCCATCGACGGTGTTGCGGGACAGCCGGGTAATAAGATCCGATAAGTTGTTGTTAGAGTTCGCCACGTTGATTCTCCATTCGCCACGCCTGTTCTAAAACGAGAATGGCGTCGGCTGATTTAGCTTCCATGGACCACACACTTCCTTGACCAAGTTCTTTCCAAAACCGGAACTGTTCCAAAAAATGCAGGCTCTCGGCAGTGATCGCCGATTTCGGGCATTGTGTCGAAACTACTCCCCGCCGGCTCCAAACTGCTCTCGTGCCTGCTGCATTCTGTTTACTTGCCCAACCACAATTCCGAGCCTTCGCTAGGCCGCTCCGTCGACAGTTATCGCATTTCCACGCGGCGGGTGAAGAAAACTGGAAATGGAATGCGATCAGGAGTTTTTTCTTTCTTGCTCCGAAAGCCCAAGCTCCGCCTGAATTGCCGTAATTATTTCCTCGCTCAGCGTTTCGGGGCCTTTCTGGACAAGCAGCTCCACTGTCGCAGGCTCCCCATCGATCGCAAGTCCTCGAAGCTCCGCTAATCCCCATTCCAAATACAACCTCCGTACGAGAAGATCAGAGAGCGTCGTTTCAAGCTGATCCGACGTGTCTCCGGCTTTCAGAAACTCGTGTCGAAGCGTCAGTTCCCGCACGTTCTTCGTCAACTCAATTCGCTGCGCGAGCGAAACCCGATTGATTGCGTATCGAACACCCTTAAGGGCCTGGCTCTCGTGCCAGGAGACGCTTGAGTAACCAAGCTCCTTATGCAAAGGCGATGTAAATTTCATCGTTTGAGGCTCCTTGCGCCAGGTTGTTCTTGAATTCCCACTGCAGTCTGCTTTCGGAATCCTGATAGTTTGGAATCTCAGGCGTGACGCTAGGCAGAAAAATGCCCATCAGGCTTCCGTGTTGCTGGCCCAATTGCAACATGGCAGATATGAGATTTCGGTCCTTTGCGGCAGTATACAAAGCGGTTGTTTGAGCATCATCTTGTGCGAATACCGTGAACTTAGAGGCGACCTGCCGCATGCCCGGCGCGATTGCGCGAGGATAAGAAGACCCGAACTCGTGGTTTCTAACATCAATATTGTTTTTCACTGCGACACTTGCTTCGGTTAGGGTAAAAAACTGAGACGCCGTACTGCCCAGCCAAACCTCGCCTAAGTGTCCGGGGACGATTGAATAATCAAACTGGGACAGAGTCGGTTCCGCCGGAAAGCTGGCTAGACTTTCGATTCCTGACACGAAGCTCCCCGAATCAATAAGATCTGCGGCCGGTCCGTTAAATATAAACTCGTGATAGTCGCCGTTAACGGAAATTTCAAGCATGTCCACCGCTGAGCCAGTCACTATACGGCTCACGGCCGTAACGGGATCCCAGTAGTCATATAGCGTAAGGCTCGGGAGCGCTGTTGATAGCCCATACGTTACTGCCGGAGGGAGCGCCGCGCCGGCTATCGGACTATTCGTGAACGGCGCGTTAACAACGATCGTAGAGTTGTCGGGAACACTGCTAACAAACCTGATTTCGTTTTGGTACGAGATTCCCAAACCCACCGAAAGCCCGTGCGGAGTCGTCGTTTGTAACTCAGTTGAGCTCTGCGCGGAAGCAACTACAAGCCCACTGCTCAACTGTGGCTGCGCGCCAAGACCAGCATGGAACAGAGGTCCGTAAGAAGGTTGCCCCGTCCCATTCCAGGACGTCAAGTACGTCCGTGCTTCGAATGCTGTTTCACGCCGCGCATCCTTCGATGTTCCCAAAAACGTGCGGGTCCCCGTCTTGTCCAGGCGCTTACCGTATTGCAACAATTGTTGGGCCTGAAGACGCACCGCCGGAAAGCGATTTGCTGATGTGACCGTCGCCGCTTGACCGTAGCTTGTCTCAACAGCTACATAAAATCGGTTCGCATTTGAAGAGATATAATCTGCCATGTCGGGCTCCTAATTACGACTCACGTTCACGTTACAAGTCACTTTCGCCGATTGAGTAAACCCAAATCCTCCGGTCGCCGGTGCCTGAAACTGCACTTCATATGCGCCGGAAAAGAAGAACCCATTACCCCAGTCGCCGATATTTTGCCGAAGAATGTCTGTCATTGCCTCTACATAGAAGTGGATCCACTGGTCCGTTTGAGTGACTAGGTTCCCGCTTGCCCAAATATCAGCCACCACGGAAACTGTTCCGGATAACGAACGGAACTTTTCTAGTTGTGTGTTCTTCAGCTCGCTGCTATAAAGGCAAATACGCGGATAGCTCAGTTGAACATTCATGTCATCGATTTCCGGGCTGATCGAGCTGAGGACTACTTGTGCCGATGTAATCGGCGGCACATTCGCATTACACGAAGCGGCGATTGCGGCGATCTGTTGTTCCAGCGCGTTTTCAGACGTGAGCAGGTTCGAAAATTTTTGCGCAGCGAGGATTGTCAATGGAAGCATTTTTAACCTCGTTGAAGCGGCCGGGAAAGGCTGACGTAATAATTTGGCTGCTGGCCATTTATTGGTGCTGGGCCGTTCACCAACCCGGACGCGGGCAATTGCCACGTTTGGCCGATAGTAAGTGGCGCAGTATTTTGTCGCGTTAGATCATCCTCCGTGGTACTTGCGTATACATTCCAGCCTGCGGCGGCAGAGGGCGTCGAAAGAATTTCTTGGGCCATCGCAACAGTCAGGCCCGAAGCCGCATTGAGGACCACGCCATTCACCGGACTTAGCGCGCTCTCGTTCACGTGGGCATCGACCCAGGCAGTCTGTACGAATATCGCCTGGGCCTGCGCATTGCCGTTTCCTGGTGTGATTAATGGCAGCGGGGGCTTAGGCAAGGGATTGTAGACAACCCCAATTCCGGACATGAAGGCCGTATCGCATGCGTCGCTGGCCCCCTGTTGGTACTCTGTCCACTTGCCTTCAAATCGAGTGTTTAGCTGAACGTTGTACGCTTCTCCAAAAAATCGCGACAGGGAATCCAGGCACAACCATCGTAGGAGCGTGGGGGTGACTACAACTGTGGACAAGCCGAGCAACCGCCGATTTAGCCACTGCGGGTCCGACGCTCCGGCATTTATTAGCCAGAGCATCAGTTTGTCGCTAGCCATCCTGAGTGACAGATTGATCTTCGTGTCGACGTCGATCCCGTGCGAGGAGGCAACCTGCACCAACGAGCTTTCGAATTGCAGAAGATCGTTCAGCGTGATAATGTCTGCGTCGGTGAACAGAGCCATGAACAACCTACTTCCCGTTGCTCAACGGATCATCGTTGCGCTTTGTGGCAACCTGACTCTGCAGATCCGAGTCAGTAATAATGGCAACTTGAACGCGCCGTGCCAGCTCCGCCTTTTCAAGCGATCTTTTCATTGCGGCTTGTTGCTGCCGGTATTGTTCTTGTTCGTTTAGGCTTGCTATTAGAGCTCGCCCTTCTACGATCATTTTTGCGGCCAGTTCACGCGAGACTTCAGAAACTAGCCCCGCTTTACCGCCATCTGAAGTGTCCAGACTGATCATCAGGGGATACGAGTCAATTAGGGTCGCCTCGATTTCCCGAATCTTTCGATAGTATTGTTTTACGTCCACGTCTCATCTCCTTAAATGAAATGGGGAGCCCGCACTTACAGGCCCCCTTCTGACTAAAACTGCCAAGGCTGACTAGCTATTTACCTGAACTGCGAAGTTATTTCGCAGTACGCCGCAGCCATATAACACGTCCACCGTGAACTGCTGGGATAATGTATTCGGCTGATAGCTCATCACAACGCGAATGCCGAAGTTGCCCATTTCGGCGTGCTCCGCAACCGCTCCGGTTCCCGGAAGAGGCTGCGGTAAACGGCGGACCACCAGTCCGATGGCGTCCTTAGTAAAGGCCAGGTTGTGCACGTTTGGAGACGCGGCGCCCGTGATCGAAACGAATTGAGAACGGAAGATGAAGAAGTCTTTCATTTTCCCGACGTTTCCTTCAACCAAAGCCTTCAGGCCCGCCTCTCCGGCAGAGTAATACTCACTGAATCGAGGGATTTGCCTGATCTGGGAGTAAGTGTTGGAATCGACCACCAGATACTTAGAAACGCTCGATGGCACCATGGCAGCGAACAGCGCAGTTTCGGCCGAGTCAATCGTCGCTTCGGTGACGGGAGTTCCCGCGGTGCCAACCGGCGTGTTTGCCGTGAATTGACTATAAAGGCCGAGAAGATCGTGCTCCACACGCTCGGCAATTGCGATTACTGCCGGTTGCATGTATGCCTTTAATAGGCCCGGAAATGCCAGCGCTTTCGTGACATCCGGTATCTGAAACGTTGCCTCGGCATGTGTATTCAGAACGATCTGAGCGTTCCCCAGATTCGGGTTCTGCGGTGTGACGGTGCCACCCTCCGCAATGTTGTTTGCTACGAGCGCCGGTGGGATGGGTACGTTCACCGTGTCTCCTGCATGCGCGAGCACAGGCTCGTAGTCGCGATTTACCAAGTTACCCATGATGAGATTTCCCAT
This sequence comes from uncultured Acidobacteriaceae bacterium, assembly GCA_963758245.1. GTDB lineage: Bacteria > Acidobacteriota > Terriglobia > Bryobacterales > Bryobacteraceae > Bog-105. The sequence continues at coordinate 73,145 of CAVWUV010000032.1, read as the reverse complement.
CAGAGCCGGCAATGCCTCGGCAGCTACAAGCTTCACAATGGCATTTGCCAGATTGCTAGACGTAATTGTTGACATAAGTCTCCTAAATGAAAGTTACGGCCAATTAACCGCGCCCCGATTGGTTGGGGTGCGTTAGCCGTGCTCTGTTTTTAATTGTTTGTTTACCTGCGCAAGGAGCTTAGCCCAATCGCCAGAGCTGCGGACCGTCTACACCGTACGCACGCCCGGAGGCTGCAACTCACTCGCGCTTTACTGATTGAAACTGCTGGTAATTATGTGCCCCGCAGTGCTTGAGCCGCCAGGCGCGATATCTCCTGTCGTACTCGGTCGAGATCCTCTTTGCTCATTCCCGGTCTGATCTTGTCCATTTCCACGCCGCCCCCGCCTGATTCAACCTTTCGTGATGGCGCATGCGCTCCGCTTCCGCCCGCGATCCTCGCCGGAAGAAGCTCTGGATTTTCTTGCACAAACCCGGCCACGTATTCTTCGAGTGGCTTGCCTTCTGGACCTCTCGCCTGCAAGCGGCCGTCTTCCCCTCGTATGATGTCGTCTTTTACTGCTCGGAATGCGAGATCTACTTTCGTCACCCCCAGCCTCTGCAACTCGCTGCGGATTTGGGAGTTCTTATCCGCTTCTTCCGCCACCGCGCGCGCTTTGCGGTTTTCCTCGACAAGTTGGTTCACCCGCGCTTCCAAACCCTCACGCCGTTTTCGCTCGTCCTGAAGCTCCGCCTTATAAGCCGGCTCAGTTTTTCGCCGCTCATTTCGAACGAACTCTTCTATCGTCTGCCGGACGACTTCTCGAACGTCGAGACCGCTCGCGGACTCTCGTTCGGTCGGCCCCGCGTCGCCTTTTGCGTCCATGTGATCTGCCATAATCTCCTCTCTGCTAACTCAATGACTGCGCTTCGATCTCACGCGCGATCTGGTCTTTCGTTTCTTGCCGGGCGTCGCTCAAATACTTCAGCGCGAGTCTCTGGTAAATCTGGCGTTTTAACGTGGGTGACTCGATGCCCAGTTGCAACAGATTTGTCGCATCTTGTAATTCCAAGCCGAAGTCGCTGATATCCACTTCGTCCAGGCCAGATACAGATACAACCAGGCCGTCTTCGCGCGCTTCGCTGACCGCACTTAGCACTTTGCGCATGCAATCCTTTACAGCGCCTCCATACGCACGCAGTACTTCCTGTGTAATCGTAAAATCGAGTTGTTTACTAAGTGCGGACTGTGCGTGGCCGCCGGTCATCTCCCCCGAGGCCTGTGACAAGTAGCACACCCGATAGATCTCTTCTTTAAGCGTCTCGAGATTGGCCGCAGCTATCTGGTAAACTTTTCCGTCAGGCTCCGTCCAGCCGAACTTGTCTTGCGGCCCCAGTTGAATGTAGTAACTCTCGCCTACAATTTGGTTCCACTCGCGATCCGAATAGATGACGGGCATCGCGAAAAGCCCCATCGTAATAGCCCAGCCAAGTGCGTTTGACTTGTTGAAGTGCTCCAGCTGCAGATGGGACGCCTTATTCATGAGCCAGAGGCCCTCGCTCACCTGAAGCGTTAGCAGAGGAACGCGGGCCTGTCGTGCGAGAGCATGCGCACCACGCGCAATCAACTCGATGCTTATTGGCTCATCGGGGCGTTCTGCTCGGCGGTAAGTCCGATACTCGGTTTTGTCGTAGTAATACCAGTAAGTTTCTTCTTCTGCCTCAGGCGAGTTAACTTTAGGCTGTCTTCGAACCCGCTGTCTCAAAACAATCCAGTCGTATTCGCCTCTTTCATCCGCGCTCCAGTTGATAAGTTCTTCGGCTTGATACCGAATCAAGAACGCTCTGGAAAGTCCGGCTGCGTCCTCTTCTGCGCGATTGGTAGGACGCACGCTCGCACGCGGAAAATCGATCAGAATATGACTCCGGCCCGCTATCACCGTATCGATCAAGCATTGCCTGAAAAAGTTGGACAGCGTGGTGCCCCGTCGATCGCAGTCCTCGGCGAGTTGCGCAAAAAAACTCTGGCTCGCGCCGGTGCCTCCGTTAAATTGCAGGCTCGGTTCGCGCCGGAATAGAGTCGACGCATACCAATCCACAATCGAGCCAATGTAGTTCTCATAGAACACCCTCTGCAATCGTTCGCCATAGACGTCCAGTGGTTCCTTTTGACGGCGCAGCAGATATTCTGCCGCGCGGTGCTTGAATTCGTGGCCGCCCGCGTACAGGTCACGATACATCCGCCACGTGAATTTCTGCCGCTTAAAGTCAGGATGTTCTCGATCGATCTCAATCATCTTATTTATTCCTGCTCTCCCTAAAACAGGCGCTTATCCATCTCGCCCGCTGCCGGCTTTTCTCCGAACAGCTCCCAGATTGCATATCCGAGCGCGTCCGAGGCATGTGTCCGCTTTGGATCTCTCACTTTGTCAACAATGCCGGAGCCTGGTTTAAACATCACTTCCTCGAAATCTTTGATCAGCTCCTTGCATCGCTCGTTCACCTCCAGGCGCACTTCGCCCAACGCATTCGTCAGCATCGCGTTTACCTTCTGAACCCGGTTCAGTACTGGCGGGTTCTTTGATGGAACGCGTATCCTCACATTTCGGAATCCTGTCCGATAAAGAAACCCTTGCAGCATCGTGTAGTCGGTCGTTCCGGTCGTGTGCATGTTTCTCCCGCTCGCATCTCCGAAAACATCCAAACCCGCAGCATGGCCTTTATACCTGTTCTCGAATTCCTGGCACGCTTCCTCTGTCGTGGCCCGTTCCAGCACAATTTCATCAATCACAACAAGCCGTCCCTTATCCTGCTGCAGAAGCACCGAACTCATGGGCGCCACATTGAAATCCAAAGCCCACAACAAACATTTCTGCGGGTCATACGCGTGCCGCACCAGGTGAATTGCCCTGCTGAAGCAGTGATACACGCGATCAACGCGGCTATTCAGGTACTCTCCCAGCACCTCTTGCCTGTAGAACTTCGGGTCGTAGCTGCTCTCGAGCCGTTCGTAATAATCGGGAGTTTTCTCCAGCACAAACCGGTTCTCGAACGGCTTGGCACGTACGCACGCGTGGCCCGAAACGGGCTTCTGGATAAACCGTTTGTAAAGCCAGTCGTGGCCCTGCGGTGTCCAAACTCCAAACCCGCACAGCCTCTCCGCTTTGGGATCTCGCAATCGCGCTTCGAGCCGCAGCCATGCTTCTTCCCGCGCATAAGAAAGCTCGTCAACCCCGAACCACGCCAGGTTCGTCCCTCGCATCCTCTCCGGCTCGTCCAGAGAGCGCAGTAAGACGGTGCTCGATGGCGCCTTCAAGGTCAGCTCTCCATCCGCCTTCCGAAGCTCGAAATCAATGTCCTGGATTTCCATCAGCTCGAATAGGCTCGTTAAGCTGGCGTCTCGCAGCATCGCGAAGGTCGGCGCGGCCAAAACACCCTGAAGGCCCCGATTCGTGTAGCATCCGCGCACCACCTCAAAACACAGAGCAGCGCTCTTGCCCGAACCAACCGGCCCCGAAAATCCTTTGAATCTCGCGTCCATTGCGTGAAACTCTGCCTGAGACGGAAGAAGCTCATGAATCCAGCACAATTCCTCTCTTAGGTGTCGGCCCCGCTTACCATAACTTGCCGCGGCCCTGTTCATCCCGCACACAAAGGTACACCGCGAGCAGTGCACCAAAGCCAAAAATGCAACTGCAAACGGCTAAATCTTAAGGAGATAACTTTTTCAGCGGAATTGTGATGACGGTTGCTCGGGTCAGCTAAACCGCAACTGCTGAGCAGAATTGGAGCCGGCAGAGGGAGTTGAACCCCCGACCCTCTGATTACAAATCAGATGCTCTACCAACTGAGCTATGCCGGCCTGCGGGATGGTCGTGCTGAAACTGTGATCAGTTTCGGGTCAACACGCAACTGATTGTAGCAGTCACTTTGCGGGACCCACAACTCCAGTCGCCTCACTGGCTGGCTTGCCTTTATTCGGCTCCTCCGCCGCGGGTTTCGGCGCCGGGTGCGGCGGGGGCAATGGCTTCCGCGGCAGCATCTCGGGACGATTCGCCGTCATATAAACGAACGCCGCCACAATCGTTGCCGCCTGCTTTAAATCGTTTGCGGAAATGTGATCGTAAAGGTCCATGTTCGAGTGATGAGTCAAAGTCGAATATTCGAGTTCATCCTGGATGAACTGAAAACCAGGCAATCCGACCGCGTCAAAGCTGAGGTGGTCCGTGCCGCCGGTATTTCGAATCGTAATTGCATTTGCGTCCATGTCCTTGAAAGCGGAAAACCATTGCTCAAAAATCGGGCGGCACATGTCATTGCCTTGCAAATAGATTCCCCGAATTCTCCCGCTCCCGTTATCAACGTTGAAATAGCCGTCCAGCTTCGCATGCTCCGAGGTCACTTTCATCGTTTCCGGATCGCCGAAATGCTCTTTTACGTACGCTTTCGACCCTAGCAATCCCTCTTCTTCTCCGCCCCACAACGCCATACGCACCGTCCGGTCCATCCGCAGGTTCAGCGTCTTCAGGAGCCGCATGGCTTCAATCATCACCGCGCTCCCGGCCCCGTTGTCTGTGGCTCCAGTGCCGCCGTGCCATGAGTCGAGATGTGCTCCTAACATGACAATTTCGTCCTTCTTCGCTGCTCCGGGGATCTCCGCGATTACATTCACCGAATCCTGCGGCGGCAGAATTTCAGTTTTGACATCCAGATCCAGCTTGACGGGGATGTTGTGCGAGAGTAGCCGGTAAATGCGGTTGTAATGCTCTGGAGTGACAACAATGCTCGCGGGCGGCAGCGGATCTTTCGTCTCGCGACTCCCGGCGGATGATCCAAATACCGTGCCATCATCGCCCGCATAGCCATAGCTCAGCACCGCAGCCGGGTGCTCGGACGCCAGGAATTCATTGATCTTCTTTCGGATGGCCTGAAGTTCTTCGCGGGACATGTTGCGCCAAGGCGCCGGTAACCGTGACCTATACGCCGCCAAATTTCGCTCACTGGCCTCCGGATACTTCTCCATCTCACTCAGCTCGGCGTCACTCCATCGCGAGGACAGCGGTTTTATTGATTGTTCAATTTCCCTCGGCGCCATTCCGAGCACTACTTTGCCCTTCAGCTTGCCCTTGTACTTCGCCATGTCGGCCTCGGTGTAAATCGTGGCGATCATTGCCTCGGCCGTAAGCGCTCCATCGGTCGATCCGCTCCACGCGAGTGGAAAGCCGATCAAAGGCATATATTGAGGCTCGGACATCGCGGCGTAGTATTTGTCAACTCTCCAGCTTCGGCCGAAGGGTCCCCACTTCTCAGTCCTCGCCGTGAGGCCTAGCTCCTTCATCTGCTTGACCACCCAATCGGCGGCGTTGAAATAGTTCGGAGTGTTTGTCAGTCGGGGCCCGTTCACGTCGCTCAAGTAGAACAACGTGTCCATCACCTTCGAGTGTTCCCGTTCTTCCGCCCGGATGCGCTGAACGGCGTATAGATCAACCTTCTCCTCGGCCGCTCGTGCGGCAATGACAGACGGCAGCGACATCGCGATCGCGCCGATGCAAAGGAGAGGGCAATTTCTACGTAGCATTGTGATCCAGCGTATCAATTCCAGCCGAGCGAAAATAGAAGCAATGACTGAAAAAGCCACGTTTGGAGCTGGATGTTTTTGGGGTGTGGAAGCCACTTTTCGAGAACTCGAAGGCGTCATCGACGCGGCCGCCGGTTACGCGGGCGGGCATACCGCGAATCCCACCTATAAAGATGTCTGTACTGATCGCACAGGACACGCCGAAGTCGTCCAGGTAGAGTACGACCCAGCCAAGATCGGGTACGATCAGCTTCTGAACGTTTTTTGGAACGCGCATGACCCGACTCAGGTTAATCGCCAGGGCCCCGATGTCGGAACGCAATACCGAAGCGTGATCTTCTTCCATACGCCCGAGCAGGAACAGGCCGCTCGCGCTTCAAAGGCAAATCTCGAAGCATCAGGGCGTTTCCGGCGTCCCATTGCAACCGAAATTCAACCCGCGCAACCGTTCTATCGCGCCGAAGAGTACCATCAGCAATATCTCGCCAAGCGAGGATTGCGGCACTGTCACATTTAGGATGTTTACGCCAAGGCGACCGGCACGCGCTTGAAATATTCGATCGTGACCGTCAGACCTTCATCTAACGAAACTTTCGGCTCCCATCCCAGAACTCGCTTCGCTTTCCCGATGTCCGGCCGCCGAACCTTAGGATCGTCCGAAGGCAGCGGCTTGAATTCAATCCCAGGCTCATTCCCAAACCTGGCTCGAACGCGATTCGCAAAATCCAGGATACGCATCTCGACAGGGTTTCCGAGGTTCACCGGATAGCGCTCGTCCGATTCGCTCAATCGCACCAGTCCTTCGACCAGATCTGAGATGTAGCAAAAGCTGCGCGTTTGCGACCCATCGCCGAATACCGTCAGATTCGCGCCTCTTAACGCCTGATCGATAAACGCCGGCACAACGCGCCCGTCATTCAAAGCCATGCGAGGACCGTAAGTATTGAAGACGCGTGCGATGTTCGTCCGAATTCCGTAGACCCGATGATAAGCCATCGTCAGCGCTTCTGCGTAACGCTTGCTTTCGTCATAGCAGGAGCGCAAGCCGACCGGATTTACGTTTCCCCAGTAGCTCTCGGATTGGGGATGCTCGAGCGGATCGCCATAACATTCCGACGTGGACGTCACGAGAAACGACCCGCCATGCTGGCGCGCCAATTCCAACATATTCCGCGTTCCAGTCGACCCCGATTCGAGCGTCTCGATCGGATGATTCAAATACTCGATGGGGCTCGCCAGGGATGCCAAATGAAAGACTCTGTCGAGGCGTCCTTTGATATTCAATTGGTTGCAAACATCATGCTCGATGAACTCAAAGCGCGCATTACCAAGCAAGTGCTCGATATTTTCACGATGCCCGGTGATCAGGTTATCTATCCCAACCACGTCGTGCCCGCTTTCAATAAAGCGATCACATAGGTGTGATCCAATGAAGCCAGCGGCTCCGGAAATGACATATCGCACGCTTTTTCATCGTACTAGCCGGGCGTTTACATGATGCCGCTGAACAGCGCTGTAGCGCTCCGAGTCCTGCTTCTTGCCCTGATCCTTCTCTCCTTCTGGCTATTTTGGCAGCGCTTCGGCAAAGTGGTTCATCGCATACTGCGCGCCCGCCGCGATCCGGATTTCCGAATAGGCTCAATCAGCCATCGCGCTTGGAATTTCTTTTGGGAGGTGCTCTGCCAGGCCAAGGTCATTCGCGAGCGCCCTTTGCCCGGTCTCGCTCATGCGTTCGTCTTTTGGGCTTTTTGCGCGTTCGCGATCGTCACGCTGAATCACATCGCGACGGGCTTTGGTGTCCCCTTTCTTCACCGCGATACTTTCGTCGGGGCTTTCTACTTTTGGTTCGCTTTTATCTTCGCCGCATTCTGCGCCGTCTCGATTGCCGCACTCGCTTTCCGGCGCTTCGTCATCCGCCCAGTCTGGCTTGGTCCCCTGTCGTATGAATCGGGTCTGATTGCCGGGTTGATATTCCTCCTGATGATCACCTATATGCCGTTGTGGTGGGTACGCGAAGGTTCGGCGGCTGGCCAGGCGCTCTGGTGGATCCACACGCTCACGCTACTGGCATTTCTTCCGCTCATTCCGCACACCAAGCATCTTCACCTGGTGCTGAGCCCCGTCAGTATCTTTCTGGAACGGAGCGGATTCAGTCACATTCCACCCCTTTCCGGAGATGAAGATTTCGGCCTGGTCTCAGGCAAAGACATCACTCAGATCACCGCCCTCCAGGCCTATTCATGCGTAGAGTGCGGCCGCTGCACAGAACATTGTCCGGCAAACAACACGGGCAAAGAGCTGAACCCGAAGCTCATTGCGCTTGGGCTGCGCGCATATTTGAGCGACTACGGAAATGAGAACGAAACGCCGATTTTGAGCGCCACTGTATCTCAAAAAGCTGTCTTTCAATGCACCACCTGCGGAGCCTGCGAATACCAGTGTCCAGTCGGCATTCAGCACCTGCCCATGATCATCGGCCTGCGTCGCGGAGCTGTAAACACCGGAGCATGGGAAAACGATTACGGCACTAAGCTCTTTCTAAACCTCGAGCGCAATGGAAACGCCATGGGCTTCTCTCAAACCGAGCGCGACAAGTTCATCGCCAAACAAGAATTTCCAACCTTTGACGGCTCCCAGGAATACTGCCTCTGGCTCGGCTGCATGGGAGCTTACGATCCTCGGGGCCGCGAAATCATCAGCTCTTTCGCAACTGTGATGAAACACCTCGGTGTCTCGTTTGGTGTTCTCAAAAAAGAGCGCTGTACCGGTGATCCCGCTCGCCGCCTGGGGAACGACCTCGTCTTCGGCCAGCTTGCGGAGACGAATATTTCGAATCTTCAACAATCGAAGGTACAGAAAATCGTTTCCATTTGCCCTCACTGCGTTCGCACTATTCAGGAGGATTGGCGCGAGTACGGAGCGGCTCTCCAGATTGAGCATCACAGCGAATTTTTGGCCCGCCATGCCGAAAAATTACCAGCCACTCAAAACGGCCATCGTGTGGTTTTTCACGATCCCTGTTATCTCGGCCGTTATCGCGGTATCTATGACGAACCCCGCCAGGTGATTGCGCGTTCCGCTACCGTGATTGATCCTCCGCGTTCCCGAGAACGATCGTTCTGTTGCGGTGCCGGAGGTGGTCTCGTTTTTCTCGGCGAAGAAGAAGGATCCCGCGTCAATGAGACCCGGGCAAAAGAGCTCGTGGCCACGGGAGCGGATACCATCGGCGCAGCTTGCCCATTCTGCAACACTATGTTTCGCGACGCTCTCGCCGGCACCTCGGGAAACCCCCCGAGACTTCTGGACATCGCGCAAATTGCAGCAGAGCAGCTGACCAGTACTGCCTAACCCTGGATAAACCACGTTTAATGGGGTCGTCCGAAACCTTTGCCCCCTCCACGGCATTCAATCTATGTAAGACATTTCGCTATGGTGACATCCAGCATCATCAAGATAATCAGCGCATTTCTAGCGGGTTTGATTCTAGTGATGGGGAGTGCGCTGATCTACTCGCGAACTCGCGAGTTGGCGTATCCGGTTCACGTCGTGCAAGCCGCTCCGGACCCTCAGCCGGAATCCTCTGCACAGGCGCAAACGCCGGCAAACGATGACAGTGAGCAGATGGATGTGCCCACTTCGAGCCAAGCGTCTTCTGTTCCCGAACAGGACTCTATTCCGATTCCCCGTACCATAAACCCGCAGTACCGCCAGCCTGTATTTCAGCCGATTGACGCGCCGAGCTCATTCATTGCTCCTCAAGTGCCTCGCCCCGCAATGATCCAAAATACGCCTTCCCCGGTTGTTCCTAATCGCGCCGCTCCGGCTAGCTCTCCTGTCGTAATCGCCAACCAGATCACACGACCCCCGCTGACTCAGGCGATCGCACAGACAACTGCTTCGTCGCAACAGCAGACCCAGTACACTCCCGTGCAGCCGGCGGCCCAAGCGGCTATTCAACCCGCGCCCGCTCCCAGGCAACCTCAAACAGTTACTCTGCAGCCAGGAATCCAACTCACGATAAAGCTGGTCGAGACCTTATCGACTGATCGCAACTTTAGTGGCGACACTTTCCGAGGCACCCTGGAATCACCTGTTGTTGCGAACGGATTCATCATTGCCGATAAGGGCTCACTCGTCTTCGGCAGAATCGTGAATCTTCAGCGCGCTGGGCTGATCAGTGGCGTTTCAGATTTGGCGCTTCAATTATCAGAGATCAACACAACAGACGGTCAGCGCATTCGAGTCGATACCACTTCATGGGAGAAGACGGGAGCCAAGCTGAAAATCCGAAATACTCCAAGGATGGCGGTTGGAGCCGCATTTGGCGCGGTCGTCGGAGCGCTTTCGGGCGCTGCCAAAGGCGCTGGACTCAGCGAAGGCTTCGGCGAAGATAGCGGCACAGCTAACGTCAACGGCAAGCATCAAAGGACTGTCGTCGTTCCCATTGATAGCCGTCTCACCTTTAGCCTCATTAGGCCGGTCACCATCACCGAGCGCCTAAACTACCGCTGATTGCGCCACAATCCCCGTCTTTAATCTCCCGCTTAAGCTAAATCGCTTGCGGACAATAAGCGCGGCTAGCAGCCCGGCGCCCAAGATCACAATGTATCTCGGCTCCGGTACTCCAGAGACGGTTGGAAACGGATTGCACAGGGTAGGCGTGCCGGATGCCTCGATATTTGCGCAGTACGGCTCGTCTTTCGGCAAGTTTGTGAATAAATCGGCAACCGTCAACCCCGGAAAGCCGATGGCGAACTCGGACGTAAAGATTTGTGCGGTATTCGAGCCGATCTAGCCTTGCACTTCAAAGGTCGCTTCCGCTCCCTTGGATGTATCCGTCAGGTTAAACGGACCGACGGCGCCAGCAGGAATGTTGGTGGCCGTCAATGGAAGGCTCGCGCCGCCGGGGCCAGTAAATGTGATAAACGCCGCTGGCAGGGTAACCGGACCCATTCAAAGCTTGAACGAGGGCCTACCCGTCTCGCCCGTGATTACGCCGCCGGTAGCTAATAGACTGCCGGACCCAACGCTGGTCACCTGAAATTCGCCGTATCCAGGCGCGGGTTCATACGAACCCGTATTGGTTAGTGTCGTGCTGAAATCAATGTAGTTTGAGCCGATCTGCGTCCAGCCCTCTATCCCCAGATCATCCGCGAAAGCAGCGCCACATCCACAAGCCATCAGCGCCGAACAACATAACAGTAGTTTCACATTTGGCATCCCTGGGAACGGACCAGGCGGGCGGCGCCACAGGTGCCCAACCCGGAGGCCAAAGAGCTGTATCTGAAAGGCCGTTACTACTGGAATAAACGAACCCCTGAGGCGCTCAACACGGCGATCGATTATCTTACGCAGGCGGTCGTTCGCGATCCCAATTACGCGCAGGCCTATGTCGGACTCGCCGATTCCTACAATCTCCTCCGTGAATTTGCGGCAATGCCGTCAGATCAGGCCTTCACTCGCGCCGGCGCAGCAGCGGAACGAGCTGTCGCTCTCGACGACACCTCAGCCGAAGCCCACGCATCGTTGGCTTTCTGCCTGTTCTGGGGTGACTGGAAGCAAGACGCAGGCTGCGCGAATTTAAACGGGCCATCGAGCTGAACCCCAGCTATGCGACCGCGCACCACTGGTATGCGACAGCATTGCTGACCAACGGACGTCCTCGAGCGGCTCTCGTCGAGATACAACGGGCCAGAGAACTTGATTCCACATCGCCGGCCATCGTTTCCGATCAAGGGCTCATCCTGTACTACGCGGGCGAGCAGAATCACGGCCTGGATCTGTTGAAACACGTCGAAACCGCGGACCCTGGATTTATGTCGCCGTACACTTACTTGGCGTATTTATATTCGATCCGGAGAGATTCCCGCAACTTCATCACGGAATTCAAGAGGTCCGCCGAATTGTCGCACGATCAGTCGGCGGCTTTCGTCGCTGCGGCAGCGGAAAACGCATTCTCTACAGGTGGCTCGCCTGGAATGCTGGAAAGCATGCTGAAAGTGCAGAAGGAGCTGTATCTACAGGGGAAAGAGCCGGCCTACCTGGTCGCGCGAACTGCTTCTCTGCTCGGCAGAAGAGACGAGACGTTCGCTTATCTGCAAGCGGCGCTCGAAAGGAGGGAGATGCTGGTGCTCGATATCGGCTTTGACCTCGCTTTTGCTAATCTCCATGGAGATCCCTCGTGGGTGCCTCTGGTTGCGAAGGTCCGGTCAGGGGGTTAGCAGTCAAAAAAAATAGCCCAGATTCAGGCATTGAGACCTGAACCTGGGCTCCTCCGAGAGAGCGGTGTCGTCGTTACTGCTTCGGAGAAGAGCTGGCCGGAGCAGCGTTGTTTTCGGTGCTCGGATTGGTGCTCTTGTTCTTCTTGACGTGCTTCTTGTGAACCTTGGGCTTCGCTGTCGTGCTTTGAGCCTGGGTAGAAGTCTGCGGCGTGTTCTGCGCCTTCTTCGCTGCCTTGGGAGCAGCCATCAGGAAAGGAACCGCAGCCACGGTCAGCAGGGTGGATGTGAATAGCTTTTTCATTTGTTTTTCTCCTTCAATTAGTGGCGGACCTTTGAATTTTGAATCGAACAGAAGGCTGCGGCGCTTCTTGTTTTTTTATTGTTTTGCCGCTGCCTTTCTGTTCGCTTCTCTCGCCGCTCACAACTCTAATTTGCCTGTTTGCGCGGTTTCCCGCCATCGCCTGAAACAGCGAATCTTGATCCCGTGTTTTGGGGATAGCCCCAAGCGCTTTTTAATGAAAGAATCATCACGTGCCTCAGTCGAATTCCATTACCAGAGCTCATTTGCAACGCCTGCTGCTGCTTGGGCTCTGCCTTTCGGCGCTACTGCTGCTCTCCGCCTTACTAGTCGCCCTACGCACAATTCATCAGATCGACCGCAATACGCAAACTTTTACCGAGCGCCAGGCACTGGCCAAAGGGGCCATAGATGATATCGAAAAGCAGCAAGCGCAGCTGAATAGCCGGTGGCTCCAACTGGCGCGCAAAAAGGATCTCGTCAGGCGCGAAGAAATTCTGGACCAATTAACCCAGAATCGGCAGCAGATGAGCAGCGCACTGGAGTCCGCGTACGAGCAGGCTGAGTTGCTGCGCGAGAGTATTTACCAGGAGGGCCACGGACTTCTGCGTTGGACGGTCTGGCTCTTTGCCGCCTGCGTTCTCTTGTCTCTACTGTGCGCCACCTGGGTAGTGCAAGCATCAACCGGGCTGTTTCGAAAACTGGAGCAGCAGGCCGCCGAGCTGACCAAAATGCAGTATCAATTCTTAGAGACGCAAGAAAACGTCGCGAGGCGGTTCTCGCATGAATTGCACGATGAACTGGGCCAGGCTTTGACTGCCGTGAAGGCCAACTTATCCGCACTGCGCAATTTCGTCTCTGATGAGGCTCGAATCGATGATTGCTCGCGGCTGGTGGACCAGGCGATTAAGGATGTGCGGGAGATGTCCCAGCTCTTGCGCCCCACCATCTTGGATGATTTCGGCCTGGACGCTGCGCTGAAATCATTGACTGATAATTTCTCGCAGCGCACCGGCATACACGTCGAGTACCGTAGCGACATGAACGGACGCCGTCTGCGCGATGAAACAGAGACCCACCTCTTCCGCATAGCGCAGGAGGCGTTGACCAATGTAGCGCGCCATTCCCAGGCAACTTCAGTTTCAGTCGAGTTGTTGTCTCATGGCGACGATGTCGCATTGACAATTCGAGACAATGGGCGTGGATTCGAGATAACCGAGCGGCGGCCCGCTTCCGGTCTGGGTCTGGCAGGCATCGAGACTCGCGCGCGCGGCTGTGGCGGCAAACTGACCATGGAAACGGGGACGGGCAAAGGTCTCAAAATCGAGGTGACGTGTCCGACCACATGAGTAGCGTTGAATGATTGATGCCGTTCTGATGCCATCCTCGCCTGCCTAGAACCGCACTTATGGCGAAAAAAGCAATCCCTGCGATCAATCGACCCTCTGTTCCGATCGAGATCATCGAGCGCCGGATCTACCTGATCCGAGGTGAAAAGGTGATGCTCGATAGCGACTTAGCTGCACTCTATGAAGTGCCGACGTTCCGTCTGAATGAGGCTGTCAAACGAAATCGCGACCGCTTTCCTGAAGATTTTATGTTCCAGCTCACAGCAGAAGAGGCTGTTTCGTTGACATCGCAATTTGCGATATCAAAAACAACACGAGGCGGCCGCAGAACAGCCCCATATGCCTTCACCGAGCACGGTGTGGCCATGCTCTCCTCGGTACTCAATAGTCAGCGTGCCGTACAGATGAACATCTTGATAATCCGGGCTTTCGTCAAACTTCGCGAACTGCTTTCGAGCCACAAAGATCTTGCCGCCAAAATCGAAGAGCTGGAACGCCAACAGCAAGACCACGGCCAGCAACTCGCTGCTGTCTACAGTATGGTTAAACGACTAATCGCCGCCCCGCGCAAGCCCACGAGGCGAATCGGCTTTCCCGTTGAACAGTGATTCCTTGGAGGTCATGGGGAGGTGGCCACTTTGAGGTGTACAACTCACAAGCGCAAAGCTTCTATCCTGAAGTATGGCTGAACATAGAGCACACCGAGAAAGCGTGGCGTCTGAGGTGACGTGTCCGATCGGGCAATAAAAATTCTGCTTGCCGACGATCACACCATCGTTCGTCAGGGTCTGAAGCTCATTCTCTCGGCAAACACGGATTTGCAAGTGGTCGGAGAAGCGGCGAATGGTCGCGAAGCAGTTGATCTTGCCCAGAAACTCCGTCCGGACATAGTTCTGATGGATGTCGCGATGCCGGAGTTGAATGGCATTGAAGCTACGCGGCGAATGGTCGAGGCAAACCCGCGCATCCGTGTGCTCGTGTTGAGCATGCACAAGGAAGCCGTGTACGTTCGCGAAATTCTGAAGGCCGGCGCGCGCGGCTACATTCTAAAGGATGCAATTGACACCGAATTGGTCAACGCTGTGCGCTCCGTCGCTCGCGGCGATGGCTACATCAGCCCTTCCGTTTCCGGCGCGCTGTTGAGTGACTACCGGCAGAACGTCACCGATCCGGTGGATCTGCTCTCGAGCCGCGAGCGGGAAGTCCTCCAGCATATCGCGGAAGGAAAAACAAACAAAGAGATCGCGACACGCCTGAATCTCAGCGTCTATACGGTCGATTCGCATCGCGGCAAGATTATGGAAAAGCTCAACCTGCACAGCACGGGAGAACTCGTCCGCTTCGCCATGAAACACGGCCTGGTGGATTAGGCCGGTTGCTACCCTGGACAGAGTCGAAGCATTCGGCTCGACCCAGAAGCGTGCCGCATTACCAGCGCGGAACCGCGACCGTGAGGGCGTGCCATGGGCCTGCCGCCCACCAAACGCCACGAAGATGCTCTGTGTGGGGCGGATCTCCTGGTCCGCGTCGGACGTCCACGTCCGACTCTTTCAGAGCCGCGCGCGTCAGCAAGCGTCTTCAACGGAGCGGATGGGCGATGCGAGCAGCGCGATTTGAGACTGATCAGAACCTGGAAGGCGACTAAAGAGGAACAACAAAGCTATGCGTAAAACGCCTACGACGCAAATCTCTGCGGATCAGATTGCGGAAAAGTATCGCGCGGCGAAGACGTCTCGGCTTCCTTTCCCAACATTACTGTCGTTAGGCCCGTCTATCGGCTGAATGTTGATGTAACCCTAGGCATGTTACGGCAACTCGATGAGCGTGCGGCCCGGCTCAATGTGAGCCGGAAAGCGTGTACTTCACTTCGCGTCTCACGCGATTCCCGCGCCCGGCGCCTCAACAACTAGACCCCACTTCGCCTTCCTCCGCTAGAGCCCAACTGCCCCTCCCGGAATCTCCGTTAGCACATCTTCAAAATAGTTTCTTCTCGAATCACTTCAAGTACTTACATCGGTAGATCCCCCCGGCCTGCAAGTCTCTGATGCATCGTGTATCAGGAGGCACATCCCTATGACACATCATCAGGCCCGGAGAGAGCGCCGCGCCGCCGAGCGAAAAGCTAAGAAGATCGAGATGAAAAAGAACCGAGCCCTCGACCACCCCAAACTCCCTATCGACCTCTCGATGGAAGAGGAATCCTCCCTCCAGTCAACCGCCCCGCGCGAAGTAAGCATATCTGCAAACTCTGGGTTCGTTTCGCAAACCGCCGCGCAACCCTCAAGGCGCGCCGAAATCAATCGCGCTAATGCACAACATTCCACCGGTCCTGTCACTGCTTCGGGAAAGATGGCTTCGTCTCGTAATTCGCTCAAACACGGTCTCGCGTCTGGAGAAATCATTATCCCTGGCGAAGACCCCGCCGCTTTCGATGCCCTTCTGCACGACCTTTTGGAAGAACATCAGCCCGCGAATACAACTGCGGAGCTGCTGATCAAGGAAATGGCCCAGTCATACTGGCTCACCCAACGCGCCATTCGCCTCCAGACCGAGTGCTTTTCCGAAAACGGCGTCGATGAGAAACGTCTCGCCCTATTTCTCCGTTATCAGACCACTCATGAGCGTGCCTTCCACAAGACCCTCACAACTCTGCTTCAGCTCCGTAGGGGCGAGGCACGCCTCGCGCGTGGCTTCGTTTCGCAACAGCCCAGCAACATCGCCGAAACTGAGCCGGGGAGGCGCAGCGGCCCTGCAGAAATCGGCTTCGTTTCGCAAAATCCCCTCAATCCACTTGAGATGACGAGTTCGAACGGCAAAATTCCGCCACGGGAAGCTGGCAATCTATTTGAATCCATCGCGGAGGCCGCCTGAAATAGCGATTACGCAGTTATAAGCTCGTGTTTGGGAAGAGCACTCATCCAAGTGAGCGTTCCCTAAGATCGGGAGGAGCAAAGTATGGCTGCAGGAGCTGCTGGCGCTGCCGCTGCAATGGCGCAAGCCATTAAGGCGTCCGGCGCGGTGGTGCGTGTTGCGCCGGAAGAGTTTTCGAAAATTGCAAACAGGGCGAAGGAGCCGCTCATCATTACTGCAAAGGGCGGCGTATTCACCTCCACCTACAAATACCTCGTCGGCTACAAGGGGCTGGTCTTCTTTACTAAGTCCCGTACCGCGCTTTCGTTGCCGGCGGATGCAGAACTGGTGCAAGCCGACAGGATCTGGATACCGGGCTAAAGTCAACAGCGGAATGCCAGCACTCCACCGGTTCTCGTAACGTGAGAGGTAAATCTCCGCTAGGGCGCGGGAAGCTCACCGCCCTCAGATGCATTCGGTAGACTTTTTCTTGCCGCTCCATGATGCGTCATGAATATTGCTCAAAAAGGAGAAACTAGCGTGATAACGAAAATCGTTTGCTTAGCTGCTGTGCTTCTGGTTGCAATCCATGCGGATGCGGCCGTAGATCAAGTGAGCATCGACAGCGGACAACTGAAGGGCAAGGTTGAGGGTAGGGTCGTCTCGTTCAAGGGAATCCCATTCGCAGCGCCGCCCGTCGGAGAAAACCGCTGGCGACCGCCTCAGCCCGTTCAGGCGTGGACCGGAATTCACGACGCGACCGATTACGGACCTGACTGCATGCAACTGCCCTTCCCAGGAGACGCGGCGCCGCTCGGGGTGACCCCTCGTGAAGATTGCCTGTATGTGAACGTATGGACACCCGCTGAGCACGGGCCGGAAAAATTGCCGGTCATGGTCTGGATCTATGGCGGCGGATTTGTTAACGGAGGAAGCTCGCCCGAGGTCTACTCTGGAACGCACTTTGCCGAGCGCGGTGTGGTCCTGATCAGCTTCAACTATCGCTTGGGGCGCTTTGGCTTTTTTGCGCATCCTTCACTCACCAAGGAAGATCCCTCGGGACTGCTGGGCAACTACGGATATATGGATCAGATCGCAGCTCTGAAGTGGGTGAAGCGAAATGCAGCGGCCTTTGGAGGCGATCCTACGAACGTCACGGTTTTCGGGGAGTCCGCGGGCGGCGGGTCCGTGCTAATGCTGCTCACATCACCGCTGTCCCGTGGCCTCTTCCAGAAAGCCATCATTGAGTCCGGTGGCGGTCGCAGTACGTTGTCGGCGCCCAGGCGGTTACATGAGGCGGTCGGGCAACTGCAGTCCGCAGAAGCGGTCGGGGTCGCGTTCGCGAAAGAAGCGGGAATCACCGGAGAAGACGAGGCTGCCTTGAAGGCTCTTCGAGCATTACCGGCCGAAAGAATCGTCAACGGGCTAAATATGGCAACTATGGGCAACCCGACCTACTCGGGTCCAATGATCGACGGAAAGATTGTAGTGGAAACACCCGAACAAGCGTTTCGAGCGGGGCACGAGAGCAAAATGCCGCTGATCGCGGGCGCAAACAGTCGGGATATCGGCTTCTCGTTTGCGAAAACATTTGATGAAGTGTATGCACCCTTTGGCGCGAATCGGGAAAAGGCCGAGGCCGCCTGGAATGCGGAAAAAAGCGCAGATGCTCGCGCGGTCGGATCTTCCATTGCCGCGGACACGATGATGGTGGAGCCGGCGCGGTTTATAGTGCGAATGATGGCAGGCGCAGGCGAGCCGGCATATGAATACCGGTTCTCGTATGTAGCCGAATCGATGCGGAAACAGTGGAAGGGCGCGCCTCACGCAACGGAGATACCGTTCGTCTTCGACACTGTTGCGGCGCGCTATGGAAAGGATCTGACCGAGCAGGACGAGAAGGTTGCGGAGGCTGCAAACAAGTATTGGATCTCGTTCGCGAAAACCGGCGATCCGGATTCCGCCGGAGGTCCCAAGTGGCCGAAGTATGACGCCAGCCGGGACGTGCTCCTGGAATTCACAAGCAACGGCCCCGTCCCCGAGCCGGACCCCTGGAGGGCGCGCTTGGATCTAGTTGCGGGCCTGGCGGACGCCGGAAACCGTTGATGCCATCTCTTGCTGCGGGCAGATAGGCTGCCCGGAAGGGGTCCTCGAAACTGAGCCGAGGACCCTCAGCGACCCCCCGGAATTGGCTTCGGTTCGCAAACTGCCGGGCCGGGCTCCGGTAATGCTCGTGTGTTTGCTGGTGAAGTTCCGGCTCTACTCTTCCTCTTCCTCGGCTGGCTCTTGTGCTGCCTCCTGCAGTAGCGGAGGCGAGAGCTGAGTCAGCAGCTTGTCTGCTTTCTCTTCTTCCGCCAGCGTCTGTGCCAACAGCTTGGCCACTTTCGTCTGTCCTATTTGCTCGGCGACGGTGCGAAGCGTACCGTACCCGGAGATCTCGTAGTGCTCCACCTTCTGAGCGGCCGCAACTAGACCCAAATCGGATAACGCTTCCTCTTTTTCCTTGCCTTCAGCGATTTTTTCTTGACCCTCTTCAACCAGGCCTTGCATCGCCTTGCATGGCTTCGCTCTGGCCTTGGCCCCAAGCAGCTCAAAGGCTTGCTTCAGCCGCTCGACATGCCCTTTGGTCTCTTCCAAGTGGTTCGTAAAGGCCTGCTTGAGCTTCGGATCGTGCGCCGCTTTTGCCATCTTGGGCAGAGCCTTCACCAACTGGCCTTCCGCATGAAGCAAATCTTGCATTTCTTCCACTAACAACTCTTGAAGCGCTGGCATCGTGTTTACGTGTTCTCCTCGTCAGGTGGACGCCATTCAACTTCTTCTGTTTCCTGAAGCCTGATTTCGAGCGCGTGCCGCACAATCCATGCATGCCGCTCACGTATAAGTACGTGCCGCTCACGCACCGGAGAGCTTGCGCTTGCGAAGCTCGTCGAATGCGACCGCAGCAATAATTACCCCGCCGATGATCACTTGTTGCCAGTACGGATTGATGCCGAGCAGATCGCTGCCGTTCGACAGCAGTCCTATGATGAACGCCCCGATCAGCGTGCCAATAACACTTCCTTCGCCGCCCACCAGACTGCCTCCGCCGATCACCACAGCCGCTATGGCCTGCAATTCGTAACCCTGGCCCGCAGTAGGCTGCCCGGTCATCAGGCGCGAGGCCTCAATCATCCCCGCCAATCCCGTCAGCATGCCTGCGATCGCATAAACCGCAGTGAGATGGAATTTAATCGGAACACCCGCGTAGTAAGCAGCGCTCGAGTTGCTCCCAATCGCAAATGCATACCGGCCAAGTTTGGTGTTCTCGAGCACAAAGTGCATCAGCACTGCGCAAGCTGCCAGCACCCAGAGCGAAAAAGGGATTCCAAGCAGGTTGCCGTCGCCCAGAAAGGAGAAGGCGTCTGGAATTCCGTGAACCGGCAATCCCTTCGATACAACCAGCGCGAAGCCGCGAAACGCCTCGAGAGTCCCCAGGGTAACAATGAACGGATTGATGCGCAGCCTGGTGATCATCAGGCCATTCAGAAGCCCGCATATCAGTCCGCAGCCGATCCCGATTGCGATCCCCAATGGAATTGGCTGGCCGGCCTTGATCGCCATGGTGCCAAAAAGCCCGGCAATCGCAAGGATTGAGCCGACCGAAAGGTCGATCCCGCCCGTAATGATGACCAGCGTCATTCCAAGTGCCATGATGTTGATCACAGCGGTCTGCCGGGCGACGCTGGCCAGATTGATTCGCGTCAGAAAGTGCGGAGTTGCAATGGTCAGCGCAATGAACAGGAGGATCAGCGTGAAGAACGGAAGCAAGCGTTGGAGTCGTTGCATCATGCGCTCTCCATGAGTGTGCTCGCGGAAAGCGGAGCAGCCAACCGCATGATTTCTTCCTGCGTTGTTCGTCCCGGCAATTCACCCGTCAATCGTCCCTGAGACATAACCAGAATCCGATCCGCAACTTGAATCAATTCCGGGAGCTCCGAACTGACCATCAGAATCGCCGCGCCGGCACGGGCGAGCCGGTCCATCTGTTCGAAGACCTCCTGCTTCGCGCCTACGTCTATCCCGCGTGTAGGCTCATCGAAGAGGAAAACACGCGCTCCGCGCGCCACCCATTTTGCGATAACGATCTTCTGCTGGTTTCCTCCGCTCAGGCGTCCGGCCGGTTGGCTCGGCGAATCGCATTTTATGCGAAGCAGTTCGCGATACTCTTGCGCGAGGCTTGTCTCCGCGGGCTTGCTTAAGAAACCGAAGCTGCTGATGCGCTCCAGGTCTGGCATTGTAATGTTGTAGGCAATCGGCAGCTTCAGAGCTAGCCCGTTATGTTGGCGGTCTTCCGGAATCAGCGCCACTCCCGCCGCAACCCCTTGACGAGGCGTTCTTGGCGTAACCATCTTGCCTGCAATCTCGATGCTTCCTTGTTCGGCGGGATCGAGTCCAAACAGAACCCGGCAAAGTTCCGTTCGGCCCGCGCCCATCAATCCACCCAGTCCAACAATCTCGCCCGCTCCGAATCTCGAAGGAAATGTCTCGCAACATGCCCCGGCACAGCCCCTTCACCCGCAGAAGAGTTTCGCCGGCCGGCAGAGCGTCTCGATGATAGATCGCGTTCACCGGGCGGCCCACCATGTGCTGTATGAGTTGCTCCCGCGAGAGTTCCTCTAGCCTGCCCGTGTGAACTGTTGCCCCATCACGAAGCACAGTGACGCGATCACCGATCGATCGAAGCTCTTCGAGACGGTGGGTTATATAGATGACGCCCATTTTGCGTTCCGACAGTTCACGCACGATCCGAAACACCTCGCGCGTCTCTGATTCCGAGAGAGAGGAAGTGGGCTCGTCGAAGATCAGTAAGCTTGACCCTTGCGCAATCGCGCGACAGATTTCAACCAGCTGTTTGCCCGCCGGGGTCAGCTTGTCGACACGGGCATCAGCATCGAGTGGAAATCCGTTATCCGAGATAACTCGTCTGGCCTTCTCGAGCGTCGCACCTCGGTTGATCCAACCGGTTTTTATAACGGACTCACGGCCCAGGAATATGTTTTCGGCCACTGTGAGGTGCGGAGCCAGCAGCGATTCCTGGTGCACCATCGCAATACCATTCGCCGAGGCTTCGGAAGGCTTAGTGAACGAGACTGGCTGCCCGCGCCAGAGCATCTCGCCGCCATCGCGCTCGTACATGCCCGCGACGATCTTCATCAGGGTGGATTTCCCCGCCCCGTTTTCTCCCATCAGCAGATGGACCTCGCCCTCACGTACCTCCAGATTTCCGTCCCGCAACGCCTTCACGCCGCCGAAGTTCTTCTGAATGCCGATCAGCGAAAGCAGCACCTCAGTGAGTGTATTACACGCCTTTAGCGCGGATAAGGATGTCCGCGCAAGGTGGCAAACGCCCGATAGATCTGCTCCGCAAGCATGGCCCGGGCGAGTTCGTGCGGGAAGGTCATCGGAGAAAGAGAAAGCAGCACGTCAGCGCGTGGCTTCCACTCCTGTGGAAGCCCATCATGTCCGCCGATTAAGAACACCAGGTCCTGGCCGTCGCGTTCGGCTCGTTCCACCATTTGCGTGAACTGCGAAGAGTCCATACTGCGGCCTGAAGAATCCAGAAAAATCTTGCGGGCGGAAGCATGCCTCGTAAATATCTCAAATCGCCCCGGCTTAATCTCACGCATGTCGCATTCCGCGTAACGCCCGCTGCGTTTCAAGAACTCCGAGGCAATGGCTTTAGCGTGTGCGTCTCTCGGCTTGCCGATGTAATAAAGGAAGATCCTCACTAGTATTCGCCCTACTATGCGGGCCGGTGCCATCAGGATTTAATCACTTCTGCTAAGTGGTCAAGTGACCATATTGTCTCTGTTATTCTTAGAGAGTGACGAAGAAACGAGTAGTGAGCGCAACGGAATTTAAAGCCCAGTGCCTCGCTTTCTTGGACGATATGGAGCTCCGGGGCGAGACCATCACAATCACCAGGCGAGGCCGTCCCGTCGCCGTTCTTGGTCCCGCTAAGAAGGACGCGTGGAAATCACCGAGAGATAGTTGGGCTGGAAAAGCCAAAATCGCAGGTGATATTGTCAATGCCGATACAGCGACGCTGTGGGAAGTCCTTAGCCAGACGTAGAACTCCGCTTTGCTTCCACGTTACCTTTTAGACACTCACGTCCTTGTTCGGTGGCTAATCGATGCCAAAAAACTATCCCGAGAACAGCTCCGGGTGCTTGAGCGGGCGGTAGGGCGCGGCGAACCAGTCGGGTTGAGTGCGATCAGTCTGCTCGAAATCGCAGTTCTCGCGAGTGAAGGGAAATTAAAGGTGGCGTTAGGTGAGTTTTTTGCCAGCTTGGAGGCCAGCCCCGTCTTTCGCATCCTGGCCCTGACATACGAGATCGCCTCGGAGGTCGCCTCGCTCCGGATGTTGCGAGACCCTGCGGATCGAACGATCGTTGCCACGGCGCGCGTGCATCGCCTCACTCTGATAACGTCTGACCTACGAATCATAGAATCGCAGCTCGTTCCGGTGATTGCACAGTAGCGGCGTGCATCCATGAAGCTCTGACTATGTACCAGTACTCTTGAACCTACCTAAATAGCCGGTTGCAAACGACATAGCGACACGATATTGTTTTAAGTGCGAGCACGCTCGGCTGTTTTAGCTGCCGCTTCTTCAGGAGAGAGACATGGCTTCGACAGTCTGGAAAGGCTACATCACTTTCGGTCTCATCACAATTCCCGTGCGCCTCTTTGCGGCTGCTCGCACGGAGCGCGTCAGTTTCCACCAAATCCATCAGGTATGCGGGACCCGAATCAAGCAGCAGACGTACTGCCCACACTGCGAGCGCGTTGTGGAACGAAGTGAGCTGGTAAAGGGCTACGAGGCAGAGAAGGATCGTTACGTCATTGTTAACGATGAGGAGATAAAAAGCATCGCGCCCGCCTCGAGCGACAACATGGAGATCATGGAATTCGTCAAGGCGGAAGGAATCGATCCGATCTATTTCGACGCCTCCTACTTCATGGTCCCGGAGGAAGCGGGGAAAAAGGCCTACCATCTTTTGCTCGAAACCATGCGTAAGTCTGGCTACAGCGCGATTGCACAGATCGCCATGCACCAGCGCGAATACACGGTGGTCGTTCGGCCGCATACCGACGGATTGCTCCTGCACACGATGTTTTATCCGGAAGAGGTGCGGGAAGTGCCGGAGTTTCGTCGCGACGACAACGTGAGCGTTAAGCCGCAAGAAGTGGCATTAGCAGAAAAGCTGGTAGAGGGATTGGCTTCGGATTTCGATCCTTCGAAGTATCACGACGATTATCAGCAGCGTTTGCTGAAGATGATTGAGGCCAAGCGCGAAGGTCAACCCGTGGCAGGTGAAGCTCCGAAGAAGCGCGCCCCGGTTATCGATTTGATGCAAGCCTTGCAAAAAAGCTTGGGAGAATTGCCGCGCAAGCCAGCGGCCAGAGCAGCCCATGAGCCGGCCAGCGCGCCTGCCGCGGCGAAGAAACAATCTCAACCAAAACGGCGGACCGCAACCGGCTAAGTTGGCGAGCTCTTGACCGCACCCGATACCTCAGCGCCATCGCTCGCGCGAAGACTGGGGCTGTTTGACGCGACCATGATCGTCATGGGTGGAATCATCGGGTCCGGCATTTTCGTCAATCCCTATGTCGTCGCCCGCCAGGTCCATACCTCTTTTCTGATCCTGGGCGCTTGGGTTCTAGGTGGTTTAACCGCTCTGGCTGGCGCATTCATTTATGCGGAGCTGGCGATGCTCAGGCCCAACTTGGGCGGCCAATACGCGTATCTTCGTGAGGCCTATCATCCCTCGATCGCATTTTTATACGGATGGGCGCTGTTGCTGGTCATGCAAACCGGCGGAATGGCCGCAGTCGCGGTGACGTTCGCGCGGTACGCACGGGAGATTATCCACACTACTGCGTCCGAAGGCTTCGTTGCAACGCTCGTGCTAGCCGTGCTTACCGCAATCAACTGCTTAGGCGTGCGTTTAGGCAGTGCTGTACAAAGCACACTCATGGTATTGAAAATTGGCGCAATTGCGGTGCTGTTGTTCGCCGGTTTCGCGGCTCCAGCCGCAGTGACGATAGCGAGCGCGCCAGAGCCGCTTTCACCTCATCTGCTCACCACCTTTGGCGCGGCAGTCACCCCGGTTTTGTTCGCGTATGGTGGATGGCAAACCGCCAGCTTCATGACTGGCGAAATGCGAAACCCCGGACGAGACTTAGCCCGGGCGCTGCTGCTCGGGGTCATTGGCGTGACCGTCATCTATCTATCGGTAAACGTCGTCTGTCTGCGCTCTCTTGGACCGGACGGCCTCGCAGCAACCATCACGCCGGCCTATACCGTGATGCAGCGAGCGATTGGTCCTCGAGGAGCGCTGTTCATGGCTTTCGCAATTTCGATCTCTACTCTCGGCTTCCTCAGTCAGGGAATGCTCACCGCGCCCCGCGTGTATTTCGCCATGGCGCGGGACGGCCTGTTCTTCCGCTGGATCGCATGGCTGCCCAAGAGCACCAGAGTCCCGGTGGCGGCCATAGTGCTGCAAGGCATTCTCGCCGCGATCATCGCGCTCTCCGGTCGATACGAGCAGATCCTGAACTACGTCGTCTCAATCGATTTCATCTTTTTCGGCCTAACAGGGGCATCGCTCTTCGTGTTTCGGCGTCGCACAGCCGGCGTTCGAGAGCACCGGACCCCGGGGCATCCGTTCACAACCGTATTCTTCGTAGCCGCTTGTTGGCTGGTTGTCCTTGCCACGTTCTACCACTATCCGGCGAACAGCCTCGTAGGGTTTGGGCTGCTCTTGCTGGGCATTCCGGTCTATTTCTATTGGAGCAGGAGGCAGGCTGCTTGACTGCGATGAAGCGCGTCATGGGCTCGGGCTACATGGAATGGGTTAAAACCAAATCGCATGCAGCATTCAATCTGGCAAACAGTGGCGTGAAGAATTACCCGCTATCCAGCTTGCCCGTCGATTTTGGCTCATTGACTCTCAGCGGGCCGGGCGCTTACGGCTACTCCCCGCTCATGGAAGCGATCGCCGGGAAGTACCGGGTACCCCAGGAATGCGTCGCAACTGCCCAAGGCACGTCTATGGCAAATCAGCTCGCCATGGCGATAACCATAGAGCCTGGGGATGAAGTTCTGATGGAGCGCCCCGCCTACCCGCTGCTGTGGGAAGCGGCCCAGTATCTCGGAGCAACGGTGAACTATTTCGATCGTTCTCCAGAGCGCAATTTTGCAATCGATGTAGATCTCGTCGAGCGCTCAATCACGCCTCGGACGCGCCTAGTCGTCGTTACCAACCTGCACAACCCGAGCTGCGCATACACGGACCAAGGCACGCTTCGGCGCGTGGGACAAATTGCGAGATCCGTGAGAGCACGAGTCCTGGTCGATGAGGTTTATCTGGATCTGCTGTTTGAGAACGCCCCGGAAACAGCCTTCAAACTAGGACCCGAATTTCTCGTGACCAACAGCCTCACGAAAGTGTACGGTCTCAGTGGGCTTCGCTGTGGATGGGTCCTGGCCGAGCCGGATCTGGTTCAAAAGATCTATCGACTAAATGATCTGTTCTACGTGAACGCGCCCTATCTCACCGACCAAGTAAGCTGCATAGCTTTCGCGCATTTGCACGAAATCGCCCAATGGTCGAAGCAACTTCTGGACACCAACCGCGCGTTGGCCACCGAGTTCATTGCGGCGACGCCGGAGCTTGATTGCGAGCTGCTGAACGCGGGAACAGTGCTGTTCCCGCGCCTTGATATACCGGTAGACAAGTTCTGCGAATTTCTTCGCGACCGTTACGACTCTGTGGTCACGCCCGGCCACTTCTTCGGATCTCCCGATCGGATACGAATCGGCATCGGCGGCGAAACAACACTGCTGTCCGAGGGATTATCTCGGATACATGACGCGCTGAATGAGATGAGTAGCCCTTAGCCGTGCATTGACTTTAGGATCCGGCACGGAAGGTATTGCAGGAGGAGATTTCGCCGGATTCGAAGCCACGCTGGAACCAGCGGACGCGCTCGGCTGAAGTCCCGTGAGTAAACGTTTCGGGACTGACCCGACCTCTCGCCATTTTTTGGAGACGGTCGTCACCGACCGCTGCAGCAGCGTTGAGCGCCTCCTCGACATCGCTCTGATCGACAATTCTGCGCTGCGCGGTGGTGTGGCCCCAAATGCCGGCAAAGCAGTCAGCCTGAAGTTCGAGACGCACCGACAAAGCATTGGCCTCATCGGGTCGCGCTTCGCGGAGCCGTTGCACTTTTGGCTCGATCCCGAGGATTTTCTGAACGTGATGTCCGAGTTCGTGAGCGATCACATAGGCTTGCGCGAATTGACCCGGCGCGCCAAACCGATTCTCGAGTTCGTCAAAAAAGCCTAGATCGAGATAGACCTTTTCATCTTCAGGACAGTAGAACGGGCCGATAGCTTCTTGTGCCATACCGCAGCCTGACGGATAGGCGTCCCGGAAGAGCACCAGATGTGCGTGGCGATAAGGAATGTTTCTCGCTTCGGGCAGTATGCGGCTCCAGTTTCGCTGGACATCATCGAGAACGAAGGAAACGAATTCGACTTCCGGCTGCTCCCTCTGATCTTGGGCGTAGTCGGGGCGGCGAGTCTGCACAGCGGCGGCGTCGGGTTGACTGGATAAGAGCGTGAAAAAATTCCGATGGAAGAAAAGGCTGAGTATCCCGAGGAGGATGATGCCGCCACAACCCAGGTGTATGCCGCCGAAGCCAAAACCGCCGCCTCCGCCGCTGTCATCGCGCCGGTCTTCAATGTCGCTGCTGATACCGCCCGGGGTCCACTCCACGCAATCAGTTTCGCAGACTCGCGTGTCGTTTACTTGTTCAGGTGGTCAGCCACTCGTACTGCTGGGCTGTGATGGGTACTACGGATAGACGGCCTTGCTTCACAAGCGGGGAATCGGCGAACAGTTTGTGCTCTTTGATCTCGGCGAGCGTGCGAGGTTTCGGTACCGGCTTACCGGCCTTGATCGTCACGCGAGGAGTTTTCGCGTCCTTCGTATCCACGGCGGTCACAATGGCGGTTCCGACAACCTGCCGTTGGCTACCCGTGTGGTAGATCAGCAGCTTGTCTGCAACCTTCATCTCACGCAGGTTCTTAACTGCAACCGGATTGGAAACGCCATCCCAGACAGTCTCGCCATCTCGCTCGAGGTGGGCAAACGAATAGGCGTCAGGCTCCGTTTTCAGCAGGTAGGGCACTAGCGATGGCTGCCACCGCCAACCGATCCGCCCCCGCCGTGAGCCATGCCCCCGCCGGAGAATCCGCCACCGCCGCGAGCCATGCCGCCACCAGAGAATCCGCCACCGCTCGCACGACCGGCCGCCACACTACGGCCCGACCATCCGCTGGCGCGGCCGACTGCAACCGGAGCACCACTTGATGTTCGCAATCCACCAGAGGCTGCGAATGAGCGAGCCGCCTCCGAGCGGGCGAGCTGATTGGCGTACGGCGATGTCGCCACCGCCCCCACAGCAGGAGGATTCTTAGGATTCACTGGCACCGTGACAGTGGTTCCTTTGACGGGAACCGTTCCTTTGACTGGCCGTTTTTGCCAAGCTCCGCCTCCGTAAACAGGCGCTACAACCACCGGCGCGTAACCAAGATATCCGGGACCGTAAAAGCCCCACCCAAACGGACTGTAAAACCCGCCTGCGCCAGGCAACCAAGCCCAGGTATTGAAGCCGTTATCCCAATACCAGCCGGGATCATACCAGCCACCAAACCCGTATCCATACCAACCGCCGCCGTAGTTGTTATTGATGGTGACGTTTTTTGCGGTTTGGTAGCTCGCCGCGGCGTCGTATTCAGAACGCACGTTGCTCCAGGCGTACAGGTCGTCTTCTCTCTTCGTATCAAACTTCTCCGCTTTCAATCTTTGATCCAGAATCGCTTCGTGCCCCTTGCCCAAGTCGATCTTCTGGTCGCCAAAATAGACTTCAGCTTTGCCTTCGAGCACCGCTGCTGCAGGCGGATTATCGCCAGTAAATCGATACAATCCATTCTTCTCGATAGTGATGGATGCGCCGTGGTCGATGATCTGTATGTTGTTGTCTTTCACCAGCCCGGCAGCTTCGAGCATGGCCTCACCCCGGATCACTGCTAACTGCGTGTTGGTCAGCGATGGTGAAATCATGCGAATCTCGCTGTTGTCGCCAATCCGCAGGAACACACCCGGCGTCAAGAGAACCTCAGCTTTGCCGGCGTCCGTCGACAATGTGTCATTCGCGCTGAGAAATGTCGCCTTCAGAGCTTTCGCTGAGATCTGGCTCCCGTTGAGGTAGGCGTTCCCTTCAACGTAATTGACAACTCCGGGCCTCGCGGAAATCGTATAGCCCTGCGGCATTGCGTACATCGCGGCTACAACAAGGCCAGCTAGAATCCTTGCCGATCTTTGCCACACGCGTTTCATAATCCAAACTCCTTCTACTTCTTGCCCTACCGGTTCGATGCGCCGGAGATACCTTTAGTTCCGGCCCCGCAGCCATATTGTACGCCCGATCTTCGCGTCTGAATAGAGCTTCCCCTCGCTTGCTCCTATCTTTCGCAAGAATATGCCGCCGTAACGTGAACCTCTTTATTCCCCTCTATTCTGCAAAGCCCTGCTTAGGTGCGGCTTAAGAGGTCACTACGATACAATTCCTGCGGGACGGAACTGACTCTTGACACTCACACCGATTGATTACGTCAGCCTCGTTATCTATTTTTCTTTCGTTATGGGAATCGGCGTCCTGGTCCGGCGCAAGATCAAGACCAGCGAAGATTTTTTGACGTCCAAACACTCGGTTCCTGTATGGATTACGAGCCTTGCTTTTATTGCTGCAAATCTCGGAGCGCAGGAAATGATCGGTATGTGCGCCTCCGGAGCCAAATACGGCATCATGACCGCGCAGTTCTATTGGCTTGGCGCGGTTCCGGCCATGCTGTTCGTCGGTTTATTCATGATGCCCTTTTACTTCGGGAGCCGCGCGCGCAGCGTTCCCGAGTACCTCAAGCTTCGCTTTGACGAGAAAACGCGAGGCCTGAATGCCATCACGTTTGCCATAATGACGGTCTTTTCGTCGGGCATCAGCATGTACGCTCTCGGCTTGTTGTTCGAGCTGGTTTTAGGTTGGAATTTCACCAGCTCAGTGCTGCTCTCTGCCGTGATCGTGCTCGTCTACACCTTTCTTGGGGGCCTCACCAGTGCCATTTATAACGAAGTAGTCCAGTTCTTCCTCATCATTCTCGGTTTCGCGCCACTGTCGATTCTCGCCGTCAGCAAAGCGGGCGGCTGGCGCGGCATCTCGGCACATCTGCAGCCGGTGATGACACACGCGTGGAAATATGTGGGACATGCGAGCGAGAATCCCATGGGTGTTGAACCTTTCGGTTTGGTTGCGGGTCTCGGATTTGTTCTCTCGTTCGGATACTGGTGTACGAACTTCCTTGTCGTTCAGCGTGCACTGGCTGCCGAAAGCATGGCCGGAGCGCGGCAGACTCCCATCTTTGCCGCGTTCCCCAAAATTTTCATGCCGTTCGTCGTCATTTTGCCGGGAATTGCGGCATTCGCATTGATGAACATGGCCGGCGGCGGATACACGCTTCCGCTAAAACACGGCGGCGGATACGACTACGACCAGGTGCTCACTACACTTATGGCGAAATTCTATCCGAATGGCACGCTCGGAATCGGGCTAACAGCTTTGATGGCGTCCTTCATGTCGGGAATGGCTGGCAATGTGACAGCTTTTAATACAGTGTTCACGTATGACCTCTATCAGAGCTATATAAAGCGGGATGCTCCGGATATCCATTACCTTTGGGTGGGCCGCGTCACGACGATCGCGGGCGTTCTGCTGTCAGTCGGTTGCGCTTATCTCGCGACCTATTTCAACAACATCATGGATTTTCTGCAGCTCGTCTTCGCCTTCGTCAACGCACCGCTGTTCGCAACGTTCCTGCTCGGCATGTTTTGGAAGCGCTCTACCGGGCATGGGGCGTTTTGGGGATTGTTGACCGGCCTCATCGCCGGCGGTATGACACTCGGGCTCACGGTTGCTGAGAATAAGGGAGGTTGGTTCGGTAATCTTCACACATTCCCGTCAACGATGGCGCAGAATTTCTGGATTGCCATCGTCTCCTGGTGCGCCTGTTTCCTCGTCACCTTCCTGGTCAGCCTTGTCACCACTCCCAAGCCGGAAGCGGAGCTTCATAACCTGGTATACGGTGCGACTGCGGACCTGCCCGCTGAGACAGACGCACGCTGGTATAAGCGGCCCGGTCCGTTAGCTGTTATCGTGATTGTCGTGCTTGTGATCTTCAACGTTCTGTTTTGGTAAAAACTTATGGATGATTTACGCCGGCCCACCGGATATCTATTTGCGCTTTTGGGCTTGATTCTTCTTGTCTACGGGCTCGTCAGCCCGGGAGTTCGCGCTGAACTGGATGCCGGCGTCAACGTGAATCTGTGGACCGGATTGACCATGCTCGTCTTCGGAGGATGTCTCCTTTGGCTATCATTCCGGGCGAAATCCTGAGCGCATTCCGCACTCGCTTCCACTCAGACACCGATCCGGCTATGTATCGCGCGCCGGGCCGGGTGAATTTAATAGGCGAGCATACTGATTACAATCTCGGCTTCGTTTTCCCAATAGCTCTGGAGATGGCTTGTCATATCGCAATTGGGCCAGCCAGGCACGGCAAGCTTCGCATGTATGCGCACGATGTAGGGGAAGATTTCGAGATCGATGTTGAGGATATTCCGCAAGGCAAGCGTACCGGTTCCTGGAGCGATTACACGGTTGGCGTCGCGCAGCAGCTTTCGCGCGCCCGCTTCGCGCTGGCGGCGTCGGACCTTTACATTGCGAGCGAGGTGCCCGTCGGGTCGGGTCTCAGTTCTTCTGCAGCATTGGAGGTCGCTTCTGCATTCGCCCTGCTTGGCGCGCAGCAAATGTCGCCGCTTGAAATTGCAAAACTCTGCCAGCGCGCCGAAATCGAATTCGTAGGAGTTCCCTGCGGCATCATGGACCAATATGCCTCAGTTTTCGGCCGCGAAAACGCGGCGATTCAACTCGACTGCCGCAGCCTCGAACACCAGTATGTGCCGCTTCCTCCGACGGCTGGCATCATTGCCGTAAATTCGATGGTCAAACATGAGCTGGGCACGTCAGCCTATCGGGAGCGCGTGAACGAGTGCCAGCAGGCCGTCACTGCAATAAAGGCAGCCGACAAGACCGTGGAAAGCCTGCGAGATGTGCCGCTATCTTTCTTTGAAGAAATTCAGGACAGCATTCCTGCGGTCCCGCGACGGCGCGCTCGCCACGTTATTTCAGAGAATCAGCGGGTACTGGATTTCGGCGCGGCCGCTCGTGCGGGCGACTTGCGCGAGATGGGCCGCTTGTTCGTCGCTTCGCATCGCAGCATGCAGTATGACTACGAGATTAGCTGTGAAGAGATTGACTTCCTGGTCGATACGGCTATCAAACTTCCTGGCGTGTATGGATCTCGGATGACTGGCGGCGGTTTTGGAGGATGCACCGTTAATCTGGTCGCTCCGGATGCTGTGAATGCATTCCGGGAACGGCTGGGGCAATCCTACAAAGACCGGTATCACAAGGCTCCAGCGTTTTACGATTGCAAACCGGCATCAGGTGCGGGACCCATACATCGTGCTTGACAAGCGTACGTCTCCCATGTACACTTGTCACTATGAAGAGTACAGCAACGGGACTTCGGAAGACGTTGTTTAAAACGCTGGACCGAGTAAGTGCTGGTGAGCCGCTAGAAGTAATCTATAAGGGCTCTACCATTCGGTTAAATGCGGGACAAACCGGGTCAAAGCTTGCGCGGGCGAAACGCCAGCACGCGCTGTTGGTCGATCCAGGCTCAATTGTTGAGAGCGATCCTGCGTTGATTTCCGAAATGGAGAGGGAAGCTGAAGAGGACTGGAACGCGCTTTGAGCCATGCGTATTTGGATACGCACGTCATAGTTTGGCTTCACGACGGCCTTATTGAGCGGCTGAGCGAAGAGGCGAAACGGCAGATCGAAAGCAACGACCTGCTGATTTCGCCTATGGCGCTGCTCGAGTTGCAATACCTCTTCGACCGGAAACGCATCGGGATTGAGCCGATGCGCATCTATGCCTACGTGCACACCACGTTCGCCGTGACTCTTTGCTCGTTTCCGTTCCCGGCGATCGCGATGGAAGCTCTCGGTTGTGGATGGACAAGGGATCCATTTGACCGGCTGATCGCGGCCCATGCAAAGGCAAACCGCGAAGCTGTGCTGATCACTGCCGACACCGAAATTCGGCAGCACTACTCAGCGGCTAAATGGTAGCTCGAAAGGCCTTCAGCCGCCAATAGAATACATCGGGCGCTGCGGCGCAACGAAAGATGAGCGATTGATGTCATGTCCCGCCCATTTTTGCCAAACTGTCGAAGTAATTGTCCTCTGAAGCTCGGCTTCCGAATCCCCGGTTTCGAGTAGCCGCCTCACATCCGTTTCCTCTCTTGCAAACAAGCAATATCGCAGCTTGCCGTCTGCGGTCAGCCGCAGGCGGTTGCAGTTCAGGCAGAATGGGCGGCTGACTGACGCAATAAAACCCACTCGATCGCCATTTTCAAACTTATATTCCGTTGCCGGGGCGCGAGGATCTGCGTCCGGAACCGGCGTGAGTGGGCCAAATTCACGCGCCAGTATTCCGATCATATCGTCCGCTGTCAGGACCCGATCCATGGACCAGAGCTGCTGGGCATCGAGCGGCATGAATTCGATAAACCGCACCTCAATATTGCGCTCGCGGCCGAACCGCACGAGCGGAATGACATCTTCTTCGGTCACGCCTTTCATGGCAACCGCGTTCAATTTGATTGAATTGAATCCAGCCTCCATTGCGGCTTCGATACCGGCCAGCACGCGGCCTAGATCGTCGCGGCGCGTGATCAACCGGAACCGCTCCCGATGCAGCGTGTCGAGGTGAATATTCAATCGGCGAAGACCAGCGTCGTACAAGGATTGCGCGGCATCGCGAAGCAGGACGCCATTCGTGGTGAGCGCGAGGTCGCGTATGCCCCTAAGTTGGGTGAGTGCCGAAATGAGCTCCGGCAGCTTGGGCCGCAGCAGCGGCTCGCCTCCGGTTACCCGGATTTTTGTGATACCCAGAGGCAGGGCGGCAGACACGAAACGCACGATTTGCTTGAAGCTCAGCAACGAGGAGATTGGTGAGAATTCGGCGCCCTGCTCGGGCATGCAATAAAAGCATCGAATGTTGCAGCGGTCCGTAACGCTAATCCGGAGATCGGAATGTACCCGGCCAAACGAGTCGATTAGCTGTCCTGAAGCGCTCCCTAACGGTCGCGGCTCGGAAGCCGATTCTGAGCCTCGCGCGTGAGTAAGCGGTTTCAATTGCACTATAGTCGCTGGTTTCTGTAAGTCGCTACTGGGCGCAACAGGAGAGCCGAGTTGGACGAGCGAACTCACGACCGGACGCCCTTACCTAACCGCCAGCATCCGCTCGAGCGGAACCAGCGCTCGTTCCATGATCTCTGTCGGAAGCTCAATCCGCGGCTCGAGATTCTCGAGGCACGCCAGCAGCTTCTCCAGGGAATTAAGCTTCATGTACGGGCACTCGCTGCAATTGCAGTTTTCATTCGCGACGAAATAAAACTTTTTCCGCGGCGCGAGTTTCTCGAGCGAGTAACGAACGCCGCTTTCGGTCATTACGATGAACTCGTCCGCGCTTTGCGTGGTGCACCAATTGATGATTGCGGACGTGGAGCCAATAAAATCAGCCATTCGGAGCACATCACCAGGGCACTCTGGATGGGCTGCAACCAAAGCGCTCGGGTGCTCAGTGCGTGCTGCACGGAGGCGACGCGCAGGAAACGTTGCGTGAACAATACAGGCACCCTGCCAGATCTTCATGTTTTTGCGTCCAGTCTGTTTCTGAACATAGTTCCCAAGGTTGATATCAGGCAGAAATAGAATGGGCTTATCAGCAGGAATAGAATTCACCACGGCAACGGCATTGCGTGAAGTGCAGAGAATGTCGCTCTCGGTCTTCACTTCAACCGAGGTGTTGATGTAACTGACAATCACGTACCCAGGATTACGCCTTTTGAAAGCTCGGACGCTTTCAGCTGAGCAACTCTCCACTAAGCTGCAACCGGCATGTATGTCCGGCACCACTACGATGCGTTCGGGATTCAGCACTTTGGCCGTTTCGGCCATGAATCGCACGCCGCAGAACGCGATCACGTCGCCTTCGAACTTTTTCGCGATTCGCGCAAGCTCGAGGCTGTCGCCAACCGAATCAGCGAGCTCTTGGATCTCCGGTTCCTGGTAATGGTGCGCAAGAATAATCGCCCGCCGGCGAGTCTTTACTTCAACAATCTCTTCAGCGAGCGTGGCAGCGGCAACCATATAATTCCTTGGCTACCTTCAGCTTAACAGTAAGAGGAGCTTGCCGAGGGAGAGGCGGCTAGCTCTAATAGCACCCAATTAGAACGCGATCCGAATGCCGAATTCAATCGCGCGTGGAGCGCCTAGTGCGAAGACCCCGGTACCCAGACCCACGCGATTGGTAATCCGGTCAGCCTGCGTGGTTCCATTTACCGAACCCGGTGAGCCCGTTAGCAGACCATTAATTACATTGGGCGGCAAATCCCAATTCGCGAAATTGAACAGATTGTAGATGCCGCAGCTCGGTTCAATCTCAAAACGTTCTCCAAACTTATGGGCCCAGCTGAGCTTTAAATCAAACGCTCGCAGAGGGCTGACTCCGACTTCTCCCGGCGGCGGAGCCTGAATTGTCGGCGCAACTCCACCCAAAGCCTGTAGTTGCGCGAGCGTGAACAGACCGTTGCTGATCAGCGTTTGGCCCGCAGGAGTAGGCTGATTCGCCACTGTGTTGTTGTAGTTCTGAATCAGCCCGCTGAGACCCGATACGGAAACGTTGCGATTGAAGTCGCCAACATTCGTTCCCGGCAAGAGATCCGCCACAGTCCCATCTCCGGTAAAGTCAGTCCGGAAAATTTCCCCCGCTCCACTTCCTGTATTCGGGACCTGAAGCGAGATAGGCAGGCCGGAATAGAAGTGGCTGACGATCGAAGCGCGGAAAGAACCGGGCAGATCTCCTACAATCCCAAACGAAAGTTGATGGGTGCGGTCAAGCAGGGAAGGACCCATGTAGCGCAACGGATCGGCGTTATCCAGCGCGCTAATGACAAAATCCTGATCGCTATTCCCAGGGCTTTGGCCTGCATTCGACCCACCCTGGTTTACAAAGCGTGACAGGCTGTACGAAACCTGCAGGTTCAATCGTCCCAGACCAGGTAAGGGATGCTCAACATTCTGGGTCAGCTTCGCATCGAGACCGTTGTATACAGATCGCCCTATCGGATACAACAGCGGTATCTCCGGGGCTGCGGGATTGATTCCAGGGAAAGCGCAGCCGTAACTTGTGCCGCAAACACCTCCCATATCGAGACCCGGGGATGTGAGTCCATTGTTTGCAAAATCCACCATCGTGGCGCCTTTCGCGATCGCGTCATTGATCGACGTAGCGCCAAATTGGGTTAACGTCGCGTTTATGGCTGCCTGGGCCGCTCCCTTGTTGAAGTAACGGACATCACCAACGTGATTCGAATCGATACCAAGAAGAGTGTGCGTCGTAATGTTCCTCAGGTAATCAACTGTAAGCACCATACCGGGACGCAACTCGTGCTGGAAGCCGGCATTCATCTGCAGAGATCGGGGAGTTTTGTAGTCGGGCGCGAAAAGACCTATAGGCAAATTGACGCCGTTCTTCAGTTGTGTGACAAGGTAGTTCGGGTTGGGGGCCGTGAGGCTGAAGGGCACGGACGCTTGGTATTGGGTTTGGAAAGCGGAAATCCCGGCGGCCGCCTGGCCGACCGTTTCATTGCAAAGACTGGTAGGAATTGTGATGGTGCCGCTCGGAACGGAAACCGGCAGCGCCGACCCGAAGTTGCAAGCCAGTGGCGTTGCCAGAAATGCGCCCGATGGCAACCGCAACGGCCGGTCGAACAGCACGTTGTTGAAGATCACGTTTTCGTAGAACAATCCTGCGCCGATGCGGAAGACCGTTTTTCCATTGCTCATCGGGTCCCATGCAAGTCCGACCTGCGGTGCGAAATTGAAGTTCGGCTGATGCACCCGTCCGCCGGTGCCAGGTATTAAAGCGTCAAGCTGCGGGAACGCAGGAAGGTCGCTGTCCGTTCTGCCCGTATCCCGGTCATATCGCAGGCCGAAAATAAGGGTGAGATTGGGATGGATTTTCCACGTGTCACCGACATAAAACGCAAAGCGATTGTCCGGCCCGAGCAGGCCAGCCGGGAAGCCGAGACCGGGATGTTCGGTCGAATATCCCTGACCATTGCCAAGAATCACTAATTCGACCGGATAATTCAGAGGATTCGAAGCCCCGCCGGCGTAAGGTCCACTCGACGCAGCCGCAGCGTCACTGGGAGAAAGATTGGTTTGAATCTGTGGCGATATTTTGAAAAAGCTCGCGTACCCACCCGATTCGATGTGGTTGTAGTCGACGCCGTACCGCAGAAAATGCGTTCCGACTGGCTTCCCGCCGTCGTACCGAGCCTGTGTGTCATGTTGCACCGTCGCCTGCGGGGCGAGCAGGTTCGGCCCGGTTTGCGGCCCGTTCTGCACGTTGAGATTAATTCCCAGATTGGCTAGCGGAAGGCTGCTTCCCACAACCGCATCCCCAATGTTGTTTTGGAAGTGCATTTCAGAAAAGCGGATGGTGTGGGTGTACTGGCCGTTTCCCGTGGTGAAGTCCGCCCCGGCTACGTGATTTCGCGTGTAATTCTTGCTCTTGTAAAGCTGGAAACTCGAGGAGAAAAAGGTAGCGTCGGCGAGGGTGTCGTAGTAATTGAAGCGATAGAAAAGCCGCAAGTTGCTGGTCACCTGCCAATCCAAGCGCCCCATGGGCTCGTTTTCACGAAACGGCGAGCCGTAAGTGCCGGAAAATCCATTAAATGGCGCGGCATATTGCACTGGGACGGATTCGTCCTGCTTCGTACGCTCATAGTCCATGAAGAAGAACAGTTTGTTCTTGATGATCGGGCCTCCCACGCTACCTCCGAACTGATTTCGCTGGTACGGAGCAGGGAGTCCCACCGGGTGCTGCAACTGAGCCCCCCATCGGGAGTCTCTTATCAAATAAAAAAGTTCGCCATGGACAGTGTTCGTGCCTGACTTCGTCACGACGTTCACCGCGCCGGAAGACGTGAGGTCACTCGAGAGATCTAGATTCGACTGGCTTAATTGAAACTCTTGAATACCGCTCGATGGAATGTCTTGCGTCGTGGTGCCCACGGTCTCATCCGACACATCCACGCCATCCACGGAAATGCGCGCGGTCCGGCCGAATCGGCCGCCAAATGAGATAGAGGAATAGCCAACCTTCGTCGGATCGAAGTTGGTGCCATCCTGAATCTGCACGCCCGGTTCGAGCTGCGCCAGATCGAGGAAGTTGCGGCCATTGATGGGGAGTTGTTCGATCTGCGTCGCCGTGAGCACGCCTTGCACCGTCGCCTGATCTGGGTTGACCGCGACCGCGGAAGAGGTGACCTCAATCGTTTCAGAAGACTTGCCGATTGCCAGCTTGATATTTCCGTTGGAAGTGACCCCGACTTGAACCGTGACGGCCAACAAGGCAGTCGAAAAGCCTGCCTCCTCGACGCGCACCTCGTAATCCCCGGGAATCAAGCCGCCCGAGCTATATTCTCCGGCTGAGCTGGTACTCACGGTTGCTGCCGAGCCTGTGGCTTTACCCGTGATAGTAACTTTCGCGCCAGCGACAGCAGCTCCCGAAGGATCTGTGACTGTGCCTTGAATACTGCCTGTTGAGACGCTGGTTTGCGCGATTGCGGCGAAAGCGAGAACTAATAGCGCGAAAAACCAAACGAACCCACGCACAACAACTCTGGATTGCATAGTGCCCCCTCGAACTGGTTGAATTGTGGATCTGGAATGGGCAAATTTCAAGCAATTCGGCAACCAGTATCTAACCGTTAGATAACGCGAGTGTAACTGAGGTCTAGGCCGCCAAGCGCCTACGGATTCTGGAAGTCGGGGAGGAAAGATATTCCATTCCGCGTAAGCAAGCAGACTCTGAAAACAAAGGGGAGCCCGTGTGGGGCTCCCCTTTTTGTCAAGACGTTTGGTGTATTTTAGAAGGTCAGCTTCACCTGAGTCTGGATCACGCGACCCGATACCGCCGAACCCTGGAAGGAGCCATAGGCGCTTGTCGGAGCTGAAACAGTATTTGTGATTGTCCCGAAGTTCCCGAGAGCAAGGTTGTTCACGGGAAGATCGAAATTCGGGTGATTGAGAATATTGAAGAAATTCGCGCCGATGAGCAGGTGAAAGCGCTCACTTATCGCGAAGGTCTTGTTTAAAGTCAGATCGGTATCGAAGTATCCGGGACCACGGAAGGAGTTCCGGGCCGCGTTGCCGAAATTGAGCTGGCCCGAAGCCGGAACGAACAAGTCCGTCGAGAAGCACGGAGTGTTCGGCGTGGTGCAGCTTGCGTTTAAGGAACCGCCCGCGAGGTCGGCAATGAAAGGCTGAGTCGCGATGCCGGAAGCATTCTTAACTCCACCTTTGCTGCGCACGCTGCTATCAACCACGCTGAACGGATAGCCAGTGTGCCAGAACACTGTTCCGCCCGCCGTCCACCCGCCGAGAACTTCCTTGGCAAGCCAATTGTGGAAATACGAGTTCGGAAGCGTGTATACGTAGTTCGCGTTCAATGAGTGGCGAACATCGTAGTCGGCATTGCTGTAGTTCAGCGCTCGCAGGCTGAGCGGGCTGACCTGATACCGCAGGCTGACAGCGGTCAGGGCGTTGAACGGTTCCAGGCAAGCGTTTGAGCACGTATCAAGTGCGTGGCCCCACGTATAGGAGAAGCTGCCTGAGAAGTTCGACCCCTTTCTCCACCGGAAGGAACTCACCATCCCGTTGTAGTTAGAATATCCGTCATTATTCAATTCGCGGATTTCGCCAAAACGCGGGTCGGGGGCGGAAGTGGGCAACCCTTGGAAACCCTTTGCGGAGTATTCGTTTCCAAACAGCGTCTGATTGACTTCCTGATAACCCTTATTGCCGACATAGTTTACCGACAACAGGTAGTTGCCAGTAAACGCGTGTTGCACCTCGAAGTTCCATTCGTAGTACTTGGGGTTATAGAGCTTGTTCGAAACGGTGTTGAAATTTGGCGGATTGAAGCCCAGAGGAACCAGAGCCTGCAATTGCGCCAATGTCGCCCCGCTCGCGAAACCGCTACGGAAAGCACTGTTAGAGTTCGCGACCGCGTTGAAAGCGCTATTCGGATCATTTAGCGCCACTAAGCCGGAATTCGTCGTGAACGATGCCACCGCAGGAGAGTTGGTAATCAGACGATCGGCAATCAGCCCCTGATAAAGGTCGGAGAAGATGCCGAAGCCGCCGCGAAGAACCGTGGATCCGGTCGCGTTCCAGGCAAAGCCAATTCGCGGCGCATATACGAACGGCTCCACGTTGGGGAAAGCTTCCTTTAGGCCAGTCCGAATAACAGCGTTATAGGGCGTATCCACGGAGTGCTCGACTTGCCCGAAGGGCTGGCCTACCAACTCGTTGAAGCAACCTACCGCACAGCGGATGTTGCTGTTGCGATCTAAGCGCATGGCCAACGTCAAAGTGAGGTTAGGACGAACCTTCCACTCATCTTGACCGTAAAATCCCGCGCTATAAAGCGTCAGATTCTCGGCCCCGATGCCGGCGAATGCCTGTGCGTATGTTGAACCGTTCACGAGTGAGCCATTGGCGAAATCGGTCATGGAGTTGAAGGTGAACAGGCCGCTGGTGTTACCGCCATAAGCGTAGGTGCTTATGAAGTTCCGGCGAATATTGGTTCCAAACTTGATGGTGTGGTTGCCCAGACTCCAGGAGTAATCATCGACGAGTTGCCATTGCCTCACTTTGCGGCCCTGCGGATAGGCATTATCGCTGCCGCCGAGATTGGTATACAAGCCATCACCAAACGTGAAGGTCGTGGGGAATGTACTCAAAGCCGCCTTTAGGTCCGGGGGGCCGAAAATGGCGGTGTAATACGAAGCGGAAAGCAGTAATTGATTCACCTGCGTTGCGCTCATCACTCGGGTGTAACCGAATTGACCACCGTAAGACGGTTGTACGCTATTGGCATTGAATGCAGAGTTGATCGCGTCTGTGCCGGTCGCCTGAACTCCGTGGTCGGTGTTGTAGCGGAAGTAGACGCGATCTTTGCTGCTGAGGTTATAGTCGACCCTCGCGGCCATCAGCCACTCGGTGTTCAAGTTATTAACCGTGCTCCGGAAAGTTCGGGCGCAAGGAATGGTTACGCCGAATCCAGCGGTACCCGCAAAATCGCCGCAGCCCAGAGCTGGATCGATATCGGGCGTGACAGGCGTCGCCCGGGCTGCCCCCGACGACCCTGCATACAGGCTAAATGCCTTCTGATAAAAGGGCAAAGCGGCGGGGTTGTTAGCTGTAACATTGTTCAGGACGTAGTTAGCAAAATCGGTGGTCGGAATGTAAATTGCACCTCCGCCGCCGGGCAGTACATAGCGAAGTCCTTCATTGTCGATGAAGAAAAACAGCTTGTTTTTCAGGATAGGGCCGCCAATCGAATCTGCCCACTCATTGGAGATCGAAAAAGGACGAGGCGTACTCG
This sequence comes from uncultured Acidobacteriaceae bacterium, assembly GCA_963758245.1. Taxonomy (GTDB): domain Bacteria; phylum Acidobacteriota; class Terriglobia; order Bryobacterales; family Bryobacteraceae; genus Bog-105. Next base: position 32,115 of record CAVWUV010000032.1, on the reverse strand, counting down.
TTGCGTTATTGAACCAGTCGTTGGCGTTCAGAACTCGGCCGTTGTAAAACCACGCCGCGTTACCGTGAAAGTCGTTGGTGCCCGATTTGGTTACGTAATTGACGTTGGCGCCCGCCTGACGTCCGTACTGGCCCGTGTAGCCATTGATAACGACCGCCGCCTCGGAAATCTCGTTGGAGCCGAGGGTAAGATTGCTGGCGCCCGAGTTGTTCAGGTTCAAATACGGATCCATGTTGTCGTTGCCATTGATCGTGAACAGGTTGGAAACGCCAGGAAGACCGAAGGCTGAGAAGTCGCCGTAACCGCCGCCTGTGCTGATGGTGACGCCCGGAGCGGTAAACGCATACGCGGTCATATCATTACCTGGCGCAGGGAGGTTCTCGAGCTGGTGGGCATCAAACGACGTCGCCAGGTTGGCGTTGTCACTCTGAACCAGCGGAACCGTCTCCGTCACCATGACGACTTGTGTCGAACTCTGCGGCTTCAGCATGAGATCGACCGTGGCCACCTGCCCGATCTGAATCATCACCGAGCCGGTATCTGATTTCAGACCGGGACTCGTTGCTGAGATTTGGTATCTGCCCGACGGCAAGGTCGAGAATCGGTATTCGCCGGATCCGCTGGCGGCCATTGTACGAGTCTCACCAGTATCCATGTTTTTCAAATCCAGCGTCGCCCCTGGAACGATCGCACCAGTTTGATCTTTTACTGTTCCGGCGATGTCACCGGTCGTGATGGTCTGAGCGTGAGCAGTCAAGCCGATAACGAAGAGCATCGACAACAGTGCGCACGCCGATCTTAGAAACGTAACGAGATCCTTGCGGACCGAATTGCACCACAAATGAGGATGAATGGTATCTAACATGCCGGATTCTCCAATCTAGAGTCGCAACTTTCCCCTGAACTACCCCTTACGGCCGTCTATCTGCAATTCCTGCGCCAATCTCTGACGTCAGGGATAGACCCGAGTAATCTAACGCGGCAAATAGCTACAGGCGTGGAGTTAACAGTGAACTAAGGCAGCAGTCACAGGAAATTGCGCCTTTGTGGCTATTGATTCTGGAATTCTCGGCCCATCACCTATCCCGTTCGCGGTAGGCAACTAGCGCGAAAGGCAGCTCGAAGGCTCCCTTTTCTGCGGCAACTTTCTTCCGGGAGACCGAGAATTTGGATGATTTGGCACACACTGGAGTTTGAGCACCCAAACACCCGAAGGTTAACGGCTCTTTCGGTTCTTGAACAGTACCATCTCTCTACCATTGAAGTAACGAGAACTACAGGACGTGCTCCGGCCCTGCGCGGACCACATAGTCGGTGAAGCTCGAAGCACCGCCTTTCTCGATGCGCGCTGTTGGAGCACGCGTTGAGGAGGTACGCCGCTCAAATAGAAGATTATATACCGAAGCTAACGAGCTTCTGTCTGACTTGTCGAAGCAAGGGTCAGTTCAGGCGCGAGTGTGATGCTCTGCCCACGCTTCCTTAAGTTGATCAGCCAACTCTTCGACCGGACGATGGAGTCTGGAACGACGCCCAGCGCCTGATAGTGTCACGCCGTTAGAGCGTAAGAGAAATGCTGCCGCGATTGCCAGGAGTATGCCGCCGGCAAAGCCTGCCATCCGACCGAGTTGGTTCATTAGAATAACATCTCCTCATCTATCGAGAGCGGATGAAGGCTTAATGGCCCAGATACCCGAGCGCCCACAGGACGATGAGAATTACAAGTACGAGACCAAGGCCGCCCGAGGGATAATAGCCCCACCCGCGCGAGTAAGGCCACGCAGGGACCGCACCAATCAGGAGAATCAAAATAATCACGAGCAGTATCAGACTCATGCCCATCTGACGATTCGCGCCCGAAAACTATAACACCATTTCAGTACTGCTGAAACGTGTACTTGGTCCCTCAACAGGGCTGGAAGATCTGACGCATGGCCCTCTGAATGTCAGGCGATGTATTGAACCATCGCCAGATATTGCCGGTTCGCAGGTTTTCGGCGCTTAGCAGTGTAATTCCCACATCTATACCCACTACGTCCGGATTCACCCACATTGTTTGCGGATTAAAAGCGTCCACGAATCCATAGCGGCCGTATATGTAATCTGCAAAGTGATCGTACATATAGCGTAGAGTAGGCAAACAGATTTCCGGCGCGAACATGAGCGAGCCACCAGGTGCGCAGGGCACGACCGTTCCATCAATATCGCGTCTCGAGAGAGGATCTCCCCAGATAACGTATCCTATATCGCTATCCGAAGCCGTGATGCCCCAAAGATTCTCCGAATAACTCGGGTACATCCCGCGCAAGCTAAGGCAGAATGCGCGATGCGCATAAGTGGCGATTACCGAGTTCTGAAAGTAATCAATATGATAAGGCGCACCGTCCTGAAGATTAGCCAAATCTAGCCAGGCCTGCGAGTATTGGTGCGTGAAAACTGGGCCTCGGCCAAAGTACCTGTACCCGGAAAACTCGATGGGCTCACGGTCGAATAAATACCACGACCGCGCTGGAATCGGATCGGTCGGTGAGCCGATGCCCAGAATATATAGGATGGCCTGCTCATCGTAAGACATCCACTCGGCGCGCAAGAGACCCTTCTCCGGGTTCCAGCCCATATGGAGTAAGCCGGTCTGCTGGTCCAGCATCCAAGAGAACTCTACGCGTTGGTAGATGATTGCTGCGAGCTTAAAAATCTCGGCGTCCTTTTCGAAATATTCTTGCGCCGTCAGCACGCCCGCGAGAAGCAAGGCCGTATCAATGGTGGAGAGTTCACTGTTCCAAATGCGGTCGCCGTTCTTGCGGTTGACGAAGTGGTAATACCACCCGTGCACGTGCTCCTGATTGTAGGCGAGATGGCGTAACGCCGCACGCACTCTTCCCTGGATCTCGTTAGGGTTCATCCAGCGCCTCTCAGCGGCAATACACATCCCCGTCAGTAGAAAGCCGGTTAAGGCCGTGCTTGCAGCCTCTAAATTGCGGCCCGGAATCTGCGAGCCGTTAGCCCTTACCCGATCCAATACCAAGCCGGTATTTGCATCGCTCTGTTCCCAGAAAAATAGAAAAATGCGCCGCGATAAATCCTCCAGGAAGTCATCGTCAGATCGGGAGAGTTGGTGTGTCCGCGCTTTCAACAAAGCCGGCAGCCCTGCGGCCACCCAAAGGAAGTTGCGGCGAGAAAGGTTGACCATTTTAGAACTTGCGCTATGGTGTTGATCAGAAGGATCAAGCGAATGCGATTTGTCTTCATTTTCCTGGTTGGATTCAGCGTAATGCAAGCACAAGAGGCAATATCGCCGGGGGAACTTCCATCCGTACGTGTCCACGGTGAAGCGACCGTGACCGCGGAGCCGGATCAGGCTCAATTCGATATTGGCGTAGTGACGCAAGCGGCAAGCGCGAAAGCGGCGACCGATCAGAACGCCAGCCAAGCCAACGCACTGATTCAAGAACTCCGGACTTTACTTCCCTCGGGAGATATCAAGACTGTCAACTTCTCGGTCAATCCCAATTACCGCTATCCGAAAGAAGGAGGTCCCGCAACCATCACCGGTTATACGGCCAACAATACGGTTCGTCTCCTGCTGAATGATATTTCGATGATTCAGAAGGTGATCGATACCGCCACGAAATCCGGCGCAAACAGCATAAATCGCCTTACCTTCATGGTCCGGGACGAAAAGGCCGTCCGAGCGCGAGCATTGGGAGAGGCGGCGAGTCAAGCCGAATCTGGCGCTGAAGCTCTTGCCGGCTCTCTGAAGCTGAAGCTCGGGCGGTTGCTGCGCGTTGAAGAAGGTCAGCCGGTGATCATATCTCCACCCCGGGAGATCAGCTTCGGAAAAGCCCAATCGACGGATGTCACTCCCATATCACCCGGAACAATCGACGTGCACGCCGACGTCAATCTGACTTACGAAATAGTCGGAGGAAGATAACTTAGATTTGGTAGCCGAGTTGAGGCGGCACGTGCATTGCGCCAGAGGTTATCGGCGCCCACTGTGACGCGAGTATAGCCATCAGCTCATCCGAAATTTCTGACGGAGAGCCGGTTGCGCAGACCCGGTGGTAATCGCGTGACCGGTAATAGCTGATCAACTGAGCCGCGTTCTTTGCGTAGATCCGCAGACGCTCCCGGACGGTCGAGGGGTGATCGTCAGCACGCGGAACCAGCATGCAACCATCGCGCTCGCACAAAACGGCCGACTCGTTCGAAACACCGTCAGCGCTATAGACGCGCCCGCACTCCGTACACTGCCTCCGGCTGCTCAGGCGTGAGACAACTTCTTCGCAAGATATGTCGAAATCAAGCACGACGGGAGCAGGAACATTCAGTTTCTTGAGCAGAGCGTCGAGAAACTGAGCTTGTGCGACGGTCCTCGGATACCCATCCAGAATGCAGCCGGACCCGCAATCAGGCTGGTTCAGACGGTGCGCAACCACTCGATTGATCATGCTATCGCTGACCAGCTGACCAGACGAGAGCACATGCTCTACGCTTTTCCCTAGAGCTGACCCGGACTGGGTTTCGCGGCGAAGCATTTCGCCGGTGGAAATGGCGGGGAGACCTAACGCCGAGGAAAGCCGGTCAGCCTGCGTCCCTTTGCCGGAACCCGGCGGACCGAGAAGAATAATGACCTTAGCACCCGCAAACATGGCGTCAGCCCTCAGATCTAGTGTGTATCGGGGGCAAGCGTTTCTCAAACCGGGTGGTCCAAATCGGACTACTTGTCCGTTCCGCCTCGGACTAGAGCGATCCCTAGGAAGGTTAGAATTGGAGAGTTCCAACCATGATTTCTTCGGAGCTGATACAGGACCTGCGCACGCTCATCCAGGAACGCAGGGTGGGCGCAGGGATCGCGTTGCTGGAGCAACACCGGGACGAATTCGCCGGAATTGCTCCCGATCAGCCTTTCGCGGGTCTGGCGATCAGCTGCCTCGCGCAATGGGTCGACCTCGGCTTTGATGACAGAGGATTACTTCCTGATTTGCTCGAGCGGTTTCCGAAAAACGCCCGGCAAACCCTTTCCCTTGCCGACTACACTGACTTGCGCATGGCTGAAGCTCTGGTTGCGATGCGGAGCGAAAATTTGACAGAAGCCTTGCGCCACCTGGATACGGCTTTGATGGTCTGCGACGAGATGGAAGACTCGAAAGTGGCGACAGTTGCAAGCCTCTGGAAAGCTCGTTGTCTGCGGAAGGCTGGTGAATACGATCAGGCGCTGGAGGTCACTCGACGAGGAATCGAGATGGCAGCAAGCATTGGGCTGCCATACGTAGCGGCAGTCATTCGCACTCTAGAGAGCTGGCTGCTCTTTCAAAAGGGCAAAACGAAAGAGGCTATTCGCGTCTTGCAAGACGCGGAAGGAGTGCTTCGGGATACGGACGACTTCATAACACTGGGCAATATTCAATCTACATACGGGAGAATCGCGCTTCGCGAGGGCAGGTATGACCATGCAATGCAGTATTTCGAAGCCTCCATCGATTTCTTCAAGCGCCGCCCTTCTCTAGAGGGATACCTCGCCAGATCTCTCACCAACATCGCGCAAGCCAAACGCTTTGTCGCGTTGCAGCTGCGCAGGAGCATAGATGCGAAGTGGGAACGCCAAAAGAGCGTCACGTCCGCGAATCGAGGGTCTGACAAAGACAGTAAAACGGGCCAGCTCGAGCGCATGCATGAGCTACTGCGAAACGCGCAGGCCGACCTTGCTCATGCCGACAGAATTTATAAGGCCGCTGGAAATCATCACGGGGCCGGAAACGTAGACGTGAATCTTGCGCAGATTTACTTGGATCTCGGTGATTTGGACCAAGCCGAAAAGAGAGCCCTGGAAGCATTCGAGCTCGGCGCGACAAAAGCGGATTATCTGCTGATGTGCCGTGCGCGTATCGTACAGGCGATGGTGGCAAACGCGCAGTTTGAAGAGCAGATTGGCGAAGGCGAGGATCCCAGCCGGTTCGCGCAGCTCGCGCACGATTGCGCCAAGGAGGCGGTGGATCTGGGTGAGCATACAGAAAGCCGAAGACTACTCGCGCAAGCCCATATCTGCCATGGGACCACTCTCGTCAATGGCTTCTTCAACAACACTGAATTCGCGCGGGCATGCTGCAATCGCGCCGAAGCGTATCTGGATCACGATCGCCATGACGCCTTGTGGCAGGAAATTGAGCTCCTGAGGGCGAAGATTCTGCACGCGGGCATTGAGGATCCTAATCTCCGGGCCTGGTCCCAGGGGGCGATTGGCGATAAGTCTTTGCAAGACGTGGTAGGCGAGTTTGAAGAGCTGCTGATACGCAGAGTTTGGGAGCACGAAGGCCGCAAGGTATCCCGAGTAGCCCACCGGCTATCGGTATCACCCAAAAAAATTCGCCGGGCGCTGCGGCATTCAGGCTTGCTTACGCAGACCTGATTCGCCAAACTTGTGGCTGGCGCATCCAACGGAGTGAAAGCCGTTGTTAATGCGCCGGCCACATAGGTTAGCCGCATCGATGGCTCACTTTGTTGCTATCGAAACGATCACGCCCGGCACTCCAGAACTCCGTGCGAGGATTTCCCTTCGTTCTGGATGTATTTGGTAACTGTAAGTCACCCCAGACCGCGCCAGATGCAAGAAGCGAACCCTGTTTCCGACGATCAGCATGGAACTGGCTCCCGAGGAACGTGCTTCGGCGATGCCCTGCGCCATAACAATGGCGACCCCCTCGCTTCCTCGCCTGACTAGGATATGCCCGTTCAGAGTGGCATGGTCCAATCTGAATGTGTAATCGCCAGCCGGCAGCACAGCCGATCCCCACTGCGTTTGGAACGGCAACATAAAACTGCCCGTAAAATCTGCTGCCCCAAGTAAGCCAGCCGTCAAACACATGCCAGCCAAGCCCAGGAACAGACTCATTTTTCGACTCGATTTCATTTCATTTCTCCTTTAACTTCGGCGAACGATGGTTTACATCGCTCATCCACTATCCACTGTGGTGCCGGGAGACGAGATCGTCCATGGACCGCGGTTGAACTGTCAATGACCCGTCTTTGAAGCTCTAAGCGGTTGAAAAGACACCGATCAGATGCGAGGTTGAACTCCGCCGGGATCAACGTGAGAGCCCCTGCATGCTACTGCTCGGCGCGGTGCTATACTTTTCCTACCCGAAGGATATGCCGCGATGCAAGAAGTCCCTCAATCGCCGCTGGTTTTTCGCTTCGGCATTTTCGAAGCGGACGTTGGGAGTGGAGAACTCCGTAAACATGGATCGCGGATAAAGCTTCAGGAACAACCGTTTCGCATTCTCATTACGTTGCTGGACCATGCTGGCGAGGTGGTTAGCCGCGAGGAAATCTGCCGAAAACTGTGGACGCCTGAAACGTTCGTGGATTTTGAGCAAGGCCTCGGTACGGCAATCAAGAAGCTCCGGCAGGCTCTGGGCGATGATGCAGAGACTCCGCGTTACATTGAAACGCTCCCGAAACGGGGTTACCGCTTTATCGCGGCCGTCGAAAAGCCCGCGGGCCGGGAAAGCGTCTTAATTACAGATACCTTGGCTCCGGCGCCCAGTGCGGGAAAGGCGCCCAATACCCGGAAATGGACGTGGCTGGCCCTGGGGGCTGCTGCGCTCCTGGCGTTGCTCGCTTTTGGGATATTTAGCTTTCGGGCTGCGCAGGTCAAGCCCATAACCTCTATCGCCGTCCTGCCTTTCGTTAATGCCACGCACGACGCAAGCGCTGACTATCTGAGCGACGGCATCAGCGAGGAAATCATTAACAGCTTGTCCACGGCTCCCAATTTGAAGGTGATCGCTCGGAACACGGCGTTTCACTTCAAAGGCCAGGAGGTGAATGCCAGCAAGGTTGGTCAAGAGCTAGGTGTCGGCGCCCTGCTAATGGGGACGTTGGCTCGAAGCGGAAACACGGTTATTGTTCAAACTGACCTGGTCAACGTGGCCGACGGTGCCGAGCTCTGGGGTGAGCGCTACAAGCGAGATATCGCCAATTTTCAAAGCCTGGAAACCGATATCGCGCGGGAGATCGCGGATGCCCTACGGCTGAGACTTGCGAGCGACGAGCAGAAACGTTTAACGAAACGTTACACCGGCAACAGCGAAGCCTATCAATTGTATTTAAAAGGCATTTATGAATTCCGCGGCTGCTGCCATCTCGGATCCCTCGAGAGCGTTCAGCAATCAGAGGGCCTTCAGCGGTCAATAAGCTACCTTCAACAGGCAATTGCAAAGGATCCGAAATTCGCACTTGCACACCTTCAACTGGCGTACATATACGATTCGCTCGGCGCATGGCGGCGATTGCCGGTACGCGAGGCGTTCACCAAGGGAAAGGATGAGGCGGAAAAGGCGCTTCGGATCGACGATAATCTGGGCGAAGCTCACGCGGAGCTTGCTTTCGCGCTTGAACGGTTGGATTGGGATTGGCCTGGCGCAGACCGGGAGTTCAAGCGAGCGATGGAGCTCAAACCGAACGGCGCCTATGAACCGTACAGTTGGTATCTCTTGCAGGTCGGAAGAAGACAAGAGGGTTTGGCAGAAGCGCAGCGGGCGGTGGAAATCGACCCGCTTTCCTCAAGTACGCTCAATGACGCCTCGTTTGTCCATTGGATGGCCCGCGACTACGATGAAGCCCTGGAAGAGGCGCGACGAGGGGCCGCCGGTAAGCCATCCTTTTATCTGGCGGTTGCCTTGGAGCAGAAAGGGATGTATGGCGAGGCGATTGCGAATCTGGAACAACTCGGCAACGGTGCGGCCATACGCGGCCATCTCGGGCACGTCTACGCGATGGCCGGAAAGCTAGACGAAGCACGAAGTATTGTTCGAGAGCTGCAGGCGAGTGCCCGGAAAGAACAGGTGGGTTCGTTCGAAACGGCGTTTATTTATGCGGCGCTCGGGGAGAAGGATCTGGCCTTCGAATGGCTGGAAAAAGCTTATCAACAACACGACACCGGGATGACATTCCTCAAAGTGGAACCCGGCCTAGACCCGTTGAGGCAGGACCCACGTTTCGAACAGATGGAGCGCCGAGTGGGCTTACGCCCCTAAGTACGGCCCACCATCTTACCGTGAAACCAGCGCCGGGCGCTGCGGCATTCAGGCTTGCTTGGCCAGCAGCCCTGAGCAAATATTATTCCCCAAAATGCGAGCGCGTTGCCTGAGAGCGAGTTTTCCCGTACGCTGAAGGACATGGAAGTGTATTTCACGCCCGAGCAGGAAGTGCAGCTTGCGCAGATTGCTACAAAGGCCGGCACCGGCCCGGAGCATTTGGTCAAGGACGCTGCTCTGCGGTTGCTTGCGGAAGAAGCTCGCTTCCGCGCTGCCGTGCGGGAAGGTATCGCACAAGCCGACCGGAGCGAATTTATTGAAGAAGAAGAATGGACGCTCGCTTTGAGCAGATGTTGCGCTCCTGAACATGCGTCTCCGCCGGACGCCAGCCGCAGCAGCCGCGCGGCGCAGGTTTGCGATCGCTTCGATTGAAGAGGGCAGGTTGAGCGATATCGTTGAATGCGTCCTGGCCGCGGTGCTTCATCATAGTCTCAGAACATGAGATCCTCTGTTTCCGCAGTCCCGCTCAGCACTAACAAACATCTCCTTCGCTGGGTCGAGAAAATGGCCGAGCTTGCTAGGCCTGCAGCCATCCATTGGGTCGACGGCTCGCAGGCGGAAAACGACGCGCTTTGCGCGCAGATGGTCGCGGCCGGAACGCTTATCAAGCTAAATGAAAAATTGTGGCCGGGCTGCTATTACGCGCGTTCAGACGCAAGCGACGTGGCGCGCGTCGAGAATCGCACCTTCATCTGCTCGCTCTCAAAAGATAGCGCCGGTCCTACGAATAATTGGGTCAATCCGTTTGAGATGCGCAGGAAGTTGAGAGCTCTCTTCACCGGCTGCATGCGTGGACGCACAATGTACGTCTTGCCGTTCAGCATGGGCCCTATCGAATCGCCCATGTCGCAGATTGGCGTCGAGCTCACCGACTCGCCATACGTTGTCGTAAACATGCGCATTATGGCCCGCATCGGTCTGCCCGTGTTTCAACTGATCGATAAGGACGTGAAGCGCGTGGTGCCTTGCATGCACAGTGTCGGCGCTCCGCTCGCGCCAGGTGATACAGACGTTCGTTGGCCTTGCAACAACGAAAAATACATCGTTCACTTTCCGGAGACCCGTGAGATCTGGTCTTACGGATCTGGATATGGCGGAAACGCGCTGCTCGGCAAGAAATGCTTTGCGCTGCGCATTGCATCGAACATCGCTCGCGATGAAGGCTGGATGGCGGAGCACATGCTGATCGTTGGCGTCGAAAATCCGGAGGGTGAAAAGACATATGTAGCCGCGGCGTTTCCGAGCGCGTGCGGCAAGACGAATTTCGCCATGATGATCCCGCCGCAAGGGTTTGACGGCTGGAAAGTGTGGACCGTAGGCGACGATATCGCCTGGGTCAAGCCGGATGAAACAGGACAATTGCGCGCCATCAATCCGGAAGCCGGATTCTTCGGCGTCGCTCCTGGAACATCAGCCAAAACGAACCCAAATGCGATTGCCACACTTTCGAAGAACGCGATTTTTACCAACGTCGCGCTCACCCCTGACGGCGGCGTGTGGTGGGAAGGCCTGACCAGTGAGCCCCCCTCGGAATGCCTGGATTGGCAGGGTAACCGGTGGACGCCTGAAATCGGTCGTCAGACCGGCAGAAAGGCTGCTCACCCCAACGCGCGATTCACTGCCGCGGCTTCCCAATGTCCTTCCATCGATCCCAATTGGGAAGATCCGAATGGCGTGCCGATCAGCGCTTTCATATTCGGCGGACGTCGCGCAACCACCACTCCGCTGGTCTATCAGGCTTTTAACTGGAGTGCTGGAGTATACATCGGCGCAACCATGGGTTCGGAAACCACTGCTGCAGCTGCCGGCGTCATCGGCAAGGTGCGCCGCGATCCGATGGCGATGCTGCCCTTTTGCGGTTATCACATGGGCGATTATTTCCGCCACTGGCTTACCATGCAGCGGTTATTGACGCTAACACCGCGCATCTTTCACGTGAACTGGTTCCGAAAGGATGCTGATGGCGAGTTCATCTGGCCGGGTTACAGCCAAAACATGCGCGTGCTGAAGTGGATTGTCGAGCGAGCCCATAGCCGCGCAGCCGCGAGAGAGACACCCATCGGCTGGATGCCTCGATACGAAGACATCGAATGGACAGGCCTGGATTTCCCGCGAGAAAAATTCGAAGAGTTGCAGGCCTTCGATAGTGCCGCCTGGCGCTCCGAAGTCATCGGGCACGAAGAACTGTTCATCGACTTGCACGACCGGCTGCCGCCCGAGATGGTCTACGAGCGGGAGCTTCTGATTTGCCGTCTCTAAAAGCGTTGTGCGCTAGTGGACCGATAGCTCGACTTCATCTTCGAAACCGAATTTCCCCCCTGCTCCGTTGCGCTTGAAGGAATCCAGCACTTTACCCGTATTGTTCTTGATCACAACCGCCTCGGGCGTGATCTCCAGTGTTATCCGAAACGTCTGGCCAGATTCCATCCCGTGATTAACTTTCTTTTCGTCTTCAGCATGGCCGCCGGAATACACCTTGCGAGTGAGATTATGTCCGTCCAGGGTGTAGCCGACATAGTTCCCTGCGCCAGTGTAGTCCACGAAGAACGCGATTGCGTTGACGTGTTTCTTAAACAATCCCTGATGGGTGTCCTTCACGATATCGACGACGAACGTACCCTCCCGCGCTCTAAAAAAGGTCGGACCTTTCGCATCGTGAATCCACCACCCGGACGGACCGATTTTCCAGGAAGCGCCGTTTTCAAACACATTCGTCGCGGTGAGAGGCGTTGGTCCGACCTGAGGTATGGGCTTGAGGTTCCAATCGACGGTAACGGTTTTCCCGGGAGAAATCGTGACTGTACTGGAGGTGGAAGTGTATCCCTGCGCCTCCGCAGTAACGACATAGTCGCCCGAAGGCAGCGGGTAAGTGGCGTTGTTAGGGCGGTCAACTTCTTGCGTTTCGTTGCCGCGATGATAAGTAATACGCGCGTTCGCAGGCATCACCTTTAAGGCCATAGAACCATAGGGCTTCAATACGTCGCCACTTATCTTGACCGTCTCACCTGCCTTAAAGACCTTCGGGTCGCTGTAAGATTCGTAATTCGTTTTCCTCAGAGTGATGATGTGTTTCCCGGGACTGATCGGATTGCTGAAACTCCCGGATGAACCGACAGATCCAATGCGATTGTCGTCAACCAGAACTTCCGTGTCGACTGGGGCGGAGTCGATGGTTAACCTTGCGTCATGCGCAATCGGCGTAAGCGCAAAAGTGAGCGTCTGCGGTGTTGTATCCCCGCTCTTTAACTGAAGCATTTGTTCGGGTGGCGATTCATAGTCGTCGCGTTTTAGAGTAATGCGATAGGTTTTTCCGGCCGGCAATGTCATAGCATGTGCGCCGTTAACCAGCTTTGCCTTGGTGACGTACCCGTCAACCACAACGAACGCCGTATCAACGTTCGCTTTGATTACGAACGGAATGCGTTCCGTCGCACCGCTCAGTGTCACGCTCAGAGCTGGAACCGCCGAAGAGTCGATAACGATGGTGTGCGATTTGGTCGCGCTGTCCTCGACCACGAATCGGAGACCACCCTGGGCGGGAAGAGTCAAGGCGTCACCTTCCGCGGGTATGGGCTGCAAAGGCTGACCCTCCACGCCACCTTTCACTTTCGCCGAGGCATAAACCTTGGCAGTTGGTCCGAACGAAGTGACGACCACTCCCGCCGACGTTCCGCTCGGAGGACTGATTACGCTAGGAACTTCGTTCGGCTCCGCATGAAACCCGAACGAAAACACTTCCTTGTTGCCATCAAGAATGACCAATGTATGAGTCCCTGGGGGGATGTCCTTCGTCATGCTGCCTTGTTGCAGATCAACCGGCTGACTTCCGTCGAGAACGAATTTCCCCGATCCGGATTTTAGATCAGCGGTAATGAGCAGCTCCGGTGAAGAGGGGTGAGGAGGAGGAGGTGGCGGCGGTGGGGCCGTTTTTGTTTTGACGGGTGGCTGCGTGTTGGATGGAGCCGGACCCCCGGTCGTTCGTTTGAAAAACAGAGCGGCAGCGACCAGTATTATCGCAACCAAGGCAGCGCCCAACAGCAGAGGTCCGCGCTTTTTCCAGTCTGTCTTTCCTGTCCCTTGCGTAGTTGAAGGTTCCGGCGATTGCTTGGCTGGCACCAGCACCGGCGACGCGGGAGGTTTGACCGGCGGGACCGCGCCTGAGCCGGCACCCTGCTCAGTCTTCGAAATGGACTCAGAAGCTGAAGCGCCCGTCGGTCCGGCTGGGACAACTGGTGGAATTGGCTGGAAAGTGGTTTTGACCGGGGGAGGGAGATCCGGCGGCTCGGGTTTGGGAGGCGTCCGCGGCGTTTCTACAGGGCTGCTTGGGAGAGCCTCGCTGCGGCGGTTTTCTCCAAGAGCATTCCGCAACGTGTTGTGTAGCTGCGACAGCCGGATCTCATTCGGGTGAACACGCAGACCTTCCTCGACTTTGCGCAACGCTCCTGAAAGATCCCCGGAGGCTTGCAAATCTCGAGCCTCGAGCACGAATCTGCCGATCGCCTCCTGACGCTTGTAGTCCTGAACCAAGGAAGACAAGCTGCGGGCGACCGGATCGCTCGAGTCCAGTTCTAGCGCCTCTTTGACCAGTGGTTCAGCCGCATGCCAATCGCGCGACATCAGGTCTCGAGCGTGTTGGAGGACTGCGCTCAACAGCTCCGCTCGGATCAGCGGATTGCGCTCGTCCAGACGCTCGGCCTTGCGTAACGTCTGCAATCCCTCTTCGTATTTCCGTTGGGCAAACAGCGTTTTGCCCTCAGTGAGCAGGCTGTCCGCATCGGAGCTGCGCTTGATCCCTTGCTCGGCCAGCGACTCGAGCCCTTGTAGTTCTTTGTCGTCCGGAAACTCGAGGAGAGCCTCCTTGATAACTCCACGAGCCTTGCTGTATTCGCCAGCTCCGAAATGATGATCGATCCTCTCTACCCATTTCGCTTTGAACTCGTCCTTGACCTGCTCATCTCGCCGCCTCGTCAGGCGTTGAACTTCAAAATCCAGTCCGGGGTAGAGCGGATAAATATTTCGCAGGATGTCCCATTGCCCCGCCGCATCATTGAACTGCCCGCGTTCCTCGTACTGCCGCGCGCGGCCCACTATGGAATTGATCAGATCGCGCCGATCCTTAACCAGCTTCAAAGAAGATTTGAAGTGTTGCTCGTTCGGATATCTTTCAACAGCTTCTTTGATGATGTTGTACTTCTTGTCCAGATCCGGCTCGGCCTCCACGCGCCGGTTTACTTCCGCAATGGCAGAAGATTGCTCCTGCCGCTGGGTCTCCTCAGCTTCAATCTTGAGTGCCTGGAACATCGGATCACCAGGATGCTTCTGGAGGAATTCCTGGCAGATCTCCAGAGCACGAACGAAGTTGTGATCCGCCAAATACTTACGGCCTTCTGCATAGGCGTTTCGAGCGGCATCCCGCTCAGAGCGCACCTGGTTGTAGAGACTCTGGTACTGCGCGTCCTTATCGGGGGTGATCGATTTCGGTCCGGCCCGGTTGAGGTCCAGCAGGTGCTCGAGTTTGCTCAAGGCAGTGCTGATTTCCCCGTTTTTGTAAGAAGCAACCGCGGCCTCGTACAGCTTCTGCTTCTCTTCCCTGATTTTGACCGCTTCCCGCTCGGTTCGATCAATCTCCGCCAGCAGTTCTCGCGCGCGGCTATCCGACGCATTGATCTTCAAAATTTCCTGGATCCCTTGCCGCGCCTGGCTGTAAAGCTGATTGTCGAGATGCTCGCGCACCAGGCGAAACCAGTTCTCAATCTGTTTCTCACTCCGCTGGCGTTCTATTTGGCTCTTCAGGCTGCAAGCATCCACGTTGCCGGGATCAATGCTCAAGACCTCCTGGATTTTTTGCATGGCCAGGGGAAGCTCGTCCTCTTCCATGCGCGTCCGGGCACTTTCCAGCAAATGCCGGATTGTCTTTTGACGGATGCTTTGATCGATCTGAATCCGCAGCAGCGACATTTCCGGATCCATATGCCCTTCCGACTCGAGCTCCGTCAGCATCTCCAAGGCAAATTGATAGTCGCCTTCGCCGTGGGCCCTTTTTATGCGTTCGATCTTGGGCAAGATCTTGTTCCGGTCAAAGCGTTCAATCGGCTCGTTGCGAAGAGCTTTCTGAAGCGTGTCAGCGAACTCCTTCGCACTCGAGAACCTATGCCACGGCTGCTTCGCCATGGCTTTATGCACGGTACGGCTGACCAACTGATTTACCGCCCCGTTCAGGTCGGAAACCGGCGGAGGGATAAGGGTCCGAATCGCGTCAACCAGCTCGCCCTCCGTTTTTCCGGTGAACGGCTTGCGTTTGGTGAGTGCTTCGTAGCAAACCACGGCCAGCGAAAAGATATCGGACATGGGCGTCGCTGGCTTCATCTCCAGCTGTTCCGGGGCCATGTACTGGATGGTCCCCTTCATTCCCGTTACAGATCGCTGATCGGCTAGATGGACCACGCCGAAATCGATGATCTTGACCGTGTCATCGTCCATCACGAAAATGTTGCTCGGTTTCAGGTCACGATGAACCAGGCCATGATCATGTGCGGCCTGCAAACCTCGGCAGGCCTGGCACATAATTTCCACCGTTCGCTCCACCGTCAGCCGCTGGCTTGACGACTTAATGAGATGATCAAGCGTCACGCCCGGCAGGAGGGGCATGACGAAATACGGCTTTCGCTGCCCGTCGTCGCGAAACTCCCCCGTATCCAGGATGTCGACAATGTTGGGGTGGCTCATACGAGCCAACACCGTCCATTCGCGCTCGAAAAGCTCTATCGCAGCCGGGTCCACGTTACCGCGCATAGTCTTCAAGGCCACATATCGCTTTGTAACGGTATCGTAGGCCTTATAGACCACACCCATTCCGCCTTCGCCAATGGCAGGATCTTTAATTTCGTACCGGCTGTTGATTTTCTGCGGCGAGGACGGGTCTAGCATGTTGATATTTTTGCTGAATCACTCGATTTTAATGCGTTTTGCGCATCTTTGCACACACAATGCATTTAGGCCCACCGCGTTCGTCTTTTATTCGTCTTCCTTAGATTAAGACAAGTTTAATGTCTACTTCAGGACTACTTCACCATATGTCTGCGAACATACTCAGTGAGAGCACATAGTGCTATCACTTACGTTGTAAGAATAAGGAGATATCCCTAAATGAAGAAGATCATGATCGCCGCCCTGGGCCTTTCGCTACTCCCCGTCGGTGTGGTTTTTGCACAGAACACCTCAACGAGTTCAACGGGTGGTACCGACACGAACACCATGAAGAGCACCAAAAAGAGCCGTCACCACAAGAAGAGCACTTCGACGATGTCGACGGACACCACCAGCACCAGCAGCCCCAAGTAGTTTAACCGCCGATTTATCGGCTCGAGTTCAACGCGGTTTCAGACTCCTTTCGAGTTTGGAGCCGCGTTTTTCTTTTGCCTTACATGCCTCAGCAGGTCAAGCAATACGCGCTTCACGCCTGAGTTCCAGAATAAGACGCATGACCAGATTCTCAATCTGGTCGCGAACCGAAATATAAACCTCTTCTGACCGGCCTAGGGGATCTTCTATTTTCCAATCTCGAACTTCAATCCTCATCCGGGTCGGAAGCTTGCTTCCGCTCATGTTGACGATCAGGTCCAAGGTGGGGATGTTCACCGCGCCGAGATCCTTTGGATACTGATCCTCGATATTGATGTTCTTGGCCTCCATTACCTTCTTCGTAAGCGGCTGAACGATTGCGGCAGGAGAGAAGCCGGCGCTGAAAGGCTCTAAGATATCCGCACCGTATTTTCGAGCGAATCCCTCGGCCATCTGACTACGACAGGAGTTGCCAATGCATAGAAAAAGCACCCTCTTCTTCACGTAATACCCAGTTTAGCGGACGCGGCGTTCTTCGTCCCGCTTCCTTCGGGGCGCCGCTCAGAGATCCGTAACGCGCTTCCATCCGGGCACGTCGCCTTGGAGAGCATGAGCAAGAATGTCGCAACCACGCTGGCATTCCTCGTATTCAGCATTTTGGGAGTCCAGCCCAGTTCAGGCTGCAGCTGCATAGGTCCGAAGCCGTTGTGTTCCCTCTACTGGGAAACGCCGGTCCTCTTCTTAGGCCACGTTGTTCGAACTGAGCACGTCTACGACAAGCCGCCCGAGGAGAGGGTAGTAAATGGCCAAACGTTGACTTTGATTGGTCCGGGGCAGAACATAACCCATTTCGAAAGTGACCAAATCGTATCGCGGCAGTCCGGGACAACAGGTCATCGTCCACTCGCCCGATCAAGGACCTGCCTGTGGTCTCGGCTTCGAGGAAGGGCATGACTATCTGGTCTACGGTTATACTTCATCGAATGGCGAGTTGAGCACAAATCGTTGCAGCCGCACTCACGAGGTAATCGATCGCGCGGCAGACGCTGACATTCAGTGGCTGGAAGCTCTCCCAAAAGCGCCTCCCGGCGCTACCATCTTCGGTCATATACAGACGCTACGGCTCAACCAGGATGGCGGGTATGCGGCCAATGGCTTGCCTGATATCGCAGTATCCATCAACGGCCCCCAATCGAAAACTCTCTCCTCAGATGCGGATGGAAATTTCCGAGCGGCTGGGCTCGCACCGGGCACGTATGTGGTTTCCGCGGTGACGCCCTCTCGATATGCGCGCTTTCCGAAATCGACAGTGACGCTGCAGGATCACGCTTGCGCCGAAATAAATTGGAGCACGCGCCTGGACGGACACATCCGGGGGCATGTGTATTTTGCTGACGGCGCTCCCGCTGCTGGACTTTACCTCACGGCCAAGACAGCTGAGGCCGAAGCCAACGAACCGTGGACCTCGCAATCGAGCTACACGACAACTAACTCTGACGGAGCATTTGATTTCGCTGAGCTGCCGCCCGGATCCTATGTTTTTGCGGTCAACATGGACTTCACCTCCGTAAAGGGCGAGGGTTACTACAGGAAGGCGTTCTTTCCTGGTACGGTCCATCGCTCCGAAGCGGCAGTCCTCAATGTGGGAGCAGGCGAAACAATCGATAATCTGAGATTCTTCCTGCCCCCGGATTCGCCGCCGCCGTCCGTCCCGCTTCATGTAACGGTGCTCGGCTTCGACGGTAAACCGGTCGATCATGCCGAAATCGTTGCCCGCGATGATATCTGGGAGAGCTCGGTAACGCCTCTCATGGCCACCGCGGACGCGAATGGGAAAGCCACCCTGACCCTGCGTCCCGGTTCTCATTACGACATTGAAGTGTATGTCAATCTACCTGATTTCTCGCAGGCCTGCGCGGAGCCGGTCGGGGTTGACGCGCGGAATCCGCTTACACCGCTCGTGTTCGTGCTGAGCCATCATGTCGGAAACTGCCTGCCATTCAAGAAGCGCTGACAGCCGGGTCGCGAGGGTCAACTCCGCAGCGAGGAAGCAACCTTCTCCACGAACCGGCGGTGAATGCGATCGTCGGAGCCGAGCTCAGGATGAAACGTGGCCACCATGTGTCGTCCTTCCTCTACTAAAACGGGAGCATCCAAATACTTGGCGAGGATCTTCGCCTGCGGCCCGACACGGCGGATGATCGGCGCCCGAATGAAAACCGCTTCCGCAGGCTCGCCGTCGACCTCAATATTCGCGATGCGGCTGTCTATCTGGCGTCCGTAGCCGTTTCGTTCAATCGTGAGATCCACTAATCCAAGTGATTTCTGCGGTGGATTCAAGACTTCCCTGGAAAGCAGAATGGCGCCGGCGCAAGTGCCAAAAATTGGTTTTGTGTTCCCAAACTCCTGAAGAGGCTCAAAGAGATTTTCCAAGCTCAGGAGCTTCAGCATCGTGGTGCTTTCGCCCCCAGGGATAATCAGGGCGTCAACGGCTTCCAGCTCCGTGGCGGAGCGCACCTCTACAGCTTGCGCGCCGGCACGCGCCAGAGCTTTCCGATGCGCCTCGAAATCGCCTTGCAAAGCAAGGATGCCGATTTTCGGTTCCATTTACCAGCCGCGCGTCTGCATCAGCTCCGACTCCTGCATTTTCGAAACGTCTAGCCCCGGCATCGCCTCGCCCAGCTCTTCACTCGCTTCCAGCAGTTTCACAGGATCCTGATAGTAGGTGGCTGCCTTCACGATGGCCCTGGCGCGCGTCTCGGGGTCAGAAGATTTGAAGATCCCCGAGCCAACGAATACCGCTTCAGCCCCGAGCTGCATGACCAGTGCCGCATCCGCAGGAGTCGCGATTCCGCCGGCCGAAAAGTTCGGGACCGGCAGCTTTCCGTTCTCCGCCACGTACTGAACGAGTTCGAGCGGGGCTTGAAGATTTTTCGCTTCATGCACCAGTTCTTCCTTGCCGAGCACCGTGAGTTGCTTCATTTCTTTCACGATGGTTCGAATATGGCGGACGGCTTCGACGATATTCCCGGAACCCGCTTCCCCTTTGGTCCGAATCATGGCCGCGCCTTCTGCGATACGTCGAAGAGCTTCGCCCAGATTCCTTGCGCCGCAGACGAAAGGAACCTTGAAATCATGTTTGTCGACATGATGCTCCTCATCGGCGGGCGTGAGAACTTCGCTTTCATCAATGTAGTCAACCCCCAGCACTTCCAGAATGCGAGCTTCCATAAAGTGGCCGATGCGGACCTTAGCCATGACCGGAATCGACACCGACCCCATGATGTCGCGGATGATGCGAATCTGTGACATGCGCGCGACGCCGCCTTCCTTTCGTATATCCGCAGGAACACGCTCGAGCGCCATCACCGCGGCTGCACCGGCGCGCTCGGCGATTACCGCGTGCTCGGCGTTGACGACGTCCATAATGACGCCGCCCTTGAGCATCTCCGCTAGCCCAACTTTCAATCGAAACTGATCGTCCTGGAAGTTCACGTTAAATTCTCCTCTCTTGTCCCCGTGTACAGGGACGGACAGCTCTGTCCACGAAAAAGCCTTCTAGCGTCACCACATCCTCTGTTTTGGACAGAGTCGTCCGTCCCATACGCTACACCAGCGCTGCCGCTGGTTCAAAACTTTCATTTGCGGGAGCGGCGGCCAGTTCCCTGGCTGCGGTCTCTCCCAGAATCCGCACGCCCCGCGTGATCTGCTCCGGTGATAAGCCGCCGAAGCTGATCCGCAGACTTCTCATGTGTGCCTGGCCCATAGAGAAGAATCGGCCCGGCAGGAAGTTCACTCCTCGTTCTTGAACCCGGATCAGAAGGTTTTCCGCTGTCAGGGGCGCCGGCAGTTCGATCCACAGACTCATTCCGCCCTCCGGTCGCGTGAACTTTGCACCTGGCGGCAGATATCGCCCGCAAGCTGAGAGGACGGCATTCAGGCGCTCAGCCCCTGCCCGGCGAGTGCGCTCCAGATGATCCGCCAACTCGCCGGATTCGGCGAAGCGCAATAGCACAGCCTGCGACAACTGGTCGGAGTGAAGATCGCTAAGCTGTTTGGCCTCCGCGAGGCGCGCGATCACAGCTCGCGGACCAATAACCCAGCCCACTCGCAGTCCTGGAAACGCAACCTTCGAATAGCTGCGCAGAAGGATCGTGTTGCCCGTCTTATCCAGTTCTTTGAGAGCCGGCAAAGGCGTGCCATGGTATCGAAGCTCGCTGTAGATGTCATTTTCAATCAGGACGACACCAAAGCGTTGCGCCAGGTCCACGATCCGTTTTCGGTGCTCCAGCGGAATCGTTGTTCCAGTTGGGTTCTGAAAGCTAGGTGTCACCACGAGGAGGGCTGGCCGCTGCCGTTGAATGGTTTCCGCGAGTGCGTCAACATCCAACCCTGCATGGTCCACCGGAATCGGAATCAGGCTGGCTCCGGCACGCGCGAATACGCGCAATGCCCCGTGATATACAGGGTCTTCGATCGCAACAGCCTTTCCGGCACAGGCAAATAGACGCGCCAGCAAATCCAACCCCTGCTGGCATCCGCTGGTGATGATCAAGTCATCACCCGGGCGCGCCATTCCGTCTGCCGCGGATTGTTCCAGGAGATAGCGGCGCAATGCGGGGAAGCCCTGAGACGAGCCCAGCTGCAGGATCTCAGCCGCATCCGGACCGTCTATTACTTCCTTCGATGACTTCCGGAACTGCTCCAGCGGAAACGCTTCAGCCGCAGGGCGCGAATTCGCAAAGCTGATCTCCGCTTTCCCTGGGAACGGCAAAAAGCTCGAGTCGAGCGTTGGAAGAATTGCGCCCCAGTCCTTATAGGAGGGACCAGGCCTCTCGCGAACCGCGACAAAGCTTCCACGGCCGACTTGGCCTTCAATCAACCCGGATTCCTCTAAGGCGCCATAGGCCGCAGAAATCGTGGTCCGATTCAGTCCAAGCTGACCAGCCAAGTCGCGCGTCGGCGGCAGCCGATCACCCGGTTGCATCGTCCCGCCATGGATGAGATTAGCGATGGACTCCGCCAACTGCCTATACAGCGGAATGTCAGACGCCGAATCAAGCCTCAAGTGCGATAAGTCCGTCAATCGAGTTCAGCATACCAAATTGGACTGGCGACCTCATCCATTTTCCGATGCAGCACAAACACGACGATAAGTGAATCGCCCAGAAAGGCATAATCAAGCATGACTTTTGAACGCGAAGTTGAGGTTGCAAAACTTATAGCTCAAGAAGCCGGAGCCCTGGCGATCGATTACCAGCGGCGCGGCATCACCGCGGAAACAAAGTCAGACGAATCTCCTGTCACGGCAGCGGACCGCGCTTGCGAGAAGCTGATAGTCGATCAGCTCGCGCGCGAGTTTCCCGACGACGGCGTGCTAGGCGAGGAGGGGGCGAACCGGGAAACAGGGAACCGGCGCAAATGGATCATCGATCCCATCGACGGCACCAAGGATTTCGTTCGTGGCATTCCTTTGTGGGCCGTGCTCATCGCGCTCGAGCAAGACGGCGAAATTGTAGCAGCCGCCGCCCATAGTCCCCGGCAAGGATTGTTGCTGTGGGCGAGCCGGGGACAAGGCGCGCGCGCGAACGGTTCCCTGATCCGGGTCTCCGATAAATCGGAACCGAGCCAAGCCGTCCTTTCCTTCAATGGTTTCAATAAGCCAGGAACGGGCCGTTTTGCCGGGCGGCTTCTGCCCTGGGTGAAACGCTTCTGGGCTGTTCGCAGTCTCGGCGGATCCGTAGACGCGATGTTAGTCGCCCAAGGTCAAGCGGACGTGTGGATCGAGCCAAACGCTTCGCCCTGGGATTTGGCGCCCCTCAAGCTGCTGGTCGAAGAGGCCGGTGGGAAATTTTCAAGCTTCGACGGCAAGAACACCATCTACGGCGGAAACGCCTATGCGTGCGTGCCCGGGTTGGAGCCTTACGTCAAAGAGTTGCTTGGATAAGTGAGTACATCGCGGCCCCTGAGGCACTTCCCGCATCTAATAAGTGGAACAAATGACTACGGGCTATGAAGCGCTCCGCGCGAGCGCCGCATGCGTCGACCTCTCCGCGCGCGGCAAGATACGCGTGCGAGGAGAAGATCGCGCGCGCCTCGTGCATGCAATGAGCACGAATGACATCAAGAATTTGCCCGCCGACGAGGGCGTGTACGCCTTCTTTCTGACTGACAAAGGCCGCATTCTGGCTGATGCTTACGTCTACAACTGCGGCGAAAGTTTACTGCTCGATACCGAGCCGGAAACTGCGGAAAAACTCCGCGATCATTTGGATCGATACATCATTGCGGACGACGCGACCCTTGAAGATGAGACCGGCGCATGGGCAGCGATCGGATTAGAAGGCCCCCAGAGCCTGGAACGTGCCGCTGAAGTAGGCGCGCCGGTGCCCGGAAAGAAATACTCGATTGAGAATTGGAAGACCGGGTTTGTCGCGCGCACTGCAAGCACGGGGCCCGAGGGTCTCCGCATTTTTATGCCGCTTCAAGAAAAAAACGAGTTTCTTCAAAGGCTCGCGTGGTTCGGTATTCCCAGCGCTACAACCGAAGAATGCCGCATTGTGCGCTTAGAAAACGGCATTCCGCGGTATGGCGAAGACATCACCGAGCGCTATCTCGTGCAAGAGACGCAAGCGGCACATGCGGTTCACTCCAACAAAGGTTGCTACCTGGGCCAGGAGATCGTTGAAAGGGTTCGCTCCCGCGGCCAGGTTCACCGCTTGCTAACGCCAATTCACATTCAGGCTGCTGTGCCGCCGGCCCCGGGAACAAAATTGAGCGCTGATGGTAAGGATGTCGCGGAAATCACGTCGGCTGCTTATTCTCCGGCATTCGGAGAAGTCGCCGGCCTCGCCTATGTGAGAACGGAAGCCGCGCACGCGAAACCTGAAATGATCATCACCGGAAGTGAGCCGCCTACGCGCGCGTACATCGTCTAATCACCGAGCATCCCGCCGTAGGGCTCGAGAGACTCAACGTTGTCGCAGACCGCCTTAATCGCGGCCGTAATCGGCACCGCTAGAATCAAGCCGATCCCGCCCCAAACCCCTCCCCAAAACATCAGAGCGATGGTTACGACCAAAGGATTCAGCCGTACTCGCCGCCCGATGATCTTGGGATACATGAAATTCATCGTGACGAGGTGCAGAACGGCAGTGAGCAGCACCAGCGTCAGGATGATTTTGAAACTGGTGGGAATCGCTATGATCGCGAGAACCGGCGGCACTATCGACAAGGGCAATCCAACATAGGGAATCAAGCTGAAGAACGCACTGATCGGCCCGATCAGGGGCGAGTAAGGCACTCCCAGCAAAAAGAACGCAAGAGCACTAACACTGCTCAAACAAACCCACAGAATGAAATTGCCGACCACATACGCGCGCGTGGAATCTCCGATTCCTGACCAGCTCTTTCCGACAACATAGCGATCTTCCCCTTGAAACAGATGTAAGAAGCTTTTGCTGATGTGGTCGCGCCAGCTCAGCATGAAATAAACCAGAAAAGGGACAAAGGAAGCCATCACCAGGACGTGAAAATAGCCCGAAATGTAGCTGTACAGGGTGGCTATGACTGGCTTTGGATCCTTGTGAATTCGGACTTCCTGGACAACAGCAGGTTGCGCGGATTGAGTTGTGTTTACCGCTCCGGCTTTATGACGCCGCGCCTTCAGCGCTTCTTGTGGTTTTTGCTGAATCTGCTGCCCTTGTTCCCGCAGAGTCTTCGGAACGATCAGGTCAACGCTCTTCTGTGCGAATTCGTCAAGCCGCCCATTGGCCTTGCCCCACAGCTCATTGACGCGCGAGGTGTAACCGGGAAGGTCTTCGCCAAGGGTTGATACTTGCGCCCAGGCCATCGCCGCGAGCAGGTAGACTCCCACCAGAGCAATGCCGATCACAACCAGCGTCGCCGCAGGCCGCGGCACACGCAGTTTCATGACGAGCAGCACTGCGGGATCGAGAATAAAAGCGAAAACGGCGGAGACGATGAGCGTTACGAAAAAATCGCGGCCATAGTAGAGCAGCGCTACCAGCGCCGCGAGGGCAATCAGCGAAATTCCAACGCGAACCGATCTGTGAGAAGCTAGCGGCGGGCTAAGAAGTGCCAAAGACGAACTGCGGCCCCGATGATCGCTACTCTAACATGGAATCCGCAAAACGAACCCATTCCACTTCGTTTCGTAAACGAGCGGATGCGAGGGACGGATGACTGTCCGTCCCCGGCATACCGCCTAAAACATAAACCCCTGCGCTGTCACATTGTTGATAAGGATCATGTATCGGCTAATATGTAAATCCAAGCGGGTCGCAACGCTCGTCGCGATTTTAGCTTTACCCTATCGCGCTAACAGCCAATGGAACACGCCCGTAATAGACGGGACGATCCAGAACGGCGACTATGGCAACCCTGCGAAAGGGACAAACCTGATCGGCGTCGGCGGCCAGGCCTGGTCTATGACCTGGGACAGCACGAATCTATATGTCGGCATCACTAACGCGAACCTCGCTGAAGGCGCTGTAATCTACATTGGCGTCGGAGGGACCGGCACAACGGCGGGCTTGAACTATGACGGCACTGATTTCTCGTCCCTTCCCTTTCCGGCGCAGTTCGTCACGTATTTCAAGGATGGGTATCGCGAATATCGCATCTCGAATAGCCGTGCGTGGTCGAACAAAACCTCCAACTACGGCGCGTACGCTTCCAACAGAAGCGGCCCGAATACGCGCGAAATCGCTATCCCGTGGTCAACAGTGACCGGCAACGGCTTGCCTTCACAATTCAACTTTTTTGGATATGTCGTCTCCGGCAGCGGATACGTTTACGGGCAAATTCCTGGCGATAACCCGGGTGGTGCCATCGGCGTAACTGCTCAATACACGCAGTACTATTCAGTCGCAAACACCGGCAACGGTACGAGCACGCCTCCGTTCTCCAATGAGCAGCCGCCCACAAACAGCTTCAGCGCCACTGACACAACGGGCTTTTACCACAACACCTTCGACCCCTTTTACCGCAGCTCAGAAGGCGCCGTGCCTGAGAACACGCAGCTCACTCTTCGTTTTCGTACCCTGCATTCTACTGGCGTATACGCGGTCGCTCTCCGCGCTTATCTCTTCGATACAGCCGCCGGCAGCACGACCGGCCCTGTCGATACAAACATGCCCTTTGAGCAGAATCTCGTGAACAGCGCGGCGGAATACGACGTCTGGAAGGCCACTGTGGCCATGCCTTCAACGCCGACCGTCTACTACTATAAGTTCCACGTCACGCAAGGGAGCACCAGCGGGTTTTACAGCGATGATTATCTCGACGATTACGACAACCTGAATAAAGACGGGCCCGGCGCGGCGACCGATAGCGAGCCGCTCGATTCCTTCCAGGTCACGGTGTACGATCCGAATTTCCAAACTCCCCAGTGGATGGCGAATGCGAATGTCTACCAGATCTTCCCGGACCGGTTTCGCAACGGCGATCCCACGAACGACTATTGCGTCGCTCGGAGCTCTGCAGGTTGTCCTTCCTTCTACGGCGCGTCAGCTGCGTCGACCATCGCGGTTACTCCGTGGAACACGCTGTTATGCGATCCCAATAACCAGGGCAGCAGTTGCTATGGCAATTTCGGTGAAATCTTCTACGGTGGCGACTTGCTGGGTATCCAAAACGAGCTGGATTACATCCAGAATCTCGGGTTTGACACGATCTACCTGACGCCGATTTTCGAGGCTAGTTCGAATCATCGCTATGACACCGATGACTACCTGACGGTCGATCCCGCGCTGGGCGGCAACGCGGCCTTCACATCATTGATTAATGAGATGAGCCACAGGGGAATGCGCGTGATTCTGGACGGTGTCTTCAATCACGCCTCTTCAGATAGCACCTATTTCAACCGCTATAACCGTTTCCCCAACGTTGGAGCTTGTCAATCGTTGACCTCGCCCTATCGCGCATGGTTCCATTTCAACGACAACAACGTGCCGTGCGCTTCCGCGGATTATCCAGGCTGGGACGGGTTCGACGGCCTGCCAAGTTTCGATCACACGCAAACCGCGGTGCAGAACTTCTTCTACGGCGACCCGGCCGCGAGCGTTATGGCCAACTGGTACAACGCAGGCGCGAGCGGCTGGCGTTTTGACGTCGCGCCCGATCCCAATTTCCCACACTCCTGGTGGGTGGCGACGCGCAGCGCAGCAAAAACCTACAAGAGCGACGGTCCCCTGATTGGCGAGATCTGGCCCAATGCAAGCCAGTGGCTCGCAGGTGATCAACTGGATTCCACCATGAATTATCGCTTCCGCCGCAACGTGACTGGATTCGCGCGCGGGCAGTACGGCTGGGTGGATGATAACGACAACGGAAATGACTCCATCGTCCCGCTGACCCCCAGCCAGTTCGATGCGGCGAACCGCGCCGTGCGCGACGACTATCCGCCTCAGGCCACTTCAGCCATGATGAACCTGCTCGATTCGCACGACACTAATCGCGCGCTTTACGTCTTGACTGAGCAAGGCGACAATGGGCTGGCACAAGCCAAGCAGCGGCTGGAGCTCGCGGCGTTGTTCCAGTTCACCTACATCGGCGCGCCGACTGTGTTTTATGGCGATGAAGCGGCCATTAACGCTCCTTCGCGTTACAACAGCTCCAACGGACCCGTTGGCGATCCATACGCGCGCGCTCCATATCCATGGCCGGATCAATCTGGAGATCCGACCATCTATGGGCCCCCGGACCGGAGCGTCATCGCGTTCTACACGCGCCTTGCTCATTTGAGAAAGCAATATCCCGTTCTTTCGAGCGGCACGTTCGTCACGCTTTTGACTGGAGATACGCAGCAGCCATCGAACGCCGCAAACACTTACGCGTACGCGCGCGTCGGCTCGAATAATCAAACCGCCATTGTTGCGTTGAACAACGGTTCCAATACCAATACACCTTCCATTCCGGTCGCCGCATATTATTCGAATGGCGCAACCCTCCAAGACGCGCTGAGCGGCGCGACTTACACGGTCTCCGGCGGAAACGTTTCATTGACTCTAAATCCGATCAGTGGGGTGGTTCTGCTTCCCAACCCTGCATCGGTGGATCTGACGCCACCGACCGGCAGCATTTTTTTTACCCCGGCGCTAAACGGCAATGGCTCGATCAACAGCTCTCCGGTAATCGCGAATATTTCTGCAAACGATGGCACAGGCAGCGGAGTGAATCAGATCCGCTACTGGATCGACGATAACCCTGTCGTCATCGCCACAGGAACTTCCGCATCCACGAGCATCAGCGGCGAGGGCCGGCACACCCTGAGTGTGCGCGTCATCGACAATGCGGGCAACGTCAGCTCACTGATCACTGCAACGGTGAATATCAGCCTCACGCCTCCGGCTATAAAGGATCATGATGGAAACCGGTTTAAGTAATCGAGTCGCTGTTGTGGCTGGTTCGAGCCAAGGCCTAGGGCGTGCTGCCGCATTCGCGCTTGCCGCAGAGGGGACCCATGTGGCTCTTTGCGCGCGAAACAGCCAAGCTCTCGAGCAAGCCGCTGCTGAAATCCGGTCGCGTTTTAACGTTCAAGTGCACGCGGAAGAATGCGATGTTCGTAACAGCTCCGCTATTGACCGGTTCGTCAGGAACGTGGCCCAGCTTTTTGGTCGCATCGATATATGCGTCGCGAATTCCGGCGGCCCACCCGCGAAAGCGTTCCTCGAGACGAGCGATGAGGATTGGGACAACGCCTTCTTTCTGAACCTTCGGAGCACCGCTTCGTTGGCCCGAGCCGTGATCCCCTACATGCAGCGGCAACGTTGGGGACGCATCATTACGATCAGCTCCATAACGGTCCGCCAGCCGCAGCCCCAGTTAATTCTTTCGAACGCGATCCGCGCGGGTGTGATGGGCCTGGTTCGGAGTCTGTCCAACGAATTCGGCAAAGACGGAATCCTCGTCAACAATGTTGCGCCCGGATACACCGCAACGGAACGCCTGAAAGAGCTTTCCGCCCATCGCGCCTCAGTCTCCGGCTTGAGTGAAGAAGCAGTCGAGCAGGCCTGGATTGATCAGATCCCGGTGGGCCGCCTCGGAAAACCGGAAGAGATCGCCGACGCGATCGTCTGGCTCGCCTCAGATCGCGCCTCGTTCATTACGGGTCAAACCATTCTGGTTGATGGCGGCATGTATAAAGGACTCTAGGAGAAAAAAGAATCCATGAACGGGGAAGTGAAACACATCCGATGGGATGAAGTTCCGGCCGAGTCATTGAACCCCTTGCTCGATCGGCAAATCGTAGTCGGAGATCAGGTAATGGTCGCTCGAGTGCTCCTCAAGAAAGGCTGCGTCGTTCCTCTGCATAGCCATTTCAACGAGCAAATTACTCACGTACAATCCGGCGCGCTCCACTTCACCATCAATGACCGGGAAATTACCGTTCGCGCAGGCGAATTCCTCTGCATTCCTCCAGACGTCCCGCATACGGCCGTCGCGCTCGAAGACACGGTTGATATCGACATCTTCACCCCGCCCCGCGCTGATTGGATCAATAAGACCGATCAATACTTGCGAAGGTAGCGTCGATCCTTAAATGAGGACGGAGGCAGATTAATCCGGCCCTCGTCGCCTTCGAACATCGGGAAGAAGGCCTGCGCGGAATCGTCGCGGAGGTCGCGATAGTCGAAGCTGGCGCAGAGGCCGACGATCACGATATTGGCTTTGACGTCGGGACCGGAGCCCTCGCCGATGTAGACACCGAGAGGATCGCGGCTGGCCAGATAGCGCTTGACGAAAGCCTCATTCACGATGACGGAGCTAGACGTGAGGCTGTTTAGAACTTCCGATTCCGCCTGATCTAGATCTGGCAACCGCAATACTGCCTTTGGAGCGGTAGGCCGTTTCTTTCTAGGGTGCTGCTTTCGCATCCCTTCGCGGTCCTCCCAACCGCGAATCGATCATGACGGATGGCTGGTGACGCGACCAGAATCCGGACCGTTTTCCTCGGACTGAGCGTCATGTTGCTATTAGCAGTAACCAACAATGCGCATCAGAACCACGTCTTTTGCTTATACTCGCGATACGCGGCGCCGAACTTCTCTGCCAGCACCCGCTCCTCTATTCGGCTGCGCACCACCTGCAGCGGAACCAGTACCGCAAAAATCAGCAGCAGCCACGGCCGTTCCATCCAGATGATGATTCCCAGGATCAACAACGCGCCAAAGAAGTAAATCGGATTGCGGATGCGCGCGTAGAGGCCCGTCGTTACCAGCGTCGTCGCCTTGGCCTGCACGCTGAAGGCGCGTCCCAGCTCAACGCGCGCTGCTAGGAACAAAAGAAATGCCGGCGCTGCAATGGCAATTCCCACAATGCGCCATGCAGTCCATGGCAGATGCGCGGCATGCATGCCGAAGAGCGATAAGCCGATGATTAGCATCACCAGCGTCACCAAATTGAGTTTCACGGCCCGTTCTTCAGTCTCGTTGCAATCAGGACCATCTTAGCGGGCGGCGGCGCTCCGCACCTACGGTCATCCCAAGCCCGCCTGCGGTGGACCGTCATCCCCGGATATGCTCGACGTTGCTTCAGGTTGTTTCCAGATTGCGCGTAGACCGCTTTTAAGGCGATAGAATTGGCCCGTGATCGCAAAGAATCGCTCTGTGCCCGTAAATACCGTGCTGCCCCATGTCAATTATCACGACCTCGGAGCGGCCTTAGCTTGGCTCACAAAGGTCTTCGGCTTTCGCGAATACTATCGGTATGGCGATGGCCCGAACGGCGGACAGATGTGGGCGGGGCATGCTGTAATTCAGGTAAGGCAGGCTGGCGAAGAAGAGAAATCACCCGCTCAACTCGGGTACGGTACTCAGTCATTGACTATTTTCCTTGACGAGGTTGACGAGCACTATAACCACGCGAGGGCCGCGGGCGCGAAAATCCTCGAAGAGCCGCATGAAACCGAGTATGGGGAATACCAATACGCGGCCGAGGATCTCGACGGGCACCATTGGCTGTTCTCGCGACATGCCACCGATCGCAGTCCAGAGGAGTGGGGCGCGATCGTGATGTTATAGCTTATTCGCGCTCGAGCGCGCAAGTATGCTCGTGCTTTGCTACCCGTGTCCTGAAACCGAAGTGTCACCCATCTCCCGGGCCATACCATCGTGCCGCCAGCGACAAAACTTCTGTTTCGCTTAAACCTTTCCGCAAGGCAGCCGATCAAGAAGGAAGAGGAGTGGAAAGTACTTCTCAGATGGAGGAAAAGACGGTGATGTTTACTACTGTCCGGGAGAGAGCGTTCCTATGGTGATGCAGGCTCTCTTCTTCATTGCAGCCGCCGTGGTCTTAATTCTGTATCTCAGACGGCGCAAAAGCCGCAAACCGCTTCATTAACCGGGCTTTACCTTTGGGCGCGGGCTCTAGCTCCTTAATGGGGGCAAGCCAGGGTTCTGACTGATAAAACAAACTTGTGGAGAAATGTTTTGATCAGATCAGAAGCGATATTGGGCTTGCCCGAATACGAGGTTACAGCAGTAGAGGAAATAGCCGGACAGGTGCGGATTAGGGCGCGATTCATTGGCCGGATCCTGTGCCCGCATTGCGGGGGAGAGAAGCTGCGGCGAAAGGACCGGCGCACACGCTGTCTGCGGCATGAGAGCTGGGGTGTACGGCACTGTGCGCTGGAGCTGGAAACGTTCAAATGGATATGCCGGACCTGCAGCCGCAGCTTCTGGCAGCGTTTCCCCGGCATCCTGCCGCGCTTGCGCGCCACCGAGCCGTTCCGGCGCAGCGTGTGCCAGAAGCATTTTGACGGCATCAGCCGGAGCCGTTTGGCGCAACGCGAGCGCCTCTCCAGCGCCACCATCGAGCGCTGGTTCCTGTGGTATCTGAGGCTGCTATCAGGCGAGCGGATCAGCGGCGACTGTCCACAGGTGCTAGGCATCGACGAGCACTTTTTCACCAGAAGGCACGGGTACGCGACCACCTTCTGCGATCTGAAGAATCACAAAGTGCACGATGTGGTGCTGGGGCGCAGTGAAGCTTCCCTGGAAGGCTATCTTTCGAAGCTGGAGGGCAAGCACCGGGTGCAGGTCGTCTGCATGGATCTGGCGGCGAGCTACCGCTCTCTGGTGCGCAAGCATTTTCCGCAGGCGCGCATCGTCGCAGATCGTTTTCATGTCGTGCGCACCGTGAATCATCACTTTCTAGCCTGCTGGAAGGAGATCGATCCCGTGGGAGCAAAAAATCGCGGTCTGCTCTCGCTCCTGCGACGCCATCGGCATAACCTGACGCTCCCGCAACACGAGCGCCTGTCGGCGTACCTCCGGGAGCACCCGGTACTGCAGGCCATCTACGGCTTCAAGCAACGGCTCTGTTATTTGCTGCTGGAGAAAGGCCACAACCAGAAACGATGTCGCCGCTTAGCGAACCGCTTCCTGCGTGATATTACGGCGCTCCGTTGTTGCGGGTTCGCGCCACTGGTACAACTCGGCCACACCCTCCATTCCTGGCGCGAGGAGATTGCCTGCATGTGGCGCTTCACCCGCAACAACGGAATCACGGAAGGGTTTCACACCAAAATGGAAGTTCTGCAGCGCCAGGCTTATGGCTTTAGAAACTTCCAAAACTACCGTTTGCGCGTTAGGGTAATGTGTTCTTGAGGTCAGTCAGAGGTCGGCCTGCCCCCATTAAGTGCGTAGAGCCTGGG
>CAVWUV010000031.1:0-20752 GCA_963758245.1 uncultured Acidobacteriaceae bacterium | reverse complement strand
TGTTCGCCTGTGATCACAATCCGAAATCGCTTCAGGCTCTGCCTTCTTCTTCTTCGACGTTGTGTTTAATCGCGATTACCGGAGAGGGATCGTTTGGCTTCGTAACGGTTGAAGACGAGCCACCCGAGCAGCCCGAAAAATACGCTTCCGCCCACAACTTTGATCTCGAATATAGCGGCAGATGCCGCTTCGGAGGGAGGCAGCGCCGATAAGGCGATAGCGATCAGCGTTACGGCCAGTCCCGAGATGGCAGCAATTCGGCTGGCAAATCGGAATCCGGCACCGAAAATGTACACGAATGGAATAAATGTGGCGATCACCATCATGTCGACCATGATTTGGTAGGCTGCCCTGACGGTCTCGCCCAGTTGGGCCATGAGCAGGAAGAGCGTCGCGGCTACAGCCTGCACGAATAATGATACGTAAGGGGTGCCCCAGCGCGGGTGAATGCGGCCAAACGCAGCCGGAAGATAATTGTCGAGACCAATGGCATACGGCAAACGCGTATTTCCGGCGATCCAGGTGTCGAGTTGCCCCGCGACGGCGATCCCTATTAGTGCTGCGAACAGAATCGCGACGATGGGCACGCCCAATTTCCGTGCTCCAACGGCTCCAGCTTGCGCCAGGCCTGTCATCGAGCTGATCTCTTCCGGCTTTAACAGCACGAGCAGTGCCGCGGTTACGCCTATATAGAAGACCGCTGATATAACGCCACTGATGACAGCAGCTCGCGGGAGATCGCGGCGCGGGTTACGGATCTCAGCGCTCACAATGGGCGCCAGCTCAAGCCCTACAAATGCGAACGCGATCTGCGACCAGAAGTTCACGGTGGCGAAATTGGCCTTCGGAAGCAGAACAAACCTGGTGGAAACGCCGGAGTGCAGGCCAGCGGCAAACGCCAAGGCGATGAGCACCGCTCCGATAATGAATGTCGAACTCCCGCCGAGGGTCGAAATCCACTTGGCCACCTTCATCCCGAAAAAGTTAGCGGCGAAAGCCGCCCATAGCACGACAAGCGTCGTGGGCAGAGCGAACTCGCGATCTTCAGCGAAACGTTGTCCGAGATCGCCGAATGCATACGCGGTCATGCTGACGCCGGCGAGCAGTAGCGACGGAAAGTATAGGACCGTGGAGATGAAGTAAAACCAGCCGCACAGGAACGCCTGCCGGTCGCCAAAGGCGTGTTTCGTCCAAATATACATTCCCCCTTCTTCCGGGAATCGGCGGGACAGGCGCGCGACCACTACAGCCGACGGAAGGAAAAAGAAGAGCGCCGCAACAACCCATAGAACAAATGAACCCGGTCCGGCGTGCGCAGCAGCCGCAACCCACCTGAGGCTCACGATCGCGCAGATATCGAAAAAGACGAGATCTCTCAGGCGCAGCTCACGCCGCAGAGTGGCTGTGTGTTCTTCGCCAGAGCCAGTCTTGGCAGACATGTATCAGCCAGCGTACAACTTGTGTCATCGGACCTGCCGTAGCCGTGTCAGGTTTTACACCGGAAGCGTTACTTGTTGCTCAATGCTTTGTTTCTGGCTGTGATCCGTTAGTTTATTTGCAGTTTACCCGTGCCGCGAACGGCAGTATTTCGTCCGGATCATGGGCCACAATTGCTTTCCCTGCGCGGGACCGGGCGCATCTTTATATCCTGACGTCGCGGCGTAGAGTTCAAGCAAGAGGGCATCAGCCTTCACCGGAATGACGACAACGTAAATATGCACGTAAGCATCCGATGCGGGTGGCTCAGGAGAGTTCATGGTCCTGGAGTTCGGAGTAACAACGTGTGTCCACTTTGCTGTGCCAAGTTTCGTAGGCAAGCTACGGAACAGGTCTGCGCCTTCGCAAAACACAGCACCGTCCTGCTCCCCGCGGTCGAGCTCGGTTGAAACGGTGCATTTACCAGGTATCGCGGCCGAGGAGGTCTGATAAGGCAGGATAAACACGTCTATATGCGGAAGAGCGGCCAGCGAGAGTCCGTAGCTCTCATATGGACCTACAGACGATGGCCCGGTTCGTACGACGGACACAAACTCCGGGACAAGAATGGAAAACTTCTCAGCGAGGATCAGCTTCATCCGATTTGCTGCAGTATTCGGTTCGTGGGTCTGCGCACCACATCAAAGCCGCATTGGTTGTGAGGAGGAAGGTGATGACGAGCTTTGACGCCATTAACAGTCGCGGAGGGAATCGCCCTCGGCGTAATTCTATCGTTTAGCCGGTCCGAAACGTCATACATCAATAGCGGTCGAATTTGCTGGGCCCTACTGAGGCCGGACGTGCAAGTTGTGTTGTGGCTCGAAAAGCGAATTATGCGGCTTCAGCACGCCGTTGCGGAGCATTTTGCCGAAGGAACCCCTTTGGTGGTCTGTGTTCCTGAGTCTTCGATCTCCTCCTGCGGAACGAAGCCAGCTTGATCCTGCGACGGAGTGGCGGATTGCGAAACGAACCGGGCGAGGCATGCCTCGCCCCTACATTTTTTGAGGCGCATCAGTGTACTCAGGGATTTGTGGAAGGCGCCGTGAGTCGTTTGGCACGTACGCTTTTGGAGGCAAACGCGTGAAGTTTATTTTTTCGGACGGTGAATGATTGCGTGGCAAATTATGGATATGCGCGGCCACGGGATGGCCCGCCGAACATCCCGAATCAGTCGTTCCATGCGACCGCATCGGTGAAAGAAATAGACGCAAGCTGATAAAAGTGCCGCGCCTCGCCTTTGCCGAACGCCAAGAAGTCATGCCGCAATATCGAATACGGCATTCGCGGAATCAGGCATTTCGTCAGCATGGAAAAGCGCTCCCTCACGGTCGCGGCTCTGTTGGGCGTGCGCCAGGGCTAATCATGGCCGCGCACGCGCCCTTTACGGCAGTACTCAAAATCCGTGTGGAGTTGCTGTACATCAGGTCTTCGTTTTTGTCGAACACAGCGACTTTATTTCCATGCACGAAGGGCGTCGTAGGATTGATAGCCTCATGATCGAACTGCACGACGTACTCCGCTTTCTCGCGATTTGCGGTTACCACAACGGCGGGACAATATCTCTTGAACGCCTTGATTACTTCTACGTTCTGCGGGCTTGTGCCGCCTGCGAATGCCACGGCACCTTTCGCATCCCCGACAGCAGCGTCACCGGACGCCTGTGCAGCCGTAGTCTCTGTAATGAACACGCGGGGCTTCTGTGTTGCTGATGCCCACGCCGAGATTGTAGCTATTACCAGGGCCGGGCCAACTAGTTTGGCTTGCATGTTGTCCTGAATCTATGTTAATCGGCAGGTCCTATGGCACGTATTGGTTCAAATAGCGCTTGGCCATGATGAAGCCAACCTTGTAATCTTCACTAAAATCGGGGCCAGGGTTGTTATCAGCGCCGTATAAGGCGTCCTCGTGCTCGATGCTCATGGCGCCGGTATAGCCGACGTTTTGGAGCACGTTGAAGAACTCGCGCCAATTGATGGAACCCATTCCTGGGATCCGGTAACGCCACCAGTGGGCCTTATTAACCGGGTTGATGCCTCCGGCGCGCAGCACCGGCCATAGGATCTCCGTATCTTTCAGATGCACGTCGTAAATCTTGTTTACGAAGTCGCGCGCGGTTTGAATCGGGTCCATGAATTGCCGAACGAGATGGGACGGATCGTACTGCAAGCCGACGTAAGGCGTGTCGCCGAAGCCTTTGAATAGAGCTTCGAAACCAACCGGACTAGTGGCTATATTCGCCGCCTCCGGATAGGGTTCCCAGAGAATGCTTACGTGATTGCGCTCGCAGGCGGGGAAATACTTTTCGTGGTAAACGCGAACGATCTCGTCTACTTGTTCCTGAAACGGTTTACTCGGATCTTTTCCGGATTGAGTTCCCATATAACGAACGCCGAGCTTTCCCGCCAGATCGATCGCCTTAACGAAGTAGGCATTCTCCCGGGCGCGCTGATCGGGGTCCGGCGCGATGTGATTCCCGTCGATCTGAAATGCGGAAACGTGCATGTCATATTTCTGCAGCGTTGTTTTGACGCTCTCGACTTGCGCGTCAGTGATGGTCTCGGCATCCATCGTGCCATGCCGTCCGACGCCCAAAATCATATTCGTGAATCCTTGGGTTTTCGCGAATTCGACATTAGCCGGCGTGTAAGGGCCGAGAACGCCAAGCTTCGGTTTCCATTCGGTAGGAGGCTCGGTGCGGGGTGGGGGAACCGGCATCACCGGGGTAGATTCAGCTTTGAGCGTTGCCGCTGCAGCGAGGGAAGTAAGAACGGTACGGCGAGTCATAACTGATAAGTTTATCCCTAAAGCCAATCAGGTGAGATCGAGCCCGCGCGTTTCCGGAATCCACGCTGCACTCGCTGCCGCGCAGGCGAAAGCAACACCGCAAGCTGAAAAGCCCCACGAGAGGCCATGAGCTTCACCGATTGCGCCAATGATGAGGGGGGCGACGGCGCTGATTCCGCGCGCGGTGTTATAGGAGACCCCCAGCGCCGTGGCGCGGATCGGGGTAGGGAAGAGTTCGCTACCCAGAATGCCGGAGCCCGTAAAAAAGCCCGTTCCGAAGAAGGCGGTTATGGAGGCGGTCAGCAAGATGAGACCGGGCCGGCGTGCGAGTGCGAATGCGGGGACCGATAATGCCGCAAGAATCAAATAAATGATGACGGTTCGTTTGCGGCCGAACTTGTCGGCAAATACGCCGAATAGTAAATAACCGGGCAGCATCCCACAAAGATTGAGAATGGTGAGAAATGAAGTGAAATCGAGTTGGCTGAAATTGCGGCCGCCTCTTGAAAGTGGCAGCGAGAGATAGGCGGGTATCCAGGTGAAAAGCCCCCACCAGGCGAACATGCCGAAAGTATTCATGCTGAGGAGCGGGAGTAATCGAGATACGGCGGCCCGCCAGAGTGCGAGCGTTTCAATTCTCGAGGACTGCGGTTGTTGCCTTTGCTTGCGCCAAATTTCGGGCTCGGGTACGTCATGCTGGATCCACAGTGTGATCAGCGCCGGGAGCACGCCTACGAAGAAGACCCAGCGCCAGCTCGCACGAGCGAGAACGATATTCGCCACGATTGCTGCTAAGGCGTAGCCGATGGCCCAACTGCTTTGCACGATTCCAAGCGCGCGTCCTCGCCAGGCGCCGGGCCAGGTCTCTGCTACTAAAGTTGCGCCAGAATTCCACTCGCCGCCCATACCCAAGCCGAGAAGAAAGCGAAATACAGCGAGCATTGTGATGCTGGTGCAAAAGCCGCACGCAAACGTGAACATGGAATAAACGAGGATGCTCAGGCTCAACATGCGGCGACGGCCAACGCGGTCGGCGAGCAGACCGAACATGAGGCTTCCGATTGCGGAAGCGACCAGTGTCAACGTGTTTAGCAGGCCCGCGGCGGCTTTGCCCATTCCGAACTCGCGCATCAAGGTTGCGAGAACGATTGAATAGAGCATCACATCAAAGGCATCGAGCATCCAGCCCAACCCCGCCGCAATCAGAGTTCGGCGTTGGGCTCGAGTGGTGTGGCGCCAGCGGAAGGCCGGGGGCTGGGCGAAGTCCGCGGTAACGGTGGCCATTGAGA
This sequence comes from uncultured Acidobacteriaceae bacterium, assembly GCA_963758245.1. GTDB lineage: Bacteria > Acidobacteriota > Terriglobia > Bryobacterales > Bryobacteraceae > Bog-105. The sequence continues at coordinate 15,203 of CAVWUV010000031.1, read as the reverse complement.
GTAGGATAGGCGTTGATGACCGCCGATGCGCGTTGCGATTGACACCGGAGGTACTTTCACCGACTGCGTTTATTCGTCTCAGGAGCAGCTGAGAGTCCTCAAAGTGCCTTCAACTCCCGCGAATCCGACCGATGCTGTTCTGCAGGGCATAAGGCAGATCGCGCCAGGCGAAAGTGCGGAGATCCGTCACGGCACGACAGTTGGCACGAACGCACTGCTCGAGCGAAAAGGCGCGCGCGTTGCTTTTGTCACTACTGCCGGTTTTGAGGACACCATTGCGATTGGGCGACAAGCACGCCCCAAACTCTACGGTTTATTTTTCACCAAAGAGCCGCCGCTCGCGCCGGAGGATATGCGGTTCGGCGTCGAGGAACGCGTTGCTTCTGACGGCGCGATCTTGCGTTCAGCGGACGCGCAGGAGCTCACGCGATTAAAAGACGCGATCGCGGCCAAGCAGCCTGAATCCATCGCGGTCTCGCTTCTGTTTTCATTTGCCAATCCTTCAAACGAGAAGGCCGTAGTCGCCGCTCTTCGCGAGCTGGGTGTTCCGATTTCGGCATCGCACGAAATCCTGCCGGAATTTCGGGAATATGAGCGAGGATCGACGGTGCTGATCAACGCCTATCTCGCTCCCAAGTTGCAGCTGTATCTCGAGCATTTGGATCGCGCACTGTGCTCTGAAGGCTCGCGGCTGCAAGTCATGCAATCATCAGGCGGTATTATTCCAGCGAGCGTTGCGATGCGCGAGCCGGTGCGCACGATTCTATCCGGACCGGCGGGGGGCGTGGTCGGAGCGATGGCGGTTGCGAGAGCCGCGCGTTTTTCGGGAATTCTTACATTCGACATGGGCGGAACATCCACGGATGTGGCGCTGGTCAATCGCGAAGCAGGGCTTCGGACCACGACGGAGTCGCAGATCATGGGAATGCCGGTGGCGGTCCCCATGCTGGATATCCATACGGTGGGCGCGGGCGGAGGATCGCTGGCGAGTTTCGATCGAGGAGGCGCGCTCCGGGTCGGTCCTCAGTCTGCCGGAGCAGATCCGGGCCCTATCTGCTATGGGAGCGGAGAGCGCCCCACTGTCACTGATGCCAATCTTCTGCTGGGGCGAGTGGACGCGGATTGGTTTTTACGCGGCGAGATGAAGCTCGACGAGCCGCGCGCGAGGAAATACTTTGAAAGAACAAAGGGCAGTTTGCCGAGCGTGGAGAGTTTTGCGGAAGGAATTATCCGGCTGGCCGACGCTCATATGGAGAATGCGCTGCGCAGGATATCAGTGGAGCAGGGGCATGATCCACGGGATTTTGTCCTGATCAGCTTTGGCGGAGCGGGTCCATTGCACGCGTGCTCGCTTGCGCGCGCGCTCGGAATTCCGAAAGTGTTGGTTCCCGGTTTTCCTGGCGCGTTGTCAGCTTACGGGATCCTGGTTTCCGATATCGTTCGGGATTATTCCCGGACGCTGATGCTGGGACCTGACGATGGTTCTATCAGCCGCCATTTTCAGGAGCTCGAGGAGCTCGGAAAAAAAGACATGAAGGCGGAAGGGCTGAGTGGGATCTTCAGCCGGTCCATTGATGTGCGTTATGCGGGGCAAGGGTATGAGCTGGCGGTTGATTGGTCGAATGATTTCGTCACCCGATTCCATAGATTGCATGAGCAACGCTATGGATATTCGGATACCCACAGGCCTGTGGAAGTGGTGAACGCGAGAGTGCGGATGTTTGCTGAAACAGAGCATTTGAATTTTCAACAGCACGCAGTAAGGGAAGGAGATGGGAAGCAAGCAGTTCTCAAAGAAAAGCAGATTTACTTTGAGGGCCAGTGGCTGACAGGCCTGCTGTATGATCGCGCTCGATTTCACGCCGGAGATAGATTTGGTGGTCCCGCTGTCGTGGTTGAATACAGTGCGACAACTTTTGTTCCGCCGGGGTGCAGTGTTTTTGTCGACGAGTTCGCAAACCTAATTGTTGATGTACCTCGATGACGGATCCTATTGAGCTTGCGCTGTTCAAGAGCGCTTTCCACTCGATTGCAGAAGAGATGGGCGCTGCTCTAAGGCGGACGGCATTCTCACCGAACATCAAAGAGCGCCGCGATTACTCGAGCGCAGTTTTCGACGAATGCGGAAACGTGATAGCGATGGGCGACGATATGCCTGTCCATCTCGGTTCGATGCCGATGTCCGTGCGCGCTGCTCTCGACAAACTTACGCTCGAAGCCGGTGATATCGCGATTCTGAACGATCCTTACGAAGGCGGAACGCATCTTCCCGATATCACGTTGGTGATGCCGATCTTCGTTTCGGAAAGCGACAAGGCTGCATTTTACGTGGCGAACCGCGCCCATCACGCAGACGTCGGGGGCACATATCCGGGATCGATGGGTCTGTGCCGTGAGATCTGGCAGGAAGGGTTGCGAATCCCTCCTCTGAAGCTTGTCTCAAGCGGCTCGCTGAACCAGGGGCTGCTGTCGCTGATTCTCAACAACGTCCGCACGCCGAGAGAACGCGAGGGGGATTTAACCGCTCAGATCGGCGCATGTCGAATTGGAGTGCAGCGCGTGATCGAGATGGTTCAAAAATACGGCTTGGATCGGGTGCGAGGCAATGTCACTGCGCTTCTGAATCATTCGGAACAACTGATGAAAACCGAGCTCGAACAGCTGCCGGACGGCGAGTGGAGTGCCGAAGACTATCTGGATAACGACGGAATTACGGATGATCCAGTGAAGATATGCGTCAGGATAAGAACTGATCCGAGACATGGACGCGTCTTGGTGGATTTCACAGCATCCGCGGCGCAGGTGGCGGGCAGTCTAAACGCGGTCTATGCGATCAGCTACTCGGCAACCTTCTATGTATTTCGATGTCTATTGCCGGAAGAAGCAGCACCGACCGCAGGATTGATGCGGCGGGTTGAGCTGGTCATTCCAGAGGCAACGGTGGTCAATGCGCGGCCGCCGGCGGCGGTTGCGGGTGGAAATGTTGAAACGTCGCAGAGAATCGTGGACGTGCTGTTGCGCGCTTTTGCCAAGATCCTGCCGGACCGGATTCCTGCTGCAAGCTCGGGCACGATGAGTAATTTAACGATTGGCGGCATTGATCCCAGGACCGGGCACTCGTATGCATATTACGAGACGATTGCAGGCGGTTCGGGAGCGGGTCCGTATTCGGATGGCATTTCCGGCGTCCACACTCATATGACGAATTCGCTGAACACGCCGGTGGAAGCGCTCGAGTATGCGTATCCATTTCGCGTGCGCCGTTATTCGTATGGAAGAAATTCAGGCGGCGGTGGCGAGCATCGCGGTGGTGATGGGTTAATTCGAGAGATTGAGTTTTTAGCGCCAGCTCAAGTGACAATTCTGTCGGACCGGCGGGTGCACTCGCCGTACGGGCTCCAGGGCGGCGGAGACGGATCGAAAGGCCGCAATGTCCTTATCGACAACGGGGTGGAACGGGAGCTGCCGGGCAAGTGCAATCTTCAGGTAAACGCGGGCATGGTTCTGCGTATTGAAACACCGGGTGGAGGCGGCTGGGGTAAGCCAGATTATTGTTGAGGCAACTCGTTAGAGCTTTCAAACTGCAGTTTCAAAGATCTCGCCTCTTCCGCAGAGATGTTTAAGGCGCTAACCCGAGTTCGTTGCAGGCCGCTTGCTTACGCGCGCGGTTCAGTGCTCCCTAAGCTTGCACGGAACCGCGACCTGAGGGAGCGTTCGCGACGGGGCTAATTCGGGTAGGGTTCATTGGCGCGAACGATACGGATGTAGTGATCGGTAAAAGTTTGATGGCCTCCCGGAAGGGCGACCTTCGGCATGTGGCAACTCACGCAACCGGAAGTGGCTACGGGGCAGGCTTTTGGTGATCCCGTTGGATGGGCGGCCGGAGTTGTGGCAGTCGAACCGTGACACGCCAGGCACTTCGAATCGTAGGAGGCGGTATCCCGAACCACTTCGCGATGGGGATCGTGGCACGCGATGCAACTGATGCGGCGATCGCTCCCATCAAAGCACTTGCTGTTGGCGAGCCGGTAAGGCTGGAATCGAACGTTGATTTCGCCTCGCAGGCGATCTCTGACCACCGTTTCCCAGGAACGGTGGCACTGGCCGCAAAAGTTTGAGATCTCTTCAGAAGATAATATTTTAAGCTTCGCCGGGACTGATTGGAGACTGCCGTGAGAGATGGCTTCGAGATGGTTGAGCGCTCCCACGTGACAGTGCTCGCAGGTGACGCCAGGTTTCAGCGAATCCAAATGCAAGTGATTACCAGTGACAGACCCTGTCGAGTGGCAACCGAAGCAGGCCGCTGATTCATCGGGCCGGAGCTCGCGGCCGAAAGCTTCCAGGAGATTCTTGGGGTGAATGTCCTGATCGCCGATGGTCGTGTCGAGTCCGTTGAGTGCCGGGTAGTAACTGACCAAACTTTCATAGAGGCGGCCTTCATATTCCAGGACCCACGTTTGAGAGCCTGCGCCGAAGCCCCAGCGGACCGGAAGCGAAATCGCTTTCGAGCCATCGGTAACCGTATAAGTGATTTCATCGCCGCGCGTTTCTACAGTGTAGTTAAACGCCGCTTTCTGAACCGTCAGCTTCGGATGCGCCTTGAGGACTGAATTGTTGGCCGGCAATAACAAGGCGTGAGCCATTGAGGTTGCGGGCTGGGAAAGCGCCTGCTGCGTATGGCACGATGCGCAGGTAAGCGCCGGTTTCGCGGTCTGAGCCGCACCTGCGACGGTGATCGCAAATAACGTTGCGGTTAGCGCGTTAACGCTGCGCAAGAGAGGCGGTCTCCTTGGTCAGATCCATCGATATTTGACGCTCGCGTCGCGCGTCCTGAGTGCGGCCGATTCTCGAGTATGCGGTCGCCAACGACAGGTGAGATTCGAGGAAACCGGGATCCAGCTTTTCGGCGGCCTCGAGATGTTCGATTCCCGGAGCCACCGCTCCGGTTTCGACTAGCAAACGTCCAAAGACGAATTGGGCGATGGCTGATCTAGGCTCCTCCTTTGCAGCCCTTTCGGCGTACGGCAGAGCCGGTTGAAATTCACTGCGCCTCAATAAAACCCAAGCGAGCATGGAATTAGCTGCGGGATTCGCGGCGTCTATCTGTAGCTCGCGCTTGAACTCCTCGATGGCCCGGTCCGGATCAGTCGCAAGCAGAGTCAGGCCGTGCGCGTAGTGGACGTTCTCAGCATTCGGAAAACGCGCCAGCAGGTCCTCAAAGGCCTGCTGTCCCTCCATTGAATGGCCAGCCATCGTCAGGAACGCAGCTTTGCCGGCCGTGACGAATAGATCCTGTTGCGCCGCCGGAATGTCCTTCGGAAGAAGCGGCCTTCGAAGCGTGGCGAGACCCATACTTAAGAGAATCGAATTGTTCGGCGCGCCATCGTGCGCGAACCGTGCATATTTTTGCAACGCTTTATCGAAATCTCCGGTGCGAATGAGCAAGAGGGCCTCGTGATAGCGCAGGACGACATCCATTTGCGCGTCCGTTGGGGTGGCTAGGGACAGGCTGTGCTGGATATGTGCCAGGGCTTGAGCGTAGTCGCCGGTCTCGAACTCACATAGACCGAGGAGACCCCAAGCGGGCGCGGCGTTCGGTTGAAGCTCCACAAAATGAGCGAGCGCGTCACGGCCGCCGGTGTACTGATCCGTGTCGTATGAAAGACTGCCCAGAAACCACCAGCCTTCGTCCCATTTCGGGTTGAGTTGGAGAGCTTGCCGGTAGAATTCGATCGCGTGGGGAATATCGTTCGCCTGCCGAGCAGCAGTCGCGCGCGCGGACAATTCTTCAAAGGAAGCTGCATGGCCCAGGGCGGCGACAAATATCACGCAAATAGCCGGTAGCAGCGCGCGCACTTTCACTGCTTCATTTCCCGATCGGACCCGTCACCCGCCTCGGGGAGGAGCATCGCATTCCGCGCCGGCTTCAGACGATTGAATTCAGCGGTCTCCTTCTGCGCTTCGGCGGTTCTTCCGAGGTGACGGTAAGCCTGAGCCAGCGAGAAATGTAACTGAGCGTTTTCAGGTGCGAGTTTGACGGCGGTCTGCAGCTCGGGAACGGCTTTGTCATATTGCTGCATATGCACGAATGCCCGCCCGATAACTGCATGAGAAAGAGCATTGGCGGGCTGGAGCTTTAGGGTCTCCTGGGCCAGCTTCACTGCGGATTCCGCGTCGCCAGCCTTGATGTCGAGAATCGCGATCTGCAGCCGCGCAGGTACGTGCGAAGGGCTGATCTGCAGCTCCTTCCGGAATTCAGTTCGCGCGGCATCCGCATCGCGCTCGAGCAGATAAATGCCGTAGAGATAGTGAACGCCAGGTTCATTCGGGTATTCAGTAATCAGTTGATGAAAGAGCGTGCTTGCATCATTTGCATTTTCGGCATACAGCGCCCATGCCGCGCGGCCAGCCAGATCGACAAGAGATCGCTTATCCGCAGGAATTTCAGAGGGCAGGCGCGGAATCCCCAAGGTGCTCAGACCCAAGTCCTCGATAGTCTCGGGAGAGTTGTCCCCGAGCAGCGCAAGCGGCTGCAATTGCTCGACGGCTGCGCCGAAGCCCGAGGATTGGATGCAGATGGCAGCGGCGCGATTGCGAACCGTGGAAACAAATTTCAGATCGTCAGGGAGTCCGATTGCTTCTCCCTTCCGAATGTCGGAGAGTGCCTGAGCTGAATCACCCGCCTGGTATTCGCAGAGGCCAAGAAAACCCCACACGGCCCCGTTTTGCGGCGCAAGTTGCGCGGCTTTCTGAAACGCTGTTCGCGATTCAGGATATTGCTTTGTCTCATAGAGGCTCGCTCCCAAGTAGAACCAACCTTCGGCCCAGGAAGGACGCAGCGCAAGCGCTTGCCGGTACAATGTGGCGGCTTCCTGCGGGTTAGCTTGCAAGGCGGCAGTAGCGCGTCGTGAAACGGTGTCAAAATCGCTCGCGCCGGAACCCGATTGCGCCGCGTAGGACGGGGCCCCTGGTACTGAGATGATGACCAGCGCGAGAGCCAGCAATCCGAACTTCATGATGCTTGGACTATCTAAATTGTATGCTGGAGGCGATGCGTGCTGTGGTTTGCGCCGCACTATTCACCTGTTTTGCCATTGCTCAAAATACCAGCCCCGATCAATTGTTTCGAAGCGCTGTTGACGCACAGCAGCGCGGAGACTTTGCGCTCGCGATAAGCGACTATCAACGTCTGTTGCAACTTCAGCCGAAGTCCGTCGAAGTGCTTGCAAATCTCGGAGCGGCGCTTGCCCACGAGAACCGGTTTGATGAGGCAATTTCGGATTATGAGTCAGCTTTAAAGCTGGACGCGGGGAATGCTGCGATTCGGCTGAATCTCGGCCTCGCATTCTACAAGAAAGGCGATCTTCAGAATGCGGTAAGCCAGTTCGAAATGCTCCGGAAAGCCGAGCCGGATAACGCTCGTGTGGCGACATTGCTCGGGGATTCGTATTTGCGGCAAGGCGCGGCTGAAAAGGCAGTGACGCTTCTCAGGCCTTTCGAAGCCGCTCATCCCGAAGATCTGGATCTGGCGTACGTGCTCGGATCCGCGCTCATCGCCAACGGCAAAGGAAGCGATGGTGCGGCTCTGATGGAGCGCGTCGGGAAGCAGGGAAACAGTGCCGATGCATTCATGATGGCCGGGAAAGCGCTGCTGAAGGTGAACGAATATGCGCGGGCCCGAGAGGATTTGGAAGCCGCTTTCCGTCTGAACCCAAATCTCCCCGGGATTTATACGCAGCTCGGTATGGCGAAGGAAGTTACTGGAGATGCCGATGGCGCGGAAAAGGATCTACGCAGGGCGGTGGAGGTGAACCCCGGCGATTTCGACGCGAATATCCATCTTGGAGGACTCCTCTACGAAAAACGCGATCTGGATAGAGCGAGGGCTTATATTCAACGCGCCCTTGAAATCAATCCTCAGTCCTTATTTGCCGTTTATGAAATGGCGTTGGTGAAGGGCGCTACCGGGCAGGTGGATGCGGCGGTGAGCGATCTCGAGAAGGTTGTGCAGCGAGATCCTAATTGGCTGGATGCGCACGTTCAGCTCGCGGCGCTCTACTACAAGCAGCATCGACAGGCGGATGGGCTAAAGGAAAGGCAGATTGTGGATCGGCTCACGGCTGAGCAACAGAAGAAAGGCCCGAGTGAGAGCCAGCCGCAGTGAGTCAAAACGGATTCCGGCTAGTTTAGCTTGCAAAGCCTCGAAAAGCACCTTTTATGGTACATATAGATGTCCGGGCGCAGAATGGGAGATGATCCGCCGCCTCAAAAAATCCCACTGATCTTTTTCCGCACTGAAGCCGGTAGTGAGCCGGTGCGGGAGTGGCTGAAGGGATTGCCGGAAGCCGAGCGCCACGCGATTAGGAATAGACCTCTTGCGGGCGCAATGGCAATGGCCCGTGGGCATGCCTCTGTGTCGTCCGTTGGGCAGCGGACTGTGGGAAATCCGGACAAATCTGCCGACCAAGCGCACGGCGTGTGTTGCTTTGTCTTTACCGCGAGCACTTGGTCGCGTTGCACGCGTTTGTCAAGAAGAGGCAGACGACGCCCAATGAGGAGTTGGCGTTGGCGCGCAAGCGCCAGAAGGAGTTGCAGCGATGAGTAGAAAAAATATGGGTTCGAGCATAGATGACTTTCTCAAAGAAGAAGGGATTTTCGAAGAGGCGCAAGTACAGGCTGTGAAGGAGGTCGTCGCATGGCAGCTCGCCGAAGCCATGAGGAAGAGAAAAATATCCAAAGCGCGCATGGCCACGCTACTCAAAACGAGCCGCACTCAAATTGATCGCCTACTCGATCCTAAAAACGACATCACCCTCTCAAGCTTGCAGCGGGCCGCAGCGATCGTTGGACGCCGGGTCACAATTGAGCTGGTTTGAGAGATCCTGAAATGGGCCCGTATTGCGCATAGGCGTGAAAGGACTCGGCCTAGGTCGACTCGTCCAGTACTTCAATTGCAAAAACGGACGCGTAATTTGCCTCGGGTTGAAATTCAAACACGAGTTTTCCCTGTGCGTTCGGCTTGAGGTGATGGAAGGTCTTCACAACTTCTCGCAGGTTACCGGCCTGTTTGAAGATGTCAAAATGTTCCAGCAGCATAACACCGTTGCAGGTAACGTTGAAGACGCGGCTGCCCACGCCGCCGACACCGGAAGCGCCCGGACCAAAATACGTCTCGGCAAAATGCAGAGTGACAGTGTAGGCGCCGCGGACATCGACTGGAAGAGCATAACTGAAATTGCCAGCGCGCTCCGTCGTGAACATAACCGGGTCAGAGGTGCCGCCGACCGGAGGCTTGCCTCCAAAGAGCTGCCCGCCCAGGTAGTAATTGTCGGGCGCCCAGATTTGACCCAAATGGTCGGTATACGAATTTAGTTGAGTCACCAGTCGGATAGGAAGCTGTTTGTTTCGGATGCCTGGTATTAGTTCTATGGCGTTAATCATAGGCTGCCCGCGCTGGCTTTCCAAGCTGATGTGAACCTTGCCGTCGGACGCGGGTTCGACGTCTTTGAACACCCGTTCGTCGGCAATCCTGAGCCCACCCGCGTCGGCGATGGGATCGAAGGTCTGGATGAGGGTCGCTCCATTCAGCCCGATAAGAAAGGTTCGGTTGTTTTCGCCGCCTCCCATCTCCTCCCCATATTCGGTTTCAACGAAATACAAGTGGAGTTCGTAGACTCCGGGTTTCACGGGGATGTCATAAGAGAATTCGCCTGTCCGGGTATTTCGGAACAGAAAAGGATCGCTGGCGCGCCGTATAAATCCTCGCCGCGCCGGCCAGGGACGCCCCCCATTGAAATACTTATCCGGCCCCCATACCTCTCCCAAGCGACTGATGTGCGGGGGTCCATCGTACCCACACAGTACTCGGATGCCGCCGGATTCGTCCATTCCCGCCAGCGGGGGAGCTACGGCCAGCGGAGCACTTGTCGTTGAAGGTGGCGCGCTGGTGCGTATGTACGTCTGGACAGTTCGGAAAACGAGGAAAATGGCCAGCGCCGCAGCGAGGCCGAAACCTAAATACCACCACAAGTGCTGTTTTGGGCGGATTGGCGCGCTGACTTCCAACAGGGCCGGAGTCGCAGGTTCTTCCACAGGAAGGGGTGGCGAACTTGGCACAGGATGGGAAATTTCGTCTTTGTGCCGGAACACTGGAACATAACTGCCGGGCGGCAGTTCGATCTGCACCTCGTGGTCCTTGCCCTCGGACTCGTAAAACTGCTTGAGCTTCTTGCGGAGGCGATGAGCCTCAACCCGTGCAATGGAATCCTGACTGCGGTCGAAATTCCCTGTCCGGCCGAAGACTTCAGTAGCAATTCTTAGTTCATTCAGGAGGTGACTTTCGCCATCGAAATACTTGCTGCAAAGATAACCAAAGAGGCGAGCCATCAAGGGCGAACGAGGCAGGCTCGCAAGCACAGCCTGTACTTCCGCCTGCTCCTTATCCTTCAAAGCGAGCTCGGCCCGAGGAGGCGTAGTGGAGGCCATTTGGCGTCGATACACATTGTACGTCAGAAAGTAGTGCCGGGATTTTGGCGTAACATTGCGTAACAGTCACTATTAACGTTGTCTCGCTTATTTATAGCCCCTATAATCGTGACAAGTTTCGGCAGGGGTTTTTCGGTAACATGGGCGCGAGCCGGACTAGAAATTTTCGGAGTTCCGCTAAGGCCCAGAATTTTTGATGATGTTTTTTCCAGTTCGCAATCTATTCGGGTAAGCTACATCTCAGTGTCAGGGGGTCTACATGTTTAGATCTTTTTCTTCCTCGGTTCTGCGCGCCACGGCCGTGTGGAATCCAGGACGATTCGCAGTGGTTACGGGACTGCTATTGGCATGTCTCACGGTTTTTCAAGGTCCGGCTAAGGGCCAGCAGTTGACCGGAACACTCAGCGGCACCACGTATGACCAAAGTGGCGCGGTGATTCCGAATGCCAACGTGACGGTCAAGAACGAAGCCAGCGGCGACACTCGCGCGACGGTTTCAAATGGTTCCGGGTACTTCACGGTGACGGCTCTTCAGCCCGGCACGTATGATGTGACGATCGCAGCCGCAGGCTTCCAGGGCTGGGAACAAAAGGCAGTCGTTATCAATCAAGGGGATAACCGCACCCTGCCCAACATCGCTCTGCAGGTGGGACAAGCCACGCAACAAGTTGAGGTTGTCGCTGAATCGGCGGCGGTCGCGCCGGTTGATACTGCCGAGGTCAGCCAGACCCTTAATTCGCAGATGGTGAACGATCTGTCTATTCAGGGTCGCGATGCCGGCGAGCTAATCAAGATCATGCCCGGCATGGCGATGACCAGCGGCCTTGGCGGATCGGCGACGTTCTCCGACCGAACCGTAGGGACGAACACCGGCCCAGTGGGTTCATTCTCTGCCAACGGCACTCAGCCGAACGGTGCGATGGCATTCATGTTGGACGGCGCCAACCTGGTAGATCCCGGTAACGAAGGTACTCAGATCGCCAACATCAACCAGGACATGACCGCCGAGGTGAAGGTGCTGATGTCATCGTACGGTGCGGAGTACGCGAAAGGGCCGGTCATTTTCCAGGCCTTCAGCAAGAGCGGCGGCTCAGCGTTCCACGGCGAGGGTTATCTGTACGCCCGGAACAGTGTATTCAATTCCAATGACTCGTTTTTTAATTCCCAGGGCCAGGCAAAACCCTCCGATTACGAGTACTATCCGGGCGGGAATATTGGCGGTCCGGTCCTGATACCCTGGACCCACTTTAATCGTAACCGGGACAAGCTGTTCTTCTGGTTCGGCTATGAATACATGGACCAGCACCCGTCAGGAACGTTATGGCAGACTTTCGTTCCAACGCCGCAGATGCTGGCGGGGAACTTCAGCCCGTCCTACCTGGCAACGCTGCCGAGCAGACTGACTGGGGTCAATGCGCCGCCCTGCCCGCCATCGTCGAGCAACGCAGCCGTGAGTTCCCGGTCGAGTTGCGGCAATTTGGTCTTTCCGAACGGCCAGATCCCGACGAGTCTTTTCGATCCGAATGCGCTCGCGCTCTTGAAGACGTATCCCGCGCCTAACGTGGACCCGAATACGCACGGCGGATTCAACTATCAGTATCTTGACCAGAGCCCGGTGGACCGCTGGGAGCAAACCGAGAAGGTGGACTATTCGATCAGTGAGAACACGAAGCTGACCGTCTCGTATGCTCGCCAGGATGAAAAGGATCTGCATCCTGTGCAGGTCTGGTGGGCACCTTCGTGGTCGCTGCCGTATCCCTCGCCTCTGGTTGCGCCGACCACGTCTAACGTGATTATGGCCAATGGCACCCACGTTTTCAGCCCCACGCTGACGAACGAAACGGTTTTTACCTATGCGCGTTACATCAACCCCATTACTCCCCAAAATCCAGCGGCCATTAATCCTTCGAATCTGGGCTTTAATGTTCCCGGCCTGTTCGGCGCCAAGCGAGTACAGATCCCGAATCTATTGAGCTGGGGTGGCGGCGGCAACGGATTCGCGGGTTACGACACACAAGGGGTCTTTGGTGGGGGCTTCAACGGTGGTGCATTCGGCGGCTTGAAATCTGACCCAGCCATCTACGACAACCTGAGCAAAGTTGCCGGGACGCATACGATGAAATTCGGTTTTTACTGGGATAGCAATGGCAATCAGCAATCGAGCGGCCAGGCGATCAACGGCACCTACGATTTCGAAACGTACGGCGGTACTTCCACGGGCAATGTGTACGCGGATCTGCTGCTGGGCCGAGCCGCAGGTTACTCTCAGGCGAGTGCGATTCCGGTAGACAATCTGTCGTATCACCAATACTCCGTGTACGCCCAGGACTCGTGGAAAATGAACAAGCGCCTGACTGTAAATTACGGTATCCGCTTCGATCACGAGGGGCAGTGGTATGACAACTACGGAGGCGTAGCCGTATTTAGCCTTGACAACTACGCGGTGAATCCTTCGGCGACGAATGCCGGCTTACTCTGGAACAAAATCAACCCGTATACGCCCACATCGGGATATAGGTCGCCCCTGTTCTACTACGATCCGAGACTCGGGTTCGCCTATGACGTCTTTGGTAATGGCAAGATGGTGCTCCGTGGCGGTTTTGGTGTGTTCCGTTACCAAATCGCTTTCAATACCGTGCAGGCTCCGTCGGAAATTCCGCTGGGGGTAGTCAGCGCCAGCGTGCCTTCAACTGGGGGTCTAACCTCACTCGGCCAGATAACCCAGTACAACCTGCCCAGCAGCAGCAACGTAGCTTGCGGCACGGGCTGCTCGGTTACCGCTCTTGCACAAAACGATGGGAAGGTGCCATATACAGAGGATTACAATTTCTCAATCGACTACTCGCTCCCATGGAGATCACTGTTTGAGGTTTCCTATGTCGGGAATCGGAGCCGGGATCTGCTCATGTCGGGCAACACGAATAACATTAACAAGCCACCGCTTGGATCCTTCTTTGGACCCGATCCTTTGACCGGCGTGACTAACAGCGTGTTTTCGAACAACTTCCCGGCCAACGATTACCGGCCTTTGCAGCACTATGGCGATGTGAATATTGATGGCCACAGCAGCTACGCGAACTACAACTCGGTGCAGGCCACCTGGCAGAAGCAGTCCGGGCCGGCTACGTTCGTTGTGAATTACACGTTCAGTAAGGTGCTAGGTATTCGCGATGGTGACAGCCAGAACGGGCCTTCTGCCGGTCCACTGATCGATCCTTATAGCGTCAGGGCGAATTATGGCGTCCTCGCATTTGACCACACTCATATCTTCAACGCTGCCTATGTGTGGAACCTGCCTAAGCCGATTCACAACAATCGTATTCTCGAAGGCGTTGTGAATGGCTGGCAATTGTCGGGCGTTACACAATTCCAAAGCGGTTCTCCGATTCAGCCGAACACCAACGAAACGATGAACGTAACCTGGGGCAACGCGCTCGTAAACGGCAGCTATTACGGAGTCAGCCCTCAGAACTGGCTCGGATCAAATGCTGCGAATCTGACGCTGACTCCGATTCTCACCTGTGATCCGCGGAGTGGCCTAAAGTCGGGCCAATATTTTAACCCCGGCTGCTTTGCTCCGCCTCCGCAGGGATCCCTCGGCGATATCGTCTGGCCCTACATCAAAGGCCCGGCATTCTTCGATAGCGATCTCGCGCTCTTCAAGAACTTCAAGATTACGGAGCGGCAAAGTTTGCAGTTCCGCTTCTCGGCGTTCAACTTCCTTAACCATCCGAACGCGGCACTGGTTGCGCCGAACGGCAGCACGACCGATGTCAGCCTGCAGTTCATCAACTACAGCAATCCCAATCATCCGTTGACGCAAACAAACACGAACGCAACCACGAACGGGTACCCGGCTTGGACTACCGGCAACCGCTTGATCGAGTTCGCTCTAAAGTACTACTTCTAAGTTCGAGGCGAAACTCACATTCCACTCCAGAAAAAGGGGCAGCGCACGCTGCCCCTTTTTCGTCTGCTACCGTTTGTTTTGAAGCGAATCTTTTTAGCGGTTACGCTGGGGATTTCTTTTCTCCTGTGCACCTCCAAGCCGCCATCCGCCGGCATACACTTCGCTCTTAAATCGCTGCCGTTCCGGCTCGAGAACGATCAAACATCCGGGTATAACGCGCCGGAAACCATGGCCGGCGGTGTCGCGATTTTCGACTACAACCGCGACGGCCGCCCCGATATCTTCTTCACCAATGGCGCTAACATCGCGACGCTAAAGAAAGACGCGCCGAAGTACCGCAATCGGCTTTTCCGGAATGACGGAAACGGCGTTTTCACAGACGTGACGGACGCAGCCGGTGTGGCGGGCACTGGATACGACATAGGCGTTGCAGTTGGCGACTACGACAATGATGGATACCCCGATCTGTTCGTCGCGGGCGTGCATGGCAACACGCTCTATCACAACAACGGAAACGGCACATTTACCGACGTGACCGCGAAGGCGGGACTGGAACGGTGGAACGATTCACAGTATGGTCCGCTCTGGGCCATAACGGCGGCTTGGGTGGACGTCAACAACGATGGACTGCTGGATCTGTTCGTCGTGAATTATTTGCAGTGGAAGTACGATTCGAAGCCACTCTGTTCGGTAAATGGCGTTGCCGATTACTGCCACCCACGCTATTACAAAGGGAGTCCCAATCAACTTTTCCTGAATAAAGGGAACGGCACGTTTCAGGATGTCTCCGCCGAGTGGGGCATCCGCG
>CAVWUV010000030.1:0-217994 GCA_963758245.1 uncultured Acidobacteriaceae bacterium | reverse complement strand
GCTGCCGATTCGCATCTTGTAGAACGATCGCCGTCGCCGACTACGGTCGCGTCATGCAGCTCAGTTCCCTTCTGCTTCAGCTCAGTCTCGACGATCTTCTTCGCGTTATCCCAAGCGCCGCCGGCATTGGCCATAAAGATCGCGTGGTACAGACCGAACGGCGGGATTGAGATCGGCGTGACCGGGCCCATGCCGCCATACGCCGCTGTCATCAGGGCCAAGATGGCCATTACAATCCAGTAGGCGCTCATATTGCCGGCCACAAAGCCGGAAAGGATATTGAGCGACGCGCCTCCTTCGCGAGAGGATGCGACCACCTCCCGCGAAGCAATTCGGTAACATAACTCGGAAAGAGCGGTTTTCAGCAAGTGGTCGGCCAGATAATATCGCACTACCGCGTCCTCGAGAAGCTGGGCTCCGGCGGAATGGGAGTGGTTTTTAAGGCCCGGGATACTCGCCTTCACCGTCTCGTCGCGCTGAAGTTTCTGCCAGAGGAGTTAGCTCGAGATCCGGATGCCTTGGCGCGCTTCGAGCGTGAGGCGCGCGCTGCTTCTTCCCTGAATCACCCCAACATCTGCACCATATTTGATTTTGGGGAGCAGGACGGGCAAGTGTTTCTTTCGATGGAGTTGCTGGAAGGTATGACGTTGAAGCACTTCATCGCCGGGCGTGCGATGGATCTGGACACTTTGCTCGCGCTCGCAATCGAGATCGCCGACGCACTTGACGCCGCACATGGCAAAGGAGTTGTTCATCGGGATATCAAGCCGGCCAACATCTTTGTCACAGATCGGGGCTACGCCAAAATCCTGGACTTCGGCCTCGCTAAAGTCCTTCACAATCCGGCGGCGCGAAGAGAGCCGAGGGACACCACGATTGCAGCAGGCGGGACCTTCGAGACGGAGGAGTACCTCACCAGCCCCGGTATCACTTTAGGCACAGTTGCCTATATGTCACCGGAACAGGTCGGAGGCAAGGAATTGGATGCTCGCACCGACCTGTTTTCCTTCGGCGCTGTGTTGTACGAGATGGCTACAGGGCAATTGCCCTTCCGAGGCGACACCTCCGGGGTGATCTTCCACGCTATTCTGGACCGGCCGCCCGTGCCTCCGGTGCGGATCAATCCTGACGTGCCGCCGAAGCTCGAAGAGATAGTCCACAGGCTGCTCGAAAAAGACAGAGATTTGCGGTACCAGAGCGCGGCGGACCTGCGGGCAGATCTGAAGCGATTGAGGCGCGATACCGAATCGGGTCGCTCTACCGGTTTGGTGGCTAAGCCGACCGAAGCGCAGAAGCCAGTGCGAGGCAACTGGCTCCGGTTCACGCTACTAGGTACCGCCGTCACCATGATCTTGGCGGTGGCCGGTTTCGGCTGGTACAGGTGGAAGCACGGGGTTTCGGAGTCTCAGGCCGTACCGACTGAGCAACAGCTTACCGCGAATCCTCCGGAGGATTACGTAATGAGTGCGGCAATTTCTCCGGACGGCAAATACCTTGCCTACGCGGACCAAAGAGGCCTCTTCGTGCGTTCGGTAGATTCGGGAGAAACGCGGCCGATCTCCATGCCGGCTGAGTTTCCCGCTTCGCAGGTTGGAGCCGATATCCGTTGGTTCCCGGAAGGCGGAAAGCTGCTGATCACCAAGTGGGTAGATACGAGCCTCTGGATGGTTCCAATTCTCGGCGAAGGCGCCCCGCGCAAGCTGCGCCAGGATGCAGGATCGCCCGCTATCTCGCCGGACGGAAAGTCTATAGTGTTCGTAACTAACCACAGTACCGAAATCTGGAGGTCCGGACTCAATGGGGAAGCGCCGGAGAAGCTGGTTCCAATGGAGAGGGACTGGATTTTTGGCAGTCCGGTTTGGTCTCCCGACAGTCGCCGGATCGCGTACGTTCGCCAGAAGGGTTACACGCCTGGCTCAAACGTCTCCATTGAAATCAAGCCTGCGGCCGGCGGCCCGTCGAAAACTCTCGTGTCGGGGTCTAAGTTTCGGTCGTCGGGCACTCTTGCCGCCGATTGCTTTTACGGATGCCTCTGTTGGTCACCCGACTGGAATCTCGCATTTACCGTAGCGAAGCCTCCCGAGCTTCCTTCAGGAGAAGCGAAGAGGAGCCTGTGGCAAGTACACATCGACGCGGACCAAGGCTCACCCTTCCAGAAACCGCGACAAATCGCTGAACTGGGTGGTCTAACGCCTTGGGGATTGACCGCAACGACAGACGGCAAAATCCTCGCCTTTATCAAGACGCGAATGAACCAGGATCTATACGTTGGCGAACTCGAGCGAGACTTCGGCGCCCTAAGAACACCGCGACGATTTACGCTCGATACTCACGACAGCTTGGCGGACACATGGATGCGAGACAGCCGAAGCCTTCTTTTTCTTTCGAACCGGAATGGAACCTGGGAACTGTTTAAACAGGGACTGGAAGACAGCGTTCCCGAGATGATTGTGTCGAGTGCGGCAGGTAAGCTTGACGATGTTGGCGGCCTGAGTCCTGACGGATTGTGGATCCTATACTGGCAATCCGCCCGCCGGGACGGCACAGCACCGTCCGCATCAACCCGGCTGATGCGCCAACCCATTGCCGGCGGACCTTCGGAAGTAATTTTTGACTCGTTACGCAAGTTCGAGGAGTACTGGGAGAGTTTGTATCATAGCGTTTCCTGCCCGAGCGCGTCCGGCAATGCTTGTGTACTGAGCGTCTTGGAAGGAAAAAGTCTCCGTTTCTACAGTCTTGATCCCGCACGGGGAAAGGGCGACTTGCTCGGTCACATCGAGATCGACACGGAGACCATGGGCAACATCTATGGATGGGCGGTTTCACCCGATGGTTCACAACTTGCGTTGGTTGACAACAGTCACAAGGACCAAATTGAGATCCTCACCTTAGCCAGTCGGTCCTGGCATGAGATGGCTGTGGACCCAGGCGCGGGCGAGTATCAGTCGCTTGCCTGGGCAGCGAAAGGCAACGGTTTCTTTCTAACCACTTGGCTGCCGGAGTCTTTCGATTTGATCCATGTTACGCCATCGGGCAAGGTGCAGATCCTGGCGAACAACGCTCATAGACAGTGGATGACCAAGCCCTTGCCCTCGCCAGATGGCAAGTACCTGGCGTATCAGGCTCAGACATGGGACAGCAACGTGTGGCTCCTGCGGAATTATTAAGCCGGTCCGACAGGCCTCGTGAATACATCACGACGCATCTGAGCCGATTCGCATCTTGTAGAACGATCGCCACACGAAAAACATCGCGATCAGGAGGAACACACCGGCCAGGAACCAGCCGAGTGCGGATCCTTGTTCGCCCGACAGAGATACTGCGAGTTCTACTGCCAGCAGTCCAAATAGGGTTGTAAATTTGATGATCGGGTTCAAAGCCACGGAGGAAGTGTCTTTGAACGGATCGCCCACTGTGTCGCCGACTACGGTCGCATCATGCAGGGGCGTGCCTTTCTGCTTCAGCTCGGTCTCAACGATTTTTTTCGCGTTGTCCCACGCGCCGCCGGCATTGGCCATAAAAATCGCCTGGTACAGACCGAACAGCGCAATTGAGATCAGATAACCGATGAAAAAGTAAGGCTCGACGAAAGCGAATGCCAGCGTCATAAAGAAAACGCACAAAAAGATGTTGAACATGCCTCTTTGGGCGTAGCGCGTACAGATCTCGACCACCTTTTTGCTATCGGCGACGGACGCTTTCGTGACTCCCTCCAGCCTGATGTTCGCCTTGATGAACTCGACCGCCCGATACGCGCCCGTGGTCACGGCCTGGGTTGATGCGCCGGTAAACCAATAGATCACTGAGCCTCCGGCAATCAGCCCGAGCAAGAACGGCGGGTGCAGGATGGAGAGATTCGAAAGCAAGTCGGGTCGCAAACCGTTCGTTAGGGCGACTACGATGGAGAAGATCATCGTCGTCGCGCCCACCACCGCGGTACCGATCAGCACCGGTTTGGCGGTTGCTTTGAACGTATTCCCCGCGCCATCGTTCTCTTCGAGATTATCTTTCGCTATTTCGAAATTGACGTCGAATCCATAACTGGCTTTGAGCTCCTGCTCTATGCCCGGAATTTGTTCAATCGTGGAAAGCTCGTAAACGGATTGCGCGTTGTCCGTTACGGGACCGTAGGAATCGACCGCGATCGTCACAGGACCCATGCCGAGAAATCCGAAGGCAACCAAGCCGAAGGCAAACACTGCCGGGGCGACCATTAGCGTGCCGAGACCGGCGGTGCTCACGCCATAAGCGGCCGTCATCAGGGCCAAAATGGCCATTCCAATCCAGTAGGCGCTCATATTGCCGGCCACAAAGCCGGAAAGGATATTCAGCGATGCGCCTCCTTCGCGAGAGGAAGCCACAACTTCGCGCACATGGCGGGATTCCATGGACGTGAAGACCTTTACCAGCTCGGGAATCACCGCCCCGGCAAGCGTTCCGCAAGTGATCACGCTGGATAGCTTCCACCAAAGCGAGGTATCGCCGCCAAGGTCAGGAATCATGGCGTAGGACACGACGTAGGTCGCCGCGATGGATATGAGCGAAGTGAGCCAGACCAGAGTGGTCAGCGGCGTCTCGAAATTCATCTTGTCGACTTTCGCGTATTTGGCCTTCGCGAATGCCGCGTTTATGAAATAGGACAAGCCGGACGAGATCACCATCATGACGCGCATGGCGAAGATCCAGACCAGAAGCTGACTCTGCACGAGAGGGTTTCGCACTGCGAGCACGATGAACGTGATGAGCGCTACGCCGGTGACGCCGTAAGTTTCAAAACCATCGGCGCTGGGGCCTACGGAATCGCCGGCGTTGTCTCCCGTGCAGTCGGCGATTACGCCGGGATTCCGCGCATCATCTTCTTTGATTTTGAAGACGATTTTCATCAGGTCTGCGCCGATATCAGCGATCTTGGTGAAGATACCGCCAGCGACGCGAAGGGCCGCTGCGCCGAGCGATTCACCAATTGCAAAGCCGATGAAGCAGGGGCCGGAGTAATCATGCGGAATGAAGAGCAGGATGAACAACATGAGTACCAGCTCGATGCTGACCAGCAACATCCCGATGCTCATGCCCGCCTTGAGCGGAATTTCATGGCACGGGAAGGGCTTGCCGCGAAGACTCGCAAAGGCCGTTCGGGAATTGGCGAAAGTGTTCACGCGAATTCCGAACCACGCTACTCCGGAGCTCCCGCAAATCCCGATTACGCTAAAGAGCAGAATGATGATCACCTTCACCGCGTCAAAGTGTTCGAGCACTCCGAAGTAGAAGATAATGATCACGCCGATGAAGACCTCGAGAATCAGTAGAAACTTGCCTTGCGTGACGAGATAGGTTTTACAGGTCTCATAAATCAGCTCCGAGATCTCGAGCATCGATTTGTGGACAGGCAGGTTCTTGAGCTGGCGGTACATAACCATCCCGAAGACAAGCCCTAGCGCAACGAAGATGAAGCTATATAAAAGGAGGGACCGACCGTCGATCAAGCCGCCGAAGAAGGTAGCTTGGCTGAGATCGGGCAGGATGAGATTCGCTTCCCCGCTGGTCTGAGGGGTCTGCTGCGCCGACGACACGAGCGGGTTGCAGAATAAAAACGCTGCCGCAAACAGAATGGCTTTCAGTTTCTGAAACGAAAACGCAAACATGGCACTAGCGCCAGGCATTGATAGAGAGCCTCCTCAGAGATGCTATAGAGCTAAGTTCGGACTAGTAGGGACGGGCAGATTCGAACTGCCGACCTGCCGCTTAGGAGGCGGCCGCTCTATCCATCTGAGCTACGTCCCCGAAATGTTCTTTTTGCAGTCTACCAGCGTCGCAAGCCTTTCTGCCCGATGTCGCGCCGGTAGTGCATGCCTTCGAAGTGAATCTTATCGGCAGCCGCGTACGCGTTGGCGATTGCGGCCGGCAAGGTTTCGCCACCAGCCGTGACGCCCAGTACCCTGCCGCCGTTCGTTACCAGCCCATCCGGTTCGCGTCTCGTGCCGGCATGGAAGACAGTTGCCCCGGTCGCCTCCGCCTCCGAAATGCCTGTGATCGAATCTCCGATACGCGGTTGGTCCGGATAATTTTGCGCCGCGAGGACTACACAGACTGACGGTGAGGCCCACGAGCGGGCGGAAACGGTTCCGACGCCGTGGGCAACCATATTGAGGACTTCCGCGAAATCACCTTGAAAACTGTACATCAGTGCCTGGGTTTCGGGGTCGCCGAGCCGAACGTTGAACTCGAGCACTTTCGGCCCGTCCGCAGTCATCATCAGGCCGGCGTAGAGAAAGCCTGTAAAGGGAGTACCCTCTTTTCGCATCTGCGAAATCGCCGGAAGCATAATGCGCTCCATGACTTCCCCGCTCTGCTCGCTCGTGAGAATGCGTGAATCACAATATGCCCCCATGCCACCGGTGTTTGGGCCTCGATCGCCGTCGAAAACACGTTTGTGGTCCTGAGTGGGGGCAAAAGGCAGAAGCAAATGACCATTGCTGAGGCCGATAAAGCTGACCTCTTCGCCCTCGAGAAATTCTTCGATGACCACGTTCGGCCCGAGCCGGGCAATTGCCTGCTCTGCCTCGTCTTTGTCGTTGGCGATTACGACGCCCTTACCCGCGGCGAGCCCGTCTGCCTTAATGACCAGCGGAAGTGAGAACTGCTTAATATCGTTGCCGGAACGGGCCGTCGGAATGCCCGCTCTTGCAAAGAACTCTTTAGCAAAGAGTTTCGAGCCTTCAAGCCGGGCCGCAGCCTGCGTGGGACCGATGATCTTCAGCCTCCGGCTGTAGAAATGATCGACAATCCCAGCCACGAGCGGAGCTTCGGGACCCACAATCGTCAGATCAACCGAGTGCGCTTTCGCAATATCGGCATACCCGGAGATGTCACTTGGAGCCGGAACGCAGGTGGCAAGATCGGCCATTCCGGGATTGCCGGGGCTGACGACGATGCCCTTCACGCTCGGGGATCTAGAAAGCCGCCAGGCTAGAGCGTGCTCGCGGCCTCCTCCGCCTACTATGAGGATCTTCAAGAAGCTAGAATACAAGAGACTACTTACCGCTTGCTAACGCGCGCGGCTCAGTTTAAATGCAGAAGAGATACGACGTGATCGTGGTTGGGGCCGGACATGCCGGTTGCGAGGCTGCCCGCGCTTGTTCGCGCCTGGGGCTCAGGACCGCGATGGTCACGATGAATCTTGATTTGATCGCGCAAATGTCCTGCAACCCAGCGATCGGAGGGATCGCGAAGGGGCACCTGGTGCGTGAGATCGACGCTCTTGGCGGGGTGATGGGTGAGCTGACTGACGCTGTCGGTATTCAGTTCCGGCTGCTCAATACGAGCCGGGGACCGGCGGTTTGGTCGCCGCGGGCGCAATGCGACAAAAAACAATACCGGATCAAGATGCGGGAGTGGCTCGAGAATGAGCCAAATCTGCGGATTTTGCAGGCGGAAGTCGGGGAATTGCTGTTTTTACCAAACGAACTCTCTCAACATCGCGCACAACGGACCGAAAGCGGGTCCTGTGCGCTCCCCCGGACAATAGCAGGCGTACGCTTGAAAGACGGCCGGGACCTGCTGGCCGAGGCTGTCGTGGTGACGACCGGCACGTTTTTGAATGGCTTGGCGCATGTAGGAGAGCAGAAGTACGCTTGCGGACGCAACGGGGAAGCGCCGTCGAATACACTCGGCGGACAGCTGAGGACTCTGGGCCTGCAATGGACCCGACTGAAGACCGGCACGCCACCGAGGCTGGATGGCCGGACTATACAGTGGTCCGAGTTCGAGGAACAGCCGGGCGATCCGGTGCCGACGCCATTTTCTTTCCTTACTGAACGGATTGAGCGGGAACAGATCTGCTGTCATCTGACTTACACGACGGAACAAACCCACCGGGTAATCAGCGACAGCATTGCTCGCTCGCCGCTCTACAGCGGTCAAATTGAAGGTGTTGGACCGCGATACTGTCCTTCGATCGAAGACAAAATCGTCAAGTTTCCGGACAAGCGAAGGCATCAGATTTTTCTGGAGCCGGAAGGGCTGGATACGCACGAGATCTATGTAAACGGCATGTCCACGAGCATGCCCATTGACGTGCAAGCGGCCATGGTCGCGTCGATTCCGGGGCTGGAGGATGCAGAAATGATCCGGCCGGGCTATGCCATTGAATATGATGCAGTGGATCCCCGGGAACTAAAGCATTCGCTCGAGCTGAAATCAATTGCTGGGCTATTCTTGGCGGGCCAAATCAATGGAACCTCGGGATATGAGGAAGCAGGGTGTCAGGGTTTGATCGCGGGGCTGAATGCGGCTGCGAAGGTCAAAGGATCGCCGGATCTGACGGTGGGACGAAACCAGGGGTATGTCGGGATTCTGATCGACGATTTGGTAAGCAAAGGAGCGGACGAGCCTTATCGAATGTTCACCTCACGGGCGGAGTTCCGGTTGCAGTTGCGGATTGACAATGCAGACGAGCGGCTTACACCGGTGGGAAGGCGTGCAGGACTGGTGAACGAGGCGCGATGGGCGCTATTCGTGGGCAAACAGGAGCAAAAGCGAAGCGTAATGGAGTTGCTAGAGGCCACGCGGGCGAGCGCCGTACCGGAATTGGTCGGGGTGGCAGCGGCAACGGACAATCCGACTCTCAAAGTGTGGTTGCGACGGCCGGAAGCAAGAATTTCGCAGCTACAGGGCTGGATTACGAAACGAACTGGACAAGAGCCGGCCCATGGAGTGTTGACGGGCCTGGAGACCGAAATCAAGTACGCCGGGTACATGGCCCAGCAGGAGAAGCAGATTCGCCAATTGGAAGGTGCGGAAAGCCGTCGGATTCCGGATGCTTTCGTGTATGAAGGAATTCCTGGACTCTCGAATGAAGTGCGGCAGAAGCTCACGAGAGTTCGGCCCGAGACACTGGGTCAGGCTAAGAGGATTCCCGGCGTGACTCCGGCGGCCATTGCGGTCCTGGATATTTACCTTAATTTGAATGTTTCACGTGAAACATTCGTTTAGAGTACCGGTCCAGAAGCTTTGGCACGCGTCATTTCTATTGCGAACCAGAAGGGCGGAGTGGGGAAAACCACGACGGCGATCAATCTGGCGGCGTCCTTGGCGGCTGCGGAAACCAAAGTTTTGCTGCTCGATTCCGACCCGCAAGGGAACTCCACTACCGGAATAGGGGTAGAGAAGTCCGCGAACCGAAAAACGCTGTACGACGTGCTCCTCCACCAGACCACCATGGAGGAAGCAATTATTCCCACGGAAGTCCCGGGTTTACGGCTAGTTCCTGCGGATCGGAATCTCGTAGCAACTAACCTCGAGCTGGTGGATGCCGAAGAAAGAGAACGGCGTCTGGAGCGTGCCATCGCTCCGGTCAGAGGCGGTTATGAGTACATTCTGATTGACTGCCCTCCGGCTTTGGATTTGCTGACTGTGAATGCGCTGGTCGCTTCGGACTCGGTGCTTATTCCGATCCAGTGCGAATTCTTTGCCTTGGAGGGTGTTTCTCAGCTCTTGGACACTCTTGACCGCATCCGAGCCAGCCTCAATGAAAAACTGCAGGTCGAAGGCGTTCTGCTGACGATGTACGATGATAGGACAAATCTGACCCGGCAGGTGGAAGCTGACCTCCGGGAATTTTTCGGAGCAGAAGTGTTTACGACGGTTATCCCCCGGAGCATACGGCTTGCGGAAGCTCCCAGTTTCGGAAAGCCTATTCTCGTGTACGATCCGCGGTCGCGCGGCGCTGAAGCTTATATTGAACTCGCAAAGGAAATTTTGGCTCATGGACAGAGAGGCAGAACGGACTCAGCGCAGAGCGCTCGGTAAGGGACTTTCCGCGCTGCTGCCCACGAAAGGGGCAACAGCGGTTGAACCGAGAGCCGAAATCCCGGAGCAGTTTGAAGAATTCCAGACCATTCCACTAGAGCGGATTCAGCCCAGCGGAGAACAACCCCGCGACAGCTTCGATGCCGAGAAGCTGGACGAGCTTGCACGATCGATCCAGGCGAATGGGCTCATTCAGCCGATCACGGTATACAGAACGGAGCAGGGAAATTACAAGCTCATTGCAGGCGAACGGCGATGGCGAGCCGCGCGCATAGCTGGTCTGCGCGAGATTCCAGCGCTGGTCCGGACTGTCGAGAAGCACCAACTGCTGGAGCTCGCGCTCATAGAAAATCTCCAACGGGAAGATCTTAATCCGATTGAGATTGCGGTCGCTTTTCAGCGGTTACTGGCAGAGCATGGGCTGACTCATGAGCAGGTCGCGGAAAGAACGGGAAAAGACCGGTCTACAGTAACGAACTTCCTGAGATTGTTGAAGCTTTCGCCTTTTGTTCGCAACGCATTGGTGCGCGGAAGCATCAGCGTGGGGCATGCGCGCGCCCTGCTTAATATCAGCGACGCTAATGCACAAACCGAGGCCTGTGATCGAGTCATTAACGAGGGGCTATCGGTCCGGGAAACCGAGCGGCTAGTTAAGGAGCTGAGCGATCCCGAAAGAGATTCCGGGAAAAAGAAAAAGAGTGAGCCTCCGCCTCTGGATCCGAACGTACGGGCTGCCTTGGACGAGATGGCACAGGCCCTGGGAACGCGAGTGCGGCTGATCGCGAAATCAGAGAAGTCGGGGCGATTGGAAATCGAATACTACTCGGAGGATGACCTGGACCGTATCTATTCGGTGATCGTGAAGCAATGATAGGCTGATATTGTTGCCGGTGTAGCTCAGGTGGTTAGAGCGACGGTCTCATAATCCGTAGGTCGCAGGTTCAACTCCTGCCGCCGGCACCAGATTCCCTCGCCTTCGGTTCTTCCGTTCCTGTTGCACGCCGAATGCGAGTGGGGCTATACTTGTCCTCGGTAACCGAGGCAAGCACATGAGCAAACCGTCTGACCTGGTCCAGGGAACATTAGATCTGCTGCTCCTCAAAATTCTTGCTTTAGAGCCGCTCCACGGCTGGGCTGTCGCGCAACGCCTCAAACAGGTTTCCGGTGACGTGCTGCAGGTCAGCGATGGCTCCCTATATCCGGCGCTGCACAAGTTGGAGCAGGAAGGCTGGATTACGGCCGAGTGGAAGACGAGCGAACTCGGTCGGAGGGCGAAGTTCTATTGGCTGACGCGTTTGGGGCGCAAACAACTCGAAAAAGAGTCCGCGAATTGGAACCGGCTATCGAGCGCGATCAGCAATGTCGTGCAACTGGAAAAGGCCTGAACCGTGCGTTTTGAATATTGGTGGTATGCGCTTCCACTCCGCTTACGCAGCCTTTTTCGCCGCGATTCGGTTGAACAGGAGTTAGAGGAAGAGCTGCGGTTCCATCTCGAACAGCGGATCAACCAGGAGATTGCCGCCGGACTGACGCCGGAAGAAGCTCGTTACTCCGCTTTGCGGGCCATGGACGGGTTTGAGCAGCGCAGGGAGGAGTGCCGCGACATGCGCAAGGTCAACTTTATTGAGAATTTCGTGCAAGACGTGCGCTATGGCTCTCGCATGTTGCTCAACAATCGGATGTTTACGATTATTGCGGTGGTGACACTCGCATTGGGCATCGCGGTCAATGCCACCATCTTCAGCTTAGTAAGCGGGTGGCTGCTCAAGCCGCCTGCAGTGACGGACCCGGATCGCGTGGTCGCAGTAGTTTGGGACAGCTCGAAGAGAAACGTTGACCGGGGATGGGTGCCTGAGTCCAACTTCCTGCAATGGCGGGAAGGCAATCGCGTTTTTCAGAAGATGGCTGCGGCCGATCCTTATCAGGACTTCAGCATCACAGGAAGCGGGCAACCCGAGCGGCTCTCCGGAATGCTGGTCTCCGCTGAGTATTTCAACGTCATGGGTGTCAAGCCTCTGCTGGGACGTACTTTTCTAACGGGGGAAGATCGGGCGGGTCACGAGCGCGTGGCGGTCTTGAGCTACGCCCTCTGGCAGCAGCGCTTTGCAGCGGATCCTCAGGTGATTGGAAAAACGGTAGCGCTCGACGGTCGCGAGTTTCTGGTCGTGGGCGTAATGCCAGCCGCATTCCGTCTGAGAATGTTTCTCACCCAGGTTTGGACACCGCTGGTGCTCCACCCGGAAGAAGCCACAGCCAAGCCGCGCGAGGTGCGGTACCACCGCATTTTTGCACGGCTGAAACCGGGAATCAGTTTGGAGCAGGCGCGCGCCGAAATGAAAACACTCGCCGCGCGGGTAGAAAAAAGCGCTCCGGTACAGGAAAAGGGATGGACGGCAAACGTTCTGAGACTTCAGGAGTTCGGTATTGAGGAGGAGAGCATCCGCAAAGGCCTGGTGATGCTCATGACGGCGGTAGCCCTGGTTTTGTTAATCGCCTGCGGCAATCTTGCGAATCTATTGCTCGCGCGTGGATCGAGCCGGCAGCAAGAGATCGCGGTCCGAACGGCGTTAGGAGCGGGGCGGGGGCGAGTGGTCCGGCAGTTATTGACCGAGAGTCTGCTCATCGCGATACTCGGGGGAAGCGCCGGCCTTGTACTCGCGTACTGGGGAATCGACCTGCTCCGCGCAGCGCTTCATTTCAATGCGGAGATCGCCTCACTGGCGGCCGACGTCACGCTGGATCACCGGGTGTTGGCATTTACCGTGTTGGTTTCGATGGCCACAGCGGTGATGTTCGGACTTGCGCCTGCACTTCGTATTTCGGCGAGCGATCCGCAGAATACGCTGCGGCAGGGAGGACGCGGCGGTGACATGCGAGGAGGGTGGGGACGCAAGGCGCTGGTGGGCGGCGAGATTGCACTCGCGGTTTTGCTAATAACGGGTGCAGCTCTGGTCACCAAGGCCACGGCGAACGAACTGAACGGCGATTACGGCTACGACTCCGAGCGCGTGCTGACAGCCGATCTTGCCTTGACAAATTCGCGCTATCAAGATTCTTCGCGGCGTGTTGCTTTCGTCAAGGGCGTGCTGGAGAAGGTGCAAGAATTGCCGGGTATCGAGGGAGCTGGCGCAGCGAGTAGTTTACCGTTCGAAACCGGGAGAATCACCTTCAGGATTAGAGGCGGACCGATTCTGCCGGCATCGGATCGGCCGGGCGCAAGATATTCTGCGGTCACTCCCGATTACTTTCGGGTTCTTGGGATACGCCTGCTCCAGGGCCGCTCCTTCGGTGAATCGGACACGGCCGGGACGCCGAGGGTAGTGATGATCAATCAGGCGTTCGCTAACGCTTTCTTTGCCGGACGCGACGCCAAGGGCAGCTACATCAGTATCGATAACGGCGACGAATCCGGGGTCCCGGTGTGGCGTCAGATCGTTGGAATTGTTCCCGACATCAGGACGCTTTCGCGTCCACATGAACCGCAGGTCTATGAACCGTATCTTCAGAATCCCTCGGGGGACGTGAAGTTTCTAGTGCGAGTGTCGGGAGATCCGAATTTGCTGATTACCGGCTTGCGACGCGCTATCTGGTCGGTTGATAAGGATCAGCCTATTGGCGCGCTCGCAACGATAGCCAGCCGGATTGGCGAGATGCAAGGCGGGGATGTGGTGATCAGCACCTTGATGCTGATTTTCGGAGTATTGGCGCTCATCTTGGCCGGGATTGGGATCTATGGCGTGATTGCGTATGCAGTTGCGCAGCGAACGCACGAGATCGGTGTCCGCATGGCGCTAGGGGCTCAACGCGCCGAGGTGGTCCGGTCGGTTGTGATCCAAGGCATGACGCTCGCGATTGCCGGCGCGATTATAGGACTGATCGTTTCCGCGCCGTTACCGAGGCTCTTCGCCACTTTTTTCGAGGGATGGACCGTGCAGAGCGGGCCCATTTTCACGGGAGTTGCGGTCGTGGTTTTGCTCGTAGCGCTTGCAGCGGTTTATATTCCTGCCTCACGGGCGGTGCGAATCGATCCGATGGAGGCGCTGCGGTATGAGTAGTTCGGCGGGCTCCCGGGACCGCTTCCTTCGGGCGCGCTCAGATTCGAGTACTGAACATTCGCAGAAAAAGAGTGATATGCTCACGGAAGCGTAAGGGACGCATCCGGTCCGCGGAAAGGGTAGAAGCCCACCCTCTTATATTTCGTTTTCGCGAAACTTCTTTCAGCCCGATGTGCGGACGACGGGCGCTTCGATGAAAGGAGTTCGCAGTGTCGAAGCAACCCCAGAGCGCTCTTCCACTTCCTCCACGCCCCAATCTCCGGCATCTGAAGAATCAGGCCAAGGATTTGCTCAACTCCGGCGGCGCTGAATCGATTACGGACGCGCAGTTCCAAATCGCCAAGCTTTACGGATTTAGCAGTTGGCCGAAGCTCAAGGCTCACATCGATTCACTCGAAGAGATTGGGCGGCTGAAACAGGCCATCGACAACAACGACATCGGTCAGGTCAAGAGCCTGATGACGCAGAACCCGGCTCTGCACCAGGCGCCCCTCGGTTACGCGAACAACGGCCCACTCACCTGGGTGGCCGAATGCCGTATCCCGTGGGGACCGCCTGCGCCTGAAAGACTCGCCATGGCGGAGTGGATGATCGAAAACGGATCGGACGTTCACCAAGGCGGCGACGGACCGCTGATGCGGGCAGCGCTCCACGGTGAGCGAATCCCGATGATGGAACTCCTGGTTGCCCACGGCGCGGATGTCAATGCCGAATGGAACGGCGATTTTCCAATCCTGCTTGTGCCGTGCGAATCTGTCGATCCGGTCGCGATGCGCTGGCTCCTGGAACATGGCGCAGACCCGAACTGCTCGAAGGCAGAGAGGCGGGGCACAGCTCTCGATTATCTGATTGGAACGTATACCCGTTCACCGGAACTCGCGACATGCATTGATGTCCTGGTCAGCGCCGGGGGCGTAACGCGTTATGATCTGCCGGGCGTGCTCGATTTGCTCCGGGGTCGCGTGGACCGATTGGCCGAGCAACTGGATGCAAACCCTGACTTGGTCAACAGGCGATTCCCGGAACTCGATTGCGGGAGCTCAGGCGGCCGGCGGCTGTTGCTCAAAGGGGCCACACTACTGCACGTCGCCGCAGAGTACGGCAGCATCGAATCGGCGAAGCTTCTCATAACGCGCGGTGCTTCCGTGAATGCGCAGGCTTCCTTGGATGAGGCCGGAGTAGGTGGACAGACGCCGATCTTCCATGCCGTGACCCAGCTTCAGGATTGGGGACTCGCGGTGACGCGCTTACTATTGGACGCTGGAGCGGACTTATCCATTCGCGTGAAACTGCCTGGGCACTACGAGCGACCGAATGAGGTAGTCGAGTGTACGCCGCTTGGGTACGCGCTGCGGTTTCCCGGTTCGGAATTTCCGGGTTCCAATGATAGGACCGTGAGCCTGCTTCGCGAGAAGGGAGCGATTGAGTAAGGCTCGTTTTGCGGAACTTTTTTCCGGGTGCTGTCGCTAAACAGGACGTGCACGGGTCTTTGAGGGCATGCACCGAATCTGTACGACACTTTTTTTGGCATTGGTACCCGCGTTGAGTCTCTTGGCCCAGGATGGGCTTTATAGCAGCACGATTACGTTTAGCGCGGGCGGCGAGGTACCGACGCGCAACGATTTTGGCGAGTCGAGCGGGCCGTCTTTCACCGGCAATTATGAATACCGCATGTTCAAACACCTGGCCTTGGAAGCCGGGGTGGACACGATCCTGCCGAAGACAGAGAACTATCAGGTTCTACCGGTTATTGGTTCCGGCTTTTCCGGCCCCGTCTCCTTTTGCGCTACGGGATGCGTGTTTTTCACGGAATCGAATAGAACGCGCGTCACGCTGGTTCCCTTCGGCGTGAAGGGAATTCTGCCTCTTTGGTCGAATCGGCTGGAGTTGTTTGCGGGATTCGGCGGAGCTTATGCGTTTCACTCAGATTTTGGTTCTTACGCCGATGCGATGCTGGTCCAAGAAAGCCTAGGCGGGCGGGTGGCATTGGATCAAGGGCATCATTTCTGGTTGGGGACATCCGGGCACTATTATTCGAATTTCGGAAGCTTACGACAAGAATGGGCCACGTGGTCGGCCGATTTCGGCATCCGGTTCGGGCATTGAAGCTTGGTGCGCGGAGATGGAGCGCTATCGCTTAGCTGCGAGGCTAATTTCGGGGAGCACACGGTTCTGACGGAACCCCGCGGGACCAACTCGTCGACGGTTGAAGCCGATGTGGAGCAGGCGTATGGCGACACCCGGGCTGCGGTTTGCTCTTACTTGCTGTGGCTCGGAGTGCCGGCGGCGCAGGCGCAGGAAGTTACTCAGGAGGTTTATCTGCGGCTCTATCAGACCATGCGCAAAGGCGAGCAGATTTTAAACTTGCGAGCGTGGCTGTTTCGGGTGGCGCATAACCTCGGACTGAACGTGCGATCGCGAGAGAAAGCGTTTCGTGCAATGAGTCCGGATTGGGAGCGGTTGACAGATATCACCGTGGAGTCACCGGAGCGGAGAATGCTGGATAGGGAGAAAGTGAGGCTGGTGCAGTCGGCTCTCGGGAGCTTGTCTCAGCAACAGAGGAACTGCCTTTATCTGCGAACCGAAGGGCTGCGGTACCGCGAGATCGCCGATGTCATGGGCGTGAGCACTTCAACAGTGAACGAGTTCTTGCGGAGAGCGATTGCGCGGCTGGCTGAGGCGGTGAATGGCTAGAGCATCTCACGTTCCGGATAGCGAGTTGATCGGGTTTGCGGACCGGGAGATCGGCGGCAATCGGGCAACCGCAATTGAGGCGCATGTGGAGGAATGCGCTCAATGCCGGGCAAGATTAGCGAATTTGCAGAATGCTGCTGGATTATACGAGCAGTTCCATCACCAGGTTCTAAAGCCGGGGCTTGCACTGCCTGATGCTGGGTGGCCACGGCTGGAATTGAGCAATAAGGCAGGCGCATCAGCGCGAAGGTCTTTTGCCAAACCGGCAGTGCGGTGGGTGGGTGCTCTGGCGGCTGCATGCCTGGTGTTCATGGCGCTGTATTTCCGCGGGGAATCACAGGGCCGAGAGATGCGACAGTTGCTGGCCCAGGCGGCGGATGCGCCCGCGCGTCCTCATCGGAAGATTCAGTTGAGTGTTGCGGGGCGGACTTGGTATCGGCCGGCATTACTGCGGAACGGCGGAAATGCAGCGGGGTTGGAGCATGTTCAGGCGCTGTTCGTAAAGGCGAACTATAGCTGGGAGGATCCGTTGAGCGCGCGTTCGTTCGCGGCCTGGCGGAACGGGTTGCGGGCGAAGCGCGATCATGTGACGTCGGTCGGGGGCGCGGACGGGCTGCGGCGGCTTTACCGGCTGAGAACGGAGACTGCCGATGGAGTGCTGCGGATGGCCTCGCTGACGCTACGCGCGAACGATCTGATGGCTGTAGATGGCGCATTCGAGTTCGAGAATCAAGAGCGCGTGACGATGGCGGATACGGGACAGGATTCCAATGATGTGGCGGGGAACGAGACGCGCCCGAGGGCAAAACGCAACTTGCAGCCGCCGAACGCGACAGAGCAGAAGGTCAGCGCGGCGGACGAGCTGCGCGTTCTGGCGGCGCTCGATGAAATCGGGGCAGATGTCGGCGAGCCGGTGAAGGTGGAGACTGACAACGCCAAGCAGCACGTGGTGGTGACAGGGATGGGGATCGCGGCGGCTCGCGAGCGGGAGATTCGTGAGGCGTTGGCCGCAGTTCCGAATACTGTTGTGCGTTTCGATTCTGAGCAGGCTCCTCCTCAAGCAGGTGCGCAGACCCGCACAAACACGGCACCCTATTCGGCGGATGTGAGTGCCCCGTTTCGCCACATTCTGGAGGATCGCGCCGGGGGAGTGCAGCAGCTTCAACTGATCACGGACCGGGCTTTGGATGCCAGTAATTCGCTGCTCGCGCGGGCGCACGCGCTGCTGGTATTAGCGCAGAAGTTTCCACCTGACGTGGAGGCGAGCTTTGATGACGCGGAACGGGCAACTCTGCGCAAGCTGCGGCATCGTCACGCGGTTGCAATTGAGCAGACAACCTTAGAATTAGAGGAAGCATTCAAACCATTACTGAAGGAACCGGCAGGCAACCCGGCCGATTCGGGGGGAACCCGGGACGAACCGAATGCTTCGTGGCAAGGCGAGGCTGCGAAACTGTTTGAGCGTGTACGCGCGCTCGACCAATCCGTGACACGGTTGCTCGCTGCAAACGATTCACAGCAGGCGGGCGAAAGCATATTAAGTCAGTTGCCGAAAGATGTGGAAAATGTGGAGGCGCTTGCTCGATGGCAGGCAAACGCCGAATGAAATAACGCGTCTGCTGCTACTCTTGGCGGCTGCGCCGTTCCTTTTCGCGCAGCAGGGCGGTTTCATTACGGGAGTGGTGCGCGAACGGTCCGGCGCGCTGGTTCCGGGCGCGGAGGTGCGCATTGAGAGCGAGCTTACGGGTACACGGCAAAAGACGAACTGCGATGCGCAAGGCAGATACGTCAGCTCCGAATTGGCGGCTGGGGATTACAAAATCGCGGTGCGTGCGCAGGGGTTCCGGACGGTCTCGCAAAGCGGCATCGAAGTGGAAGCGGGGCGGACACGCGAAGCCGATTTCGCGATCGATCTGCTGCCGCTGACGCAGGAAGTGACGGTAGAGAGCGCCCGCGATAGTAGCGATCCGACGGCAAATGGGTTGGCGGTGAGCCGGGAATCTTCGGCGAACGCGCTTCCAATGAACGGACGCGACCTGCACGCGATTTATGGACTGATGCCGGGCGCTGCCGTAACGCCTGCTGCAAGCAGTGATGGCGGCCAGTTTACGGTCGCCGGGCAGCGGCCGAACGCGAATACTTTTCGCATTGACGGGATCAGCGGGAACACAGGTATCGGGCTTTCCGCGTTGCCGGGCACTTTTCCGGGATCGAGTTTGCCGGGCATGACGGTGATGGGAAGTACACAGAGCCTGGCGTCGAAAGAAGAGATTCAGCGGGTTGAGGTGCGGTCGTCGGATTTCGCGCCCGAATACGGAGACCGCCCGGGCGCGCAAATATTGATTGAGACGAGATCGGGTTCGAATGATTTTCATGGGAGCGCCTTCGGGTATTTGCGGCCGCAGGTGCTTGACAGCAGCGATTGGTTGGCGCAGAGATATGACACGGCGATTGCGCCTGCGTCGTTGAACGGCTATGGCGCTAGCCTGGGCGGTGCGTTATGGCCGAACCGGACCTTCTTCTTCGCAGCGTTTGAGCAGGTGAAAGTGAACGATACGGCGCTCGAGCTAATGCCGACACCTTCGCTCGCAGCCCGAGCGGCGGCTCCAAAGAATTATCAGTTGCTGATGAATGCTTTTCCGTTGTCGGTGGGACCGCAAATGGGCGCGGATGAATCGCTCGCGACGGTGCGGCTCGATAAGCAGGCGGGCGTGAGGAATTACAGCGCGCGAATTGATCAGATCATCGGAGAGAAGGCGCGAGTGTTCGCGCGCTACTCGAATGTACCCTCGTGGTCGACGACACAGCAACTTGGGATTACAGATGCGAGATTCGGCTGGATGAGCGCGACATTGGGGTCGACGTTTCAATGGGGAGGGGCGATACACGACTTGCGCTTCAACTACTCGTTCGTGAGGGCTGGATCATCGTGGGCTGCTGCGAACGGCCGGGAGCAGGCAGCGCTTACCGCTTTCTCGAGTGTGGACCCATATGTAAGCCCAACTGACGTTGTTACGGCCTTATCGATTGCAGGCATGGGGCAAGTGCTCTCCGGCCAGGAGGGCGACAGCGTGCAGAGGCAATGGGAGGCGGCATACACCGGGGCGAAACAGTTCGGCCGCCACGATCTGCGGGCAGGAGCGGATTTCATCGAGCTACTCCCAAAGACGCTAAATGGCGCAAACATTCCCACCGTATCTGTGGTCGCAGAGAACGTCGCAGGGCTGTTGGCGGGAGATCCTATCGGGGTTACTCTTTCTGCGGGCCGGTTCGCCGGCGCGAGCGGACGCATTCCGATTGGATCTCTCTTCGTGCAGGACACTTTCAAAGCAGGCGACCGCTTAGACATTCTTTACGGCCTGCGCTGGGAGATTACTCACCCTTCCGATTCGGGATACAGCACTGTATTTGATTTTGGCCCCTGGAATGGGCTGGGCACCAGTTTTAATGAGACTGCGAGCGTTTACAACATAAACCGAATCTACTGGCCCATGCGCTACGGACAAGTTGCGCCGCGTCTTGGACTCGCCTATCGCGCCAGAAAGCCTGCTCTGGTCTTTCGAGTGGGAGCAGGTATTTTCTATGACGATGCGCTAGGCTCACTCATCGATCCTGTGAATCTCTCTCCTCTGAATAGCTGGGTCTTTGTGCCTGGAGAGATGAATACGAATTTTGCAGGTCCGGCGACTTCACTGCCCAACACGCCCGAGCTGTTTTTGCCCAAGGTTTGGGAATGGAGAGCATCGGTGGAGAGGGCAATGGGAGAGAAGTCGACGCTCTCGCTTTCATATGTCGGATCGGCCGGACGGCGGCTGCTGCGTGAAGAAGCAAGCTTGACGCCGGGCAGTGAAATCCCTGAGGCTTTTGCGTTCACGAGCTCCGGCACTTCGGACTATGAAGCGCTCGTGGCGCAGTTCCGGGGCCAAATCACACCGAGCCTTTACGCGCTGGTTTCTTACACCTGGGGGCATTCGATTGATACGGGATCGCAGGACTCTTCAATTTTTTTGGCGATCCCCGGTAATGGGGATGAGACGGACCGGGGGTCATCATCATTCGACATACGGCACAATGTGAGCGCTTCGGCGACGTATCGGCTGCCGGAGTTGGAGTCGCGCGGATCGCGCTGGCTGAGCGGGTGGAATTTGAGCTCGACGCTCGAAGCGCGTACGGGTTTTCCTTTCGACGTGATGACGGTGGACCGCAGCATCGGGTGGGGTTTTGCGAATTCCGGACGGCCGAACCTGGTACCGGGAGTGCCCCTGTGGATCGTTAATAGCGCTGTACCGGGCGGGTGGGAACTGAACCCGGGGGCCTTCCAAGCGGCGGCGGGTGCAATGAACGGAACGCTCGGGAGGAACGTTCTGACGGGCCCTGGTCTGTTTCAGGTGGACGCAAGTCTGCGAAAACAAATCCGGCTGCTTGGCGCGAGCTTGCTCGAAGTGAATGCGAGCGCTTTCAACCTTTTCAATCACGCGAGCTTTTCAAACCCGGTGGGCTATTTGGGCAGTCCTGTGTTTGGGCAGCCGACGTCGATGCAGAATCTAATGCTGGGTTCTGGAAATCCGAACGCCGGGCTAACACCGATTTTCCAAACGGGCGGGCCAAGGACGGTAGAGCTGGGCGTGAAGTTCAGTTTCTAAAGCGAATGGACGGTATGTGGCCGTTGCTAACCCTGATGAACGAAAGAGTGGACTGCATTAGCCAGCTCTTCACGTAGGCCGTCTTCACTCCAATTTGCTGAGGAAGACTCTCCCAGAATCCCGTCAATACGGTGAGCTAGCTGGATGGCAGGTTGGTCTCCGGACTCCTCAATGTTCCAGGCGCGCGGCACGAACCAGTTACGAAAATCATCGAGCGAGATACCTCCGCTTACGTAACGCTCTATTTGGTATCGAATCTGAACGTCAAGCGCTCGGTCCATGAAAGTTCTCAGCATAAGGATAACCTGCCAGGAATTACGCGACAAGTACAACCAAAACCAGGGCGGATATCCAGCGCGCATCAACGAACTTCGACGTGTGTGTATCTACGAGGAACCGGCGAGCGCCAAAAGCAAACAGCCGCCCGGGACCAGAAGTAAGGTGTACAAGTATTTTGAGGGCCTCAATCCAGTGATGTATTTGCATTGTTTTGAATTGGCCTCCGGCAAGTTGGGAGCCTCCGGCAAGATGGACCCAAAGCGCCTACTTGTAAATGGAATTTATTATTTCTGCGATTGAAGATTCG
This sequence comes from uncultured Acidobacteriaceae bacterium, assembly GCA_963758245.1. Classification (GTDB taxonomy): domain Bacteria; phylum Acidobacteriota; class Terriglobia; order Bryobacterales; family Bryobacteraceae; genus Bog-105. The sequence continues at coordinate 196,209 of CAVWUV010000030.1, read as the reverse complement.
CGTTTGCTGGTCCAAAAAAAGATTTGCATCAGCGCCTACATATGTAGTAGAATAGCAAACGAGCATAGTAAAACATTGCCACAGCCTAAACTGACCAAACTCGAGCTTCAGATCATGGAAACGCTCTGGACGCGAGGCAACGCCTCCATCCGGGAGATTCAGGAAGCGTTTCCGGAAAAGGACCGGCCGGCCTATACAACTGTCCAGACCACCGTCTATCGTATGGAAGGGAAAAAGGCCGTGCGCCGCGTGAAGAAGGTCGGCAACTTCCATATTTTCGAAGCGGCAATCTCACGTGACGCGGCACAGCGGAAGCTAGTTGATGAACTGCTGGGACTATTCGGCGGACGCACGCAGCCGGTCATGGCGCATCTGATCGAATCCGGCAAGCTCACGCTGGACGACGTGAACGAAGCTCGAAGGACTCTGCTGAGGCTGACCAAGGAGGACAAAGCGCAATGATTCCGGCCTACTTATCTCCATTATTCGACCATCTGTGGCAATCGACGCTGTTTGCGGCCCTAGCGGGGCTGCTGACGCTGGCCTTGAGAAAGAATCACGCGCAGGCGCGGCATCGAGTTTGGCTGATCGCATCGGTGAAGTTCCTCATACCTTGTTCGCTGCTGGTAGGCATGGGCGCTCACTTGGGCTGGTTGAGCGCTGGCCGGGCGGCGCAGCCTCAATTATCCGTTGCCGTGCAAGAGGTCAGCCAGCCGTTCACTAGTCCTGTGGCGGCATTGCCGATTCCGGCAATAAGTACTGGCGCGGCGGACAGGATTCCGATGATTTTGTTCGCTGTATGGATGTGCGGTTTTATGGCCGTAACTTTCTCCTGGTGGCGCGGATGGCGGCGCATCCGTGCTGCTGTTCGAGCGGCGTCACCAGTGGCTCTTGAAGCGGGGGTGCCTGTGCTGTCATCGCCTGCGCTGCTGGAGCCGGGCGTGTTCGGCATCTTTCGACCGGTACTGCTGCTGCCGGAAGGTATAACCGACCGTCTTGCGCCAGCGCAGTTGAAGGCAATTCTGGCGCACGAAATGTGTCACGTACGCCGCCGGGATAATTTGGCCGCGGCCATTCACATGTTGATCGAAGCGGCGTTCTGGTTCCATCCCCTGGTGTGGTGGATCGGAACGCGCCTGGTAGAGGAGCGGGAACGAGCCTGCGATGAGGAAGTGCTGCAATCGGGCAGTGAGCCGCAAGCTTACGCCGAGGGCATTTTAAAGACGTGTGAATTCTATTTGGAATCGCCGCTGGCGTGCGTGTCGGGTGTGACCGGAGCCGATCTCAAGAAACGAATTGTTCGGATTATGACGCAGCGGATCGCGCGAAGGCTCGATCCGGGGCGGAAGCTGCTGCTCGCCGCTGCTGGAATGGCCGCAGTGGCCGGACCGGTCTTGATCGGCCTCATGAATGCGCCGCCGAGCCGGGCTCAATCGCAGACCACTCCCACAACGAAACCGGCATTCGAGGTTGCTTCGATTAAGCCGAACAAATCCGGCGATTTTCGCGTGATGTTCCGGATGGCTCCAGGCGGAAGGTTCGTTGCAAACAATATCACGGCGAAGTTTCTTATTGAACAGGCATACAACGTGAAAGATTCTCAGCTCGCAGGAGGACCGAGCTGGATCAACTCCGAAAGATACGACATCGAGGCCAAGCCGGAGGATTCTGCGATCAATGAAATGCAAAAGCTAAGCCAAGATGAGCGCATGGAGCAGCTTCGAGCGATGATGCAATCACTGCTTGCGGACCGGTTCAAGCTGACGTTGAGCCACGAGACGAAAGAACTGCCTATATATGTGCTCTCGGTAGCAAGCAATGGACCGAAGCTGCAGCAGGCCAAGGACACTCCACCCGCATCGGATCTCCCGAATCCGCCGGACGGCCCGAAGGCGCAACAACTCCGAGGCGCCCGTTTCAGGATGTCGGGCCGGGGTGAGCTTACGGTTAACGACGCGCCTGTGGCTATGCTCGCGGACATGCTCTCGCGACAGCTAGGCCGCCTCGTTTTGGACAAGACGGGGCTCAAGGGCAACTATGATTTCACTCTCAAGTGGACCCCTGATGAGAATCAAAAGCAAGCATTCATGGGACCCGGAGGGCCCGGAGAGGCGAGGCCGCAAAGTGACGCCGCGCCCGCGCCGGATGCTTCCGGTCCGTCGATCTTCACAGCCTTAGAAGAGCAGCTTGGGCTGAAGCTCGAATCGAAAAAGGGACCAGTGGAGACGCTGGTCATCGATCACGTGGAGAAACCCTCCGAAAATTAGCGGCGCGAGATATTCGATGGCATGGCGGCGGGTTAAGAGCTATTTCCGTCTTTGCGTCATCGCCTGGCTGGGCGCCGGCGGCCTGATAGCGTCGCAACATTACGGCGAGGTCACGTTTGGCGGATTGCCGGTCCCGGGCGCCACAGTAACGGCAACTCAAGCCGGCAAAACATTCACAACCATCACAGATCAGCAAGGAATCTATTCTTTTCCTGATTTAGCGGATGGGACGTGGGTGTTCAAAGTGCAGATGCTCGGCTTTTCGGCGGTTGAAAAAGAAGTGATTGTCGCGCCGAATGCGCCAGCGGCGAAATGGGAATTGAAGCTGCTGCCGCTCGATCAGATCAAGGCTGAGGTCGCGCGCTCGGCGGCGCCCGAGCCGCTGCAGGCGACGAACGAAAAAGCTCAGCCGCAAAACGCCCAGGCGCCCGCTACAGACACATCTGCAGACGATCTCAGGCAACGCGCCGATGATGGGTTTCTGATCAATGGCAGCGCGAATAACGGGGCTGCCTCACCGTTCGCACAGGCGATGGCGTTCGGCAATGCTCGAAGCGGTGCGAGAGGGCTCTATAACGGCGGAATCGGCATGATTCTTGACAACTCCGCGCTGGATGCGCGACCGTTTTCTCTGACTGGACAGAACACGCCGAAGGCAGCTTATAACCGGCTCACGGGAGTTGTAACTTTGGGCGGCCCGCTGCGGATTCCCCATCTGCTCAAGAACGGACCGAACTTTTTCCTGGGTTATCAGTGGACGCGTAACCGCAATGCCACTACCGACTCGGCTTTGATGCCGGATCTGGCAGAGCGCAACGGAATTTTTTCGAATCCGGTTCTGGATCCAGCTACGGGAACGCCGTTTCCCGGCAATGTGATTCCACAGAACCGGATCAGTCCTCAGGCGCGAGCGCTGCTGAATTTCTATCCGCTCCCGAACTTTGACGCAGGCGCGCGCTATAACTACCAGATCCCGATTGTCAGCCCCACGCACCAGGATGCTTTGCTGTCCCGCTTCGATAAAACACTCAATTCGAAAAATGAGATTTACGGCCGGTTCGCGCTTCAGAGCACGCGCGCAGACGACCCGAACATCTTCGGCTTTCTCGACACAACCGACATGCTCGGAATGAACACGAGCGTCAATTGGTCGTACCATTTCAACCAGCGCTGGTTCCTGAATCTGGGGTACCAATTCAGCCGGCTGGCTACCCACATTACTCCCTACTTCGAAAATCGCGAGAACGTTTCGGGCGAGGCAGGAATTTCGGGGAACAATCAAGATCCGATGAACTGGGGTCCGCCGAGTCTCAATTTTTCGAGCGGAATCGCGAATTTATCGGACGCGCAAAGCTCCTTCGACCGCAACCAGACAAGCGGAGTATCGTATTCCATGCTATGGAATCGCGGGGTTCACAACGTGATGTTTGGAACCGATTTTCGCAGGCAGGAATTTAATTACCTCTCGCAACAAGATCCACGCGGAACGTTCACTTTCACAGGCGCCGCTACGGGCTCCGATTTCGCGGATTTTCTGCTGGGCATTCCAGATACCAGCTCCATCGCGTTTGGCAATGCGGATAAATATTTTCGGGAATCAGTCTACGATGCGTACATCACTGATGATTGGAGAATCAACCCGGAACTCACGGTGAATGCGGGCGCACGCTGGGAGTATGGCGCTCCCATGACTGAACTGTATGACCGCCTTGTAAATCTGGACATCGCACCGGGTTTTGCGGCGGTCGCGCCGGTTGTGGCAAGCAATCCGGTCGGCGCGCTGACTGGAGAACGCTATCCGAGCTCGCTGGTTCACCCCGATAAGAGCGGTTTCGAGCCTCGGGTTGGAATCGCGTGGCGTCCTGTCTCCGGGTCGTCCATGGTCATTCGGGCCGGCTATGGAGTTTATTACGACACGTCGGTCTACCAAACCATCGCTCTGCAGATGGCGCAGCAGCCGCCCTTATCGAAGAGTTTGAGCGTGCAAAACAGCCCTGCCGATCCGCTCACATTAGCAAACGGATTCAACGCTTCGCCTTCGATTACTCCGAATACGTTTGCTATTGATCCCGATTTTCGCGTTGGTTATGCGCAGAACTGGCAGCTCAGCGTGCAGCGGGACCTGCCCGCCTCTGTGCAAATGACGGCAACGTATCTTGGCATCAAAGGAACGCGGGGAGTGCAGGAATTCCTGCCGAATACTTTTCCGGCGGGCGCGGTGAACCCGTGCCCCACTTGTCCCACCGGATTTGCTTATCTCACCTCGAATGGCAACTCGACTCGCGAGGCTGCTCAGATCCAATTGCGGCGAAGATTGCATAACGGATTTACCGGGACACTTCAGTACACTTTCTCGAAATCCATCGACGATGACGCGGCGCTCGGGGGCCAGGGAGCTTCGATAAACGCGCAGAATCCCGCTACGCAGAACGCTAATCCGGGCGGCAATGGCCCGACCGTGCAGATCGCAGGCCTGCCGAACTTGATGATTGCTCAGAATTGGCTCAATCTGCGCGCAGAACGCAGTCTTTCTACTTTCGATCAGCGGCATCTTTTGACGCTGCAGATGCAGTACACCACCGGCATGGGAGTCGCCGGAGGAGCGCTGCTGACGGGCTGGAAGGGAGCGCTTTTCAAGGAATGGACCTTCGCCACGCAGATCACGGCCGGCAGCGGGTTGCCGGAGACACCGATCTATCTGGTTCCAGTGCTCGGGACGGGAGTGACCGGAACCATCCGGCCGGAGTATACGGGCGCTCCGCTGTACGCAGCTCCTGCTGGTTTTTTCCTGAATCCGTCGGCATACAGTGCTCCGCTGCCAGGCGAATGGGGAAATGCGGGGCGAGATTCGATCATCGGGCCAGCGCAGTTCACGCTGAACGCTTCTATGGGGCGCACTTTTCGATTGAGTGATCGTCTGAATCTCGATCTCCGGTTTGACTCGACCAATGCACTGAACCACGTCACGTTTACCAGTTGGAACACGATCGTGAATAACGCGCAGTTTGGATTGCCTACGGCAGCAAATGCGATGCGCAGTATGCAAACTACGCTGCGGGTGAGGTTCTAGGTGCTCCGCTTGCTCACGCGCGCGGTTCTGTTCATAGCGGCTACGTTGATCGCGGGGGCGCGGCAGAATGGCACGGCGACGTTTACGACGAGCGCGCAGTTAGTTGTCGAGACTGTGGCGGTGACGGACAAGAATGGGACGCCGGTTGAAAATCTAACCGCAAAGGATTTCACCGTTACAGAGAATGGCATCCCGCAAGCAATCCGTTTTTTCGAACACCAGAACCTGCCCGAGACTCGGAACGCGGCCCCGGCGACTTCGTCCAGACCTGAGCATATTCACATCTACGACAAGCTCGGTCGAACACAGATTTCGCCTGAATCGCCCGGGAGCACCCGGTATAAAGATCGGCGACTGCTGGCGCTGTACTTCGATATGACGGCCATGCCGCCTGGAGACCAGTTGCGGGCGTTGGCCGCGGCGGAGAAGTTTATCAGGACACAGATGACATCCGCGGATCTGGTGGCGATTATGCGGTATTCGGGTGGCGCCGTTGACGTTTTGCAAGACTTCACCGATGATCACGACCGGCTTTTGAGCATCATCCAAACCATGATTGTCGGAGAAGGCGAGGGCTTCGATGAGAGCACGAGTGACGCGAGCACTCCCGATAAGGGAGCCGCCTTCGGGCAGGATGATAGCGAGTTCAACATCTTCAATACGGACCGCCAGCTATCCGCGCTTCAGACGGCAGCGAGAATTTTGGGCCAGCTCAGCGAAAAGAAATCGCTGGTTTATTTTGCGAGCGGGCTGCGGCTGAATGGGTTGGATAATCAGGCGCAGTTGCACGCAACTATCAACGCGGCCATCCGCGCGGGCGTGTCGTTCTGGCCGATAGACGCGCGCGGCCTGGTGGCGGAGGCTCCTCTGGGCGATGCGACGCAGGGATCGCCGGGCAACGTGGGGATGTATTCGGGTGCGGCGGCGCTGGCGAACACGACGAACTTTCAGCACTCGCAGGACACGCTTTACGGTTTAGCTATGGATACGGGCGGGAAAGCGCTGCTCGACTATAACGACCTTACGAAGGGCATTGTGCAGGCGGAGCATGCCATTTCGAGCTACTACATCATCGGCTATTACACAAGCAATACGAGTTTAGACGGCAAGTTCCGGCGCATCAAGATTTCGCTGAACGCGAATTTATCAGCGAGCCTCGATTACCGGCAAGGCTATTTTGCCGCTAAAGCGTTCAGTAAATTTACTGCCGCGGATAAAGAACGGCAGCTTGAAGATGCGCTGATGCTGCCAGACCCGATAACGGAACTTACCATTGCGATGGAAGTAGATTATTTCCAACTGAACCGAGCCGAATATTTCGTGCCGATAGTGGTCAAGATTCCAGGAAGAGAGCTGGCGCTGGCGAAACGAGGCGGGGCAGAGCGCACCCGGATAGATTTTATTGGCGAGATTAAGGACAATTACGGCTCAACCATCACAAACGTGCGCGACAAGGTGGATGTCAAGCTGAGCGATGCAACGGCGATGGAGTTATCGAAGCGACCCATCGAGTACGATGCCGCGTTCACGCTGCTTCCTGGGAAATACATCCTGAAATTTCTGGCGCGCGACGCCGAGACTGGCCGGATCGGAACGTATCAAACTGAGTTTCTGATTCCGAACCTGAACAAAGAAGAGCGGCGAGTTCCCATCAGCTCCGTAGTGTTGAGCAGCCAGCGCGTGGATCTGAAAAATGCGCTGTTCAACGCGTCAAAGGGCAAGGACAAAGAAGAAGCGGCAAACCCGCTAGTCGAGAATGGCAAAAAATTGATTCCCAGCGTGACACGTGTGTTCAGCAAGGGGCGGAGCCTGTATGTCTACTTGCAGGCTTACGAGCAGGGCGCGCCCAATGTTCAGCCGATCGTCGCTTTTGTGAGCCTCTATCGCGGACAGAAGAAGGCGTTCGAAACATTGCCTATCGAGGTAAGGGAGGGGATGAAGAATCGCCTGAGAACGATGCCTCTTGAATTCAACATTGCTCTGAATGAGCTTCCGCTGGGCAAGTACGACTGCCAAGTGACAGTGCTCGACCCGACTGGGCAGAAGGCCGCATTCTGGCAAGCGCCGGTGGTGATTGTGCCTTAGATCCGAGCACTGGGTTCCCAAAACTGTATACCACTCCTGCATTAAGTCTTTGGACGCCATCAGCTACGGCGGTCATAGGATTGCATTGACACTGAAGGAGGAGGTGGGCAAATGTGGGGATGGACATCCATCGAGCGGTTTGGGCGAGACTTCCGCTACGCAAGCAGATTACTGCTATCGTGATCGTACGCGCGCGTTTTCGAGCGTTGCCGGCTATCAGCCGGAGAGCTCCGACCTCACAAACGAAGGGGAAGCTGAAAACATTTCCGGGTATCAAATCACGGCGAGCCTATTCACAACGTTAAAGGTCGAGCCGTTCATCGGACGCAGGTTTACCCAGCAAGAGGAAACTCCTGGCGCTCAAAAGGTTGTTGTCCTCAGCTATCAATTCTGGAGACGTCACTACGCGGAAGACACGCATGTCATCGGAAAAATGATTCGGCTCAACGAACGACCGTATCAGATTGTCGGCGTTATGCCCCGAGGCTTTACCTTCCCATCCACTGCCGCGACTCCAGGCGAACCTCCCTCGCTCTGGACTCCGCTGATATTCACCAGCGATCAGCTCAACGATTGGGCCAGCAGCTTTGATACAAGCATCATTGCCCGGCTGCGGCCGGAGGTTTCTCTACAGCAGGCACGGGATGATGTAAAGCGAGTCGCAGCTCAATTTCAGGCAGAGCACCCCGATATTTACTCAGGAAATGTTCGTCTGGATGCATCGGCTGAGCCTTGGGCGCCGGACTTCGGCGCGGGGACTCGGATTGCGCTATCAATGCTAGGCGCGGCGGTTGGATTCGTTTTGCTTATTGCGTGCGCAAACGTTGCCAACCTGCTGCTGGCGCGGGCTGGGGCGCGGCAGCGCGAGATATCCATTCGGCGAGCTTTAGGAGCAAGCGCGGGCCGGCTGACACAGCAAGTTCTTACAGAGGCCGCGATGCTCACGGTTGCGGGAGCCGGAGCAGGCTGCGCGCTCGCCTACGGCTTGCTTCATTTCATGAATACGGTTTCGATAAACGAGATTAATATCGGAGCGGCGGGTATCGACATACGCGTGCTTTTATTTACATTTGCTTTGTGCGGCATTACATGCCTGCTCTGTGGCATCGCACCCGCCTGGGCGTTTCGCATTTCTGGGGTGCATGAAGCTCTCAAACAGACCGCCCGGCAGTCCGGACCGGGCCGAGCCAACCGCCGGATTTCCCGCATTTTGATCATCGGTGAGATTGCCTGTTGCGTGCTTCTGCTCATCGGGTCTGGTCTGCTTTTCAGAAGTTTTGTTCGCACGCTCGCTGTGCCGCTCGGCTTCGACCCTGCGAATACTCTCATCGTTCGCACGACCTTCAACCGTCAACGCTATGCTTCGCCTGAGCGCCGCCATGGCGTGGAACGTACGATTCAAGCACGGCGCGCTTCACTGCCAGGCGTTTCAGCCGTTGCGTTGACGACTCACGTACCGCTGGCTGACGAACGGCAGATTGGGTTCGTTATTGACGGCCCAGAGATGAGTTCCACTGGGCGGATAACGCGCTTGTCAGCGGCGACTATTTCCACGTGATGAAGATTCCGCTGCTGAAAGGGCGGACCTTTTCTGATGCTGACAACGCGCAATCGCCTTTGACGGCGATCGTAAACCAGAGCATGGCAAGGCAGTACTGGCCCAACGATGACCCCATCGGGAAAGGGTTCAATTGGGGTGGGCGCCATCTTAGGGTAATCGGGGTTGCGAGTGATATTCACGTCGAGGCCCTTGATAAACCGATCGCCCCAACGATTTACAATCCCGCCTATCAACTCGAGAGCGGCGCTTCGACCAGCGGAGTGTTCATAGTGCGAGTGCAGCGCGGCCAGAACCCTATGCGGCTCGCCGCGTCCGCGCAGAACGCGATTTGGTCCGTAGATAGGGGACTGCCACTTCTGGGTTTTAGCACTCTCGAAGAGGTGGTGTCCGCGTCGGTGGCGATTCGCCGGATATCGCTCGCGCTGGTCGGGTCGTTTGCAGCCATCGCTTTGCTGCTCTCGCTCATCGGCATTTATGGAGTGTTAGCGCATGCCGTAACTCAGCGGGTACAGGAAATGGGTCTTCGGCTGGCACTCGGAGCAAAGCCGATGGAAATTGCGAGTCTGGTGGTGGGTGAGGGAATACGGCTGACACTTACCGGCATTCTGCTCGGGTTGTCGGTGGATTGATTACAACGCGTTACATTTCGAAGCTATTGTTCGGGGTAGGATCTCTCGATCCGCTTTCGTTCTCCGCCGGAGCAGTGTTGCTGTTGGCCGTTTCTGTTGTGGCGAGTTATCTGCCAGCCTGGCGCGCTTCTCGCGTTGATCCGATGGTCGCGTTGAGAGATGAGTGAGGTTGTCTCTCGTTATTCGTTTCTCAGGGACACCATGGGATCTACTAAGGCAGCGCGGAGGGCGGGTCCCATGCAAGCGAGTAAGGCGGTGAGAGTGATGGCGGCGGCAACTGAGAGGAACGTGGCAGGGTCCCCGGGGCTAACACCATAGAGCATGTTCGATATCACTTTTGTAAGGGTGGCGGAGGATAGTAAGCCGATACCGATGCCGATCAGCACCATGCGCATGCCCTGATGCACGACCATCTGCAGAATGGAGGTGCGGGACGCACCTAGAGCCATACGAATGCCGATTTCCGTGGTGCGTTGGCTGACCAGGTAGGCGATCACTCCGTATATGCCGATGATTGCGAGTAGCAGTGCGGTGGCGGCGAAGATGGCGAGGAGAGCCAAATTGAAGCGGCGCGACGCGACCGAATTGGAAAGCTCTTGCGCGAGGGTTTGTACTTGAAAGACGGGTACGGCTTTGTCAATACCCGCGACAGCTTTGCGGATACTTTCGGCGAGCGATAGCGGATCCAGCCCGGTACGCAGCGCGATGCGGATTTCGCGCATCACGGGAATCATTTGATAGGCAGTGTAGACCTGTGGCTGGGATTCGATATCGAGCTGAAAATCTTTGAAATCGGCGACAACGCCCACGATCGTTGCGCTGACCAATGTTCCTTTCATGCGGCGGCCGACTACGTTTTCGCCAGAAGCCACTTTGCGCACGAAGCTTTCATTAACCAGCGCGTCATCGAGCATTTCGTCTTCGGTGGGCCACCGGCCGGCAAGGAGAGGCATGCCAAGGGCCTTGAGATAACCAGGCGTCACGTAGCGCACGGCTCCGAAGGATACGCCGTCGGAAGACGGGCGCACTCCCACAACTTGCAAGGATTGATTGAATTGGCCGCAGTCGATACCGAAGGCCTGTATGCCGGGAAGTTTGCCGAGACGGCGAAAGAGTTCCTGTAAGTAGATGGCTTGATGAGGCCACTGCCTGTCATATTGCGGACCGGCGAGGGAAACGCGCATGCTCAGAATGCGGTTGGGCTCGAGACCGGGCGGATATGAAGTCATACGCTGAAAGCTCTTAAGCATGAGGCCGGCACTGATGAGCAGAACCATGGTGAGTGCGACTTCGGCAGCTACTAAGAGGCCACGCAGGCGCAACTGAGCGGATGAGGCGGAGGAACTGCGGGCGTCGTGTTTCAGGGTTTCGTCTAAGTTGCGGCGGACCAGGGTGAGAGCGGGCGCGAGACCGAACAGGATACCAGTGAAGAATGAGATCAATAGCGCGAAGAGCAGGACGGACGAGTTGAGGTGTGCGTCTTCGAGACGCGGGAGCGCGGGCGAGCCGACATGTTTGATCATGGCGAGCGAAATACCGGCTAAGGCAAGCCCGGCTGCGCCTCCAAGGAGGGCGAGAACTACGCTTTCCGCCAGGAACTGCCGGATGACACGAGCGCGGCCTGCTCCGACTGCGGCCCGGATGGCAATCTCCCGTTCGCGCGTGGAGGCGCGGGCGAGAAGAAGATTGGCGATGTTGGCGATGCCGATGAAGAGGACGAAGAGAACGGCTGCGCACAGAATGACGAGAGTCGGGCGGGCGCGGCCAATGAGTCGTTGAATCAGAGTTTCGAAACGAAGTTTCGACTTGCCGGAATGAACCCAGGGATTTCGATACTGTTTCCATGTCCTGGTGAACAGAGTTTGCATTTCGGCGTGCGCTTCATCAACAGAGACGCCCGGCTTTATTTTGCCGATAATGCGGAACCAGGTGGGGGTTGGGCCAGATTGGGCGGTTGTTCTTAGCGGCTCACCGGGTAATTCGTTTCCAACGGTAGTTGGAATGTAGGCGGTGATGTCGCGGATTTCGTCGCCTTCATACAGGGCTTGCGGAATCAGATTTTGGAAGTCCGGCGCTAAGATCCCAGCGACTCTGAAGACGTGACCTTCGAGTTCGATGCTTTTGCCCAACACGTTGGGATCACCGTTGAAGGTGCGTTGGAATAAAGGCCAAGTGAGGACAACTGCGTCGCGTTCGGAGGGGCCGAATAGGTGGCCTAACGCCGCATGAGCGTTTAGCACGGCCCAGAAATCGCCTTGAATGGAAGCTACTCGTTCGGTAGTGGCGTCGCCATGATAGACGAGGGCAATATCTTCGTTGCCCATGAGCGCCATCTTTTCGAACGATCGCGCTTGCTGTTTCCACGCGACGAAATCACCGCGGCTCATGAGGCAGTCATCCCAAGATTGATAACCATTGGCGCTGCAATCGTCGGAAATCCAGACGAGGCGATCTGGATTCGGGTATGGCAGCGGCTGAAGGATGACGGCATTGACGACGCTGAACATAGCCGTGTTCATTCCGATGCAGAGGGCGAGCGTCAATACTGCGGTTGCGGTAAAGCCGGGATTGCGGCGCAGCATGCGCAGGGCATAGCGCAGATCTTGCGTCAGTTGTTCGAGCCAGAGCCAAGTCCACACGGCTCGGGTCTCTTCTTTGAGCATTGTGAGATTGCCGAAGGAGCGCAAGGCTAAGTGTCGCGCATGCCGACTAGACGATAATCATATGGCCGAATTCAACGCTTCAGTGGGCAGAAAGGCTCTTGTATTTGGCTGCGATACGCGCACGACGAGAGATCCTAGGCTTCGAGATCCTGGCTGGTGCGGCTACGTATAATAGTACGTATCAGGAAATTGATGCCTACCTTCACAGGATCTATCACCACTACCGGAAAATCAGAGGCTATCCGTTTGGAGAGGGCTCTCTTCCGGTTGCATCCCGAATTTAGACAGAAAGCGCGAGTGCGAGCCCAGGTCATTTCTCCCGGTCACGCGCTTATCGCGGTGGTCGACGATGAACCGACACCCACGAGAGACGAGGACCCCGTAGTCACAGCGTTTCTTGCGTTCCTTGCGAAGGACTTGAAGGAACATCCTGGTCGCCGCACCCGTTTATCGAAGAAATCGCTCGGTCGAGCAATCCGCTTGACCAAAAGCGTGAAGGTCACCGATGGCGACACTCTTCCTGAAAATGTGATTTTCTGATTTGAGAAATGTCAGGATCGCCTTTCGCGAAGCGAAACGGGTGGGACTTGTATGCTCATCCGGCGTTTGGAGACCATTTCGAAGAGTTGAGCGACAGCGTTCAAACACTCAAGGAAAAACAGCCTGAGACTTACGTCGAACATCCTAAGGCTAAACTCCTGAAGCGAATCTTGGATCTGATTTTGAGCGAGATCCCTCGCGATCCAAACGCTGCTGAGTTTCAGCTTGGGAACACTTTGGGATCAGCACACCGGCACTGGCGGCGTGCAAAGTTTCTCGGCCGCTTTCGACTCTTTTATCGCTTCAGCAGTACTCACAGGGCGATCATCTACGCATGGGTAAATGATGAGTCCACACTTCGTAAAGCTGGATCTCGAAGTGATGCATATACAGCTTTCAACAAGCGACTGAGGGATGGTAATCCTCCTGATACCTGGGATGATCTCTTTCGGGGAGCGAAAACGAGGAGCTTAACGTCGGAACGCGATGAGGGGAAGGCGTAGTACTAACCGCTCAGGCGCATAGGTCAGGCCATGCGCGTTCATGTCCCCGATTACCCAGGACAACATACACCAATATGGCCCAGTAGGCAGGGGCGATGTAGACAAATGCTAATCAACAGGTTTTGTGCCCGTAAGGCGTTTTCTCGGATTCTTCAAACCTGTTGTGAGCTTATTGCTGACTTCGCGAATCACTCGCGGCGCTAACTCCTGACGCTCTTCCGAGATGAACTGCTGCACCTGCTTTGGCGCACGCTTCGCGAGCGCTCTTAATGCCCAGGACATCGCCTTCACAACCATGTCGTCGCGGTCGCGCACCAGCAGCCCGCATATGGCCAGGGTACGTGTAACGTCGCCGCTTCCACCCCGCGCGGCTGAATTCAATGGCACGGTACTGACCAGGGCGGCGCGACGCCACCACCGGTCGCCTGATCTCGCCCAACGTCGGACAACAAAATCGGGAATTCGGCCGTTGCGCCAAGCCGGTCCCGCCACATAAATCGAAAAGGTGTCGACATCGCCCCAGCTGTTTATTCCCCGTCCAAGAGCCTCCACTTCAGCTGTGTTGATCGTCTGCATGGTGAGTGTATGGTGCTCAACCAGCTCGTAGGCCAGGAATCTCCCAAAAGGAACGCGCCGAATCAGTTCGTGCGCCACTTGAAGTACGCTGCGGCGGTCGAAGTCTGCGATCTGCTTCGAAATCCGCTTGCGGACCACACGAACACCTGCCGTATCCATTGCCCTCTTAGGGACGGCAGTTACGATTTCCTCTACAACCTTACGGCGCTTCATCCTCGTATATGCTCTTTATGAGTACACTTCGCTCAGTCGTCTGTTGCCTATGTAGTAGGCTACTGTCAGGACCGTTCAATTCTGCTATGCCACGTCTGTCCGGTTTGATTTTACTCGGCGCATCCCTGCCCGCATACTGCCTCGCGCAAGTGACAACTTCCCAATACGACAACTCGCGCAGCGGGGCTAACCTCCACGAAACAACTCTCACCGCGCGCAATGTAAATGCCGATCATTTCGGCCGGCTTTTTTCTTTGAGAGTGGATGGGGATGTGTACGCTCAGCCGCTGTACTTGCCTGGAGTGGAGATCCAAGGCAAGGGCAAGCACGACGTTGTTTTTGTGGCTACCGAACACGACAGCGTTTATGCTTTCGACGCTCAAGGAGAGCCGCGAACTCCGCTGTGGCATGTGAATTTTACGAATACCGAGCAAGGCATCACAACTGTTGACGGCCGGGACGTCCAATGTCCGTTTATCAATCCGGAAGTGGGTATCACTTCGACGCCTGTGATCGATCCGGGAACGGGAACGCTCTATGTGTTAGCTCGTACAAAGTCGGGGAACAAGGCTTCCGGCTTTCATTACATCCAGCGCCTTCACGCGATTGACGTAACGAGCGGCGCGGAGCGCGCCGGCAGCCCGGTAGACGTTCACGCATCTATAAAAGGATCGGGATCAGCGGGAGACATCAATTTCGATCCATTAATCGAGAATCCACGAAGCGCGCTGTTGCTTGCGGGGGGAACGTATATCTGAGCTGGGGTTCCTCTTGCGATGTGGGAAATTACCACGGCTGGGTGATGGCGTATGACGCTCGATCACTGGAACAAAAAGCGGTGTTCAATACCTCACCAAACGACAAACAAAGCGGTATCTGGGCATCTGACACCGGTCCTGCAGCGGACCAGAGCGGAAACATATTCGTAGCTACCGGGAATGGGAAGTTCGATGCTCCTCAAGGAGCGGACTACGGTGACACCCTCCTGAAACTGAGCCTGGAAAACCGCGCTCTGGCGGTACGCGATTACTTCACGCCATCCGACCAAGCCGAATTGAATAAAGCCGATAACGATCTGGGTTCCGGTGGTCCGCTGATCTTGCCAGATCAGCCCGGGCCCCATCCTCACCTGGTGCTGATTGGAGGAAAAGGCGGCACTCTGTATACGATTGATCGGGATCATATGGGCGCTTTCCAGCAGAAGAGCAGTTCTCCGATCCAAGCTGTGCTTTTGGGCGGAAGCTTGCTTGCCGCGCCGGCCTATTGGAACCGGCATGTATACGTTTTTGCAAACAACGATGTGCTCAAGGAATTCACAGTGCAAGACGGGCATCTGGAACTGGCCGCACAGATGCCCGGAGGTCCTTTTGACCCTGGCGCAACACCAACCATTTCCGCCAACGGAGATAAGGACGGGATTGTGTGGACCATCTCGGGCAGAAACTGGGAAATCATTCCAGAGAAGCTCGCGATCCTGCACGCCTTCGATGCAAGTGATGTCAGCAAGGAGTTGTATAACAGTGACCAGCTTTCTGATCGCGACCGCGCAGGCATATCGGTCCGGTTCGCGATACCAACGGTCGCAAATGGCCGGGTATATGTCGGCACGAGAAGCGAAGTGGACGTTTACGGGCTGTTAGGTTCCATGCAGCATTAGTAAGATTGCTGATCGCTCCTTCTAATCGCGGCTCAGTCAGTCGAGAGGATTATTTCATCCCGTGGAATAATGCTGTTTCAATGCTTTGGGTCCGCGGACTCATCTTTACTGTCCTGGTTCCCGCGGTTATCGCTCTCGTTCTTCCTCGGGCCGTCGATTCTGGCGTGCAACGACGGGGAGGAGTTTGGGATGCAGGCTGGCTACCGATCGCGGCGGGAACACTGATTTATGCGCTGTGTCTGATCCGATTCCTTGCTGCCGGAGGGACGCCCGCCATCTTCTTCACACGTCATCTGCGATTTCTAATTGGAGAGGAGCCTGGAGGCTTGGTGTTGGAAGGCTTGTACCGTTTCTCGCGCAATCCGATGTATGTGGGGGTGGTTCTAGTCATCTTCGGCCAAGCAGTGCTCTTTGGATCGCCGACCGTCGCCGTGTACGGCTGCGCAGTGTTCATCCTCTTTCACATCGTCGTTGTCTTCGTCGAGGAGCCGCATCTTCGAGCAACACGCGGGCGTTCGTATGAACTTTATTGCCAGGCGGTTCCCCGCTGGCTGGGCTTGCCGGGCAGAGATTCGAAACGGGATTAGCTACTTTCCCTCCTGACCTATCGGTGCCAGACGGAAAAACCCTGGTTTGTCTTTGAACTGCTCGTCAAGCTCATTCAGATGTGGAATTGCTGCGACCCAACCGACGCACCAAGGCCCATTTGGCCCCCTGCTTCATATACGTTGACCGCATATGCTGTGCGCAGTCTATTACAAGAGCGGAATCGGTGTTCGAAATCCTTGCGGAGCCGAACCGCCGCGCGATATTGAATCTTCTGGTCTCGTCACAAGCGGGAGGCTAAACCCTGGCTTTCCCGCTGCTGGGTTGATGCGAGAGTAGTACAACAGAAAGGACATCCTGTTGTAGTAAATCGGGCAGGGGACGTGATAGGCTCGGGCCGTGCTTTTTCCTGAACGCATTAACGAACCATCGCGTGACCTGGTGATCTGCGGAATTGAGGGTGTAAACACGGATCAACTTCGAAGGATATGGGAGAGCTCACCGGGGTACACAAAAACTTCCGATCTGCTTGGTCCGGACGAAGGTACAATCTTGACCTATAAAACCTTTGCCTCAGAGGCGGAATTCAGCCGAGAGCACGAAGCCTTGTTATTCAGCATTCTACGGATTGCACCAGGGGCAAAAGTAGAAACTCGCTACTTCCCCGCAGGAGAGAGCCTGCCAAAATTCAGGGTCGTCCATGGCCAATGATCCCGTGATAGCTAAACCGCTTGCAGATGTTGCGAACCTTATCAGCAGGGCAGAGAAGCCGGCGGGGCGGCGGTTCCTCGAGTTCTTTACCATCAACATTGGCAACAAAAACACGCGCAAAGCCTATGCCCGCGCTGCCTCTGTGTTTCTGCACTGGTGCGAGGCGAAGGGAACTGATCGATTGCAGGACGTACAGCCGATGCACATCGCTGGTTGTCTCGAGCAGCTGGGCCGCGAAATGTCGCCCCTTTGCTCAAGCAGCACCTCGCCTGCATCCGCATGCTGTTCGACTGGCTGGTCAACAGCCAAGTGATGCCGTTCAATCCCGCCTATGCCGTGCGTGGGCCGCGTCATTCCGTGAGCAAGGGCGCCACGGCGGTGATTTCCTCGGCCGAGGCCCGCGAGCTGCTCGACAGCATGGATGCGTCCACCGTGGTCGGCCTGCGCGATCGCGCCATCGTCGCCGTCATGGCCTTCACCTTCGCCCGCGTCAGCGCCGTGGTGAATTTAAAGGTCGAGGATTATTACCCGCAGAAAAAACGCTGGTCGCTCCGGCTGCGCGGGAAAAACGGCAAGGTCAATGAAATGCCCTGCCATCACAAGCTCGAAATCTATCTCGATGCCTACATCGGTGCGGCGGGCATCGACGGCGATCGCAAAGGGCCGCTGTTTCGCCCCGCGATCGGCAGAACCGGGAGGCTGTCGGCAAAACCGATGTCGCGCGTCGATGCGTCGTACATGGTGCGCCGACGCGCCAAAGACGCGGGGCTGGAAGCAGCGATAGGCAACCATTCCTTTCGCGCCATCGGCCTCACCGACTATCTGGAAAACGGCGGCGACATTAACATCGCCAAGCGCATGGCCGGGCATTCCAACATCAAGACCACTGAGCTATACGACCGTCGCGGCGACGAGGTGAGTTTCAGCGAGATTGAGCGCGTGGGGATTTGATGACAATCCTAATCACTGGGTTCTCGACCCTATTGGTCACTATCCTCGCCGGGGTGCTTCTGGATTTCGTCCGAAATGCCCGCCCCAGAGTCGTCTATTCAGTAAAGGATGCGGTTTTTATTGAGCTTGAGGGTAAACACATCGGTGCTTATGTTGTCTCCCTTCAAAATACCTCGAAACGAGTTGTCAAAGACTTGGAATGTCACTTGAAATCGAAATCATCGGTGAGCGTAAAACTGAGGGATGGCGGCATCGCGGCACCGCAAGGAATGAAGTATTCGGTTGATGAGGTCGATGACAATCTTCGTGTTACGATTCCGTACCTGAATCGAGATGACGCACTGACTATAACGGTCATCGCCGAGTCGAGATTTTCACCGTATCGCGCCCTGTCGGTCGCCATCCGGACACCACACGACGTAAAGGTGGTACAGAAGGATTTAGAGGCCCCACCGCGCGGGTATAATCGCGTTTTTCTTGTTGCCGCTGCCATTGCTACGGCGGCGAGTCCGCTGGCGACATACTTGCTTTCGGGCAATAACGAACCTTCGGACGTCTTGACATTTGCCGCCGCTGCCTCCAACCTGCCGCATCTGGCAGAGATTTACGCCACGGGTTCGCGTACAATCCACTACTACAATCAAGCAGACTTGGCCTGTGCTTTAGCGGCATCGACAGATAAGCGCATAGAGATTGACAGCTATCGACGGTTCCTTTCTCTGACGCTGCAACTCAGCTCTCGAATGGTGAGCTCAAGTAAGGCAAACCTATATTACTGTCGAGGGAAGCTTGACCTACAGGTCGGTGACAAAGCGAGTGCTATTCAAGATTTCAAGGAAGCAATTGACTATAACTCTTCTACGGTTAGCCAAAAGGCTGCCGTTGAAACGACGGTTCGTGACTTCCTCGCTGCTAACTCACTCCGCTGAACGGCTTCCCGAACGACCGTTTGAACGAGTACACCCTTATTTGCACTTTTGCATTTATGAAAGTGCGCAAGTGTGAAATTATACATTTTTTTGGCCCACTTCGCCACAAGCTGGTCTATCACTTCGGAAAAGTCACGCGCTCCTCGCCCGTTCTCGTCCGCGAGCCGGTGCAGCGCCGCCTTTCTGGTGTCCTTGCGGATGAAAATGGTTAGCGGCTCCCAATCCGGATTACTGCTTTTGCCGGGGGGCCTGCCAAGCTTGCGCTTCGGCTCTTTGGTTGGCGGCTGCGATGATGTGACCGGCTCCTCTACCGGTTCGGATTGCCTGCCTACATGGACAGTGGCCTGCTGCATGGCCTTCAGATACTTGTTATCTTGCATGGGCCATTACGTCCTCTATTTCCTTGCCGACCGCTTCAAAGGCTTGCCATGCGACGGCGGCGCGGTCGTCATGAACGGCATAGACCGGCACGCCCTGGGCGGTGGCCTTGTCAAAGGCTGCGTATTCGGGAATCTCGTTTTTGAAAAGCGGCACCAGACAGACCCGGAGATCGTCGAAGAGTGGAAGTGAGTCAAGCGGACAACGGCAGCGGGCCGACTAGGTTAATGGGCTCTCCGTTCGGCAACATCGAGGTGCGCGGCGCCCGCGAGAACAACCTCAAGAACATCTCCCTCGACATTCCTCGACGGGGAATCACCGTTTTCACCGGCGTCTCGGGTTCGGGAAAATCGTCCCTGGTGTTCGACACGATCGCCGCGGAATCCCAGCGTCTGCTCAATGAGACGTTCTCGACCTTCGTGCAGAATTTTCTGCCGCGCTACGGTCAGCCTGACGTCGACGTTCTCGCGAATCTCTCGACGGCAATCATCGTCGATCAGCAACGCATCGGCGGGAATCCGCGCTCGACATTGGGAACGGCGACCGACATCTACACACTGCTGCGCGTCTTGTTTTCTCGTCTGGGTAAACCCACGGTTCCGCACGCCCTGGCCCTTTCATTCAACGATCCCATGGGCATGTGTCTCGAGTGCGAGGGTCTCGGTCGCGGCTCCCAGCTTGATATCGACGCGCTGGTGGATAAGACCAAGTCCCTGGAAGAAGGCCCAGTCCGTTTTCCAACCTTCAATGTGGGTGGTTACAATCTACACACGTTCGTCAAGTCGGGATTCTTCGACGTCAAAAAGCCACTCAAGAAGTACACGAAAGAGGAGTGGCACGACTTTCTCCACCGCGACGACACGAAGGTCAAAGTCAACAAGCAAGGACAAAAATTCAGCTCGGGTTATGACGGCCTGATTCCAAAATTCAAGCGCCTCTACCTGAGCAAAGACGCAGAGAAGATGCCGGCGCATCTTCGTGAGGCGTTTGAGAAGATCGTGACGCAGGGACCGTGCAGCGCGTGCGGCGGGACGCGTCTGTCGGAGGTCGCGCGCGCCTGCCGCGTCAATGGAAACAACATCGCAGAATGCTCAGCTATGCAGGTGAGCGAGCTCGCTGAGTTCATTCACTCGCTTCCCGCGCCGAATGCCGCTCCGCTGCTGGCTCGTCTGTCAGAAAGGCTCGATCATCTCGTCGAGATCGGACTTGGTTATCTGAGTTTGAGCCGTGAGACCGCGACACTGTCCGGTGGAGAATCGCAACGGGTCAAGATGGTGCGCCATCTCTCGTCGAGCCTAACGGAGACACTCTACATCTTCGATGAGCCGACAATCGGTTTGCACCCGCACGACATCCAAAGACTCAACAAGATACTGAGGAAACTTCGCGATGTGGGAAACACAGTTCTCGTCGTGGAACATGAGCCTGAAGTGATGGCGATTGCCGATCACATTATCGACATGGGGCCAGGCGCCGGAACGGCCGGTGGAACGGTTGTGTTCGAAGGTCCGTTCAAAGAGCTCAAAAAGAGTGGCACAGTGACGGGAAAACACCTTTCGAAGCATCAGGAGCTGAAAGAGAAACCGCGCGTGGGGAAAGGACATCTTCTCGTCGAGAACGCGACACTCAACAATCTCCGCAACGTCACAGTGAAGATTCCCAAAGGCGTCCTTACCGTCGTCACCGGCATCGCTGGCAGCGGGAAGAGCTCGCTGATTCACGGCTGTCTTCCCAAACATTACTCGGATGCCGTCTGCGTCGATCAATCGCTCGGGGCGGGATCGCGACGATCAAACGTCGCCACGTACTCAGGAATGGCGGAGGCAATTCGAAAAGCGTTTGCGACGGCCAACAAAGTTCAGCCAGCGCTCTTCAGCGCGAACTCCAAGGGAGCATGCCCCGCATGTGAAGGTCTGGGTGTCATCTACACGGATTTGCAACACCTCGATCCGGTCGCGGTTCGCTGTGAAAGCTGTGAGGGACGCTGTTTCACCGATGCGGTTCTTGCGCTGGCACTTCGAGGGAAGAACATCAACGAAGTGTTGAACGTCTCCGTCACGGACGCGTTGTCTTACTTTACGGAGAAACCGATCCTCACGACGCTGAAGGCATTGGAAGACGTGGGGCTCGGTTACATCGCGCTCGGGCAAAGACTCAACACGCTGTCGGGCGGCGAACGTCAACGCTTGAAACTGGCGGGTGAGCTCGAGAAGCCCTCGCAAATCGTGGTTCTCGATGAGCCCACGACCGGTCTGCACATGGCCGACGTGACGAAACTGCTCGCGCTCCTAGACGCGATGGTCGACAATGGAACCACTTTGATCGTGATTGAGCACAACCTGGATGTCGTCGCGCGCGCCGACTGGATCATCGACATGGGGCCGGGCGCAGGCGCCGAAGGTGGCAAAGTTGTGTTTGAGGGAGCGCCGCGCGCCCTGCTGAAAGCGAGCAAGTCGCTGACCGGCAAACACCTCGCTGCGCGATTGGGATGAACCCGTCCTCAAAACGCAGTCACGCCACTTTCAATTTCGTTGCCGAACACCTTTCCAACCCAAATCTGCCGCTCTTTGAAGACTTTACAGCAAACAGACTCCGCCCTCCCGCGCCCCGTGCATTCCAATCAGCCGCTCCGCTTCTCTATCTTTCAAAGCAGAAGGAGTTTTTCACTCATGTCGACCGAAAAGCAAATTGCAGCCAATCAGGCCAATGCGCAGCACAGTACGGGTCCTACTTCAGACCAAGGCAAAGCCAAGTCCTGCCTCAATAATTTTCGCTGGGGATTTTGCGGCGCTTTCACCGTTCTTCCTTCCGAAGACGAGGAGGATTACGACACCCTTCTCTTGGGTCTCCGCGCCGAGCACCAACCGAAAACCGTCACGGAAACCATTCTGGTAGAAAAGATGGCGCAGAATCACTGGCTGGGCCAGCGTGCCCAACGCCTGCAGCATCTCGCTTTGGCGGACGCCAACGAGAAACAATTTTCTCTCTTCCTGCGCTACCAGACCACCAACGATCGCGCGTTCCATAAATGCCTGAGCGACCTTCTAAAGCTCAGAGCGGAAAAGAGAAGAGTTGAAATTGGGTTCGAACGGCAGAGGCAGCGAGAAGCTGAAGAAGCCCGCAAGCAGGCCGTCGAAAAACGCAAGCAGGACGTGCACAAATTAGACGTTTTACTCGCGGAAGGGAAGGCCGATCACCAACTCTTGCTGAATTCGCAGCTCGAATACTCAATCCGTGTCGCCTCTCGTACCGAAAACAGCGCGGCGCGAGCAGAAAAGGCTGCCTAAACAGTTAGGAAATCCGCCTGACCCCGTTCGCTCGACAGCACTCATACTTGATTTGCGCGAGTGCTACGGAACTGATCCTGAAACCGCGCCGGAAGCGTTAGCAACCATTCGCAATTTCACCGACCCGTGAGCGAAGTGATGGCCTGTATTACCTATCAAAGCCCAGGGCGGCTCGCTTGATTGTTATCGCGACCAGGAGAGACCGCGCCCAAGGACAAAAATAAACAGCAGGCTTGCGATTGCGGCGGTGGCGATCCACGCAAAGTTGCGCCGCACTGGCCCGACTTGTTCTTCTTCTCCGGGGGTCCATCGCCGCATCATGCCAGGCAAGCTCAAAAGCCCCGCGTTTGCTCCCAGAGTTGACGGCAAGGCAGAGGCTATGACATAGAACAATCCAGCGGGATTGAACAACCCGCCCACCCCGGCCAGAATGCCGTCGGTGAAGTACGGAGTCCAGCTCACCTGACGAAGCCTTTTCGAATTCCGGTCCAGCCCACGGAACGGCTCCAACTCAACCCCTACCAACAGCATGGATGCATAATAGGAAGCCACACCGAGCACAATGAGGCCGAGCCGCCACATCCAATGGGGCTCGAAGCCGCGGATGACCGCCGCCCAATCGCCAAAGTTGGCAACACCGGAGAAGAAGAAATAGCCTGTGCCTGTAAATAGGTTGCCCGCTAACGAAAGCACAAGAAAATAGCGCGTCGCTGGCCTGTAGCGATGGGGCTTCAGCAGGAGAAACCAGAAGATCGCCGCGAAGAGAAGATTTACAAGTGTTCCGTTCGCCGAAATCCACCGGGTATCGATGTCACTCTGCAGGGCGACTGTGCTTATGGTCAAGTGGCGCGCTCCACTGAGCCAGGCCGTCACACCGTGGCCCAGACCTTCGTGCAGTACATCCTGGAGGATGCAGGCAAGCGCTGAGATGGCAATCAACGTTAACCGATCGTCGCTCCGTGTAGCTACGCTCGCCGGCATGACACTTTGTATCACGGACCGCAGGAATCGGTGGCCTGCACGGACGAGAGTCTTGCCGAGCAATACTTGAAGTTTGTGGGATTGCGAACGAACACAAGTGATCGAAAGCAGCTCGAGGCCGCGAGCCTGCACCTTGCCGCAATTGTTGAAAATTCCGACGATGCGATTGTGAGCAAAGATCTGAACGGTATCATTACCAGCTGGAATGCCGCAGCCGAGCGCATGTTTGGCTACACGGCTGCGGAGGCAGTTGGAAGACCGATTTCGATCATAGCCGCGCCGGACCGAACCGAGGAGATGCCCGCGATCCTCGCCAAGATTCGACAAGGTCAGAGTGTTGACCATTACGAAACGCTGAGACGGAGAAAAGATGGCCAAATTATCAACGTTTCCCTTACAATCTCACCGATTCGGGACGTGTCCGGCCGGATCATCGGAGCTTCCAAAATCGCTCGCGACATCGGCGACCGTAAGAGGGTCGAGACTGAACGCGCCCTTCTGCTCTCGGGGGAGCAAGAGGCGCGCAGAACCGCCGAACTTCTTAACCGAGTCGGTCCGGTACTTGCCGGCGAGCTCGAGCTTGAGAAGCTGGTTCAGTCGGTTACAGATGTCGCCACTGAGCTCGTGGGAGCTGAATTCGGATCGTTTTTTCACAACGTCATAAACGAACAGGGCGAATCGTACGTGCTCTACACGCTCTCTGGCGCGCCGCGGGAAGCGTTCGAACGTTTCCCCATGCCGCGGAACACGGAGATCTTTGGGCCGACATTTCGCGGTGAGCGAGTAGTCCGTTGCGAAGACGTTACTCTCGATCCGCGTTACGGCAGGAATCCACCGTACTACGGAATGCCCAAGGGACATTTGCCGGTTCGCAGCTATCTGGCTGCGCCGGTAGTGTCACGCTCCGGCGAAGTTTTGGGAGGTCTCTTTTTCGGCCACTCAATGCCGGGTAAATTCACCGAGCAGCACGAAACGATCCTTACGGGGCTTGCCGCGCAAGCTGCCATTGCTATGGATAATGCGCGGCTTTTCGAGGAGGCGCAGTGGGTCCAGAACGAATTAAAACGATCGAATGAGGAGCTTCGGCGAGCCAATCAGGATCTGGAAACATTCGCTTATTCGGCGAGCCATGATTTGCAGGAACCGCTTCGTACTATCGTCATATCCGCTCAGCTACTCGAGCGGCGTTACGGCGAGCAGCTCAAGGACGACGCCCGGGAATTTCTCAGCAGCATTGTCCAGGGAGCACAACGGATGGAGGACTTGATCCGGGACGTCCTCGCGTACGCGACCGCAACCAAGCATGCGGAAGGACCGCCCCCGAGTGTCGATTCGGGCGAAGTGCTCGCGACCGTTCTCGACAATCTGAAAGCTCACATCGTGCAGGCTGGTGCGACCATAACTTGCGGGCCGCTACCGATCGTGCTAGTGCACGAAAATCGGCTGATGCAAATATTTCAGAACCTGATCAGCAACGCTCTAAAGTACAGAAGCAAGGAGCCTCCTCACGTCCATATTTCAGCTAATGAGCGGAACGGCTGGTCCGTGTTCTCGGTGGCTGATAACGGAATCGGCATTGATCAGAGATACGCGGATCAGATCTTTGGGCTGTTTAAGCGGTTACACGGCTGGGAGCAGTATCCAGGAAGCGGGATTGGTTTGGCAATCTGCCAGCGGATTGTGGAGCAGTACGGCGGACGCATCTGGCTGGAGAATTCCACCCCCGGCGAGGGGTCTACTTTCTGTTTCACTTTCCCAACCCGAACGCGGTAGCAGTACAGGGGATAAGGCAGCCGGATCGGGATCAAGATAGTATAGGGAGATGTCCCCCTGGGAAAGACTGCTCGAGAGGCCGCACGCCCGCGGGCACTTGGTGCAACTGTACCAGCAGGGTGACGAGATGTCTCTCGTCAAGAACGTCAGCCTCTATCTATCAGAAGGGTTGAAGCGCGGAGAAGGCGTGCTCGTGATCGCTACTGCCGAACACGGAGAAGGTTTTGCGCGCGAACTGGGCCGCTTAGGCGTGGACACGGCGTCAGCCATTCGGGAAAACCGGCTGGTCTATGTGGATGCTCAAGAAACACTCTCTCGATTCATGGTGGCAGGACAGCCCCACTGGGGTAGATTCGAGGTAGCCGCCGGGAGCGCCATGCGCGCGGTTCGACCCCAAGAAGATCATCCTGGTCTCCGCGCCTACGGAGAGATGGTAGGTATTCTATGGAACCAGCGGCAATTTGCGGCCGCAATCCGGCTGGAACAATTCTGGAACAAGCTTTTGGCCAAGTCGTCGTTCAGCCTGTATTGTGCATACTCGATTGATGTCTTCGATAAGGAGTTCCACGTAGCGGCGCTTGACGGCGTTCTCTGTACGCATACCCATCTTCTGCCGTGCGAACCTGACGGCAATTTAGAGGCCGCAGTTAACTTAGCCATGGACGAGATTCTCGGCCCGAAGGCAGATGGGCTTAGAGTTCTCATCAAAGCGAGTTACCGACCATCGTGGGCCGTCATGCCAAAAGGCGAGAGCGCCATCCTGTGTTTGAGAAGGAACCTTCCAGATCAAGCCGAGCAGGTTATCGCGCGGGCGCGAGACCATTATCAGCGGTCACTGCGGCTTAGCGGGCGTTTGTTTGCTGAGGAACAGCGACGCGTAGCCGTTTGAGTCTTAATTCCTGCGCCCGACTCTCGAATACCACAGCGCCACCAAACTCAGACCGGAATCCGTCCGGCGTAGTGTTCATCCTCTGGATTGGGAGAACATGCCCGATCCTTTTCGCCACTACGAAGGTACTCCACTAATCGATCTTCCAGCAGACCCGCTTTCACCGCCCGTCACTGCGCTGAGCGCGTTGTACGGCGTGCCCGGCTGGGGCGCAGGGGAGAACCCGATCGATTTTCTTTCTCAGCTTTTGTTCTACTCGGCCTCTATCAGCGCTTCGAAAACCACGCCTCTGGGTTATCGCTACGCGTTGCGTGTCAATCCATCTTCCGGCAATCTGCATCCGACAGAATTTCACCTCGCATCTCCGCTGGGCATCTTCCACTACCGGGTCTCATCGCATATGCTCGAACAGCGGGCGAAAGGCGATTTCGGCGAGCTGTGTTTCTTGTTAACGACAATTTCCTGGCGGGAGGCTTGGAAATACGGCGACCGCGCATACCGTTATTGCCTGCTGGATGCGGGTCATGCCTGGCAAGCGCTCGCATTATCAGCCTATGCTTTGGGATGTGAAGCCGAGGCGGTTGGCCACTTCATCGATGAGGAGGTGGCGGCTGATTGCTGCTTGCCCGAAGACGAATGGCCGCTCCTGCTCGTTAGAGTGAAGCGGGATCTGAATGGCTCTTCGTCCGGACATCGGGAGTGGACCCAAGGAGTTCCTAATAAGCTCTCAGAGCGGGTTGCGGCTCACCCCGCAATTGCCTCGGTGCATTCCTCGACAAAAGTCTTGACCCCTCTCAGGGTCGGAGTTCCGCGCTCGATGGAGGCCGATCTCATGGAACCCAGCAGCTTGGACTCCGGAGCGTTGTTCGGTGAAGTCGTGCGGCGGCGGCGCTCCGCACTTGATTTTCGCGGGGGCTCTGAAATGATGACCGAGGAACAGTTACTCACGATGCTGGGACTGGCAACGCGCCCGCTTGTTGCTGATTTCCTGGCGAGCTCGTATATAAATCTATACGCTTACATACATCGCGTCCGCGGAATGAATCCGGGACTATACCGGCACGTTCGCGAATCAAATCGCCTCGAACTGTTGAAACCAGGCGACCAGCGGGTCATCGCCGCAGGACTGAGCCTGGGTCAGGATCTCGCTGGAAATTCTTGCGTGACGTTTTCGATGGTTGCGGATCTCGAGAGAGCAATTGCGAACGCGGGCGATCGCGGCTATCGCTACGTTCACTTCGAGGCAGGTGCGATCGGACAACGCCTCTATGTGGCTGCCGAGGCGCTCGGATTGCAATCGACGGGCGTCGGGGCGTTCTATGACGACCTTGTCCACCAATATCTCGGGCTCAGGCCGGAGCAGAGCCAAGTGGTGTACCACTTCGCTTGCGGATATGCGGTAGAAGATTATCGACTCGTTCCGAAGATTGGGGACGCATGACTGCCAACGTTAATGACATGCTGCGGTTCGCAGCAGGCTGGCCACTCAGCTATCCTCCAAATAGGCCATGAGCTTCACATCTCCCGAGTCCTTTGTGTTCTTTCGGGCACTGCTGCTGAATCCAAAAGCGATGGGAGCGCTTGCGCCCAGTTCGTCGAAACTCTCCCAGTTGATGGCGTCGACTGTAGATCCGGCAAGCTCGTCCGTGCTGGAGATCGGCGCCGGCACCGGCGCAATTACCCGCGCGCTGCTCCAAAGGAACGTTGACCCGGAACGCCTGCTCATCGTCGAGCGCGATCCTTCGCTTGCGGCTTTCCTCCGCAACGAATTTCCCGGTGTCCGGGTACGCTGCGGGGAAGCGGCTCACTTGAGTCGCATTCTATCGGATGAATCCATCGCACGCGTCGACACCGTTCTGTCGAGCTTGCCGCTTCGCAACCTTCCCCGTGCGGATCGAATCAGGAACGTGCGCGCCATGGTGGACGCGCTCGCGCAGGAAGGGCAGCTCATTCAATACACGTACGCGGCCGGCTGTCCGATCCAGAGCCGGCGTTGGGGCCTCGAGGCCGAGTGCCTGGGTCGCGTGTGGCTGAATTTCCCCCCCGCCTCAGTCTGGCGTTTCACTGTGAAGCGGCGGCTTGCCATAGCTTGAACATGTCTTGCCGAGACTAGTGCGGAATTGCAGCAACTTGGCCGCAAGAAATAATCCGGCCACTGTTATCAACAAGCCTGACGCGAGGTAAGCCACGATACCGGGATCGAAGCCGCTTCTGCGCAGCCAGTGAAGCGATAGGAAACCAGTTACCGCCAAAACCACAAGCGCCAAAACTCCGGCCAAAGCGCTTTTCGGCGTCGGAACCAATTTAGCGTCGCAGGCAGGGCAATGTTCGCCACCAAGACCCGGAAAGACGAGAGCGTCCGGCGTCCTCAACGCCATCTTTGCAGGAATAGGCGCCTTGCAACTTGGGCAGAGAGCCATGACCGGTATTATCGCAGTTACTGGCTTTCACAGGGTTCCCGAATAGTAGATTCACACAGCTCGGCCATCGTGAAGGTTCGATTTCTCGCCGATGCCGAATCACTTCCGCGCGCTCAGGAAGGCTGGGAAACGGAGCTCCGGCGTACTCTTAAGGACCCCAAAACCTCGACGTTGGAGCCGCAATCGATGAACTCCTCCTCACCTGGCTGGCATCGGAGGCCTGCGAGTGGGAAAACCGATTGGCGTGGCTGCCACTGTGAGCTATGGAGGTAATAAAGTGATTCGGGCGGATGATTGTCGTGAGTACGTGCGTACGCAGTGCTCACTTAGTGCTCTTCCGCTTCCAAGAATCGCTCCGCTTCGATAGCTGCCATGCAGCCCGCGCCTGACGCTGTGATCGCTTGCCGGTAAGTGCGGTCCTGGACGTCTCCCGCGTGGAACACACCGGTAATATTGGTGCGCGCTCCGCCGTGGGTGATGATGTAGCCATCGGCATCTAAATCCAGTTGTCCGGCAAATGGTGTTGTGTTGGGAATGTGGCCAATTGCCACAAAAAATCCATCTACTTCGCGATCGTAAGTTTCATGCGTCTTGACATTGCGTAGCTTCACCCCAGTGACTTCGCCTTTCGCAACGTCGTATACGTCTTCGACAACGGTATTCGTGAGGAACTTGATTTTCGGATTTTTCTGCGCGCGGTCCAGCATGATCTTGGACGCGCGAAAGGTTTCACTGCGATGAACAATCGCCACTTCGGTCCCGAATCGGCTTAGGAAGTTAGCTTCTTCCATGGCCGAATCGCCGCCGCCGATGACCATAATCTTCCTGCCCCGGAAAAAGAAGCCGTCGCAAGTCGCGCAGGAGCTGACCCCGTGACCGATCAACTTCTGCTCATTGGGTAAATTCAGCCATCGCGCAGATGCGCCCGTCGCGATGATGAGCGTGCGGGTCTGAATCTTCTCACCGTCTTCCAGCTCCAGAGTGAAGGGCCGTTTACATAAATCGGCGTGCAGGACGCGCCCGTGTCTATAAGCCGCGCCGAAACGCTGCGCTTGCTGCTTCATGTTTTCAATCAGCACTGGACCTTGAATTCCTTCGGGAAACCCCGGAAAGTTCTCGACCTCGGTGGTGATGGAAAGCTGGCCGCCCGGCTCGTGTCCCTCGAGCACAAGCGGCTGCAGGTTCGCTCTAGCCGTGTAGATGGCGGCTGTGTTCCCGGCGCAACCCGAGCCGAGGACAACCACATTCAATGTGTCGTTCATCGAAAAAAGATTTTAGCCTGCTCAGCGCAGGAAGTAGTTCGTCACGTGGAACGCGACCCACGAACCACAGTATGCCAGCGCAAGCATATACGAGAACTGGAAAATGGGCCATTTCCAGCCGCCCGTCTCTCGCTTGACGACGGCGATGGTCGAGAAACACTGCATCGCGAAGGCAAAGAAAATCAGGAGCGATACCGCGCCCGCAGCGCTGAGATCGTGATGCACAGCTTGCTGAAGGCCGCTTGAATGCTCGTCTCCTTCGATGCTGTAAATCGTCCCGAGGGTGCCAACGATTACCTCGCGCGCGAAAAGAGAAGTAATGAGGCCGATTCCAATCTTCCAGTTGAATCCCAGCGGCTTGATGGCGGGTTCAATGGCTTTTCCGATCATGCCCGCGTAGCTGTGCTCGATGGGCGGAATTCTTCCGTTTTGAATGGGCAGATGAGCAAAAACCCAAAGAACGACCGCGACGAAAAGAATGACCGTTCCGGCGCGGCGAAGAAAAACTCTGGCGCGGTCTATCAGACGCAAGGTGAGGGATTGCCAGGTCGGCCATCGATAGGGCGGCATCTCCAGCATGAAGGAAGAGGGCCCGCTCCTCAGAACGGTCGATTTCAAAACTCGCGCGATCAGTATCGCGGCCAAGAAGCCCAGAACATACAGCCCCAGCATGGTCGCGGCCGGCAACGAGAAGAGGCGGCCCAGGATAGGAATGTTCGGCACAAAGGCGGCTATCAGAAGCGTGTAAATGGGTAATCGCGCCGAGCACGTCATTAGCGGCGCAATCATAATAGTGGCCGTCCGATCGCGTTTGTTCTCGATCACGCGGGTGGCCATTATGGCGGGAACCGCGCACGCGTACGCAGAGAGCAACGGAATAAACGATTTGCCTTGCAGTCCGATCTTCGCCATTGTGCGATCGGCGATGAGAGCGGCGCGCGCGAGGTAGCCCGAGTCTTCCAGAATTCCGATAAACAGGAACAACAACAGAATCTGCGGCAGGAAAACCACGACCGATCCAACGCCGCTCCAGATTCCATCCACCAGCAGAGAGCGCCACGGACTATCTGGCAAAATGCTCTTCATCCACATCCCCGACCAGGCAACTGCGTGTTGAACGCCATTCATGACTGGCTGTGCCCAGGAGAAAATGCTTTGAAAAACCGCAATGACGATCGCCAGAAAAATTAAAGGCCCGGCAAGCGGATGCAGAAAAACCGCATCAAGCCGGCGAGTCCAGAGCGGCGGCGCGGGAGCTTTGTAGGACGCCCGAATACCAAGTTTGGCTGCCCATTGACGGCATTTGGGTACGTCCTGGAGAACAGGCAATTCAATCTTAGGTGGAGGGGCGTTCAGCCTGGCCGCCGTGCCCAGCAGGAATTGTTGAATGCGATCGATGCCAATACCTTTGGTCGCGCTGACAAGGGCAACCGGGCAGTTCAATTCGGCCGCAAGCGCCGCGACATCCACTTTGCCTCCGCGAACGGCGAGATCGTCCGCCATGTTCAGCAGAATCAGAATGGGCAATCCAAGGCTGAGGATGGGAGCCGCGAGAACCAGATGCCTGCCTAAATTTGTGGCGTCCAGAATGAGAATGACCGCATCCGGCTTCGGAAAATCCGGCCGCTCGCCTTTCAATACATCGTGCGTTACCTGCTCGTCTTCGGCGCGCGGGTGGAGGCTGTAAACACCGGGGAGGTCTACCAGGAAGACCTCGTGCTGATCTTTCAGCTTTGCCTTTCCCATGCGATGCTCGACCGTTACCCCGGGGAAGTTCGCCACTTTCTGGCGCAATCCGGTGAGCCGATTGAAGAGAGTTGATTTACCGGAATTCGGAGGGCCTACGATGGCAACGATGATCGGGCGATCATTGACTGAGCGAGGTGGAAGGATCGCCGGATTTGGAAGAAGGCTCGACTGTAGCGAGTCTCCGTGGCAGCTGCTCATTGGAAGTGACTCATGCAAGAACTCATGGGAGGGCTCATGGGAGAACAACGAGATCTGATTCCGGATCGCGGCGAACATGAATCCGGGCCGCCGTATCGTTCCTCAGCGCCACTTCGGATCCATCCACGCGGAACACACGCGCTCCTCCGCCGGGGGCCCTTCTAGCCGGAGTCACTTCATTCCCGGGCAGAAAACCTAGTTCCATCAGACGTCGGGCTACATCCTCGGGGACATCTAGATGATCCAGGACGCATCGCTGCCCCGATCGGAGATCGGCGAGCGTCAGGCGAGTTGGAATCGAGGCGCCGTTGCCGCGCCTCTTTCTGCGGCGGCCCATGTCGAAGTAAGACCATTTTAGTACGAGATCCGCCGGGACGTGTCAAGCGACTACATTCTAAGGGGATATAAAAACTCTGACGGTTGTTTTCGACTCCTGAGCGGAAGCAGCGATAGCGTTAGGAATGACTCGGTGTTTCGTCGTGTCAATGTGAAGAAGCGCCCTCGAAGCATTGCCATCCGCGTAAGCATTCGGCGCTCCGTGCGGCCAATCGCGATTGCCGACAAAATATAGTTCGTCCATGTCCCCGGCCCAGCGGATCGTAGGAGCTGTAGACCGTCAGCGCCGAGCCGTTACTCACCTGACTGCCTCATTCCAGAAAGATCGCCTTCGTCCAGGATTTTACTGCCTCCGTCCGAGTTTCCGAGTTTCCCGAGTTTCCCCGAGTTTCCCCCCGAGTTTCCCCCGAGTTCGAGTTTCCCCCGAGTTTCCCCCGAGTTTCCCCCCCGTCCGAGTTTCCCCCGAGTTTCCCCGGAGTTTCCCGAGTTTCGGTCGCGGCTCCGTTTCGGCTCCACGTGGGCCGTGCATTGAGAGAACGGCAATTACACAGTGAACCTGAGCGCTGCCCCGGCTCCTACGTCAATGAAATTGAAGGGTCTGTAACGTTACATCGAAGTCACGCTGCCTGTTGCGGCTTCCGGCGCATCGCGCCGCCACCTACATCCGAGCACGCGCCAACTTGAGCGCGAAGGAGATTAACAGGTCTAATGAATCTTTCAAATCTAATGAATGTTTTAAAGTGGAAACGGCATATTCTTCGGTATCCCGCGGCAACGTTGGCGCCAATACTGTTGGCTTGGTGCGGACTCGTGGCTTTCGCTCCGGCGAGTCAGGCGACTTCACTCTGGGGAGTAGCAACGTACGCGGCGAACCCCGACTTAGGGTATGGATGCGGCGTATCTGCGGGATACAACTCGGCCTCGGGACCAAGCGGCAGTTTCAGCGGTGGAAGCGTCGGTTGCACCGGCGGCTACTCGAATAACCAGACCGCGCCAGGACAGGTCAGCGCTACCAGTAAGGCGAACATCTACCAAAGCGTGCCGCCCTGCTGTGGCATTAACCACCAGATCAATGATTCCAGCTCTATGTCGGCAACCGCCGATCTGCCTACCGGCCAACTTCACCTGTACGCCAGCGACGCTAACAATATCGGAAAGGTTGGCGCTGATTGCTGCGTCGCCGACGCCCATTATTTCGATACTCTGCACCTCACCGTGGCCGGAGCGCAGCCCACAACCGTGACGACGATCACCGCTCATTTCTATTTCGACGGGACCGCGACGAATCCTCAATACATGTATATTCCGCCGTACAACCGCGCCAACAACGATGAGACCGCATTTGGGCTGGGCGGCAACCTTATGGATTTCCAGTACAGCTACAATGACGGATCACCGATCCTGCAGTGTTCTGGGAATTCCAACTGGACGGTTCAGTCGTGTACGCAGGAGGCGTTCTTGGCGACGGAAGCCTTCCAGATCACAGGCTCCAGCGCAGACGTTCCCATCTATGTGGGCCTCGAAATCTGGTCGAATACCGACGACACTGCCGATTACAGCAACACCGCGGGCGTTGTGCTGTCGCTGCCCTCGAATGTTTCGTTCACCTCGGCATCCGGTGCCTTTCTCACCGCGCAAACATCGGCAGTGCCGGAAGCATCGACTTCCTGGCTGGCGCTTGGCGGTCTCGCTCTGCTCGCAATCGGACGGTGGCGCCGCGTTTTGCGCTGAAGCACTTTGGCGAAATTTTGAGACACAGCTATTCGAGGAGCTGAGGCGCCAATTGACGAGGTCCCCTACTGAGGGGACCCGTTCTTCGACGGCCGAGACTTTTCGGCAACCAGGCGCTGAGAGCAGCAGCGATTCACCCCGCCGGTAGAATGGTGCAAGCCTCACTGCTTTTACAAGGTTCTTAGCGCGAGTTGTTTCTCGCGAGCAGGTCGAGCTGATGTGCGCCGGGACCGGAGCAATTAGGCGCGCGCTGCTTCAGCGGAACATTCATCCGGAGCGCCTGCTCATCATCGAGCGTGATCCTTCCCTTGCGGCTTTTTCTCCGCAACGAATTTCCCGGTGTCCGCGTGCGCTGCGGCGAGGCCGTTCACCTGAAGCGCATTCTTCCCGATGAATCTGTTGGACGGGTCAACACAGTTTTATCGAGTCTGCCGCTTCGCAACCTTCCCCGTGCGGATCGAATCAGGAATGTGAGGGCCATGGTAGACGCGCTCGCACAGGAAGGGCAGCTTATTCAATACACTTACGGAGCGGGTTGCCCGATCGCGAGCCGCTCGCTCGGCCTCGAAGCCGAGTGCCTCGGGCGCGTGTGGCTCAATTTCCCCCCGCCTCAGTCTGGCGTTTCACCGTGACGCGACGGATTTTGAGACCTTAAGGACGTTCGCCGTGGTGACGGCGTTCAGCGAACGAGAATTCACCTTTACAAGCAGCGCCATTTAACTGATACTAGTTAATGACAGCGCATCATTAGAGAGCAGACCGTTAGAAAGTAAGTAAGCGCATCTGAAACAACTCTCTCCCCTCACTAAACTCTAACC
Organism: uncultured Acidobacteriaceae bacterium; assembly: GCA_963758245.1. Lineage (GTDB taxonomy): Bacteria > Acidobacteriota > Terriglobia > Bryobacterales > Bryobacteraceae > Bog-105. The sequence continues at coordinate 161,486 of CAVWUV010000030.1, read as the reverse complement.
ACGCGGGTCTAGAGTGGGTTAAGTCCCGCACAAGCATCTTGCCTGTCATGCGAGCAGCAAACTTACGCTGATAAAGGATGACATATGCATTTTGCTTATGAGGGGTTCACGCAGGACCGCGAGAGAAGATGCTTTACATTCCGCGGCATCGAAGAACGCAATCCGGTAAGCGTGTTCCGTATTGAACTCGATCTGCCGCTTCTGCTTCAAAACCGAGTCCCAGTGCAGGATGCACCGATGTTTTGCCTTCAACTGCTGATGGCCGCATCCCTTGCCGGCCCGAACGGTCTGGACAAATTTCAAAATTATCGAGTTCTGCTAGAGGATCTGCGCCCGCTACTTATGGAGCGCGAGAGGCGAGCGGCAGAGAAGGCCATGAAAAAACCTTTCCGCAGGCCGGTTCAGAAGCCAACCTCGATATCAAACATTCAGCTCACATCGACTGCCCGGGGAAATTAGAGATATGCCTTTCGCGGAATGCGCGGCACGCTCTTTCACATTCGCTTCTATTCAGAAGAATGCGCCAGAGTCTTCGGGAGTTTATGGTGTCTGCAACGCTCGGGAGTGGCTCTTTGTGGGTGAGGGGAACAACATACGGGCGCACCTTTTAGAACACCTGAAAGAAGCCGGGACGCTTCTGAGGACCCAAAATCCTACGGGTTTCACCTTCGAGCTATGCTCAGCCGGTGAGCGCGCAGACCGTCAGAATGCGCTGGTTCGCGAATTCGGGCCGCGCTGCAACCGGAGCACGGATTAAAGCGCTTAAATAAGTGGCATTTTGGCCGGGCGAATGATATAGTAATTATGTCTTTGCCCGCATCCGTATTAACTCCGAGTGCCTTCCGGCCGCTACTTCCTCCTTTCTCCAAAATTGGTTCGAGCGCAGTCTGACAAAGATAAATTACATTTAAAGGATTAACACTGTGACCAACATTTTTGTGGGAAATCTCAGTTATCAGACCAGTCAAGAGGATCTTCAATCGGCATTCGCGGCTTACGGGAGCGTAGAGCGCGTCAGTATCGTTACGGACCGTGACACGGGTCAACCTCGCGGCTTCGGGTTCGTCGAAATGACAGAACAGCGCGACGCGCAGACAGCCATCTCTCAGCTCAACGGCGCCGAACTTCACGGACGGGCCATGAACGTAAACGAAGCACGGCCGAAGCCGGCAGGCGGTGGGGGCGGCGGTTATGGCGGGCGACGTAACGATTCCGGCGGCCGCGGACGCGGCTCACGCTGGTAAACCAAAGCTTTTCGAGTAGTTCAGTTTAAGTAAAAGGGCCGCCGATCTGGTCTGAACGATCAGTTCGAGCGGCCCTCTGCTTTTCAGTAACAGAGCTAGTTGATACCGCTCATTGTCTGGATTTGCCGCTGGTTCAAAAGGCAGCGACACAAGGCTCGAAGCGCCTCAACATAGAGGCATGAAACATACCTCAGTTTTTCTCTCCCTTTCGCTTTTCGCTCTGTTCAGCATCTCTGGAACGGCTGAGGAGCGGCACATGACCTCCTTCACAGTTGATGTCGAGGGACAGGGCAAGCCCGTTATCCTCATTCCTGGTCTCGGATGCTCCGCCGAGGTATGGAATGAGACCGCGGCACACCTCAATGCAGAGGGTTTTCAGACGCACGCGCTGACCTTGGCTGGATTCGGCGGTAATTCGCCCATTCACGTTGATCACTATCTTCAAACCGTGAGGGATGACTTGGCCTCCTACATCAGGCAGAACAAGCTCGATCACCCGATAGTTATTGGCCACAGCCTCGGCGGTTTTCTGGCGTTGTCTCTCGCTGCTTCATATCCGGACCTTCCCGGAAAAATCGTCAGCGTGGATGGGCTGCCATATCTTCCCGCGGTGATCAATCCGGCAATAACTCCTGATGGTGCTCAGAATATGGCCGCGACCATTCGCAAATCCATTACGACGGGATCTGAACAGCAGTATGAAGCGACCCAGCGCGAAACGATCGCTTCCATGGTTACTTCGCCAGCCAATGTGGATCGGGAGTTGAAAGTGGATCTCAAATCGGATCGCAACACGGTGGGCGAAGCAATGTACGAAATGATGACAACGGACCTGCGAAACGATATCTCTAAAATCAAAGTTCCCGTTCTAGTCCTCGGAACCTGGATCGCATATAAAGATTACGGCGCAACGCATGACAGCAGCCTTGCGCTTTATTCAAAGGAGTTCGAGAAGCTGCCTGGAACGAAGATCGTGATGAACGACACCTCGAAGCACTTCATCCAACTGGATGCGCCAGATTGGTTTTACGCGCAAATCGATGCATTTCTCAAGCAATCCTAACAACGGGCAATCATGAAGCAGGGGACGCGAGAGACGGCGCAAATGGGGGGATCGAAAGGACGCCGTCTCCTGTACTGGTGCCTTCAGTTTTTCGGATGGGGCAGCTATTTCGTCTACTCCGAAGCGCTCATCATAGCTCCAAGTCACAATTCAAGGCTGGCGCTTATCTGGCCAGTGATACTGGTGGCGCACGTATACGCCTCACATCTGCTGCGAGCGCTAATCCGAAGCCGGGCATGGATCAGTTTTCCGGCTCGGAAGCTGATTCCCCGGTTGCTGGGGACCATTGGCATGCTGGCGGTGACATTGCAACTGGTACTCGTGCCACTTGTGGTTCTCTGCGGCGCGGCCAGTTGGCGAGCCCAGCTCCAGAACTGCTTCATTTACGCTGTTTTCTCCTTTTTGCTTTTCGCGATCTGGACGGTTTTCTACTTTGCCTTTCAATATTTCTTCCTGTACCGAGATAGCGAACTAAACCGGCTGCGATTAGAAGCGAATTTGAGAGATGTGGAATTGCGAGCTCTCAAAGCGCAGATCAACCCTCATTTCCTTTTCAATTGCCTGAATAATTTACGATCTCTCGTGGCGGAGGATGGCGAGCGAGCGCGTGAAATGCTGCTGCGCTTATCGGAGCTGCTTCGGTATGCGCTCGATGCAGGCCGTAATGAGCGGGTTCCGCTCTCAGAAGAGCTGCACGTGGTGAGCGCCTATCTGAATCTCGAAAAACTGCAATTGGAAGAGCGGCTGCGCTGGCGCTTGGATGTCTCGCCCGAAGCAATGCGCGCTCCGGTTCCGACAATGCTGCTTCAGCAACTTGTGGAGAATGCCGTGAAGCACGGTATCGCAGCGCAGGCGGGAGGCGGAGAGATCAACATTCAGGGCCGAGCCAGCGCGGGCCGCCTGCAGTTGCGAGTGGAGAATACGGGCCAACTGATCGCCGAATCGAGCAACGGCGTGGGCTTAACGAATGCACGCGAACGGTTGCGGCTTCTGTGCGGAAATGGGGCGGCCCTATCGCTTGCCAATATAGATGAGCGGCATGTTGCAGCAACAGCCGAGATTCCATTCGCGCCGGAATGAAAGCGATACTGATTGAGGATTCACGCCTCGCGCGGCTCGAGATGCGACGCCTGCTCGCGCCCCACCAAGACATCGAAATCGTGGGAGAAGCAGCGAGCGCCGACGAAGCCGAACAGATGATCGCCGAGCATGAGCCTGATCTTCTTTTTCTCGACATTCAGATGCCGGGCCGCAATGGATTCGATCTGCTGGCAAGTCTCGATGCCGTTCCAATGGTCATCTTTTGCACGGCATATGGCGAGTTCGCTGTACGGGCGTTCGAGCAAAACGCCCTCGATTATCTGGTGAAACCGGTGCAGCCGGAGCGCCTGGCCCAGGCGCTCGACCGCGCACGAGAGATGCAGGCGCATCAAGCCGAGGGCGGCAAACGGCGCGACGTGCTCCGGCTTAGCGATCGCGTCTTCGTGAAGGATAGGGAGGAGTGCTGGTTCGTGCCGCTCAGCGAAGTGCGTCTATTTGAGGTTGACGGCACGTACACCCGGCTCTATTTCGGCGCGCACCGCCCATTGATTCCCAAAACACTGAATTACCTTGAAGCACGGCTTGATGCGCAGTCCTTCTTCCGCGCGAGCCGGCGCTATATTGTCAATCTGCAGTGGGTTAAAGATGTTGAACCGTGGTTTTCCGGCGGGCTGCGACTGACCATGAAAGATGGCCAGCAGATAGAAGTATCACGCCGCCAAGCCCAGCGGTTTCGAGAGCTTAAGAGCCTTTAACGTGACGAAATTTCACGTTCTCGGTAAGATAAAGAGACAGCAATGAGTGTTCCTGCATCACAGATGTGGACTATTGCGACCTACGTGCTGAGGCAAAAGCTCGCGGGACGCAAGAGGTATCCACTGGTTCTAATGCTGGAGCCGTTGTTCCGGTGCAACCTGGCTTGTGCCGGCTGCGGCAAAATCCAGTATCCGGCTCACGTATTGAAACGCCAGCTCACGCCGGAAGAGTGCTTTCGCGCGGTGGATGAGTGCGGCGCGCCCGCTGTCTCGATTCCGGGCGGCGAGCCGTTGATGCATCCGCAAATTGCGGAGATCGTCAACGGCCTGATCGCGCGCAAAAAGTACATTTATCTGTGCACTAATGCGCTACTGCTTGAAGAGAAGCTGGATCAGTTTACGCCCAGCAAGTATCTGAGCTTTTCCGTGCACATGGACGGGCAGCGGGAGCATCACGATTTTTCGGTATGCCGGGAGGGCGGCTACGATGCCGCAGTACGCGGAATTAAAGCGGCCCTGGCGCGCGGGTTCCGAGTTACCACGAATACAACGCTGTTCGACGGCGCAGATCCGAACTCTGTCCGGGAGTTTTTCGACGAGATGATGGACTTGGGAGTCGAGGGGATGATGCTCTCACCTGGTTATTCCTACGACAAAGCTCCGGACCAGCAGCATTTTCTCGGCCGCGCGCGAACACGGCGGTTGTTCCGCGCGATTCTTTCAAACCGGAAGAGCAACTGGAAGTTCAATATGTCGCCGCTTTTCGGTGAGTTTCTGATGGGCCGCCGCAACTTTGCGTGCACGCCCTGGGGCATGCCGACCTACAACATTTTCGGATGGCAGAAGCCGTGTTATCTCCTGCAAGACGGGTATGCGGATTCCTTTGCCGAGCTGGTGGCCGAGACAGAGTGGGCAAACTACAGAACGGAATCGGGCAACCCGAAATGCGCCAATTGCATGGTGCATAGCGGCTATGAGGCGTCGTCAGTCGATTATGGATTTGGGTCGCTCCGCGGGTTTTGGGGAATGGCGAAAGCGACCCTGTTCAGCCGCTATGAGGATCGTGACGCGGCCACGCTGTTGAATGAGCGATACCAGCCGGTGCACTCTTATAATCCTCTGGTCCATATAAAGCAGGCCGAAGAGACACAGGCGTGAGCGAAGACATTTCGCGTCCAGATGAATTAGAAATCTCTCCGGGTTTCACGCACGAAAGACTGCAGGGCTGGATTCCAACGCTCGCCAATGAGGATGAGATCCGGGGCGCGTTAGAGAAGGCGTTTGACTACCGGGGAGACGTCACGATCACACGCAAAGACGGTACCGTCATCGAAGGTTACGTTTATGACCGGCGCCATGGAAGAACGCTAGCTGATTCATTGGTCCGTGTGCTGCCTTCGAACGGCAGCCCACGCGTCAGCATTCCCTATGCCGATATTTCCGCGCTGGTGTTCAACGGACGCGATACAGCCGCGGGCAAGAGCTGGGATGCGTGGGTGCGGAAGTATTGGGAGAAAAAAGCGACGGGCGCAACAGCGGGAATCGAAGCGGAAGAACTGGGATAAAGACAGGAACACCCGGTCTCGCCAGCTTGGCTAATACCGGGTGTTCGAGTCGAAGCTAGACCGTGGTGGTTGTCCGGGGATGGGGTTTATCCGTCTTCGAGAAGTCGGCTGACGCTTCACCGCTCGAGGAAACATCTTCCGCGCCGGTTTGCTTCAGCAGGTCTTTTGCTTTACCTACCCAATCACTGCTGTCGCAGTGCACCGACAGAAGAACGCCGCCATTCTTGATACGCCCTTCAAAGCGCTTGGCCTCATATTCGGGAATACCCATGCCGACCAGGGCGCCGATGATTCCTCCGACAACTCCGCCCGTGCCGACACCGGCTAACGCACCCATGATGGGACCTGCAGCGATGAACGGACCGATACCCGGAATCGCTAATGCGCCGATCCCGGCGAGCAGACCCAGGGTTCCACCGATTGCTCCGCCTGCCACGACTCCGGTGGTTGTCCCTTCGGGAGCCTTGGTGTCCTTTTTATGCGCGAAGTCTTTGGTTCCGACGTTATCCTGTAACAGCACCGAGATATCTTCGTTGCGGAAACCAGATGAGAGCAGCCGATCCACCGCATCTTCGGCCATGGTCCGGTTGGCATAAATGCCGTAAACTGCTGTGTTCTTTCCTGCCATTTAAGTTATTCTCCTCTTTCGTCCTTATCAGTTCAGTTACTTCTGGTCACCCTTGACCGTTATTTCGTTGTTGATGTTACCGTCGCCGGCGTATTTGCGCGCATGCTCTTCGATAGCCCTTTTTTCATCTTCGGAATGCACCGGGCCTTTGAGCGTGACTTTGCCGTGTTCAGAGATGATCTTGACGTTGTGAGCATCCGTGGACAAACCCTTGTCTTTCACGACATCGCGGCGGATGTGACGCATGATCTCGCGATCCGACTGGTTATTCTTAGCCTGATCTGCGGTTGGCTCCGCTGCGTTTCGATCGCGCTTATTCACACTGGTGTTGTCTGGCGCGGGTTGTTGCGAATCCTGCCTCGCTTGTATGCTGACAGGCAAAAGAAGCGCTCCGCTGAGGATAATTCCACCGACAACAGATGTGAAACTTCTGGTCATAATTTTCCCTCCAGGTCGTTAGTAGCACGGTGGGGGCCAAGTGAAGAGCCCTTAACATCTCATCGGCGGCCTTTGCTCAAGTAGCGAGTATTCACCACTTACGGGTTATCTCCGCCCTTTGATCGCCGGCTAAGTCGTGCTATCTAGGGTGTTTCCAAGGAGAACCCAAGCGCCAGAGTTGCCGGGAACAGGTAATCTTTGCACAGCATCGGCGCACTGGGTCAGACAAATCGCCCCTGGAAACTTTTCTCGCTCCAGAGCAATTCTCGAATCAAGGGTGAGACGCGATATCGATCTTCGCCGTAGTGCGCGGCCAGATTTGTCAGCACAGCATGAATAACCGGAATGCCGATCTTGTCCGCCCAGGCGAGCGGACCCAGAGGATAATTGACGCCTTTCTGCATTGCCGTGTTCACCGCTCCGACCGTGCAGACGCCCTGGTTCACAGCGTCAGCGGCTTCATTCGCCAGCATCGCCACTGTTCGCATCACGGCGAGCCCGGGCAGATCTCTTAAGCGCGTTACGGAGTAACCGGCGGCCTGGAAGAGTCCGACGGCCGACGCGTAGGCGGCGTCACTGCACTGATCGGCCCTGGCGAGAGCAATGCGCGTCGCTTTTTTGTAATCTAAGGCGAGATCTACGAGCACCAGATCGCGAATGCTTGTCTCGCGCGCTCGTTGTGTCGCAGTGCGGCCATCGGTGATCACGATACTGGTTTGGTTAGCGGTGATTGTATTTTGGGCTTTATCGCGAATGAAAGAAATTCCCGAGTGGTCAAGGCGCTCCGCAAGGGCTTCCCCAAGGCGATCCTCAGTGTTTATCGCGATGCTCTCAGGAGCCAGGGCGGCCGGCTCGGTATCCGGTTCCGGAGGTGTCGCATTTGGACCGTATTCGAAAAAACCACGTCCGGATTTCCTGCCGAGGAAACCGGCGCGCACCAGTTCCTGCTGGATAAGCGACGGGGCGAAGCGGGGGTCGCCAAAGTAGGCATTGAACACAGATTCTGTGACGGCAAAATTCACATCATGGCCAATCAGATCCATGAGTTCAAACGGGCCCATTCGGAAGCCGCCCGGCTCGCGCATAACGGCGTCGATGGACGCGGGACTCGCTGCATTTTCGCTGAGCAGGCGCAGAGCTTCTCCGTAAAACGGACGCGCCACGCGATTGACGATGAATCCCGGCGTTGACTTTGCGTAAACGGGTGTTTTGCCCCAGGCGGCTGCTGTCGCGAAGACCAGCTCGGCAGAAGCGCGATCCGTTGTGAGGCCGCTGACCACCTCAACGAGTTCCATAATTGGGGCCGGGTTGAAGAAGTGCATTCCGACGAGGCGTCCGGGCCGGTTCAAGCCCGCCGCGATAGCCGTTATCGACAGCGAGGAAGTGTTGGTTGCAAGAATACAATCGTCATCGACCACGTTTTCCAGCTCAGCAAATATTCGTTGCTTAGCAGATACGTCTTCAACGACAGCTTCGATGACAAGCTTTACTCCGGCGAGCTCTTGAATGCTTGCTGCGGGACGCACGCGATTGGAAGCGGCTTCGGCCGCTTTGGCGGTCATGCGGTTTTTCGCAGCGAGTCTTTGCAGGTTTTTTCGAAGATCTTCGATGGCCCTGGTTACGGCTTCGGGTCTGACATCGTACAGCTTGACAGGATGACCCGCGACGGCTGCGACTTGAGCGATACCAGCGCCCATTACGCCACTGCCAATGACGGCTACGCTGAAAGCCACTATCTGCCCGTGAAGTGCGGAGTTCGCTTTGCGAGAAACGCGGCGACGCCTTCGCGAAAGTCTTCTGAATATCCAAGCTCGCGCATGAAGTCGCGCTCAAGATCGAGCTGCTCGTCGAGGGTGTGCTCTCCAGAGCTGTAGATAGCCTGCTTAATGCGGGCCAGGCCCCTGGTCGGCGCGGCCGCGAGAAGCATCACAACAGTCTCGACTGTGGAGCGAAATTCGTGGTCATCGACACACTTCCAGATCAGACCCCAGGAGGCGGCCTGCTCGGCGGAAATCTTCTCGCCCAAAAGCGCGAAGCCCATCGCGCGCGCTGTTCCAATAAGACGCGGGAGAAAATAGGTTCCGCCCGTATCCGGGATCAGACCCAGCTTGCAGAATGATTCGATGAAGCTGGCCGATTTAGCGGCGATCACAAGATCACAGGCGAACGCAAGATTCGCTCCTGCTCCGGCGGCAACGCCATTCACCGCGCAAATGACAGGCATTTTCAGCGAACGCAAACGACGAACTAGAGGAGCATAGTAATTCTCAATAGAAGCCCCGAGATCAACTGCCTCGCCGGGCACTACAGAGCGATCCGAAAGATCCTGCCCGGCGCAGAAACCGCGGCCAGCGCCTGTGAGCAGCAGCACGCGGATGTCTTCACGACGCTCGATTGCCTCGAGCGCTTCGCGAACTTCCGTATGCATCTGAACGTTGAAGCTGTTCAGTTTTTCCGGGCGATTGAGTGTGAGGCGAGCTGCGCCGTTGTGAATTTCGAAGAGGATGGTTTGGTAGCTCATCTCTGCCTCGATTTAAAGAGCGGCTCGAAATCGATATGACCGACGCGTTTGCGATCGGGCTCAACCGCAGGAAGCGGCTGTACTTCACGCATACTCCGCATACTGCGCTGTGCAAGTTGCTGATACACTGCCGTTCCCGCGCTCTTCCAGGCGATCTCTTCATCCGTCAATTCGCGAAGAACTTTTGCCGGCACGCCAACCACGAGACTGCGCGGCGGGATTCTTTCGTTCGATTTCACAAAAGCGAGCGCGGCCACAATGCTCGATTCGCCGATCTCGGTACTGTCCATGATGACGGCGTTCATTCCGATCATGACGTTTGGACCGATGCGGCACCCATGCAGCACCGCGCCATGACCGATATGTCCATTGACCTCGACGATGGTGTCCATGCCGGGAAAACTATGCATTACGCAGGTGTCCTGCAAGTTGCTGCCTAGTTCCAGCACGATTCGGCCGAAGTCCCCGCGAAGCGAGGCATTCGGGCCGACATAACACCCGGGACCGATGATTACGTCTCCGATCAGCACCGCAGACGGATGCACAAATGCTGTTGGATGCACAACGGGAACCACGCCGTCGATAGAGTAGACCTGGCCCATTTTAGACGTGCGCGCGGCTTTGCGCCACGCGAAACCGATTTGCTACGAAGGCTGTATCGGTCAATGAAGAATTCGCCGCGGGGTTCGCGCCGGTGCCGTGGAAATCGCTGTATGCCGCAGACTGATTCACGAACACGCCACCGGTTAAATTACAGGAGAGCGCCACGCCCGCGTCCGCCGCGGCATCGCGAGCCTCTTCTATAACTGCATCGTTGGTTGAATAAACGGACATGGTGATTGCGCCGTGGTCGATCGCACCACGTTTCGAAAGAGCGATGCTGTGTGCTGTGTCATCTGTGGCGATGACGAATGCGATAGGGCCAAAGAGCTCGCGCATGAACTTCGATTCGTTGCTTGCGTCAGTCTTCAACAGCAGCGGCGTGTGAATTTGTGCACGAGTGAATTGCGGATGCGTGATGGTTTGGCTATCAACGACGATTTCACCCAGCGAACGCGATTGTTCGATTCGCTGTAAGATCGTCTCATTCTGAATTGCGCCGAGGACTTCGACGGCCCGCGTGGAGTCGCCAAGCAGCTTGCCGATGCCTTCGCCGATTGCTGCAGCGACCTGCTCAAAGCTCAGATGCCCTTCGGGAGTATCGATCCCAGTCTTGGGGACATAGATATTTTGGGGAGCAGTACACATCTGGCCCGAGTAAAGGGAAAGGGAAAAGGCGATGTTTCGAACCATGCCTTTGAGGTCGCCTGTGGAATCGATGATGATCGGGTTGACTCCGGCCTTTTCGGTGAAGACTTGCGCCTGGCGGGCGTTCTCCTCAAGCCAAACTCCATTGGCAGGGCTGCCGGTGAAATCAATCACCTTTACCTCGGGGCGCAAAGCAAGCTTTTGCGCCACATCATCATTTTTCGCATGAGCCACCAAGGTGACGACGTTCGGATCGAAGCCGGCCTCCGACAACACTTGTCGAGCGACTTCGACCGTTATGGCGAGCGGTAGAATCGCGCCCGGATGAGGCTTCACAACGACGGCGTTACCGGTAGCGAGATTGGCGAACAGTCCGGGATAGCTGTTCCAGGTGGGGAAAGTGCAGCAACCGATCACCAAACCGATGCCGCGCGGAACGATTCGGTATCGCTTCTCCATTTTGAGCGGCTCGTTCTTGCCTTGCGGCTTCTCCCAAATCGCGGTTTTCGGAATCCGGCTCATTTCGGACCATGCATAGGCGACGGCTTCTACTCCGCGATCTTGCGCATGCGGCCCTCCCGCTTGAAACGCCATCATGAACGCCTGACCAGTGGTGTGCATTACGGCGTAAGCCATCTCAAAACTCTTTTTGTTCAGCCTGACCAGAATTTCGAGGGCCACGCCGACCCACATTTCGGGTCCGGCATTCCGCCAATTTGCCTCCGCGTTCTGAATTGCTTCAAACAACTGATCCAGATCCGGTTTCGGATAGGTGATATTAAGATCGATGCCGAATGGCGATTTCTCTTCGCCGACCTGGCCAATTGTTCCGGGTTGATCCAAAGCAAACAACTTGTGGAGATGCGCTTCAAAAGCTTTCTTGCCGTCCTCATTCGCAGTTTCACCATAGATCTTCGGGCTCGGCGTTTCGCTGAAAGCGCTCCAATAAGCCCGCGAGTTGATGGTTTCGACTGCTTGCTCGAGCAGAGGCTTGTGACGAGTAAATAAATTTTCTGACACGATATTGTTTTAATTGTCCTGATCAAAATCGACCGTGACGTGGTCGGTAACGGGATAACTCTGGCAGGTCAAGATGAAGCCGCGAGCGAGTTCGTAGTCCTCTAGCGCATAGTTCGCGTCCATATCCACCTGCCCTTCGACGAGTTTGGAACGGCAGGTCGCACAAACACCGCTTTTGCAGGAATGGCGCAGATCGATTCCCCGATGAAGAGCGGCATCCAGAATGCTCTCAATGCCTTTCTGCATGGAGAAGGTCTTTTGATCGCCGTCCACAATTAGGGTGACCTGACACTCGGCTTCGACCGGAGGTGCGGCAGCTTTACGGAGCGTGCGCCGTTCCGACTCTTCAACCGTAAACAGCTCAATCTTGATTCGCGATTCGGGGAAACCGAGCGTCTTCAGGCGTGCGGCAATCTCGCCCACCATATCCTGAGGCCCGCATAGGAAAACGGTGTCCAGATTCTCGAAACGGCAGAACTGCTTCAGCAACTGTTCTGATTTATCCGCACTTATCCGGCCGTTCAGCAGATCTACATCCTGGTGCTCGCGGCTCATGACGTGTATCAAGCTAAAGCGGCCCATGAACCGGTCTTTCAAGTCGGCCAATTCCTCGCGCAGGATCACCGTATTCGAGGCGCGATTCCCGTAGAAAAGTGTGAAGCTGCTGTTCGGTTCAGTAAGAAGAGTGGTTTTGATGATCGAAAAAATAGGCGTGATTCCGCTGCCGATGGCGAAAGCGACATAGTCCTTCTTGTTGCCAGCGGAAAGCTGGACATGGAAGCGGCCCTCCGGAGGCATCACTTCCAACGTGCAACCAGGCTTCAGGTTCTCAATGATCCAATTCGAAAAAATGCCGCCCGGCGTTCTCTTGATAGCGACGCGCAAAATTCCATCCTGCACGGCCGAGCAGATGGAATACGAGCGGCGCACTTCCTCGCCGCCGATCAACGCCCGAAACGTGAGGTATTGGCCCTGTATGAACCGAAATTTTTCCTGTAGTTCACGCGGCACGTCGAGGGTAACTGTCACTGCATCTCGGGTCTCATGCTTGATGGCGCGAACTGTTAGCGGATAGAAATGCGCCGAGGCGGTGAGAGAGCCGGTTTCGTTAATGGCGCTTGAAAGCATCGAAAGGCTCCAAACAGGATCGGCACTTATAGAGCGCTTTGCAGGGCGTCGAGCCAAAGCGGCTCATCAATTGGGTGGAGTTTGATCCACAATGCGGGCACAGGATGCGCTCACTCTCAAACCCGGGCACCAGATCACTCAGAGGAATCAGGCGGGAAGGCGGCGCGATGCCATAGGCGCGCAAACGTTCTTTCGCGTCATGCGTCATCCAGTCTGTTGTCCAAGCGGGCGAGAGCTTTGTTTCGAGGCGCAGCCGTTCGACCCCTCGGTCTTTCATTAAAGAGCGAATGTCATTTGCAATTACGTCCATTGCGGGGCAGCCCGAATAGGTGGGCGTGATGGTGATGATCAGCTCGTCATCTGCCCATTGCACATCGCGAACAATGCCGAGATCGGTTATCGATAGGACGGGTATTTCGGGATCGGCGATTTGCTCGAGCCATTTCCAAACTTCAGCCGTGGATGGACGCGCGGCTACCATTGAGCGCCCGGATAGGCTCGCTGCAGGAACTGCATCTCAGCCAGGAGGAAGCCCAGTTTTTCGGTATGGATGCCTTGCTTACCGCCCCGCTGCATCCAATTGCCACCGGGGAGTGTCAGAGTAGCTTCGGTAAATGTTTTCTCGACGCGCTGAAGCCACGGGTGGCGCAAGGCTGCGAGATCGGCACCGATGCCACGCGCGAGCATCTCTTTATCAAGAGCGTCCATCTCGAACAGCTCTCCTGTGTACATCCAAAGATCATCTACCGCGGATTGCATGCGCTGATGACTCTCGTCGGTGCCATCACCGAGGCGTATAATCCAGTCCGTGCTGCGCTCGAGATGATAAGTAACTTCTTTCAGCGCTTTTTCCGCGATTTCCGCAATACGCGGATCGCGTGAATCGCACAATTCTCGAAGAACGAAATAGTGCCAGGCATCGAAATAAAACTGCCGCGCCATGGTTTCGCCGTAATCGCCGTTAGGCTGCTCTACGAGTAGAGCGTTTCGAAATTCGCCTGCCTCGCGCAAGAAGGCGAGCTGATCTTCGTCGCGCCCGGCGCCTTCCACTTCACCTGCATAGGAAAGCCAGAATCGCGCCTGGCCAAGCAGATCGAGCGCAACGTTGGTCACTGCGATGTCTTCTTCAAGCACCGGCCCGTGACCGCACCATGCGGAAAGGCGCTGGCTCAAGACAAGACAGTTGTCGCCGAACCGGAGCAAATATTCAAACAGAGCCGCGACCGTCAGGGAGCGATTAGAGATTTTTCACCTCCTCGGGAACCTCGTAGAACGTGGGATGGCGGTAAACCTTGCTATTGGCCGGCTCGAAAAGCGGCTCCTTTTCGCCCGGGCTGCTCGCCGTAATATCGGAGGAGCGGACCACCCAAATGCTCACTCCCTCATTTCGGCGAGTGTAAACATCGCGAGCGTTCTTCATGGCCATCTCCGCATCAGGAGCGTGCAAGCTGCCGACATGTTTGTGAGCCAGCCCGTGCTGGCTGCGAATGAAGATTTCCCAAAGAGGCCAATCGCTCATTATGCGGCGTTCCGTTGGGCTCGTTTTTCGGCGTATGCCGCGGCTGCTTCACGTACCCACGCGCCTTCTTCGTGAGCCTGAATGCGAGCCCTCAACCTTTCGCGATTACACGGGCCATTGCCTTGGATGACGTTGTAGAACTCGTCCCAATCGATCGGGCCGAAATCGTAATGGCCGCGCTCGGGGTTCCATTTTAGATCGGGATCGGGGATTTTCAATCCCAGATATTCGGCTTGAGGCGCAGTCTGATCCACGAATTTCTGGCGCAGCTCGTCGTTCGAAAACAGCTTGATCTTCCATTGCATGGATTGCGCGCTGTGTTTCGATTCCGCATCAGACGGCCCGTGCATCATCAGCGAAGGCCACCACCAGCGATTCAAAGCATCCTGCGCCGTGGCTTTTTGTTCAGGCGTTCCGCGGCAAAGCTTCAGCAGAATGTCGAACCCCTGCCGGGTATGAAATGTTTCTTCTTTGCAGATGCGCACCATGCCCCGAGCGTAAGGCCCGTATGAACAACGGCAGATCGGAATTTGATTGATGATTGCTGCGCCATCCACTAGCCAGCCAATCGCGCCGATATCAGCCCAGGTCAGAGTCGGGTAGTTGAATATACTCGAGTATTTTGCTTTGCCCGCGAGCAGGTCTGCAATCGTCTGTTCACGTGTTACGCCGAGTGTTTCGACCGCGCCGTACAAATATAAACCGTGTCCGGCCTCATCTTGCACCTTCGCAAGCAAAATCGCCTTACGCTTTAGCGTAGGCGCGCGCGTGATCCAGTTTCCCTCAGGAAGCTGGCCCACGATCTCAGAATGAGCATGTTGCGAGATCTGGCGGATTAACGTCTTTCGGTACGCCTCGGGCATCCAGTCTTTCGGCTCAATCTTGATACCCGCGTCGATTTTTTCTTGAAAAGTGCGTTCGTCCGCGTTCACGATGCCCTCATAACCATTATGGATTCAAACTCCAGTTCTCGAGAGCGCCTACAAGAGTCGTCAGAAATGCGTTCGTCTGTTGCGCATCGAGAGCCCTATGATCGACGGTTAGCGTCACGTATATCATCGGCTTTACGCGTATGACATCGCCGCCGGCGTCTTCCAGAACGACCGCCCGCTTCTGCAACTTCCCGACGCCAAGAATCGCGGATTGAGAATTAGGAATGATGATAGGCGCAGCCAGCAAGCTGCCGCTCACTCCGTGATTTGAGATGGTAAAGGTTCCGTTCTGAACGTCTTCAGAAGTCAGTACGCCTTCCCGCGCTTTCCTGGTCAGCTCGCGCAATCGCGAGGCAATTTCAGTAAGGCTCAATCGTTGGGCGCGATGAATGACAGGAACAATCAAACCTCCATCAGGCGTGGCGGTTCCAATGCCAATATTCAAATCTTCGAAAATCTCTAGCGCGTTTTCGTGCCATCGGCTATTCACCTCCGGAACAGCCTGAAGCGCTGTCACGGCCGCGCTGATCAGATACGCGGTGATACTTGGGGCTTCCTGAGAACGAGACTTGAATGCTTCCCGATCGGCGATCACGCGAGACATGTCAGCTTCGAAGACGGCGGTGACGTGCGGCGCAGATTGCACGCTGCGGAGCATGTGGCCAGCAATGGTTCGCCGCATAGCAGTGTGTGGAACCATCCTGCCGGCGAGCTTCGACGCGCTCTGGTTTTTGGAAAGAAAATCAACTACGTCCTGATAGGTCAGACGCCCGTCGCGCCCTGAGCCGGGAATCGACTCGGGATCGAGGTTGTTTTCCCGGACTAATCGGCGAACCGCAGGTGAGAGGTCCCGTTTTTCCGGCACGAAACTTTCCTGAGTCCCGGGCTTGATGCGGCCCAAAACTTCTCCGGGTAATACCGGCTCATTCTCCGCTTTGAGAATTTCGGCGAGCACGCCAGATGCGGGCGAGGGGATCTCCATCGACACTTTATCGGTGCTGATCTCGACAACCGGCTCGTTGACATTGACGGCCTCGCCCGGCTTCTTCAGCCATACACCGATGAACGATTCCGTTCCTTCCTTTTGGTCGGAGAACATCCGGATATCGATGTTGGGCATAGACCGGTTCGGCTAAAAGGCCAGGACGTCTTCAATTTTGACCGTGATGGTATCGACGCTCGGAAGCACGGCGCTCAACAAATGCAGGCTGTAGGGCAACGGGACGTCAGGTACTGCTAAGCGCTCGATGGGCGCATCCAAACTTAAAAATCCCTCACGTGCGATGGTCGCGCTGATTTCAGCGCCGAAACCGGCGGTCAGCGTATCTTCATGAACGATGAGACAGCGGCGGGTTTTCCGCACGGATGCGAGTACGGCCTCTCGATCCCAAGGAGCGATAGTTCTGAGATCGATAACTTCGATTGATGCTTCCGTCTTCTGGCTCGCGAGCACGCAGCGTTCCACCATCGCGCCCCACGTCACGATGGTGAGGTCACGGCCTTCCTGAACCACGTTGGCGACACCCAGCGGCAGGACATAATCATCGCCAGGATAGGGCCGGCGCGCCCAGGGAGCATCGAGCATGGCGCGGTGCTCAAAAAAAATGCTTGGATTCGGACTGCGTAACGCGGTGCGAAGCAGTCCCGTGGCATCTTCGGCGTTTGATGGGAACAGAACCTGCCAGCCGACGGCATGGGCAAAGAAAACCTCGTTACAAACGCTATGCCAGGGATCGCCGCATTTGCCGAATCCACCAGGCATTCGCACCACGATTGGCGCCGAAAAGCGGTTCGCGGTGCGCCAGCGGATAGTTCCGCAATCGCTCAGTTGCTCAGTAGCCGGCTCGGCGTATTTCCGAAACTGAATCTCAGGAACGGGTCTCAGGCCCGCCAACGCCATACCCACGGCGTTGCCGATGATTCCTTCCTCCGACAGGCTGGTGTCAAAGACACGGTCCTCGCCGAATGCTTGCTGCAGACCCATGGTGGCCGCGTGGACACCGCCCTTCGGGCCGACATCTTCGCCGAAAATCAGCACCTTGGGATTGATTTTCAATTCATGCTCGAGCGTTCTGCGAATAGCCGTAAGCATGTTGATGCGAATCGGTTCGGGAGGAGCTGGACGCGAAGCTTGCTGCTCTGCGCCGTTCTTCTCGCGATCAGCAAAAACATACCGAAGAATGGACGAGGCATTCGGGTCGGGGCGTGCAAGCGCGGCCTCGAGCGCGGAGTTCACTTCTTGATCAACGCTTCGCTCGAGATCTGCCCATTCAGCTTCGGAAAAGAGGGCGGGAACCAAATATCTGTGAAGCGCGATGAAAGGATCTTTCGCGCGTTCCAAAGCGAGGAGTGCCGGATTTTTGTAGGCTTGAGTGTCTTGTCCCGAATGGCCGCACAATCGCGGCATAGTCATTCGAAGCAATGCAGGGGCTTCTCCCGATCGCACGGAGTCCACAGCCTCGCGCAAACATCGAGCCACATCGGCTGGATTGCATCCATCGCAAGATAAAACGCGCAGATTACGAAACGATGCCAGATTCGCGGCGATGTTTCCGCCTGGAGTCTGCTTGGTCGCGGGCACCGAGAGCCCGAAGCCGTTGTCTTCTATGTAGAAGAGCATCGGGAGATGAAGCGTGGTCGCGGTATTGAGGGCAGACCAGAATCCGTTCGTGGCTACGGAGCCGTCACCGCCCAGAGCTACAGCTATGGAATTTCGGTAGGATTCGTCGCCGAGCGAATCGCGATAGTAGACGATGGCGCGAGCCCAACCGGCGCTGGTTGTGTACTGACTGCCCACCCCACCTGCCATAGGAAGAACCAGCGCGCCCTGGGTCTTGGGAAGGTTGAAAACGACACCGATATCGCGACCATCACTGACACCCCCGCTCTTTCCCATTCCGCTAGCGAGAGCATCTTCCGGGCTGAGACCGAGAGTGAGTAGTAACGGCCGGGAGCGATAATAGCCGCTGGCTGCGTCGTGCCGAGAGGTCAGGACCGACCCGAGTAGAATCTGACCCAGTTCGTGCCCACGCGCGGAAAACTGGTATAGAAGTTTTTTTTCCGGCAGCAGCTTCGTTTCTTCCAGCTCATCGAGCTTCCTCGAAGTGAGAAACAGGCGGGCGGCGCGATTCCAATCGAAATGGGAATCGATGGCAGGGCTGGAGGCTTCCGGCTCGGATCGCGCTAATGCAGAACTCATGGCTTCCTTTGCCCTGACGCTCGGCCGGGCTTAGGCAGTTTTTTCGATAGGGGCGTTGCGGTAGACCGGCCAGAGCCAATCGCGGTACGCAGGAATCCGGCCGCGCGTCGCATCAACGTACAGAGATCGAAGCTTGTTTGTGATCGTCCCGATCTCGCCATCTCCAATAGGACGATGATCGATCTGAATGATAGGCGCGACCTCGACGGCGGTCCCCGTGAAAAATACCTCGTCACACATATACAATTCGCTGCGATCGATCGATCGCTCGACGACATCGAGTTTCAGCTCATTGCGCGCGAGCTCCATAATACTGGCGCGAGTGATGCCTTCGAGAATGTTGTCCGTTACTGGAGGCGTGATCAGTTTGTGGTTACGCCACATGAACAGGTTGCAGGTTGCGCCCTCCGCGACGTGGCCATCCTGATTCAGGAATATCGCTTCATCGTAACCGTTGCGGCGGGCTTCATCGCCTGCGAGAACGCTGTTCACATAAGCGCCGCAGATCTTAGCGCGGCTCGGAATGGCGGAATCCTCAATCCGCCGCCAGGAAACCACGCCAGCTTTCAAACCCTTTCGGCTGTCGAAATAATCACCGAAGGGCAAAGCGACGATCGCGTAGGCGTCATTATCGTCCGTCGCAACACCGATTCGGGCTGACGCCTTGTACGCGAGAGGGCGCACATACACATTGGATTCGAATCCATTTCGACGGCACAAATCTGCGGTGATGTCGCAGAGCTCACTGGCGGAAGGCGGAACATTGATCCGCAGAACGCCACAATTCAGCTTCCACCGTTGGTAGTGCTCCAACACACGGTTCAGGAAAAGCTCTTTTCGCTTTTCTTCGTAGTAGCCGCGGATGCCCTCAAAAACTCCGCTTCCATAGTTGAGAGCGTGAGTCAGAATGTTGACATTTGCGTCGGCCAGACGAACGAATCGATTATTGAACCAAACAATTGTGTTTTGGTTGGGCGGTTCGGGCTTCACCAGGATCCCCTTTCATCCTGATTGTAACGCAACGAGCACCACGAGCGTGTGGTGCTGAGCCAACATTAATGCATGTGATTGAACAGGAACCACAGCAGGATAAGGCCGCCGGGTACTCCGAGGACCCAGGCTAGTAGATATTTCATATTCTCCTCCCGGGCTCCTGTCTGCAAGAATGTGCCCACTGAGGAGTGGTGCTCGTGACCATGAAAATTCAACAGCTTACCTTAGCTCTAATGGTCCGGGTGTGAGAACATTTCTCATGTCGGCATGAAGATCTTGCTACTGGCCGCGGCCGCTTGTTTGGTTCTCCGCGCTCAAGGCAATTATGAGATCCAAGTCTATCCCTCGGAGACGGTTGCTCCCGGCCAGACCATGGTGGAACTTCACAGCAACTTTACTGTTAAAGGAAGCACGACGACAAACGACGGCACCTATCCGACGAATCATCAGGAACACGAAACAGTGGAGATCACGGAGGGCTGGACAAAGTGGTTTGAGACGGGCTTTTATATTTTTACGAGTATTGGTCCGGGAGGGCAGGGGTATCAATGGGTCGGCGATCATATTCGTCCTCGCGTTCGCGTCCCCGATAGCTGGAGATGGCCGGTTGGGGTTAGTATCTCGACGGAGATCGGCTACCAGCGTCCCATCTTCTCCCGCGATACCTGGACTTGGGAGATCCGGCCGATCATTGATAAAGAAATAGGCCCTTGGTATCTCGCCTTCAATCCTGCCTTGGAACGATCGTGGCATGGTCCGAGCGTGCCGCAAGGGATCGAGTTTTCGCCTGCAGTCAAAGTCAGTTATCAGTTCACCAAGTTGGCAGCCGGTGGGTTTGAATATTACGGAACAACGGGGCCGATTACGGGATTCTCTCCGGTGTTTGAACAGCAGCACCAGTTCTTTCCCACGATTGATTTGAACTTCGGCCCCGCGTGGGAATTCAATTTCGGAGTTGGAGTGGGCGTGACGCAGAGCACGGATCATCTGATCGTAAAGATGATTCTAGGCCGGCGATTTCAGCTCATGACGCCGCGGGTGCATCTTTCAAAGGCGATGATAGCGGGGCCAAGTTTGTAACCATCGCACGTTACAATAACGCTTTCATGCCGCAACTGTTGGCCGGCAAAACTGCGGTTGTTCTCGGGGTCGCGAACAAGTGGAGTATCGCTTACGCGGTCGCTTCCGCGTTTGTTCGCGAAGGTGCATCTCTTGTGTTGACGTACCAAGGAGAACGCCAACGCCAAACGGTGGAAGAGTTTGGGACTGAGTTGAAGGCGCTTGAAGTGGTGAATTGCGATGTGACAAAGCAGGACGAGCTCGATGGGCTGGTTTCGCGATTGAGAGAGATCGCTCCCCGGATTGACGCAATTGTCCACAGCATCGCTTTCGCGAATCGGGAAGATTTGAGCCGTCCTTTCCTAGAAACAAGCCGCGACGGCTATCTTCTGGCCCAGGAAGTAAGCGCATTTTCGCTCGTGTCGGTTGCGCGGGCACTTACTCCACTGATGACTAGCGGCGGGTCGGTTACAACTTTGACTTACCTCGGATCTACTCGCGTAGTGCAAAACTATAACGTTATGGGTGTCGCCAAAGCCGCGCTGGAGGCCTCGGTACGCTATCTTGCGAATGATCTTGGACCCAAGAACATCCGGGTCAATGCGATCTCCGCTGGTCCAATCAAGACCGCATCCGCCAGAGGCATAAGAGATTTTTCGAAAGTGTTGGAGGGAGTCGCGGCTATTGCTCCCCTCCGCAGAAATACGGATCCGGGCGAAGTCGCGGACACCGCAGTGTTTCTCGCGAGCGATCTCGGGCGCGGAGTTACTGGAAACATAGTATTCGTCGACGCTGGGTTTCAAATTATGGGCCTGGGAATGGCTGAGTGAGTCCTAACAACCGGGCCGCTCGTTCGTCTCAATTGACAGCGATTTTCCAGCTTATTTATCCTGGTATTTTCGAGCGCATCAGCGCTACGGCGGCTTTGAGCGACTTGCTCGAGCCCATTTCTTCCGCCTAACTACATATGATTCAGGTTGAAAGCCTTTCCAAAAAGTACGCCCGCCATGTGGCGGTGAATAACATCTCCTTTTCAGTGGAAAAGGGAGACATCGTCGGTTTTTTAGGGCCCAACGGAGCTGGCAAAACGACCACGATGCGCGTCTTGACGTGCTTCATGCCTCCGACTGCCGGGAAAGCCACGGTGGCCGGGTTCGATGTGTTCGAGCAGCCATTTGAGGTCAAGAAGCGAATCGGTTATCTTCCCGAGACCCCGCCGCTGTATCCGGAAATGAACGTACAGGATTACCTTACGTTCATCGCGCGCCTCAAGAATATTCCAAGCGGCGAAATCAAGAGCCGCACAGCGGAAGCCATGGAGCGCTGCGCGGTCGCCGATGTCAAGTCAAAGCTGATTTCCAAGCTGTCGCGAGGATACCGGCAGCGGGTTGGACTCGCGCAAGCGATCATCCACAATCCGGACGTCTTGATTCTCGATGAACCAACTTCGGGCCTCGATCCAAAACAAATCACAGAGACCCGCGATCTGATCAAGGGCCTTTCCGGCGCGCATACAATCATCCTGAGTACGCACATCCTGCCGGAAGTGGAAGCGATCTGCCGTAAGGTGATCATCATCAATCAAGGCAGGCTGGTTGCCACCGATTCGGTGGAACATCTCAAGCATCGGGGCGCCGGAAACACTATACAGGTACAGGTGGATACTGCCGGAACCGGCGATGCGCACGCAGTACAGCAGAAAATCGAGCAAGTTCCGGGCGTCAGCAAAGTGCTCGAGAAAGTTGCCTCCGAGGACAGAATGATTTTTGAAGTGGAGAGCCTGCCGGACCACAATCCGCGGCCCGATGTGGCGCGAGCCATTGTTCATGGCGGGTGGAATTTGCTCGAGTTAAAATCAACGACCTTATCGCTTGAAGAGGTGTATTTGCAGCTCACGGGAGCAACCGCTGCGCCCGCGGCTGTGGCAGTGCCAAGCGGGACGGTATCAGGAGCCGTGCAATGAGGAATATCTGGACAATTGCGCGCCGGGAGCTTTACTCCTATTTCGTTTCTCCCGTGGCGTGGGTTTTGCTTACGATCTTTGCTTTTCTGAGCGGGTTATTCACATACATCATCAGCGCGAGTTTCGTAAGGGCATCCCTTGAAGGCCAGATGAGCGGCCAATCTTTGCCCATGAATTTGAATGAACAGGTCATCGCGCCATTGTTCTCAAATATCGCGGTGGTTGGGCTGTTCCTGATTCCGCTGATCAGCATGCGTTTGTTCGCCGAAGAAAAACGGCAAGGCACGATTGAATTGCTGGTTACATCACCTGTTCGGGACCTGGAAATTGTGACTGGCAAATGGCTTTCGGCAGTACTGATGTACGGGTCGCTGTTACTTGTCTTGCTTATTGATTATTCTTTTTTGTTTTTCTACGGCAATCCGGACTGGAAGCCGGTGGCTACGGGTTTTCTCGGCATCCTTCTGCAAGGCGCATGCCTGCTGGCTTTGGGCACCTTCATTTCGACTCTTACCCGAAACCAAATAGTTGCCGGAGCGATTGGGTTTGCTCTTGCTCTGGTGCTTTGGATCTTGAACTGGACTACTTCCTTTGGCAATTCGGACACTGTTCAGGTACTGAATTACTTATCAATAGTTAGTCACATGGATAGCTTCTCGCGCGGCGTTATCGATACGAAAGACATTCTTTATTACTTGTCCATGATTTTCCTCGGCCTGTTTCTAACGGCTCGATCACTCGAATCTCTGCGGTGGAGAGCATAAATGGGGGAGCTGACGTCGAACGAGGCCAAACCGGTAAAGTCGAAGCGAGCGGATACTGTCTCTGCGCGCCAGGCACGTTACGGAGCGACCGCAGGACTTTACACTATCGTTGTCATCGCCGTGTTGGTCTTAGTCAACTGGTTAGGCAATCGCTATAACAAGACCTTTGACACGACAAGTAACAAGCGTTTCACGTTATCGCAGGAAACGCAAAAGCTGGTCAAGGGATTGAAACAGGATGCAACGATTACTTACATCGACAAGAGCAGCGGCTTCGACCAGGCCAAAGGCATGCTGGATCGATACAAGAATCTTTCATCCAAGATTCACGTGCAATATGTTGATTACCAAAAGCAACCGGCGCTGGCGCGCAGCTATGGTTTGCGGTTTCCCGGAACAGCTTACGTCGAGATAGGTCCGAGGCGCGAAGAGGCAAAGGCGCTGACCGAGGAAGGCATCACTGGCGCATTTTTAAAGGACTTGAAAGGTGTTCGGAAAGTCTGTTTCGTAAGCGGCAGTCATGAGCACGCACTGGACGAAACAGACGGCAACGGTCTATCGCAATTCAAGATTTTTCTCGAGCGCGACAATTATCAAGCGCAGTCGGTCACGCTGATCGACAAAACGACGGTTCCGGCTGACTGTAACGTGCTGGTTGTGGGAGGACCACAGGCGGATTACACCGCGAACGAAGTAAGCGCGATCAAGAATTATGTTCAAGGCGGCGGCAGGGTCGAGTTTTTGCTTGATCCCCCGTTGGATTTTGGCCGTGAACATATTGCTCAAAACACGGGGCTGACCGATCTTCTCCAGAGCTGGGGCGTCACCGAGGACAAAGATCTGGTGTTGGAGGAGAATCCCATGGGCCAACTGTTTGGCTTTGGGCCGGAGATCCCGCTGGTGAGCAATTATGAGTCCCAGCCGATCGTGAACGATTTGAAGAACAGCTTTACAGGTTTCCCGGTGGCCCGCTCGATAGAAATCAAGAACACCGATAAAGCGACAGTAGACAAGCTGTTTTCGACATCAGATCGCGCCATAGCGACAACCAACTTGACCACGAACGAGGTCAATCCCGCAGATCCCAAGAACAAGAAAGGTCCCTTCGTACTCGGCGCCGCCGGCAGCTACAACACTGGCAAACCCAGCAACCCAGGCCGTTTTGTCGTTATCGGCAGTTCCGGTTTTCTGACGAACGGAATGATCGGATTCCAAGCGAACCGGGATCTGGCGCTGAACGCTATCAACTGGCTCTCGTCTGACGAAGACCTGATTTCCATTCGTCCCAAAGAACCCGAAGACCGGCGGTTGAATGTCACGCAACGGCAGATGAACGTGTTTTTCTACTTCGACTTGATCGCGATTCCCTTAATCATCATCGTGGGCGGCGTCTCCATTTTGTTGAAGCGGAGAGCCTCGTAAAAACGGGCAGAGCATGAAGCCACTGAATCTTCTGATAGCGGCTATTATCCTTGCTGCTCTCAGCGGCGCTGTTTGGTGGGCGAAGCGCCATCCCCAGTCCGCGCAAACCAGCAGCACGGCAACTGCTCCGAGCCCGAAGCTCGCCGATATTCCTCAGGGACAAATACAAGGGATTGACCTTAAGAAGAAGGACGGTTCAACTCTTACGATTCAGCGGCAGAACGGGAAATGGGCAATTACCGGCCCAGAAGCCCTGCCCGCCGATCAGGATGCCGTTAACAGCGTTGCGTCTTCCCTGAGCCCCGTGACAGCCGACAGTGTGGTCGAAGACAAGCCTTCCGATGTGAGCAAGTACGGTTTGAATGCGCCTAGCCTCACGGTGACCGTTCATGAGAAGAGCGGTAAATCGGATCAGATCGTATTTGGCGACGACGTTCCCGCCGGCTCCCTGGTCTACGCCCGCGCCGGATCTGACCCGAAAGTGTACGCGGTCTCTTCGACAGTGAAAAGCTCTCTCGATAAGACCGCAAATGATTTGCGCGACAAACGCCTGCTCACGTTTGATCAGAATCAACTCACGGGTATCGAGGTTGCTTCCGGGAAATCTGATATTACCTTCGGGAAGAACAACGCGAACGAGTGGCAGATCATCAAACCCGAGCCATACCGCGCGGACAATTTCCAGGTTGAGGAATTGCTGCGCAAGCTCACGGACGCCAAGATGGACCTTTCGAGCAGCGCGGAAGACAGCAAAAAGATAGATGCCGCATACGCTTCTGGCCAGACTGTTGCTACTGCAAAGGTCAGCGATGCCGCAGGCACTCAGGCCCTCGATGTGCGTAAGAACAAAGACGACTATTACGCGAAGAGCAGCGTGGTGAAAGGGATCTATAAGATCTCGTCGGACCTCGGGAAAGAACTGGAGAAGCCGCTGGATGATTTCCGCAATAAAAAGATATTCGACTTTGGCTTTACAGATCCGACGAAAATTGAAATCCAGGAGGGCGCCGCGGATAGAGTGTACGTAAGAAGCGGCACGGACTGGAAACTCAATGGGAAGACGATGGAGGCTGGATCGATCCAGGCGTTCATCGATAAATTGCGCGATATTTCGGCGGCGAAATTCGTCACCACAGGATTTACGACTCCGGCCGTAACCGTTACCGTGACCTCGAACGATGGCAAACGGATCGAGAAGGCCGAATTTGCGAAGGTCTCCGACGGATACATCGCGCGGCGCCAGAACGAACCCGCTCTTTATCAGCTTGATGGCAAGGCCGTGGACGATATGCTGGATGCAAGTAACAAGATCAAACCAGCGGCTTCCAGCAGCGGCAAAAAGTAAACATCCACTGACCCACGTTCAACCTACGGCTCAAACAGGCCGAAGAAAAGGCCACCATGTCTGCTCTCAACACGGACCTGTATCAACTGACCATGGCGGCCGGTTACTTCGTCGCCGGAAAAACTAATGAGATTGCGACATTCGAACTTACCGTGCGGCACCTGCCGGCCACGCGGAACTTCCTAATTGCTGCCGGGCTGGCACAGGCGATCGAATATCTTCTTCAGCTTCGATTTCGCGCGGATGAGATCGATTATTTGCGATCGCTTCCCCATTTCAAGAGTGCTCCGCCTGAATTTTTCGAGTTTTTGACCGAACTGCGTTTCACAGGCGATCTCTACGCGGTCCTGGAAGGAACGCCGATCTTCGCAAACGAGCCGCTCGCGATTGTTCGCGCGCCGCTGATTCAGGCCCAGCTCGTCGAAACTTTTCTGCTGTCGACTTTCGCGTTCCAGACAAGCATCGCTTCCAAGGGAGCGCGTTGTGTGATTGCTGGAGAAGGACGGCCCATCGTTGAATTCGGCAGCCGGCGCGCTCACTCGCCCGAAGCCGGCATTGTTGCAGGCCGCGCCGCTTACATCGGCGGTTGCGCGGGGACCAGCAATACCGAAGCTGGGATGCGGTTTGGGATTCCGGTGTTCGGAACCGCCGCGCATTCCTGGACCATGTCTTTCGCCAGTGAGGAAGAATCATTTCGCGCACTGCGGAGATTGCTGGGCGATTCGACTGTGTTTCTACTCGATACCTACGACACGCTCGAAGCTGCTCATTTGGCCGCGCGGATGGGCCCGCCGTTGTGGGGCGTTCGGCTTGATAGTGGCGATCTGGTGGCGCTCTCGCGCGAGGTGCGCCGGATTCTGGATGATGCCGGTTTACATGCGGCCCAGATTTTCGCAACCAATGACCTGAACGAACATCGCGTGGCGGAACTGGTACGCGCCGGCGCGCCGATCGATGCCTTCGGCGTGGGAACGCAACTTGCGACGTCGTATGATGCGCCGGCTTTACCGGCCGTATACAAACTCGTCGAGCTGGCCCGCGGCGATGCGGTTCATTACACGGCGAAGTTCAGCGATGAAAAGAGCACTCTTCCGGGCGCGAAGCAGATTTATCGCTATCGCGCCAGCGACGTAGTGGCGCTCTACAGCGAATGCAACAGTGATTTTCAAGGTGAGCCGTTACTACGGCCAATCATCAACCAGGGTGAACTAGTCGAGGCGCAGCCTTCCATAGCAACATCGCGCTCCAATGCGCAATCGGCAATTGCCGGGTTGCCTAAGCACTTGCGTTCACTGGAGGAATCTGTTCCATACCCGGTAGAGATCAGCGCGCGTTTGCAGGAAATGGCAGAAGAAATTCGAAACGCGCATCAGCTCGTGCGTTCGTAGCGCGCGCAAGTCTCATAATTGAACCGTGAAGGCTGTCTTCTTCGATGTCGACACTCAGCTTGATTTTCTTTATCCGGCGGGAGCGCTTCCTGTCCCGGGAGCGGAGGAGATTGTCAAGCCGCTCACTGAACTGACGCGCTTCGCAGCTGCGAATAAAATCCAGATTATCTCCACGGTAGATGCACATGCGGAGGATGATCCGGAATTTAAGAAATGGAGATCGCATTGCGTTTTGGGAAGTGGCGGCCAGCACAAGGCCGCCGGGACGCTACTGAATGACTCGATCCTATTGAGCAGCGCCCCGCAAGCGCTTGACGAAATACGTTCTCGTGTAAAAGAAGCGGGTCAAATCATTGTCCAAAAGCAATCGCTCGATTGCTTTACCAACCTGAATCTTCGGCCATTGCTCGATCTGGTGAAGGCCGATGAGTACGTGGTGTATGGCGTGGTGAGCGAATACTGCGTCAGGTATGCCGCGTTTGGTTTGCTTGAAACCGGAGCGCGAGTACGGCTTGTGCAGGACGCAATCAAGAGCTTGAGATCAGAAGACGAGCGAGAAATGATCGAACGTTTTCTGGGGGAAGGTGGCGAGCTGACGACCGTTGCCCGCGAAAGGAGCCTAGCGGTTGAAAGTCACTAGATGCTGACCTGCCGGGAGAACGATCGATCCGGTTTCTTGCCCTGGAACAAGCTTCCAGAACGGAGCGCCATCTACTTCGATTGACGATACGGGCGAACCCAGCATGGCGACAGCGCGGCTCCGACTTGTGTAAGAAAGGTCGACGCGGTTTCCTGATACCAGCGCGGATCGGAGATCACCATTGAAATCAGAGATGGTCACGGCCGACTTACCTATAGCGGGCGTCAAGCTGTGTTTGCCGGCGGGCGTTAGAACATTTTGTGCGTTCTGAACCGGCCAAATCTTCCCATCCAATTCGACCGGCCCTTGCCAGGCAACGCGCGTTGGCTCAGAAGTATCTACTTGAAGCTCATCGACAGCTTGCTCGACCACTCTTCCGGTAGTCGCGGCGGCGGGCAACAAGCTGAGGTCTTCCTTCTCGATCGAGTTCTCAAAATATAACGCGACCCTGGCAAACGAAGCGGCCGCTTCATGGACCAATTCAAGAAGCTCGACGCCGGTTTGTTTTTTGGTCGGGTACACGTCCTGATATCGTTCGACCACATTGATGTCGACCGCAATCTGCCGCCGGTCTGGGGTTAACTCGCGATATTTTTCCGCTATCTTCGAATAACGCCCGGGGCCCAGATTCCAAAGCGTTGCGGGGTCCTCGACGAGCAAAGTGCTCTTTCGCGCCTGAATCAGAGGCAAACTACGTGCTATATCCGCTCCGAGCGCATCGCGAATGCCAGGTTCGAAACGATCATCAATATGAGTGAGCACCACGTCCAGATAAGGCTTCGCGGATCTGGTGCGGTCGATCACGTCGAGCCAGTCGGCTTGCATCCGCGATGCCAGCTCTGCGCGGAAATCCAGAAACTTCCGGAGCGCCCGAGGATCTTTCGCGTAAGGCGATGCCGGGTCGAACAGGAGTTTAGGGTCGAACCCGCCGGATCGTTTGAATTGCTCGCGCACATCGTCGTTCATGGGCGTGAAGCGCGCTGGATTGGAAGCGCCTTCCAGGGACTCGAAGTACAACTCCGCGACGTTCACGCCATCCCAGTCGAATTCGCGAAGCAACTGGTCGATTTCCTTCGCGACCTCTCTATGACAATCGGGGTTCTGCAGGTTCATCAGCTTGCGCCAGTCGAGCTGCGCGTCCTGGCCCACGGCTGTTTTCTCCCGCCAGGACGGATGATCGGCCCAAAACTTTTCACTGACATGAGGCAGCTCGAGCCATGCGTAAACGAGAATGGCGTTCCGATGACAGGCCTCAATCAGCTTTCTCAGGTACTCGTCGTTTGCCGCATTCGGCTCGACATTGTGCCAGGCGGCAACATGAAGCACGCCAATACCGGATTGCCTCCAGCGGCGTGCCAGGTAATCGACGTCAGCGCGGATCCGGTAAGAAGAATCGAAAAAGGCCCACAGGTCTGTGGCCTTAAGCGGCAGCGTCAGCCCAAGGTCCACTAGCGCCTGTAATAAATATGGATAGCGCTCGATGCCCGAAACACCGGGTTCGGTGGCCAACCAGAGAATGGCGCCATGGGCGGTTCTTTTGCCCGCCAGTACTGGAACGTTTTTCCACTTTTCCGCCGCAAAGACTTGGAAGCCCTCCGGCAGGTTGACCATTGGAACGCTGACCGCCTGTTCCCAGATAATCTGCATCTTCGGCGCGTGCTCGTCGCGGATCTGTCGAACCGCAACCATATCGGATTTGAAAACAAACCCGAGGCTTTGCGAAGCTGGGCCGCCGCCTTCGAGAATGAGAATCTGGTTTTCGGATAAGCCTGCAGCATCGATTCCCGCGCCAGGGCCGGCTACGATGATTCCGGGATTGCTGCCCTTGGCCTCAGTTATTCCTACAGAGCCGAGAATCTTCGCCCACGACGCTGCATCGGTCCCGTTCGCCTGGAAAGTTATAGCGCCGGCCACTGCCGGGAAAAGCGCGAATACGGCGAGTGAATGTAACTTCTTCATTTGGTGATCGCGTACCAGAAGCTGACACGAATATCGTTGTAGTTGGAATGAGGATGGAATTGGCGGTCTATATACGGTTTCTCGGTATATATGCCGCGCAAGAAATCCGCCGATAGATAGACATTCCTCGGCATCCAGGGCATTCGGACCTTCAGCCCCGGCCCGGTCTCGATGGTATTTGCCCAGTATTGATTTTTCATGTCACGCACGTAATTTAAGTTCCAAAGCAACTCGGCGGATGTGTTGTTCCAGGCACGGATCGTACGCCCGGCGCGATGCTGCGAGTAATAGAGCCAATCTTTATTGAATTGGCTTACATAAACTGCATCGCCCGTGGTTTCGTAGAAAAATCCAGAAGTGTTACTGCCCAGCAAGCTTCCAAACCCTTTCGCGAAGTTAAGACCGCCCCGATAATCCGGAATGGCCACGTCGCGCCGGTTTGGCATGTATTTGACAGCTTCTCCGGCTTCTACCCAGGCTGTAAGATGACGCCAAGACTTCGAAGAAACGCCTGCACCGAGGATGAATGCGCTCTCAGAAAGATATCCGGGTCCAAACGCGGTCCGCACACTGCCCCTAATGTCTCCGTCAAATCGCGTCGAAAGATAGAGTGAGAAAAACTCGTTGGCGCTTTTCCAGGGCAACGGAATGGTCCGCTTCACTTGGCCATAGGTGAAGAGATCCTTCCAACGTGAGGAATATATCGGTAAGCTCCACAGGGTCGTTTGGGCCAGGGTGTCGCCATTAAGCGTGTGAAAAGCCCTCGACGCCTCGGCCGCTACTTGCGCGTCATCCGATTGCCGGGCCAGATCGAACCAATGAATCGCGTCGGCATCGTCCTTCGCAAGATTGTAGGCCCAACCCAGGCGCAACATAACTTCGGCATCATTCGGATTCTGTTCGTGAGCTTGCCGGAAGTACTTAATGGCGTCCTGCAGATAGCCCAGAGCGAGACTTTTCTTGCCCATCGATTTGGCGTCGGTTCCGGTTGCAGAAGCAATCACCGGAGCTGGATTCACGGCATTGGCCGCAGATCGCTTCTTAAAGCCTCTCATCGTGTCGAGTTGATCGCGAGATATGCTGTCGCCGGGATCAATGGCAAGCACTTGCTCAAACTGCTCCATGGCTTCGGGTTGTTTATGCATGGCCAGATATAGATACGCCAGCTCCCTGCGCAGGATGACATTTTGCGGATCAAGCCGCAGAGCATTCACAAATTCGTAAGGATAGGGATAGCGTGGATCTAAATTTTCCAGAGCCAGCTCGGCTGTCCGAGAATCTTTCGATCGGGATGCCGCCAGGAGCGCCGCCCGAGCTTCATCAACCCGGTTCAACTGTTGCCAAACACGCGCCAGGATCAGGAGCAATTCACTCAAATCAGGCTTGAGTTTTCTGCATATCTCATACTGCTCAGCTGCGAGCGGAACGTCGTCGCGCAGCTCCGCTAACTGGGCCAATTCCCAATGCGCGCTAAACATCGCGAGATCGTTCGGGTTCGCCGACCGAGCCAGCGCCTCTTTCCAGCGCGCAATCCCATCCGCGAGCGGGCGATCGATGTTCTGGAAGGCCTGCTCCGCAGTAGCCCGGGTGGCGGCGCTTCCTTTGTGCCGCAAACGGTCGAACATCCTGCGCGCCTCGATGGGCTTCTTGGTCTCGTACGCAAGAAACGCGAACTCTATCGCGGCTGTCTCGTCGTTTTGGTTCAGATGCAGCGCGATCTCGAATTCGTCTCGCGCATCTGCATTTTCGCCCGCCTTGAGCAGCGTGTAGGCCAGATCCTTGTGCGCGCTTGCATTTGCCGGCTGCAGCGCCAGAGCTTTGCGGAACAGGTCAATTGCGGAATCGTAGTCTTTCCGGGCCGAAGCCTGATAAGCCAGGTTCAGCTCCTGATCGCCAGGCGACTGCCCGTATACCCACGGGGTCGACAGGACGACAACGAGACCCGCTAGAAGTCTGGTCAACACGTTCTGTCGAAGTAGTTGCCTGTGCGGCGACGGATTCTCACGGTTAGAATAAAGCCGTTATGGCCCGATTCCCCGGCGTGGATTACCTTCAATTTGATTCCCTTCTTAGCGAGCAGGAGCTCATGGTGCGCCAGACCGCTCGCCAATTCGTCGATGAGCGCGTAGTGCCGGTCATTCGCGAAGCCTTCAACAGCGCCACTTTTCCCAAACAACTGATCCCCGAGATGGCCAATCTGGGGTTTTTTGGAGCCAACCTGGAGGGCTACGGATGCGCTGGCATGAACAATGTCGAATACGGGCTGATCATGCAGGAGATCGAGCGGGGTGATTCCGGCTTGAGAAGTTTTGTGAGCGTTCAGGGCGCGTTGGTGATGTATCCGATTTATACCTACGGCTCCGAAGAGCAGAAGCAGCATTGGCTGCCGAAGCTGCAGTCAGGTGAGGCGATCGGCTGTTTCGGACTGACTGAGCCGGACTTTGGTTCGAATCCGGCGGCCATGCGTACAACGGCCGAAAAGCAGGGGGATAGCTGGCGGTTGAATGGCGAAAAGACCTGGATCACCAACGGTTCCTTATCAGATCTCGCCGTCGTTTGGGCACGCACACCCGAGGGCATCCGCGGTTTTCTGGTTGAAAAAGGCACGCGCGGTTACTCCACCAGCGACATTCATGGCAAGCTCTCTATGCGGGCATCGGTTACTTCCAGTCTGCATTTCTCTGACTGCGTCATTCCGCAAGAGAATCAGCTGCCGTGCGCTAAAGGACTAAAAGCTCCTCTGAGTTGTCTATCGCAAGCGCGATTCGGTATTGGCTGGGGAGTTCTTGGGGCCGCGATGGATTGTTATGAAACGGCCCGCAGCTACACCATCGCTCGCAAGCAGTTCGATGACAGACCGCTGGCCAGCCATCAGCTGGTCCAGGAAAAACTCGCCTGGATGATTACAGAAATCACGAAGGCGCAGTTGCTTGCATTACAAGTGGCAAAGCTTAAAGACGCGGGCAAAGTGGAAGCCGCGCACATTTCCATGCTGAAGCGGAACAACGTCGCCATCGCGCTCGAGTGCGCGCGACTAAGCCGCGACCTGCTTGGCGCAAACGGCATCATGGACGAATACCCCATCATGCGCCACATGTGCAATCTGGAGACAGTGAAGACCTACGAGGGCACCGAACATATTCACACGCTGGTGATTGGGGAGAGAGTTACCGGGATAGCGGCGTATCGGTGAGGAGCTTCCTTGCGCGACAATCGGAACATGGCGCAGGTAGTTAGTTATTCGGGATCCCGAAATTATGCATGGCGCTCCCGTATTCATTGGAACCCGAGTACCTGTTCAGACGCTTTTCGATTATCTGGAGGGCGGCGAGAGGCTGGAAGAGTTTTGGAAGGATTTCCTACGGTCTCGCGTGATACCGCGCTCCAGGCGATCGAGGAAGCAAAGCAACTCCTCCTGGCGCGCGCGTAATCCGGGTGCTCATCGATGATGCATTCATGAGCGGCTGCGGCATGATTTTACCGGGCACAATTGCCAAACGGCAACATATGCGAAGCTTACGGCGCTAGGCGAGCAGGAGATATTTGAACCAGAAGCCGAACCGTCGAGGAAGCATGAAGAGATATGTTTTGACCGGGGCGCCTGGAGCGGGCAAAACGACCATCATTCGGCAACTTGAGCTTGACGGGTTCAGTGTGATCGAGGAAGCGGCCACCGACATCATTGCGCTATGGCAGGCGAACGGCGTCCATGAACCCTGGAACAGCCCGGAGTTCATTGACGCCGTTGTCCGCCTTCAACAAACAAGAGAGCGCCGGGGCGCGTGTCTCCCGGACCCCGTACAGTTTCATGATCGATCAGTTGTATGTACGGCTGCCTTGGCAGAGTATCTTGGGGTTACCAAACCGCAAAGCCTCGTCGAAGAGCTGCAGCGCATAAAAGCTCAAAACGTCTTTCAAATCAATGTTCTGTTGCTAAGCAACTTAGGGTTTGTGACACCGACAGCAGCTCGAAGGATTACTTATGACGAAACTGTCCGTTTTGAGCAAATTCACGAGCGGATGTACAAGGATCTCGGTTTTGAAATCGTTTCAATCGGCCCAGGATCCATTTCGGATCGAGTGAGGGAAATCAAGCTGGCGTTATCACTCGACGGGGCGTGAACGCTCTTCTCCCTAGTGGCTGTCGTCTTGCTCATTGCCTGCGCCAACCTCGCCAATCTGATTCATGGTGATGCCTCGCGCGCCCGTGAGTTTCTAAATTTCGGCGGCTTAGTCCCTCTCATATAATGCGCACATGCAGAAGTTCCGCATTTTCCTGAGCCACGTGACGGTGGAATCAAGGCTCGCCGACATTATCAATCGACATCTCACGAAAGACTTCATCGGCTTATTAAATGTGTTCGAATCTTCGGACAGGCTGAGTATCCCGGCGGGAACGAAGTGGCTGGGCGAAGTGACGACCGCTTTGAATAAGGCCGATCTGCATCTGATCGTTTGCAGCAATGAAGCTGTCGGACGTCCGTGGATTAACTTTGAGGCGGGCGCCGCGCATATCCGTGGCATCCCTCTGGTTCCGTTGTGCCATAGCGGGTTGACCCCCGCTCAATTGCCGGTTCCCCTAAGTGAGTACGAGGGTATAGTTGCATCCGACAAAGAAGACCTCCTCAGCCTGTACCGGAGGATCGCGGACGCCTTAGGATCAGATATCCCCGCAATCGACTTCGCGCAATTCGCAGCGGAAGTTGCCGCCTTTGAACTGGAGTATCAGAAGGAACGGAGCGCATCGTCCTCGGGCGCGAGGCCCCGCGATACCGTGGACACGATCAAAAACCCCAAAGCCCTTTGCATCTCGAGCCAGCAGTTTCTGGAATTGGGATTCGAGAACCAGCTACAGACTGTTCTAGATGCTTTCCCTGCCACCGTGGCGCATCAACGCGTCTTCTCGTCCAGCGAGTTGCGTGATGCGCTAACCAGCGAGAAATTCGACATCGTACATATCGCCGCCTTCGTTTGCCCGCGATCGGGTGATTTGTATTTAAGCAATGTGGATCTGAGAAGCGGAGCGGGCACATCGGAGCACCCGGATATCGTAACGGCCGACGCTCTTGTGACCCTGCTTGGCATGTCGGAAACAAAGCTGGTCGTAATTGGAAGCTGTGACTCGATTGCGCTCGCAGCAACGCTCGTCGGCGCATCCCATGTCATCGCCGCTCGGGATATAATAAGCGCGAAGATGATGGCTGCTTGGGTCGCAGCGTTCTACGGAATGTTGCCCCGGAGCTCGCTTTCGCGAGCACTCGATTACGCCTGCAAGTTGAGCCAAGCTCCCATGAGATTTTATGCGAGGCAGGCGAGATCTGTCGATCTTCTTTTCAAGGTAGAAGCAGCGTAGGCAAATAAGGAATATTTCAGAAGCACTCCGATTGAAAATAAATCCCGGCTAATTACACTATTGCGCGCTGTGATTTTGTGAGCTACTATCGCGCGAGGGGTTGTACTCTATGAAATCACGCCTTTCCGCAGTTGCTGTATTGTTCCTGGCTTTATCCGTTTGCGGGATGGTGAGCCTCGCGCAAGAGATTTACGCGACGCTTACCGGAACGGTTGCTGACGCGACTGGAGCGGTGGTTCCCGGCGCTAGCGTAACGATTCATAACAATGACACGAATACGGATCTCAGAACCGTAGCGACAGACAGCAGTGGAAATTTTTCGGTGACCAATCTTCCCGCTGGAACGTACTCGGTCACTGTGAAGAACGCAGGGTTTCGGACCTTTACGGCCCAGAATGTGGTTCTTCACGTTGCTGAGAAGCGCAACCTGGACGCGCAGTTGCAGCCAGGTCAAGTAAACGAAACGGTCACCGTGACCGAGACAGCCACACCTGTTCAGACGTCAACCGCCGCGCAAGCAGGGACGATCACCGGGACGCAGGTTCGGGAACTGGAGCTGAATAACCGGAATTTCGAGCAACTGGTGACACTGCAGCCGGGAGTAGTAAGCGGACTGCCCGACGTAGTTGGTTTCGGGCTGAGCAATACCACGACGCTGGCCGTGAACGGCGCTCGCTCAACGGCGAACAATTGGACGGTAGATGGCGCCGACATTAATGACAGCGGCTCCAATGGCACGCTGCTTAATGTTCCGAGCGTGGATGCGATCCAGGAGTTTACGTTAGGGCGCAGCAACTACGATGCGCAGTACGGTCGGAGCGGCGGCGGTCAGGTGCTGGTCGGAACGAAGTCGGGCACAAGTCAATTTCATGGCGATGCCTACGAATTCGTCCGTAACGACATCCTGGATGCGAACGATTTCTTCAGCAACACCATCGGGCGAAAGAAAGCCGCCTTGCGATACAACAATTTCGGCTTTACCATTGGAGGGCCTATCTTCGTTCCTAAGCTCTATAAGAAGAGCGAGTCTAAAACCTTTTTCTTCTGGTCGGAAGAGTGGCGCAAGACGGGTAATCCCAATACCACGACCGCCGTGGTTCCGACCGCCGCGCAATTGAGCGGCACGTTTTCAGGTCAGTTAAACGCGGCGTCCGCCCCCGCCGGGTGCATTACATACAACGCGGGGACGAATACGTCTCAAATCAATCCGTCATGCTTCAGTCGTAACGCCCAAGTCTATATTCAAAACGTCTATTCCAAGTTTCCCGGTAACGCGGCGAATGGGACCGAGTTCATAACGAGCTTCGTCAACAAGCAAAATTATCGGCAAGACCTTGTCAGGCTAGACCAGAATGTTACTGACAAGGTGCATCTGTTCGGCCGATTCATTCAGGACATAGTTCCTACGACGGAAGTAGGTGGTCTATTCGCCGGAAGCCCCTTGCCGGGCATCTCATCCACAGCGACCAATGCCCCCGGCAAGAACGTGGTTGGAAATATGAGCTGGGCTATTTCGCCGACCCTCGTCAACGAAGCAGCTTTCAACTATTCGTGGGGCGCGATTAATAGCAATCTCACCGGCATCCTTAATTCGCCGGCATTTCTCTCTGCGCTTTCCGGCGGTCTGCCGTACAGCGATCCGTATGGACGGATACCTGGCATTTCTATCTCGGGTTATAGCGGGGTGGCGATACCTGTCGCGCCCTATTTCGAACGAAACATCGACAAAAACGTCTATGATAATTTATCCAAGACACTGGGTAATCACACCGTTCGGGCAGGTGTCACGGCTCAATGGATGACGAAAACCGAGAACGGAGTTAATCCCTCGAACGGCGATTTTACGTTCCGGAACGCATTCGGTAATCCTTCATTCGCTAATTTTCTGCTCGGAAACGCCTCACAGTTTAGCCAGTCCAGCCGAGACATTATTCCTTTTTTGAACTATGTGAATCTCGAAGCTTACCTACAGGATGACTGGAGGGTCACGCCTCGATTCACACTGAACCTCGGGATGCGCTACAGTTTCTTCCCTGCACCTTCGGACTCAAATAACGTTCTCAATAACTTCGATCCAAACGTTTATAGTCTTGCATCCGCGCCAGTGATCGATCCTGCCACAGGTAATTTCGTGGCGGGACAAAGCGTGGTTCCCGCAACTTACGTAAATGGAATTATCTTCCCCGCGGGCGCGGCATGCACGAACGCACAAAAGATTGCACCCGTGACCTGCTCGCCTTTTGGATCGATTGTTAATCCGAATTCGAACAGCAACTGGGGCCCGCGTTTTGGCTTTGCGTGGGATATCTTCGGTAACGGCAAGACCGCAGTTCGAGGCGGATACGGTATTTACTATGACCGGACCCTGAATGGCATATGGGAGCAGAACGCGTTCGGAGACCCGCCATTGGTGCAGTCGGTTCAAATCACGAACACGAATTTCGATCACCCCACATCAGGGACCTCGGCCGTACCGCTAGGGCCGGTGAACCTGACTGCGACTGGAACCCCGGCCTTTAAGGTTCCCTCTTATCAGGACTTCAACTTCTCAGTCGAGCAGGAGATTCTGCCGAACACTGTCTTTGAGATCGCGTACGTCGGCACGTTAGGCAGGCATCTGCTCGGGGATGTTGATATTAACCAGGTGCCGCTGTCTGAGCGAGTTGCGAACCCGACCGTAGACGCCAATGCCATTCGCCCGTATCCAGGCTACTCTGAGATCACAACCAGAGCTCCGCTGTTTATCAGTAATTACAATTCCTTGCAAGTTTCTTTGAATCGAAGAGTATCGAACGGGTTGACGCTTGGGATTGCCTACACGTGGTCGAAGAACCTGGCGAACAACCCCGCGGACCGCGGCTCAGGAATTTACGACACGTACGACTTTTCGCAGGACTATGGCCCTCCTTCGATCAACACGCCTCAGATCTTTGTTGCTAATTACGTCTATGATTTGCCGTTCTTCAAAGATCAACATGGCGTGATCGGTCATGTCCTCGGTGGCTGGGAGATCTCCGGCATAACGCGATTCCAGTCGGGCTCATCAGTAACGATCACTCAAAACAATGATCCGTTCAATTCGTATGATTATGCAGCTGGAACCCCTGGAACGTACCCGAACGGCATTGGAATCGATCCCGCCCCTTCGGTTGCACCTCGGCCGGACGTAGTACCCGGGGTCAGCCTGACTGGTGCGGGAAACAGGTTCCAGTGGTTCAACACGGCTGCATTCACGGACGCCATCGGCCATTTCGGAGACGCGGGGCGGGGGCTTTTCTTAACACCGGGGTTAGAGAACTGGGATCTGGCAGGAATCAGAAACTTTAAATTCGGAGAACGCGCCAGCTTGCAATTCCGGGGCGAGCTCTTCAACGCCTTCAATCACGTGAACTTTACCGGGCTCAGCACGAATGTGGACAGCTCGAACTTCGGAAGCTTGACCAGCGCACACAACCCGCGCACTGTGCAACTCGGCCTGAAGTTATATTTTTAGTATTTGAAGTTGAAGTTTGGTTTTGTGGGCGCGTCTCTCGTGGCGTGCTCCCTTTTCTTTGCTTACGGCGCTTCTACAACGGTGTCCTCTGAGCAAGATTTAAGGACTGCGCTCGTCGAAGGGTCGCAAGCTCTGCAGAACGGCGACAACGCCGGCGCGGAAAAGGCGTTCCGGCACGCGGTGGAATTGCAGCCCGAATCCATTGAAATCCTGAACGACTTGGCGATCGCGCTCGCGAGGGAAGGTAAAGAAACCGAAGCGATTGCAATCTACAATCGCGCCCTTAAGCTTAAGCCCAACGATGCTATAACGACTCGGAACCTGGGCATTGCTTATTTTCGAGCACAACGGTACAGTGAGGCCCTCCCTCTTCTGAAGGCGTTTGCTACTGCAGGACCGGGTTTTCAATCCTTCGACCTCACCGGTCTCACCTTATTTGCTCTTGACCGATATCCAGAGGCTGCCGAATACCTCGAACGCGCAAGCCAAGCACAACCCCGAGACTTGCAGACTCTGAATATGCTCGGCCAAGCATATATGCGAGCTAAGAACTATAGCGGCGCTGCGGATGTGTTCGCTCGCATCATGTCAGTCAATCCGAATTCTCCCGAGGCTCACGTGATGATGGGGATGGCTTACGACAAGATGTCTCGCGACGCAGATGCGCAGGCCGAATATGAAGCAGCCGAGAAGGCCGAGCCGAACTTCATGGGCGTTCACTCCGGACTTGGATTGATCTATTGGAAACAAGGAAAGATAGAACAAGCTGCAACTGAGTTTCGGGCCGAGCTCAAGAATTTCCCGAACGATCCCGTCTCGAATTGCTTAATGGGACAAATTCTGCGAAAGCAAAATGAGCCCGTTGAAGCAGTGCGATATCTCCGCGTCGCTATTTCGGCCAATCCTAAATACAAGGAAGCGCTTTTCGAGCTTGGCAAATCTGAAGTTATGCTCAATGAGCCGAAAGAGGCTATTGGACCATTGCGCCAGGCCATCGCACTGGATCCGAATTACTATGAAGCGCACTATGTTCTAGGCACTGCGTTGCGCAAGCTCGGGCGCGCGACCGAGGCCTCGCGAGAGCTAGCATTATCGGAGCAGATTCAGGCTCAGCAGCGCGCTGAGCTGATTAAGGACCTCAACCCGG
Organism: uncultured Acidobacteriaceae bacterium; assembly: GCA_963758245.1. Classification (GTDB taxonomy): domain Bacteria; phylum Acidobacteriota; class Terriglobia; order Bryobacterales; family Bryobacteraceae; genus Bog-105. The sequence continues at coordinate 121,659 of CAVWUV010000030.1, read as the reverse complement.
CCCCACACCGCAAGTAGCGGTTGTGAAAGAATCGAAGAGCTGGCGTCTGCCATATGCAAAGGCTCTATTGCGCGATATCCATGGTGATCGCTTCGGCTTTGCCGATATGCGCGCAAAATGCGCCAGTCGATTCGTCAGGCATGCAGATGTACGAAGCTCATGCAACGGCCGTTACCGGGCAAGTTACTCGTATTCGTGATGAGCAGCCGTGGGCGCTCAGCAGAGGAGAACGAGTACCGATCCAGCAAGTTATTACGACAGGCGCGGATGGATATGCGCGTTTCGAAGTGGCGGGAGGAAGCAGCTTCGATCTGTTCAGCAACTCTCGCGTGGTTTTCCGGCAAAATGCCGCCAGCGCCGGCGACTTGTTGGATGTCCTCTCCGGACGCGTTCGGATTCATCTTCACCCTACTGCCGGACAGGCGCAACAGCGCATCTTTACTCCTGTAGCAATTATTACGGCGCGCCAGCCTGCCACCATCGCGCTGGCCATCGACGAGGACGACACAGTTCGCGTTGATGTTATCGAAGGCCAGGTTCGCGTCCAGCACACGCTTCTGCCGCGTAATGAATCGACGCTGGTGACCGCGATCGACGCCATTTTGGTGCGAAGAGATGAGCCGATCTCGCGGCGGGTCGACCGCGGCTCACTTTACCGATACACGGTGAAGGTGTGGTCGGCCATTACGTTTGGACGCTCGGGCAGTCGGGCCAGTGAGCCCGTCGAGGGAAACAAGTTTTTAGCGGATGCGAGATCCTCAAGTTCTCTGCCGGATTCCTGCCGCTAACTCACCTCCCGCCGCTACAATGAAGGCGAATGACCGGGTTGAAATTAGCTGCATTGGCTTCCATAGCAGCGGCAGCTTACAGTTTTCAGCAGCCATCGATCCCGCCGCAAGCGCAGACGGGTTTAGAGACGCCGTGGGACGTGCGCCAAATTGTAGCCGATCTGCAACGGAACAGTGAACAGCTGCAGCCGGTGATAAGCGGTATGAATCCACAGCAGTGGTATGACCAGAAAGGCGCGCCGACCACGTACATCATCCAGTGGCAGACCGCGCAACAGCAGCTCAATGACGTGATGGTTACTACCCGGCTCCTCTCTCAAAAAACGGGGAGTCTATCAATTGCTCTTGATGTATATTTTCGACTGGAAGCGCTGGACGTGACCACCCGGTCATTGCAGGAAGGGGCGCAGAAGTATGCGGACCGCCGGACCGCTGACAAACTGAGCGCGCTAATTGCTCACAATTTCAATAGCAGGGAGAGGCTTCGCGATTACCTCCGCGACCTGGCGACGAGCACCGAGCAAAATTTCAAAATTGCCGATGACGAGGCCCAGCGCTGCCGAGGTATGATCAGCAAGGAGCCCGCGCCAAATTCGACTAGAAAGTCCAAACGGTATTGATGGAAGTAAATACGTTCACTTGTTCGATATGCGGTGAATCCTCGCGCGACATTTGTGTTTACTGCACGAAAGATGCTTGCGACAATCACTTATGCGAGCGCTGTCATCGGTGCAGCGATTGCTGCGCGTGCGAAATGCGCGTCAAACAGGATTGGAACGGGAATCTCCATACCGCCGAAAGTACTCACGTAATTACGTCTTCGCCGGAAGCGCTGGAATAAACTTCTTAATCCGAGTTTTTCTCTCGCGTTTTCTTGCCTTTCAGGTTTAATGCCTGTTTCAGCACAGGCTCGCGATCCCCGCTAAGCCAAGCCTGTTTAATAGCATTTTCGTCCAGCCCGGCGATTCTTCCCGCCAATATAAAAGGAGGGAGCGCATGCTCCAGATCATGCCAGCGCGCCATTTCGACGACGGACGTCAGAGCGCGGTCGCGAATCAACGCAAGTGTTTCCGGATCTCGAGTCTCCGTTAGATTGACCAGAGCCAAGCTTGCGCCATGGCGGTCGGACCAGACCACGGAATTCATCAATTCAACAAACCAGGTGGGCTCGATACGGATCTCTTGTTCCGGGTGAAGTTTCGCTCCCACGGCCACCGCTTGCAGGGCACGCATTGCATTCTCGCGGACCGTATCCTCCTGGTCCTGAAGAGCGTACTGAAGTGCGTCAACTATGGTTTTTGAGGTTCGTGCGCCTCGAGGGCCGTATTGCAAAACGTATGCCGCGATCGCCCGCTGCTCGCTATCCGAGGATTCGCGCAGGACTCGGTCTATCAATGGCAGGTCGCGAGCGGCAAACCCGATAAACGTCTGTTGTAACTGGCGGCAGTTTGGGTCCGCCATGAGCGAATAGCCGTTTGTGAGGTCTTCATCGGCATTGTGTGAACGAATGCTGGCAGCCGTCTCATCCAGCAACGTGTGGTAATTACCGACGAGTTCCGCTGGCAGTGCGAGGTCGCCCGTAGGAGCCGGATGAAATTCAAAATGCGGTGAATCTTTTTCTTGAACCCCCACGTAGAGAATCATGCTCCGCTGGTCGCAACATGCAGCTTCCACGCGTGAAGCAACAATGCCCGATATCTTGTCGATGCGATCCTCGACGCCCTCGCGCGACGGGAGGGGATCACCTTGCTTCGCGCCTACGGCCGACCTGATCTTTTCAACCGAAACCTTCCGCGCGCCATAGATCTCAACGACGCCTATTCGCGGGGTTATATCCTCGGCCTGCCCAGCAACACACAGAGTGAAGGCCAAGATCCAAAAGTATCTCACTACTCCAGTATGAGACGGAAGGCCCGAACGCCTGGTTTACGCCTGTTTTTCCGCGAGATCACCGATGACGGGCAGCTTGACCTTTTTGTTGTTGTAGGCGGTGTACAGCATATACAGCCACAGAAGAAAGACAGCCAAGCCGAATAAGGGAGCCAGCAAGAAGCCAAAACCGTGAGTAACGATAAGCAGGATAACCCAGAGAATGATAACGGCTACGTGTAGAAAGATGGATTGAAATGCATGGAACCGTATGGTCCTGTTTTGGTTGTACGGGGCGAGCACAAGAAAGATGATACCGGTCACCAGACCAAACAGATAGCAGAGCGCGCTTGCCGTATTCTCAGTGAGCCCGGAGGCTTGAACTCCCGGCTGAGTTGACGGCGGGACATAGCCCGTGCCAGGAATCGGACCCGCGCCAGGATTGGGGCCTGCTCCAGGAACAGGGCCCGCTCCGGCCCCGGGGGCTGCCGCGCCCATCGCCGTCCCACAGTTGGGGCAAAAACTACCTGTAACCTGCGCCCCACAATTCGGGCAAAATGCCATGAAGACCTCCTCGCCTGAAAAGGCGACGTCCCTACGAGTCTAGTCCAGATCCTCTAAAAATGCTAGGCTGCCACGTGCCGCTTTAGAACCGGACGCAGTACCAAATTCACCAGTACCATCAGGATCGAGAACAGAGGAAGCAGCAGAAGCGCCCTTCCATAGTTGTTGCCGGCTGCCAGTGCCCCGATAATTGATGAGCTAACGGCGAGCCCGATCCAACCACACGTGATGACGATGCCCAGGGCTGTCGCGGCGGCGCGGCTGAACGTGTCTCCGACAATCGCAAGCGTGGTCGGGAACATGGGGGCCATCGCCAGACCAGCGCAGAATACCGCAATCGTGACCCCTGTCTGCGAATGCACCCGCAGCATCGAAAACGTCGTAATTGCCATGAGGATGGCACAAACCAGTGTCACGGTCAGCGCCGGTATCTTGATCAAGACTCTCGAGACAATAACTCGGCCAACGAGGATGGCGAGAGCGAATCCATAGCTCACAATGCCCCCGGCGGTTTGGGGATTAAAGTTAACCGAGATCAGGTAACGCTTCAGCCAGTTCCAGACGCCTACTTCGCAGGCAACATACAAGAACAGGAACAAACAAAGCAGGAGCAGAGCGGGCTTGGAAAACAGCCTTGGCACGTCGCTGGGCTTGAACGCGGATTCGCCCGCAGGCCCGGGCATCTTTGTCACCGCGTTCACGATCAAAGCGATTACCGTCAGTGTGCCGATCGTGTAGCAGAGGACCACGGGGGTAAAAATGTAGCTGGCGGCATAGGTGGTTAGAATACCGCCCAGGCCGAAGAACAGGTTCAAGAAATTCAGCGCGGAGCCGCGCCTGGTTGGCTCGACTGCCCCGACCAGCGAGTTGGCGCCCGTGACCACAATGCCGCCGCCGATGCCCAGAATGAAATATACGAACAGCAGGACGCCATAGCCGCTCGCGTTCGGCGCCCAGAACAGCGCAATGATGATAAGCGCCAGACCGGAAACCAGTCCCACTTTGTTTCCGCGAAGATCGATTACCGGGCCGGCCGAAAGAGAAGCCACAATCAGCCCGAGCGCCTGACAGAGCGTCAGATTTCCTTCTTGAGGCCCGGTGAGCCCGTATGAAGGAAGCAGAGCCCCCAACACTGGCGCGATCAAGCCGTAGACGAAGATGGCCAGAATGGCCGAGAGTATGAGCACCGAAAGATAGTATCAAATGTTCAGTCTTCGCCGCGCTGAGAAACGCGGGCTCATCCAACCGCGACGCTTTGTAATGCGACTTTCTCGAGAACATCAGCCGCCCGCTCGCATTCTTCACGGCTAACGTCCATGTGGGTGACCATGCGCATGTGGCTCGCGTCGATGCCGTTAGCGAGGACGCCTCCCGCTTTCAAGTCTCGACTGAAATCCGCTGTCGATACGTCCAGCGCGGAAATATCAAAGATGACAATGTTAGTCCGTACTCGCGAAGCATCGATCTTCACGCCCGGGATCTCTGCCAGTCTATCCGCTAAATACCGGGCATTCAGATGATCCTGCTTCAGAAGTTGGGGCGACTCCTCGAGGGCGATCAGTCCTGCCGCGGCGAGCACGCCCGCTTGCCGCATGCCGCCTCCGAGTCGTTTGCGGTACAGGCGCCCTTGTGCGATGTCTTCGCTTGAGCCGGCCAGAATTGAACCTACAGGCGCGCCCAGCCCTTTTGAAAGGCAGAACATCACTGAATCCACATCGCGGGTGATCCGGGATACCGGCGTATTCGTCGCTACCGCCGCATTGAATACGCGCGCGCCGTCCAGGTGAACCTTCAGCCCTCGTTCGTGCGCTTGCGTGCAGATTTCATCGATGATCTCTTGCGGATAGATGGTCCCGCCTGCCATGTTGTGCGTGTTTTCAAGCGCGATCAGAGTCGTAGGCGCATTGTGAGGGGCTTTCGGCCGGAGTGCTCTTTCGATTTGTTTCCAGCTCAGTACGCCATTTTCCGTGGGAACTGTCCGCGCCAGGCAGCCCGAGAACCATGCGGTCATCGAGAGCTCCCAATCCATAATGTGGGATCGCGCCTCGCAGAGGACTTCCTCGCCATGGTTCGTGTGCAGCTTGATACCGATCGTATTGCCCATAGTTCCCGTAGGCACAAAAAGAGCAGCTTCTTTACCGAAAATTTCTGCCGCTCGCCGCTCCAGGCGATTGACCGTCGGGTCTTCACCGTACACATCGTCACCAACTTCCGCGCTCGCCATCGCGGCGCGCATTTTCGCGCTGGGCTTCGTGACTGTATCGCTACGCAGATCGATCAACTTATAAACTCCTCGAAAATTTCGTTTGAAACCAGAACTCCGCGACTGGAAAGGCGAAGTCGGGGGCCGTCTCGCTCGAGCATACCCGCGCCAAGCCATTTGCCGATCGGCTCGGCAAAACGAGACCACTCCTCACCGCTGGGTTCGATGCCCGCCATTAGGCGCAGACCTACGAAGAAGTGCTCTTCGGAAGGATCAGTCGGAATGCTACGCTCCCTGACGGTCGCGGTTCCGTTCCCGGCGACATAGCTGGCGAGGGTGTCAGGATTGCTCCATCTCTGCGCGCCGTCGAAGGAGTGCGCATCCAGGCCGAAGCCAATGTATGGCTCGAGTTGCCAGTATTTGAGATTGTGACGTGATTCCGATCCGGCACGCGCGAAATTTGAGATCTCGTAACGCGCCAATCCGGAACTGGCCAGCCGATTAACAGCGGTTTCATAGAGTTCGGCGGTGAGATCGTCGTTGGGAATACGACTCGCGCCATAACGACTGCCGCCGCGTAAGACTTCTTTTCCGAGCCGGCTGTCTTCATCGACTTCAAAAATGTAAACCGAGACATGCGGCGGCTGCAGGCGTTCGATCCAGGCTAGAGAATGCTCCCAGGACGCGGCCGTCTGTTCAGGAAGACCGGCAATCAGATCGATATTGATGTTGCTGATTCCGGCTTCCCGCAAAACGTCAACATCGCGCTGTATCGTTTCGGCGGTATGACGCCGGCCGCTCTGACGGAGCTCGGCTGCCACGAATGACTGAGCACCGAGGCTGGCGCGATTCACGCCGCAGCCTTTCCACACTCCTGCGGCCTCACGCGTGACGGTAGCGGGCGCGCATTCGAGAGTTACTTCCGTTAAGCTCTGCCGAGGAACTGCGCTCATCAGCTCGCGTAACAAATCGAGAGGCATCAGACTCGGCGTGCCTCCTCCGAAGTAAAGCGTCTCGGGCAGCCACGCCCACCGGTGCTGTTGTATTTCGTCCAAAAGAACGCGCTCATAACGCGTCCGCGTCTCTACCGGGGACACGCCGGAAGCAAAGTTACAAAAGCTGCACTTTTGCGCGCAGAAGGGATAGGAAATGTAAACACCGGGCATATTGCTTACAAGCTGACTGGTTCGCCCATTTGCTGCGCGATTGCTGCTCCGATCAATTCATCCAAAGTCTGGCTCGTCTCCGGCAATATAAATGCGTTTTTCGCAGCGTCCCAACCAAGCTTAAAGCTCTTGGAATGCGCCGAAACCCAGATCTGGCGGACCGGAGTATTCGGGCTTACGACGAATCTGGCTTTCGGCTGCTCGAATTCTATTGAAAGCGCGCCTGCATTGAAATCAGGTTCGAAGTCATAGCGCTCCGTCGCGGCAGAAAGCTTTCTGTAAAGGGCATCCAAAGCGTCGTCCGCTCGTTTCTTGAATTCTTGTTCGTCCATCTTGCTATTTACATTGTCTACTTGAGCATTGGAAAGTTCGGTAACTTTCGTATCCGGGTTCTCATCTGGTAACTGCGTATCCAACTATGGAGTGGTCGTGTGTCCGCCAAACTGTCATTCCCGGCACTACTCGGCTATTCGCGGATTATCTCTATGATTTTGATCGGGTAAGCGCGTTCTACCCCTTACACTTCTCTGATGCTGACGCGCTATCCGAGGCCGTTCGCAAAATAGATTACCCGTCGTCCCGCCGGAGCGCAATGGTTTCCGCGTTGCGCGAACAGAATGGGGATTCCGCGGCACTGGCCCGATTGGCCGAGCCTGGGACGGTGGCTGTGGTCACCGGCCAGCAGGTCGGACTTTTCTCCGGACCGGCGTACACAGTGTTTAAGGCCTTGACAGCTGCAAGACTGGCTGCGCACTTGAATGAGCAGGGTATCCCGGCCGTGCCCGTATTTTGGCTCGCTACGGAAGACCATGATTTAGCTGAGGTAGACCATACCTGGGTATTTAATCACGAGCTTTCGCCCACAAAAATCTCAGTTGCTAATGCTGTTGCTAATGGCGGGCCCGTCGGCGAGGTGAAGATCGCCGAGGCGCCGCTGGCGCAATTACGCGAGGCGCTCGGCGACTTGCCGTTCGCGGCAGACGTGGTGAAGCGGGTTGCAGAAGCCTATCATTCCAACGGGACGTTTGGGTCGGGTTTCCGTTCTTTGCTGAACGAGCTTCTGAAAGACCTCGGGATTTTGTATCTGGATCCTTTGACGCCGGCGATCCGGAACATAGCTGGTTCATTCCTCAGCCAGGCAGCCGAACGGCTTCCGGAACTTCTGCCTGCACTGCGGCAGCGGAATGGGGATCTTCTTGCCGCAGGCTATCATGCGCAGGTGCATGTGGAAGATGACACCTCATTGCTCTTTCTGATCAGCGAAGGCAAGCGAACGCCGATTCGCTGGAAGGATGGCCGGTTTGCCGCTAGAGATCGCTCCTACAACACCGCCGAGCTGCAGGCTCGAGCCGCCGTTCTTTCGCCAAACGCGTTGCTGCGACCCGTCATGCAGGATTATCTTCTACCCACCGTAAGCTACGTGGGCGGCCCTTCGGAGGTCGCTTATATGGCGCAAAGTGAGGTGCTGTACCAGCATCTGCTGGGTCGGATGCCGGTGATCTTCCCGCGAAACAGCTTTACCCTGCTCGACGGCCGCGCAGCAAAGCTGTTGCACCGCTACGATTTGCAGATTCCCGACGTTCTGCACCCTCAGGAGAAAGTGAAGAGCCGAATCGCCGCACGGCTGGTGCCGGCCAAACTCGGCGAGGAGTTTGCTGCTCTCCGGTCCGCCATGTCTTCATCGCTCGAGAAGCTCGAATCGGAATTGATCCATTTCGACCCGACGCTTGAAACCGCGACGAAGAAAAGCGCCGCCAAGATCCTGTACCAAATTGAGAAGCTTTCCCAAAAAACGGCGCGGGAGACGATGCGGCGTGATCAGCGCGCCGCCAGAGACGCGACTTATCTGATGAATCTCGTCTATCCTCAACGCCGTTTGCAGGAAAGGTTCTACTCCATCCTTCCTTTCCTGGCGAAACACGGGCTGGATCTCCCGGGCCATCTCCTTGCGCAGACCCAACTCGCCTGCCCTGACCACATGGTTCGCACCATTTAGGCTTGCCCCGGCCATGCCCGCCCCTACTCGTGTTGCGGATCATTACCTTATAATGGCGGTGATTGAAGGTTGTCTGGACTTGTGTAATCGCGAGTTTCTTCCTTTGTTCCGCACGAGCAGATACCCCGTCCGAGTGGGAAGATCGCGCTGAACAGCTCATCCGTCAAGGCGACAAGCAGGGTGCTCTGGACGCACTCGCCAAAGCGTCGGAATCTACCCCAGCTTCCGCTGAATCCGAGGACCGCATCGGTTTCCTGCTAGCGGTTCTTCAGCACCAAGCTGATGCGATTACGCATTTCCAAAGGGCCCTGTCCATCGATTCAAGTTACGCCGCAGCGCATTATCACCTCGGAATCGCGCTATGGCAAGCAAACGATCGCGACCGCGCGATGCCGGAGCTCGAGTCAGCCGCGAAGCTCTCGCCGAACGTATTTGATTACCGGTACCGGCTGGGTTCGGCTTACCTTCAGAAAACAGACTACGAGCACGCCGTGACAGAACTGATGCAGGCGGTGGCGCTCGATGCGTCGAAATTTGCGGCGTGGGAGGATCTGGGTCACGCATTGCAAGGCAAGGGCGATCTGGCTGGCGCAGTTGACGCTTACAGCCATGCTGTGACACTCGATCCCACAAACGACGTGGCGCGAAATGATTATGCGTATATGCTGATCGAGACAAGACAGGCTGACCGGGGCATAGAAGAATCGCGCAAGGTTCTGGAGCGTGATCCCGGCAAACCTGACCGCACTGATGAACATCGGTTACGCCAATCTTAAGAAGGGCGACTTCGATTCGGCTGATCAGGCATACCGGAAGGCTCTGACGATTGATCCGAGCTCAGCGGCAGCTCACTATGATCTAGGAATCGCACTAAAGATGAAGGACCAGCTCGAGGCCGCGGAGGGGGAGTTCAAAGAAGCGATTCGCCTCGATTCATCTCTCGCTCAGGCTCATTATTCGCTCGGGATCGCCGAATGGCAACTCGGGGACTTTGCAGCCGCTACCGAGCAGATGCGCGCGGCTATCGCCATTCTCCCGAGCTATGCCGAAGCACATTACATGCTGGGCATCCTGCTGAAGCAGAGCGGTGGGCTCGATGCCGCGATTCCAGAGCTGCGAGAGGCAATCCGACTGAATCCAAATACGCCTGGCCCGTACAACACGCTGGGTGAGATTCTTCATTTGAAGGGTGATCAGCAGGGCAGTAAAGAGGCGTTCGCTACGGGCGCGCGGCTGAAACGCGAAGAACAACTGCAGCTTGCGAATACGCTGGAGCAGGGTATGAGAGGCGGGACAGTGATGAAGCCCATCACCGGCGCGTCACGCTAGAATGCTCTCCCGCAGGCGGTTTATTCAATCGCTTTGCGCCAGTGTTCCGGTATTCTCGCTGGACCAGTTGCTCGCCGGAGTTCCTCTTGGCGTACAATTCGTAAACGTCGCGCGGGAAGCCGGGCTGAACGCGAAGACAATTTTTGGAGCGGAAAGCAGCAATAAATATCTGCTCGAAACGACAGGTTGCGGCGTCGCCTTCATCGATTACGACAACAATGGATGGCTCGACATCTTCTTCGTTAATGGGACCCGGTTTGACGCCGTTTACGCCAAAGGTTCCGAGCCAATCAGCCGTTTGTATAAGAACAATCGCGATGGCACGTTTACCGATGTGACGCTCAAGGCTGGATTGGCGCGCACGGGGTGGGGACAAGGCGTCTGCGCGGGCGATTACGACAACGATGGTCATGACGACCTGTTTGTGAGCTATTGGGGAGATTGCGCGCTCTATCGCAACAATGGGGACGGCACGTTCACGGATGTTGCCCAGAAAGCCGGCGTTACTACAAGGACCACGACCGGTCTCAAGCGCTGGAACACCGGTTGTGCATTTCTCGATTATGACCGGGACGGGCACTTGGATCTTTATGTCGCGAATTACATCGATTTTGATCCGAAAACAGCTCCGCTGCCGGAGAGCGGGCCGTGTTTGTATGAGGGTCTGGTTGTCGCGTGTGGACCGCCGGGATTGCAGGGCGGTAAGGACATTCTGTTCCACAACAATGGGAACGGCACGTTCACCGATGTTTCCGAAAAAGCGGGGATCTGGAAAAAGCAGGGGACCTACGGGCTCGGTGTGCTGGTGGGAGACTTCGATAATGATGGCTGGCCGGACGTCTACGTGGCCGATGACTCAGCTCCGTCGGCGTTTTTCAAAAATAACCACGATGGAACTTTCACCGATATCGCGCTCGAGTCAGGCATTGCATTCGGCGCTGACGGCAAGACGCAGGCGGGAATGGGCGTTTCGGCGGCCGATATCTTTGGAAACGGTAAGCTGGATATCTTAAAAACGAACTTCGCGGGAGATACTTCGAGCATTTATCGAAACCTCGGCGACGATAACTTCGAGGACATCACCTTTCAAGCCGGCCTTGGCCGCAACACCCGATTCCTGGGCTGGGGCGCGTGTTTTCTGGATTTCGATAATGACGGCTGGCCGGACATTCTGACTTGCAACGGCCATGTTTATCCTGAAGTGCGCGAGAAAGCCAGCGAGTCAGGCTACCGCGAGCGAAAGGTTCTTTATCACAATCTGGGTAACGGCAAGTTTGCCGATGTATCGCTGGATGCCGGGCCGGGCATTCTGGAGCCGGTTGCTGGACGCGGGTGCGCAGTCGGAGACTTCGATAACGACGGGGATCTGGACGTAGTGGTCAACTGCGTAAACGACGTTCCACAGTTACTGCGCTGCGATAGCGCGCTCAAGAACAATTGGCTGAAAGTGAAGACGATTGGGACAAAATCGAACCGGTCGGGCATAGGCGCGCGCGTCTACTGCAGACCGGAAGGCGAGCATCAGCAGATGGACGAGGTTCGCAGCGGCGGCAGCTACATTTCGCAGAGCGATCTTCGGATACACTTTGGGCTTGGTAAGGCGACGAAGGCAGATATAGAGGTTCACTGGCCAAGCGGACAGATTGACAAGATACGGAAGCGTAAAAGCGAATCAGGTGGTTAGGGTAGTTGAGGGGAAAGGCGCTACGCTAGAGGTGAGCGAATGACTGACACACAATTAGTGACCCTCAGCGTTGCCTTTCTAGCTGCAGTTATTGCAGTACTGTTCAACAACTCGCGAATCAGCGATCTAAGAGACTCGATGAATCAGCGGTTCGGCGACGTCAACAAAAGGTTCGACGAAATGAACCGGCATATTGATGACAAATTCAATCTGCTGATTGAACGTCTTCAACACATGGAAGATAACATCATGCGCATCCTCGCTGACCACGAAAACCGGATATCTAGGCTGGAAGGAAAACAGTAAAGATCGAGAGAACGCCAACCGGCAAGCAGCCTGAATGAAGTCTGTTGTCGTCCTATTTTTACTGTCCTCCGGGTGCGCTGTTGCCGAGAAAGGCTACGTCGGGCGTTACGTATGAAAGCTGTCACGGCCCTGGGCAATGCATCTGATTGCCCTCGCCGGGAAGACCAGCGATGAAGGCGTCCTGAACCCCAAGAAGCTGCCTGTTTGCGCAAGCAAGGAGAGTGGCAGCAAGCGTCCGCTGAACTGCTGGAGAGGCGCTCAAAATGTACCCGCGATTCCTTCGCGCCGTCACGTAATCTCGCAGTTCCTTACGCAACGAAAAACGGCCGAAAGAGCTTTGGGCTCTTTCGGCCGTCTTCGTTTATTACGTGATCTGAGCGATTACCAGCTAATCACGCCAGAGTACTGCAGCCGCCGCATGGTAGCTCCGTTGCCGTTGAAGGCAATGTTGGTGATCTGACCTGCATTCGCGCTCTGGACGTCGCCATTCGGAAGATCCAGATTGGTGTGATTCAATGCGTTGGTTGCATCCATGCGAAGCGTGAACTTGATACGTTCTGTGATGCTAAACACCTTCATGATGGACGCATCCAGGTTCACGAACCGCGGACCGAACAACGTATTGATCGGATAGTTGCCGAACGTGTTAGGAGCAGGGGCCACGTATGCGCCGGTCAGATTAGGATCGGGCGCGATCCAGTGGTTCCTATCCTTGGTCGCTGCGTACGGGTTCCCGCTACCTATGTTGGGAATGTTGTTCGGACCCGTATACGGTTTGCCCGGATAGTTGTCGAGGGTCGGATAAAAGGGTCGCCCACTGTAGTAAGTGAAAATACCGCTCAAATTCCAGCCGCCCAGCACCGCGTCAACGAACCGGTTCGTGTTGGCGCCGAATTTTCTTCCACGCCCGAACGGAAGATCATAGTTGAACGCCCACACCGATTCCCGCCGCGGGAACTCGCCGTTGTCGACGTAACCAAGCTTGCGATCATACAGGAACGTATATCCGCCATCGGGTCCGTAGCCGTCGCCTTGCGAGAGCTGCCAGGTGTAATTTCCCTGCAGAGTGAAACCGGTCCATCCTCTAGCGGTTACAGTAGCCTGGAACGAGTCGTAACGATTGTTTGCGCAGTTGCAGTAGTTGTCGATGGAAGTGGTATTCCCGTAATTGTAACGAGGACCGTAAAGACCATCAAAAGGCCGCAGTGTATTTTGGTCGCCGGTGAAGCCGGGCACGAACAAAACCTGGTTGTTATCGAAACTGTTGCCGAGTCCCGCTCCGTTGTGCCGGCCCTGGTTTCCCACATACCCGGCGGTGGCCGCGATCTTGCTGGTTACTTGCCGCTGCACAGTGAAGTTGTAGGCATAAATCACAGGCATGGTAAAGATGCCGGGCCGCGTCTTGCAATCAACTCCGGTAGGGCAGGGCAAAGTACCTTGTTGACTGACGGCAAAAGTCGGAAGGGGTGGGGGGGTCGTCTCCCCAAGATTGAAAACATCGCAGAAATTGTTGCCGCAGGTTCCCGTTTGGGTCAGTTCCTGGTTCGCCAAAACAGGCGGGTTCTGGGTCACATTGTGGCCGAAGGTGGAACCGAATGTTCCAAGGCTGTAGGACCAGCCATAACCAGTCCGGATGACGGTCTTGGGGGTGAGTTGGTATGCGATACCGAACCGCGGAGCAAAATTGTGCCAGTTCATTCTCTGATAGCCGTGGCTGCTGTTCTGGCCATAGCCAAAGACATCCAACAAACCGGTGTTTAGGTCGTATTCGGCGCCATTCTTCGGTGCGTTCACCGTCTCCGGGAACACCATTTCCCAGCGGACGCCGTAAGTAATGGTCAGCTTCGAATTCGGCCGCCACTCGTCCTGGCCGTAAAAGAAGTTGCGCTTCTGGCGCTCCTCGGCATCAAGACTGCTGCTGACGTACCGGCCGAAGCTGGTGACGTCCCCCAACAAAAATGTAGCTAAACCTATGCCGTAGTTGTAAGAACCACCGCCGGTACCCAATGCAGTCATGCTGTCGTTAAAGTGCAGCTCACCGGATCGGTGCGTATCGCTGGGAACCCGGAGGTTCTCCGCGTAACGAATGTCAGCGCCGAACTTGAAGCTGTGGGTACCACGTATCTTGCTGAGATTGTCCACGAATTGATATTGGCGCTCGTTCTCATCCAGCGGGCAGTTGCACTGGTTGATACCGAGTGCGTAGCCGACCTCCATGCTGCCGCCTGCGGGGTTATCCAGGTAAAACGCCGGCAGACCCGACGTGTACGTGTTATCTCTGTTCAGACCGACAATACCGGCTTGTGTAGCAGGCTGGCTGCCGAAACCGTTGGGAACGTCTGTGATGTGGTAGTGCAGGAAGCCGAAGCGGAACTCGTTGATCAAAGTCGAATTAAACGTATGCGTCCAGCCGGCTGAAATGCTCTGGTTTAATGTGTTGGAACTACCTGCATAGTTCGTTCCGCTGAATGGAACACCACCGGCGACCAAACCAAAGATTCCGGGCGCACCTAGATCGAACGCCGCATAGCTATAGCGCCCGAAAAACGTATTCTTCTCATTGCCGTAATAATCCCAGCGCGTGTCCCAAATGTTGCCATTATTTCTGAGAGCCCCGCTACCCGTGTAATTGTTAAACGGGTTACTTCCACTCGCGGCGGAGTTCGGCAAGGGGAAGTAATTCAGAATGCCCAGGGCTTGCGAGCTGAGCCGGGCCATGGGAATCTGGTTATTCACAAAAGGCAATCGGCCAACGCCGGTGGTCGGATTACCGGTGTTCGGGTCGTAAATCTGATACAGGCAGGTGTTGCTTCCGCCAGGGCCGCTGGTCAGGCAGCCTGGGTACCCGGGGGAGGCGCGCAGCCAATCGCTCAAGTCGCCGGTTCGATCGGCAGCCGTGGGAACGCTGGTAAGAGCGGAGCCGCCCTTGCTATTGCGAGTCAATTGGGCATCCCCGAAGAAGAATAGCTTGTCCTTGATGATTCTTCCGCCAATGGAGCCGCCGAACTGGTTCTGACGAGTGGTTGGGGCGAATGCTCCAGGATGTCCTGCGATAGGGGTATTCTCCGTAAAAGGATTGCGGCCGAAGTCCTGAAAGCCGGGCGTATTCAGATACAGGTATTCAAACGCATCCCCATGAAAAGAGTTCGTGCCCGATTTCGTCTGGTATGTCAGCAGGCCGGCGCTAAAGGTATCGAACTCCGCATCATAGTCTTGATTGGCTTGTTTGATCTCGCTCACAGAATCGAAAGTTGGGTTGATAACGATGATTCCCAGAATAGGATCCTGATTCACGGTGCCATCCAGGTAATAGCCGGTCGCGTAGAATGGTTGGCCATTGACCTCTATTTGGACGCTGCCCTGCGGATTCTCATCCGCTGCGTGAGCCCAACCCAGCTTCACTGTTCCTGGATCTAAAAGCTCGAAGGCCTGAAGGTTGCGGCCGATGCTCGGCAACTCCTGGATTTGCTGCGCGGTGAAGGTTTGAGCAACATCGGCGCGGTCCGTCTGCAGCAAGGGCGCTGCCGCAGTCACCTCGACCGTCTGTTCAACGTTGCCAACCTGCATGGCAGCGTTGAACTGCGTCGACTGATCCACTTGCACCGTTAACTCGTTTGAAACGACCTTCTGAAACCCGGACGCCTCAATCGTGACCTTGTACGTGTCAGGAATGAGCTGGCCTTTAGTATATTGGCCAGAGTCATTCGTCATTACGTCAAACGATGTGCCCTTAGTTACGTCGGTTATCGTGACTTTGGCATTCGCCACGGCTGAACCGCTTGGATCGGTAACCGTGCCAATGATACTGCCAAAAACCTGTTGTGCTATTGCGTTACCGCCCGAAACTAACAGCAGGGCACAGAGTACGAAAACGCAAGTGAAAAGCGCTTTGCGAAGGCTAACCATGATCTTCTCCTTGGAAGCAAAACTGTCTATACAGAGAAATGCCGACCGGCCCAATTGGCCGCACCGGCTAGAACGTCTACAACTCACACCTTGAAGTAGTGTAATCGATTCGCCCAGGAAACGCACCAGAAATGTTGTAAAGTCTTCATCGACCCGCAATGAGAACAGCCCTTAAGGTAATCCAGGCCACGAATGTCATCGTTTCCGCCCGATTATACTTTGAGACATGTTGCCTGTTCTCTTCGCGCTATTCGTGTCCGGGAGCGCGATGAACGAGGCTCATCAGCGTGGAATGGAACTGTACAAGCAACAGAAATATGCTGATGCGATTCCGGTCTTAGAAGAGGCGATCAAGACCGAGGACCCGAAATCGGTCGAATACAAGGAGTCAGTCCTCTTGATCGGCCAGAGTTATTTCATGCTTTCACAAGCGCCGAAGGCCATTCCGTGGCTCGAGAAGGTCCCGGCAGTCAACGAAGCAAATTACATGCTCGGTTACGCTTACCTTCAAACCAAGCAGCAAGAGGCGTCGGAGGCCGCCTTTGCGAGGCTATTTGGTCTGAGGCCAGAATCCGCGGCCGCTCACCTGGTAGCCGGGCAGATGATGTTGAAGAAGGAGTACGAAGAGCAAGCGCAGGCAGAGATCACGAAAGCGCTCGCGCTCGATCCAAAATTGCCGGAAGCGTATTTCCTTTTGGGAGAGATTGCCATTTACCGCGCGCGAATGGAAGAGGCGATTCAGGATTTAGAGAAGGAGCTGGATATCAATCCAAATTTTTCGATGGCATGGTATCGCCTGGGCGACGCGTACACGCGTCAGGAAAAATGGGATTTGGCGATCCCGGATCTCCAGCGCGCGGTGTGGCTGAATCCGGACTTTAGCGGGCCTTATATTCTTTTGGGCAAGTGCTATTTCAAAACGGGAAATCTTTCGAATGCGGAAGGGATACTGCGGCGCGCGCTTCTTTTGGATCCCAAGAACCATGAAGCCACTTATATTCTCGGCCAGACGCTAATCGCTGAAGGTAAGCGAGACGAAGGCAAGGCTGTACTCGAAACATTGAAATCATCATCCGCGCAGCCGTGATGTATCCACCTATGAGTCTGAGCTTTGCTGTGCTGGCGTTCGGGTTGGCGGCCGGCATGAACGGAGCGCCGCCAACAGAATGCGCCACCTGCCATCCGGCAGAGACGAAACTGCATCAACGCACGAGAATGGCCCACGCCATGGCGCCCGCACTCAACAGCGCGTTTGCGGAGAATCTGCCCGCTCAGGGCCTACGAGAATCGGGAGACGGATACATGTTTGTATACCGGCGCCTTCAGAACGGCATCGGTGTCACCGCCGTACGTGGCAACACGCGGGCGGATGGGCTGATCGAATGGATCCTCGGGGCGGGGGCGCAAGGTCAGACGCCGCTGGTCCGGAGCGGCGAAGTGACCCGCGAGTCGCGCGTGAGCTATTTCCCGCAACTGCACCAGTATGGGATTACGGTTGGACAAGACGCGGGAGCGTCTCCCAACGCGGAGGCCGCGCTCGGCAGAAAGCAGAGTTCACGCGACCTGCAGACTTGCCTCAGCTGTCACTCGACCGCGATAACACCCGATCTGCAGCCAATCGTTCCTGGAGTGCAATGCGAAAAGTGTCATGCGGGCGCGGACGAACATGCTCGCGGAGCGGGCAAACTGCCGCTGAACCCGGGCAAATTGTCAGCGCCTGAGCAGGTTAGGTTCTGCGGCAATTGCCATCGGGTCAAGCCGCCTGTGGATGATGCCCAACTAGAAAATCTTCGGTTTCAGCCACTCAGGCTCATGAAGAGCCGCTGCTTCGCCTCTGGAAAGCTTGCATGCACTACCTGTCACCCGGCTCATCAGGACGCGCGTCGAAACGACCCTGATTTCTACAACGAGAAGTGCCACACGTGTCACGACAGCCAGGCCTTTCATGCCGATCAACGACAGAAGGGAGACTGTATTGGCTGTCACATGCCATATGTGCAACTACACCCGGCGTTGAAATTCACAGATCATTTTATTCGGGTTGTCAAGGCAGGCGATCTTCCGCAGGAGATTATCCGGCAGCGGGGCACAGGGTCGTGAGGAGACGCAAATACAGGTGGCCCAGGTTAACGCCTCATCGCCAGCGCTGCCCGCGCCCGCTCGAGATTCGCGCGCGCAGCTTCATGACTTGGGTTAATCTGGAGCGCTCGTTCGAATGCTTGGATCGCGGCGGGCAAATCGCCGGTTATCGCAAGCACCGTACCTAAATTCGCCTGCACATCGGCATCGTTTGGATTCAGTCTCGCGGCCTTCTGAAAATGCGGAAGCGCCTCGCCGTACTTGCGCTGGATGAAGTACACGCTGGCTAATCCAGCCTGAGCGCCGGCATCATCCGGTTTCGCTTTCAGGAACGCACTGTATTCGGCAGCGGCGCCTTCAAGATCGCCACTCGCGGCGAGC
Source organism: uncultured Acidobacteriaceae bacterium (assembly GCA_963758245.1). GTDB lineage: Bacteria > Acidobacteriota > Terriglobia > Bryobacterales > Bryobacteraceae > Bog-105. The sequence continues at coordinate 103,388 of CAVWUV010000030.1, read as the reverse complement.
GCTTTGGCGAGATTATAGCGGGCGTTCAGATATGCGGGGTCCAGGCGCAAAGTTTCGCGCAATTGCTGAATAGCATCAGGAAGGCGATCATTCATCAGCAGCGCGGCGGCCAAGCTATTTCGCGCGGTCGGATTGGAAGGCTCAATTTTTAAAGCGTCCTGGTAACAGGAGATCGCTTCGTCCAGTTTCCCTCGCAATTGAAGCAAGGCCGCTAAATTATAGCGGGCAAGAAAATCCGCTGGATATTTCTCGAGCCTCCGCCGCATGACGGCTTCCTGAAGAGCGAAGCGCGGATCTTCTTGCGATTGGCTGCCGCCCTCGGGCAACACCTGAAGCCATACGTGTCCCATTTCGTCTTTACTGCGATTGCCGGTTTTCACCCGCTCTGGCGGATTATTCGGATTGCGCGGATTGGACGTGGAGTTGTCATAGGTAATCCGCATCGCGATCTTTGTGCCCTTCGGAAGAGCAATGGGATGTTTGTATTCATAAACCGCCTGCCAATTGATGTCCCAATCAGGAATTCGAATCAGCCAGCGGCGGCTGCCATCGGGCAAAGTGGCCCAGGCCTCAACGAGTTTCCCTAGATAGTGCGCGTGAGGGTAGATTGCAAGAACGTCAACATCGATGGGCAGCGTCAGGTGATCGGTTACAGCAAACGAGCGATCGCCGGGCGGGATATCGATAGCCCCATCATGCTCGAGTTGAACCAGCATGGGGAATAGCGTGGGCGGGTGGGACGCGAAATAAATTCCGACTTCCGCTTGAACGGATTCCTCTTTCCCGGTGGGCTGCAGATGAAGATTGAGAACGAGATCAGTATCGGGATCGAGACGCCAGCTCATGGCGTCAGGTTCGGCATGGAGGACGGTGCCCGGCTTCCAAAAAAGAAAGTGGGAATCGGGATCAAAGTCGTTAGCGGCTGCTTCTGTAATAACGTCCATGCCGGGGAAACCTGGCCGGCCGTCTTCGCCATCGCGCACGCGCAGTGATTGTGTTCGATCGAGAACTATATTTGCGTGGTGCACAACCCGCGGGTTGTCGAGCCGCAACTCTATTCCTCGAACGTATTTAGTCGCCTCCAGGCCCGTAGGAAGTACGAAATTCCGGAAAATATCAGTTCCACTCGCCTGCATTTTGAATGGCTTCGGCATTCGGACGATCATGTCGGGCGGGCCCATCTGCCACCCGTCTGTGAATTGCGGTGCTCGGGGCAAGCTTTCCGGATCACCTTCTGGAGCGCCTTGCTTCACCCACTCGGAAATCAACCGGATCTGTTCATCGCTGAGGCTGCGATCGTCCTTGAACTCGCCGTAGCCTTTTTCAGGCGGCCACGGCGGCATGTAACGCCGCTGAGTAACAGCCATCATCTGCGACGCGTGTTTGCGCACATCCTGGTAAGTAATAAGTGAAAATGGCCCGACTCCTCCCGGGTGGTGGCAAGGCGCGCAATGTTCAAACACAAGAGGAGCGATGTTCTTCGTAAATGTCACAGGCGCTGCCGAGAGCTGGAATCCGAGCAGCACTAACCAGAGCCTTGTCATGCCCTAATTACTTAAGTATCCAGCGCCTGCCGGATCACCTTCTCCAGGTTTTCTCTCGAAAGAGGCGTACTGATAAACAACTCCTGCCGCGCGCCAGCGCTCAACGCGATGGCTTTCCACCCGTTGCTGGTGGGAACGGTAATTCGAATCGCGGGCTCTCCCCGGGCATCGCGCACCGGCCGTATCACGCCGGGAATCACAGAACGAATCTCGGAAGTATTTCGCAGCAACCGCTCGAGAACCGGCCGCAATCCTTCGATAATGCTGTGTTCGATCTTGAGTTTGCCTTGCGCCGTTCGCAATCTCATCAGAGGATCATTTAAAACGCTTCTTATATTGGATATCGATGCCGAACTCGCCGTTGTCGTCTCGGAGCGCTACCAGCGAGTATTGGCGGCTAAACGCGTATTCCAAGCGAAAGATCTGTTCCGATGTTTGCGAGAGGTTCGTCACGTATGTCACCGTGATCTCACGGGAAATCTGCTGCTCAATGGTGAGGCGCGCCTGCGGCGTGTTGGTGATGCCTTGCACCATCGGATCGATTTTGATATTTGTGATGCCGAACAGCTTAGACAATCGATTGGACGCAGGAGAAATCGCTTGACCGAGGACCGTGCCTGCGCCGGATTGCAGGGCGCCGACGTCATTCGTGACCTGCGCATTTGGAATATTTGAGACTCTGTTGGGCGTCCGGCCCACCGTAAGCAGGGCGATGATGTCCCTCGGCTGAAGAGGCGGATCGGAGCGGTAGTTAATGTTCAGCTTGCCCAGCGTTCCAGAAACTGTAACATCAACGATGATGCCGCGTGCTTCCGTTTGAAGATCAAGATCCAGCACAGGCTCAATCTTCACGGTGTTAGCAAACGTTACTTCTCCGCGATTAATGCTGTACTTTGTTCCGAATACCTTGATGTCCCCTTGATTCGCCGCAACAGTTCCCAGAAGCACCGGGTGGTCAGGCGTACCTCGGAGATGAAGATCGATCTCCGCCTCCACGTCCCGGCTTAAAGCAGTACTCAGCAGTAGATTCGGCGCGCTTTCCACGCGAACATCCATCTGCAGGCCGGTCAAGAAATCGTTTTCGTTTGCTGGCGAGGCCCCAGGCGCTCCCAATGAGGCCAGCACCGTACCCACATCCGTGTTTGGATTGAGAACGACCCGCGAGACGGTAACCGTCCCCGAGAGGAGGCCGTTTTCGCTGGTACCCGTGAGTCTCAGTTCAGAGCTGGCAGTCGCGCTAATGCCACCCGCATATCGGACACGCACACTCTCAGCGTTCGCTTCCAGCCGATAGACGACCGGCCCTCCGGCTGCAAAGCTTGCGAAACCTGAAAGCGCGATCTCGCCTCCGCCGCTATGCGCGGTGAGTTTCTCGATCGTGGCGCGGTCCCGATTGAACTTGACAGTTCCGTTCACCGCAGTCAGTCCGTTTGAGACGTTGTTGAGGGAAAAAGAGCCGTTCCTAAGATCGAGCGACCCGTTGACCGACGGGTCACTGAATGTGCCTCCAATGGAAGCTGCAACCACAGACTGGCCGGAGGACTGGACGTTCTGATCGAATAGCTGGAAAATCCGCAGATCCACCGCGCCTTCGACGCTAAGGCTGATAGGCGTTTGCCGAAAGAACGGAATGGATCCGGCTACGCTCAAACTGGTGTCCTTCCCCGCAATTCGAAAATTGCGTACCGTAGCAACGCCGTTTGAAACATCCAGCGCGATAGGGTCCACATTGTGGAAGATAAGGTCTGCCGGCTTGGCTTCGCCTGCCGGTTGTCCTTCCAGCGTGGAACTGAGCTGTACTTCCTGAAGCCGCACGCTCGCGTGCAACTGATCGAGCTTTTGGAGCGGCCCTTCGAAACTGAATCCGCCTTGCACGAAACCATCGAATGGCAGCGCCTTCGCTTGACCCGCATTGAGAAGCGCATATAAGGTCCGAAACTGCATACGATCCAGGTGAAATTCACCTTTGGCGGGATCTCCCGGAATAAGCTGTACCTCGGCCGACCCACCGAGGTGAGTTTCGCGAAGGTCACCGATAAAAGTCGCATTCAATGTCTGCCCACGCGTCGAGGCATTGGCCGTGATGCTTCCGTACGGGACGCCGTTAACCGTTACGTTTCGGAGCGCGAATGCGCCGTTCGCTTCGCGGGGCTCGATATTGCCGGCGGCGATGCGAGCCGCTCCTTCTGCATGGATTTCAAATTGTGCATTCAAACCCGGATCGTAGTTGCGCACGGGAGCAAGGCTTGCAAGCGGGAATCCGTTGCTATCTGCTTTCAGGCGCAACTCCCCATCGCGCCACGAGCCGGGAGCGTGATCGTATGTGCCGGAAAACGAAACAAGCGCCGGACCGGCTTCACTTCACCCCGGATAATCCGAACCTGATTCGGCGAGAGTTCGGCGAAAAGCTCTATCTGGTCCAGGCGTTGTCCGTAAGCATCCGCATGATCAATACGAATTCGTGTGTTTCCGCGCGGCTCACCCAATGGCCCACTGACATCTATCGACCCGGAGGCAACGCCGCGGACATCGGCAACTTGAACGTCGAGTACTCGGCCACGATTTTGGGGACATCAGCGCCTCTGAACTGGGCATTTAAACGAAGCGGGCTCCGCCCTTCCGGATTGCCCTCTTTGAGCCCAAGGTGGGCATCCCCGGCCGCGTGGAGCGAGCCTTGATCTACAGTAAACGATGAAAAATCCACTCCGCTCATGGATAAGTCCATATGGGACCGAGCTTGATCCCAAGTTTCTTTTCCATTCTGAAGTGAGACAGCGCTACGTTTCCTTGTATGCGGGGATTAGAGAGCGGCCCGGCTATCGTGCCATCGAAATGAGCACGTCCGTTCTGGAGCACACCGGCAACACCCCTTTCTGCGCATTCGAAAACGGAACTACCGGCTTCAAGTCGTCGAGATTCGTGCTATCAAGCGCTATCTGGAAGCGTGATCCCAGGAGACCGGAGAACGACAACTGCGTGCGCGGAAGTTCCAGATGCGAGTTCCCGAATTGAAGCACGTCGCCGCGATTTGCATACGATACGTCGGCATTGCCTGATAGTGGAATGCAGCCGCGAGCTGGAGTAATCTCCAGATTGCTTTGAACCGTTAAATCGCTGGTTGGGCGATTGAGGTTTGCGGCAACATGTATGGGACCGCTCGCGATTCCTGTCCAGGGTAGCGGTCGATTCGATAACAAGCTTGCTGCAGTGCGAATATCAAGCGCACTCACTCTTCCGTCAAGCTGGAGCTCGCGAAAATTCTTCAATACCGCCTGGCCTGAAAACTTCCCGTCGGGCGAGGCAACGGCGAGATGGGCGAATTTAACTTCTGCGCGGTTGGCGAGCACCTCCGACTCAAAACTCGCATTCTGCAGCGCGAGCGAGCTCGACCGATAGCTGAGATTGCGGCCGTCTATCTTACCCTGGAACATCCAAAGCGAAGACTCATCGTAGTGCGCCGTACCAATTACGACCAAAGTACCGGCGCGCACATCCGCGACGTCCGCGATACGAGCAATCGCCGAGGCGTCCAGTTTTCCATCTACTCGCAGATCGACACTCGGACGGGCGAAAGGCTGAATCGTTCCGGAGACCTGGAGTTTCGAGCCGTTGGATGTCAGTGCGAGTTGCCGAATTACAAACCGATTTCTCTGGAATTGGGCGATCGCATCCAAGCTCGCCGCGAAGGGCCGAAAAGCTGCCGAGTTGAACCTTATGTCCTTAGAGGAAACGTGCGCCTCATATCCCGATGCTGCCGGCTCATAGCTGACCAGCATAGAGACATCCTCGCCTCGAACATTCAGAGGCACGCGTCGCATTTCCGCGTCCATCGAGCCATGATTGAACTCGAAGTGCCGCACTTTCAAGTTCAGTAGTTGTGCAGCTGTACTACTGGCGCTTTGACGTATTTTAGGAGGCGGAATATTGGTCGTGCCATCAGGTTGTACAAGCAAATAGATCTCAGGCCGCTCCACAATCAGCGAGGCGATATCTATATCTCGCTTGAGGACGGAAGTAATCTTCAAGCCGATGCGAACGGATTTTGCTTGAAAGAGGGGAGGCGCGCCGGCTGATTCCGTCCCGTGAACCACGAATCCGCGAAACTCCGCGGTGAGAGTGCGCCAGTTATAACTGAATGTATCGAGCTCGACTCGGCCGCCGCTGGCATTCTCAACGGCCGTGATGATTCTCTCCCGAACTTTGTTCTTAAACCAATTCGTCTGAAGCGCGTACAAAGCGCTCAGTCCCAGCAAAGCCAGCAGGAAACAAGCTGAAGCAGCGCCAATCAGAATCAATCGATGTTTTCGATTCATGCCGAACTATTGGAGCGATTTGTCTTGATAGACAATATCGACGTGCTTTCTGCTCTCTTCGAGCCATGCGTCCAGAGCCTCGTCGGTACGCCCTTCGACATCTCGCGCTCCGGTATCAGGCCGGAAGCGATATTCAATGAATCGCAGCGTTGTAAGCTGGAGCGCCAGATGCTCTCTTAACACCGCTTCCGTAAGCTCATACTTTGTAAGTGCCTGGTCGAGGCGGGCCGCTCCCCCGAAATCGCTCCTGATCTGCTCCAAATAGTTGTTAACGTCGTTACTGCTCGGTGCAGGATACCGGCTGAGTTGCATTTCCCGCTCGACTAGCGTTTGTGCGATTAAACGGTCGGCGGCCGCGCGCCGCGCATCCAGATCGCGGGTAACGGCCCGATGATTCAAGAATGCCGTAACACGAATCTCCTCGTCCAGTTGCAACTCGGTTATCACTTGCTTATCTACCGTGATCGCCAGACGATCCACCACTGCGGCTTGCAAGCAAAGACCGAACGATGCAAACAGGAGGGCGCGACGCATCAGAATGCCTGGCCGAGTGAAAAGTGAAACTGAAAACCGTTAATCTTTTGGACGGCCGGTATTGCGGTCCCGTTTAAATAATCTTGTTCCGTTCCCTTTAGTCCGTAGAATCGAGGAGCATCGGGACTGAACGATAGATCGATGCGAACGGGTCCAATTGGGGTGCGATAACGAATCCCGAGCCCCACCGACTGCACCATATAATTGAAGTCCTGCAAATTCTGTTGACGAAATCGAAAACTGATATCGCCGAGCGTGCTGTACACGTTACCGGCATCGTGGAACAGAACCCCGCCCACATTGTCTCCATAGAGCGGGAACCGAAGCTCCGAATTGTTTATGAAAAGGGCGTTCCCGCCAAGTGGAAAACCGGTTGTAAGATCCCGCGGGCCCGCTTGAAAGTCAGGAAATGACCGAAGCGACGTCGAGCCGCCGGAATACAGCCTCTCAGCTAGCGGTATTGCCGGAACACCGCCGGTCCGAGTGATAAAACCGAACTGCGTGCTACGGGCAAAAACCAGATCGCGGTGAAAGAGGTGATAGGTGGAATTGCGAAACAGTCCTCGCCCAAAATGTGTCTGCGAGCCGAGAAACCCCGGCGCATAGCTTAAGTCCACGGTTGTGTAGACTCCGTGGTGCGCGTCCGTGGGATCGTCCCGGCGATCTTCGATGATTGAGAACTCTCCCAAGCCAACCGTCTCTGGCTGAGAAAGCAGCGGGACGAGAAGCTGGTCTATCTTCAGGTTCGAGAGCGTCACGTTACGCAACACAAGCCGGTATTGAAAAGTGTAAGCACGGGACAGTCTTTGGCTCAGTTGTATGGATCCTTCCCGGCGATGCGCCGTGAAAGTGCGGATATCGCTGGAATTGTCCAGCAGGGCAGTGGTCGTGAGGCTCAGGTTTTCATGCGAAACAAGCTGCGGGATGAAATAGGTTAGAGCAGCCCGTTGTTCAATGGTTGAAACCGATGTTTGAAGCCCCAGTGTCTGGCCCAGCCCAAGAAAATTCAGGCGGCTTATGCCTAATGCAAGCCGGGGCGCGAACCCGGTCGTTCCAGCCGGATTATCAAGGCTCGTGACACCACCCCCGATCCGGGCAATCTGGGCGCCTACTCCAACGTTCAAGGAATAATGCCGCGCCTCATCGATGTCGTAAAGCACATATTTCTGGTCCTCCTCACCATCGGGATTCTGAATCGCTGTATTCACCCGCGCGAAGATTCCGAGGTCGTAAAGCCGCCGCTCGCTCTCGGTCTCTTCTGCTAACGACAACGGCTCGCCTTCCCTAAGCTCAATGCGATCGTGAACGAGCTTGCGGCGCGTTGTTTCGAGCCCGCTTACAAGCACGCCGCGCACAAACTTGCGTGGTCCCGGATGCAGCACATAACGTATATTGACGTGGGTTGCATTGGGTTCGCCTGATAATTCAGCTGGTTCGACGTAGTAATCGAACGTAGCATTCAGATAGCCGCGATTATAGTAATATTCCAGAACGTTCTCTCGATCTGCGCCGACAGTGGCTTCGCTAAACGGCTGGCCTTTGATGGAGGCCAGCCTGGGACGAAATACAGCAATGTCACTTGGGTCTGCTCCCTCGACTGATAGTCCGGACACAAACCACTGCGGACCTTCTTCGATCGTGATAAGAACTGCTAAATGATCCCTGATGCCTCGATAATCATCCTGCACTCTGGAACTTACCCTAACGTCGTGAAAGCCGTTTGCTCGATATAAGCTCTCAATAGATTGGATATCTTGCCTGAGATACATATCACTGAAACGCCCGTGAGGGAAACGGGGTAACTCCGCTGGAATCATGTATAAACGTTCCCGCATAGTTTCTTTCGGGAAGTACTCGTTTCCGCTGATACCGAGATATACAAACTTGTGACGCGGCCCGCGAGTCACTTGATAGACTATAGACCGCTCTAAGTTATTCGTGTTTGACGATACCTTATACGTAACTTCCGCGCCAAAATAGCCTTGCGACTGTAAATACTGCTCGATGTTATGCTGGCCTTCGACGATAAGGTCCGTGTCCACGGCTCCTTCCTGAAACACGGGCACGAGTTGCCGAAGCGCACCTCTGCTAATGCGCGCTCCAGCCGTCCTGATGATTATTCGGGGACCGGCTTGCACATGAATGGACGGTTCCACAGTATTGCTTTCGGTGTTGTACGTTAACGTTGTAAGCGTTACTTTTGAATCAAGGAGGTCGCGTTTCTCATAGTAAGTCCGAATGTTGCTGATACCCTGGCGAACCCGAGCTTCCGTTACTTCCTTCCATCCGAGCACGCCATAAAGCCGTTTCCAATGGGTTGCTCGAATGATATTTTCCTGGGGTCCTTCCAGGCTGCCGATAATTAACGGTTGCTCAAAGCGGGCGCGTTTTCCTGTGGTGACCTCGAACGTCAGATTTGCTTGCTCGGTTTTTGGCTCGTATTGGACATCCGCTCCCACTGCGGCGTAGTAATAGCCGTTTTGCCGGAGCAGACTGCTAAGCGATTCGAGCGCTTGATTTTTTTGGGCATCCGTATAGGGCGTGCCCAACCGCAGCTTCGTGGCGCTTACGAGTTGTCCACTATTAGGCGGGGGCTTAACTCCGAATACAAAGACGCGTCCCACAAAGTAAGCGCGTTGGGTTATAAATCTTAGTGCCACTCCAGCGCCAGCTTCGCTTGCATCCACGGCTAAATCGGAAAACCGTCCCGTTGCGAACAGATTCTGGATGGCTTGCCGCAAGTCACGCTCGCGGAATATAGAACCCGTTGTAAAAGGCAACCGGCTAGCCAGCGCCTCGGTCGAGAGCGGCTGGTCCGCAGGTTCGAAACTGATCGCGGCAATTCGGCGGCCTTCATACTTCAATGCTTCCTGAATCAGCGATGTCTCCTGATTCTGCTGTGCAACCAGTCCATTCCCGCAAGCGCAAAATAGAAGCAAAACAAAAGGGATCTTCAGCAACTTACAGTCAGAAGCCGCAGGCGCAGGGATACCACATACGTTTCTGGTTGTTACGATCGTCGTATATGACACCGGGTGAGAAGGAACGCTACTCCCGGCAAATTCTGTTCGCTCCAATCGGCGAGGCAGGCCAAAGAAAACTTCGAGATGCTCGTATCTGTATTGTCGGTTGCGGCGCACTAGGAAGCTTCCAGGCAGAGGCGCTTGTCCGCGCGGGAGTGGGCCAACTGCGGCTGATTGACCGCGATTACGTCGATTTCACTAATCTTCAGCGGCAATGGCTTTTCGATGAGGCGGACGCGCGCGACGAATCCCCCAAGGCGATTGCAGCGGCACGCAGGCTGCGCCAGTTGAATAGCGACGTTCAAATCGAACCGTTGGTTACGGACGTAACGCCCTCTAATGCTGAAGAATTAGTCGCCGCATTCGACCTCATACTCGATGGCACCGATAACTTTGAAACGCGGTATCTCCTCAATGATCTTAGCGTCAAACTGAACATTCCCTGGATCTACGGAGCGGCTATCGGCAGCTACGGAATTGTTATGCCCATCGTGCCAAAGCGAGGCCCGTGTTTCGCATGCGTTTATCCGGAACCGCCCCTGGGTGCCCAGCCCACTTGCGATGTGGATGGCGTACTGGCATCGGCCACAGCGTCAGTCGCCTCTTTGCAGGTGGCGCTCGCTTTGCGGCTGCTGGTCGGATGGCCGGATTTCGCGTGCCGTGTACAGACGCTGGATGTCTGGCAAGGTACTGGCAAACAGGTCAGAGCCGGGGCGCGAGACTCCAACTGCCGCGTCTGCCAAGGCCGGGAGTTTCTGTATCTCGATGGCCATCGGCGAAAGCCTGTGAGCCTCTGCGGCCGTAACGCTGTTCAATTGCATGAGAGCGCGCGGCCGCTTGATCTGCAGCAGCTCGCGGCACGGTTGCGTCCTCTGGGAGAAGTGCGCGTCAATGAATTCGCGCTTAGGATGCTCATGCCGAAATATCATCTGACATTTTTCCCGGATGGGCGGGCGATCATCAAGGGGACGACGGACATCGGCGTCGCGAAAAGCCTCTATGCACGGCTCGTGGGGGCGTGAGTACGCCGTCCGCGCGCCATGCGACCATAGATGAGGAATTCCGGGCGGTTAGCTCAGCCGGTTAGAGCGCCTGCCTTACAAGCAGGAGGTCACTGGTTCGATCCCAGTACCGCCCACCATCCAAAGGCTCGGCGGCTCTACGCACTTAATGGGGGCAGGCCGACCCCTGGCTGACCTCAAGAACACATTACCCTAACGCGCAAACGGTAGTTTTGGAAGTTTCTAAAGCCATAAGCCTGGCGCCCCGCGCTTCGGTGATAGCAGGGCTTGCTGGCGGACAGTAGTTCGGGGATTTGCGCGGTGACTACAGTTTTTCCATCTATATGATGAATCTCAATGTGTGCGCGTATAGCTGGTTCCATACTGCTGCACAGACTTGCCAGTTCCTGCTGTATCTTGTTAGGATTTTTTACACCAGCGATCCGAAAGTCGTCTTCTTCTGCTATTCCGAGTATGAGAGTGCCGCCGTCACGCGTGTTCGAGAAAGCTGAAATCGATTGCCACAGTCTTTTGGGCAATTCGCTTTCCGCCAATTTCGCTTCTACGTGCGTCAAATCCGCCCTAACGCGGCGAAGATGTGTGATGAGGTCGCGTACTTCAGCTTCTGTCATGCTACTTCCATCATGCTACCGCGTTTGGTAGCATCATCAAGTAGCATGATACGTCGACTCCCGTGCGAATCGGGACATTTAACCCAAGGTCGAATCTGCGCTGTTGCTGTTGTGACCGATCTAGCAAGGGCTCTGCAGGGCAACTGTGCAGAATCGTATGCAATTAACGCCCAAGAGGCGCGACAAAGAGATCAATTGCCTGACATCCTTTGAGATAAAAAAGCTGCTGGCCTTAACAGTAGACTCGCTCTTCAACTGGCGACATCATTTCAACGCATGGCCCTCTAGAGGCATAGTTCTCGCGCGCCCAGTCGCAGAAGCTTCGGTCTGCCGCCTGTGCCTCGCTGTCCTGAAACGGTCGAGTTTGGTCGTGAGAGTCAGGATATGGGCATTGAAATCTTCTCGCCAGTCGTGTAAGATCATTCATCCCTAGGCCTTCAAAATACGAGGTGAGTGAGATGCCAGATGTAAACGGGTACTTCAGTCGCAGGCTTGTAAGAGGCCCATGCCTAGTCTTTATCATCGTCGTTCTTTCATGCACCGCTAGCGTTTGGTGCGAGCAAGTACGATAAAAAACCCTGGCAAACCGGAAAACTCCAGGATTACGCAACCGCATCGGCGCTGGCCGGTAATACTGTGGTTCTCGCGGCGGGGGTCCAGGGCTATGCCATACAGACAAACAAGTTCACGTACTTTTGCGCCGAAGACAAGAAGGGGCGAGCCGCAATTCCGACAGGTGAGGCCGTCTGGTTTTATCTGGAGGCTGGAAGCTTGATGTTGCTTGACAACCACCGTCATTTGCATAAGACCCAGCCATTGCTGACTGCACTCAATACGCCGACAAGTTCGGGGGTTACGAGTACTGCTGCACCCTCTGCGGAACCGAAGGAAGTTCCTGCCGCCGCACCAGATATTGCGCCTGTGACTGAGCCACTGTCGCGCCCTCAGAGCCCCAAGACGCGAATTTACGTTTCCGATAACGTACGCCCGGGATCGACGGTTGAACTGATTAAGACATTCGGACAGCGATGCTCGGCCGCTATTGTGACTACGGACAAAGACAAGGCCGATTTCGTGGTCTTGTTTGACAGAGACGGAGGAAAAGGCATAGCGAGAAGACGCGATAAGATCGCCGTGTTCAAGAAAGATGGAGACGTGCTCTACTCGGGATCAACTCGCAGCGTTGGTAATGCTGTAGAAGATTCGTGCAGAGCAATTGAAGGCAATCTCGCGCGCGAGTAGCCTGGCTAAAGAAGCAACGCGAATCGGGCGTCCGAGAGTACGCGCTGAATTCCGACCATTACGCGCGCGGAGATCACAGGTTCGATCCGCCTTCCCACTTAACTCAGACGCGCGTCAATTTTCCGACACTCCACCGTCGCCCGTCAGAATAGAGCCACCGGAAATAATTAAGCAGGAACAAGCGATCCGCCGAGTGCCGGATCGGCGATCTCTAATTCCTCGCTGACGGGTACTCTTTCCTTGACGTCGGCAATCGGCAACAACTGGCAAGACCGCCCGTCGAACCGAACGATAATCACGTCCTCGCCCGTACGTGCTTCCTGGAAAAGCTCGTCCAAATGTTCTTGAGCATACCCTAAATCGTACGTGGCCACCGCCTCGATTCTCCCCGCCTCAAGTTTAACGATATTGCCCACCATAATTCAAAAGCTTCTGTCTCGCACGCAGAACTGGAACCCACCCCCGGACCGCTAGGGCCGGCTAAGGCATTGCTGTATTGGGCTCCCTCGATCAAGACTGGATGAAGCCACCGCGTGATTTCCGGGCATCGCGGGCTAATCAGAGGAACAACACAATGAAACTCTCTCGTGCAACGTATACGTTGGCCCTAGTCGTCTTTTTGCCTGCACTCAGCCCGGCATCCACTCTTACTTGGAATTTCCTGAACGATGTCTCGTCCGGCACTTCCGGAATAGACGCGGGAGCTACCCACGCTTTTCAAGATACCCAGAGCGATAGCAGCACCATTAACGCATCCCTAGGCCCGGCCGCTGAAGGCACATCTTTCACCTTATTCGAAAAAAACGGCGGTCCTAATGAAACCGGTCTTGGCGTAACTCAGGAGTCCGATCATGAAATTACTGTCGGGCAACCCGACATCCACCTCGGCTTAAGCAATCTCTTTGCTCTGAACCCGGCATTCATCTCCATCAGCTTGAATAGCGTTCAGGCCGGCGAGGCGGGGTTTGTCTCATACGGCGGGACACGGGACGGCTTCGGCGTATCTGACGAGAACACTCACATGCTGGATTTGACTGAACTCATCAAGGATGGCGGATTTCTGGACATATACGCGACATCCGGCAACGTCCTCGTCGGCAGCGTAACTGTTGGAACTGGTTCGGCGGTTCCCGAGCCTGCCGGGGCGGCACTCGTCGCAATGGGGTTGATCGCTGCAGGGTGGATCGCCCGCCGCAAAATCTTCAAGACCAGAGCTTAGCCTCTTCGCAGCCGTAGCTGCTCACATGAGGAGGCGACGGCATTGCGGGATCTTAATTTTGTCCGGCTGAAACCCGGAATTTGTTCGCGGATCTAACGTCTAGATTGGAGCCTCGGACACAAGAATGAAAAGAATCCTGTTGATACTGCCTCTCAGTGCAGCGCTGGTCGTCTCTACGAATCTTCTGGCGCAGGATCACGATAGGGATCGCGATGATCGCCATGACGATCGTCATCACATCTACGATAAGCATCACAGGGACTACCACGATTTTGATGAACATGAAGAGCGGGCTTGGCATATGTATTGGGAGCAGCGCCACCACGAATACATCGACTGGGATCGCGCCTCTGCGAGACAACGGCAGGCTTATTGGGACTGGCGACACAACCATTCCGATGCTGTACTTCAGATAAACATTCATTAGCCTTCTGGCGCCGGGTACAACGCAGTTTAAATCAGAGAGGGTGGAGTAGCCCGAATCGCGGACCAGCTGAAGGAAGCGGATCTCACGCGTCCCCTTTCGATGTGCAACGATAGCCATTTATGATTGAATCGCGCTTTTTTCGGCTGCTTGCACTCATTCCCGGAGTTGCCCTTCTTGCCTCGATGACGTTTGCGGCGGAGCAAGCTCCAAAGTTGAGGCTGCCCGACACAGTCGTGCCAACCAGCTATCGTGTAGAGCTGACGCTTGATCCCGAAAAAGCTGACTTTACAGGATCCATCGCGATAAAGGTGCGCGTGAACCAACCGGTTCAAGTGATCTGGCTCAACGGCACGAAGATCAATGTGCAGGATGCGTCACTCGCCGCAAGCGGCAAGACATTTCCGGCGAAGTCTATTCCTGGCGGCGATGATTTTGTCGGACTAAGCTTCGATTCGCAAATCCCGGCAGGAACTGCGGAGATCAACATCCGTTACACCGGAACCGTGCGCCAGCAAGACAGCTCCGGCATTTTCCGGATGGAGGATAACGGAAACAAGTACATCTATACCCAGTTCGAATCCACGGACGCGCGAGCGGCGTTTCCCTGCTTTGATGAGCCGTCCTATAAAGTGCCCTGGCAGCTTACATTGAATGTTCCGCAGCAGGATGCAGCGATCAGCAACACGCCTTCCGAGAAGGAAGAGACTCAGGGCGGTCGAAAAGTTTACAAATTCAAAGAAACTAAACCCCTCCCGAGTTACCTGGTCGCTTTCGCTGTGGGCCCGTTTGATTTCGTTCCGGCGGGCACGGCGGGAAAGAACCATGCTCCGGTTCGCATCGTCACCCCGAAGGGTCACGCCAATGAGGCGAAGTACGCTGCTGAAGTAACCGCTACGATTCTCACTCGGCTGGAAGACTACTTCGGAATCCCGTTTCCGTATGAGAAATCGGATCAGGTTGCGATTCCCGTGACGTTCGGCTTCGGCGCAATGGAGAACGCCGGGATGGTGACCTATGCGCAAAACATCATTTTGGCCAATCCGGAAAGAGACACGACCAACAGGCAGCGCGAGTACGCTTCGGTCGCAGCGCATGAACTCGCTCATCAATGGTTTGGGGATCTGGTGACCACCGCATGGTGGAACGATATCTGGCTGAACGAAGCCTTCGCAACCTGGATGGAACAGAAGCTGATTGCAGAGTGGAAGCCGGAATGGAAGACTCGCGTGGAAGATGTTGACTCGAAACTCGGGGCTGAACAGCAAGACAGCCTGATTTCCGCGCGAAAGATTCGTCAGGAAATTCAATCTAAGGACGATATCAGCAACGCGTTCGACGCCATTACTTATCAAAAGGGCGCCGCAGTAATTGGAATGTTCGAGAACTGGGTAGGCCCGAAGGAGTTTCGCAAAGGCGTCCAGAGTTATTTGAAGCAATATGCGTTTCGTAACGCCACCGCGCCGGAGTTTCTGGATTCCATCAGCTCCGCCTCCAAGAAGAACATCACGCAAGCCTTCTCCACGTTTCTCAACCAGGCGGGCGTGCCGCTCGTTTCCGTAACGCTTGATTGCAAACAAGGGCGTCCTGCTTTGCATTTGCAGCAGAATCGATTTCTACCGCTCGGATCAAAGGGGTCGCTCGATCAGGTCTGGAACATCCCGGTTTGCGTGCGCTATGGCGTCGGGGATAGCGGCGAGAGCGAATGTACCCTGATGACACAGCAGAGTGTTGATTGGAACCTCAACGGGAAAGGCTGTCCCGCTTGGGTGCAGGCGAATGACAACGCCATTGGCTACTACCGCGTGGATTACCAGGGCGGCCTATTGGCGGATTTGACCAAGGGCGATGTAGATCGGCGGCTGAACGCGCCTGAACGCGTCGACTTCATGGGTAATGCCGCATCACTCGAGGAAGCTGGCAAGCTTCCGGCGGCGGACGCTCTAGGCCTTATCGAAATCTTCCACTCTGATCCCGAACGTCACGTTGTGCAGAGCGCTCTGAACCTCGTAGTCGGCTTGCACGAACATCTTGTGCCTGACAATTTAATGCCGAATTACCAACGGTTCCTTCTAAAGAATTTTCAGGCGAGGGCACATGAGCTCGGCTGGACGCCAAAACCGGACGAGCCAGACGACGTGCGGCTGCTTCGGCCAACTCTGCTGCGAACCGTTGCAACTTACGGCGGAGATCAGGAACTGGCAAACCAAGCGCGCGAGCTGGCTGACAAATGGTTTCAGGACCACAAAGCAATTGACCCCAACATGGTCAACTCCATACTTGAAACGGCGGCGTTCTATGGAGACAAAGCGTTGTTCGATCGTTTTCTTGCGGAGTTCAAAAAGACCCAGGATCGCCAGGAGCGCGAGCGAATTATCAACGCGATCTTTGCTTTCCGCGATCGCTCGGCTCTCGAAGCAGCCCTTCACGCAGTTCTTTCAGGAGATATCCCTTTTATCGAAGGAGGATTCCTCATCGTCGGTGTGGGCCAGGGCTCCGACGCGACGCGAAAAATACCGTTTGAATTTCTAAAGGCGCACTTCGATGAGATCGTAAACAAGCGGCCAACCGGGGGAGGTTTTGACTTCGGCTCAATTCTTCCGTATGTTGGCGTTTCTTTCTGTGACACTCAATCAAAGAGCGAGTTGGAGAGCTTCCTCAAGCCCAGAATCGACAAGTTCTTGGGCGCGCCTCGAACCCTAAATCAGGTCCTCGAAGGCATCGACGTTTGCGTAGCAGAAAAAGCCGCTCAAGAGCCGAGTGTCGTTTCGTTTCTAGAGAAGTACTGAACCTGTAAGCCTTTGATGAGAGCTGGAGCCACCCGCCGGGATCGAACCGGCGACCTGCGGTTTACGAAACCGCCGCTCTACCAACTGAGCTAGGGTGGCCCGAACTTCTTTCAGTTTAGCTTGTCAGGAGACCACCGCTATCGTAGAAATATGCCTCTCGTGAAAGTGAAGGCGTTGAGTGAACTGCCACCGGGCGCGGTGACGGAAGTAGATGCAGGCGGCGCACCATACGCCCTCTGCAATGTCGATGGAACCGTCTATTGCGTCGAGGGCACCTGTCCTCACGCGGGCGGTCCGTTAGGTCAAGGCAACCTGAACGGCAATTATATTGTGTGCCCCTGGCACGGATGGGAGTACGACTGCCGAACCGGACTGAACGATTCCGACGACGACCTTCGGATCGAGACCTATCCAGCTTTGGTTCAGGATGGTGACATTCTGATCGACGTCCCCTAATCGCCTTGCCCGAATTACCAGAAGTAGAAACAGTTGTCCGGTCTATTACGGCGCACGTCGTAGGCCGCACGATTCTGCACGCAGAATTCAAATCTCGGCTGGTGACGCGCTCCGATTTCAGTAAGACGGCCCAAGCGCTTGCCGGCACAGTGATTCGAGGGGTCAGACGCCGCGGCAAACAAATCTTCTTGGACCTAAATAGTGGAGTTCTCTACGTTCATCTGGGCATGACCGGCAAGCTGCTGTGGAATGCGCCGCCGGGGAAACATGCGCGCGCAATTTTTGAACTGGATACCGGCACGCTCATATATGACGACATACGGCAGTTCGGCCGAATCGAATTTTTCAAGGATCTTCCCGAAACGTTTGATCGAGCCGGTCCCGATGCTTTGGACATCGGTTTCGATGAGTTCTACACGCGCCTGAAACAGCATAAGGGCCAGATCAAGCCCCTGTTACTCAATCAATCGTTCCTTAGCGGCGTCGGCAACATTTATGCGGACGAGTTACTCTTTGCGGCGAAAATCCATCCGCGCGCTCCCATAGCGCGAATGTCGAAGAAACGCGCTGAATTGCTTCATCGCAGCCTCATTGAGGTGCTTCAGCTCGCGATCCAGCATCGCGGCTCGTCGATTTCAGATTATGTCGACAGCGCCGGAGAACGCGGCAATTTTCAACAGCTACACAACGTTTACGGCAGGGCGGGGCAGCCCTGCCCACGCTGCGGGGGGTCGATCCGCAGAATTGTCATTGGGCAACGTGGCACGCACTATTGCCCGCGCTGCCAGCGAGTTTGAGTGCTGGGCTGATCCATCTCCTCATGCGCCGACTGGCGGATTGCATCCACCGTCTCAACAACGCTTCTCATTGCCTTTACGTCGTGAACGCGAACGATATGCGCCCCGTTCAGGATGCTCGCCGCAACCGCTCCGGCTGTCGCAAACTCTGTTAGATCCTGCTGCTCTTTCCTGAGAAAGGACTTGCGTGAAGGGCCCACCAGAATGGGTACATCAAACGCTTTAAGCAAACCGAGATTCGCAATAATTTCAGAATTTTGCTCGCGCCGTTTGCCGAAGCCCAATCCAGGATCGATGATGATCTGATGCTTCTGTACACCCGCATGCCGCGCCCGGTGAAGCGCCGCTTCTAAATCAATGGTGACGGAGCGCATTAAGTCTTTGATCGGCGGCAATTTCGCCCATGTCTCCGGATTGCCCCGCATATGGTTGATGACCAAACCCGCATCGTGCTTGATGATCACCTTGGGTAAATGCTGATCGAGCAGAATCCCGCTGGGATCATTGATGATCTCCGCCCCGTGCTCCAGCGCTTTTTCCGCGACGCCCGATTTGTAGGTGTCCACTGAGATCGGAATTGAGAGCTTTCCCCGGAAACGCTTGAGCACGGGAATCAAACGCCGCAATTCCTCCGCTTCTAAGATCCGCTGGGAGCCTGGACGCGTCGATTCCGCGCCTATGTCGAGTATGTCCGCTCCTTGATCCTCCAGTTCCATACCGCGCGCGAAA
Source organism: uncultured Acidobacteriaceae bacterium (assembly GCA_963758245.1). Taxonomy (GTDB): domain Bacteria; phylum Acidobacteriota; class Terriglobia; order Bryobacterales; family Bryobacteraceae; genus Bog-105. The sequence continues at coordinate 84,685 of CAVWUV010000030.1, read as the reverse complement.
GCACGGTCCGGATCGGAATACCTGCCGCCGTCCGAAAAGGAATCGGGCGTAACGTTCAGAACACCCATGAGCAGGGTCCGGTCCCCCAGCACAATTTCACGATGCTTAAGCTTTAAGCGGTAACGCTTCTGCATTTCCCTAGACTATGAGTGTGCCAGACGCGAGCGCCGCTCCCCTGTATATCGTTCCTCAGGACGTGTGCCGCGATTTCGAACGTGCCTCTCGCCTGGAGTGGCTCGATACGAATCATACGGGCGCGTACGCGATGGGAACCGTCGCAGGGGTGAATACGCGGCGCTATCATGCGCTCCTGATTGCTTCGCTAAAGCCACCGGCAGACAGATACTCGATTCTCTCGCGTGTCGAGGAGCGGGTGGTTGTCGGCTCCGAAGAATTCGAGCTCGCCGCCGTGCAATATCCAGGGACAGTTCAGCCGCGCGGATTCGAGCTGCTCGAAGAATTCAGACTCGATCCTTTTCCGGCGTGGCGCTACAAGCTTGGTGCGGCGACGCTCACGAAAACCCTTTGCCTATTAGACGGCCAGCAAAGCGTGCTTGTACGCTATGAGACCACGCGCGCCTGCCGCCTAAGCGTGCGTCTCCTGCTTTCGTATCGGGATTATCATTCTCTGACTCATGAAAACGATGCGCTTCGAACGGAGTGTAAGGAAGAACAGGGGCGAGTATCATTTGCTCCGTATCCCGACTTACCGCATCTTACGCTTATTCACGACGGCGTTTTCCGCAAGGACGCCGTATGGTTTCGGAACCACGAGTATTTGCGCGAATTCGACCGGGGTCTGGATTTCCGCGAAGACCTGTTTTCGCCCGGCGAGCTGTTCTTCGAATTAAGCCCCGAACGCGCGTCCTGGTTCCTGGCCACAATCGAGCCGGCCCGCTTCCAAATCGGGCTCGGTGATTCAGAGATCACATCAATTCTCGCCGAAGAAATCAAACGGCGGCAGTTCGGAGCGCCTGACGACTTTGAATCAACGCTTCGCCGCGCGTTCGATCAATTCCGAGTCATTCGCTCTGATGGGCAACCATCGCTAATTGCCGGATACCCGTGGTTTACAGATTGGAGCCGCGATACCCTCATCAGCCTTCCAGCGCTTTCGGCCGCCGGCTTTCCAGATCATGAAAGCGCCGATATTCTAACCATGTTGCTGAATGAGCGGTACCAAGGGCTTCTCCCGAATCGCTTTTTAGACACGCACTCCGCGCCTGAGTACAACACTGCCGATGCAACTCTATGGCTCTTTATTGCGGCTCACGACTACCTGGAAAGAACCAGAGACTTCGAGTTTTTGCGTGCCACTTTATATCCGGCCTGCCGGGACATAGTGGAATGGCACAGGCGGGGGACACTCTACAACATTAAAGTCGATCCTGGTGATCATTTGCTGTCTGCTGGTGATCCTGGCACACAGCTCACCTGGATGGACGCGAAGATTGGTGATTCCGCTGTAACACCCCGGAACGGTAAACCAGTGGAGCTCAATGCGCTCTGGTATAACGCGCTCAAGATTCTTGAAAAGTGGTCGGAAACTCTTGGCTTTTCTGAGCAACAGCAGCTTTTGAACTCGGAAGCGGAGACCATGCTTGCCGCTTTCCGCGCGAAATTTTGGAATGCCCAACGCGATTGTCTCTACGACGTCCTAACGCCAGCAAGCCGAGATGCGCGCATCAGGCCTAATCAACTTTTCGCAATATCTCTGCCCTTCCCGCTATTGGATCAGGAAAGAGCACGCGCGATCGTCGCTGTCGTAGAGAAAACGCTGCTGACTCCGGTCGGCTTACGAACTTTAGACTCCGGTGATCCCGCCTATCATCCGCGTTTCGAAGGCGGCGTGGCGGACCGTGATGCGGCATATCATCAAGGCACCGTCTGGCCATGGCTGATCGGGCCTTACATTTCCGCGTTTTTGTACGCCTATGGTGAATCGGACGATACCATTGGGGTTTGCCGCGGAATCATTGCTCGTGTGAGGCAGGAATTAAACATTTGCTGTTTAGGCTCGCTTAGCGAAGTTTACGATGCCGACCCTCCTCACCATCCGCATGGGTGTCCCGCGCAGCTTTGGAGCGTCGCTCAACTCATCATCACGTTGAAGCGGCTTCACGATAGAGATCGCTCTTCGCTGTAATCCTTCTTGCCGGTTCTCTGTGTTTCGACATTCTCCGCATGGCCCAAGTCAGCTGCTCATCCAGAACTTCAGCGATTTTGGGATGGCCTTTGCGTAATGCCGTCAGATACCCTTCGGCGGTTTGATGCGAGCATTCGTTCAAGGGACCACCCCAATTTGCGGCCCCTCCCTTGAAGAAACGGCTGAACATATCGTGCGCTATTTCATCCATGAGCGCGTGCAGACGATTCCCTGATATTCCGCTATCCCGGAGAGCTTCTTGCGCTGTCATATACAACGGCACGGGAAGGGCACTGGCCAGCAGTTCTGCGGCGAAATACAACTGTTTGGTGCCTGGCCGGAGTTCTAATGCGCGCGCTTCGTTCCGCTCAACAAAGCGCCGCGTCTGCCGGACAGCGGAAATTTGGCCTTCGACGATGAACCAATCCCGGCGAGCGCTTGGGGCTCTCACCAGCGTCGCAATGGAGGCGCCGCGTGTTCCCAGGGGTTTCAGCACGTCAGTTGTCAGCCAACTCTCGCATAGCACAAAGGCGAGCTTTCTGAAGACGAGTTCAGACGCACAAAGCTCGTCAACAACGCGAGCCACCATAGAGTCAGGAACACGCATGAGGATGAGCCGTGCTGCGCCCAATTCCTCGTAATCGGCAACAGCATAGCCGGCCTTCAAGAAGTTGGAAACTCGCCGGGCTATCCTCAGAGCCGGCGATTTGACAGGACCCAGCTCTTCGGCCAGCCTCGGAAGACGTAGAATGGCTGAGCCTGTGGAGTTACCCTCGACCACCAGGCCAAGTTGCAGCTGCTTCTTCATAGACGGCGCCCGCCTTCAAAGCCTTCATCCGATCCCGGAACTGTGCTGCCTTCTCGAACTCGAACGCTTTAGCTGCCTCCCGCATTTTCACTTCTAACTCAGTTATTAAAGCGTCTCGCTGCTCGGGTGTTAAGTCTATCTCGGATTCTGGCTCAATGTCCAGAGGAACAGTAACGTAATCAGCCTCGGCGACCGCAACCAGGCTCATGTCAATAGGCTTGATGATGGTTTGCGGAGTGATATTGTTGGCCTCGTTGTAGGCCTGTTGAACCGCGCGCCGTCTCTCAGTCTCACGCATTGCCCGCTGCATGCTTTGTGTAATGACGTCGGCGTAGAGTATTGCGCGGCCATACAAATTCCGCGCAGCCCGGCCTATGGTTTGAATCAGCGAGCCGCTCGACCGGAGAAAGCCTTCTTTGTCGGCATCGAGTATTGCAACCAGAGAAACTTCAGGTAAGTCCAATCCTTCGCGAAGTAAGTTGACGCCGATGAGCACATCGTAGGCTCCACGCCGCAAATCACGGAGAATCTTAATACGATCGAGAGTGTTCACCTCCGAATGTAAGTAGGCGCATTTCACCCCGACCTCGGAGTAATATTCAGCAAGATCTTCAGCCATGCGTTTGGTGAGCGTCGTCACCAGAACGCGTTCGTTTCGATCAGCGCGCAGGCGAATCTCGTGCAACAAATCATCCACTTGGCCCTTGATGGGACGAACATCAATTTCGGGATCGACCAGACCCGTTGGTCGAATGATCTGCTCGACAAGTACGCCCGCGGATTTCGTTAGCTCGTATGGGCCAGGCGTGGCAGATACGTAAATCACCTGATCCACGCGATTCTCGAACTCTTCAAAGGTCAAGGGCCGGTTGTCTCGAGCGCTCGGAAGCCGAAACCCGTACTCCACTAAAACGTTCTTCCGGGATCTGTCGCCGTGGTACATCCCTTGCAGCTGGGGGATGGTCTGATGACTCTCATCGATAAATAAAAGTGCATCGTTGGGAAGGTAATCCAGGAGCGTTGGAGGAGCTTCCCCGGGCAGGCGGCCCGAGAAGTGTCTCGAATAGTTCTCGATGCCGTGGCAATATCCAATCTGTTTGATCATTTCCAGATCGAACATCGTTCGCTGGTACAATCTTTGGGCTTCGATCAGCTTCCCGTTCGCTTCAAGCTCTTTATGCCACCATTGCAGTTCGTTTTCGATGCTCTGCATGGCCTGCTGCCGCGTTGGAGCATCCATGACGTAGTGAGTCTTGGGGTAGATCGGCAGGCGCAGATACGTCTGCTTCACTTGGCCTAGAATAGGGTCGATTTGGCTTAGCGACTCGATTTCATCGCCCCACAGCTCGATGCGATAGGCGTTATCGTCGTACGTCGGGTAAAGCTCGACTACATCTCCGCGAACCCGGAAGGTGCCGCGCCGGAAATCATGATCATTGCGCTCATATAAAATCTCGACGAACCTTTGCAGCAGCTCTTTGCGGCTAATTCGCTGGCCCTTCTCGAGCATGAGCAGCATTCCGTAGTAGGCCTCAGGCGACCCTAGGCCGTAAATGCAACTGACGCTGGCTACGATGATGCAATCGCGTCGCTCGAATAGCGACCGCGTGGCGGAGAGCCGCAGCTTGTCCAATTCGTCATTGATAGTTGCTTCCTTCTCGATATAAATATCGCCGGAAGGAATGTATGCTTCGGGCTGGTAGTAATCGTAGTAACTGACAAAGTATTCCACGGAGTTCTTTGGGAAAAAAGTTTTGAACTCGTGATAAAGCTGCGCCGCAAGCGTTTTGTTATGGGCCAACACCAGCGATGGCCGGCCGCATGCCTCCATAACCTTCGCCATCGTAAAAGTCTTGCCGGATCCTGTTACTCCCAACAGAACCTGGTGCTTCTCGCCATCGAATACGCCTCGATTGAGTTGCTCGATTGCGTTAGCCTGATCACCCCGCGGCTGATAATCGATGCCCAACTTGAACGGCACCACCTCAGTATAGAGAACGCCCGAACTGAGGCACATGCGCGCTGCGCACGCCCGGCATCACCATCAATGCAGCAGTGGGACGGAGTCGATGCGGTCGCGCTCGGCATTAAATTCGCAGCCGAGCAGAGCGATGCACGCAATCAGATACAGCCAGATTAAAAGGACAATGACGGTTCCGATGCTGCCATAGAAAATGTTGTAGTTGGCCAGGTGGTGGATATACCATGCGAAACCTGCCGTCGCGAGCATCCACAGAATAGTGGCCAGAAATGCGCCCGGCCAAACTCGCATAAAACGCGATTCCCCTAAGGTCTTCGCAAGGTTTAACTCAGGGCGATAATTCGGTCCGAAATAGTACAGCAAACCGGTTACGAAAGTGGTTGTGCAGAACGCCAATACGTAGCGCGCCGTTCGCCAGGCCAATTCCACAGGGGTGGTGATATCGGAAACGCCGATCCAGTGAATGAATGCTGCCTCGCCGCGATCGCCGAAAATGATTAGCGATGATGCGCCCACGGAGGGAAACGCGGCGATTAACACCAGGAAGATGGCCATTGCCCGCTGCTTCAGGAATGGGCGTCCGGATGGAATACGGTACGCCGCCTGGAGGCCTTCCATGAGGCTGATCATTGCGCCGGATCCCGCCCATACAGACAGAATGATGGCCACCACGGATAGAGAAATGGGCCGCGTGCCTCTCTCGTGTAGGCGAGATAGAACGATGTCTTCCGTTCCTGGAGGCACTACTTGTTGAACGAAGGTCGCAATCACGTGGACCACAGAACGCGCGTTTGCCTGAATCAGGATGTAGGTGAGTGTTGTTAAAACGGGGAACAGCGACAGCATAAAAGAGTAAGCCGCGCCCTTGGCGATGCCGAAGCAGTTATCCTCGTATGCAGCGATAAACGCCCGGCGCAGGAGCCAAAACGTGCGCGCCGCCAAGCCCGGCTCGCTGATGAAGAATCGAGGTTGCGGGCCAGAAGAGGCCGTATCCGAAGATGTTCCCACGCTGTCCGGCATAGCGGGCGTCTAGCTAGACGATCATAGCGGAAACGGTCGTTACTGGCCTATGTTCCCGGCAATCCGGCGTTGCCTCTGCTGACGAATCTCCTGGAGGACTTGATGGGTGGCCGCACGCGGCAGTTTCTTGCCAGTGCGGAAGACCCAGACTTCCCGCTCGTTTCTAAGTAGGCTCGACAACCGCAGCGTAGGCTTTCTACGGCGCACACCTCATTTTATAAGCTATTCTGTTAAGTTCATCCGTATATTCCTGCCCTATTGAAGCTTCCAAGCCGCAACATGAGCATCAGAGTGCACCTCCCCTAGCATGCAAGTATTCGCGCTAACGCGGCAACTGATCGATATCGAATCGATAACGAACAACGAGCGCCGGATTGGAGATTTCCTTTTCGATCGGCTCGATCAGCTGGCGGGTCGTTTCCAAGGCGAAGCGGAGAAAATGCCAGTCGAAAAAGATCGCGATAACGTTTTTGTCCGATTTGGCGAACCCCATGTCGTGCTTTCCACTCACATGGATACGGTTCCTCCTTTCATTCCCTCGCGCGAGGATGACGATCAGATCTGGGGCCGGGGCGCTTGCGACACCAAAGGAATCATCGCGGCCATGATCACCGCGGCGGAACAGTTGCTCGAGATCGGAACGCGCAATTTTGGTCTGCTTTTTGTCGTGGGAGAGGAGCGCAACAGTGCGGGCGCGCACGCCGCAGCACGCAACCCGCGCGGCAGCAAGTTTCTCATCAATGGCGAGCCTACAGAAAACAAACTGGCGCTCGGATCGAAAGGCACGCTTCGATATGAGATCATCGCCCGCGGACGGATGGCTCATTCAGCGTACCCGGAGCTTGGGGAATCCGCCATCGAAAAACTTCTCGACGCGCTTGAACGCATCCGGGCTATCGAACTGCCGAATGATGATGTTCTAGGCGCAAGCACGTTGAATATTGGGACAATCTCGGGCGGTCGGGCGCCGAATGTTATTCCGGACGAGGCACGAGCGGAGATTCTGGTACGCCTGGTAGACGATCCAACGGAACTTCGGAAGAAGATTGAGGCGGCCGCCGCTCCCGATGCCGAAGCGCAAGAGGTGCTGATGATCCCGGCTGTCCGTCTCAGTTCATTAAATGGATTCCCGACTACAGTCGTCGCGTTCACTACCGATATTCCGGCGTTTGCGAGGTCGTGGGGACAGCCGTTTCTGATCGGGCCGGGAAGCATTCACGTCGCGCACACGCTTGAAGAACGAATACCGAAATCACAATTGGAAGAAGCCGTCGGACTATACAAGGACATGGTGGTAAGACTTTTGCAGGAAAGCATATGAGACCTATCGAGGTTGGAATTCTGGGCGGCACAGGCATGGTCGGCCAGCACTTTATACGTTTCCTCGAAGGGCATCCCTGGTTCAACCTGACCTGGCTAGGAGCGAGTGACCGCTCCGCGGGGAAGAAATTGAAGGACGCAACAGCTTGGAGACTGGACGGGGAGATGCCCTCCTCCGCAGCCGATATGGTGGTCGCCGATTCCCAGCCCGCCGGTGCTCCGAAGCTCATTTTTTCTGCCATGGATGCGTCGGTGGCAACTGAAATTGAGCGCGCTTTTGCTCAAGCCGGGCATGTTGTCGTTTCGAACTCCCGGAACCATCGGATGGAGCCGGATGTTCCGCTAATCGTCCCGGAAATAAATCCAGCACATTTGTCACTGATTTACTCTCAGCAGAAAAATCGCGGCTGGCAAGGCATGATCGTCACGAATCCGAACTGCTCTACGGTCGTGCTTACTATGGCGCTTGCTCCGCTGGTTCCGTTCGGGATAGAGCGCGTTATCGTGGCGACCATGCAGGCCGTTTCCGGCGCGGGTTATCCTGGCGTCGCTTCTATGGACGTACTCGCGAACGTCATTCCATTCATTGGCAGCGAGGAAGAGAAGATGCAGCAGGAGACGCAAAAAATTCTGGGCTCTGTCTCAGATGGACAAGCTGCGCCCCTGAACGCTCGCGTGAGCGCGCACTGCCATCGAGTTGCCGTTACGGACGGACACACGGTCGCAGCATCCGTGGAATTAGCTGAGAAACCGAAGCTCGAACATGTCCGGCGCGCTCTCGAGGAATTCCGTGGTGTTCCACAACAACGCAACCTGCCGAGCGCTCCTCCGCAGCCCATCCTATACATGTGCCAGCCAGACCGGCCGCAACCCAGGCGCGACGCTTCACGTGAGCGTGGCATGAGCGTGTTCGTGGGGCGCTTGCGCGAATGTCCCGTTTTGGATTTGAAGTTTGTCGCGTGCGGCCACAACACCATACGCGGTGCCGCCGGAGCAGCGGTGCTCAATGCCGAGCTGATGGTCTCTGAAGGATTTCTCGATTAGACGCGGGCACCCATGATCGTCATGAAATTCGGCGGCACCTCCGTCGAGTCACAGGAAGCTATCGCCCGTGTCGCTCGTATAGTCCAAAGCTATGAAGATCGTAGGCCAGTGGTCGTCGTGTCCGCCATGGGCAAAACGACTAACAAGCTGCTCGAAGCGGCTCGAGAGGCCGCTGCTGGCCGGCGGGAACAAGCGCTGGCGATTGTCGATGAACTTCGATCCCATCACTTGGCCCATGGACTTCCACTTGCCGGCTCCGCTGCCGCCGAGTTGGACCGCTATATCCGCGCGCATTTCGAGTGGCTGGATGAGCTGGTAAAAGGACTCTCCGTCGTAGGCGAGCTGTCACCGCGCTCGATGGATGCCATTGCCAGCGTGGGTGAACGCCTCTCCAGTCTGATTGTGAGCTTTGCCTTCCGCGCAGCCGGTATCCGTACGCAGCATGTCGATGCGCGGCGCGTCATTTTGACAGACGATAGATTTACGCAGGCGCAGCCCTTATTCAACGAGACTTATGCGGTTTTGCAGCAAGACATAACGCCGCTTGCCGAGACCTCCGTTGTCGTCATGGGCGGCTTTATCGGTTCGACTAAGAATGGACAGACCACCACATTAGGCCGCGGCGGCTCTGATTTTTCGGCCTCCATCGTCGGAGCGGGTATTGATGCCGACGAAATCCAGATCTGGACTGATGTGGACGGCATGCTCACCGCCGATCCACGAATCATTCCCAATGGGCATCGCGTGAAGAGCATATCTTTCGCGGAAGCGTCAGAGATGGCCTATTTCGGCGCGAAGGTATTACATCCGGCAACCGTCCTGCCCGCCGTTGAAAAGAACATTCCCGTTCGCATTTTGAACTCGAGGCGCGCTGAGGCGGACGGAACAACCATTACCTCCGAGCCTCTGCCATGCAGAAACCCCGTAAAATCGATCTCCTGCAAAAGAGGCATTACCATTCTCAATGTCCATTCGACGAGGATGTTGATGGCGCACGGCTTTCTGCATCGTATTTTCGAGCTTTTTGACCGCTACGGAACCAGTGTTGATATGGTCTCGACATCCGAGGTCAGCGTTTCGCTCACAATCGACAATCGAGAAAATCTCGATGCGATCTGCCGGGAATTGCGCGAATTCGCCGAAGCCAGCAGTGAAGATGGACAGGCGATCATCTGCCTCATCGGCGAGAATATCCGGCACACGCCCGGTATTGCCGGCCGGGCATTTCAGGTACTCCAGAAGAAAAACATTCGAATGATCTCGCAGGGAGCCTCATTGCTAAATCTGGGGTTCGTCGTCTCCGAGAATGAGCTTGAGAGCGCGGTGGCCGGCTTGCATGACGAGTTCTTCTCCGAACTCGATCCGGCTGTTTTTGATTGAGTAGGGACATGGCCGACACGAAGAAACTCGCGCTGGTGGGTTACGGCAAAATGGGACGTTTGATCGAGCAGCTGGCTCCCGAGCACCGTTTCGAAGTGGCCCTCCGTCTGGATGAAGAAGAGAACCCAAATGGAAGAGGGATCGATCCCGAAGCGTTTGCGGGGATCGATGTAGCTATCGAATTTTCGACACCCAAAGCTGCACCAGAAAACTTGAAACGGCTGGCTCGAAGTAAAGTGCAGTCTGTGAGCGGGACTACCGGCTGGTCCGATCGCCTGAAAGAAGTGAGCGAGGCAGTAGACGAAGCCGGAACCGGCCTGGTTTGGAGCCCCAACTTTTCCGTAGGCGTAGCCGTTTTCCGCAAGCTGGCGGGTCTTGCGGCGGAGCTTCTAGCCAATGAAGAGGCATACGGTGCATGGGCGTGGGAAATTCATCACGACGCAAAAAAGGACGCGCCCTCAGGAACCTTGCTCCACCTGATCCGCACCATGGAAGAAAGCGGATACGCGAGAAAAATCGATATCAGCTCAAATCGCGCAGGCAAGCACCCCGGCACTCATGAAATTGGCTTCGATTCAAGCGCCGATACCATCACCCTGCGCCATTCAGCCCGAAGCCGTGAGGGATTTGCTCAGGGCGCATTGAAAGCCGCAAGATGGATTCTAGATCGTAAAGGCGTCTATACGTTTGACGACGTGCTGTTCGGAACTGAGCCGCTATTGAAGAAACAAGTTGCCGAGCCGCGCCCAGAGGAAGCGGTATAGAGGAGGAAACATGTTTACGGGTTGTGGCACGGCACTGGTGACGCCGTTCCGGTCCGACCGCTCGCTCGATGAACGCACGCTGCGCGCGCTGGTGAATCGGCAGATCGAGGCCGGCATCGATTTCCTTTGCCCGTGCGGCACAACGGGCGAGAGTCCGACGCTCACCCACGACGAGCATCTCCGGGTCATCGAAATCACGATCGAAGAGGCGCGCGGACGTGTTCCAGTTCTGGCCGGAGCCGGCGGTTACGACACAGACAAGGTAATCAGAATGATCGCCGATTTGAGCGATATGGGAGTCTCCGGCATTTTATCCGTGACCCCTTACTACAACAAGCCCACACAGGAAGGTCTGTACCAGCATTACCGGGCAATCGCCGAATCCACGACGCTTCCGATCATCGTTTACAGCGTTCAGCCGCGAACTGCCGTAAACGTAGAGCCTGCCACGCTGGTGCGCCTTGCCGAGATCAAGAACATTATAGGCGTGAAAGAGGCATCGGGAAGTATTTCGCAGATGGCCAGCATACTGGGGCGTGTGCCGGATTCCTTTACAGTGCTGTCCGGCGATGATGCGATCACGCTTCCTCTCATTGCTTTAGGAGGGCGCGGCGTCATCTCAGTTGTGGCTAACGAAATCCCGCTCCAGTTTGTCTCCCTCACGCGGGCCGCGATGAACGGGGATTTCGTTCGCGCCCGCGAATTGCAGCGCAAGTACCAGGCCCTGATGGAGGTCAATTTCGTCGAAACCAGTCCGGCGCCCGTGAAGTTCGCTATGGCTCGAATGGGTCTGCTCGAACCGGTTTGGCGTTTGCCAATCGTTCCTCCGCAGCCGGCCTCTCAACAGAAAATCGAGGCAGTTCTCGAATCGCTCGGCCTTCTCTCGGGAGTTCGTATCTGAATTTGCCGCAAAGCCTCGAGATGCAGGAGGGCATTGAAAGGCTGTTCGAAGAAAAGCCCGCCAGCTACTCGAACCAACAGATAGAGTTCTTCGAGCAATTTCGCGACATGCTCAATCTGGGAGTCATTCGCGCGGCCGAGCCGGATGCAAGCGCTCCTATTGGATGGCGGGTAAATGCCTGGGTGAAAAAGGGCATCCTGTTGGGATTTCGTATGGGCACTATCGTCCCCATGGGAGAAGATGTTGCTTTTCAGTTTTTTGACAAATCGACTTACCCGCTCCGAAAATTCAGCATGGGCGATGGCGTGCGAATTGTGCCCGGCGGCTCCAGTGTTCGCGACGGCTGTTATATCGGCCGCGGGGTGACTTGCATGCCTCCGATGTTCATCAACGTGGGCGCATATGTGGATGACGGGACCATGGTCGATTCCCACGCTTTGATCGGAAGCTGCGCTCAGATCGGGCGGCATTGCCATATATCAGCCGCATCTCAAATCGGCGGTGTTCTCGAACCCATCGGTGCCATGCCGGTGATCATTGAGGACGATGTCCTGGTGGGCGGCAATTGCGGCATCTATGAAGGCACCGTGGTCAAGAAGCGCGCAGTACTTGGCAGTGGGACAATTCTGAACCGCTCCATGCCCGTGTATGATCTGGTTCGCAAAACAGTGCATCGCGCTTCGGGAGACACACCGCTAGTCATCCCGGAGGAAGCGGTGGTCGTAGCCGGCTCCCGGCGAATCGAGTCGCAGCCTGGCAAGGATTGGGGCCTTTCGCTTTATACACCGGTCATCATCAAATACCGCGACGCGGGCACCGATGCAAAAATCCAGTTGGAAGATCTGCTTCGTTGAGTAACCGCCTCAACACGGTCGCGTGGCCATTCAACGGGTTGACCTTGTATAAATTGGCGAAGTCGGTTGCGTAACGGTTCCTCCGAGTACTACTGCTGGGCCACATCAATATTCCACAAACAAACACCGTTGCCAACGTTCAAATCAACGAAGTGACGACAGAGACTATTCAAATCGCAGCGCCGTTGCCGGATCGACTCGCGATGCACGTCGCGCTGGAATATAGCCGGCCGCAAGCGTTGCTGCGCTCAGAACCAAGACAGCCAGCGCGATGGTCGATGGATCGGCGGGTTTCAGTCCAAAGAGCATCGAGGCCACCAGTTGCCCGGCCGCGAGCGCAGCCGCAACTCCGGCGGCCAGCCCAAGAATGAGCACCCATAGAACTTCCCGCAGGATCCCGCTCAAGACAGCCGCAGCCCGCGCGCCGAGTGCCATTCGAATGCCGATTTCGTTCGTCCGGCGAGCCACCGTATAGGCCAGGGTTCCATAGATGCCGATGGAGACCAGCAGCAGTGTCAACCCGCTGAAGAACCCCCCGATATCCGCGACCAGGAACTCTCGGGCCAACCGTTGATCAATGCGTTTCTCCAACGTTGTTATTTCACCGATCCTTAGAAGTGGATCGACTTCCCGAATCGCGCCGCGCACGGCGTCGGCAATGGCCATAGGCGAGCCTGTTGTTCGTACTTCCAGCGAATGGATTTCAGAGTTGTTTTGCAATGCCGCGAAGTACACGAACGGCGCAGCCGATTCACGAAGGTCAAGGTACTTTGCATTCTTTGCGACGCCGATGATCTCGTACTGCTCCTTGTTGAACTCGAACCGGTGACCCACGGCAGAACGGTTACCGAAATATTGGCGCGCCATAGTCTGGTTGATAATCGCGACTTTCTGTGCAGTGGAATTGTCCGCAGGAGAAAACTCCCGGCCCTGAAGCAGCGGAATGCCCGACGTCACAAAATAACTGGGCCCCACCCAATTTGCGCCTGCCCGCTGAGTCCCCCTTGTTGATGCATGGCCTTCGAACTTGAGCCCACTCACGCCACTACCCTCGTTCGCCAGGATTTCATTGAAAGAAACACTGGCGACATGGACTCCTGGGATGGCCTCCGTGCGCCGCAACAATCGCGTGATTACGTTCGCCCAATTCGGCTGGTACTCGCGTTGAGAGCTGAGCTGAACGGAAAGCACGTTGGCCGCATGAAATCCGACGTCCTGGGTCTTTAGATTCTCAATAGTTCGGATAAACAGTCCTCCGATGACTAATAACAGTATCGAGAGGGCGATTTGCATCGCGATCAGCCCGTCCTTTAACCCCCACACTCGTGTCCGCCGCCCGCGGATACGCAAGTTAATCCCACTGGCAGCGCTCTGCCGCACAACCTGAAGAGCCGGCGCGAGACCGAATAGCACGCCTGTCGCAATGGAAACCAAGCCGGTGAATACAAGCACGTGCAAGTCAGGCCGGAGGTCCACCGTAATCGGACGGCCCACACCGGCAACCATGGTCAGCAAAAACTGCTCGCTGCAAACGGCAAATAGAAGTCCAAGCGCGCCTCCCGACAGTGCCAGCATCAGACTTTCTGTCATCAGTTGCCGGACGACGCGTCTGCGACTGGCTCCAAGCGCGAGGCGAGTAGCAATCTCTCGCTGTCGTACCGCAGCCCGCGCCAGTTGCAGACTAGCCAAATTAGCACAGGCAATCAACAGAACCACCGCGACGACAGCCATCACAATGTGCAGAGGGTCCGAGAAGCCCTGACGAAGACCGCCGCCGCCCCGGTCGCCCGATTCCACAGCAATCCGGTCGATAAAACCGCCTCGCGCCAGGCTATCTGGCAACTGCGGCACCAACAGGCTCAAGTCCGCGCGTGCCTGCTTCCACTGAACTCCAGGCTTCAAGCGTCCCATTAGATTGAGCCAGGTGAAGCCGGGGGAGTCCCTTTGCGACGCGGGCATGAAGCTCATGGTCGTCCATATATCCGGTGCTTCCCCAACGGTCTCGCCAAGAAACTCCGGTGGAGCGACGCCGACGATGGTGAACGGCAAGCCATCCAGATCAATCTATTTTCCGGCCACCGAGGGAGACCCGCCGAAGCTCCGCTTCCAGAAGCGATTGCTGATGACCGCCACCTGCGCGTTATCGTCGTGATCGCTAAACACCCGCCCGAGAAAGGCTTGAACTCCGAGCACCGAAAAGTAATTGCTGGAAACGACCTTTCGTAGCGCGACTTCCGTCTCGTTCCCCATCCCGACATCAACGCGCTCTTGGCTCGCGGCCGCGAGGATACCCGAGAATGCTCGGTTCCCGTCGCGCAAGATCTGATAGTCCGGATAGCCGAAGTTATCCTCCTGTCCATCGCGAGACAACGACGAGAGCACCACTAAACTCCCCGGGTGGTTGACCGGTAGCGTTCTCAACAGAATCGCGTTTATCAAACTGAAGATCGCGGTGTTAGCTCCAATAGCGAGTGCGAGCGAAAGCAGGGCGGTGGCTGTGAACCCGGGATTATGGCGCATGGTTCGCCAAGCGTACCGAAAATCCCCGAAGAGTTGCTCAAGCCATGTCCAGCTCCACACGGCGCGAGCTTCTTCAGCCGCTCTGCTCAAGCTTCCGAGTTCCCGCCGCGCTTCTTCTGAGTGCGCAATTGCCGCGAGCGATTCAAGCTCTTCCTTCATCTCCCGCTCTATAGCCCGCCGGTGAGAAGGCATCAGGTACTTGAGCTTGCGTAAGAGGTTCATGACTTACCTCTCTCGCTAACCGGCCCCATGATCTGTCCCACGGCCGACACGAACTCGGCCCATTTCGAATGCTCCCGGTAGAGTTGCTTGCGCCCTGCGGCAGTGAGCCTGTAATACTTCGCCCGCCTGTTGTGCTCGGAGATTTCCCACTTGGCGGAAATCCAACCTTTTGCCTCCAGCCGCTTCAATGCCGGGTACAGCGAGCCGAACTCGATATCCAGCGCCTCACCCGAATTGTTACGAATAGCCTTGGAGATCCCATAGCCATGTAGCGGCGCCAACCCCAACGTTCGCAACACCAGCATGTCGAGCGTTCCTTGGAGCAGATCCATATGAAGCCATTCTATATAAAGAGAGAAGTCGGCCTCGGGAAATTGAACTGCTCAACTCCCCGAAGCGGCGCAGTGACGATTCTGTAGTGCCTGATGATATTACCCGACCTTTCACGACCACACACGACCGACTACGCGTCTATTGCCCGACCTGCCGACTTCTCACTAAGTGAGCGATCTCTTGGATCGGAGTTCATTCCACTTAGAGTGCGCTTTCGCTCTCTAGGTGGGAGACAGGAGCGCGGCGAGTCGGTTTGTTACGAAGGCCTGTGCGGTGAGCAGGATGACCGCTACTTGAATCATCACAAGATATTCGGGTTTGGAGATGATGCCGAGCGAAACAATCATAGTGGTTGCACCGGCAGGCGGATGGCTGACGCGCAGAAGCACCATGGTAACTCCCGTGAGCGAGAGCGCGGCGGACAAAACCCGCGGCTGTACTTATAATGAGCTTTAGACAAGAAGGGCGATTAGATCGATGCGGCTTTCTGACGAAAATCTTCGAGGGCGAACCGTGATTTCAGCAGACGGGCAGGCGATCGGCGAGATCACTGCGCTATTCCTCGACAGCGACGCATGGAAGATCGAGTCGCTGCGGGTAAAGCTACGCAACGAAGTGGCTGACCAACTCGGTGCAACGCGCGGCATGTTTCACGCTGGAACACTTGAGATGCCTATCCGGATGGTTCAGTCGGTTGGTGACGCTGTCGTCCTCTCGGTGGCTGCACATGAGCTCCGGCAAGTTCTGCCGGATACCGGCGACGCTGCTTCCGCGGCTCATTAACGACAGAGGCCGTCGACGCGCCCGTACGCGGCCCTGAAACCAGAGGACGGGGCGACCGGATACCGTCGGTGCCAAGCGGGAGATTACTATTCTCCGCAGCGCGGCTGGGCTAGCGGCGTGAACAGGCTGCAAGATCTCCGCAGAAGTGCGGCACGCAGGGTCGGCCCGCACCAGTTGCGGCGGCAGGTGTTTCAGCAGCCATCCCAGCCGCAGATGCTGAAGGAGCACAGCAACGTGCTCGAGCCGGTGTGCCGGTCGTTGACCAGATTGTTTTCGGACGTCATTTAGATGTTCGGAAGCAGATCGAAATATTCGTCATCTTCGTTCTTGCCGCCCTCGCCGAGCCCGACGGTCTTCTCCGATTCGATGAATTCGATCCGCTCAATCCACTTGACCATTTTGTAGCCAAGCTGGTTTTCAACCCGCAGCCGCAGTGGAGCTCCATAGACCTCCGTCAGTGGCTTGCCATTCATCTCTGAAGCAAGCAGGCATTCTGCTTGGAGTACATTTTCGAGGCTTTGGGTGTCGTAATACATATCGCCAAAGAGCGAACCGCCAAATGAGAAGAACGCGACAACCTTGGCATTCGGCCTCGGCCGGACGAGTTCGACGAGAGACTTTATGGGAAGTCCTCCC
Organism: uncultured Acidobacteriaceae bacterium; assembly: GCA_963758245.1. Lineage (GTDB taxonomy): Bacteria > Acidobacteriota > Terriglobia > Bryobacterales > Bryobacteraceae > Bog-105. The sequence continues at coordinate 67,973 of CAVWUV010000030.1, read as the reverse complement.
CATTTGGCAATGCCCGTCCAGCCCTGGATGCAGTGATGCATGGTGATCTCTTCGGTCTTCCCCAGTCGATCGATATCTTCGAGAGAAAGCTCGACCGGATTGTCAACCAGACCGCCGACCTTCAGCTTAAATTCCCGGAATCCTCCCTCGGCGAGGCGCTTCCAATCCTCGCGGACCGGCATTTTGCCGTTTGGCCAGAATCGGGGCGAAATGTCCTTCTCGGTGTAATGCTGACTTGGCGTGAGGCGATTCAGCGTAGCCAGCAGCAACGGGTAGGTGATGAACTTCTGCACGTGCTGCAAGACACGAGGAAAGAACCATGAGACGTAATGCGCCACAACCCACGAAATGACGACCACGCCGATGCCGACGAAGCCCAGAATCATTCCTGTCTGATTCTGATTGTCGGTGCCCATGACGATGTGGTTCATGTTGCGAACGAACCCCGTCATCGCGACCAGCGTCACATGCACGACGATGAACGCAAAGAAACTGAGCATCGTTAGAAAGTGAATGGAACGCCCCGATTGCCTGCCGCCGAAGAGCTTCGCATACCGGGGGAAGCGATTCACCACAGCCGGCGACATGGCGATACCCGACAGGATGGCCAGCGGGCCGAAGACAAAGACGACGGCAAAATAGGCGACCTGCTGTAGCGCGTTGTAGCCATAGAATCCGTTGGGCTCAGGCGGCAAGTGAAGGGTTGCATAGTCGACCCAGGTATTCCAGGCCTGTAGCAGCACAACTGTGGATTGTGGAACAAGGCGCCGCCACTGCTCCGTATCAAAGAGCATGATCATAAAGAAAACACCCGTGACGATGAACCCATAGACGTTGAGAAAGTGCCACGAGCGGGCAACGCCGACGGTGTGCCGGTAGCCTGGTGTGGCGACTATGGGCGAGATGTAGCGAGCATCGTCCTTCGCAGTCCAGACCCGATCCTTTGGAACATGGATCGGCGTGAACCGAATCCACTCGCTGCCCGGTGTGCAGTCGTTATTGAAGTAGAGGCGAGGGTGATCGACGAGGATCGACAGACCGCTCCGAATGAGCATCATCACGAAAAGAAAGTTGAAAAAGTGGCAATAGCGCACCCACAGCGGAAAGCCGTGCGGACCGGCGAAATTGTTGGGATCGATCTGCGGGATAGGCGGAATATAAGGGAGACCGGCAACGAGAAATTCGATCCATGCCGCAAGTAGCGGCAGCAGTATGAGCAGGGCGGCCGCGATCAGGAACGCGGGCCGAATCCAGATGCGAAATCGGCGATCCGGAGGATGGTGCACCGCAGCATGGGCCGCATCGAATGAAATCATGGCATGTCTCGACGGCTACATTCACCGTCTCATGCCTGCCTCGCCAGTTTCGCGGGTCATGTTAGGGCGGATCGCGGGAATGCCGGAAGAACGGCTGGATAAGATTGCCTGGAACGGGCCCGTGAGTGCGATCATTTCAATGGCGTTGTCAGGGCGTGTCACGCCGCAACCGCTTCGCTGAAGGTCTCCTGATGTAAATCAGCTACGGCGTTAACCCTTGTCAAGCGGAAGCAGCTGTCCAATAGCATTGGATTTTGGTGAGCGATGCAAACCGCATCGAGCTGCTGGCTGTACTTCGAGGGGAAAGCTGCAGTCGAGAATAGATCCGCTGTAGGGCCAACTGACGATCTAAGAGGATCGGCTTGGCCATCGCAGGTTAGTCGTCACTTGGCGACCACAGTGCATCTATCGGCACATCAAAGTCATTCTGGTCCCCGATCGCCGACAATCGGCCCAGAACAGCGCACACTTATTTGGAGAAATGAATGCCGGGGCCCAGGACCGCGGTGAAAAGGCAAGCGAAGATGGCCGCGAGGGCTAGCCACGGCAAGCTCATTGGTATGTGCTCTGTAAGGACTGACTCGCCTCCGCGGTTACGAGCGATCATCGCGGGCAGGAAAAGAAGCCCCGCATTCAGGCCAAAGGAAGCACCAACTCCCGAGAGCAAAATCAAGGTGGGGCTGATCGGATTGAAGATAGAGGCGATCGTCATGACTGCGCCTCCGGCAAAATAAGCAGGCAAGACGAGGCGCTGCATTTCCGCCAAGCCAGATTTCCGGGTTTCCACTAAGCGACTCATGGATCTTGCAGTCACGCGGACGGACAGAGCATACGCGGCAGCTCCCGTAATCCCCATGGCGCAGCGCCACGCCCACGCCGGAGAGAGACCTGCAATTACGTTGGCCCAATCACCGTTGTTTAAAAGCGCCGAAAAAACCAGGTACCCCGAGTTGAGTAGATTGAAGGCGCCGAAAATCCAAAGAAAGTAGGCTCCGGACGTCAGTTTGGGGGCACGGCGTAATAGCAGGAGGGCCGTACCTCCGACAAGACAATTGGCCAAAGTACCCGCAGCCGATAGAAACCGGTTGGGCGCCGCATTTTGAATCGCCACCGTGGAAAGAGACAATATCCGATCACCGGTCAGCAACGCGGCGATTCCATGGCCGAGAGCTTCATGCACCATGTCGCCCAAAACGCACGCTACAATTCCGACCGAGGCTACAGTCAGCAAATCGTGGGTGGCGGATTTCGTAGGAAGAGTCGCAGGCGCAATTGCCACGCAGGTCAGCATATCACCTATCCGGGTGGTTAACGCGCAACCCGGAAACTGAACTCACCCGCCCCGCAGATCATGTGGGACGGCGCAGCGTTTTAGAAATATCTGACGGTCGTGCCGCCTGGTGCGGGAGCCACAACCGCCGCCTAATAGTATCGAGCTTCATAGATCCCGCTTGATTCTGGAAATGATCGCTTCCGCATCATACACGCATCCGCCCCAAATTCCACCGCTCGCGTTCTGTAGCGCGGCCCAAAGACGCGTATCGACCGGTAAAGCTGGATCCGGCCGGAGATCGGAGCGGGCTGCCCGGCTAAGCAGTCGCCTGTGACCTTCTTCGGGATCAAACGTTTCGTTCCCCTCGCCAACGAAATTCACGTGACCTTCCAGCTTGTTGCGATCCACGACAATCTCGATGATGTCTCCATCGCGCAGCTTGCCTACGGGTCCGCCTGCCAATGCCTCGGGTGAGACATGCCCTATGCAGGCTCCCGTCGAGACGCCGCTGAACCTCGCATCGGTGATCACGGCGACATGCTTGCCGAATGGCAGGTGCTTGAGCGCTGAAGTAATTTCATAGGTCTCCTCCATTCCCGCGCCCATCGGGCCGCGACAGATGAGCGCGATGATATCGCCTTCTTTCACCTGCTGATTCTTGATCGCGGTTATTGCGTCATGCTCCGTTAGGAAAACACGCGCAGGACCGCGGATCCGGTACACGCCGTCTGCGTCGACAACCGACGGATCGATTGAAGTACTCTTAACCACTGAACCCTCCGGCGCGAGATTGCCGTGAGGAAAGCAAACCGTCGATGTCAAGCCCTGCGCTCGCGCTGCATCGGGCGAGTGAATCACATCGTCTGCATCGATGCCATCGAGTTCCAGAAGTCGTGATCGGAAACGAGCTCTTCGCTCGGACTGTTCCCACCAGTCGAGCATCGTATCCAGCGTTTCTCCCGAAGCAGTCAGCGCCTTCGCATTCAGGACACCGGCGCGACGCAAATGTAGCATCACTTCGGGAACGCCGCCCGCGAGAAACACCTGAACCGTAGGATGATTACGCGGACCGTTAGGAAGTGCATCCACCAGGCGAGGAATGCTGCGGTTCACCTGGTTCCATTCCGCAACCGTGGGGCGGCGCACGCCTGCTGCATGGGCAATGGCAGGAATGTGCAGCAGCAGATTCGTCGAGCCCCCGAATGCCGCGTGCAAAATCATTGCATTCTCGATAGCACTCTGCGTGACGATATCGCGGGTTCGTTTGCCCAGCTCTTCTAGTCTCAAAAGTCCGCGTGCGGTTCGGCGCGCCATATCGAGCCACACAGGCTGGCCGGACGGCGCGAGAGCGGAATGCGTCAGCGCCAATCCCAGCGCTTCGGCTACCACTTGCGACGTAGCGGCAGTGCCTAAGAACTGGCACCCGCCTCCCGGCGAAGCGCAGGCGCGGCAACCAGCAAGCGCCGCTTCTTCGAGCGAGATCTTTCCGTGCGCGAATCGCGCGCCGATGCTTTGCACCTTCCCCGCGTCCTCGCCGTGTTCGGGCATCAGCGTTACGCCGCCAGGAACAAGCGCGCACGGCAGGTCCGGCGTCCCCGCCAGCGCCATCATCATCGCGGGCAGCCCTTTATCACATGTCGCAATGCCGATCACCCCGCTGCGGGTCGGCAGTGAACGAATCAGCCGCCGCAATACAATCGCAGCGTCGTTTCGATACGGCAGTGAATCGAACATGCCGGTTGTACCCTGGGTGCGGCCATCGCAAGGATCTGTGCATGCGCCTGCAAATGGAATCGCATGCTGCGCCTTGAGCTCCCGGGCAGCTTCGGCCACCAGCAGGCCCACTTCCCAGTGACCCGTGTGATAACCGAGCGCAATGGGTGTTCCGTCCTCGGCGCGCACGCCGCCGTGAGTGCTGAGAATGAGTACTTGCTTTCCGCCAAGCGCCTCCGCGGCCCAGCCCATTCCGGCGTTCTGGGTCAGCCCGAATAGATTGCCCGAGGGCTCTTGAAGGAGCATCTCCCCGCTGATCGGGAGCAATCCCGCAGGCCCGGGCGCATGCGTGCGCACCTCGAAGATACCTGCGTCGCCGGAATCAATAACACTGGTGAGATTCACGTGCACTCCGCCACAATGCTGGGTTCGGTCCGATACACTCGAATTTTCCCTCTGTCATGTCTCGAACGCCTGACTTCAGCGATTCGGAACGCCGTCTCGTCGCTGTTTATCCCGGCTCTTTCGATCCGCTGACTAATGGGCATCTCGACCTTATCTCGCGCGGCAGGCGTCTGGTTGACCATCTCATCGTATCTATACTCAGTAACACGCAAAAGCAGCCGCTGTTCACGGTCGAAGAACGCATTCAGATGCTCAAGGAAACGACTGCTCACGTCTCCAATGTAGAAATCGATTCCTTTGACGGTTTGCTGATCGATTATGCAGCGCGGCGCGGCGCGAACGCAATTTTGCGTGGCATCCGAGCTATCTCCGATTATGAAGCGGAGCTTCAAATGGCTCTGATCAACCGCCGCATGCGACCCGAAACCGAAACCATTTTCCTGATGGCGAGTGAAGAGTATTCGTTCATCAGCTCTCGTATGATTAAGGAAATCATTACGCTCGGCGGCGACGTTTCCAGCTTCGTCCCTCCAGCCGTTGCGCATCATCTCCGCGCGAAATTTCCGCGGACCGGGTAAATTGAAAGTTATGCCTATGCAAGCTATTGCTGAAATCGCCGATCGCATTTCCACCATTAGCGTCTCCTCCACGCTGAAGGTCTCCGCCGACGCCGATCGTCTCCGCCGCGAGGGTGTGGACGTGGTCGATTTTGGAGCTGGCGAGCCGGATTTCCCCACGCCCGCCAATATCAAAGAGGCTGCCATCCAGGCAATCAACGCGAACTTCACCAAGTACACGAATGCCGGTGGCACCCCGGAGCTTCGCCAGGCCGTCTGTGAGCGCCACCGCCAGGATTTCGGCACGAACTATTCGCCTTCGGAATGCATGGTTACCGTGGGCGGCAAACACGCGATCTTTAATCTGATCCAGGCGCTGATCAATCCAGGCGACGAGGTCATCATTCCTGTTCCGTATTGGGTCACGTACAAAGACGTCGTGAACTATGCCGGAGGAGTTTGTGTATTCGTCGACACCGACGAAGCGACGGGCTTCGAAGTGAACGCCTCGATGATTGAGCGCCACATCACGCCCAAAACCAAGCTGCTGATCATCAACTCGCCATCGAATCCCAGCGGTGGCGTGCTTTCGAAGAAAGAGTTCCGCGAAATTTTCGAGCTGACCTCGAGACGCGACATTTTTCTGATGACCGACGAGTGCTACTGCCACTTCCTTTATGAGGATCAGCCCTTTTCCATTGCCGCCATGCCGGGCGCAAAGGAGACAGTGGTGGTTGCCGGCTCACTTTCGAAAACTTATTCCATGACCGGATGGCGCGTCGGTTTCGCGCTTGCTCCCGCACGGATCATCAACGCCATGATGAAGCTGCAGAGTCATAGCACCTCAAATCCGACCTCCATCTCTCAGAAAGCTGCGGTCGAAGCCATGCTCGGCCCGCAGGATTCCGTTCCGGAGATGCTTGCCGAGTATCGCCGCCGCCGCGATTTCGTGATCAACCGGTTGCGTGAGATTCCGGGTGTTTCGATTGTTATGCCCAAGGGCGCTTTCTACGCTTATCCCAACATCAGCGTCGCGTACACCGCTGGGAAAGTGAAGAACTCACTCGAGTTCTCAAGTGGATTGCTCGCGCAGGCTCATGTCGCAGTAGTCCCGGGAGAAGCTTTCGGAACTACCGACCATGTGCGCATTTCCTACGCTACGTCTATCCACGAACTGGAACGCGGCTTGGATCGTTTGCACAAATTTATTGATACTATGCGAGCCTAACTCCCGCGCTCTTAGAGCTAGCCGCGAAGTACACGCTCGACGAACAGCTCCAAAAATCGGTTCGCATCTACCTCCACGCATACATCCGCGTTCTCTCCACCCTTCATCCAGGGCCTGCGCTCGGCAACCACCATCCCGCGCGTGAGCTCTCCCGTTATCTCAATATCTAGCTTCATGCGGCGGGTCTGTACAACGGAGGTGTCCAGCGCGACGGCCGCAGCGAGCGGGTCATGCAAATAGAAACCTTCCCATCCGATGCTGTTCTTGTAAAAAGAAAATCCTTGTCGAGCGATGCACCGCAGAAACTCAGCCCTCACATCACCGCGGTCGCCGAGTTGGGCCTCTAATAACTCGCGCGTAAGCGATACTCGCCGCGTCACATCCAGCCCGACCATGGTCAGCGGGACACCGCAGCCAATCACATCCCTTGCTGCCTCGGGATCAGCATAGACATTGAATTCCGCCGTCTCGGTAACATTCCCCGGCTCAAAAACCGCGCCGCCCATCATCACGATCCGCTTTAAAGCCCTAAAGCTGGTTGCGTCGGCGCGCAACGCCAGCGCGGCATTCGTAGCCGGGCCGATCAGCAGTAACGTAATCTCGCCAGGATATCGGCGGGCGAGTTGAACCATCAATTCACTCGCCGAATGTTCGCTCAATGTCCCGGGCGCGACTCTTCCTCGCTTGGTCCAGCCGCCTAGTCCATCCTCGCCATGTACATGGGTGGCATTTACGCACTGCAACGATAAAGGCCCTGCGCTCTCACGTGCGATCTCGGGCGGCATCTCCACTCCGGCAATCGACAAAACTTCAAGCACATTCGCCGTCGCCACATCAACCGCCACATTCCCGTGTACCGTTGTAATCGCTTCGATTTGCGCCTCGGCGGAACCGAGCAGATACAACAACGCGAGCGCATCATCGATTCCCAGGTCCGTATCGATGATCATTCGCTGCATAGCCTCAGCCCGTGGGAGCCGAAGTCAACCGAGCCGGTCCCGGCAGAAAAGGGTTAAGCCTTTACTGGCTTATCAACTGCCTTCCAGGCTTTCTCGTCCCAATACTTCACGCGCCCTTCGCGATACGAATCTACTGAAAGGCTAATCAGGACTTGCGCGTGTGCCGCCGTTTCAACATCCAGATGCGGCTTCTCGCGGGTGCGCATGCACTGGAGGAAATTGCCGATATGAGCCTGCATCATGTCGTACTGCTCGACGGGTATCTTGATCTCCTCCGCCCCGAATTTGTAGTCCGGAAATGGGCCGCGTTTCGGACGGGTCTCGCTGCCCGGCTCAGCCGGTGGGCGCACCAGCTCAGGACGCACCGTGATGTCGGGTGTGGAGGCTTCAAACATGCCATGCTGCACCATGATAATGGTCCCCTCGTGGCCGCGAATAAGCCCCGGAATGTGCTGCGAGTTCGCCATCGACGAGCTGAGCACGAGCGAATGCCCTTCCGGATATTCAGCTAATAGATGATATGTGTCGGGCACTTCTCTATCGTTCGTAAATACGTATTTGCCGCCTGATGCCATGACCTTCGACGGATACTGCGGCTTGTCCCAACAAATGTTCAGCGGCGCCACCACATGGAAAAACAGATCGGTCGCGATGCCGCCTGAGTAGTCCCAATATTTTCTGAATCGGAAGAATCGATCCGCATCCCAGGGCCGGGAAGGCGCTGGGCCCAGCCACATTTTCCAATCGATGTAATTGTCACCTTTTCCATCCGGTCCCGCGCCCGGATCGATGGGCCAGTTCCACTCTCCCTCAATCGAGTTGCGGTGATACGATCCCTGGCTCATGATCATCTTTCCGATCATGCCGTCGGCAATGGCCTTCTTCGCTTTCCACCATTGATCAGCCGAGGTCGTTTGCGATCCCACCTGCAACACGCGCTTGGTCTCGCGCACAGTGTCGACCAGTTGCTTGGCCTCTTTTATGGTGTGGCACATTGGCTTCTCTAGGTAAACGTCCTTGCCATGATCCAAGGCGTCCAGCGCGATGCGCGCATGCCAGTGGTCCGGCGTAGCCACAATCACCGCATCCACATCAGGTAGCGCAAGCACTTCCCGGTAATCCGAGAAGCCCTTCGCGCTATATTTTTCCGCCTCTTCGCGTTTGCGTTTCTCGTAAACGTCACAAACCGCGACGATTTGGCACGCATTATTGTTCTGCGTGCCGTACCTGGTAAACGATCTCGCATCGTCACTGCCGCGGCCGCCACAACCAATTAGTCCGATATTGATACGGTCATTCGCGCCAAGAACCCTTGAGGGATTCATCTTGTTATTGACCTTGGCCAGCGCGTGGCTGGCAAGGGCGACTCCGGTGCCTAAAGCGCCTGTGCGCTTTAGAAAATCGCGACGATCTAATTGGTCTGACATAAGAGAAGTTTACTCCTAATCCTTCAGCGCTAAATCCAGATCGGAGCGATCGGCGAGCAAGATCCACTCTTCAACGGATAAAGGCAAACTGCCATTTCGAAGCAGATCGTCATGAAACTGCTTCAAGCTGAATTGTTTGCCCATGCGATCGCGATATCTTCCCAGCAAACGCATGATCTCGAATTTTCCGGTGATATAGGTCATCTTCTGCGTGGGCTCGCTCGCCGCGCCTGCAGCTTCGCCCGTAGCCGATTCCCGATCCAAACCGCCCGCAGCCATGAAATACTGCACCGCCTGCTCGAAAGTCCAGCGGCCGGTGTGCAGATTCACATCCACTCCGACTCGCGCGGCGCGGTACCGCGAAAGCCGCAGAATCTGGCCCTCTGCCGCCGAACCCGCTGCATAAAACCCGCGTCGAAGCAGCATCTCTTCGGTGTACAAAGCCCACCCTTCGATGAATGCGCCATCATCGTGATGCCGCCGGATCTCATCCTGCAGATGATTGGCAATCGAGATTTGCAGGAAGTGACCAGGGATGCCTTCATGCCCCAAAATCGGGCGGGGTTCTTCAATTGCAGCGCGTATATAGAAGTTGGGGCTGGAAGGCGAATACGTCGGGATGAAATAAAACCCGCTATTGTCCCGGTCGTAAACCCCAGGCGGGTTCATGAATCCGCCCGGACTGGTGGGCTTGAACGCATCTGGAAGCTGACGGATATGAAAAGGGCCCATATAGGGAGGAATGGTGATCAGATTCTGCTGCTTCAGAAATTGAAGTATGTCTCTCAACCGGCTTTCATACGCCGTCAGGAACTCCTGCTGATTTCGAGGAACTGTTTTCGCGCGTGACGGATTCGGATTCGCCATGTCGGGATCCGGAAGCAGCGCCTCCAGTCCTCGATAGCGCGCCAGCTCCGCCTGCCCGAGCATGTCTAGTTGCGTCGCATCTATCGGCAACAGATATACGTGGTGCAGGAAGTATTGGTAATTCTCAACGCCCATGGGTTGGAAAGCCGACATGGAATCGAGCCGCGATTCCAACTGATCGGCGAAAGAGTGGATCGCTTTCAGCGCTCCATCCCGAGCTTGCTCGAATTCCGTCAACTGCGCCGGCGTGAGATCACCGGCGAGTGTCATAAGACTCGTCGTGAACAGCGGATCTATGGATCGCGCCGATTCGATCGCCAGTTGCGCGTACAACCTTACTGGCTGCGTAAGATTCTTTTGCCCTTCGGCCAGCATGTTCGGCATGGCCCGCAACCGCGCAGTAGCCGCAAGAGCACGATCGCGATGCGGCGCGTACTCTTTCTTGAGCAATGAGAAGATCGCGTTGCTGCACTCGTGTACGTAAACAAGAGGGTTCGTCTCTTCGGGCCGTAGCACCCGCGCTTCAAAATCGGGCCGCTCCAGTTGCGCCCGGAAAAGAATCTGATCGATCTGATCATCCTTTGACCAGCCGTCCGTCTTCACCGCGCGAACTTGCTCGAGCAAGCCGTGAATGTGTTGTCTCCGTCGCGCAATTGCCTGTTGCGAGTAGTCGGTGAGCCGGTTGTCCCAGGTGTGCAGCCCCTGATCGCTGCTGGATACCGGAAACTCTTGCGCCTCCCACTCGTAATACCCGTGTGCCCATTCGTGCAGCTCGCCCGAGGAGTTTTGCGCTTGAATCATCATGGGACCGCCGAAGAACACACCGAACAGAGCCGCGCGCGTCAGCAAGCGACCGTACCGAATTGTATTAGCCACGATATTAAGGATGTATCACGGCACCGTAAAAAATAATGCAACTGGCGGGAACAAATTGCCTGGGGTCCGCGTTCATATTGTTGTGTCCCATATAATGGACGTAAGCATATGAATCCGAGCACGCCCGACCAGGAGTGGAAGAAAGGAAGCGCGGAGCTTCTCGTCTTGTCTCTACTCGAAGACCAGTCCCGTCACGGCTACGACATCTCAAAGTTGATCACCACCCGTTCGGGCGGCGCGTTGCGATTTCACGTAACCTCGCTCTATCCGCTCCTCCATCGCCTGGAGAAACGGGGATGGATCAACGGGCGCTGGGTCGAAAAGGCCGAGCAGCGCAGGCGGCGCTATTACAGCCTCACTCCGGAAGGGAGAAAGGTCCTGCGTTCACAACAAAAGAGCTGGCGGGATTTCGTCGCCGCTATCAGCCAGGTTACAGGAATCGAGCATGCCTGATTTCAAGAGTATCGTTCGAGAGCGGCTCGCCGCCTTGCGCATGGAAGCTACCTCGGAGTCGGATCTCACCGACGAGATCGCTCAACACCTCGAAGATCGTTACCGCGAACTGCGCAGCGGCGGAGCAACCCAGCAAGACGCGTATCGGCAGACTACATCGGAGTTAGACGACATATATCCGCTGCGGGCGGAGTTGGAAAGGAGCCATCGTATGCCAAAACACGAACCCGTACGGGCTGGGGACATCCGGCCAGGCAATTTCATGGAAGATCTGTGGCGAGATATCCGTTACGCCGGCCGCACCATGCGGAAAAGTCCCATGTTCGTTTTGTTTGTGGTTCTAACGCTCGCGTTGGGAATCGGCGCGAACACGACAGTCTTCACTCTCATCAATACGCTGATCCTGAATCCATTGCCGGTCCGCAACTCCTCTCAATTGATGGCCCTCGCGACAGCCGAAGCGAAGAGTACATCGAAATCAACGGTCGCTCTCCCGATCTCGTACCCAAACCTCACAGACTATCGCGCTAAGAACGGCGTTTTCATCTCGCTTGCGGGTTATACGTCCCCGCGTACTGTAACGTTGCAGGCGGGTACTGCATCCGAGCGGATGTTTGCCGAGTTGGTGACCGGGAACTATTTTTCAACCTTAGGCGTCACCCCGGCGGTCGGTCGTTTCTTCTTGCCGCAAGAGGACACGGTCCCAGGCGCCTATCCGGTCGCGGTATTGAACTACGCGACTTGGCAGGGGCGTTTCGCTGGGGCTCAGGACATCATCGGCAAAACACTGCGGCTGAACAATGTTGTGTTCACCGTTGTAGGCGTCGCGCCCCCCAGATTTATCGGCATCAATGCAATTTTCGGCCCGGACTTATGGATATCTACTGCTATGGCTGAGCAGTTGCTGCCCCATGAGATGCAGAATGCATTGAGTGAGCGCGATAAGGCCGTTTTCCTGGGAGTTGGGCGATTGAAACCCGGCGTCAGTCGCGCCCAGGCGCAGGCCAACATTGAAACGATTGCGTCCGCGCTGGCCCGCGAGTATCCGGAGGCGAACCAAGGACGAACCGCCACAGTACGGCCCATCGCCGACATTCTCTTCAACAGCGCAAGCGCTGGAGGTACGCCCATTCTGTTCGCTAGCGCCCTGTTGCTGATTGTTGTAGGGATCGTGTTGCTGATCGCATGCTCGAACGTAGCGAATCTGCTGCTAGCCCGGTCGGCGGCCCGGCAACAGGAGGTTGCAATCCGTTTGGCCATGGGAGCAAGCCGCCGCAGATTGGTGCGTCAACTCCTTACCGAGAGCGTGTTGCTTGGTGTCCTCAGTGGTTTCGTGGGACTCCTTATCGCCTATGCGGGGCTGGGGCTCTTGTTCGGGGCATTACCCTCATCCGGAAATTTCATCAAACCGAAACTCGATGTGACGGTATTTCTTTTTGCCCTGTTCATCTCCCTGGCAACAGGCTTCATCTTCGGCGCCATTCCGGCTTTCAAGGCTTCGCGCGCGAGTGTGGCGGAAGCGCTGAAGGAAGAAGCTCGCACCACGGGAAGAAGCCGGAGCAAGATGACGTTGGCCAACGCTCTGCTGGTTGGCCAGGTAGCATTTTCGTTTCTCTTGCTGGTAACGGCAACTTTGTTCTTACGCAGCATCAGCAGGGCGTACGAGATCGATCCGGGCTTCCAGACTGCGCATCTTGCAATCTTTATGACTAATCCCGGACAGGCCGGGTACGGAAAGCCCCAAACAAAAGCGTTCTACAAGGAAGTCCGTGAACGGGTCGCGGCAATTCCGGGCATCGAGTCCGTTTCCTGGGCTTCGAATCTGCCGCTGTGGGCACGAGTAGCAAGCGGACTCCACGTGGAGGGCCGCGAGCAGCGCTCGAAAGCGGACGTAATTACGACAATCGTGAACACCGTCGACCTCAACTACTTTGAGACCGCGGGCGTCGCGATTGACAAGGGACGCGCGTTTACTCAAATGGACCGTGAAGATTCAACGCCCGTGGCGATCGTGAATGAGAAAATGGCGCACGATTATTGGCCCGACCAGGACGCGCTGGGAAAGCGTATTCAACTGCCCGGCGAAAAAATTATGCGGCAAATTGTGGGAGTCGCCAGGACCGCCAATTATTCCAATTGGGCGGAGCCGCCACAACTCTGCGTTTATGTGCCTCTTGAACAAAACTATTCGGATGCGATGACATTGTATGTCCGCAGCAAAGGGGACCCTCAGCAGATTCTCATCCCCGTCCAGCGGGAGGTGCGCGCTGCCGGGCAGCCGATTTTTGTCAACGATATGCGGACCGGACGCCAGATCATCGAGGGCGGCTTGTTTCAGGCGAAAATGGGCGTCGCCCTCCTGAGCGTATTCGGGTTGCTCGCCCTCGCTCTCGCAAGCATCGGATTGTACGGAATCATGGCTTATTCCGTGAATCAGCGCAAACGAGAGATTGGCGTCCGCATGGCTTTGGGTGCGGCCCGGCAAAGCGTGCTGCGGCTGATCCTGAAACAGGGCATGTCGCTGGTCCTGACAGGCGTAGTCATCGGCTTGGGAGCCTCGCTGCTCGCAGGACGCCTGCTCGCCAGAATGCTCTATGGCGTAAGTGCGAGTGATCCGGTCAGCGTAGCGGTCGCAGCAATTGTTTTATCAGTAGTCGCGCTATTAGCCTGTTATCTGCCGGCGCGCCGGGCAAGCCGAGTTGACCCGTTGGTGGCGCTGCGCGAGGGATGACCATGAAACAGCTACTTACAGTTCTGATGCTCGGAAACGCAGCGCTCTTCATGTTCGGAGCCTTGCAGCACGCCGGCTTCGCAATCGGCCCGTTCCACGAACCTCATATTGTCCCTGCAAGCATCGTCGAATCAATCTGCGCGCTGGCTCTCATCCTCGGCGCTACGGCCGTCTTGAGAGGATCGCCGGCAGCCTGGGGAGCCGCGCTCATCGGGAACCTGGTCCCCATAATCGGCGTAGCAATTGGCATGGTTGCCTTGGCCGCTGGTCGAGGCCCCCGAACCGCGAGCAATGACCTTTACCACAAAATCATGCTTACGCTCGCCTTCGCTGCGCTCGTGATCCTCTTCATTCCTGCAGGCCGCACGGCTCTGAAGCGGAGTTGATTCACCGCGTCAGTTACACGGATCGCCCAATGAGGCCAACAGCTCGGGCGTGATTTGATCGTGTGATGCCGTCTTCACCACATTGCCTTTGCAGAGAACGAGAATTTGCGGCGAAGCGTGCTGAACACCTGTGTGCTGGGCAATGTGCCGGGATATCTCACTGTGTCGCCTTACGCACACGAGGTAAACGGCTGCGTCCGGCTGCGCCTTCAGAAATTGAGTAACTGTCGCGTGGGCCAGCCAGCTTCCGACGCAGGATGGGCTGTGTTTGAAGACGATCACCAAATCGCGGGTAAGCAGATCTTCATAGTCCTGAATTGTGGTTAATTCCGGCACATTTTGCGTCGCCGTTCGCCCCCACCCAAACATTTGTTTTCAGTAGAGCATAACAGCCGAGCTGCTTCCATTTAATCGCCCGGGGATCATCTTGCGCAGGCTAAGTGATTCCCCTTATTCTGTGGACATGAACGTAACCCTGTCGCTCGATGATGCTCTCGTCAAGAAGATTCGGAAGATTGCGGTCAATCGCGACACGACCTTAACTTCTATGATTCGCGATCATCTCGAAAAACTCGCCAGGGAAGAGGAGGCCTCCGGTCGCAAACGCCGCGAGCATCGGCTCCTTGAAGAAAGCTTCGAAAAACTAGAGTTCAAGATAGGGAAGAGAACCTGGAAACGACAAGACCTGTATGTCCGGTCCTGACTTGGAGAATCCGTTCGAGTAAAGGAAAGGACGTTCCCTGAGGCGCCTCAGTACTTTACCGCAGATTCCCCTAAGATCCCGTTCGTCTCCACACTAGCATTCTATTTTCGGGAGACCCCCTCAGAGTTCGTTCGGTAAAGCGGCGACGAATTAACTGCGTCGCTCGGCTGTTTCCAGTTCGTTTGGTAAACCAGCGTGCCTGTGCCGCAGCTGGGTTCGTTCCGTAAGAACGTCCATGCGGCAGAGAGTTCGTTTGGTAAAAACGCCGTTCCGCTACCCTCATGCGGGTTCGTTCGGTAAAACGCGGCCTTCATCCTGCAGAGTTCGTTTCGTAAAACGCCCAATAGGATCGGAAGTTCTGGTACTTAGAAGGCGTAAGGAAGGCGAATGCAACAACTTACGGAAAAATCTTTAAACAAAAGTATTGCAATCGGATAGCGCCCGTGCCACTATCGACTCAGCGGTTTGAAGCGGCCGAAAGTGGTCAGAAGTGGCGGAAGAGAACGGTCAACCCAATGCGGCGTCGCCTGCGGAGCCTCCCCGTGGCTTCTTCGGTGCCCGTGTCGACGAAAAAGGCCGTCTCAAGCTGCCATCCGCAATCGCGCAGTACTTAGCCGCGTCAGGCGAGCAGAAGGTATTTGTCACGACTCTGGATGGCTCCTTAGCAAGAATTTACACCATTTCGGGCTGGCAACGCTCGGAAATCATGTTGGAAGAGGCGGGCGAAGATACGGCGGACAAAGAAGATGTGTCGACTGTCGCCTATCACTTTGGAGCAGATTCGGAAATCGACCCGCAAGGTCGCGTGCTGGTGCCGACGGAGTTGCGGCGAAAGTTGAAGCTCGAAAACGATCAGGTCTATCTGCGCTGCTTCAAGCAGAGGATCGACGTAATTGGACGAGAAGCGTACGAGCAGCGCTTAGCAAGCGCCTTGGATGGGATCGGCGAGAAGGTCAAAGCTCTCGAGAAGAAGGGATTGCGATAGACGCCATGTATGAATGGAACGGAGCGCGCCGGCCAGCCACGGCATTATCCGGTTCTGCTCCAGGAGTCGCTCGACTATCTCGCCATCCGGCCCAATGGCATCTATGTGGATTTAACCGCCGGCCTGGGCGGCCATACAGCGGCAATCGCGCGGCAGTTGGAGAACGGGTTTGTGATCGCCTGCGATCGCGATGCCGAGTCGCTCGACCTGGCGCGCGCGAACACGTCAAATTGGGCGTCGCGCATCCGCTATTTTCATGGCGCGTTCTCCAAGCTGGCGAGCGCGCTGGACGAAAACGGTGTGGCAGAGGTGGACGGTTTACTGGCCGATTTGGGCGCCAGCCGATATCAGTTGGGTAGTGCGGAGCGGGGGTTCTCACTTATGGAAGACGGGCCGTTGGATATGCGGATGGACCGCAGCCAGGGGCTCACGGCAGCAGAGCTTGTGAATGAGTTGCCTGAAAAGGCGCTCGCCGATCTGATCTATCAGTTCGGCGAAGAAAGGAGGTCGCGAAGAATCTCCAGAGCAATCGTTCGCGCGCGGCCCATTCGCACCACCGGCCGTTTGGCGCAGGTGATCGAAGAAGCCGTGCCGCGAACGGGGAGAATTCATCCGGCAACCCAGACCTTCATGGCCTTGCGCCTGAAGGTGAACAGCGAATTCGAGGAATTAGACGAGTTGCTTCGGATTGCGCCGGAGCGTTTGAAATCGGGTGGACGGTTCGTGATTTTGACGTTTATGTCGATCGAGGACCGAAAAGTGAAACAGGCGTTTCAGTCGTTGGCTCGGAATGGGCGGGCGAAAATCCTGACCAAGCATGTCGTAAAGCCCACCGGGCGGGAGATGTTGGAGAACCGCGCGTCGCGCAGCGCAAAGCTGCGGGCACTCGAGCGGATTTAGGAAAGGATCTTTAACTTAGAAGGGATTATACGGCAATGGCATCATTGGCAACTTTCGTGAATCGTTTTGTCGGAGCAGTGGAATTGGCGGAAGCTCCGCCCGCAGTATGGACAAGGGTCGAATCACCCCGATTGCGGCCGATTGCCAATGAAGACGTGTATCTCTTCGTCAAGCGCATCGATAACAGCACCGTCGTGCGCGCTGCCGATCCGCTGGCTCGCCGGGCGAGAAATAGGACCGTCGCCATGGGTTTTCTGGCGGTGTTGCTGGTCATCGCCGGGCTTGTCCCGGCGGCTTACACCACCATGGCCGGATTCACCTTGCAGAGCTTGCGGCAGGAGCAGGAACAATTGAAGGAGCAGGCCGCGCAGCTAAGTTTGCAAGAGGAGAAGCTATTGAATCCCGCAAGGTTGGAGAAACTTGGCGAGAGCCTCAATATGGCTGAGCCCCTGCCTCAGCACACGCAATTTCTCAACGGCAAATCTAAAGTGGAAGCACGCAATAACCTTCCTGCCCCTAGCAGCGAGGTGCCTGTGCGCTAAACACTCTCTACCAGCGTCCCGCGTTAAGGGACTCCTGGGAAAGCGTGTGACGTGCTGGTGAACGGGAATGGAAAGACCGCCGCTCGCGCCACCCGGTAAATCGACCGAGAGACTAGTTATTACGGGGCTCATCCTTATCGGATGGGCCCTGATTCTTCTTCTGAGGTTATTTGATCTGCAGGTCTTCGCGCACGAAGAGTACGTGAAGCTCGCGGAGGCGCAGCAGGATAAGCCTCAGCCCATCGACGTATCGCGCGGTTCAATTTTCGATCGCAATGGCCGTATTCTGGCTATGAATTCCCCATCCGACTTCGTAGTCGTGAATCCGAAGCGCATCCCCGACAAGGATGTCGCGGCGGCTTTGCTCGGGCGCGTTCTGGGCGTGGATTCCCAAAAGCTGGAAGCCGATATTAATGCAGCCTCGAGCCGCCATCACGGCTATCTGGTTGTGGACCCGGATGTCTCGGCTGAAAAAGCGGACGCGCTGCGGGGCATGAAACTGGATTGGCTTGAAATTCGCAAGGGCAGTTTGCGCAGCTACCCGCAAGGTGAGCTCGCTGCTCACGTGGTTGGCAATGTGGACAGCGAAGGCAAAGGCGCGGCGGGGATCGAGCTGAAGCTGAATAAGGAGCTCGCGGGCCAGCCGGGGCTGATGCGCGTCAAGGTCGACGTGAAACAACGGCCTTATGAATCGGAAATTGCGAAAGCGCCGGTGCCGGGCAAGAACATCGGTCTGACCATCGATATTGCGTTGCAAAACATCGTCGAGCCGGCCTTACGAGCCGCGGTCGTGACCAACCATGCGGTCCACGGCAGCGTAGTCGTCATGGATCCGAAAACGGGCGAGATTCTTGCGCTCGCGAATTACCCCACTTATGATCCGAATGAGCGTCTGCACGCGGGCGAACAGCCGCACGGCCGGGAAGATCTTGCCGTTGTTGCGCCCTTTGAGCCCGGTTCTGTTTTCAAAGTGATAACGCTTTCGGCTGCGCTCGAAACCACTCGTCTGCGGCCCCAATCCATCATCAACTGTGGTAATGGCGTGATGACGCTATTCAGCCGTGTCATCCATGATCACAAACCGTATTCGGCGCTTTCCATGCAAGATGTTCTCGCTTTCTCGAGCAACATCGGCGCAATCCGTATCGGCATGCAAGTCGGAAAAGAGAATTTATATCAATACATCCGCCGATTCGGTTTTGGCCGTAGGACGGGCATCGAGCTTCCCGCCGAGGCTCCGGGTTTGGTTCGTCCCTTGAAGCGCTGGCAGCCGACTTCCATCGGTTCTGTACCCATGGGACACGAGATCAGCGTCACGTCCGTGCAGCTCGCGCAAGCCGGCAGTGTCATCGCTAATGGAGGGTTTCTCATTCATCCGCATCTGGTCGCCTGGAAGCAAGCGCCGGATGGATCTAAAGAAGTGATGAAGTACCCGGCTCCCGTGCAGGTCCTGAAACCCGAAACGGTCATGACCATGCGCATGATGATGCGTCGCGTGATTACCGAACCCGGTGGAACAGGCCATCACTTGCATGTGGTCGGTTATACGATCGCCGGGAAAACCGGCACGGCGCAGATTTACGACTTCGCCCATCGTGTGTACACGCACAAGTACAACGCTTCATTTCTGGGCTTTGCACCGATCGAGAATCCCTCAGTCCTGGTTGTGGTGACCATCACCGGGACAACGGGCGAAGCAGGATACGGAAGCTGGGCCGCCGGACCAGTATTCGTGAGGACAATTTCAGAAGCAATGCGGCGCTTGAATATCCCCCGGGACGTGCCGGAAGAGATTGAAGAGCTCGCCGAAAAGGAGAAAGTCGCTTACGAGGGTAAGCAGGCCGATGACGTCTCTTTGGCGGAGCTGAGCAACCCGCCCACCGAGGAAGAGATGAAGCAGGCGCTGGACGGCCCTGATGCGGACGTAAGCGCGCCTAATCCAGATGAAGACCCAAATGCTCCGAAAGCGCCGGATTTCGTCGGAAAGACGATTCAGCAAGTCATGGAAGCGGCGGCTGAGAATGGTTTCGAAGTGGATATGTACGGGGAAGGTGTGGGACGCGCGCAGAATCCGCCTGCGGGCGCGGCACTCGCTCCTGGCGAACACATTCAGGTGAGGTTTGCGCGTTGAGGCGCCGGAGTACATGGAGCTGAAACGCGTCCTCGAAGGAGTTCCGCTCATATCAGAGCTCCCAGCGCAACTGGCCGGCGCGGATGTTCGCGGGCTTGCGTATGACAGCCGGAAGGTAGAAGAAGGATATCTTTTCTTCGCGTTTCCTGGAGCAAAGACCGACGGAGCGCGCTTCGCGAACGCTGCTGTGCAAAAGGGCGCTCTGGCGGTGCTCAGCGAGCATCCCGGTTTCGCCGGATTTAACGGAATATGGCTGCAGGTTCCGCATGGCCGTCAGGCGCTCGCCAGCGCTTCGAGAAACTTCTACAACAAACCCGATGAACGGCTTCAGCTCACAGCCGTTACGGGCACTAACGGTAAGACCACCAGCGCCCTGCTGATCGATGCAATCCTTCGCGCGGCCGGCAAAACCACCGCGCTGATCGGAACCATCGAATATCACCTCGCCGGGCGCGTGCTGCCCGCGGTGAATACTACGCCAGAGTCTCTTGACCTATTTCGCATGTTCCACGATCTCGAACAGGCGGGCGGCACGCACGCGACGCTCGAAGCTTCCTCGCACGCCCTGGACTTAGGCCGCATCTTTGCAATGAGCTTTCACACTGCGGGATTTACCAATTTCACGCGTGACCATCTGGATTATCACCATACGATGGAGGCCTATTTCGCCGCGAAACAATTGTTGTTCACACCGCGGAGCGGCCCTCCCCCCGCTTCGCGGTCATCAATGCCGATGACCAAGCCAGCTCGCGTCTGACGTTCTCTCCTGAAACTGAAGTGTTCTGGTACGGCATACAGGGGCAATCTCCGGCGCGGCAAAACGGGGCCGCGAAGGGTACTTCGGTACACGCCACCAATATCACTTCTTCATTCGAGGGCCTGCGCTTTACAGTTGTTGCAGGAGAAAGGCGTTTTTCGATCGAGTCCGCGCTGGTCGGACACATCAACGTGTATAACATCCTGCTGGCTTGTTCCACAGCGTTGACGTACGGCTTGAGTGATCAGGTTATTCAGAACGGCTTGAGGGAGCTCCGCAGCGTCCCCGGAAGATTTGAGCGAGTGGAAGAAGGACAGCCTTTCATGGTCGTTGTGGATTACGCGCATACCGACGACGCTTTGCGCAATGTTATATCGGTCGCTCGCCAGATGAAGCCGAAGCGGGTAATTACGCTGTTCGGGTGCGGCGGAGATCGCGATCGATCAAAGCGGCCGCTGATGGGAATGGCCGCGGCTGAACTGAGCGACTACGTCGTCCTGACCTCTGACAATCCGCGCAGCGAAGACCCCCTCGCGATCATGAACGACGCCATGGTAGGCCTTCAGCGGTTTGACACGCCATGTGCTGCCGAGCCTGATCGCGAGCGCGCCATCAAGAAAGCAATTGAGAGCGCCCGTCCTGGAGAGGTGGTTATCCTTGCGGGCAAGGGACACGAGACTTACCAGATATTGAGGGACGGCCCAATCCCTTTTGACGATCGCCAGGTGGCCCGCCGGGTCCTGCGGTCTCTGGGCTATAAGCGTTCCACCTGACAGGTTCATCATGGAACTCTCGCTCGCGCAAGTGCAGGCCGCTACGAACGCAAGCGTGCTCAATGTGCAAGCACTCGGCTCTTGGGAAGAGATCCGAGCGCGCGGATGGAGTATTGATTCCCGAACGGTCAATCCAGGTGATCTGTTCTTCGCCATCAAGGGAGATCGCTACGACGGCCACGCATTCGTAAAGACTGCATTCGAGCAGGGCGCGGTAGCAGCCGTCACCCACGAACCGATGGGCAATGTTGCCGGACCGCTGTTAAGTGTTTCGGATACAGTCGAAGCGCTTCAGCAGGCAGCGCGTTCGGCGAGACGAGCGTGGGGTAGACCCATCGTAGCCGTGACCGGAAGCGCGGGGAAAACCAGCACCAAGGACATCATTGCGGAGTTGCTCGGTACTCGTCTCCGAATCGGGAAGACTATCGGCAACTTCAATAACCATATCGGGCTGCCATTAACGCTGCTGCGGATTCCCCAGGAAGCGGAAGTTGGCGTTATCGAGATCGGCATGAACCACGCCGGTGAGATCCGCCATCTGGCCGGGATTGCTGAGCCGCGAATCGGAGTGGTAACAATGGTCGGCTATGCGCACGTCGAAGCCTTCGATTCCATTGAAGGAGTTGCTGCGGCGAAGCGAGAGTTAATAGAGTCGCTGCCCGATTCCGGCATCGCGGTGTTGAATGCCGACGACGAGCGGGTTCTGGCATTCCGTAAGGCACACTCCGGTCGGACCCTCACGTACGGTTTTTCCGCCAATGCCGACCTGCGCGCGACGGAAGTGGAAATGAGCCCGGAAGGGGCGTCGTTTACGGTGTGCGGCGTGCGTTTCGAGACCCGGCTCATCGGCCGGCACGCAGTTTCGAACATTCTTGCCGGTCTCGCGGTGGCGACTTTGTTCGAGTTCGATCTTGGGCAGCTTGCCGCGACTGTATCCGCGCTCGCGCCTGGGAAGATGCGCGGTCACCGCAGCCAGTGGAACGGAATAACGGTTCTGGATGACTGCTACAACTCGAATCCGGAGGCGGTTCGCAACATGATCGATATCCTTCGCGAACAACCCGCCCACAGAAGGATTGCCGTTTTGGGAGAGATGCTCGAGCTTGGCCATATGGCTGAAAGGCTGCATCGCGATGTAGGAATGTACGTCGCGAACGCAGGTGTGGACGTGTTGATTGGGGTGCGCGGCGTGAGCCGTCTTATGGTTGATGAAGCCATAAGAACTGGTCTTTCTGATCACGCCGCGTTTTTTTTTGACCAGCCGGAAGATGCAGGCGTGTTCTTGAGAAACTTCGTGCGCCCCGGCGACGCGATCTTGTTCAAGGGATCGCGCGGGACGCACATCGAGAAGGCACTCGCAACAATGGAAGCATAAGAATGCTCTACTGGCTGCTATTTCAAGTCCTCCACAAATACATTCCCGCCTTTCGCGTTTTCGGTTACATCACAACACGAATTGCACTGGCCAATCTCACTGCCTTGGCTCTGGCGCTCGCGCTCGGCCCATGGATGATTCAGAAACTGCGCGACCTCAGCTTCGGGCAGCACATACGCGAGGAGGGGCCGCAATCGCATTACAAAAAAGCCGGCACCCCAACCATGGGAGGAGTCCTCATCGTGACCGCAATCGTTGCGCCAACGCTGCTGTGGGCTGACCTCCAGAATCGTTATATCTGGATCGCGCTTCTTGGACTCGTCGGGTTCGGCGCAATCGGATTCATAGACGATTACGCGAAGGTTGCCAAAAAGCGAAACCTCGGCCTCAACATCCGCCAGAAGTTTTGGGCCCAAGTTTTATGCGCCATGCTAATCGGATTCTTTCTGCTTCTGCTGCACGCGAACCAGGCCTACTCCACTGCGATCAACGTCCCATTCTTCAAGCAGTTCAAGCCGGATCTGCTAATCGAGCCGCTGACCAAAAGTTTCTGGACCTATCCTTTGGCTTTCATCCCGTTTTACTTATTTATCGTGCTGGTAATGGTCGGTTCCTCGAATTCAGTCAACCTCACCGACGGTCTCGATGGATTGGCAATCGGATTGATGATCATCGCTTCGGGAGCAATGACCTCGCTGACATACGTCTCCAGCCACGCCAAGTTCTCCCAATATCTCGATTTGGCTCGCTTGCCCAACTCCCAAGAGCTCACTATCTTCTGCGCCTCAATGGTGGGCGCATCTTTGGGTTTCCTCTGGTATAACTGCCACCCGGCGGAAATCTTCATGGGCGACGTAGGGTCGCTCGCGCTCGGTGGCGGCATGGGCATCGTCGCGGTGCTGATTAAACAAGAAATTCTGCTCCTGTTTATTGGGGGCGTTTACGTGATTGAAGCTCTGTCGGTCATCTTGCAGGTAGCGAGCTATCGATTGCGAGGAGGGAAGCGCATCTTCAAAATGGCTCCGATTCACCATCACTTCGAAGCGCTGGGATGGCCGGAATCAAAAGTAATAGTGCGCTTTTGGATCGCGGGTTTGGTAATGGCTTTATTTGCGCTGGCAACCTTGAAGCTCAGGTAACCGGGAAGCAGTTTGGATTTCAGAGGAAAGCACGTTTTGGTGATTGGCGCGAAGCGGTCGGGATTAGCGGCGGCTGAATTGCTCTCGAAGCAGGGCGCGCATGTGCGCGTAATGGATGCCCAAGCGCTTGCGCCCGACGAGGAAGCAAGATTTCGAGAAATGGGCGTGCCCGTCGTAACGCAGCTTCCCGAAAATGTAGCCGAGCAGGGACGAGATCCGGACACCATCGTGCTTTCACCTGGTGTTCCGGCCGATCTGCCGATGCTGATTTCCATACGCAGCCGGGGTGTTCCTGTAATTGGCGAGGTGGAGCTGGCTTCCTATTTTCTGAAAGGACCGGTCATCGGGATCACCGGGTCGAATGGAAAGACGACCACGACTGCCTTGACCGGCCATGTGTTGAATCGCTGTGGAATCGCTTGCCAGGTGGGCGGGAATATCGGAACGGCTGTCACGGCAATCATCGATTCATCGAGAGAGGATCAGTGGAATGTGCTCGAGCTGTCGAGTTTTCAGCTCGAATCCATCCGGGATTTTCGAGCTGGAATTTCGGCTTGCTTGAACGTAACCCCGGATCACTTAGACCGGCATCATACTTTCGAACAATACGCGGCGGCAAAGGCGCGTCTGTTTGAAAGCCAGGTCGCGGGCGATTTCGCAGTATTGAACTACGATGACGAAACCTGCCGAGCCTATGCCGGGCGGACAAAAGCGAATGTGTACTGGTTCAGCTCAACCACGCGAGTGCCCTCCGGTATCTGGATGAATAATGATGAGCTGCTCTTCAACAGCGAACCCTTCATCGCACGTTCACAGATCAAGCTGCGCGGGTTGCACAACGTCGAAAACGTTATGGCAGCGGCGCTGATCGCTCACCTGGCAGGCGCTCGCCTCGACGACATCGGAGCGGCCGTCGAATCCTTCCCGGGCGTGGAGCACAGGCTTGAATTCGTGCGAGAAGTAGCCGGTGTCGCGTATTACAACGATTCGAAGGCCACAAACGTCGACGCGACTCTAAAGGCGATCGATGCGTTTCCACGCGGTTTATGGATCATCCTGGGCGGTAAAGACAAAGGAAGTGATTACGCGCCTTTAAAAGAACCTTTGCGGCAAAGAGCTAAAGCCGCGTTATTGATTGGGGCGGAGCCCCCTTATCCGCAAGCAGCCGCGCCACTCATCAAGGAAGCTTTGCAAGGCGCTGTCCCGGTGTTTGAGCGCGGCACGTTGCAAGGTGCTATCCGTTACGCCCGTGAGCACGCGCAAACGGGCGATGTAGTCCTATTGGCCCCGGCTTGCGCCAGCTTCGACCAGTTTCAAAACTACGAAGATCGCGGAAACACATTCAAACAACTAGTGGAGGAGTTGTTGTAAGCACATGGCGCAGCGGCTCAAAACAGATTGGATCCTGTTTCTGACAGTGATCACCTTAGTGTGCTTTGGCTTGGTGATGGTGTACACCTCATCCGCGATAGTGGCGCAGCTCAAATACCACGTTTCGAGCACTCACTTCTTTTTCAGGCAGCTAGGCTGGGCCATTTTTTCGATTGGCATCCTGCTGTATTGCATGAAACGCGATTATCGTCAATGGAACAGCCCGAAATTCGCCTTTGCCGGTTTGGGTGTCGTCCTGCTGCTGTTGCTGGCGGTCTATGTCACCGATAGCGGCAGTCATCGATGGCTGAAAGCGGGTCCGTTTTCATTGCAGCCTTCTGAATTGGCGAAACCGGCACTCGCGCTATTTCTTGCGTTTTTTCTTTGCCGCCGTTTAGGCGCTGTGAATGACAAGCACACCTTGGGGCCGATCGCCATTTCCATATCCGTCATAGCTCTGGCAGTTGCCGTCGCGGATCTGGGCACGGCAGTGGTGCTGGTGGCCACGACGATCGCCGTCATTTTCGTTGCGGGCGTTGAGTACCGATATCTCATTATCTGCGGCATTCTAGGCGCGCTGCTCGGAGCCGGCTTCATCGTCATGAAGCCCTACCGGCTCGCGCGGGCCATCGATTTTCTGGATAAAGATCACAAGCTCTTGGCGAAATTCGATCCGAACGGACATCTACTCGGCTACGCAAAACAAACCGCTTCCACAAGTGATCCCGGTTATCAGCAGCGGCAGGCGAAAATTGCCGCCGGTACGGGAGGAATTGCCGGTGTTGGTCTGATGAACGGCAACATTCTTTATGTGCCGGAAGCGCACACGGATTTTATATACGCGATCGTCGGGGAAGAGACTGGATTCTTTGGCGCGGCTCTGTTGATCGCCGGATTCATGGTTGTGTTATGGCGCGGAATGCGGACATATGTCTGCGCGGCGGATAATTTCGGGCGTTATCTGGCACTCAGCGTAACCGTTTGCGTGGTAGTGCAGGCGCTGGTCAATATGAGCGTCGTGCTTGACCTAATCCCTAACAAAGGCATCCCTTTGCCGTTCATCAGCTACGGTGGAAGCTCGCTCCTGAGCACGCTACTGCTCATGGGCATGCTCTTGAGCGTGAGCGAGCATGCGGCATAGACCGGCTATTCATCATGCCGCACTCGTTCGTGTTAACTGGCGGCGGTACCGGAGGGCACATATTTCCAGCGCTCGCCGTTGCTCACATTTTGCGGGACCGTGGACATCGGCTCTTGTTTATTGGAACGAGAGAAGGGATGGAGTCACGTCTGATCCCCGAAGCCGGCTACGAGATCGAGTTCATTCGAAGCAGTGGCTTGAATCGGGTTGGGATGCGCGAGCAGGTTCGGAGCATGATGCGGTTGCCTGTGAGCGTGGCCGCCGCTTCTCGTGTGCTGCGAACTTTCCGGCCGCAGGCGATTTTCAGCATGGGCGGGTATGTTGCCGGACCGGTGATGCTGGCCGGGGCGCTGAGGCGGATTCCTCTCATCGTGATGGAACCCAACGCGATCCCTGGATTCGCCAATCGCAAGATTGCCAACCGTGTTTACAGGGCACTCCTGGGGTTCGATTCCACGCGTTCGTGGTTTCCTGCCTCAAGGTGCGAAGTGACCGGGCTGCCGGTACGCCCGGAATTCTTCGGCGTGCAGCCAAAGCGCGGCGGAGCGTTCACCGTGCTGATCACCGGAGGCAGCCGCGGAGCCCGTACACTGAACCGCGCGTCACGCGCCAGTTGGCGGTTTTTTCAGGAGAGCGGGTTGCCTGTTCGAATCGTTCATCAGACTGGTTCCCTGGAGTATGACCCCTTGGCGAAAGAATTTGCCGGCACCGGACTGGACGGGCAGATCGTGCCGTTTATTCAGAACATGGCGGAAGCATTTGCGGGGGCTGACTTAGTTGTGGGCCGCGCGGGAGCAGGAGCTGTGAACGAGATCGCAGCCGCGGGAATGCCCTCCGTTCTGGTGCCTCTGCCTTTTGCGGCCGACGATCATCAACGGCGCAACGCGGAAGCTCTGGTGTCGGCCGGGGCCGCCCGAATGATCCTCGATCGGGATATGGATGGTCAGCGGTTGTTCCGTGAGGTAGAAGTGCTGCGGAGCAACCCCGAAGAATTAGAAAAAATGCGCTCCAACGTCCGGCAATTTGCGAGGCCGGGCGCGGCCGAACGCGCGGCGGAAGTTTTAGAGGAAGCGGCGCAACAGGAAAAACGCTAAACTCCAGTTTTTCGCATTGACACACAAAGGGAAAGCCGAAACAATACGTTTGAGAAATGTTTTTTAAGCCCCAGCACGTGCATTTCGTGGGAATCGGTGGCATTGGTATGAGCGCCATCGCCGAAGTCCTGCTCACGCTGGGATACGAGGTCTCGGGCTCCGACGTAAAACTTAGTCCGATTACGGACCGGTTATCGAGCCTGGGGGCCGTGATTCACCTCGGCCATCAAGCCGAAAACGTGACCGAAGCTAGAGCTGTTGTGGTGACCTCCGCTCTCGATGCCGAAAATCCCGAAGTCCTAGAGGCCCGCAGGCTGCAGATCCCGGTGATTCCCCGCGGTGAGCTGCTCGCGGAGCTGATGCGTTTGAAATTTGGGATTGCTATTGCCGGCAGCCACGGAAAAACTACTACGACTTCAATGGTCGCCTCGATCTTATATGCCGCGGACTATAGACCCGACAGTGGTCGTCGGAGGCCGCGTAGCTGGGATGCAGGGTTCGAATGCGCGAGTCGGGAAGAGCCCGATCTTAGTGGTCGAATCCGACGAGAGCGATGGCTCGTTCCTGAAACTCGCGCCCATTATCGCCGTGGTTACGAACATCGACCGAGAGCACCTCGATCATTACGCGTCTCTCGGGGAGATTCAGACTGCATTTACTGATTTCTTGAATAAGGTGCCGTTCTATGGCGCGGCCGTTGTGTGTATGGAAGACGAGAACATCCAGCAAGTTTTCCCGTCCATCCGCCGCCGCACCATCACGTATGGTCGCTCGGCCCAAGTCGATCTGGAGATTTATAACGTGACGCTCTCACCCGCCGGAAGTGATTTCTCTATCCGGCGAGGCGCCGCTGAGCTTGGAGTTTTTCATCTGAACGTTCCAGGAGTACACAACGTGCTCAATGCCGCAGCCGCTATTGGCGTCGCCTTGGAGCTGGAAGTGCCGCTCGCGCCAGTCCAGAGCGGGCTGGCGGCATTCAGCGGCGTTGACCGCCGGTTCTCCATTCGCGGAATCGAGCACGGCGTCACGGTCATTGACGATTATGGGCATCACCCAACAGAAGTGAAAGCGACTCTGGAGGCGGCGAAGCTTTCTCCATACAAGCGAATTCACGTACTGTTCCAACCCCATCGTTTTTCGCGCACCAAGCATTTGCTAGACGACTTTGGAACGGCCTTTCATCAAGCCGATGATCTATATGTACTCGACATCTACGCTGCGTCAGAGCAGGCCATTAACGGCGTAAGCGCCCAAGGCCTCGTGGAGAAGATTCGTTCTTACGGCCATCGTTCGGCGCACTATGTGCCGAGCATGGAGGAAGCCATCCAGACTGTCGCTCGCGCGGCAACTCCCGGAGACCTGATTATTACGCTTGGCGCCGGCAGCGTGTCGCAGGCAGCCGAAAAGATCCTGGATCAATTGCGGGAGCAGCATTAATGGCGCGCCAGGAGCGAACTTTCTTTGAAGGCGTCCGATGGGGCCGGCTCATTTTTTGGCTGGTTGCCGGCATGCTTCTGATGGTGAGCACATTGCTCGCATGGCATCGGACCGAGGAGTTCTTGATCAAGGATGACCGTTTTCGAATAGCAGAGGGAGAGGATTTTGCGGCACCCAGCCCGAACCTGCTAATGGAGGGAATTCATTATGCGCCGGCTTCCCAGATCCGTCGAGTCTTTGCCGAAGATTTCGGCCGCAGCCTTTATTTGGTTCCGATACAAAAACGGCGGATGCAGCTCCTGGACATCGACTGGGTGGAAGATGCGTCGGTATCGAAGATCTGGCCGAGCACGATAAGGGTGCGAGTTCGCGAGCGCGTCCCTGTGGCTTTCGTTCACCTGTTGCCGAACCAGAAGGATGGGAGATTTCAGTTGGCGCTGATTGATAAGGATGGCTATATCCTTCGACCGCGGGTAAAGGCCAAATTCACCTTGCCCGTCATCACTGGTGTTCGCGAAGACGAAGCGCGTGAGAACCGTCGGGCGCGCGTGCGCCGTGTTCTCTCTATGTTGAAAGACATCGGGCCGCTCAGCGAGCAAGTTTCTGAAGTCAATGTGGCCGATCCGAATAATCTCGTCGTGGCGGAACACGTCAAAGATGGCGTGGTGAATCTCATGCTGGGGGAGGAAAACTATGCCGAAAGGCTGCAGAACTTCCTGGCAAACTATGACGAAATCAAAGAGAAGCGGCCCAACACAAAGACGCTGGATTTGCGCGTTGATGGCCTGATCACGGCAGTAGGAGACGACAAGCGTGGGCAGTAAGACAAGACTTGCGGTTGGGCTAGACCTTGGCAGCACGAGCACCCGCCTGGTGATCTGTGCGTTGGAAGAGGAAACAGTTAAGTTTCTTGGATTCGGCGAAGCCCCCGTGCAGGCCTGGAACCGGTCACGCCTGGCGGATCAGGAGGCGCTCGCTGAGAGTATACGCTTCGCGCTGCATGAGGCGGAACTGCGGGCCCAGGTGTCGCCGGAGTCCGCCGTCATTGGAGTGGGCGGCTCGGTAGCGGGCGTGAACAGCCGTGGTTTATACGAATTCGGCAGAAGGCGCGACATCGAACCCGGAGACTTGCGCTACGCCGTGGAGCTAGCCGCGCGAGTTCGCCTCGAAGAAGACCGGCAGGTTTTGCAAATCTGCCCACAAGATTTCACTCTTGACGGGCGCGCGGGTTATCGCAATCCCAAGGGCATTTCCTGCGCCCGGCTGGAAGCGAACGTACACGTGGTGACCGCCTCGATGCAAGATCATGAGGGACTTATCTCGGCCGTCCATCAGGCGCATCTAGCTGTGGAGGAATCCATTTTCGAAGGCATCGCCGCCGCTTATGCTGCTGTGGTTCCCGAGGATCGTGCGCGCGGCGTGGCGGTCATTGATATAGGCGCCCAATCCACTCATCTGGCGGTATATGACGGAGACGCGTTATTGCTTGCGGCAGCGATTCCGCTCGCGGGCGATCATTTGACGCGCGATATTTCATGGTTGCTGAAAGTAAATTATGACGATGCGGAAAACCTTAAACGGGAATACGGATCAGCAGCAACAGGTTTGAATTCCGATCACAGCCTGATCGAAATACCCTCGCCCGAGGGGCGCGGTTTGCGCGAGGCCTCTCGCCGGCAAATAGACGAGATTCTCGAAGCGCGAGTAGAAGAGATCTTCGAGCGTGTTTACGCCGAAATTTTGCGGGTAGGGATGGAGCAATCGCTTTTGGAAGGGGCTATCTTGACCGGCGGTGGCGCGCTGCTTTCCGGCATGTGCGACGTGGCCGAGAGGGTGATGAATTGCCAAGTGCGTAACGGCCTGGCAACCGGCATCGAAGCCTGGCCGCGCGATTTGGATAACCCTGTTTGGACCACTGCGGCTGGCCTCGCGATGTATTCGGGCCGACTCAAGCTGAAACGTGATTGGAAACGGACCAATGCAGGATTAGCGGGATTGGTTTTGAAGTAGCGAAAAGAAAGAGGCTCAACATGGTGGATGATTTGAAATTTCTCATTGAAGATGAAGTGCAGCTTGGCACGAGAATCAAGGTGGTGGGGGTTGGCGGCGGAGGCTCGAACGCAGTCGCGCGCATGCTGCAAGAAGGCCTCAAAGGGATTGAGTTCTACATACTGAATACGGATAAGCAGGCGCTCGCGGCGTCTTCGGTACCGAATAAGCTGGCGATCGGCAAGAAGCTGACGAACGGTCTAGGGGCAGGGGCGGACCCGTCCGTGGGGCGTCAAGCGGCGCTCGAAGACACCGAGCAGATTATCGAAATTCTGGAGGGTGCCGATATGGTCTTTGTCACGGCGGGACTCGGAGGCGGCACCGGTACGGGTGCCGCTCCCGTTGTGGCTTCCCTCGCCAAAGAACTCAACGCGCTGACGGTCGCGGTAGTTACTAAACCCTTTGCCTTCGAAGGACCCCGCCGCATGAGGCAAGCGGAGCGCGGATTGTCGGAGCTTGGCGGAAGCTGCGACACCCTCATCAGCATTCCTAACGAGAAGCTGCTGGCTCTCGCGCCCAAAGGCATGAGCTTCTTCGAATCTTTCCGTCTAGCTGATGACGTATTACGCCAGGCAGTGCAGGGTATCGCCGATATCATCACTACGCCCGGTTTCATCAACCGCGACTTCTCCGATATCCGTACCATCATGCTCGGAATGGGCTACGCCATGATGGGAACGGCAATTGCCTCGGGAGAGAGTGCTCCGCTCGAAGCGGCGCGAAAGGCGATCAACAGCCCGCTTATGGAAGAAGGCGGCGTGCTCGGCGCGCGCGGCGTCCTGATCAATATCACGGCATCGCACCAGCTCGGAATCCATGATGTCAATGAAGCCTGCAACCTGATTCGCGCGGCGACCGAAAACGACGACGTGCAGATTAATTTCGGCGTCGTGCTCGATGAAGGCATGGGCAGCAACGTGAAGATCACGGTAATTGCCACAGGTTTTCAGCGAGACACGCTTCCAGAGATCGATCGCAGAAATCCGCATTTTCCGTTTACCCACGCCACCGCTCCTGAACCAGCAGCGCCCGCATTCGAGACGGAACCGGAAATCGCGGCTGCTCCGCAGAACGGGCACCGCGAACCTCCTGTGGAAGACATGCCGCCGGTGAACGATTACGATACGCCAGCCATTCTGCGACGGCAAAGAAAGATGGTGCAATGAGGGGGGAGTAGGAGCAGTCAGCTCGGAGCCTTGTTGCACAAGGACTAGATTGCGGCTCGCTTTGAATGCTGCATCAACGTAGACTGTAGGTCAGTGTGGCTGATTTTTACAGCGTAAAGGATGACGCTGCGAAGCTTGTTATCCAACTCGGCGCGGAAATTAATCTGTTTTTTGTATTGGCGTCACTCTTGCTGCTGTTAGACGCGTACCTGTACAAAGGATCGAACGCGCAGTATTCGCTGCTGACCTTTGACTGGTCTTCTCAACATGTTTTAATATCGGTGCAATTGTTGGGTTCTTTGTAACTTTTTCGCTCGTCATGACCGTCGTTACGCCCTTCCTGCTGGTCGTGGTCGAGTTTATGATGCTCATCCCGTGGTGGTTGTGTTTGATCCTCCTGCCAATGGCTCTACTGCCGGCGTTTAAAGTGGGCATCCCTTTCTTAGGGGCTATATCGTGGCGCTCGCGACTGGACCGACATGGCGAGAAATCGCATGGCGTTTCAGAGACGAGCAAAAGGACCGGGAAAAATGGCGTGCCCCAAATGGTCACGTCTCTGCAAGCCAGCTGCGAGAGTTTGCCTACAAAAACGAAAAAATCTTTCTATTGGATCGGCTCGATAAGCACTACGCGGCGAAAGCGGCGGGCGAGAACAAGCAACTAGAAAGATTAGCGGCGGGCTTCGTGGTGACGGTGGTTATAAATGCTCTTGTCGGTTATACAGGCCGCGCAACGATGGTTTGGCAGTTGTTCAAGTGGTCGGCGGGTCTCAGCGAGAACCTTCAACGGTTGATCCAGATTGCTGCCGGAGCATTTGGTCTCTTGCTTTTCGGTCTTCTAGAGCACCAAGCGCGCTTTGAGCGCGAAGCACGATACAGACGGTCTCTCGACGAGTAAGGTTTGTCTCAAAAGGGTCCTTTGTGAGAACGGCTCGACGCACTCGAAGACAAATTACTCTATAGTGATCTTTTGATGAACGATACACAATCGGACTGGCACGCAGTCGAGTCGCTTCTAAAAGATTGGCGAGCGAAGGCGTGGGAAAACCAGGTGTCTCACCACGATGCTGCTCAGCGTTACGGCAATCGACATCGCTGGCTAGGAATTCCCGCCGTCACGTTTTCGACCATCGTTGGAACCACCGTATTCGCTGCGTTTCAGAAGCAGGCCCAAGGCAGCAACGCCCAAACAAGTATCGTCGTGACCATCAATAGCGTGAGCATACTTTCAGCAATTCTCACCGGTATGCAACATTCCTTCGGCTGTCTGAGCGCGCAGAGCACCATCGTGCGCCGGGGCTGAGTATTCAAGCATTCGGCGTCTGATCGACCGCGGCATCGAAGAGCGTTGAACCACCGGAACCGACGCCGGCGGCGGTCCTAACCAGTGACTTGCCCAGCGGGTAAGACATGGTCGCCGTTTGCGTGCCTTCGTATGCTCAAAGCTTCCGGCGACCTGGACTTACCGCGGGAGCTACCGTATGGAATTGTGAAGTTCTGCTGGCCTCCATTCGGACCACACGATGTATACGCCTTCGATGATCGATGAGATCGACCACTCCTGTCTAACAAGGATCACTCCTGGCGACTCACAGTTATCGATAAATCGAGAGAAGTGAATCGGCATGGTCGAAACGTCGTGCGTTAGAAGAACGCGACCTTGCGCGGCCGACGCCGCTAAAACCTTAGAATCCGGCACGCCGTCTGCTATTAGATCCTGCGCGGATCGTATATCGATGAACGGCCACTTCCTCGCGATGCCGAGGACCGCCGAGTTGTTGAAATCAGCGTCAGCCTGAAAGCGAACGCTCAAGCTGGTTGGCGCTCCAACGGTTCTCGCGCTTTTTCAAAACGTGCCAGCATGTCCGAGGGAAGCGGCCGCTTACTCTCGAGCTCCTTCCAGATTCGTTCCTGATCCGCTAAGTATTCTTCAACTCTGGTTGGATTCTCCAGAATGAAAGCGATAGCGCCGTAAACCTTGCCAAGTGACCCGATGTAAGGGAAATCTTGCAATATGCCCTCAGCCGATGCACCTCGTCGGAAGGCGTGAATCACGCTCGCAAGGGATACTCGTGAGCCCGCGACATAATATGCTCCGTCGCAGAGCTCTACGTAAGGATTTAAAACCGACTCAGACATTAGCTCTTCCAATTCCAGTGTACGGTTTATTGAATAGCTTGAGCAACATAGACCTTCCGGGCGGATCCAGGCCCGCTCCACTACTCGCCCAGTAACTGAAGCACGACCAGGCGTTGGTGCGGACGAGAGCGGTGCTCGAATACGTACAAACCTTGCCATGTGCCCAGCGCCATTCGATGCGAGATCACGGGGATGGAAAGATTGGTTTGAGTTAGCGTGGAGCGGATGTGTGAGGTCATATCGTCCCGGCCTTCTGCTGTATGGCGGTAGCTTTTTTCGTCTTCGGGCACAAGGCGCTCGAAAAAATCGCGCAAATCAAGAGTCACATCGGGATCTGCGTTTTCTTGGATCACCAGGGAACACGAGGTGTGTTGAACGAAAACCGTGAGAAGGCCATTGCTGACGTTTTGTTTTGAGACCCACTCTTCCGCGGCTTTTGTAAATGGGTAAAGGCCTTTGCCGCGTGTCGAAACAGTAAGAGTGATGTTGGAAAACTTCAAATCGAACGCTATTCCACGGTAACGCTTTTCGCCAGATTCCTCGGCTGGTCGACATCGCAGCCCCGTTTGACAGCGATGTGATAAGCGAGCAATTGTAGCGGAATCATTTCGAGCAGAGGCAAGAGTAGCTCTCGAGTAACAGGAATGGTGATGAGGTGATCCGCCATCTTGGCGACCTCTTCATCGCCTTCGCAAGCGACCGCAACCACCACTCCACTGCGCGCTTTGACCTCCTGGATGTTTGATAGCGTTTTTTCGTAATGCACCTGGCTCTCTTCCGACTCCGGATCGCGGGTGGCAAGAACCACAACGGGCAGATTTTCGTCGATCAAAGCGTTCGGCCCGTGTTTCATCTCGCCCGCGGGATAACCTTCTGCGTGGATATACGAGATCTCTTTCAGCTTGAGCGCGCCTTCGAGCGCAATTGGAAAATGAATGCCTCGACCGAGATAGAGGAAATCCTGGGCGCGGAAGAGGCTGCGAACGAGTTCCTCGTAAACCGCAGTTTCGGAAAGAACACGTTCCAGCTTGCCCGGTATTTGGGACAACTCCTGGACCAGCGTGGAGGAAGCTTGCGGGCAGAGCGTGCCGCGAACTTGGCCCAAGTACATGCCGAAAATCAGAAGCGCCGTGAGCTGGGAAGTGAAAGCCTTGGTTGATGCAACGCCAATCTCCGGACCAGCGTGCGTGAGGAGAGTCCCCACTGCTTCGCGTGTAATCATTGAGCCCACGACGTTACAGATGGCGAAGGTCTTCGAGCCTTTCTG
Organism: uncultured Acidobacteriaceae bacterium; assembly: GCA_963758245.1. Classification (GTDB taxonomy): domain Bacteria; phylum Acidobacteriota; class Terriglobia; order Bryobacterales; family Bryobacteraceae; genus Bog-105. Next base: position 32,814 of record CAVWUV010000030.1, on the reverse strand, counting down.
CTTCGCCTCGCGTTGAGCCGCGAGGGTATCGGCGGTTTCGCCGGATTGCGAAATCAAGATCGTAAGCGTGTTGGGGGGAATGATGGGATCGCGATAGCGAAACTCGCTGCCGTAATCTACCTCTACAGGAACTCTGGCGAGCCGCTCGATGAAGTACTTACCCGCGAGGCCAGCATGCCAACTGGTTCCGCAGGCCACGATCTTGATCTGCTGGATTTCGCACAGCTCCGCCTTAGATATATCGATTTCATCTAGAAAGACTCGCCCGCTTTCAAGGCCCACGCGGCCGACCATGGTGTCTTTGATCGCTCGCGGCTGCTCGAAAATCTCTTTGAGCATGAAATGCTTGTAGCCACCCTTTTCAGCCATGATCGGGTCCCACAAAATGTGCGAGACCTGTCGGCGAACACTTCGGCCATCAAAGTCCGTAAGGCGAACTCCTTCCGGGGTCAAGATCGCGAGATCGCCATCTTGCAGAAAAAACATGTCGCGCGTGTGGCTGAGAATAGCCGGGACATCGGAAGCGACGAAAAATTCATCCTCACCGAGACCGACCACGACGGGCGGGCCGGAACGCGCAGCCACGATCTTGTTCGGATCTGAGCTGGCGATGACGCTGATCGCAAAAACACCCGAGATCTGCTTCAGAGCGGCCCGGACCGCGTCTTCTAAATTGCCCGCGAAATATTTTTCAATGAGGTGGGCAACCACTTCCGTGTCCGTTTCGGTTTTAAACTTATGGCCTTCCGCGGTCAGCTGTTTTCGAAGGGCCAGATAGTTTTCTACGATCCCGTTATGAACAACGACGATCTCGCCTTTGCAATCTCGATGCGGGTGGGCGTTCTCTTCAGTTGGACGGCCATGCGTGGCCCAACGTGTGTGCCCGATGCCGTAAGCTCCCGAAAGCGGCTTGCTGCGGATAGCTTCCTCCAGGTTTCGCAGCTTTCCGGAAGCACGGCGAACTTCGAGGCACTTTTCTTCGGACAGCACCGCGATCCCGGCCGAGTCATAGCCACGGTACTCCAGGCGGCGCAAGCCGTCGACAATCAGGGGCACCGCTTCACGGCTGCCGATGTAACCTACGATTCCACACATAAGAGAATAGTCAAAGCGTATTCATTAGTCTAAGATCTCGACCCGGTAGTTCTCAATAACCGGATTCGAGAGCACGTCGCGTGCTATCTCATCAAGGATCTTAACGGCAGAATCGCGAGGAGTTTCTTCTCTCACGCCGATCTCGAAGTATTTGCCTTGCCGAACCGAAGTTATCTCCTTATGTCCCAATCCATTCAATGCCGAACAGATCGTTTGCCCTTGCGGATCGAGGACGGTGGGTTTGATCGAGACGTAGACACGCGCTTTCATGCAATCTTTCATTGTAGGGGGCCGCAACCTGAAACAATTCCTAAAAAATTGTTCGCAATCTGCGCGTATAACCGATAAGATTAGGCGTAAGGGAGACACGTCCGATCGTCAAGATCTGCATACTCGCGAGCAGCAGCTCCGGGAATTCCGCGTTCATAGCTACGGATCGGACGCGGCTGCTGATAGACGCCGGTATTTGCCGGCGCGAAATCGCAAAGAGGCTTGCCGCAATTGGCGAAGATATTCAGTGTTTGGACGCCGTGTTGGTCACGCACGAACACAGCGATCACACGAGCGGACTGTCAGCGATGGTAAGAACGTCAGAAAAAGGCCTCCCGGTCTACCTGACGAACGGCACAGCCCGGTTTGTTGAATGGGGGGAGTGCGCACCCGTTGTCGAGGTTTTTCAAGCTGGCCGCTCATTTTCAATCGGCGACTTCGATATCGCGAGTTTTACTATTCCGCATGATGCCGCGGACCCGGTGGGCTATACCTTGACAGCGAAGGGCATTAAGATTGCCATCGCAACTGATTTGGGTTACATTCCTGGCTCCCTTAGCATTCATCTACGTGGAGTCGACGTACTGCTGCTGGAATCGAATCATGATCTGGAGATGCTGAGAGTTGGCCCGTATCCATGGCCGGTGAAGCAGCGAGTCATGAGCCGAAGAGGCCATCTCTCCAACGAGGTGGCCGCGGATTTCATTGAGAACGATCTGGACACGGGAGTCTCTACTCTCGTGCTGGGGCATATCAGCGAGCATAACAATCATCCGGAACTGGTTCGCAACATGGGCCTGAAGGCACTCAGCGGTCGGCTGTTCACGAGACTCGTCGTCGCCGAACCAGGCATGCAGTCGGAAGTGTTTTCGTACTGATTCGCCCCAAGCGCACAATAGCAGTAGATGATCGCGCGTTACACACGCCCCGAAATGGGCGCGATTTGGAGTGATGAGCACAAATATGAATGCTGGCTCGAGGTAGAGCTCGCTGCATCGGATGCGTTGGCTGAACACGGCGAAGTCCCGGAGGAAGCGGCAGCGGCGCTACGCCAGCACTCCGCGTTCAATCTAAGCCGTATTCAGGAGATTGAGCGCGAGGTGCGGCATGATGTGATCGCATTCACAACCGCTGTCGCCGAAAGCCTGCAGGCAAAAGGCGCGGGAGAGGCATCGCGGTGGCTTCATTACGGGCTGACCTCAAATGACGTGGTCGATACGGCTCAGGCACTGCAAATTAGAGATGCATCGACGCTGATTGCGGCGGGGCTGGACCAGTTTGCCTCGGTTCTCAAAAAGCTCGCATTCGAGCATAAGCACACCGTGCAGATCGGACGCACGCACGGCATTCACGCCGAGCCGATCACCTTCGGCTTGAAACTCGCGCTCTGGTGGGATGAGGTGGAACGCCACCGAAAGCGTTTCGGGGCTGCTTCCGAAGAGATTCGCGTAGGCAAGATATCCGGCGCAGTAGGAACGTTCGCGCATATTGGGCCAGAGATTGAGGAGAGTATCTGCCAACGCTTGGGGTTAAGAGCAGCGCCGATCAGCTCACAAATACTTTCTCGCGATCTGCATGCGAACTATGTGGCGACTCTGGCCGGTATTGCTTCCACTCTTGACAAGATCGCGCTCGAGATCAGGCATTTGCAGCGCACGGAAATTCGTGAAGTAGAAGAGCCATTCGCGCCGGGGCAAAAGGGATCATCGGCGATGCCGCATAAGCGGAACCCGATTACTTGCGAGCAGATCTGCGGACTTGCCCGGGTTGTACGGGCCAATGCGCAGGCGGCATTTGAAGACGTCGCTCTGTGGCATGAGCGCGACATCTCCCATTCGTCGGCGGAGCGCATCATCCTGCCCGATTCCACCATTCTGATTGATTATCTCCTCTCGAAATGCGTCTGGCTGTTTGCGGGATTACGGGTAGATATGGCTCACATGTGGCGCAATCTCGACGAAACGAAAGGGCTTATCTTCTCGGGACAATTGCTTTTGGATCTGGCGGCAGCGGGCATGCTGCGGGAAGACGCTTACCGTTTGGTCCAAGCACATGCTATGCAAGCCTGGGAAAACGAAGATGATTTTCGTGCCGCGGTGCAGGCGGATCCTCGGATTCAGCAGTACCTGAGTCAAGAGCAGCTAGATCTGGCATTCTCCCTGGAGCGCCAACTGAGGAATGTCGACGCTATCTTCGCGCGAGTCTTTCCGAATTGAACATTGGGCAAAACAGTTACAACAACACTATGGGTATTTCGACGGTTTTCGTTTACACTGTAGTCGGGCTGAAGCCCGCGAAATGTCAGCAAGCTCACGGAAACTGCTTGGCAAAGAGTTGGAACTTGCCCGAGTGCTGTTGGTCGATGACGACTTAACGTCTCGTTTGACGCTCAAGGCTGTTCTCGAAGCTGGCGGCTACTTTGTTGATTCTGCGGCATCTGTCGCGGAAGCGGTCGGCAAATTGGATGAGCGCCAGTACGAGCTCGTCCTCAGCGATCTGCAAATGGAATCGCCGGAAGCGGGTCTCAAAGTTCTTGCACATGCCCGCCTCATGGACTACAAGCCAGCCACCGCTATCCTGACGACTTATCAGACTAAGCGTCCCGACATGCGTCGCTCCGTGCTTATTAAGCCGCAAGCTCTGCCTGAGTTGCTCAGCAAGGTAGCGGATCTGATCAGCCAACGCGCCGCCCGGATCGTAGAGCGGCAACTTCGGCAAGCTGATTGATTGTGTCTGATTGTGGACGGAGGCAGAATAATCTGACCCACCGGCTCAGGGAGGAGTGAGTGTTGCCTCCATTCCAATTCAGGTGTTTCGGCGGGTGGCTTCAATGGCAGCCTCGGATTTAACTGCCTCCGTCCGCATTTGCCGCGTTTGCCGCAATCACCGCCTCAAACGCATCTAGCCCATTCTTAAAAAAGTGATCCTCTGCCTCTATCCATTCGAGATGCTTCGGCTCTGGGACTGACGCAAAGAACGCGGTAAATTCGTCCCGCGGACCAAACTGATCATGGTCGCTTTGGACGAAGTATTTTGGCACTCGGACCTCATACACGAATTGGCGATCGTCTGTGTTTGTTGGAAACCCAACCGCAATAACTCGGCGAACGGACGGCTCTCGTGATGCGAGTCGCAATGCGACTCTCGATCCGAAGGAGAAGCCTGCTGTCAGCAGCGGCAAGCCAGGATAGCGTTGCATGAGTTCATATAAGGCCGCGCGGGCATCCTCCGTTTCACCTAAACCACCGTCATACTTACCTGCGCTGAGATTCACCCCTCGGTAATTGAAGCGAAGGACCACGCAGCCGGCTTTTGCGAAGTCCGCGCGCTAGACGATACACCACTTTGTTGTGCATCGTCCCGCCGTGCTGGGGATGTGGATGGCAGACCACTGCTGCCTCAACCGGAAGCCCTTCTTCAGGTTCTTCCACCAATGCCTCCAGCCTGCCTGCAGGACCGGCGAGTAGCAGGCTCTCAATCCGGCGCGGCATCAGCTGTAACGGTAGTTAATGAACTGCACGTCGATTCCGAAATCTTCTCCGCGGAGAAGCGCGATGACTTGCTGCAGCGTATCGCGATCTTTTCCGCTTACGCGCACGACATCGCCCTGAATGCTGGCTTGAACTTTGAGCTTGCTGTCCTTGATCTTCTTAACGATGTCTCTCGCTTTTTCCGTTGAAACGCCCTGCTGTAATGTGATCTCCTGCCGCACGGTTCCCTGCGAAGCAGCCGTGATCGTGCCGTATTGCAAATTCTTTAAGGGAACCCCGCGCTTAACGAGCTTTTGGCCTAGGATCTCGGCGATCGCCTTCAGCTTGTACTCGTCGGAGCTGGCGAGAAGAATTTTGCGATCCTTTTCATTTAATTCAATGGAGGATTTGCTGTTCTTGAGATCGTAACGGGTCTGAATCTCTTTAGAAGTCTGCTGAACAGCATTTGAGACTTCGTTCAGATCAATCTTCGACGCAATATCGAAAGTGTTGTCGGGCATGAATATTGATATCTCAATAGTAGGACGCGCTTCAGACACCATTGGCCTGCGGGGAGACGATCAGGCTATCGCTGAGGCGGATTTGGAGTAGTAGGCGGTGTAGTCGCCGCGTTCGAAGCTGGACCCGTATTGGGGGTTCCCCCTGGGCGTTGCGTTGTTTGACCCTGGCTGGGCTGCGACTGATCGGGCGTCTGCTGAGTCTTTTTCTTTCTCTTCTTATCGAGGGCGGCCTGCTTCTTGGCTTGCTTCTCGCGCAATTGCTTCAATTCTTTGTCGCGATTCGTAGGCAAGGGCTGATTGGCCTGATTACTCGCTGTCTGCGCCGTCCCGCCGCTGCTCCGCGCGTCCGGATTCTTATCTAAAGCGCTGCTGCCCGCCAAAGTCGTCGCGCTCACGTCCGTTGTTCCCGAACCCGATGTAGAACCAGCCGTGTCGGTGTTGTTCACAACGGGAACACTCGCTGGAATCGTGCGCTTTGGATCAGTCATCGTCGGCTGGCCAGACTTGGCGGCGTGGCTCACATCCGGCCCGCCGCGGATGAAGGATGTCGAGCGTGCAAGCAGACTCGGCCGGTGATAATTTTCCAATTCATACTTCTCTCGATCGTAAGCGGCTCGGTCGACTTGCGGAACGGGGATTTCCAGGTCCTCCAGGCGCCGCTTGGCGTCGTCCGCACGATTACTCAGAGGATACTCACGCACGACTCGGGCGAACATTTCTCCTGCTTGTTTGCGGAAACGAGGGCCCATCTTCGAATAGGCTTCGCCGGCCTCGTACAAAGCCTCACCAGCATTGCTGTACAGCGGATACTGATCCACTAAGGCGCTCAGCCGGTTTGCCGCCGCTGGATTCATTTCCCGTTTGTAATAAAAATTCCCCACTACGAATTCGTGCTGCGCCAGACTCTCGTCAATGTTGCGGAGACGCTGGGCCGCTTCAGGCGCGAATTTACTGTTCGGAAACTGCACCAGCAAGGTACGGCACTCCTCTTCCGCTCGCAGTGTTTGACTCCAGTCCCGATCGCTTTTTTCCATCTGCTTATAGTGGATCTCGCAGACGCGGTTTTGCGCTTCCGCGGACTCTTCCATCTGCGGGTAAAACAGTATGAAATCTTTGTACTCCGCTTCGGCTTGCGCCAGTCCGTTCGCGCCGCCTTCCCGGTACCAGCTGTCCGCGATGGCAAGCTTCGCTTTAGCCATGTACTCGCTCGATTCGTACGTATTCATCAGGGTCTGAAGCGAAATTCGAGCCACTTCGTAACGCCCATGTTCGATGTCGTGAACGGCCTGATCAAAGAGCACCTTATCGGGCTGTTGTGTGTTCTTGGTAATCGGCGTGTCGTATTTTTTGTGGATACAAGAAGCGAGAAGACCAATCGAAAGAACTGGTAAAAGCGCCCGTCTCGGCAAAAACTTACGTAAGAACATGTGATCTAAACCCTGATTGAAAGTGCCTCTTCGGCCAGGTGGTGCATCTCGTGAACGGCTTCCGCCGCATGAGGCGCGTGGAAGACGGATGAGCCGGCAACCACCCAATCTACTCCGGCTTTCGCAACTTCCGCAATGTTGTCCTGCCCGACTCCCCCGTCGATTTCAATGAAAAAGCTTAACCTGCGCTTCGCGCGATACTGGTGAAGCTCGCGTACCTTGTCCAGTGAGCGCGGAATAAACCTCTGCCCTCCATACCCGGGATTGACGCTCATGACCAGAACGTAATCGGCGATATCGAGCACGTTTTCGAGCAGCATCACCGGCGTTGCCGGGTTAACGACTACGCCTGCCATAACGCCGCGATCTTTGATCATGTGCAGCGTTCGATCGAGGTTGCGGCAAACCTCATAATGGACACTGACACAATCCGCGCCCGCCTGAATGAAGATGGGCGCATAAGTGTCGGGATCCTCGATCATCAAATGATGATCAAGCTTCAGGCGCGTAATCCGCCGAATAGATTCCGTGACCGGCGTGCCCATGGTGAAGTTAGGCACGAAATGTCCATCCATGATGTCCACGTGGATCATCTGAACGCCCGCTTGCTCCACGCGCTGGATCTCTTCACCCAACCGCGCGAAGTCCGCCGCGAAAATGGATGGAACAATTTGAAACACTTAGACTACTCTTAAGATCGCTGTTGCCTCAGACCGGCATCTCCCGTGATGAAACTTGCGTTTCTATCGTTAGCCCCGAGCTTTGGTATCCCTTGATCGTACCATGCAAATCTTAGCCCCGTGGCCCATCATAGGCTAAGAGCGCTGCATAAAACCCGTCTCCCTCATCCCGCCCCGGTAAGCGCCACATTTCACAGTCGCAGTGCAAGTCTACCCTGTTTGCCACCAGACTTCGAACTACTTCCTCATTCTCTTCGCGCTCGAGTGAGCAACTCGCATAAAGCAGCTTTCCACCCGGATTAAGAAGCTGCAGCGCCTCCGAAACCATTCGCCTCTGCTTCTCCCGGAACCGCTTAAAGTCTTGGGTTTGGACGCGCCATTTGATTTCAGGGTTCCGTGCCAGCGTTCCAGTACCCGAACACGGCGCGTCGATGAAAATTCGGTCAAACTTCCTGTCGAACGGCAGGGGTCGGGTGGCATCCAACACTACGCGAGGACAAACCGGCGGGACGTCAGCGAGCCGCTTTGCGCTGACATCGCATGCTAGAGCGAGCGAGAGCGGCGTCTCGAGTGCCTGCAGAGTCTTGTTCCCTGGCGCCGCGCACAGATCCAAATAGCTAACTCCGGGTTCTAGGTCGAGTATCGGCAGAATGGCTTGGGAGCTGATATCGTGCAAGCGCATCCCGGGCTTGACTGGCGAAAGCAGGCGAAAACAGCCGCTGACAGCCGTTATTCCAAGCTCTACATTCTCTGGCGGTGGTGAGCCTGCAGGCACACGAATGTACGGCACGGGCTCCTGCAAGGCGGCTGCCGCGATTGCGCGCGCCCGATCAAATCCGAAGTGGTCAGTCCAGCGATCAAGCAGCCACTTGGGGCACGAGACTCCCGTCGCGAGATCGGGCCAAACGACGTTCCCCAACTGCACTTTACGAAGCGCGGCATTTACTAACCCGGCCGCAGCGCGTTTATGTGTTTTGGTCAGCTCAACCGATTCGTTTACAGCCGCATGAGGCGGGATCCGCTCGAGATACCTCAGCTGGAATATGGCCATGCGCAAAGCGATTACAACCGCGTGATCCAGTTGATCTGGCCTTCGGCCGCAATACAGGGAAATGAGGTAGTCCAATTGGGCTTGATAGCGCAGACATCCGAAAACAATCTGGGAAGCGAGGCCAGCATCGCGGCTCTCTAGCAGACGGGCCCGTTGCCGCAATGTATCTGCCGCATACGCGCCCTGAATCACGGCGGTCAGCACATCGAAAGCAGCCCTTCTCGCAGGCGAAATTTTCCCCATCGAAACGCCGGTCACATGCATCCAAAAACAGTTCTGGCCCTTGTATAGCAACGAATTAAACTGTTTTTGGGGTTTACCTGATTAAACGCCTTGTGCTAGAATGCTAATAACCTCTGGAGAGCAACATCCTTCTGCGAGGTGCACCTCGTACTTTCCCTCACGGAGCATATAACACTTTATAATGAGCTTTACCGTTTTCCTCGGAAATCTCCCTGTCTGGGTGACGGCCGACGATATCAAATCGTGGCTTGCCTCAGAAAACCTGGTCGCTGACGCGGTCAAGGTTATCCGCAACCCTGAAACTCAAGAGTCAAAGGGATTCGCTTTCATTGAATCGCCAAACCAGGAGGAGATGAACGCCATCATCCGCCGGTTTGATCGTGCGCCTCTGGAAGACCGGCTTCTTCGCGCCAATCCAGCACAGCCCCCAAAATCAGCCAAGCTGCCGTCGAAGAGTGCTACCGCACCACCAGATCGGGCCAGACGTCCTTCAACGGGCGCGGCCAGCCCGCAAGCTCGAAAGACTGGGAACACGCGGCGTTCGGCTAACAATTCGTCAGCGAAACACAGTGCCTTCGCTGAGGAACTCGCCAAAGCCCTCTAGCGTTTCGAGAGGTGCTCACGCTCTTCTCACGTTATTTCTCTTCTTCCTCTCCCCTACACATTGGTATACTTCGCAGCATTATCCGCGGGCTTGCGCTACCAGCCGAGCGAGGCGGAATTAAATCACATCGAGACGTTGGTCCGGAAAGCAGCACGTGAATCGCCTGAATTGGGATATCCTTCTCCTTCGCATTGGCTTCATCGCTCTGATAACAGGTATTGCAGTATTTTTGCGTCCGTTTGCTCTGTCCGCCACAGCGGCTGTATCAGCAGGCATCTGCATAGGCGTTGCGGCGAATCTCATGGAGTGGCGGATAAGTCGCGCCAGCTTGCAATCGTTGCTCGCAGGAGCACTGGGCATGCTGGTGGGTGCAGTGCTCGGTTTTCTATTGATGCCTGTTCTCGGCTCAGTCCGGTTATCAGGCCATACCACGGTTGAGTTCTTTGGATACGCAGCACCCTTGCTCGGCGGATTCATAGGTCTGTTAACCGGCCTCGCGAAATCAGAGCGCATCAATCTCGATGCAATTAGCTTTCTTGCAAAGCTCGATGCGCGCTCTTCTCTCAAGGTTCTGGACACAAGCGTGATTATCGATGGCAGAATCTGCGATATCGCGCAATCCGGGTTCCTGGATGGCAAATTGGTGATTCCGCAGTTTGTTCTGCACGAACTTCAGCTCGTAGCCGACTCGTCCGACTCTGCGAAGAGAAACCGGGGACGCCGCGGGCTCGACATCGTGCAGCGCATTCAGAAAATGCCCGAGATTCAACTGGAAATTTCGGGGCAGGATTTTCCGGCGGTGCGAGAGGTCGATCTCAAGCTGATTGAATTCGCGAAGCTGCACAGCGCCAAGATTGTCACCAACGACTTTAATTTGAATAAGCTGGCTCAGGTACAAGGCGTTCAGGTCTTCAACATCAATGAGCTGGCGAACGCCTTAAAGCCGGTTGTCCTTCCCGGTGAAACGATGCGCGTCTTCATACTCAAAGAAGGAAAAGAATACAACCAGGGTGTCGCTTACCTGGACGACGGAACGATGGTCGTAGTCGATAACGCCCGGCGCCTGATCTCCAAAACGGTCGATATCACGGTCACCAGCGTTCTTCAAACCACTGCGGGCAAGATGATTTTTGGAAAATTTGACGAACGCGCGCAAGGTTCTGGAGAGCATCGGCCGGCAGCGTCGGCGGCGAGCGGTTCTTAACGGGTCGCCTTATTTCAGAACGTTTCCGCCGAACTGGAAAGCGGGTCCGACAGAAAATCGCACTGAAGTGCGGCCGTTTTTCAACAGATCACTGAACAGGTGGTCGTGTACGACGTCCAACTGCATACGCACGGCGAAGTGTGTCGAGACATTGACGTCCAAACCGCCGCCCACGCCGTAAAACGGAGTCCAATCTTCTTTTTTCCCGGAGGGAGCGAGTTGCGCGACTATTCCGGCTGCAATCGGATCAGTAGGATGTGGTGTCGCGATCTCATGTATGTAACCGATGGATGGCCTGAGATAGAGCGTGACGAGCGACCAATGATGATAGCCAAGCTGTGGGCCGGCTGCGAACGTCTGCGTTTGGGAGTGAATTGGTAGCGATAAGGTGTAACCAGCTGGCACCTGCCCGAGAGCCGTCAGTTGCGCTAGTTCCGCGCCTAACTGCTGCTGTAACGCAGTCGTAAAGAGATTCGGCGTTAGCGAAGTATTTCCGGTTTCCACGCTATAGTCGAACCCGAGCGAATACCAGGATTTTGGCCTGACGCCGACCTGCATATGGAACCCAGGTTCACCCAGACTGATGTGCGGGCTTTCGAGATACGCGAATCCCCCGTATGCGTCAAAACGGCCGATATAAGTTTGCTGAGCGTGAGCAGGTGATGTTATCAAGAAAAGGCTCGATACAATAACCGCGCGAATCGCGCAAATGAGGGTGGCTGCTGGGCGCGCGTGCATAAGCAGAGAATTATATAACTTTGTGACCTTCTCCGAGTCTAAGGGTGTAGGTTGAAAGTAGAGGAGATCATGCACCTGAACAATATACTTAGCGGTTTGTGCTGTGTTGCTCTGTGCTGCGCGCCTGTATTTGCGCAAGCCGGCGCTCCCAGCACCAGCGATAAAGAATTCATGGACATGGCCGCGCAAACAGACATGCTGGAGGCGCATCTTGGGCAGATGGCTCAGGATCAAGCTTCGCGGCAGGATGTTAAGGACTATGGCCAGATGCTCGTAACCGACCACACGGCGAACTATAAGGACTTAGCCGCGCTCGCGACTAAAGCGGGAGGGGACATTCCGAAAGCAATCGACGCCAAGGGTAACAAGACCATCGATCAGCTCGAGAAGCTGAAAGGGGCAGCCTTCGATCACCGGTTTGTAATGGAAATGATCGAGGGCCATACGAAGGCGATTGCCGAGTTCAAACGGGAAGCAGAACACGGTGAAAATGCAGACGTGAAGGCATTCGCCAACACTACGCTTCCGAAGCTGCAAGAGCATCTCGACAAAGCGAAAGATCTATCCAAGCCGGCCAAGCACGCCAAATAAAGGGTGGCTTTAGTGCGCAACGGCGGCGCTGACCAGATCGTGCAAGCGATCGAGATCGGCGCCTAAGTCTTTGCCCAGGTGCACCCGAAGAGCTCGGCGTTGCCTATCGGCCAAAACCTGGAAATCGCCTCTCGCTTGCGCTGCTTTGACCACGCCGAACGTGTACTTTTGCTGCGGTACGGGCAAGTCGTCCGGTTCATCGCACGTAATCTGCAGAAAGACACCCGAGTTTGGGCCGCCTTTATAGGCTTGGCCAGTGCTGTGAAGAAAGCGCGGGCCAAAGCCCAGTACGGTCGCTACCTGCTTCGATTCCACAATCTGCTTGCGGATTTTCTGCAGTTTGTCTTCATATTCCGGGAACATCGGAATGTAGGCCAGCAGCCCGAAGTAGTCTCCTGGTTTCAGCCGATCGATATGTTGGCGGATCACTGCGCCTAAGGTGTTGCCGCCGTTCAGCAAAGCGTCGGCATTCGCCTTGTCGGTGAATAACTTGATGCCGTCCTGCTCCAGAATGGGTTTCTCCGCGGGAAGCGCGCCGGTTTTCTCAAATTCCGACGTCAAATCCCGCGTAGCTATCTTACTGGCCTCTACATCGGGCTGGTTGAATGCATTGATCTTGATCACTGAGCCCGCGACGGCGGTCGCGATCTCCCATTGGAAGAACGTCTGGCCGATATCGTTAAGGTCATTCAGCACGATGCGAACTACAGGCTGCCCTGCCTTCTCCAGGGCTGCGATAGAATTCTCGACTTCGCTATCGTTATCTCCCGCGAACTTAATATAAGAGAAAACTCGATCTTTGCCGTATTTGTCCACCGGGAACAACGGCTCACGGTCAACCGGGATCAGCCCGCGACCGTCCTTGCCTGTCGATTCGGCCAGCAGCTGCTCGAGCCACGCGCCTAAATCGTAAATGGATTCCGAGCACACCAGGGTCACCTTGTCACGGCCGAACTGCGTGGCCGCCGTGCCCAGAATGAGTCCCAGCGACACGCCAGGATTCTTCGAGGCGGTGGTATTCTTGCAGGCTTGAACCATAATCGCCGTCCGCCTCAGCAGCTTCTCCGTATCGAGACCTAGTGCGGCATGCGGCACCAGTCCAAAATCCGAGAGGGCTGAGTAACGGCCGCCGATGCTCGTCACGCCGTGATAAAGCCGGCGGAAGCCTAATTTTTCCGAAACGCCCTCGAGCTTCGAGCCGGGGTCGGTAATCGCAATGAAATGGTGCCCGGCGCGGTCTCCCACGGCCTTCTTCGTTTCGTCGAAGAAGTACTGCATATAGATGTTGGGCTCGAGAGTCGTGCCTGATTTGCTCGAAACGCAGAACAAAGTTCTCGCCGGATCGATCTTGGCGCGGAAACTTCGGATGTAGACCGGGTCCGTTGAATCAAGCACCAGCAAATCAGGAGCGCCGGCCTGCTTGCCAAACGTGAGGCTGAAAACCTCCGGGCAGAGGCTTGAACCCCCCATGCCGAGAAGCATCATATGCGTGAACGCGTCTTCGCGGATTTCAGCCGAAAGAGCCTTGAACTTCGAGATATTCGATAGCTGCTGGTCTACGATATCCAGCCAGCCAAGCCATTTCGCTTCGTCCGTATTGGTCCATAGCGAGGCATCTTTCTTCCACAGCCGATCCGTGCTTTGGGACGAGTCCCAGTTTTTCTCGGCGTTTTGAACGGCTTTCTCCAACTCCGGCGGGAGCGAATACGAAAAACTTTCGATATCGGAAGCTGCTTGTGCATTAGCGGAACTCATTGTTTTCGATTCCTTTCACCTTGTTCAGGCGGCGAACGTGACGCTCTTCATTGCTGAATACAGCTTTAAGAAAAGCCTCCGCGGCGTCCTGCGCGAGCATAGGCCCGATAATCCGGGCGCCCAGGATTAAGACGTTCATGTCGTCGTGTTCCACGCCTTGATGAGCAGAGTAGTGATCGTGACAAAGGCCTGCGCGAATGCCCTTGAATTTATTCGCGGCGACAGATACTCCGACACCGCTGCCGCAGACCAAAATTCCGCGATCGGCTTGCCCAGACCGGATGTCTTCCGCCACGAGGATGGCATAGTCCGGATAGTCGTCTGGTTTCTCCGGTTCGAACGTGCCTACATCATGAACGCTGTGGCCGAGCTTCTCGACGAAGTCGACCAACTGCCGCTTCATTTCGTAACCTGCATGATCTGCCCCGATGGAAATTCTCATGGCGAGATAGATTACCTTACTGACACTGACCTAACTTCCTCAAGCCGCTTGCTGACGCGCGCGGTTCACTGCTCGAACAGTTTGCACAGAACCGCGACCGTAAGGGAGCGACCACGACGTTAGATGCGAGAAATTCGGCAAGAAGCTTCGGGATAATTAAGCGGCCTTCATAACTAACGCGGCGTTCAGCCCCCCAAAAGCGAATGTATTGGACATCGCGATATCTATGCTGGTTCGACGTGCTTCATTTGGAACGACATCCAGGTTACATGCCGGATCGGCTGTCGTGAAGTTCGCCGTCGGCGGTACCAAGCCGTGCTTGAGAGCCAAAACAGTTGCGATTGCCTCGATAGCTCCCGCTGCTCCCAGAGTATGGCCGTGCATCGACTTGGTCGAGCTGACCAGGAGCGCATCGGCTTTCTTGGAAAAGACACAGCGAATCGCCTGGGTTTCAGTGACGTCATTGGTCTGCGTTCCGGTCCCGTGAGCATTGATATACGCGACCTGCTCGGGTGTGATTTTCGCGTCCTGAAGAGCCCAGCGCATGGCTTTCGCCGGGCCTTCGACGCAGGGCTGAGTAATATGATGGGCGTCCGAGCTCATGCCGAACCCTATGATCTCGCCGAGAATTTCGATCCCTCTGGCCATCGCGTGATCCCAGTTTTCCAGCACCAGCATGCCCGCGCCTTCGCCTAACGACAAGCCGCGCCGGTCTGCGGAGAACGGGCGGCATACATCGGGCGAAACAACGCGCATCGCCTCCCAAGCACGCAACAGGCCTTCTGCGAAAACTGCCTCGCTGCCGCCGGCGATGGCAGCCGTAACCTGGCCATTCCTCACCATCCAAAAGGCTTGCCCTAAAGCGTGGTTCGACGACGAACACGCCGTGGACACGGTGTACGTCGGGCCCTGGATACCAAACTCCAGGGAAATACGGCTAGCCCCGGCGTTAGACATCGTGCGCGGAATCGTCAGAGGAGCTACGCGAGGAAGACTCTCTCGGTAAAGGCGCCGGTAGCCTTCTTCCTCCGAAAATTGGCCGCCTACGCTGCTGCCCGTCACAATCGCTACGCGATCGGCCAATTGGCCGTGAAAGTCGAGACCGCTCTGAGTCACTGCCTCGCGAGCTGCCACGACGGCAAGCTGGGCGAAGCGCTCCAGCATGTCCAAATCCTTTTCTGTAAAGTGATCCAAAGGCCGAAAGTCCCACGCTTCCGCCCCCTTTTGGAACTTGTAGGGCGGAGAGCCTGGATCACGGAGCGATGCAATGCGGCTTTGTCCCGCCGCGAGGCGGCTCCAACACTCTGCGACATTGTTCCCAAGTGCGCACACCAGCCCTAGGCCGGTCACCGCAACTCGGTTCACGCTGCACCTGGAGGGACAGTTTCGCTCTTTTCATCCACGAGCCTCCGCACGCCCTCAACGGTCTCCTTTATCGAACGCATGTTTTGCACCCCTTCATCCGGAATGTTGATGCCGAATTCGTTCTCCAGGGCGAAGATGATGTTGATTCCGTCCAGTGAATCTATTTTCAGTTGTTCGAACGTGCTATCTAGCGAGATCGATTCGGCGGGAATGCGCTGGGTCTGGGCGATCACCCGTATAACCTGAGCGTCCAGATCATCTCTTTCCGAGGGTTCGGGCATGTGTTGAAACTCATCATAACTCCCGCGCTCCTGACTGCCACATTCACCCCTGCTTCGCGGTCGCAACGAAAAAAAAGGCCGAGTGTTCCCCATCTTGACCTCGCTTCCGTTTAGAAGCGCGATCTTATCGGGAACACTCGGCGCAGGATTGTACCCAGTGCGGTTCGGAGGTTTCCGCACTGGGCCCGCCAGGGAACTTTCCAATTACGTGAGAAGACCTCCATTGCCCAAACAGGCGATCTCCCATCCTGAAATCCGATATTTGGCCAGAATTGGAGGCAAGATCAAGTCCAGCACATTGGGTTTCGGTGACCGGAAGCAGCAGGGCGCGGAGACAATGGGAACGTCTTCCTTGTAACTCAGCAACATTAGATTGCCGGGCTCTACGGGCGCTAGAAACCGTTCTACGTGGGCACCCAGCCGCACCAATGCTCGGCCCACTACGTCTTCCGGACCAGCTGGCGCCGTGGTGGACGCGACCAGAACAACGGCAGGCTTGGTGCGCAGCAAATGTTGGAGCGACCGGGTGACTTGATCTTCCTCCTCGACGCATGAGAGGGAATACCGCACGTTCCCCCCAAATCTCTCGATTCGCGCTCGAACTACGTTCTCAAATAAAGTACGCGCTCGATCGCCATGCACGGGGTCGGTGTACAAAACCGCAACACCGGGCTCACAGATCGGTCGAGCCTGCAGAATCGAGCCCCGCTCCGTCAGGATAGACAAAAGTGCCTGAAGTTGCGAGCGCGCTACGGCAAATGGCGCGCTTTTTATCGTCGCAATTCGCTCTCCTGCCCGTGTGTAGCGGTAATTGGCGACGGTAGCGATCACAACACTGCTGGTGCAATTAATCTGCCTGAGCAGCTCGTCGTCGACGAGCGTGCAGCAATCATGAGTCGCGATCAGATTTGCCCGCCCTCCGGCGGCGAGGCGGATTTCCACGGATCCGCAGCACGTCGCCTCAGCCACCGCGATGACCGCTTCGTCTTCCGAGATCTCGCCGTCCTCGAGTTCTGTTACCCAGACCTGCCGCATACCCTCGGTCTCAAGTAGACGGATATCTTCGTCGCTCAACGTGTGGCCTTTTGCTAACAGTTTTCTGCCGCCCGGTCTGAAAATGGTGCAGCATAGAATCCGGCCTGCCGATTTTTGAACGTCCACTGTTAAGGCGCGCACGTTGGTTCCTCCCCTGGGAGAGCACTTCCCAGACCCGAGCCGTCGTGGTACTGAGTATACTAGTACTTAATCAACAAATCCAGGGAAAAAAACCAAATACTTGCTTTTTGTCTGATATTCCTCTGTTTAACCTCTTAATGAGGAATTTCTGCCGAAATCAGCTTCCTCACATGCGGTAGCTGAACCAATTCCGGTAAGACCTGAGGCGAATCAGCAGCCAATACGGAAGGCGATGCCCTCAAGCGTTTCAGCATTGCTATTTCATCACAGCCCTGAAATTTCGGACACCGCAGACAATCTTTCCACGCCTTTAGAGGAAGTTCACCGCGTTCTACTTCGGTAAAGCCCAATTTTGCGAAGAACTGAGGCACGTAAGTGAACGCGAAAATCGCATGCAGGTCGTGCAGTCGGGCTTCCGCTTCCAACGCTTCAACCAGCATTCTGCCGATCCCCTGATGCTTAATGGCCGGGAGTACAGCCAATGAGCGGACCTCGGCGCTGGTGGGAGTGTAGAAATGAAGCGCGCCGCACCCTGCCAGGTCGGCGCCCTGGGAAACAACGGAGAAATCACGTATGTTCTCTGATATCTCGAACTCGGTCCTCGGCAGCATGATTTCTTTTGCAGCATAAGAGTTGATCAACGATAAGACCTGGGGAATATCCCGCATAGCAGCTTTGCGTACGGGGAGTGAAGCCTCCATCATGCGGATAAATCCTGCGGCGCTGGGTTTCGCAAAGAGAACCGGGTTCCAAGCCTCTCGCCCCCGAGAAGGCGCTGGCAAATCTCCACTTCCTGTCCAGGCGCGATTATCACCTCGCCTAAGCCGCTCTCTAGCGCCTTTCTCGCGGCCTCGAGTTTTGCCTGCATGCCGCCAGAAACCACTCCGGACGCGATCAGTTCATCAGCCTCAGCCGCGGTGAGATGACAAATCACGTGCGCATCGGGGTCCCTCACACCGGGTACGTCCGTCAAGAAAAAAAGCTGGTCGGCGCGCCACGCCGCAGCGCAGGATACCGCCATTTGATCGGCATTTACGTTGTAGATATTGCCTTGTTCATCTGCGGCAATACAGGCAATGACCGGTAAATAGCCTGCATTTACGAGCAAATGAAGCATCCGGGCATCCGTTTTAATGGGTTTTCCGACGAACGCGAGATCGGGATCTAGTTGAGTTGCCGTTGTAAGCTTCCCGTCGACACCCGAGAGTCCAACGGCTGATTCTCCCGCCGCGATAATGGCCGCGACCAACTCCTTATTCACGCTCCCCGCGATTACTTTTGTGACACCATCAATTACCGGCTGATCGGAAACTCGCAAGCCCCGTACAAAACGGCTCGATATTCCGTGCTCTTCCAAGAAGCGAGTCAGTTGTTTCCCCCCACCGTGAACCACAACGAGTTCATGCTGGCGGGCTACCTCGACAAACTCTCTCGCGATTGCGTTTCTGCTGGAACAATCATCGAGCAGCGTGCCACCGGCTTTAATGACGATCCTCATAGCAGGCCTTCCGTCTCCGGCACATCCAACATGAGGTTCATGTTTTGAACGGCTTGCCCGGCAGCCCCCTTTCCAAGGTTGTCTTCAACCGCCACTATGACTGCACGCTGGCTCTCGGCATCGAAGACAAAGCCGATATCGCAGAAATTGGTGTGCCGCACTGCTCGCACCTCCGGCACTTTCCCGGGCGCGTATAGCCGGATGAAAGGCTCGCCGGCATATGCTTCTTCGTAGATGGACAGCAAGTCGACAGACTTCTCAACTCGCTGGGTGCGCAGATAGATGGTTTCCAGAATTCCACGCTCGATCGGCAATAGGTGAGCCGTGAACGTGAACTCGCGCTCTCCCAAGCCGGAATTTTGCAGCACCTCCGGGACATGCCGATGCTCCACAATACTGTAGGCGCTGAAGTTCTCGGTCACTTCACAAAAGCTGGTGGCCAAAGATGGCTTTTTGCCGGCTCCGCTTACTCCCGACTTCGCGTCGCAAATGATGCCTCGGCTCCGGTCCGCTACTTGAGCGTCGATCAACGGACGTATCGCCAGATTCGCGGCAGTTGGATAGCAGCCCGGATTAGCTACAAAATTTGCTGTTCTGATCTGTTCACGATAGAACTCGGGGAGGCCGTAAACAGCTTTCGCCAGAAGATCGGGCGCGGTGTGACGCTCTTTGTACCAGCGCGAGTAGGTCTCACTATCCCGCAGCCGGAACGAGCCGCTGAGATCAATCACCTTCGTCCCCGTATCAAGAATTTCGCGCGCGAGCCGGATCGATACGTCGGAGGGCGTGGCTAGGAAAACCAGCTCCAGACCCTCTTGGCGTATCGAGTCCGGCTCCGCCGGGATAGTTTTCGGAGGCTTACTTCCAAGCGGCCCAGCCTGACTTTCGGATTCCGGGCGATGTTCTACGAGAACCAGCTCTACAGCGGCATGACGGGAAAGTATCCGAACCAATTCCGCTCCGCTGTAACCTCGGAATCCAACGACACCGACGCTGTGCCGCTGTGAGTAATTATTCACAACAATGAATAATTATACTACAGCTGCTCCGTCGTGGAGCGTGCGGCGAGGTCGCCTATGACGGGCAGGCGAACTTGTTCCTCGTTGGCAGCTTTAATGAGAAGGTAAATCCAGCAAATGAAAATGGTCACCTTCAGGCCTCCTACGATCATGTGCTCCACTCCCCAGCCAGGAAAGCCAGTGAAAAGCAGGGTAGGAGCTGCGGAAGCAATGATCAGCCAGGCAACAAAGAGATAAAGGGCTTGAAAGGCGTCGAACCGGACCCTTGAGTTCCCTCGATACTTTTGCGAGGCGAGAAACACGATCGCGGGGATTACGCCAAAAACGGGGATATAGCAGAGGATGGATGCAGTCCGGTCGCTGAGGCCGTCCAAAAAATCGGTGAACTGGGCCGTCGGACGGGGCTGCGCGGTCCCGCAATGATAGCAGAAAGAGGCGCTCGGGTCTACGCTAGTCCCGCAATTTGTACAGAAAGGCAACTTCCAGATCTCCTGCTTTCATCTTTCTATCTCAACTTACGTCAAACAGCAAACGTTTGTTCCGGTAAACGCGGGCCTTGCTTGCTTTGATAGGATCAGGCCAATGCGAGCTACTTTCATTGCATTTTGCGCGTTCCTCTTCGGGACGTTAGCACAGTCAGCCCAGAAGCCGCTGGAGATCTTTTTCGTCGATGTCGAAGGTGGTCAGGCCACCCTGTTCGTCACGCCAGCGGGACAGAGCCTCCTGGTCGACACTGGGTGGGGCTATAACGCCTATCGTGATGCCAACCGGATTGTCGCGGCGGCTAAGCTGGCCAAGATTAAGAGAATCGACTACGTGGTTATCACGCACTATCACGCGGATCACGTCGGCGGCGTGCCGCAATTGGTAACCAAGCTCCCGGTCGGCACATTCATCGACCACGGGCCCAACCGGGAGAACAGCAACTCCGTGAATCACCTATATGCCGAGTATCAAGCGGCATTGGGAGGATCGAATCACATAGTTGCGAAGCCGGGAGAACAGTTGCCCATCAAGGGTATCGATGCTGTCGTGGTCAGCGCGGACGGCAATTTGATTGACCAGCCATTGGCTGGAGCCGGTCAGCCGAACCAGTTCTGCGCCGGCGTTGAACCAAAGGCCACGGACCCCACCGAGAACGCCCGCTCGGTCGGCTTAGTCATCAGCTTTGGAAATTTGAGGATCGTGGATCTGGGCGATTTGACCTGGGACAAAGAGCTCGAACTGGTTTGTCCGAATAACAAGATCGGGAGGGCGGATATCTTTGTGGTCTCCCATCACGGTCTCGATTTGAGCAACAGCCCTGCCCTGGTTCACGCGCTTCAACCGCGGATTGCAGTTATGGACAACAGTGCCACCAAAGGTGCTTCTCCTTCGGCTTGGGACGTCATCAAATCATCGCCCGGATTGCAGGATTTGTGGCAATTGCATTTTGCGGATGCCGGCGGAAGCGAGCATAATTCTGCCGATCCATTCATCGCGAATGTCACTGAGGCCGATACCGGGTACTACTTGAAAGTAACCGCTCATGAAGACGGCAGCTTCGAGGTTTTCAATCCTCGAAATAAACTTTCCAAACAGTATCCGGCGAGGTAAAAGCCGTCAAACAGGGTAGAGGAACGCATTTGAATTCCTGGTCCAAAAGTGCAGCCTTCTGGAAGGCGATGCCGAAACGCTCCCTGTTCGCCTTCCTGAGCGGGGTGTTTTGCTTATTCGCATCATTCAGCTTCATCGGCGACACCACAAATACCCAAGCCATAACACCTTTGCACAGAACTGCGTATGCCGTTGTAATGGGCTGCTTCGCCGTAATGTGGGCCTTTGCCGGATTGCGACGGATCATCAAGATGATGTTGGCCTTGGCCCCGGCGGAGTTTGCCGTCATGTGGTGGCTCGGCTTCGTATTTCGGCACGTTCCTCAACTCGCTGCAAATTCCGCTGCTCTCCATAGCAAGCTGCAGGTGGATGCCATTGGTGCTATGGCCCTCATCATTGTTGGATATGTATTGTTCTTGCTCTTTTTTCGTTGGGAGGGCAGACGCTACTTCGCCGCCCACGCGGAAATGCAATTGGCCGCGAATATCCACCGGTCACTTGTGCCCGAGATCTCGTCGACAACGGATCAATTCGAAATCTATGGCGTATCCGTCCCCAGCGGAGAAGTAGGCGGCGATCTTGTTGACGTGGTTAAGACCCGCCCGGTGGTTTGCTTATGTCGCGGACGTCTCTGGACATGGCGTTTCCGCGGGAGTTCTCATGAGCATGATCAAGGCTGCAGTTCGTACCAGACTGGACCGTGGGACGCTCGATTCGCACGTGCTGGATGAATTGAATCGCGTGCTCAAGCCGCTGACCGCGCCAAACATGTTCATCACCCTCGCGTATCTGGACTGGACCGGCGGTTCGGATGTGGGTTTTGCCCTCGCGGGACATTTACCGATTCTTCACTTTCGAAGGTCAACCGGTCTGGTGGAAGAGCTGTACGTCTCCAACACCCCGCTGTGCATTCTCGCTAATCAACGGTTCGCCTCGGGAAACGTGTCGATTGAACACGGAGACATGTTGGCGCTGGTGGCAGACGGGCTCACTGAAGTTTTTGACGCGCAAGACCGGGAGTTCGGGATGGAACCACTGAAACAGATACTTCGCCGAGCGTTCTGATGCTCCGCTAAACGACACTGCGGAGGAGATTCGAAGGCGGGCGCGCGCACATGGCAAGCAAACTGACGATCAGACCGTCCTGCTGTTGCGCCGGCTGGCTCAGTAGCTTTCCAGCCCGGCAAAGCTTCGAAAATTACCTTGAAATAGCCGCTGCACATCGCGCTCAACCTGATCCGTTGTGAGCCGCCATCCATCGCGCATCAACGCCCGGTAGCTCCCCGTCAACGATCCCGCGATCGTGTGCCGGGAATGTTTCCATTTGTAGATGATCTGATCCAGAATACGCGCGTCTGAGTGCTGCGGAATGAAGCCGGTCCCAAGCATCTCCAGCCTTTCATCCGTGATTTCCCGAATGATGGATGGATTATTCAGAAACCACCAGCAACCAAACGGCATGAGATTTCTGAACTTACGGGAGGCTACGCACAGCTCGTGCTGATTTTCCCGGGCGAGTATGCTCACCAGGAACCGATTATCAGGATGTTCGAGGCAAATGCGCTCCACTGATGCGACATCGGCGTTCCCAACGCTGTCCCCTGCATCGCGAAGCGCTGGATTCGCGGCTCTTCGCACGCCAATCATCATGGCAAACGGCAACCTGTGCTCGCGCCCTGTAGGTAGCACGACTTCTTTGATAACGCGCGCCCGCACTGAATCTTCCGGATAGCGGAAATCGAATGGCAAGGAGACGGCCATGTACACCGGTCTCATGCGCTGAATCCAGTCATCGAGGAACCGGCGCGCGCTCGCGATACTAGCTTGGTCAATGGCCTCATTTGCGGTGTATCCGCGATTGGTCAGTATCTGACTCGCGCGATTCCAGCTATTCAGTAAGGGGTCCATGCGGAGCGCAGCGTGAAGCTTTGGATGCCGCGGAGCGCCGGATTCCCAGTACGCTGCCTCTTCTTCGTTGAAAACATCGTTCGTCATCACCATGTCCGACACGCCCGCCATTTGCATCGCTCGCTCGACGTGATCGTTCGGTTCGATAAAGGCGAAGAACTCGCGGGCTTGCTGGAGTGTCGCGGCATGCGGATCAAGGCCAAAGGCATTCATTACGTACACAACGCCGCGGCAGGCTTCCGAAACCGGCGTGTTGCGGACAAAAAGCGCTTGCCAGATCGCGTCGGCCTGCTGAGATTTACTCAATCTCCAGAAGGCCTCGACGCTGAGATCCGAGGAGCGAAAGAGTTCCGCGATCAGGTAATGGTAGGTGACTAGATCGTCTATTCCAGCGGAGAACAGCTTTTCGAAGCTTGGAGGATATTGATGCGTGTGAACGTCGAAGACCGGAGTATTAGAAACAATCCGGTCTACCTCGCCAGGCAAATCGTCCGGCTGGATGCCTTCACGCGCACCATTTGCTTCCTGCGAATCCGGCATTGAATTCCGCGAATTTACCGCTTACACATCTGCGGGTATTCTTTTTTTAAGGCCGCGAGCTTCGGAAGATCGTTATACATGATGTACGGATTATTAGGATTGTTATCCAGGAAGTGTTGGTGATAGCTCTCCGCCGCGTAAAACCCATGGAACGGCACCACCTGCGTCACGATCGGCCGTGAAAACACCTTCGCCTGATCAAGCTGCTGGATGTAGGCTTCAGCAACTTTTTTCTGATCATCGTTCATGTAGAAAATTGCCGACCGGTATTGCGTACCCACATCCGGACCCTGACGGTTTAGTTCTGTTGGATCGTGGGCCACGGAAAAGTACACTTTGAGCAGCTGGCCAAATGTGATCTGTGAAGGATCATAAGTAATCTTGACTGACTCGGCATGACCGGTGGTGCCCGTGCTCACGGTTTCATAGTGAGCGGTGGATTTATCCCCGCCTGCGAATCCGGATACGACACTGCGGACCCCTTTCAAACGCTCAAATACTCCCTCCATTCCCCAAAAGCATCCGCCCGCCAAAACAGCCGTCTGCTTGCCTTCTGCTGCGGAGGCCGGGATGTCAGTTGCCGGTTCCGGGAAAGCCGCTTTAGGTTCTGCGGCGGCGCAGCTTGCCGCGAACAGAATCACTGGCGCAGCACAAAAAACAAGTCGAGTGAACATAACACCACCTGAAAACTAGATTCTCAAAACCTTCACCACGGTGCCTTTATTTCCATTCTGGATTCTTTCCAGCACTCACCAGATTGGCGAGTATGCGATATGCTCCCGGAACGCCGGAAGGTAACTGACGATACAGCGCAAACGCGTCATAGATGTAGATTCCGCGCCCGTAATGAGCAAGCAGCAACCCCCCGGATTGGGGATCCTGGTCCGGATCATGCGTTTCAACTAGCGGCTCGTAATGCGAATCCCACTTCTGCATGAAGCCGTGACCTCGCTCTTCTTCCCAGCCGCGGAAATCAGCTTCTGTGATCTTGTTAGGCCACGTAAATACGGGACTGCCGGGATCGAGCAATTTGACCGCCGACGTCTCGTCGACAACTTTCTGCGGATTCGGACCGAGAGTGAAGGAATACGGGCCGTAATCACGGTCGAAGTTCTGAAGATTATATTGAACGATCAACACCCCGCCGTTCTTCACATAATTGAGCAGGCGATAATTGGCCGCCCGCAATTCCGGCCGAACGGCGTAGGCGCGGGTACCGAGGATTATAGCGTCGTAATCGCTCAGATTGCCGGATTCGAGATCGCTTCCGTCGAGAATCTGCACGTGCAATCCAAGGTCTTCGAGCGCCCGAGGCACATCGTCGCCCGTTCCGGGAAAGAAGGCGACACGCAGACCAGGAGCGGTTTTCACATCCACACCGACGGCTTTGTATGCAGCGGGAAAATAGTACGGATAGGGCCGCAAGCCCGGGTATCCAGTCAGGCGATAACCCTCTTCGTAAGTTTTTCCTCCATACTCGGCGACAGCCTTGAGCTGATAGCTCTCAGACTGAATCGCATGAGGCGCAACCTGGAAAGTAACCGTTTCTGTATCACCATCCCGAGCTAGTGAAAACGGATAATCACGAGGCGTGGACTGCCAGCCATCGGGCAAGCGCAAGCGCAACGTACCTTTCGCGGAACCTTTCACATTGCTGTGAAGAGTGCATGAGAATGCAAAAGCCCTTGTGTTTAGAGGCACTGCTCCCGCCGCGGGCGATACAGCGACCGAAATAGCAGGACCCATCAGCATCGGCTCTTCCTCTAAACCGATCCCCTCGACTCGATGATTCGTCTGCACTACTTTTTCGATTCCGATCTCGACTCCCCGAAAGGTAATTCGCGCCTTAGCCGCTAAAGGATACGGTGCAAAAGAGAGATTGCAAAACCGCTCGTCGGTCAAGTTGTAGTAAGGCTGCTCCTGATCGGGTCGTGAAAAATACGGCTTGGTTAGCGTCGCGTCATCGGGAGCCTTTACCGCGAACTTCAGCCGTACATCCTTGCCAGCAGCAAGCACGGGACTCGGTGAACCCTCCGGGCGAATGGTCCAATTCTTCCCGTCTGACGCCGTCACTTCAATGCTTTCGATATTTACCGGCTCAGATCCCTCATTCAGCAAATGGGTATGTACGCCAAACGATTGCCCGGGAATGGCTATCGTGAACGTTGCCGGCGTTCCGCCAAATCTGGCAAATGGCCCCGTTGGCTCCTTTTCTGGAGCGACCACGGCGTCGAATGAAAGGCCAAGCGCAATCCTGAGCGCTTTTTCAAATTGCTCCTCTTTTACATGCAACTCAAACGCCACGTCGTCCTTGCCCGGC
Organism: uncultured Acidobacteriaceae bacterium; assembly: GCA_963758245.1. GTDB lineage: Bacteria > Acidobacteriota > Terriglobia > Bryobacterales > Bryobacteraceae > Bog-105. The sequence continues at coordinate 7,020 of CAVWUV010000030.1, read as the reverse complement.
TCCGCGAGATCACTCGATCGCACTCGTTGCTCGAGAGCGCGTACAGCTTTTAACCCGTCAGACAACAGCGGGGCAATACTCGCCGGATCGTCGGGTCGATACCGGCTGCGTGCATCCTCGGCAAGGTTGGAAATTTCGTGAAGTCCTTCTTTGAGAAACGTCGTGTCGCCGGTCGCCAGGCTCGCAATGCCAGCCAGAGACACGTCCATCCCGTCGTAAAAAGATTTTTCCTTCTCGGCTACGGGCACGCGCGAGGCATAGCGATGATACGACGTCGTGGCCAGTGTCGGCTGCGGTATGGTTCCGCCGCCGTTCTGGCTTTTCTGATATCCCCATCCTTCGCGCCCGATCTGTAAAAAGGTCAAACCGGCAGCTGGATCCAGATTGCCTTCAGAGATTTCAATGTTTGTAGCAGGCTGCGCGTTGATCCATCTCTTGTTTACGTAATCGTAGAAGCGTAGCGGCACGTATTTGTCGGTGGCGTAATCGTAAATAGTACCTTCCTTAGTCGGCTCAAAGAAGGGTACCCGAGCGTAGACTTTCAGCGGACTCCAGGGCCGCAATCCTTCCCGAATCTGCTCAGGAAAGCGATTCGGATCGCCCGCAGCCAGATAAGCCTCTTGGGCCATCTGTCCGGACACCTGATGATTGCCATGGCCATCGGTGGGTGCGCCCGCAAATACAGATGTGATAACCAGCGGACGAGTCATGCGCACCACCCTCACCACATCGGAAAGCACCCGGTCATGGCCCCATTTTTCGAGCGCTTCTTCACGTGTCTTCGAAAACCCGTAATCGATCACCCGTGTCCAATATTGATCGACTCCGTAGTAGCGGTCCGACATGAGAAGCTCTTCCGTTCGCACCAGGCCCAGCGCGTCGTACAGATCCATGGACATTGCATTCTGGCCACCCTCGCCTCTGTTGAGTGAGAGCAGCGTGCCTCTCGCGCCAAGTCCTCGAGTTTCGTGCGCCAGCACTCCGCCGTCTTCATCATCCGGATGCGCTGTGACCATCAGAATGGACGCGCGGGTACGAATCGCATTCAGTAAATGCGAGAGCCCTGGGGAGCCACGATCCAGATCGATGCTCATCGCGTTCGGATCAATACTGGCAGCCTCTGGCGGGTTGTGCTCTACGGAACCGGCCCATACTCCCGCGGCTACAATTCCAAAAACACCAACAGCAAGTACAGTTTTCAACATTCCGGATCGCTTAAAAACTCTTCATGACTGGACGGTATCTCAAATGCAACTCCACGCGTCAATTAATCAGGTTGACTTTGCCCTCGGCGTAAGCAACCGATAAGAGAGTTGCATATATGAGAATACAAGCTCTTGTCTTAATTATTTCAGGAGGGATGTCGATCGCAGCAGTTCCGGCGCTCGCTCAAACACAATATCCTCCGCAACAGCAGTATCCTCCCGCGCAGCAATATCCGCAGCAGCCCCCGCCGGGACAATACCCTCCATCACAGGCGCCGCAGGGGCAATACCCGCCGCCTCAGGGCCAGTATCCACCGCCCCAGGGCCCGCAAGGGCAGTATCCGGCGGGCCAATACCCTCCGCCGCAAGGACCTTATAACCAACCGCCGCTCATGGCTCCTCAACAGCTAGACCAACTCGTCGGGCCTATCGCCCTGTACCCGGATGGCCTGCTCGCGCAGGTGTTAACCGCGTCAACATTTTCCAATCAGATCCCAGATGCAGCGGCGTGGGCAAATCAACACAGCTACATCCATGGTGACGATCTAGCCAGGGCTATTCAGGAGGACAACCTTCCCTGGGACCCGAGCGTGCTCGGATTGCTTCCGTTTCCAAACGTGCTGAATTATATGGCGCAGTATATGGGCTGGACTCAGCAGCTCGGCAACGCCGTTCTGGCGCAGCGGAGTGATGTCATGGACGCGGTTCAGCGCATGCGCCAGAGAGCTTATAACTATGGCTACCTGCGAAGCAGCCAATATGACCGCGTCGATGTAGCAGGTCCAGGCGACATCGAGATCCTGCCGGTAACTCCCGGATACTACTACGTGCCCTACTACGATCCTTATCTCGTGTACGCCCCTCCACGACGCGGCTTCTTCATCGGTGGAGCGATTCGATTTGGACCTGGGATCACTATCGGCGCTGGCTTTGCGCCCTGGGGCTGGGGGAGCGTTGGATTTGGATGGCGCGAGCACAGCATTCTCATTGATCGTCGTCCCTGGGAACGGACTTGGGTGAATCGCCAGGTCTATGTTCACCCCTATGCTCAAGCGCCTCGGCACTACGAAGGACCACGAGTCGAGCGTCACGAGACCAGAGGCGCGCGCGACCACCGCTAGACCTACCTGTACACGCCGAAATCCGAGTGCCCTCAGCCGGCCAGAATCTTCTCCAGATTTTGCAGCTTCGGACGCTCGCCTAGGACAATTAGAAAATCTCCAGCAGAGATCTCCATCTCGCCCGGAGGATTGAAGAGCATTTCGCCATTCGACTTACGGATCGCAACGACAATTACACCCAGATCTTGATGCGCCAGTGTTTCCTTCAACGTTTTAGAAGCGGAATCCGTTTTGCGTTCCACGCGGATCTGCTCCATCATGATCGTGGGACCGACATCGCGAGTAGCAAACTCCAGAAACTCCAGCACATGAGGGCGGATCAGAGCTTGCGCGAGGCGGTGGCCCGCCATCGTATACGGCGCAAACACGGTGTCGGCGCCGGCCCTCCGCAGCTTCTGTTCGGCCTCTTCCTCTGAAGCTCGCGTCACCACTTTCAGTTTGGGATTTAGCGTCTTAGCCGAAAGAATGATAAAGAGGTTTTCGGCATCGCTCGGCAGCGCCGCAATGAGTCCTCGCGCCCGCAAGACGCCCACTTCCCGCAAGCAATCGTCATGGGTGGCGTCCGCCTCGACGGCCAACATTCCGGCGTGCATCGCTCTTTCTACGCGTTGCTCGTTGCGATCGACTACCAGAAACGGAGCCTGCGCGCGCTGTAGCTCATAAGATGCGTTCCGCCCCACTCGTCCGAAACCGCAGACGATGAAGTGATCTTTCAATTGTGCAATCATGCGTTTTTTCCTGCGCTTGCCATAGCGGTCCTGTAACTCCAATTCGATAATGGTTTGCGTCATCGCCCCAACAGCGAAGAACACCGCGCTTACGCCGAAGAGGATGAGAAATGAATTGAAGATCCGTCCTGCATGGCTCAACGGCGTCAGCTCCTGATAACCCACCGTCGTGATGGTGATCAGCGTCATATAGAACGCATCAAACGGCGAATATCCTTCAATAACTTGGAACCCGATCGTCCCGATGCAGAGCGTAAGCACAAGTAGTCCGGCGATCAGAATCAGTCGTCGAATTACGCGGCTATTCACGGAGGTCTTCAGTATAGAATCTGCGAACAACCTTCAAAACAGACGAAACCCTTTCGGCTGTTATCCTGTGAGTTAACGCTCCAATCCAGCCGTTTTGATGCCGCAGTTGCGCTACACCACTCCGCATGGAATAACTGTCACTCGAACCAGTTTGAAAATTCCCTACACGCGCGGGCTGGAGCACCTTCTGAACCAGCTTGATACCAAACGCGGCGCATATTTCTCATCCGGCTATGAATACCCGGAGCGCTATTCTCGCTGGGACTTTGCGAGTGTTGCGCCGCCGATAGAAATCCTCGGCCGCGGGCGCACACTTCAATTTCATGCCTTAAACAAACGCGGTGAAGTTCTGCTCGATCTCCTTGACCCATTGCTGCGAGACCATCCGCATAAAAGTAACTTTTCTCGAAGCCCTCACCTGATTACAATCCATCTGAGGCCGCTCGCCGATAAATTCCCGGAAGAAGAGCGCAGTAAGCAGCCATCTCCGTTTTCAATTCTGCGAACGCTGGTTCAAGAGTTTCGCCATCCTCAAGATTCGCGGCTCGCGCTGATCGGGGCATTCGGGTACGATCTGCTGCTCGAGTTCGATCCCATCCGTCTCCGCCTGCCCCGCGAAAACCACACGGATCTTCATCTCTTCCTGTGTGACGACATTTATTTCATGGATCGCAAGAAAGAGGTGATCGAGCGGTTCCGCTACGATTTTGCCGGGAATGGCGGGGATACGGCGGGGCTGCCTCGCACCTCTTCCCCAATCAAGCAAGCCCAACCGCCGGGTCAGTTCACCGAAATCACGTCAGATCACACTGCGGAAGAATACATGGCCAAGGTCGAGACAGTGCGCGAGGGCATGCGTCGGGGCAACTACTACGAAGTGATCTTGCGGCAAGTATTCAGCGCTCCCTTTAGCGGCAGTCCTTCTGAGCTTTTCCAGAGAATTCAGAAATCCAGCCCGAGCCCTTACGAATTTATGCTTCAAATGGGCGATGAGCAACTGATCGGCGCATCGCCGGAAATGTTCGTTCGGGTCGAAGGCGATCAGGTGGAGACCTGCCCGATCTCAGGTACGGCCCGCCGTTCAGGCGACCCTCTGCGCGATGCGGAAAGCATTCGGCAATTGCTCAATTCCACCAAAGAAGAATCAGAGCTGACCATGTGTACGGATGTCGACCGCAACGACAAATCGCGCGTCTGCGTTCCCGGTTCTGTTCGCGTCATCGGCCGTCGTCTCATCGAATCCTATGCCGGCCTGTTTCATACCGTCGATCACGTGAAAGGCACGCTGATGGATGGCTTCGATGCGCTCGACGCTTTTCTCACGCACATGTGGGCCGTCACCATTATCGGCGCGCCTAAGAAGGCGGCCGCCCAGGCGATCGAAGATCTGGAAAACGACGCGCGCGGTTGGTACGGGGGCGCAGTCGGGATGCTCAGCTTAAATGGCGACATCAACACGGGCATTACCATCCGCACGGTTCATTTGAAGGACGGCATCGCCCGTTACGCGGCCGGCGCCACTCTTCTATATGATTCGGATCCCGCATCCGAAGATCAGGAATGCCGCCTTAAAGCAACCACGTTTTTCCGCGTCCTTTACCCCGCGAATGCTGCGGATCCGGAGGTTCAGCGCGCTCGCAAGGTTGGCGAAGGAATGCGCATTCTGCTGGTAGATAACGACGACTGCTTCATCCATACTCTGGCGAATTATGCGCGTCAAACCGGAGCCACCGTTTCGACATATCGTTCAAACGTGGCCCTCGAGGCTATTGATACCACCAAGCCCGACATCGTCTTAATTTCACCCGGTCCTGCCCGTCCAGCCGATTTCGGAGTTCCGAAGCTTGTGCAAGAACTCGCTGAACGCGGCATTCCAACGTTCGGCGTGTGCCTCGGTTTACAAGGTATCGTCGAAGCGTTCGGCGGCAAACTCGACGTGCTCGATTATCCGATGCACGGCAAGGGATCGCTGGTGACGCACCACGGTCGGGGCGTGTTTGACGGCATCCCATCGCCGTTCCGGGTCGGACGCTATCACTCGCTTCACGCAAATCGTGACACCTTCCCCGCTTGCCTTGAAGTGACGGCGGAATCGGAAGACGGGGTGATCATGGGCGTTCGTCATCGCCATCTGCCCATTGAAGCCGTGCAGTTCCATCCCGAATCCATCCTTACTCTGGAGCGCGATTGCGGGCTTCGCCTCATGGAAAACATGATAGGCATTTACGCTTACGCCGCGATAGCCGTTGAGCAACGCTAGCCGTTTGTCTCCTAATCCAACCGTTGCGGTCATCGGCGGAGGTCTTGCTGGATTAGCCACTGCCGTGGCCTTGGGCTCCGCGAATTACCCGGTTACGCTCTATGAAGCGCGACCGTTTCTCGGTGGCCGCGCCACATCCTACCCCCTCAACGCGGCAGATGAGAATAGCCCGACTATCGATAACTGCCAGCACATTCTTCTGCGTTGCTGCACGAATCTGATCGATTTCTATAAGCGGCTGGGCGTTGAAGATCGAATTCATTTTTATCGTGAGTTCTATTGGATTGAACCCGGCGGACGCACTTCTGTCATGCGGCGCGGCCTTTTGCCCGCGCCTTTGCATTTCATGGAATCTTTTGCGCGGCTCAGCTTCCTGTCTTTTCGTGACAAGATCAGCGTTGGAAGCGGGCTGCTTTCTGTGAAGCACGAATACGGCAAGCGAAACGATCTCGATCGCATCACAATGCTCGATTGGCTTCGTGAGAAGCGGCAAACTCCACGCGCAATTGAACGTTTCTGGCGTCAAGTGCTCGTCAGCGCTGTCAATGAAGACTTAGAGCGCATGGCCGCAGTTCACGGGCTCCAGGTCTTTTACTTGGGTTTTCTCTCTCGCGCGAACTCCTATGAAATGGGCGTTCCTGCTGTTCCGCTGAGTGAACTCTATTCCGAGAATGTCTGGTCCCGTTATCCCCAGGTGAAAATCGCGCATCGAACGCCCGTTCAGCAAGTCCGGATCGAAAACGACCAAGTCCTCGGTCTCCTCGTCAATGGCGAGTCGATCACGGCAGACGCTTATGTCATGGCCGTTCCCTTCGAGCGTGTTGCCACGCTCGCGCCTGATCTGCAGATCGACGTGTCACCATTTACTCACTCGCCGATCACCGGCATTCACCTGTGGTTTGACCGCCGCATAACTGATTTGCCCCACGCGACGCTTCTTGACCGCACCATCCAATGGATGTTCAATAAGCGCGACGGACGGCACATTCAGTTGGTAGTGAGCGCGTCGCGCAGCCTCACAGAAATGCCTCGCGCAGAGGTCATCGAGCTTGCGCTTACGGAGCTGAAGGAGTTTTTTCCTGCAGTACGTGAAGCACAACTGGAGCGTGCTCACGTCGTGAAAGAAGTCCGCGCAACCTTTTCAGCCGCGCCGGGCCTGGGGCAATTGCGACCTCTCAGTTCGACGCCCATTTCGAATCTGTTTCTTGCCGGCGATTGGACCCGATGCGGCTGGCCCGCAACGATGGAAGCCGCCGTGCGCAGCGGTTATCTGGCTGCTGAGGCAGTACTCACTTCGTTAGGTAATCCAAAACGTTTTCTTCTTCCCGACATTGTGTGATTCGTCTATCCAAGTTTCTTTGGAAGATAATGGCGCAGCCGTGACCGCACTCAAACAC
>CAVWUV010000029.1:0-36566 GCA_963758245.1 uncultured Acidobacteriaceae bacterium | reverse complement strand
TTAAAGGAGACCAGGTGAGTTGCGCGATCAATGGAACCGTCGTTGCGAGCTACGATAAAGCCTCGCTGGTAACTGCGGGGAAGCTCAAATCGACGGACGGCGTATACGGGATTCGATTCGCTCACAACACTGACGCTACGGTGACTGGGCTGACCATGACGAAAAACTAGCGCGCTTGCCGGTGTTCCAGGCAGCTTTGGCGCAAGCTCCTCGCCTTCTCGCATGACGGCGTCCCGACGAACATTTTTTAAAACAGTTGTCTCGTGCTCTCCGATCCTTGCGCCGTCTTTAACCCGGGCGATGATCGCCCCTGCAGAGCTTTCGGCCATGCGAAACGTGGCCGAAAGCTTTATGAGAACGCAGGGCGTACCAGGGATGTCGATTTCGATAGCTCGAAGAGGCGAACTGGTTTACGAAGAAGGATTCGGTACTGCGAATCAAAAAATGAAGGTCAGGGTTACGCCCTCGTGCCTCTTCCGGATCGCAAGCGTGACAAAGCCAATCACGTCAGTATGTATTTTCAGCTTGATCGAGCAGGGCCGCCTGAAACTCGATGACCTTATATTCGGAAACGCGGGTATTCTCGGTGAAGACTTCGGCGGACCGCGCTTTAAGCCGCACGTCGAGGATGTCAGGATCATACATCTGCTCACTCACTCGGGCGGTGGGTGGCAGAACGACGACACCGATCCGATGTTCCGGTTTCCCCGGATGGGCCACAGTCAGCTGATCAGATGGACGATAGCAAACCTGCCGCTTACTTACCCTCCAGGGCTGCACTACGCATATTCAAATTTCGGATATTGTGTGCTGGGGCGTGTAATCGAAAAAGTAACTCAGCAGCCATACGATAAATACGTTCAACAGGCTGTATTGGCGAAGTGTGGCATTTCAGATATGCGTATAGGGGGCAACACGCTTGCGGAAAAGTTTCCGGATGAAGTGATCTACTACGGCCAAGCGGGCGAAGATCCATATGATATGAATGTCCGCCGGATGGATTCGCACGGCGGATGGGTCAGCACAGCGTCAGACCTGGTTCGTTTCGCTACACACGTCGATGGACTATCAGTATCGCGCGACATCCTCAGCCAAGAGTGGATCCGGGTAATGACGACTCCAACGACCGCGAATCCGGGATACGCCAAGGGATGGGCGGTCAACTCTGCCCCCAATTGGTGGCACGTCGGCAGCCTGCCAGGAACGACTACCATCCTGGTGAGAACGCAAAGCGGATTTTGCTGGGCAGCGCTGACGAATACACGTCCGAAAGATAGAGATTTGGGCGGCGCTCTCGACGACATGATGTGGCGGCTCGTGCGACAGGTACGGGAGTGGAATGCCTGAAGCGCAATTCAGGGTCGCGAGACTTCTGAAAACGTCGACGCGTCTTCTGCGATCTGGCGCGACAGCAGCAACGACGTGGACCACGGCTTGTGCAGGTGCCAATTCGATATAAGCTCGACAGGTGATGGACGGGATCGTTTTCGAGTGGGATTCGAGGAAGGACGCAACTGATCTCCGAAAACACGGCGTTGGGTTCGCAGAAGCGAGTACTGTCTTCGGTGATCCTCTCTCAATCACGATTCCGGACCCGGATCATGCCGTAGGCGAAGAGCGCTTCGTCATCATTGGAACTTCGGACAGCGAAGACTGCTGATTGTGGTTCATACTGTTAGAGGGCAGCATGTCCGTCTGATCAGTGCGCGAGCCGCGACAAAGCATGAGAGGCACAGCTATGAAGAAAACGCGCTCTAGGCAAACCACAACAGGGATGAGAGCTGAGTATGATTTCTCCAGCGGAGTGAGGGGAAAATATGTGGACCGATACCGTCAAGGAACAAATCTCGTACTCCTCGATCCGGAGGTTGCGCAGGCCTTCCCCAATTCAAGATCAGTGAATGATGCCCTTCGGGCCATTCTTGTGATCGCGAGACGGGCGGATATTCGCAATCGGCCGTGAAGTCCTTGCGTAACGATTGCCCGGCTCCGGGATGTGGCGTTCTGGATCAAGGCAGAGAAGCGGACTTGTCGGGTACGTATCTGGCCTACAGTTTCCAGATAGCAGGTGAAAAACGCCGGTACGACTTTTGGGTTGTAACAGCGCCGCCCGCTAAGCTACGCGTCGTCAAAACTGCTGGCTGCGCTAGCCTTGACACAGCCGCTACACTTGGGACTCCCTAGCTCTAAACCATCCAGTATCAGAGAGAAGGAAAACGGTTCTACCGACTGTTTTCCATACTCACCATAGCGCTCAATAAATTCATACACGGACTCCGGCATCACCTCACAGTAGAAGACGTGCCAATGGTCGGCTGTGCCCATTTGCATGGTGACTCCCATTCGTTCGACGTCGACACCACCCAGGCCTTTGCCTAGAAAGGGTGGCGTGTTTTTTGCCGCCTCACGGATGGCGAGCGTCAGCGGGTGCTTGTCGGACCCGCCGTTGCCGCGATCGATGTGGTGCTGCTCGACAGAGACGTGTAGCGTAACTTGCTGCATAGGCTATGGTACTCACCGTGATAGTGGCGCTGATGCGCCGAACCTTTGACGCGCTCATTGCGGCATGTTGCTTCGACGAGCGTCGCCATCTGCATTCCCACTGAGCCCCAACCTGCCTCCCCGCAGGGCCGCTAACTATATGTTGTTGCGCCATACAAGGGCCGGAAAGAATTGAAACCGGTCGCCTCGTCGTGAGGTCATCGATCGTGAAATAGAGGTTCCGAATGCTTACAGCAATTACTGCTGTCGCGACAGTACTGACGTTTTCAGCTTTGCTCGGCTGGCTGTTGCTTCGTGCCTCAACGTCAGTTGAGGGAGTTCGATTTACGTTCTCAGAGGCTTTGGCCGTTATCGGAAAACTTGTTGTCTCGGATTACTACTGAAAAACGCGCTTGTAACCGCTCATTGGCTAAAGCTTCACCTTTCGCCGTACGACAGCCGTAGGCCTGCGCCGCAATCACTTAGACGAAAACTCTCGACAGCTCTTCGCGGTACAAGCCCCGCTTTTCAACTCACGCGTCCTTAACCGCCGCCCCGCCGCTCGCTGTCCAGCATTCTCATCTGATCCTCGCCGTAACGCGTTCCTGCCACCGCGTCGCGCGGAATCGATTCCTCAATTTGCGCGAGATCGCTTGCGGTTAGCTGAATCCCGATTGCGTCGAGAGATTCGTCGAGCTGACTTCTTTTCCGTGCTCCGATGAGCGGCACGATGTCTTCGCCTTTAGCCAATACCCACGCTATTGCCAATTGAGTCGCCGTTGCTCGCTTTTCTGCAGCGATCGTATTCAGCGTTGTAATCAGCCGCTGATTGCGTGTCAGGTTCTCGCCGGTAAAGCGCGGCAAATGCGCCCGCCAATCACCTTTGCCTGCCGGCTTAGAGCCGCTTAACAGTCCTCGCGAAAGAACACCGTATGCAGTGACTCCAATTCCAAGTTCTTTCAACACCGGGAAAATTTCTGTCTCTGGATCTCTGCTAAGCACTGAGTACTCGATCTGGAGGTCGCTGACCGGATGCACCGCATGGGCGCGGCGGATACTTTCCGGCCCGACCTCCGAAAGCCCGATGTATCGGATCTAGCCGGCCTTAATCATATCGGCCATCGCGCCAACCGTTTCTTCGATGGGCACCGCGGGATCGAGCCGGGCTGGCCGGTAGATATCGATGTGATTCACGCCGAGACGGTTCAAACTGTAAGCGAGAAAATTCTTGATCGCCGCCGGACGCGCATCGTATCCGATCCAACTACCGTCAGGCCCGCGCATTGCGCCGAACTTTACTGAGAGTAGCGCCTGATCACGACGCCCTTTCAGCGCTCGCCCGATGAGCATCTCATTGTGACCCTGCCCGTAGAAATCACCCGTATCGAGCAGTGTGATGCCGCGCTCCAGAGCAGCGTGAATGGTCGCGATGCTCTCGTCCTCATCGGCTTGCCCATACATTCCGGACATGCCCATGCACCCGAGGGCGAGCGCGGAAACCTTCGGGCCTGAAGCGCCGAGTTGACGGCACTCGAGAAGATATCCAGTTGCCATGCCTCAATCCTAAGCGAGCGAGTTTCGTAGCAACGCGGCAATTCTCACTCAGTTCGCAGTGCCTTCATCGGAGCGATTGAGGCGGCGCGGCCGCATTTGGAGTCTCTCGCTTGATACCGTGGCGATGACCGCCGAGTTCCGCGATCTACACGTAAACGCGCTTTACGCGAGCATGAATGCCGCACAGCACGCTATAAGATATTGTTCCGGCCAGCTTGGCGATCTGTTGAGCATCCAGGCTCACATCGCCTTCCGATCCGAGCAGCGTGACGGCATCACCCGCAACGGTCTCCGGAGAATTCGTCAGGTCGATAGACGTCAGGTCCATCGAAACCGCTCCCAGAATCGGCGCAAGACGGCCATTCACGATTACGCTGCCGCGATTCGATAGCCTATGCGGAATACCGTCGGCATACCCGGCCGCGAGAACAGCAACGCGCATCGGTCGCGGAGCGCGAAAGATCCCGCCGTAGCCGATCAGAGAGCCCGCAGAAATTTCCTTAACGGAAAGAATGGTTGCCCGCCAGGTCAGCGCTGGTTTCACCTGCAGGATTCTAGCCGGGGCATGCCCGCGCGCCGGAGAAACGTATCCGTAGATCGCGTGACCTGGACGTATCATCCCGCGCCAGGCCTGCCGTCTTCCATAGGCCACGGGAATGGTGCTCGACAAATGCATCAGCTTGGGGTAAATGCCGGCCTCGTTCAAACCCCGCGCCAGCCTGTCGAAAACCGCGAGCTGATCGTCCGTTTGAGTGCTCTGGTAATTCGCGGCGGAAGCGAAATGCGTCATCAAGCCTTCGATTTCGACGTGCTTTGCATTCAGAATCGCGTCTCCAATCGATGCCGCATCGGAGCAAACGCCAAGCCGGCCCATACCGGTATCGATCTTCAGGTGATACCGGAAGGCTTGTGCCCGCGCTGCAGCCAATCGATCGAGCTCCCGCAAGTCTTCAAGCGAGTGGATCACGGGTGTCAAATCATAGGCCAGCATCGCCTCACGCGTGAATGGCAGGAAATCAGCCATTACCAGAATTCGCGCTTGGATGCCCGCATCGCGCAGCGCTACGCCTTCTTCCGTATTGCTGACCGCGAGCCAACGCGCGCCTTGCTGTTCGAGTGTGCGCGAGACTTCAATCGCGCCGTGCCGGTAAGCATCGGCTTTGACCACCGGCATGACCTCCACGCCAGGGCCAACAACGTTGCGGATGGCCTGGAAATTCGCCGCAATTTGCGCGCGCGAGACTTCTACCCACGATCTGTACGGTAACGCTTTATGGGTCGGCTGGGACACAGGCGCTTCGTTACAACGGGCGGAAGTAAGCAGCGGTTCGCTCATGATCTCGAAGTTAGTTGGCGAAAGAGGGTTTCGTAGGCATCAGTAACTACTTCCCAACTGTAAAGCTTTTCAACTCGACGCATAGCCCGGCATCCCCAAGCACCGCGCTCCTCGTCAGAGACGTTGACCGCCCATCGCAACTTCTCCACAAGATCATTTTCGAACGGGACGGCCGCGTCTCCAGCGGCTTCCGCGCTCTCCGGCGTGTTTAGATACAGCACCAGAGCGCCGCGCCCCATGGCTTCGATGAGAGCCGGGTGTGTTCCTCCCACCTCCGTAGCCTGCACATAAACGGAACAGTGCGATTGTAACTGCCCGTATCCTTCGCCGTAGATCGCGCCTGGAATGACGACGCGTGGATCGCTTGTATTTTTAACCTCGCGTATATAATCTTCCGCATACGGAGCGTCTCCTATCAAGGCGAGCTTGAAATCCGTATTCACTTTTTCGAAAGCTTTTCGAACCATCAGAGCATTGTTCTCCGGCTCCATACGGCTCACATACAGGACGTACTTCCCCGGCTCGAGACCGAGTGCGCGGACTACATCCGTTCCACTTACTTTGCCCGTTTCTGCGCCATACGGAATGAAGGTTGATTCCTTGCCATAGCGCCTGAGATAATAAGTACGAATATTGGCTGCGTCGGTCACCACAGCCGAGCAAGACCAGGTCGCCATCCATTCGGACACTAAGTACCAGGTTTTCGCAATCCGGTTCCATTTTTTCCGATATCTTTCAAGCCCATCCACGTTGAGAGCCGTCGGCATCCCACGCAGTCGAGGCCACAGCGTAAACACCGCGTTCGCGGCATTGCAATACAGGACCGCATCGAAGCTCTGGAAAAGCAAGTCAACTGTTGATAGCCCGGTATGCACGACCGTGTCGAAGTATTTGTGACGAACGGTCGGCAAGTAACGCAGGCGGACCCCGCGATATTCGGTTTGCGTATGCTTTTCGCGGCAGTAAACGGTCACCTGATACCCGCGCTCCGCGAGCCTTACGCATAGCTCTTCTGCAAAGGTTTCGAATCCGCCATATCTCGCAGGGATACCGCGCGTCCCTAGCAGAGCGATGCGCATTTGGTGGAGCGTTCAGCAGCGGGGTAACTGACGGGCTGGAATGAAAACCAAGCCGCCATGTACTCATCGCTCGCGCGCCGGCGCCGCATGATCTCACGGCGCTTTGCCCATGCGCGCCTCCAATTCCGGAGAAGCAGCGGAAATGCCCGAAGCGATCTGAACTCGTAAGTCAGGCAAGCACCGATCACGACGACATCCCGGAACGTAATCGCAAGGAAGTTACGAAGGTAAAGATGGCCTGTCGTGTTCTTGATGCGAAGGAGGAAACGATTCTTAACCGAATGCATATTGATGATGGGCGGCAGTGAGCGCCGATTGGAAGGGAGCACACTCCTCACGTGGTAGGCGACAGCTGATGGCGCATACAAACACTTCCAGCCCAGTAGCTGCGCGCGCCAGGCCACGTCGGCATCTTCCCGGTAGGCGAAGAAATCAGAATCGAAAAACTCACCACTAAGCGAGATGTCTTCGATCATTTCGCGGCGATAGAGCGCAGCCGCGCCGGTCGCGCCAAACACGTACTCGCAGCGTTCGTAGCGGCCGTCATCCGGCAGCTTGCTTCCTCTGTCAAAGTGCCGCAAGTTCGGCGTGAAGTAAATGCCAGTAGAGTCGACAATCGGCTTCTCGCTCACAGCGAAATCCGCTGACGTCGCGAGTAACTTACCGCACACGCTGCCAATTCCTGGATCGGTTTCGCCCGTTTCGACCAATGTGGTAATGAACCCGGGCATGAGACTTACATCGGGGTTGAGCGTGAGGAACCAATCGGCAGAAGCTGCCGCTGCTATGGCCTGATTTTGCGCCGCGGCGAAACCAACGTTATCGCGGTTGTAAACGAGTCGAATCAGGTTTTCAAATTCGCCCAGGATAGCAGGGGTTTCATCGCTCGAAGCGTTATCCACGATTACTACCTGCTTGCATGGATAATCCTGATCTAAAACGCGCTCGAGGCAGCGGCGAATAAAGCGAGCGCTGTTGTAAGTAACGATAGTAACTGCAACTGAGAGAATGGAATCGCCTTTCCTCACGCGCGCACCAGGCTGAAATACAGACGCCAGTAAATATCAAATCCGAGTTGTTTTTGCAGCGCCTGTATCTCTCGCTCACTTTCGCGAAAGATCACTTCAATTAGTTGGTGAGGAGGCGTCGGAGCTGCACTCACGCGCGCTCTAAAGTTGGACCACTGCCGCCAACCTTCCCACTTGCCGCGTAGACCCGCGAGCAGATGACCCTGTTTAGCCGTTGCCATTAAGGCGAGTATCTGTCCCATCAGAATCGGCCAGGCGAACCGCCACAGAGTTTTTCGCGAGTAATACTTCGCCAGAATGAGTATCTGATTTCGAGCGGTCAGGAACATGACCCGCCTGCTGCTCTTCCCGAGCGTGGTTTTGCTCATGTGCATCGCGATAGCTGCAGGCTCGTAAATACCCTCGATCCCGGCGAGCGCGCATCGCACACCGAAGTCGACGTCTTCATAATAGGATTCAAACCGAGTTTCCAGTAATCCAATTTGATCGAAGACGCGTTTGCGGAAGAGCGCTGCGGTCATTGGCGCGAAAGATATTTTCCGTCTGGTCGACCAGACTGACCCGTCGGGCCGTCCGTACCCGCAACGCCATGCATACGCCGCTCTCGAGACTAGATCCCAAGTGCCATCGATGACGCTGCGCTCGCCGGGTCGCAATAGCTTGCCTACTGCAAAAGATGCGCCTTCCTGCTCCGCGCTCTTCAGCAAGCGCTCCAGCCATTCCGGGTTCAGCACGACATCGTTGTTGAGGATGAGCAGCCAATCGCTGCTCGCGCGCCGTATGCCCTCGTTTACGGCGACGGCAAAACCTCGGTTCTCCGGAAAAACGCTTAGATCAACGGGAAATTCTCTCGCGACCAACTGAGTCTCATCCGTGCTGCCGTTATCGACGACGATTGTTTGATCGGGCGGCCGCGTTTGCGCGGAAAGGTTCGTGAGAATGGATCTCAGCAGATCTGCGCGATTCCAAGTCGGTATGATCGCCGAGACCGTTGGCATCCTACGCCAGTTGCTCGTAAATCTGCTTCAAATCGAGCACGAATCCGGCAACCGGTCCTTCCCCTGAAATAGTGTCAGGGTTCAACATTTCGATCGGCCGTTCCTGGCCCGGTTTGTAAATGGTCACAGTTCGGGAATCGGGATCGATAAGCCAGCCAAGCTCCACTCCATTACGCAAGTAGACCAGCATTTTCTCATGCAGATCTTTTTTGCGGTCACTGGGAGAGCCAACTTCAATGACGAAGGCCGGAACAACACGTGGGAAAGCTCGCCGGCTTTTCCGGGGAATGGCTTTTATCCTCTCTGAAGGGATCCATGCAGCGTCAGGGGAATAAAGGCTTGTGTCAGGGAGCCTGAAGCCGGTCTCAGCCGCAATAGCGATTCCTCGGCCGTCTTTCTTTGCCCATTCGTGGAGCTGCACAAATATCTCAGAGCCGGTCATGCCGCTCTCAAAACCAGCCGGAGCCATAATAATCAGATCTCCGTCCGCGGTTTGCTCAATACGAAGGTCCGGGTGTTCGCCGCAAAATTCAAGAAAATCATCCTCGGTAAAGTCAGATCCTGGCCGAAGGACGACGCGCTCCAGCGTGGCGACATCGAGAGCTAATGGGAGTGCCGCAGCCATCTGATATCTAGTATGTCTCGCAAGATGTCCGAGACTACGCCAGTTGCTCGTATATGCGTTTCAAATCCAGCACGAATCCGGCAACGGGTCCTTCTCCTGAAATACTTTCAGGATTCACCAGTTCGATGGGCCGTTCCTGGCCCGGTTTGTAAATGCTCACAGTTTGGGATTCGGGATCGATAAGCCATCCAAGCTCCACTCCATTACGCAGGTAGACCAGCATTTTCTCGTGCAGATCTTTTTTGTGGTCGCTGGGAGAGCGAACTTCAATGACGAACGCTGGAACGAGTCGCGCGAATTTCTTCCGCTGCTTACGGGGAACTGCGTTCCATCTCTCGATCGGTATCCAGCACGCATCGGGAGACAGGACGCTGCCGTCCGGCAATGTTAGGCCGGCACTCGCTGATAGAACAATGCCACGTCCGTACTTCTCGGCCCACGTGCTGAGCTGCTTTCCGATGTTACCCTCCGCAAAGCTACTTTCCAATCCTGCCGGAGCCATGATGATGATTTCTCCCGCCGAGTTCCGTTCAATCCGCAATAGTTCGTGTTCCTGACAGAAATCGAAGAAATCATCCTCCGTAAATTCGTCTCCTGGCCGAAGAACGACGCGCTCCAGCGTGGCGACATCGAGAGCTAAAGGGAGTACCGCAGCCATCTGTTATCTAGTATGTCCCGCTACCACTACACCACCGCATTCCGTTCAATAACTTCCCGATAAAAATGTGCGCTCAGCTTGGGATATCTCTTCTGGGTCTGATAATCGACATAATAGATTCCGAATCGCAAGTTGTAGCCGTCAGCCCATTCGAAATTGTCCATCAGGCTCCACAGAAAGTAACCGCGCACCGGAAACCCTTCGGAAACGGCGCGATGTAACTTGCCGATGTAATTCCGCAGATACATCACGCGATCCGTGTCGTAAACGTGACCGTCCGGCGTTAACACGTCCGCCGATGAGCAGCCATTTTCGGTGATATAGATCTCTTTCACATTCCAGATTTGAGCGACGTGTCGCGGACCCCAATACAACGCCTCGGGTCCGATGTCGAGCCACGGTGAGGCCATGTGCGGATAAGAAGACGGATTCTTCACGACTGCGAAGCCGAGCGGCGATTCGTCGGCGCGCACGTAAACCGGTGTGTAAATGTTGATGCCCACGAAATCCAGCGGGCTGCCGATGATCTTCAGATCCTCGGGCGTAAACTTCGGTGCGTTCGCGCCTTGCTGCTGCAGATACTCGTCGAGGTATTTGCCCTCCATGATCACTGTCAGATACTGCGCGTTGAGAACGCGCGTCGCCTGCGCACTCGCTTTGATGTGCGGCTGCGATTCGATCACGGGCACTCCACTTAAGAAGTTTTCGGCGAGGCCGACCTTCGTTCCCGGCTTGCCTTTGTCGCGAATCGCCTGAACCGCCAGCCCGTGAGCCAATACCGCGTAATGCCTTGCCTGGTTGAGGCGCGCGGGGGGAAGTTGCAATCCCGGAGCGAATCGGCCATCCTTGTAGCCGAGATCGATGAACGACGAAAACTCGTTCATGGTGAAGAAATGATGCACGCGGTCTGATAGCTTGCTGGCGACGTATCCCGCGTATTCTCCGAAAGCCTTAGAAGTCTCTCGGGATTCCCATCCGCCAAAACGATCCTGCAAGCTTTGCGGCAGGTCCCAGTGAAAGAGCGTGCAGAAAGGTTCAATGCCGTTAGCGAGCAGCTCATCCACCAGACGCTCATAATAAGCGACTCCCTTCTCATTGGGCGTACCTGTACCCGTGGGGAACACCCGCGGCCAGGACACGGAAAAGCGATAACTTTTCGCGCCGAGCGATTTCAGGAGCTGAACGTCTCCCTTATAGCGGTGGTACTGATCATCCGCGACATCGCCGGTCTCATTGTTGTAAACCTTACCGGGGATGTGCGAAAACGTGTCCCAGATGGATGGGCCGCGGCCATCTTCTTTCGCCGCGCCTTCCACCTGATACGCGGCTGTCGCGCAGCCCCAAAGAAAGCCGTTTGGGAACTGGTAATAGTTTTCTTTCGGTGTGCCCTGCGCTTTCAAGCTCTGGGGCAGCAACGATAATGACGAGCTGCCGATAGCCGCAGCTCCAACAGTTTTCCCGAAGGTCCGTCTGGAAAGATTCTTTGACATACCTAGTGGACGCGTCTTTTTGTGCTATTTGTTTCTTCGCTCAGTGAACCGGCACGAACCGGACCGCATAACCGCCTCCAGGCGCGAGGACTGGCCGCAGGACCTGATTGCGATCGACAGTTTCTTTATGAACCCGAACGCCTTTCGGGTACCGGTCCGCATCCTCAGCGTCCGAGTAAATCTCCGCCGTGTACTTTCCGGGACCCAGGAAAGTGAGTGGGATAACCAGCGTCCGCCCATTCCAGTTCGTCATGCTTCCCAAAAACCACTCTTCATCCTTGCGACGCGCCATACTTATGTACTCACCAGGTTGCCCGTTCAGGACTTTGCTTTCATCCCATGTCGTTGGCGCGTGCTTGATGAATTCGAATGCGGGCTGATCTTCATAGGCCTTCGGCGTGTCAGAGACCATCTGGAACGGCGCTTCGTAAATGGCGTACATGGCCAGTTGCTGCGCTCGTGTGCCCATGACCATGGGACGCGCTGAACGCACTACAAAGTCGTCTTTGGTTACGTTCTCAAAGCCTCCCGGCGTGTAATCCATTCGTCCGGCGAGCATTCGAGTGAACGGAAGCATTACCCGGTGGTCCGGGTTGTCTCTCATACCCGCCTTCGACTGTTCCATTCCCAGAACGGCCTCATACCCGAGCACATTCGGATAAGTCCGCTCGATGCCGGTCGGCTTAGTCGCTCCATGAAAGTCGAGCATCAGGTGATGTTCGGCCGCTTTTTCCGCAGCGCGGTAGTAGAAGTCGATTCCCCGCTGGTCATCGCGTTCCACGAAGTCGATTTTGAGACCGGCCACGCCCCACTTCTCATACAAGGGAAAGGCTTCGTCCATCTGAGCGTCGGCTTCGGTGTAGAGCATCCAGATCCAAACCTTGACATTCTTCGAGCTTGCATAGCGGACCAGCTCGGGAATATCCACCCGTCCGTTCATTTTCGTGATGTCATGGGGCGCGGACCAGCCCGCATCCACGAGCATGTACGGAAATCCGGACTTCGCCGCGAAATCGACGTAATATTTCATGGTGGCGGTGGTGAATGCCGGTTTTCCATCCGGCCCGATGCTGCCGCTCCACCAATCCCACGCCGTAAGTCCCGGGTGAATCCAGGAGGTGTCTTTAATAGCGGAATCGGGATTCAAACTCGTGATGACATTCGATTCGATCAATCTTCCGGGCTCATCTCCCACCAGCAAGACCCTCCAGGCCGAATGATGCGGAAGGGGTCCGGTAACCACGACCTCGGGATCATCTCCGGGCGCAAGCTCGGATTGGAACCAGTGCCCGCCCCACTCGCTCGACGGATTCACCAGATACATGGAGCTGTAGTCGCGCAAATCCGCTTCCGTAATTGCCATCCACGCGACTCCCGGCACTCGCATCAGAAGCGGCAACCCGATGAGCACTCGGTTCGAAAGTCCATTCTTATTTGCGAATGCCGTCGCGTTTAGCTTTATGTACTCACTCTCGTACATGGTTCGGAAATTCGGCAGCACCAGAGCATAAGTTGTCGCGTCTTTGCTGATTCGGAATTCAGTGACCTCTTTCGTGAGGCGAAACTCGCGAATGGGCGTCTGATCTGGAACTACATACCGGAACGCAATCGCGTCGTCGTAGGCCCGTGCTTCGATCGTGAGCTTCCGTCCAGGACCACCGTTCTCTTCGAGATCAATCCGCAGAGCGTTGTAATGATTGCGGACCACGCTCGCCTTCCCGGTTACCAGGCGATACGTTTCGTCCATTGTGGAAGGCGTGTGCTCCACGATGTGCACGTCTGATCCCAGCGGGCGCTGCCCCTGTAAGTCCAACCGGAGCACGGAGCGATCAATCAGCGGCTTGCCCTGAAAAGAAACTGAATACACGAGTTGGCCGGTCGCCGACGGCTGATCGTTCTGAATGGTTTCGAATGTCGCGGATAAAGCCCCGTCAGGAGATTTGAGAGTCGCGGCGCCCAGCACGGCACACGAAATCACCACGGATAGGAAGCACTTCTGCATCTTTGAAACTATATCGCGCACGAGACCGGTTGACTGCTCTGAGTTCCCAGCACTCACTTGACTACGCAAGATTTTCGCTGTAGCGTAAAATCCGGTGAAGATCACCTTCAATCCCGAGAGCCCTGACGAAGAGAACCCCGAATGGACGAAAGAAGATATAGCGAACGCACGCCCTGCGGCGGAAGTCCTGCCGAACCTGATCGGAAAGAAAGCGGCAGAACAGCTCTTACATCGCAACAGAGGCCGTCCGCGGAAGGAAGACCGAAAAATCAATCAGACCCTGCGCATTGACCCCGACGTGCTGGAAGCCTATAGACAAAAAAGGAAAGGATGGCAAACACGGATTAACGAGGTGCTGCGCGAGAACATGCCCAAGCGCCGGAAAACCCGCCCATAAGGAAGGTATGTCTGTCGTGCCCGGCCCAAGTCACTCGGCCCGCAGCGACTTCACGGGATCGATCCGGGCCGCTCTCCACGCAGGGAAGCCGGTCGCCGCGACCGCAACCGCGACCAGGAGAGCGACAACGGCGATGAACGTGATTGGATCCGCAGGCGCAACACCATAAAGAAGACTGGCAAGGAAGCGAGTCAATAGCAGCGCGCCAAACACGCCTCCGCCGATGCCGTACAGAGCTAAGCGTAGGCTCTGGGCGAAAATCATCGAGAGGATCCGCTGCCTCGTAGCGCCAATTGCCACACGCAAGCCTATCTCATATGTTCTCTGCGTAACCCAGTACGACACCAGGCCGTAAATTCCGATGGCCGCCAGCAGAATGGCTGCGGCGGCAAAGCTGATGAACACACGTATGGTGGAGCGGAAATGGGAGATAGAACCCGAAACGATCCTTTCTAATGTTTGAACCTGATCAACCGGAATGTTGGGATTCTGGTCCTGTGCGATTTTGCGAATTTCGCTTTCGATACGCGTGGAAGCAGAGCTGGTTTTAACCAGCAGCATCATCGCGGCAGGGATCTGCCGGTCCTCTCGCTCCGCTTGAGCGTAAGGCATGTATAGCGCGCCGGCAACCCACTTCGGCAAGTCTTTACTGAGGCTATATTGCCGTACATCGCCCACCACGCCCACTACGGTTCTCCATCGCTCGTCTTCGGGGGGAGCCTTGATGTGTTTTCCAATCGGATCTTCTCCGGGCCAGAGGCGTCTAGCGCAGGAGGCTGAAATCAAGACAACGGGTGCCGACTGCGCTCCATCTGCTTCCGTGAATTCTCTACCCGCAATCAGTGGAATGCGCATCATCTTCAGATAATGCGGACTGATCGCGCCTGACCAAAGCATGGGACTGGGATGATCGACCGATTTGGGATGCCCTTCTATATCAACAGGAATCGTGGGAAGTGCGCCATCCAGAGGAACGCTATTCGCAATAGCCGCGTCCGCCACGCCCGCAATGTCGCGTGTGCGATTGAGAAGGCGCTCGTAAAGAGCGATGCAGGCCGCCCGCTTTATGCACAACGATTGGTTCGGGCTAATCCGCACTGTCAGAATGTGTGTGGGATCAAAGCCGGGGTTCGCTTCCGAGAGGCTGTATAGGCTCTTCATCAGCAGGCCGGCGCTCACCGCCAGGATCAGCGTCAGCGCGACTTCGCCCGCAATCAGCCAGCTTCGGAGTAGCACGCACCTACCGGCGGTTGCCCTCTGACTTCCGGTTTTTATGGATTCGGTGAGATCGATTTGAGAGGCACTCCAGGCCGGCGCGATTCCAAACGTCAGACCCGTGAACAGCGCCAGTCCCGCTACCGCCACGACCACGTGCCAGTCGATTGCAGCCCGGGCTATTCCTGGTGTGGCGGAAGGCAGCACCGATTTGAATACCGAAAGAGCGCCCGTTCCGAGAAGAATCCCCAAGGCGCCGCCCACAAGCGCCAGTAAAACACTCTCGGTCAACAGCTGGCGAACGATTCTCAGGCGCCCTGCTCCCAACGCCGCACGCAAAGCGATCTCTTTCCGGCGTGTTGTCGCGCGAGACAGAAGCAGGCTTGCTACGTTAGCGCAGGCAATAAGCAGTACCAGGCCGACCGAACACAGCAGAATGATCAATTTGCCTCGGACGTCGCCGACCAGGTCTTCTTGAAGCGGAATAGCGGTCGCATCTGCATTCCAATCGCGCGCCATCGGGTACGGGAACGTTCTTCTGAATTTCGTGAGCAGTGCCTGGACCTCATATCGAGCTTGCTTGGCCGTGGCTCCCGGGCGGAGCCTCGCAATCAGCGGCACAAACTCGCCCGCCCAATATTCCAGGTAGTTCGAAGGATCCAGGCGCATCGGCACCCAGAGCTCCACTTTCGGTGAAGGCAACGCAAAGCCGGCTGGCATGATGCCAATCACTTGACGGTTGATGCCGTTGAACGTGATGACGCGGCCAATAATGGCTGGATCGGCGCGGAATTTCTCTTTCCAAAGAGCATTGCTGAAGACGACAACGTCATCTCGCCCGGGCGAATCTTCCCCCGGTTCGAAGCTGCGTCCTCTTGCCACAGGCGTTCCGAGTACGGCAAAGAAGTTCGTTGACGCGCTGCTTCCGAATACGCGTATTGGCTCGCCCTGTCCCGTGAGGTTGAACTCGGAACCCGTGCTCGCTGCCGCTATATCCATCGCTCGACTCTGTTGCTGGAAAACGGATACTGCCGCTCGTGGATAAGTGCCGGTGATGCGAACCAGGCGGTCCGGCTCCGGATAGGGGAGAGGACGAATCAGTAATGTGTTCACCAGGGTGAACATGGCTGCATTTCCGCCAATTCCGAGCGCCAGTGAAAAAACCGCAATGGCCGTGAAGCCTGGCGTTCTTGCGAACATTCGCGCACCGTAACGCAGATCTTGTATGAGCCGTTCCAATCTCATAAAACCCCACATATCCCGGCTTTCTTCCTTTGCAAGAGTGATATTGCCCATTTGTTTGCGGCCAAGGTCGAACGCGGTTTCGGGAGGGAGCCCGGCAAGCTCGTTCTCCCGCGCTTTCAATAACTGGTGATGCTCGAGTTCTTCGGTGAGTTCATGGTAGAACTGATCCCGGCCCACTCGAAACATAAGTCTGCGCCAACTGCGCAGGAGCACTCTATAAAGACTTCGCCTCATGCCAATTGAAGAACCTTTTGAATGGCGTCAATCATGCGAGTAAACTCCTCGCGCTCTACGGCGAGTTGCTTGCGCCCACCGGTCGTTAACGTGTAGTAGCGGGCCCGCCGGTTGTTTTCAGAAGCACCCCATTCTGCTTTGACCCATCCATTGAGCAGCAATCGCTGGAGCGCCGGGTACAGCGAGCTTTCGCCGATTTGCAGTACATCATCCGAGACTTCCTTTAAACGCTGTGCAATCCCGTAGCCGTGCTTTCGTCCGTTGTTCAGCGTTCTTAGGATTAGAAGGTCAAGCGTGCCCGGAAGAAGCTCCGGTGCTTGCGAAATTGTTCCCATCGGCTATCGATGGAAGTATGCCGGGTTTTCCTGGCTCTTGTCAAGCGCCAGTCTTGTCCAATGCAGGATGAGCCTGAAGGACAGGTTTGTTTCTAACGCAGAATGAGCCTGAAGGGGGGTTTAGCTGCGCATGCTGAGGATTGAACATCAGCGTGCAGAACGGAGAACGGTTAAGCCTGGACCAGATCCGGGCCTTTCTGGAAGCGACCGATGAGGTGCGGTTTGAGGCGGCGGATCGGGCGGGGATATACGCCTGGATTAGCCGGACGCTGTGCCAGCAGGAGTACTGGAAGCAAAAGAAGGAAGCGAAAGGGCTGCTGCGGCAATACGTGCAAAGGATGACGGGACTGAGCCGGTCGCAGGTCACGAGGCTCATCGCTGGCTACCTCAGGGAGGGTGCGGTAAAGGAACGGAGCTACCGACGCAATCGGTTCCCGAGTCGTTACACAGCGTCCGATATTGAATTGTTAGCGGAAGTAGATGAAGCGCACGAAACGCTGAGCGGACCGGCCACGCGGAAGATCTTGCAGCGGGAGTTTGAGCAGTATGGTGACGCGCGTTACGAACGTCTGGGGCGGATTTCAGCAGCACACATTTATAACCTGCGTAAGGGCCGGCGCTATCGCGAAAAGCGGCTACGCTACGAGAAGACCCGGCCGGTGCAGATTGCCATAGGGGAACGGCGGCGGCCCGATGCGCAAGGCAAGCCGGGGTACTTGCGAGTGGACACGGTTCACCAGGGAGATCTGGAGGGCGTCAAGGGGGTGTATCACATCAATGCCGTGGATGAAGTGACGCAATGGCAGGTGGTGGGAGCCAGCGCGCAAATTGGAGAGAAATGGCTGCTGCCCGTGCTGGAAGCGATCCTGGCGCAGTTTCCGTTCCGCATTCTGGGTTTTCACTCCGACAATGGAAGC
Organism: uncultured Acidobacteriaceae bacterium; assembly: GCA_963758245.1. Taxonomy (GTDB): domain Bacteria; phylum Acidobacteriota; class Terriglobia; order Bryobacterales; family Bryobacteraceae; genus Bog-105. The sequence continues at coordinate 18,972 of CAVWUV010000029.1, read as the reverse complement.
GAGTTTATCAATGGGCGCGTGGCCGGGTTGCTGAATAAATTATTAGCTGAGCAGACGAAGTCGCGGCCGCGGCATTCCAACGATAACGGCCTAGTGGAGGCCAAGAACGGAGCGGTGATCCGCAAGCACATTGGCTACGGCTACATTGGCGCAACGCATGCTGAAGCCATTAGTGCGTTTTACCGGGATCACTTCAATCCGTATCTCAATTTTCATCGGCCCTGTGGCGTGCCGGAAACCATAACGGACACAAAAGGAAAGCAGCGTCGGGTATACCGACGCTATGCGACGCCTTGGGAGATATTGCAGCAGATTTCGGACTTCGCTGCGTATCTGAAACCCGGTATCACGAGAGAAAACCTAAAATATCGCGCCGATGCTCGCAGCGATACCAGAGCAGCATGCGGCATGCAAGAAGCCAAACGTAAGCTCTTCGCCGGCCTAGGGCAGAGGCGAACCGCATGAAGACGGCTGCGGAAATGACAAGCTATGGACGCGGAGGAAAACCAACATCAGGTTTCCCTCCGCGCCCACAGCCTTTGCAAATCGCTGCGCGATTCCCACATTCCCGCAGGCGCGACGAGCAGTGGAAAAGTGGAAACCCAAAACCAGCGTTTCCACTTTCCCACTGCGACTGTTGTACTCACTCGATCTGAAACCCAAAACAAGGAGGCCTCAAGCGCGAGCTCCGCTCCACACTTTCAGGCTCATTCTTCAATTAGAAAATGCTGCGCCTATTCAGTAACTGCAGTCCCGGAGCCGTTTTGAGAAGATCAGCATCATGACCAATTCAGATACTTCTCGCCGTCGATTTCTTCAATTAGGAACGGCGAGCACCGCTGCGGTTGCACTATCCGCAAACGAATCACCAGGCGCGCAAACGGCCTCGACCGTCATTGATATGCCGTTCAGTCCCGTCGATCCGCGTATCGGCATCATAGGCACGGGCGGCCGTGGCACGGAGCTGCTGAAGAACTTATTGGCGGCGGATCTCCAGGTCAGCGCGCTCTGCGACATCGTGCCGGAAAAAGCTCAAAACGCGCAATCGCTCGTCGAGCATGCTGGGCAAAAAGCGCCAACGCTCTATACCAACGGCGATCACGCATTCGAAGGCCTGGTCTCACGAGACGATCTCAATCTGGTAGTTATTGCGACGCCCTGGAATTGGCACACGCCCATGGCGGTCGCGGCCATGCAGCAAGGCAAGCACGTTGCCACGGAAGTTCCGGCGGCGACGACCATTGAAGAATGCTGGCGACTCGTCAATACTTCCGAAAAAACGCGCCGGCATTGCATCATGCTCGAAAACTGCTGTTACGGCGAGAACGAGACACTCGTGTTGAATATGGTGCGGGCGGGTTTATTCGGTGATCTTCTCTATGGCGAATCCGCCTACATTCACGATCTTCGGGAAGAGTTGTTTTCAAACCAAGGTGAAGGCCTCTGGCGTCGTACCGTGCACACGCAGCGCAACGGAAATCTGTACCCGACGCACGGACTCGGTCCCGTGGCGAACTATATGAGCGTCAATCGTGGCGACCGGTTCGACTATCTCGTTTCCATGAGCACGCCCGCGAAAGGTCTCACGTTGTACCGCGAGGCACACGTACCCAAAGGCGATCCCAAATGGAACGAACGCTACATCGAAGGCGATATGAACACCTCACTCATCAAAACCGCGAATGGCCTTACAATCAATCTTCAGCACGACGTCTCAAACCCGCATCCTTACGATCGCCTGAATACCATCGCCGGAACCAAAGGCGTTTTCAAAGACTATCCTCCGCGGATTTATTTTGATGGACAGAAAGGCGGCGAAGAATACTCTAGCATCGACACCTATAAAGAGCAGTACCAGCATCCCCTCTGGAAACGGCAGGGCGAAATCGCCCGCAAGCTTGGCGGACACGGCGGCATGGATTTCATAGAATGCTACCGTCTTGCGGAATGCATGCGGAAAGGCCTCGCGCCGGATCTGGATGTATACGACGCGGCATCCTGGTCGGCTCCCGGCCCTCTCAGTCAAGCTTCGCTCGATCAGGGCAGCGCGCCGGTGAAATTTCCAGACTTTACTCGCGGGAAATGGAAACAGCGGACCGGTTCGCCAATCGCGAGTGCGTGATTGGCGCCGCGTCCAAATACATAACTCTGTCGCTCGGCAGTAAGAGGAGGGGCTATGCGCCCGGTTTTGGATTCTGTATTCGCGCCCTCGCGCCACGATGCGTCCGATATCCGGAAAATCAATGCGCTGCGACTGGAATTCGGCCGCTTGCATGATGACGAATTGCGTACACTCTCGTTGCGCACGAAGAGTTTACTTCAGTTATTCGCTCTTACTGCAGTAATCGCATCTCGCTCCCTGGGCCAGGACATGTTTGATGTACAGCTGCGGGGTGCGCTCGCTCTGGCCCGTGGAAGCATCGCCGAAATGCAGACCGGCGAAGGCAAAACCCTGGCCGCCGCTCCCGCCGTCGCATGGTACGCACGCGAAGGCAAGGGTGTGCATGTGATTACGGCAAACGATTACCTGGCGCGGCGTGACGCGTGCTGGATGGGAGAGATTTATCGCCGTCTGGGTTTGTCCGTCGCCTACGTTCAACAAGGTATGACGCCGGATGAACGTCGCGCCGCTTATGCCTGCGATATTACTTATGCCACCGCCAACGAGATTGGCTTCGACTTTCTTCGCGACCAATTGGCGCTTCATTTATCAGAACAGGTACATCGACCGTTTGCCGCAGCGGTGATCGACGAGGTCGATTCCATCCTGATCGATGAGGCACGCATTCCACTGGTCATAGCCGGCGGCAGTAATGACGAGAGCGCGCTCCCATTTATAGCGGACCAGTTAGTGCGTAATTTTCGTCGCACCGTCGACTACACAGTTGACACGAGCGGCAGGAACGTCGGACTCACTGATGATGGAATCCGTCTTGTGGAGAACGCGACGAACTGCCGCAATCTCTACGAAGAACGCAATCTGCGGTTGCTCACTGCGGTTCAGGATGCTTTGCACGCTCACGCTCTTCTGCGTCGTGACGTGGATTACGTCGTGAAGAATGGCGTGATCGAGATGGTGGATGAGTTCAAAGGTAGAACCGCGCAGGATCGCCGCTGGCCCGCGGGTCTGCACACCGCAATCGAAACGAAAGAAGGCGTGACCGCGAAGCTTCAGGGCATAATTCTCGGATCGATCACCCTGCAGCATCTGGCGGCGCTCTATCCGCGAATTTGCGGGATGACGGGGACCGCCACCAGTTCGGAGATCGAGTTTAAGACCATGTACCTCCTGTCCGTCGAGGTGATTCCAACCAATCGACCAATGATTCGCCTCGATCACCCCGATATCGTGTTCGCGTCAAAGGCGGAAAAGGACTGCGCTGTTCTCGAAGAGATTCGAAGGGCGCACGCCAGAGGTCAACCGGTTCTGGTCGGAACGGCCAGCATCGCAGAATCGGAAAATCTAAGCCGCTCGCTCACAGATATCCCGCACCATGTGCTAAATGCCAAGAACGATGAACTGGAAGCGGAGATCATCGCACGAGCGGGGCAATCGGGTGCGGTGACAATCTCCACCAATATGGCCGGACGCGGAACGGACATCCAGCTGGGAGACGGAGTCGCGGCACTCGGCGGATTGTACGTGATCGGCACAAACAAGCATGAGAGCCGCCGCATTGACAATCAGCTTCGAGGCCGCGCCGGACGCCAGGGTGACCCAGGTTGCTCGCGTTTCTTCGTGTCGCTCGAAGATGATCTGGTCAGGAAATACGGGGATCTCAACCCGAGATACAGCAAAGATCCGGATAGCTTGCAGAGACTGGTCGAGGGCCAGAACCTGGATCTGCGGCTGTTCCTCCAGAAGTACGAAATAGCCATCGAAGGACAGCGGCACCGCGTCCAGACATATCGCCAAACGGTCCTGGGCGGCACACAGCCTTGCGCGTCAGAGGTTGAGCGGATGATTACTTTGCGAACCATTGATGATCTATGGGCGGATTATCTGGCGCGCGTGGCGGATTTCCGCTCAGGTGTTCAATGGCTGTCCTTCGGTTCTCGAAATCCCCATCACGAGTATCTGAAGCAAGTGCACCAGTGGTTCACAGGATTGGAAGCCGCCATACCTCGAGAGATCGCTCGGCGGTGTGCGGAAGCTGAATCCGGAGGCGGGCAAGATTTCAAGGAAAGAGGAGCCGTGTGGACCTATGTCACTACCGACCAGCCCTTTGGGACCTGGACGGAGAGGATACTGCACGGCTTTCACCGGAAGTTCAAGAATAAGGACTTTTGGGGATGAAGCCTCCCGAGCCACAGGATTTGAGCTGCCCGACTGGCCTTTTCAAACAAGACGCATTTCAAGTTACGACACGCAGGCCGAGGTGCTTCACAAACGGATCGAAATCCCTGTCGCTGTGCAGCAAGTCATACCCGCTCGCGATGCACCTGGTAGCGATCACCGCATCGATGGTCTTACGAACAGTGACACCGAGCTTTCGTAGCACGCGGAAATTTTTCGCTGCCTGAATCGCAATGTCACGGCCCCCTAAATCCACGATCGTCAAGGAAGTCAGCAGTCTCCTTGCTATGGTGAAGTCTCGTTCATCGGCGAAACCTTGCAAGACCTCCGTCAGAATCAAGTCACCGATTGCCAATAGCTCGCTCCCAAGTAGGCCTTCCAGGTTCTCGGTCTGCGGCGTTATCGTTCCGCGAAAGTAGTCAATCCAGACGCTTGAATCGACAAGAATCAGTTGTCGCTCCTCATCGCGTCGAGATCGCCCTGCCACTCTAGTTTGCCGCGTAATCGTCGGATCTGCGCCTGTTTGCGCAGGCGCAGCAGGGTACGTAGGCCGAGTTCAACGGCTTCGCGTTTCGTCTTTAAGCCTGTCTCACGAAGCGTATCCCGCATGAGTTGGTCGTCAATCACGATGTTAGTTCGCATAATGTGTATCTGATCAGTAGATTATACACATTCTAGCGTGCTGTACCGTTGGACGGAGAGTCGTTGGACGGGCGCGCCTCAGTTCGACGACCAACGCCGAAACCGGAACGAGCGCGGCGGCTAATCCGCGCGTTGTCAGAGCAAGTCAACCCGCTGATGCACTCAATGCCCGCTCCCAGCAATTTACCCGAACAGCTCAGGGGCTGCTGGACGGTTGCCCGACGCGATCAACAGCATCTTCGAACGTATAACCCTTCCGTTAAGTACCCCTCCCAATCCACGCCATTTGTCACGAATCGTAATTTCGATCAATTCTTCCAGCTACTTGCGGAGAACCACCCTGCAGTGAACCATCGATACCTGTTAGCGTTGAGCCGGCCAAACGACAGGGCCCGGGATTCGTTTGCTAAATGCGTTGCATCTGGGAAAACGGGCTGGGTTCGTTTCGTCGGTGCGCCGCAAGCTCTCGAATTGGGTTCGTCTCGCAGAATCGGGTTGCACGCCATGAGGGAGGGCAGTTCGTCTGGTAAAAAGCACACCAAGACTTTGGGTTCCTTTCGCAAAATGCCTCGTTACGCGCTTCCGAGGCCAGTTCGTTCGGTAAATGCGCCGTTTGTTCGCCCATTCCATAGCTTCGTTTCGTAAAATTGATCAAGAGCTTCCCATGCCACTCGATGTCTTCGACCCGATTGTTCAAGAGTGGTTCACTCAACGTTTTGGCGCGCCCACTCAGCCGCAAGCGCTCGGTTGGCCCGAAATCGCCTCGGGGCACGATACGCTCATTTCTGCTCCGACCGGTTCGGGCAAAACTCTGGCTGCGTTTCTGATCTGTCTCGATCGGCTGGTTCGCGCGGCGCGCGAGCACTCCTTGGCAGACCAGACACAGGTTGTCTACGTTTCCCCGCTCAAGGCGCTGAGTAATGACATCCATCGAAATCTCGACGTCCCTCTCTCCGGCATCGCCTCCATGGCCAACAGTGAAGGAATTTTGCTGACGCCGATTCGAACCTCGGTGCGAACTGGCGACACGCCCATGCCGGAGCGCACCCGGATGCTAAAGAAGCCTCCGCACATCCTGGTCACCACGCCCGAATCGCTGTTCATTCTCCTTACTGCTGAGAAATCGCGTGAGATGTTGCGGACCACTTCGACGGTCATCATCGACGAGATTCACGCGATGGCGGATGACAAGCGCGGCTCGCACCTGGCGCTCTCTCTCGCGCGTCTGGATGCGCTGACCGGGCGTCGGGCTCAGCGTATTGGTTTATCCGCGACGGTGAAGCCGATAGATGAGGTGGCGCGTTTTCTAGGGCCTGAGACCCGAATCGTCGATGTAGGGCACCGGCGCGAGATGGAGCTTGCGGTCGAAGTCCCTCGCGACGAACTCGGCGCGGTTGCCAGCACCGAGATGTGGAATGAGGTTTACGACCGACTCGGCGAATTGATCCTCGCGAATCGTACGACCTTGGTCTTTGTAAATACCAGACGTCTTTCGGAGCGGGTTGCGCACGCGCTCGGAGAACGCTTGGGTGAGCACGCTGTGCTTCCTCATCATGGAAGCCTTTCGCGCCAGCTCCGGCTCAATGCCGAGTCGCGACTGAAAAGCGGCGAGCTGCGGGCCGTTGTCGCTACCGCATCCCTGGAACTAGGAATCGATATCGGCACTGTCGATCTGGTGTGCCAGATTGGCTCGACTCGTTCGATCGCGGTCGCTCTGCAGCGGATCGGCCGGTCCGGACACTGGGTCGGCGCGAAACCCAAGGGTCGCATCTTCGCAACTACACGCGATGAGCTCATCGAATGTGCCGCCACAATATCCGCCATTCGCAAAGGCGAGCTCGAACGGATCGAGATTCCGCAAAACGCGCTCGATATTCTGGCTCAACAGATCGTCGCCGCCTCAGCCGCCGAGCCGTGGAAAGAGGACGATCTATATGCGCTGTTCCGCTCAGCATATCCCTGCCGCAATCTCGCTCGCCAGGATTTCGACGCAGTAATCGACATGCTTTCAGAAGGCATCGCTACCTCGCGCGGCAGAAGCGGCGCTCTGCTGCATCGCGACCGGGTAAACGGCCGTGTGAAAGGGCGGCGTGGCGCGCGTTTGGCCGCGATTACTTCAGGCGGAGCCATTCCGGAGAACGCGAATTACACGGTTATCGTCGAACCGGATGCTAAGGCCGTGGGCACTCTGGATGAGGATTTCGCCGTGGAGAGCCTCGTCGGAGATGTCTTCCTGCTCGGAACGCATTCCTGGCGCATCAAGCGAGTGGAGCCCGGGCGCGTTCGCGTGGAGGATGCGCATGGCGCCGCGCCGTCGATTCCGTTTTGGCTCGGCGAGGCGCCGGGCCGCTCCCGCGAGTTATCGGCTGAAGTAGCGAATATCCGCGAGCGAATTATCGCCGATCCTGAAATGACGCCGGCATTCTTGACGCAGGAATGTGGTCTTGATGAAGCTGGAGCAAAGCAGGCCGCGGCTTATGTGCGGGCCGGTGCTTCCGAATTAGGCGCGTTGCCTTCTCAAACCACTGTCATCGCGGAACGCTTCTTCGATCAGGCCGGCGGTATGCAACTGATTCTGCATGCTCCCTTCGGCTCACGCATCACCCGGGCGTGGGGTCTTGCGTTGCGCAAGCGCTTTTGCCGAACCTTCAATTTCGAGTTGCAGGCTGCGGCGACAGATAACGGGTTGGTGCTCTCGTTGAGCGACCAGCATTCGTTTCCGCTCGATCTGGTATTTGCATTTTTGAAGTCCGCAACAGTGGAAGATGTGCTGCGGCAGGCGCTGCTCGCCGCGCCTATGTTTGGCGCGCGCTGGCGATGGAATACAACGCGCGCGCTTGCCATTCTGAGGTTCAGCGGTGGATCACGGGTGCCAACTCCCATCCAGCGCATGCGAGCCGACGACCTGCTCGCTGCAGTCTTCCCGGATCAGGTTGCCTGCGCCGAGAACCTAACCGGCCCCATTCGCATTCCAGATCATCCGCTCGTGAATGAAACCATAGATAACTGTTTGGTCGAGGCAATGGACATCGAGGGATTGCGGGACATTTTGCGGGGTATTGAAAACGGGCGCATCAAGACGGTTGCTATTGATACCGCGCAAGCTTCGCAGTTCTCGCATGAGATCCTGAACGCGAATCCATACGCGTTCCTCGATGATGCTCCGCTCGAAGAGCGCCGCACGCGAGCGGTTCAGCTGCGGCAAAGAATCGGGACGGATGTAACCGGTGGCGAAGGCGTCCTCGATCCGGCAGTCATCGATCAGATTTCAGCCGAGTCGTGGCCGGAAGCGCGAGATGCGGATGAGCTGCACGATGCGCTGCTCACGCTGGTGCGATTGCCGCCCCTTCCGGAGTGGCAGGCGTTCTTTGACGATCTGGCGGCGGCCGGGCGGGTTTCTACTATCGCCCGCGCGAGTTCTGATTTCTGGGTCGCAACAGAGCGGCTGGCCGTTGCCGATGATCCCCATGCCGTCGTCTCCGGCTGGATGGAATCAGTTGGGCCGACAACTGTCGCCGCGCTCGGGGACAAGCTCGCGTTCTCCGCGGAAGCGATTGAATCAGCGCTGCTGCAGCTCGAAGCGCAGGGCCAGGTACTGCGGGGCCATTTTCGCAACACGCAAGCTGAGAAAGAGATTGAGTGGTGCAACCGCCGGATCCTGGCTCGCATTCATCGAGCTACGCTCGGCCGTCTGCGACGCGAGATTGAACCCGTAACGGCCCTCGATTTTGAGCGCTTCTTGCAAGCCTGGCAGCATGTCTCGCCGGGAAGCCAGTTGCACGGCTCGGATGGGACGCTTCAAATCATCGGACAATTGCAAGGCTATGAGATTCCCGCTTCTGCATGGGAATCCGAGATCCTCGGCCGGCGTATTGCCAAGTACGATCCAGATTTTCTGGATGAGCTCTGCTTTGCGGGCGAAGTGATGTGGGCGCGAGTATCGCCGCATCCGGCAATTGCGGAAAATCGTCGCGTGCGGCCAACCCGGATCGCTCCGGTGACACTTTTCTTGCGGGCAGATGCCGAATGGTTGATGGATCGAAGCGGTCCAGCGGATGAGTCCGGGCTCTCTCATCCTGCTCGAGACATCTTGCATGCTTTAAGGCAAAACGGCGCAAGCTTCTTCGTCGATTTAGTACGGCAAACCAGCCGCCTCGCGAGCGAAGTGGAAGACGGGCTCTGGGAATTATTAGCCGGAGGATTCGTGACAGCAGACGGATTCGATAATCTGCGCGCCCTGATCGATCCAAAACGCCGGCGCGGCGAAGGCCGGGGTAGCACCAAGCGCCCGCGTCACGCGGCCGGACGCTGGGCCTTGCTCTCACGACATTCCACAGCTCTAAAATCCGAGGAGCGGGTCCAACATTACGCGCAGCAGTTACTCTCGCGATGGGGCGTCCTGTTGCGCGACTTGCTCGCTCGAGAAACACTCGCCCCGCCTTGGAGGGATTTGCTGCCTGTGCTTCGAAGAATGGAAGCCCGCGGCGAGATTCGGGGAGGGCGATTCGTTTCAGGTTTCACCGGCGAACAGTTTGCCCGGCCTGAAGCTCTCGATTTGTTGCGCATGATGCGGCGGCAGACAGAGAAGAGCGGGATCATCACGGTGTCGAATGCGGACCCGCTGAATCTCAGCGGCATCATTCTGCCCGGCCCGCGGGTAAGCCGTCTGGCCGCGATAGGCTTGGTGCCGGCCTGAAAACGCAAGATGGCCGTCTAAATCAAAGACATCCGTAGCATGCTACAGTCTGAATTGAACCCTAAAAAACCCGGAACATTTGCCGATGTGCCTCCGTCTGGCAATGAGCGGGAGAGAGTGCGCCGACTTTGAAGAAAAAGTGGAAAGTTCTTATTTTAATAGTTTTGCTCGTGATGGTCGCGGGCGCAGTGTTCGCGAGCATAAAGATCAGCGAGCGCGGTGTGGTCATTGTCCAGACCGGAAAGGTGAGCCGCATGGATCTTACCGCGGTGGTTACCGCGTCTGGTGAAGTCAAACCGAAGACTTACATCAATATAGGCGCCTCACAGGGTCCTGCGCCGATCACTGCCATTCTGGTGAAAGAGGGCGATCACGTCAAGAAGGGACAGGTGCTCGCCCGCCTCGAGAGTGTTCAGCCCGAGGCCGATCTGAAGATGCAAGAGGCCGCACGGAATTCGGCCCTTGCGGATTCTGCGGCGAGCGAAGCCAACGTGAAGTCCTTGGAAGACAGTATTGCAGTCGCGCAGGCTCAGGTGGACCACGACAAGGCTGACGTGGAACAGAAGAAAATCGACCTGAAGCGCAGTCACGATCTTTTTGACGCAAAACTGATTGCCGCCCAGGATTTTGAAGCCAAGAAGGTAGCCTACGACCTCGCCGTCACCACGCTGCTCGAATCTGAAAAGAAGGTTGAGCAGGCGAAATCCGAGCGCGCGCAGGCCTCCGCGCAATTGGCCTCGGCTCAGAAAAAAGTGGCGCAGGAAGAGGCCATGGTCTCACGTACGGCAAACGTGCTGTCGCAGTTTGATGCAGTCGCGCCGCTCGATGGCGTGGTCACGAATTTGCCGGTTCGCGTAGGTGAAACTGTTGTACCCGGAATTCAGAGTTCCACATCTTCCATCATCATGACGATTGCTGATATGTCGATCATCACGGCTGAGGTCCACGTCGATGAGACCGACATTGTAAGCGTGAAGATGGACCAGCCGGCTGAAGTCACCATCGACGCGATTCCGAACAAGACGTTCAAGGGCCGGGTCACTGAAATCGGCGACACAGCCATTGTGCGGTCGACCGGCGTGGCCGCATCTCAAAGCCAGACATCAAGCCAGGAAGCCAAGGATTTCAAGGTGGTGATCGCGCTCGATATACCTCCGGATCTTGTCCGGCCTGGGCTCTCCTGCACGGCAAAGATTACCACCGCAACGAGATCGCACGCCCTTGCTATTCCAATTCAAGCCTTGACCATACGCCAAAAGGGTCAATTAACGCAGCCGAAACCTGGACAGAAGCAACCGGTTCTAGATCCTGCTGCGCAGAAAGCCGCGAAGGAAGAATTGCAGGGCGTATTTGTAGTGAACAACGGCAAAGCGGATTTCCGCGAAGTCAAGACCGGCATCACGGGTGCGACTGATATAGAAGTGCTGAGCGGGCTCAAAGATGGGGATCAAATTGTAACGGGAAGCTACCAGGTAATCCGCACGCTTCGGAATGAGGCTAAGGTAAAGGTGGACAATAAAGGTCCTGTGGCGCCTTCGAGTCCAGCCGCGGGCTAGCATCCGCTAGTATTCAACTATTGAGCATGGCAGCTTTCGACACAGCGGTTGCGGAACTCAGCCCGAAGCAGCGGGAGGAACGCGGGGAGCAGCTCCGCCGCGAAGGCATAGTCATCCGAACCTACGATCTCTGGAAAACCTACATCATGGGTGATCAGGAGATACATGCGGTGTCGGGTGTGGATATCCAGATCAAGCGAGGGGAGTACGTGGCGATCATGGGTCCTTCCGGCTCGGGAAAGTCGACCCTGATGAACTTGATCGGCTGTCTGGATACACCGACCAAGGGCCTCTACTACTTGAACGGCAAGCTGGCGAGCGACATGGAAGATGACGAGCTCGCACGCATCCGGAATAAAGAGATTGGTTTCGTTTTCCAGACCTTCAACTTGCTCGCGAGGGCGACCGCTCTACACAACGTAGAGCTGCCCTTGATCTATGCCGGTATGCCCTCGCAGGAACGGCTGGAGCGCGCCCGCCAAGCTTTGCGGGCTGTTGATTTAGAGCCGCGCATGTACCATAAGCCGAACGAGCTCTCGGGTGGGCAGAGGCAGCGGGTCGCTATCGCGCGGGCGCTGGTGAACCAACCCTCGATTTTGTTAGCCGACGAGCCAACGGGCGCCTTGGATACAAACACCGGAAACGAAATCATGGCTCTATTCGAGCGGTTGTATCAGGAAGGCAATACCATTGTTCTGGTCACGCACGAGCAGGATATCGCGCTGCACGCGCACCGGGTCATTCACATTCGTGACGGTAAGGTAGAGCGGGACGAACAGACGCGCCGCTAATGAGATGGAGGCGAGCCCTAATTCGGTTCATCTCCTGGAAATACGGCGCTAAATATCGCCGTGATCCGGTCGATGTTATCTTTAGACCTAAGAAACTCAGCCCTGGGAGCGGCTTTATCGCCAGTGGGCTGCGGTGCACTTCTGTTTAGTTGTTGGTTTGATGCTATCGCCTTCTTCAGAGTTGGTCTCCCCCTCGACGAGCATGGCTGAATCATCCATCAGCGCAAAGTCCGCCCATGGGCCCGCGACGGATCAGCCTCTCCGGATATTGATGGCCGAAGACAATCTCATCAATCAGCGCGTCGGCAAGCTAATTCTGCAACGAGCAGGATTCAATATCGATCTGGTTGGGGATGGAAATGAGGCGCTGGAGGCGCATCGAAGCACTCCGTACGATTTGATATTGATGGATTGCCAGATGCCCATCATGGACGGTTTCGAGGCCAGCAGGCAAATTCGTTCCCTCGAACAGCGGCAGCCGGTAATCATCGCGGTTACCGCAAACGCCCTAGTCGGAGAACGTGAGCGCTGCCTCGGCGCCGGAATGGACGACTATCTCTCAAAGCCATTTCAAGCGGAGCAACTGGTTGCAGTGGTGAAGAAGTGGGTCGCCATTCGGCGCGGTGGTTAGCCTTCGCGCTCAGCGCCGCCATATCAGAAGCAGCATAAACAGCACAACCCAAAGAAAATCGAGGTAGTGCCAAAACACAGATACACCGCTGACGAGCGCGCGAGTGTGCATCTGGTATTTGGGGCCGCTCGCTGGCTCGTGAGTACGGAAGAGCAGATATCCCAGCGCGGCAAGCCCGGCCACGATATGAAGCCCGTGCAGGCCAGTGAACAAAAAGATGAACCCGGAATGGGGATTCCTGGCGAGAATCACACCGGAATGAAGGATCTGCAGCCAAGCCGTAACCTGCCCGGCGAGAAACAAGAGGCCTAAACCGGTGGTCCAGGCAGTCAGGCGAAAGAAGCCTCTCTGATCCCGCCGCAGAAGGTGCCGGCGGGCGCTCTCAAACGTGATGCTGCTTGCCAGAAGAACAGACGTGGTTGCCCACAGCACAGGAGGAATTTCGATGTGACCCCAAAACAAAGGCGCTCGTGAGCGAATCAGAAATATCGCGATCATTGCGCCAAAGGTCATCGTGACCGTCGCGAGAACTACGGTAACGGTCAGAATGGAAAGGGCGTTCAGATCGCGCTCTCGGGTTGTGACTTCGGTAGAGGATTGCACGTAATCCCATTTTCTCGCGGATCAATGCGCCATGCTCACCAGCGAAAGCCCGCCAGTCCGGCCAAAACGGCGCCGACCGCATGCCAAAGCGGGTCTTGTTTGACCAGCAGTTTAATGAATTCACCGCCTTTAGCCAGAATCTCGATACGATTGGGATTGAGCCAATCATTGGGCAGTCCTGTGACGCCACACACGTCGTACCACGGAATCTCAGTAAGTTTCGGACCCAGGAAGCCTTTCCGTTCATACGACAGACGTTCGGTTTCGATCCACAGGGTTGCGTCGGGCCAGGTGACCGTTGAAATCAGGGTGCCCGGTCCCTCATGGTAGCTTCGCAAGAGCTTCAGGCACGAGAAACACGGCCGCAATCTTCTCTTGATGAGTTCCGCGCAGAGATCCCCGTTTTCCTGGGGTAGCTCTGTTTTGGCCGCGCTACGCACCCCTGTCAGAGATGGACAGTCACGCAACACATGGAGCAAATCGGAATTCGGGGCGTCAATCCTGTAGACGTGCGCGATCGCATACTCACCTTTGGTTTGGTCATCGTTAGCGGTGGCATCATCCTCACCTTCGGATTGATCGTCATTCGCAGTGGCATCGTCGATAATCGTGTCCTGCATGCCGGCAAGCCTGTCCCGCACAGCTTCAATCAAAGCCTTGGAATGCCGATCGATCGGGCCGCTGGACGCGTCGATCCAATGCGCCCCGGAGAGCACGTATGCGAGGCCTCCCTGCAGTTCGCTGGTGTCCAGCCGTATGGGAACTATGGCACGCCGATATTTCTCGGCTAAATCGATTTCATGTTTGACCTCGTGGGATGCCAGCGAGTTTTTGGACCATAGCAGCAAGACAACTCTGCTACTCTTAATCGCTTCAAAAATCGTGTCCCGCCACTCGCCTTTGGAGTCGCGGGTTGCGATCCATGAATTGATGCCGCTCTTAATTAGCAGAGTTTTTACGCGCTTGGCTGCCTGCAGGTCTGGCGTCGCATAGCTGATAAACACATCTTGCGGCATTTACTGAATGATAGCCGGGCGAAACTGGCCCGGCAGTCGAGCCGGATCGGGTGAAACATGCGCCATGCTTATTTGTGCTTTAATCGAGAGAACCATGCGTCTTCCAACCTTGTGTTTGGGCCTTCTGGCAGTTGCCGGATTGTGTGCGGCATATTCTCAGGATTCGTCAGATGTTCGATTGCGCGGTGGCTTTCGCAATCCAGCCAAGGACGGGTGGATTTTTGTACACCTCGAAGGTAGCCCGTCAGCTATCGGTTTCCAGCATGGCTATCTGTTAACGCCCGAGATTGAGGATACAAAGCGCGCCATCGAGCTCAGCACGACGCACGCAGTAGAACACACCTGGACCGACCTCAGGAGTATCGCGGAGAAATACTTCTGGCCCAAAGTGCCGGCGGAATATCGGGAAGAGCTGCAGGGAATGCAGGACGGACTGAAGGCGCACGGGTCGAAGCTGGATGTGATGGATCTTGTAGCGATGAACGGGTACATGGAGTATTCGTATTACTACGACAAGTCCCGGCACAACGAGGCGAAGGGCGTAACCAGTCATGTGGGAGAGCACTGCAGCGCGTTCGTAGCGACGGGCAGCTATACGAAAGATGGGCGCATCGTGATTGGCCACAACAATTGGACGGACTACCTGACAGGAACCCGTTGGAACATCATCTTCGATATCGTGCCTGCATCCGGACACCACCTGATCATGGACGGGATGCCCGGCCTGATTCATAGCGGCGATGATTTCGGAATAAACGATGCCGGGATCATGATTACGGAAACGACTATCGGCAACTTTCACGGATTCAATGAGAAGGGTGTTCCCGAATTCGTGCGCGCGCGCCGAGCCATGCAGTATTCAGAGAGCATCGACGATTTCGCGAAGATCATGGAAGAAGGCAACAACGGCGGATACGCGAATACTTGGTTGGTCGCTGATCGCAATGCGAATGAGATCGCGCGCTTGGAGCTAGGCTTGAGATATGTGACCTTGGAGCGCACCAGGGACGGCTATTTCGTTGGCTCGAATTTCCCTATCAACCCTAAACTGATCGCCGAAGAAACCGATTTTCCGGCTAATGATCCGAACACGCCGAATGAAGTACGGCACCGCCGATGGGATCAGTTAATGGCCGAGAACAAGGGCCGGATCGACGTAGAAACGGGCAAGAAATTCGAGACGGATCATTATGACGCGCTCACCAAAGAGATCGATCCAAATGAGCGGACGATCTGCGGCCACATAGATAAGTCGAGCCGGGGCCTGAAGCCGTGGCAAGGTCCCTACGGTCCGGCGGGTGTCGCTGAAGCGAAGGTTGCAGACAGCAGCATGGCGGAAAAAATGTCATTCGTTGCTGGGATGGGTCATCCCTGCGGGGTCGAATTTCATGCCGCGGAATTCCTGAAGGCGCACAAAGAATACGCGTGGCAGAGCGGATTGTTGCAAGACGTGAAGGCTAATCCGTGGATTGTGGTTTCGGCGGTCAATGCGAATCAGACCGCGATGAAGGCCCATTAGCTGCAGGCCCCACCTGTCCCGCTACCCGGCTGCCGGCCAGCTTACGCAGCTCCTCCGACCATGCGAATGTGTACGCACACAGCCAGATTGCGCCAGCCGACATCACCAGAACGCAAACGATATCGCTTAAAGCGAAGCGATCTGTGTAAAGCGCGTGATGAGCGGCTATAGATGGAATGAGAAGGATAAATATCAGGCCGATGATTCGCGAGAGCAAGGCCCAGCCTGCAAAGTTCCAGAACCCCTGGGAGTGCGACAGAAACCTTTGCCAGATGACAACCGAGGCAATCATCAGTCCCACAAACCAGGGATGAAGCCCCGTTCTAAGCATTCCCGTGTTGTCTGAGCCCCAATAGATCGTGTAGAAGAGGAACGGAAGCACGAAGACGAGCAGCAACCAGGCGCGTGCCTTGAACCATGAGACGTAACACTGCCTCACCAGGCAGAAGAAGTAGCCGATCCCAGCGCCAAAAGGGATCGCATCCCAGTATTGAAAGTTGAAGTGAATGAGCGGGGGAGAGGGACCCTCGACGGAATTAAGTCCGGGGCGATCGGAGTGAAATAGAAACACATTCAGTGGAATGATCGTATTGCAAAAGGAATCGAAGCGGTCTTTCAGCCAATGGCCAAAATTAATCGCTGGCCCGTCGGCCGTGAGGAAATACAGCAGGAACTGACCTTGTGAGTAATGCTTGCGGTTGATCAGGCGCCAGATTAACAGCCAAACCGCAACACCGCCGAGCATCGCTGCGAGTCTTCCGGTCCAAACAGAGGCTCTGCGGAAGAAAGGCTTGGCGTCCGAGTTGGATGACTGTTGTAAGACAGCCAAACCTGCCAAGGAGGGCACCGCGAGAAGCGCCGAGGGATGGCAGAGATAGCCCAGCCCGGCGGCGAAGCCAGAAAGGAAGTAACGACGACGGAAGATGAGATACGCGGCGAGCAGAATGAACGCGGTGTCTTCCAACTTCGGCCACGTGAAATAGATCTCATGCACGACAAACGGCGCTGATACGGTGACGAGAAAGGCAAAAAATGCCCAATTGTCCGGCAGGAAGAGTTTGGCGAGTCCGAATACGGTCAGCAGGCTACACGCCGCAACGACGATCATCGCGATCCGGTACGCGGCATAACCTTGTGCGTCGTAAATGGTCCAGTTCTCGTTCGGCATTGCCGCGGAAATGCTGACGGGACTTGACAGCACAATCGGAGCAACGGTCAACGAAGCGATTGCTCCGCGATGCGAGAAATTCCAGCCGCCGTAATGGCTGTAGAGTGCCTTTCCGAAATCACTGAAGGGCTTCTTCTGGAAAGCGATAAGCTGCACAACGTGAAACGATAGCCGGCTGTCGCTGACGGCTCCCACTTCAAGCGTTCGAGAGATCGTGCCTCGGAACAGTTCGCCGGCGGGTCCTAACGAGTAGCTTGCCTTCGCCGTTCCGATCGCGACCAGGAGAGCGATTATCAGCAGAGTCCGCCGCTCCAAGGAGTCAGTGTATTCGTTTATGGGCAGGCGCCAAAATCGATAGCTCGAATACAAGACAATGGCCCAGAGCGCGATTCGCGAGGTCCAGACCGGCTTAACAGAGTTCGGCGCGATCCATGCGACCAGCCCGACCAGAGCTAAGCCGAGCAGACCCGGAAAAGGGACCCAGACGAACGCAACCCGACGTTTCTGCCTCAGTACAAGGCCCGGAGCTAGAAGAAATAGCGTCGCCGCGACAGCAGCCAGGAACACGATCAGCATCTGCCGCAAAAGGTAGGCGTTGTCGGCTCTAACTGCAAAGGGCAGCGAAAAACCAAGCCAACCAGCCAGAGCGACGGAGCCATCGACACCGACGATCCTGAACCTGGTAGCCCCGGGAACCTCCGCAAGCGACACGCTGGCGAGCCGCCACGATTCACCGGGATTCTCGGATCGCAAAATAGGTACTCTCACGTAATCTGGAGAGCCGTTACTTACTTCGGCAAAAAGCTGGTTCCCTGGCTTATTCGGGTAACCGGCTACAAACAGATAGAACTCCCGGACTGCGGGATACCACGAGGTATGCGCCCGACCAAGCGAAGTATCGGTGTGCAGCCACGAGCCATATAGTTGCAGCGAACCTCGGTGAACTGGCGCGTGAGTGGTGGGAAAAACAGCATTTTCGGCGAAGCCTGTACCCGAAAGAGGCGGCTCTTTCGGATCGGCCGCGAAGATGGTGGAAATTTCAACAACCTCGCTGCTTACGGGCCCCCGCGTTCCGCGAGTCAGGAAGGCTGCGCTCAACACGCACGCGGATAGGAGCATTAGATCTGCGATTCCTCGTCTGCGCGCCGACTTTGCAAGGAGCACTTCAACATTCTAATCAGCGGAACCTTGCCTGATACTGATGGGTTATCGTGCCAAACTGGTCTTAGTTTGATTGGACCTGTGAAGGCGCTTATCACTTCCCCGTCAGAAGCACAGGAAGAGCTTCGGCGGATTTACTCGGCGCGGTTTTCGGGACTCGAAGCTTACCGGAACCGAGTGTGGCGCGTCCTCACCTCTGCGTTCTTTTCCACTTGGGTTAAGGCGAGCGATGCAGTTCTCGACGTAGGATGCGGCTATGGCGAGTTCATCAATAACATCGATGCCTGCGAGAAATTCGCAATGGACCTGAACCCGACAGCTAAGGACCACGTCGGGCCTGCCGTGCAGTTCCTGGAGCAGGATTGCAGCGCGCCTTGGCCGCTCCAGGACAGCACGCTGGATGTTGTGTTCTCGAGCAATTTTTTCGAACACCTGCCTGCGAAGCTATCGCTGCAAAAAACGTTACTTGAAGCGTATCGATGCTTGAGACCTGGCGGCCGCATTATCGCGCTAGGTCCAAACATAAAGTACTTAACCGGCCGGTATTGGGATTTCTTTGATCATCAACTGTGCTTGACCGAGATGTCGGTATCGGAAGTGCTGTTGATGACCGGCTACAAGGTGGAAATATCCATTCCGCGCTTTCTGCCTTATACAATGTCGCAAGGCTTTCGTCCCCCAATCTGGAGCGTCCGTCTGTATCTGAAGGCGCGCTTTCTGTGGAGATTCCTCGGCCATCAGTTCCTGGTTATCGGCAGGAAGTGATATTTTCAGCTCGGAAAAAGGCGGTTGCTCCCTCACGGTCGCGGTTCTGTGCAAACTGCTGAACCGCGCGCAATAAGCAAGCGGTCCGCCTTCTTTGCGTCAGCACGGATGTTGCGCTAATATGGGT
>CAVWUV010000028.1:0-41583 GCA_963758245.1 uncultured Acidobacteriaceae bacterium | reverse complement strand
CTACCACGGCGATGACGTCGCGTGCACCCTCGAAAGCTGGTGGGATTTATGGCAATTTGACGGTGAATGGGCGCTCGTCCCAACCTGGGTTGAACTTTCGTGCTTTGGCCCGGAATTCGACAACGGGAGCGAGCGGCAAGCACTGGAGCAGGAGGATCTTCGGATTGATTTCGGTATAGAAAGTCATTATTTGCCCCGAGCCGATGCACCCGGCGCGGGCAAGCTCATTCAGTCGAATATCAGGAGCCTGCTGCGCCTGGTTCACGAACTGGATTCATCTCTCCCGATAATGAAACGGCTCCTCGAAACCGAATCCGGCGAAAATTTCGCGGATAGATTGCAACAAACGCTTACCTCGAACGACGTATTGCAATGAGATAACGCGGCCGGTCTTCAGAGATCTTCAGAACAGCGTGATCGGAACGCTCTTAGAGCTGAAGAAAACGCCGAACGTGATCCGATTATCGGACAGCCCGCCGAACTGGGGATATTTGATGAGATTGTAATTTACGTTCGTGCCGAAATACCGGGTAAGTACCTTGGAATAAGAAGCAACGAAAGAGACCGTCGTAAAGGCCGTGGAGACGCTGTTCGCGATCCTCGAGTAGCGCGTATAAGTTCCGCCGAACCCCCAGCTTGATCCACGTAAGCTGTAGGAATAGAATCCATTCACGAACAAGTTGCGAGACGATATAAAGAATCCGTTGCCCCCAGTTATACCCTGACCCGCATTAACCGCCAACTGAGTTCGATGGAAGTTATGCGTGAGCGAGCCTGAGAAACTGGGGAAAGTTGTTGTCACGTTGTAGTGGCCGGTAAGATAGCCCGTCACCAATTGACCATTAGTTATGTAAGTTACCGGCAAGAGAATTGTTCCTACGCTGTTAGTTCGAGTAGCACCGGCGCTGATACTGGCATTCCATCTGGATGCGAACTGATGTGACAACGTAAGAAAGTAGCTATCCGCCTGAAGTGTTCCGGCGGAGTGCTGATACACGTAATAACTTCTGGAGTAGCCTCCGCCTACAGTAGTACGTCGGGTGACCCGGTATTGCGCGGTCGCACACTACCCGAGGTACCCGTCGTCCCGATGGCTCCAGCGTAGTTATACCTGTTCAGGAAAAAGTCACCCGAGAATGAATAGCTGAGGCGGCGCGTTTGCTGATACGTAACCGATAACGCGCTATTCAGGAACCTCGTCTCAGGACTGAACGGATTCGTACTAACCAAATTCGACTCGACGGGCTCGACGCTAAAGTAGGTGCCGCCATAAAGGTAAATGCCGGCTGCTTGATAAAAGGAAATGCCCCATCTTCTGGTGACTTGCTTACTGATTCCGAAACTCAAGCTTTGATCGGTTCCACTGCCGAAAATCGAGTTGCTATAGTTCCGGTACGCTCCCCGATAACTCAAAGAAAGCGAGCCATCCCGGAAGATGTGGGAAGCTGAAACGCCGCCCCCAACTTCTTCTCCCCAGGAACTGACATTGGTAGAGCCGGCAAGAGTCTGGGTGTCATAGATTCCGTTGCCGAACACATAGAAGTTGACGAAGTCGTGTTCGAGCAGCCCGCTCGCCAAAGTGAGAGGGCTAGTATGGGTCTGCGGATCTGCCGGGGCGTCCTGCGCTAGCGCTACACCAGCGAACGCGAAAATCAGAAGAAGCGTAAAAGATTTCACAGACCCATCCCCCGTTTGAACTTTAAGTCTGCCGAAGGGACGAGTTTCTGTCAAGGCAAGAAGTAGCGGAACGGTGCCGCCAGTTCCTGCGGTCACTAGTCCATTGGACCTGATGGTCTTAGGTGTTGAATCGCGATTTGGGAGCCGAGCACGCCACATGCTAGCTTTTTCGGCAAATTGTTGTCAGAACCGTATAGCGAAGTGACCGGCTTCGACATCCAGCCCGAATAGTCTTCTACGCTCCATGACCCAAAGGGATGCTCGAGTACGTCAAACGTAGAAATAAAAAGGGGAGCCCGAAGGCTCCCCTTTTGTGCTGAGATGAACCCGTGGTGTTAGAAGAGGAATTTCAGCGCGAGCACCATTCCTCGCGGATTGCTGGAGAAAGCCTGCGAAAAGTTATCGAAAATCGCACTCTGCGGCTCGAAAACTAGGTGCTGAGCGCCGCTGGTCGCACCGTTCGGAGCGACGTCGTTGAGGTATCCGCCGGTATACTGCGGATGGTTCAAAACGTTGAAGATGCGCGCCGTAAACTCAATGCTGGCCCGCTCTGTAAAGTTGAAGCGCTTCGTAGCGGATACATCTATATCGTTTATCGGATTCAGGAGAGCGGTATTACGGCCTCCGTCCGGAAGAGTGCCGAGAGGAGCTTGGGCGTATTTCGCGGCCGGATTATTTACTACGTAACCGACGGTAGCTCCCGAACTGTTCATAAGAGCCGTGGTTCCCGAACCGATCCCTGGGTCCCCACCATTCGGATTCACGAATGCGCGATCTCCCGCAGTATCGCCGTTCCGGTTCGAATCTATGCCGCTCTGAACCGTGAACGGAGTTCCCGTCTGATAGGTATAGATGGGTGCAAGCTCCCAATTTCCAACGAGGTTTTTCATGAACCAATTCGAGTGCTTGAAGAACGGCACATCATAGAGAAGCTCGAAGCTGAGCCTATTGCGATGGTCCAGCGCGGAGCTCGACCGATCCTGCCGTAGATTCTGAGGATCTTCCGGCCGGCGGGGTGTGGAATAGGTACTGAAGACTTCTGCTGTCGAATCATCGATGGCGTGGCTCCAAGTGTATGCGCCGATGAATTGAAGGCCATTAGAGAAGCGGCGCGTCAACTGATTCGCCCAACCATGATAGATGGAATTGCCAATGGGCATGTAAGCCGTGATCGGCTTAATAAAGCCCGCATCTGCATAGGCAGGCACGATGTACCCGTGGGGGCTCGCGTCATACGAAGCTGTAATAGCGCCTAGCGTGTTCGTGAGCGAATCTATTGTCGCTGCGCTAGGCATTGACCAAAATACGGGCAAGGCGTTCGAAGCATTTACTACCGACTGGCGATTGATGTTCAGTTGGACCGGCAGATTAATGCCACGCGTGCCGAGATAACGAGTCTCGAATATGTAGTTGCCGGCGAACTCATGCTGAATACCGAAGTTCCACTGCAGAGATTTAGGGCGTTGGACATTGGGAACAAAGCCGGAAGTCGCGTTGCGCGCCTGGATCGCTGTGAAATTAGCACTAGGGCCAGTAGGCGGCAACCCACCGTTTGCGAGGAAGTTGCTGGCACCGTTACCCGGGTTGTCCTGGGTGGTCGAAAGCTGTGGGGGCAGGGTCAGCAGACCAAAGTTGTCAAATAACACATCGTAGTTAATGCCGAAACCAGCGCGAATGGAAGTCTTACCACTTGTGCCGGGCGAATACGCAATACCAACACGAGGCATGATGTTGTTTGTTTGGGGCTGCGGCTTGCCGAATGTGATCAGGCCCGGATCGCTGGCAATGGAGTTGAGCGACTGCGCGTTTTCGCCGGACGGAACGGTGTCGTACTCATAGCGCACGCCCAGATTCACCGTCAGGTTCGGTCGAACTTTCCAACTGTCGTTCGCATACCAGCCATATAACCAGCGATTGCCCCAGTAGATGGGGTTGCCTGCCGAGCGCTCTGACAGATAGTCGGGCGTGAAGTCAAAGAGGTAATCATTCAGATAGTTGTACTCGTAGTCGCCTCGAGAACGCTGCGTAAAGCTTTGGGGCGAGATGTTGCGTTCGCCATCGAAACCAACCTTGATGCTGTGAGCACCCTTGTTCCAGGTCACGTTATCTGTGAGCTGGTAGGTATTTTGAATCGTATATTGGGGAGCGTTGGGGTCGGGTCCGATTTGGACGCCGCCCAGCTCATTGAACACCAGGTTCGGGAACTGATCCAGGCCCGGGAAGGTCTGAGGTCCAACGCCATAAAACTGAATGTAGCGGTTGTAGCCGAGGCGCAGTTCGTTGATCACCGTCGGGGTGAAGTTGTGGTATTCCGATAGCGTAGTCAAATAGGCATTGGTCGGAACAGTCGTGAAGAATACCGGCAAGCTAGCCGCTGTGTCTACAAATCCAGTCCGATTCAAGATATACCTTCCGCGGAGGGCGTCCTTGTCGGAGATGTTGTAGTCAATCGACGCAACAGCGTTTTCGTAGTTGGCGTAGTTGGGAGTAGCAATCGAGATCTGGCCGATTTCGATCGGTGTTCCGGTAATTGTCGACTGGTTGTACTCAGGTCCCGCCGCCAATGAGCTCAGGACAGGGTAGGGCTGAACGGATTGCGAAACCGCCGCAGGCGCCGTGCCGAGATACTTTTTGAGTATGCTGAGGTTTGTCTGGCTAATTCCTGGTGTCGCTGCAATTGTGTTGTATCCGTTTTGCGTCGGAGCATAATTCAATCCGGCAGAGCCCGCCTGACCAACCGGGTTGTACTCGTAATCCACGAAAAAGAACAGTTTGTTGCGCTTGATGGGGCCGCCCACAGTTCCCCCGAACCGGTTGTTATCAAAGCGCGGGTGAAGCGGCGTACCATCGACGGCATTGAGGTTGTCAGCGGCGTTGAGGTCGCGGTTCTGAAAATATTCGTACAACGATCCGTGAAACTGATTCGTTCCGCTCTTCACAACCTGATTGAATTGGCCGCCTGAAGAGTGACCGAAATCGGGCGAATACTGGTTTTGAAGAACGCTGAATTCCGCAACCGCATCGTTCGGCACACCCACGACTGGGCCCGTCACGCTGCCGCTATTATTGTCAATTCCTTCGATCGTGAAATTGTTATTCCGTGGGCGCTGACCGCCGACCGACGGGCCGGTGCCCGCTCCAACGGCGCCGCTGGTCGCAACACCCGCATTGAGCAGCGACAGATTGATCACACCCGAGCCGCTAGCTGTCGTCGGAAGGTCCATGATCTGCTTTGTTTCAAAGGTTGTTTGAACTTGGGCCGTAGTTGTATCAATGGCGACCGCAGATGTTGAGACTTCGACGCTGGTCGTAGACTTGCCGATTGCCAGCGTCACATTCGTAGTGATGGTCTGGTTCAGTTCCACGCTGACGTTCTGAACTTCTGCCTTCGTGAATCCCGCCGCGTTGACCAAAATGGTGTACGTCCCGACCGGAAGATTCTCAAAGCGGTAATCGCCCGCTGAGGTCGAAGTAGTCGTGTTCTCCACTCCCGTTGCCGTGTTGTGGGCGACTATCGTGGCGTTCGGTACCGTGGCCCCTGACTGGTCATAAACGGTTCCGGTGATGTTTCCGCTGGTGAGCTGCGCAAAAACCGGCAGATTCAGCAATACCAATGCTGCGAGCAGCATTCCGATATGCAATCGTAGAAATCTCATGTATGTGTTCTTTCCCCCTGATACGCTTATCACGCCGACAAGCCTGGCAAACAACGATGCCGCGCCCCGGCGCACAAAGCTAACGCATCCCTAACCTGCCTCTTACAGGCAATTTGCGCGCCATTGCAGAAAACCCGCAAATTCTCTGTAAATAAACGACTTAGGAACAAACTCAGAGATTCGGATGTACTGATTCTGGAAGAAACGCCTAGCGTCCTTCCATTATGCGTAAGAAAATGAACGGCCTAGCACCCGCCTAACGAGCGGCTAACAGCGCTCGCAAGTGGCGCGCCCGTTCCGGTGAGCGTAGCTGGCGGAGAGCCTTGGCTTCAATCTGGCGAATGCGCTCGCGGGTCACGTCGAACTCTTGCCCAATTTCCTCGAGCGTGTGCTCCCGCTCGCAGCCAATGCCGAACCGGAGCCGAATCACTTTCTCTTCTTTGGGGGAAAGCGTCTTGAGGATATTCGCGGTCTCGTCCCGCACGTTCGAGTCGATCACTGCATCCACGGGCGAGCCCACCCATCGATCTTCAATGAGATCGCCGAGAGCCGATTCTCCATCGCGGCCTACGGGAGTCTCGAGCGAAACCGGATCACGCGAGATGGTCTTGAGCTTTTGCACCTTCTCAACGGGAATATCCATTCGCCGGCTGATCTCTTCGTTTGTCGGAACACGGCCCAGCTCTTTCTCCAGCTCGCGAGTGGCCCGGAGAAACTTGTTCATGCTCTCGTTCATATGAACGGGAATACGAATTGTGCGTGATTGGTCTGCTATCGCTCTGGTGATCGCCTGGCGAATCCACCAGGTCGCGTAAGTCGAGAATTTGTATCCCCGGCGGTATTCGAACTTGTCCGCCGCGCGCATCAGACCGATATTGCCCTCCTGGATCAAATCCAGCAGGTGCAAACCACGGTTCACATATTTCTTCGCGACCGAAACCACCAGCCGGAGGTTGGCTTCTACCAGGTCCTTCTTCGCCCGCTCAGCCTCAATCTCGCCGTGCCGGATGACGGACAGGCTGTGCCGCAAATGCGGTAGCGATGCGCCCGCTTCCGTTTCTTTCTTCTTGAGATCGCGCCTGAGCTCCTTGACCCGTAGTTGCGCGGAAGCCGAATTGCGCAGCTCCAGCTTTTTGATCTCGGTCTCGAGAATCGCCATCTCGTCAGCTGTATTCTCGATTGCGCGTGCAAATTCCTTCCAGCGGGCAGCATTGAACGGAACCGCGCGAAGCGCTCTGGAAAGCTCTACTTGAGCCCGGACTACCTTGCCCGCCCAGCGCTTGCGCAGCTTCTTATTAGCGGGCGGGATCCCCGCATGTTTGTCCACCGTCTGCTGCAGCTTTTTATTCGCTGCTAAATAGGCCAGAAACAGATCGCTGATTTCCGTCCGGCGCTTTATGTCCGCCGCGCTGCCTTCTTCAATGTCGGAGGGGCCAAAATCGACATAGCTGTCGACATCCTCCGCGCCCTTGCGCACCAGCTCCCCAAACTCGCCAACTAGTGTCTGGATCAGGGGAGAACGGCTGATCGCCTTCTGCATGCGCAGCTTCCCGCGTTCCATCTTGCGGGCGAGGCTCACCTCACCTTCCCGGGTTAACAGCGGAACCGATCCCATCTCCCGCAGGTACACTCGTACGGGGTCGTCGGTATAGATCGACTCCTCTACCGGCTGGGCACCGTGGAATTCCTCGTCCTGAACCTCTTCCGGATGGAAGAAGTTCGTTTCCTCGTCGAACGGGAGCCCTATCGGCTCATGTCCATCGGCTAAATATTGATCCTCGAATTGATCCACCTTACCTGCTCACCTCTGCCTGCACGCCACCTGCTAATCTCTTCGGCACACTGGAGAGAGTCTCATCTGAGCGCTCCAGGTATGCTCGTCGGGGAAAGGGGATACACCTGCTCAACGAAAATGTCACAATAAATGCTGATAAGCCTCGTCTTGGAGTTGGGATAGTTCTTGACCGGCGCCGGCAATGCGGGTGCCAAACCTGTAAATATTGCGCGCCCCAATTATACCCGGTTTCCGGGCTGAAGTAACACCCTATTAAAAAGATGTTCCCCAAAGTGATTGGTTACACAAAAGATAAGTAGATTTGCCAGCCGAAAAATCCGCTTAAAAATGCCATAGAACGGCTGCCCTGAGGAGCGTTCTTAGACTTTCCGGTGCGCAATAACGTTTTTCAGTTCGCCCAGAAATTCTTCTATGTCCTGGAAATCCCGGTAGACCGATGCAAACCTGACATACGCAATCTTATCCAGAGACCGTAGCCGGTCCATTAGCCGCTCGCCAATGAGCGTGGTCGGCAACTCTCGCTCAGGGCTTTCCAGCAGTCCTGACTCAATCTCATCCACCAGTTCGGCAAGCTTCCCCATACTGACCGGCCGCTTCTCGCACGCTCTGAGAAGTCCGTTCAACACCTTCTGCCGGTCGAACTTTTCCCGCCTTCCGTCTTTTTTGATGACCATGTAGGGCACTTCGTCGCAACGTTCGTAGGTGGTGAACCGCCGCTCGCAGGCCAGGCACTGCCGGCGCCTGCGGATCGAATCGCCCTCTTTACTTTCTCTGGAATCGATTACTTTATCTTCACGATGGCCGCAAAACGGACACGTCACGTTTAAACCTCATCTTCTTTCCTCGGATTGAACTTCTGGGGGTCATCTAACGTTTATCAGGGTGTTAGCTCCTTGATAACGCGCGCGGCTGGATTTCTGAGCCGTGACCGCAAGGGAGCGGTTTGAGGAACAAGAGATGTCCGCCGCCGCAGTCGCCCAACTTTCGCTCAGCTCCACGAGTTCGTTAAGCTCGAAGGCGATAGGTGCAGCTTGGAATTGGGCCCAGGTGGCGCCGGGGACAGCACAACGATTGGATCCTGAGACAAGTCTGGTCCAGCGCTGTTTGAGCGGAGAACAGGGCGGTTGGGAAGAGCTGGTCAAAGCACATACCAGGCGTGTGTATGCCATATGCTACCGCTTCACCAGCAACGAAAATGAAGCGCAAGACCTCACTCAGGAGGTGTTTCTCCGGGTCTTCAGGACACTAGGAAGCTTCCGTTCGGGCGAGGGCTCACTGGTCGTTTGGTTGACCCGGCTAACGCGGAACTTGCTCGTCGATCATTACCGCAGAACTAAGCGCGACCGCGTAACGGATAACATTGACGACAAGCTCGCGGTGCTCGAAGAAAAAGGGTCGGCGCACTCGCGGACAGAAGGACTGCTGGCTGGCCGTGAAGCCGGAGAGTTGCTTCAGGCAGCGCTCCAGAAGCTATCGCCGGAATTGCGCGAAGCCGTCATTCTGCGGGATCTTGAGGAATTGGAATACCGGGAAATCGCGCGCGTGCTGGACATCCCTGAGGGAACGGTAAAGTCTAGACTGAACCGGGGGCGAGCCGAACTGGCGCGCGTACTCAGGCGTAACAAGGTCACGGTATAGGGTTCGATGATGGTCAACTGCATAGAATTCGAGACCCTCTTAGCCGATTACCTCGACGGCACTCTGGGACAAACCGAGCGCGCTGCTCTTGACGGGCACGCCTCTTCCTGCGCCGGTTGCCGTGAGCTTATGCAGGACGTCACCGGTGCAGTGGCGTTCCTGAAGCGTGCCGAACAGGTGACGCCGCCGCCCGAGCTGGTCACCCGCATCGCGTATCAGGCCCCGCTCGGGCGAACGCGCCAGGCATTTGAGAAGCAGGGTCTTCTGAATAGGCTCGCCGTCAAGTGGCTGCAGCCCATGTTGCAGCCACGGCTCGCGATGGGCATGGCCATGACCATCCTGTCCTTCGCCATGCTGGAGCGTTGCACCGGCACAAAGGTCCAGCACATTCAGGCCGCGGACCTGAATCCGGTGCGGATCTGGAGCGGCATGGAAGACAAGGCATTTCGCTTCAAAGACCGCGCTGTCAAGTACTACGAAAACGTCCGGCTGGTCTACGAATTTGAGACCCGGCTGAAGAGCCTGGAAGATCAGCAGGACGCGGCTTCCCAAAATCAGCCGCAGCCGCGCAAGCGCTCCGCTGACAGCAATCAGCAAATGAAAAACAACAATGCTGGCGCAAGTGCGCCAGATCAGGGGGAAAAGAAACAATGAACTGCTACTTACATCCGGAAACGGCCGCTGTCGCCTTCTGCAGGTCGTGCGGAAGACCTCTTTGCACCCTCTGCCAACGACCCTACGAAGGAACCGTTTTTTGTCAGGACCACATACCCATGCCGACTTATCAGACCCAAGCCGAGCCGAACGCTTCGGCAGCTTACAATCCCTATGTTCAAGCTCCACCTCTGCCATCTGCACCGCCTGCTCAGACCTCGCCCGGATTGGCTTTCCTCCTGGGATGGATTCCAGGCGTGGGAGCCATCTACAACGGCCAATATCTCAAGGGCTTGATTCACGCTGTGATCTTCGGATTGTTGATCAGTCTGCTTAACAGCGCCGACAACACGTCCGGCCAGCCACTGCTCGTGATGATGCTGATCGGCTTTATTTTCTATATGCCGTTTGAGGCTTACCACACGGCGAAGAAACGCCTGATGGGCATACATACGGACGAGTGGTCCAGTCTTCTATCGCAAAACCGATACACCGGACGCGCCCCCGTCGGACCCGTTCTCTTGATTCTCATCGGCGTGCTGTTTCTATTGGACTCGCTGCACATACTCGAATTCCGGCAGGTGGGACGTTTCTGGCCCATAATCCTGATTGTCGTTGGAGCTTACATGCTCTACGCCCGAGTCACATCGCCGGCCCCGATAAGCAGTCCTGGCCCGCGCCCCTCAGATATTCCCTCGGCCAACAGCTCTTCGAGCGAGTTCATGGGAACCGGCCATGAACAATAGAGCAGCGCAAATCGCTCAGGCGATTCGAGGACCCATATTGCTGATCACCATCGGCGTCCTCTTTGCCATCCACCAGGCGGGCGTGCTTCCGTTCTCTGGCACCTGGCCCCTGATCATCATCGTCATTGGTGTGATGAAACTCATTGAACGCATGGCTATGCGCCAGCAACCGCCGCTGCCCCCGCCGGGAGGCGTACGATGAGACCGCGAGGTTCCATAACCGGACCCCTGATTCTGATCGCGATCGGGGTCCTGTTCCTGATTCACGCCATCTCGCCCGATTTCCGCATCGGCGAAATTCTTGCGCAGGACTGGCCTTTCCTCCTGATCGCCTGGGGTGTTATCGCTTTGCTTGAAGTAGCGATTCGCGCCGCCCGCGGAGCTCCGATTCCGGTCAATGGTATTTCGGGCGGTGGATGGCTCCTGGTCTGGCTCATTTGTATCGCCGGCCTTATCACTTTTGAGGCTCGCCGGCCCGACAACTGGTGGCATCACATTGGATTCGAACGTGGCGTTCAAGCTTTCGGGGAAGAGCACGACTATTCCGTAAACCCGATTCAAAAGAGCGTGGGCAAGACACCCCACATCGTCATCGAGAACTTCCGGGGCGACGCCAAAATCGCGGGCACCGATACAACAGACCTCGTTGTCAGCGGCCATAAGACGATTCGCGCCTTCGAAGCTCGCGATGCAGATAATGCCAACACGCAAACTCCCGTCAACGTCGCAGTCGAAGGAAATACAATCATCATTCGGTGCAATCAGGACAAAGCCGGTTCCCGGACGCCCGTCACTACCGATCTGGATCTTTCGGTTCCCAAAGGGGCAAGTATCGAAGCCACCGGAACGGTTGGCGATTTCGACATCTCCTCTCTCACTGGAGCCGTAGACATCAGCAGCGACAACGCCGGCGTGCGATTGCAGGATATCGATGGAAATGTGAAGATCGATACCCGGCGAAGCGATCTGGTGCGCTGCACAAACGTAAATGGAACGGTGGACCTGCGCGGGCACGGCACCGATGTGGAGCTGGCCAAGATTGCCGGTCAGGTGACGGTCAGCGGCGATTATAGCGGTACCGTCTCTTTGCGTGACCTGGCAAAAGCGGTCCGAGTGGAGAACATGCGTACTCAACTCGATATCCAGCAGGTTCCGGGCGAGATCAGGCTCGATCGAGGAAGCCTGACAGTTCAAAACGGTATCGGACCCATGAAGCTGACCACCCAATCGACGGATGTGAGCGTAGACGGGCTCACCAATGAAGTAGAAATGACCGTGGATAAGGGGGATATCGATTTGCGGCCCGGTCGCTTGCCTTTAGGCAAGATTTCGGTCCATACGAGGTCTGGGAATATCGAGCTGGCGCTGCCGCAAAGCGCCAACTTCGCGCTCACCGCAAGCACCGATCACGGCGAGATCGACAACGAGTTTGGAGAAGCTCTCAAGGAACGAACGGAAGGCCGCGGGGCGCGTTTGGAAGGCGCGGTCGGCAGCGGCCCCGATGTCAACCTGGTCACCGATCGCGGCAGCATAACCGTCCGAAAATCCAGTAGCGAAATAGCTCCGACCAAAGTCGCCACGCGACGGACTCTGCCGGTTAAAGCACTACCCGCGGTCGATTTGCTCTATTAGCTCGCAAGGATACAAGGATTTCAATGTGGGATAAGCTTCCGCGAGCCGAATGAGATCCAGTTCGTCCTTCTTCCGCTTACTCAATCGCCGACCTGGATCACCGTAGGCCCAGAGCTTGCCTTGAGTCACGTCCGCGAGGCAGGCGACTTTCACACGAGTTCCTAGAACCTCGGCTTCGACAGAGCGCGCAAGGAATGCCTGGTATCTTTCGTCGGTAGTGAATTGGATGCGAAGTTCGCTTCCCGCTGTCACCGCGTTTATCGAGTACGGATGTTCTTCGGTTTTGAAGCCTTGCTCCCGTAGATACAGCGTTAATTGGGGAAGAGTCGAAGCGATCACCACGACATCAGCATCGAGTGTATACACCGGTTCGACATAGCAGTTGACGGCCAAGCCACCGATCAAGCAGTACGGACCGAACGCTTCACAGGCTTTGATCAGCCAGACGAACTCCGTTGCCCCTCCTTGTGTTGTCAACTCGAACGCCTCTACCGCGGTCACAACTTCACTTTATGACACGCAGCGGCTTGGGCGCCATCGCCTGAAGTCCTTCCCGTGAGTTTGGTCCTTCGCGTGCTAAACTCTTTCCACTGCGGTCCCTCTTATGGATCTCGATCCGAAGACGACGTCCGAGTCCAGTGTCGGCGGCGATCAGGTCGGGAATCGCGATCAGTTGCCCCCGACCGAGAGCATAGCCGAAGGCTTGCTCAAGCGGCGGTACCTCCTGGGGCCGGAGTTGGGCCGCGGCGGCTTTGCCATTACGTATCTCGCCGCCGATCTCGAGGTTGCCTCCCGTAAGGTCGTCGTCAAAATTCTAAGTGATCGCCGCTCGGGCGATTCATGGTCCATCGAGAAGTTCAGTAGCGAAATGGAGGCACTCGCGCGCATCGATCACCCGAACGTGGTGTCGGTAATCGATTTCGGCCACCGTTCCGACGGCAAACCTTTCCTGGTCATGCAGTACATTGCAGGCCACAGCCTGCGCCAGATGATTCCGAGAGAAGGTCTGCCGCTCCCGCAAGTCGCTCACATCGTGAAACAGATCGGGCGCGCGCTAACAGCAGCGCACGACGCAGGCATTTGCCATCGCGATCTGAAGCCCGAGAACATCATGATCCAGGCCGCTGGCGAGGGCGAGGAAAGGATCAAGCTGATCGATTTCGGAATCGCCGGGGTTGGGCAATCGGAAGCCGAGTGGCAATCGAACACGATCTCCGGGACATCGTGTTATATGGCTCCTGAACAGTTCGAGGGCAGGTCGTCAGCAGCAAGCGACATCTATCAGATGGGCGTTCTCGCTTATGAGCTTGTCACGGGAATTGTGCCATTTCGCGCCTCCACTCCTGGCGGGATCATCTTGCAGCACATGCAGGGGCTAAAAGTTCCGCCAAGAGACTTAAGGCCGGATCTCCCGGAAATTGCACAGGAAGCGATTCTAAAGGCGCTCTCCGTGAATCCGCGCGATCGCTACCAGCGCGCGAAAGACTTCGGCGATGCACTCGCCACTGCGCTTGTCTCTGCAGATTTGGAAACGGCTGAGTGGATCAAGCCGAGATCGCGCGTTGGATCGAGTTCTCGTCGGCGCATACCAGGAGTGTCCAAGCCTCGTATTCCAGCATGGCTTGTTGCAGTGGCATTCTCTTTGGCTCTAGCCGTGGCAGCCTCGATCGCGGGGTTCTACTTTTTACATTCGGGCGGAATTAAAGGTGATTCTGTAGCGGTTCTTCCGTTTCAGAACCGGACCGGAGATCCAGAGCTCGCTTATGTCACGGAAGGCATCACTGAATCACTGATCAACGACTTATCGCGAATCCCAACGCTCCGAGTCAGCGCGCTTGCGTCGGTGCTCAAATACGACACCGCGAAACTTGATGCGCGTGCAGCCGGACGCGAATTGGGAGCCAGCCGCCTCATCGATGGGTCGGTTTCTCGTCACGGCGGGGACCTCTTTCTGGATGCGGAACTTATTGACGTACGGTCTGGGATCCGGCTTTGGGGCAACGCATACACGGGGAAAATGTCGTCCCTGCCAGACGTCCTTCAACAGTTCTCGACTGAAGTAACGGATAAGCTGCGTCTCAAACTGAGCGGTCCTTTGAAAGAGAGGCTAAAGCGTCAATACGCTACGGGATCATATTCATACCAGCAGTACCTGAAGGGTCGGTTCCATCTGAACAAGCGTACAAAGGCAGACTTCGATGAAGCAATTCGCTACTTCAACCAGGGGATCGCCAGCGATCCCGACTACGCTCCGGCTTATGCCGGACTTGCCGATGTTTATGGTCTGATGGCTTTCTTCGGGCGTGACGAGGGCGGGGTACAACCGGCATATGCGTTGGAGAAAGCCAGATCGGCTGCGGAACGAGCGCTGCAGTTGGACGGTACTTTGGCCGAAGCATATGCCGCTCGCGCATTTGTCGAGATGCAGGCGGATTACCGATGGGAAGAAGCGGAGAAGGACTTTCTAAGATCAATTGAATTGAATCCGAATTGGGCAGAGACATATGAGGGCTATGCGCTTGAGCTCGTCGCCCTGGGACGTTTCGACGAGGCAGTGCGAGAAATCAAGACAGCCGAAGAGCTAGAACCTGATCAATCAGGCTTCCACGACGCACACGCGCTGGTGCTCTCCATGGCGCGTCGAAATGAAGAATCGATTGCTTTACTGAAGGCTTCCGCCAAGAGCTCTGCTGATCCTGGTTTTATCGGCGATGTCCTTGCCATGAATTATTGGGACGAAGGCCGGCCTTCGGATGCGTTAGCCGCCGTCCAAGGAATCCCCTCGACCGTAGCACCCCATCTGCGCGTACCGCTTTTAGTCGCTGGTTACGCCCGGGCCGGACAGATGGAGAAAGCCAGGCATATCCTCGAGAGTTACACCTTACGAGCGGAGACGGCCTGGTGGTATTATCTCGCTCTGGCCCATATGAGCCTTGGACGAAGCGACGACGCAATCCATGACCTGGAGGCGGCGTATGAAGACCGCGATGAGGAAGTCATTTGGCTCGGGGTCGATCCCGATTTCGATTCTCTTCGAGCGGATCCGCGCTTTCAACGTCTGCTTCAGCGCACCAATTTAGTTCGGAAACAGTAAATTGACCTACCCAGGAGGGCACGTAACATGAATGACCGTGAATTGCTCAGCAAAATTGGATTGTCGGACGAGGAGCTTCGTGATCTTCTTGAAAAGCTCCAGGCATTTATAGCCACACTGAACCCCCAACAAAAACGAGTTCTTGAGAAGTCTTTGGTTTCGAGCCGCGAAGCCGCTGAGAGTCTAAAAGAAGATGTCAGCCCGAAGCAGCTGGAAAAATTCATTCGAGAGCGGTCGCCCGAGGGTTCTTTCATCTGCATCTTTCGAAGAGTTGACGGCGGCGACGATGACTGATACTGCTCATGATGAAACAGGTCTGCATCAAGAGTGTGCGGAAGCTTGCGGCATCAATATCGGAGCGATCGGTCTCCGCTGAAGAAACTCACGCGCGCGCGGCACGAATCGCGGCGCATAAGGGCGTCACGCGGCTCGCGGATATCACAGGTCTGGACCGCTTAGGGATTCCCGTTTATACGGCTGTAGTTCCTAAATCGGATGATGCGATCTCCGTCTACAACGGCAAGGGAACGGCGCCGGTCGACTCCTCGACCGGGGCGCTGATGGAAGCAATCGAGCGCCAAACGGCGCTGTATGCCGATCTCAACGTTATCGAGGAGAGCTACCGGGATCTCCGCCGCGGCAAAGTGGCTGTAGCTGATCCACGCTCATTCAATCACAAGCTTCGCGCGAATTACAGCGAAGATCGGCCGTACTGGTGGGTGGAAGGGCATGACCTCATTGCCAATGAGACAGTTTTCGTTCCGGCCGGGCTGACCGGCTATGGGCAAACGTACACAGGAAGCGGCTCACCATACGTGGGATATTCCACCAACGGCTTGGCGTCTGGAAATTGCTTCGAAGAGGCTGTGGCGCATGCGCTTTGCGAACTGATAGAGGGCGACGCCTGGACACTCGCGGAGCTGCGCAGCCAGTGGATTCCACATGCGCAAAGAGAGATGCTCTTGGGCAAAGAAGCTGCAGCGGATGGTTGGGATGATCCCGCCGCATACCCGCGAATTGAGTTGCGGAATGCGGGGCCTCCCATTTCGGAGTTGATGGCCAAATTCGAAAACGCAGACCTTCCCCCAATAGTGCGCGATATTACTTCCGATTTCGGGATAGCTTGCGTGATTGCGTCTGTTGCCGATGATTCGGTTCCGGGATTTCCTCAAGCGCATAGCGGGGTAGGAGCGCACCCGAATGCGCAGATCGCTTTCATCAGAGCTTTGACCGAACTGGCACAATCCCGAGCGGTCGACATCCAGGGAGTACGCGAGGACTTACTACCCGCGGATGCTCCATCAAAGCCTTCATCCAGGCACACGCAGCGTATCCAGAAGATCGAGCCGAAGCGTTGGATGTTGCAGCAGGCCGGGATAGAGCGGCCGTTTCGGGAAATAGTCTCGACCGAGCACGATGACATCGCGGACGATATCCGGTTGATAGTTTCCGAGTTCATGCGCCGCGGTATTGAGCGAGCGGTCGTCGTTGATTTTACGGAGCCGGACGGCTTCGCGGTTGTACGCGTGCTCGTGCCTGGGCTCGAATTTTGGTCTATCGATCAGGGCAAGTTGGGACAGCGCGCCATTCAGTTTTGGCGACAGCACGCCTGCTGAACAATTGGTTCACTCAGCTATGTCGCGCACTTGCATCTTCACCGGCCCCAGCCTGCACCCTGACTGCGCTAGGGAGCTCTTGGAAGCAACGGTTCTGCCGCCGATCAAACGTGGCGATCTGGATGCGTTATCTTCCTTGAAGCCTCAAATCATCGGAATCATTGACGGGGAGTTCTATCAAAGTTTGGCGGTCACGCCCAAAGAGATTCTGCCGTTTCTCGAAAGCGGTGTGAAGGTGTACGGCGCATCGAGCATGGGCGCGCTCCGCGCTGTCGAACTGCGCAGATATGGAATGATTGGAGTCGGCGGAGTGTTTCGGCTATTTCGAAACGGCGCCCTGGATGCTGATGACGAAGTCGCTCTCGCATACTCGCCCTCTACATACGAAGCAATATCCGAACCGCTGGTGAACACCCGATATATTTTGCGTGCCGCGGTGCGCAGAAAGCTCCTCGAGCGAACGGAAGCGGGAGAAGCCATTTCAACGCTCAAGCGTGCTTACTTTCCGGAAAGAACGCGAGAGTTGCTGCTCTCAATTATCCACAAAATTGCAGGGAGCGAAGCCGCGACGCGTTTGCGTGGGTTCCTCGCGAATGGTGCGCCAAACGTGAAAGAGCGGGACGCCAGGCTGCTGATCAGTCGGATACAGCAGGCGATCATTCAAGATCAATTCTTACCTGTTTCGCCGAATCCGCCGAATTCCAACGGCGAGAAAACCCGCACTGAGCAAAACCAGTGTCGAGGGTTCCGGTATTGGCGCTAAAGTATTTGCGACAAGCGAATAGAACTCAGCATTGTTTCCGGCGAGCGGCGCTCCCGGATAAAGGTTCATGTCGATCACGCCATTTGCGCTCCGCCCGATCATGTCGACGCCCGCGCCATCATCTGCAAGC
This sequence comes from uncultured Acidobacteriaceae bacterium, assembly GCA_963758245.1. Classification (GTDB taxonomy): domain Bacteria; phylum Acidobacteriota; class Terriglobia; order Bryobacterales; family Bryobacteraceae; genus Bog-105. The sequence goes on along the minus strand of CAVWUV010000028.1, from coordinate 24,182 downwards.
AAGGTGGCCCCAGATGCCAAACCGGGGTCTGCAAAGCTGGGGTTGTGGAAATACGTAATCGCGGAAAGATTGATCCCGTAGAAAATGGGGTCGTTGGGTACGTCCGCATGTAGGTTGCCGCTGACGTCATCGGTTAGGTGCGTATTCGTCAGGCCGGCATAAGCTCCAGTGGTTACTTGCCCACCGATGGCCCAAGGATCGCTAAACGCGTACGTCGCAACTGTCAGATGATGTCCGCCGAGGCTGTAGTACTGGGCAAGCACATTGCCAACTGCGTTTGCGTCCGCTGGGGTCAAATTTGTCCAAGCGAGCACATCCTTGTAAGGGCTCAACTGTGCCAGAGTTGGCGTGGAATTTGTCGTGTCGATGATCGCGATAGAGGAAAACTTTCCTGTTGCCATTAGAGCCGACTGGACGGCCGCCACATCTGACGAATCGGACTCGACCAGGGCCAGTGTGACCGGGCCGGCGATCAGCGGTATAGCACAAACGCCGAGTGCCGCGACTAAGCACAGTTGCCTTAACTTAGACATAGTTCCCTCCGTTACAGCTCATTCGGTTTATTGGTGGACGGCATGGGATTCGAACCCACGACCCCCACGTTGCGAACGTGGTGCTCTCCCAGCTGAGCTAGCCGCCCACTTCACACGAAAGCGCTTAAGAATGCAATGCATTCTGTGCGCAGTGGCGCTCGTGACCCCCTCAATATAGCATTCACCGCATGCTAGGATGGCTGTTCCTGCGGGCCTATTTCCATGGTTCTATCCGACATCGACATACATCGCTACATTGAACTGGGAAAGATCCGGATATCGCCCGAGCTTCCGCCGGAGCAGTTCGGAAGCTGCTCAGTAGATTTCCGGCTCGGCGGCGAATTTAGCGTTTTCGAGCATAGCCGCCATCCTTACATCGATGTTCGGGAGCGGAGCGCTATTCAGGACATTATGCGCCCCATAAACGTAAAACCCGGCGAGCCGTTCATCTTGCAGCCACGGGAGTTCGCGCTGGCAATCACGGAAGAGAGCTTAGAGCTGGATGACGACGTCTTGGGCCGGCTCGAGGGGCGGTCGAGCTTGGGCCGTATCGGGATTATTGTCCACGGAACGGCCGGATTGTTCGATCCGGGCTGGCGGGGCAAAGCGACTCTTGAGTTGAGCAATCTTGGCATCATGCCGGTCGCCCTCTACCCGGGGATGCGCATCTGCTCATTTACTTTCGAACAGCTCTCATCACCGGTGTCCGTCCCGTATTACAAGAAGGCCGGCAATAAATACGCTGGGCAGAAGCACCCCGTCGCGAGCAAGCTAACCGCGGAAGTGAACACGGACAGTTAACGTCCGGACGAACCGAATCCGCCCGTGCCGCGCGTGGATTCGGCCAAATCGCTCTCCTGCCACTCGACTGCTTCGTACTTGGCTACCACCATTTGGGCAATGCGGTCACCCGGACGAACTTCATAAGTCGATTTTCCGAGGTTCAGCAAAATGATCTTTAATTCGCCGCGATAGCCAGGGTCGATTGTAGCGGGAGAGTTCGGCAGTGTAATAGCATGCTTCAATGCCAAGCCGCTGCGGGGGCGAATCTGCACTTCATAACCTGCGGGGATCTCGACGGCGAAACCGGTCGCTAGCGCTTGCGGAACCCCGGGTTCGAGAATAGCTCCTTCGATGCATCGAATGTCCAATCCGGCGTCTTCTTCAGGCCCGTGCGCGTATTCGGGAACATGTGCGTCCCGGTGCAACCTCTTAATTCGGATGTGCATTTGGAATCCGCTATCATAGCCCGGTGTCGGATTCTTGGAAAAAGCGGGTGCTGACCGTTGCACCCATGCCGCCGGAGAAGCTCGCCTATGCGCTGGCACGTTACAGCCGGTCGCCGGATTCCATTAAGAATTCCATCGACTGGGTACGAACGCATGATTCGGCCAAATTTCTGGAAAGCTTCTATTTCCAATACGGGCACGCATCGATAGCAGACCTTGGGCACGTCACGGTTTGCTTCGAAGGCGTTTCGGAGCTTGCGGCGACGGAAATTGAAGATGAGCAGCTCTGGGATGGGCAGGCGCGAAGCTCGCGATATCAGGACTTTTCGACATCGGGTATAATCGTCCCTCCTGAGCTGAGCGCGAGGGAAGCCGAAATTTATCGATCCGCCGCCGAACGGCTTGTAAATGCCTATCGCGCAGTGCAGGAACGCGCCTTCGGCTTTTTACAGGAGCAATGGCCACGGCCTGAGGAGATGAAACCGGAGACCTATCGCCGAAATATTGCGGCTCGTGCATTCGACGTAGCGCGATATCTTCTGCCATTCGGCATTCCCACCGGCGTGGGTCAGGTAACGAGCATCCGCACTCTGGAGAAGCAGATACGACGCCTCAAGGCATCCGAGTTTCAGGAGGTGCGGGAATTAGCAGAAGAGTTGGCCGGAGCTTGCGCCGCTCCGCCGGAATGCGTGTGGCAGCGTGACGATTCGACGCCGGAGGCGATTGCCCCAACGCTCGCCCGCCACGCTGACGCCGATGAATATGCCGGGCACATGCGGGCCGATCTCAAGGAATGGGCGGCACATCACCTGCCTCCGTTTGAGCAACCCGAGCAGCAAGCGGTGGACTTGCTTCAACCCTCCGATCACGTCGCCGATGTCTGCGCAACGCTTCTGTATCCGGTGACACACCGGCCGTATCGCCAGTTGTACGAGCTTGCTTCGAGCTGGCCCGCAGAGAGGCGGCAGGAACTCATGAATTTGGCGTTGGGAAGCCGCAGCCATCGAGACGAGCTGCCTCGTCATTTCCGCAGCGCTCCATTTGTTTTTGACTTCGTAATGGACATCGGGGCGTATCGCGATCTGCACAGGCATCGAAGATGCCAGCAATTTCGGCAGCAGTATACAAACCGGTTGGGATATGAAACACCGGAGGTGGTGGCGAAGTGCGGGGCTGAAGAAGAATTTTCTCAGGCCCTACGCGAAGCTGATGCCGCGATGCAGCAACTGCCCCAGCCAGCCGCTCAGTATCTGCTGCCGTTTGCCGCGCGATCGCGGTTCTTGTTCAAAATGGATTTCGCCGAGCTGGAGTATATCTCGCGCCTGCGCAGCGGCGTCAAGGGCCACTTCTCTTATCGCAAGATTGCGTGGGAGATGAAGCAGGCATTGCATCGCTTGGATCCCATGCTCGGCCAGCTCGTCGAAGCCACTCCGCCCTGGGTGGAGGATCCTCTGAAGCGGTAACCGTGGATCAATCCAGATTTAGAGTCTTGCGAACTGTTCCGCGCTCTGCCTGGATTTTCTGCTGCAGCAGCAGGATCGAATAAATCAATTGTTCCGGACGTGGCGGACAGCCGGGAACATAGACGTCGATCGGAATCACCTGGTTCACAGGAACGAGCGCATAATTGCTAAACACGCCGGTCGAGGTGGCGCAGGCGCCCATGGAGATGACCCACTTCGGTTCGGGCATCTGCCGGTACAGGCGACGGATCACCGGAGCCATTTTGTTCGAGACGCGGCCGGCAATAATCATCAAGTCCGATTGCCGGGGAGAGCCTCTGAAGACCTCGGCCCCGAAGCGAGCAGCATCGTAACGAGAGGCCATCATCGACATCATCTCGATCGCGCAGCAGGCGAGACCGAATGTCATCGGCCATAGCGAGTTCTTACGGGCCCAGTTCAGCGCGTTGTCGAGCGTGGTCGTGATGATGCTGTCGTGAAATTCCGCGCCTTCGTCCTGATCCGCCCTAGCGAATAGCTCAGGAGGCTGGCTGATCTCGAACCGTTCGGAATCGTCCACGTCCGAATTATCCCACGCAACCGATTGCGGCTGTCGGCGGAGTCTTGTCCAATGCAGGATGAGCCTGAAGGACAGGTTTGTTTCTAACGCAGAATGAGCCTGAAGGGGGGTTTAGCTGCGCATGCTGAGGATTGAACATCAGCGTGCAGAACGGAGAACGGTTAAGCCTGGACCAGATCCGGGCCTTTCTGGAAGCGACCGATGAGGTGCGGTTTGAGGCGGCGGATCGGGCGGGGATATACGCCTGGATTAGCCGGACGCTGTGCCAGCAGGAGTACTGGAAGCAAAAGAAGGAAGCGAAAGGGCTGCTGCGGCAATACGTGCAAAGGATGACGGGACTGAGCCGGTCGCAGGTCACGAGGCTCATCGCTGGCTACCTCAGGGAGGGTGCGGTAAAGGAACGGAGCTACCGACGCAATCGGTTCCCGAGTCGTTACACAGCGTCCGATATTGAATTGTTAGCGGAAGTAGATGAAGCGCACGAAACGCTGAGCGGACCGGCCACGCGGAAGATCTTGCAGCGGGAGTTTGAGCAGTATGGTGACGCGCGTTACGAACGTCTGGGGCGGATTTCAGCAGCACACATTTATAACCTGCGTAAGGGCCGGCGCTATCGCGAAAAGCGGCTACGCTACGAGAAGACCCGGCCGGTGCAGATTGCCATAGGGGAACGGCGGCGGCCCGATGCGCAAGGCAAGCCGGGGTACTTGCGAGTGGACACGGTTCACCAGGGAGATCTGGAGGGCGTCAAGGGGGTGTATCACATCAATGCCGTGGATGAAGTGACGCAATGGCAGGTGGTGGGAGCCAGCGCGCAAATTGGAGAGAAATGGCTGCTGCCCGTGCTGGAAGCGATCCTGGCGCAGTTTCCGTTCCGCATTCTGGGTTTTCACTCCGACAATGGAAGCGAGTTTATCAATGGGCGCGTGGCCGGGTTGCTGAATAAATTATTAGCTGAGCAGACGAAGTCGCGGCCGCGGCATTCCAACGATAACGGCCTAGTGGAGGCCAAGAACGGAGCGGTGATCCGCAAGCACATTGGCTACGGCTACATTGGCGCAACGCATGCTGAAGCCATTAGTGCGTTTTACCGGGATCACTTCAATCCGTATCTCAATTTTCATCGGCCCTGTGGCGTGCCGGAAACCATAACGGACACAAAAGGAAAGCAGCGTCGGGTATACCGACGCTATGCGACGCCTTGGGAGATATTGCAGCAGATTTCGGACTTCGCTGCGTATCTGAAACCCGGTATCACGAGAGAAAACCTAAAATATCGCGCCGATGCTCGCAGCGATACCAGAGCAGCATGCGGCATGCAAGAAGCCAAACGTAAGCTCTTCGCCGGCCTAGGGCAGAGGCGAACCGCATGAAGACGGCTGCGGAAATGACAAGCTATGGACGCGGAGGAAAACCAACATCAGGTTTCCCTCCGCGCCCACAGCCTTTGCAAATCGCTGCGCGATTCCCACATTCCCGCAGGCGCGACGAGCAGTGGAAAAGTGGAAACCCAAAACCAGCGTTTCCACTTTCCCACTGCGACTGTTGTACTCACTCGATCTGAAACCCAAAACAAGGAGGCCTCAAGCGCGAGCTCCGCTCCACACTTTCAGGCTCATTCTTCAATTAGAAAATGCTGGCGGTCCTAGAATCTAAGTGACGTATGCCTCAAATCGAATTTGAAAAGTCCGCCAGTTACGAAGATGCCCTGGCGCGGGCCGCCGATGAATGCGGCATCTGTCGCGATTATTGGGACATCTTTGGCAGGCGGCACGAAGTTTCCGTCGAGGTGCGCCGCCGGTTGCTGCAAGCTTTAGGCTGGGATGTTTCAAGCATTGAAGCGATAGAGCGAGAACGAGCCAAACGGTTCGAAGCAACATCTGCGGTCCCAAAGACGCTGGTCGTCAGTGAGTCTGACAAATCAATCCCTCTGACCATTCCGGTCTCTTCGAGTGAAGAGATCTGTTTCGAAGTGCTCTTGGAAGACGGCCAGCGCCTCGCTGGATCACTGGAGACGAGGCAATTACGTCGCGTGCACGGCCTAGCTATAGGCGACCGGCGATGGGTGACCTATGAGCTTTCTCTTCCGGCTGAAGTTCCGCTGGGCTATCACACCCTAAGAATCACCATGAATGGCGAGACGGCCGGCGAAAGCAATCTGATCGTTTGCCCGAATCGTGCATATCTTCCGGAGAAACTCGCAAGCGGCGGACGTACGGCCGGGTTTAATGTGGCGCTGTATGGCGTTCGCTCGGATCGGAATTGGGGCTGCGGCGATTTTACGGATCTACGTGCATTGATTGACTGGGCGCGCGGTGAGGTCGGATTCAATTTCATTGGCCTGAATCCGCTTCACGCACTGCACAATCGCATGCCTTACAACACGAGCCCTTATCTGCCGCTTTCGATGTTCTATAAGAATCTCATCTACATCGATATCGAGAGCGTTCCGGAGTTCAAGATTTCTCCTGTTGCTCGCGCTCTGTTTGATTCGCCGCACGTGCAGGAGATGATGCGTAAGCTTCGCGATGCCGAGTTCGTGGAATACGAGGGAGTCGACCGGCTGAAACGGCGCTTTCTGAAAGTACTCTTCCGTGAGTTTCAGCGTCGGGCAAGCTCTGATCGAGCGAGAGCGTTTGCGGATTACTGCGAGCGCGAAGGCGACCTGCTGCACAAATTCGCGTTGTACTGCGCGCTCGACGAATTCCTTCACAAGCAAGATCGCAATCGTTGGACCTGGCGGGATTGGCCTATGGAATACCAGGCGTCGGAATCCGAGGCCTGCCGGCAATTTTCGGAGCGTCATTCGCGCAGTGTCGATTTCTACAAATACGTTCAGTTCGTGATCGACGAGCAGCTTTCGCAAGTACAAGCATTCGCCAAGCAGCGCGGTATGCCGATCGGCCTTTACCACGATCTCGCTTTAGCAACCGACAATTGCGGCTCAGACTTGTGGGCGCATTGCAGCTTCTATGTGAATGGATGCAGGGTGGGCGCGCCGCCGGACGATTTCTCACCCAAAGGGCAGGACTGGGCATTTCCTCCGCCGCATATGAGGAAGCACTGCGATGAGGGGTACCGCCTTTATCGTGAGAGCATCCGCAAGATTGTCCGGTATGGAGGAGCCTTGCGCATCGATCATGTAATGCGGCTGTTTCGGCTTTTCTGGATTCCGGATGGTTTCGAAGCCGCTGAAGGAATCTATGTCCGCGATAACGCGACGGACCTGATGCGAATCCTGGCGCTTGAAAGTGTTCGCAGCAAGAACATCATTATCGGCGAAGATCTCGGGACTGTCACGGATGAAATTCGGGACATGCTTTCGCGCTTCGGCATTCTGAGTTATCGTCTCTTCTACTTCGAAAAACATCATCACAATAAGTCTTTCAAACACAGTTATGAATATCCGCGGCAAGCGCTGGTTTCGTCTTCCACGCACGACCTGCCGACGATCGTAGGCTTCTGGAAATTCCGCGATATCGAGGCCCGGAAGGCCGCTGGATTAGCCGACGATGCGGGTTATCGTCAACAAATCGAGGATCGAAAACGTGAGAAGCAGCGACTGCTCGATGTGCTGCATTCCGAAAACCTGCTTCCGCACTACTATCCGCGAAACGCGGAGCACGTCGCCGAAGTAGATGGCGACCTGCACAACGCGGTCATCGGATTTCTCGCGCAAGTGCCTTCCATGATTCTGCTGGTGAACCAGGAAGATTTCACCAAAGAAACCGAGCAGCAAAATCTGCCCGGCAGCACGGCGCAATATCCGAACTGGCGGCGGAAGATGAAGGTGAAGATCGAGGACCTGCGGTCTCCCTCAATTCAACCTTTTTCAGGGATGTTTCGCGATCAACTCACGCGGACAGATCGCCGCTGTTACTGAGTGTAGGTCTCAATTTTTCGTTGCCTGTAGGGCGGGGTCACAAACGGCGATACCAAGCTCTCGTGCCCGTCCTTGTCGACAGCTTTCACCCCAAGCACGATTTCGTCTATGTTGACGTTTGGGAGCGTATAGGTCGTGACGTTTCCGACAAAGGTTCCTTTTTCCCAGAGCGGCGCTGTGGTTTTACGCATGACGATGTAGTAACCCAAGAGGTCCGGCTCGGGTTGATCATTGTGCCACGTCATGACTGCGTCATAACCTTTTCCCCGTCCTAAGGGGGATGCGAATGCACGCCCCTGGGTGGGTGCAGGCGTCCTAAGCTCGGGTGCTTTGGGGGCGAGCGCCAATTCCGCAATACCCGCTGCATTCGCTCTGGCTACGAGAGCCGTGTATCCAGGAGCGGTGTTCGCAAAGGTGTCAGTTGCGGTGTGCTGATTTGAGAAATTCTCCATGGGTGTGGTGATGCGAATGGCCGCGTAACCAGCGGCATTGAAGGGACTGTGGTCACCGCCCCGGCCGAACCGATCATGCCGAAAAACCAGGTCGATATCGAAACCAGGCTGGTAACGTTCCGCCATGCGTTTCATGTAGCGCGCGAGCTCTCGAGAGGGCGAGTCGTTGGGATCTTCTGAATACACGTTGACGTAGCGGTTGCTCGTTTCTCCGCTGCCGGTAATGTCGCTTCCGATAATGTCGTTGTTGAAAACACCTTCGATGAGGTCGTGCCTCCGAGCAGCATCTTCCGCATAGAGTCCACTGCCAAAGAGGCCGTATTCCTCCGCGGCAAATGCCACGAAGACAATCGTCTTTCTGAACTGATACTGGCTCATGACTCGCGCCAGCTCCATGACGGCGGCCGTTCCGCTTCCGTCATCGGTAACACCGGGCGCGGGCGCCGCAACAGTTGCTTCCGAATCGAGCTCTCGTCCGCCGTTCGGGTCGGTTTTATAAACCATGTCGATAGTGTCGTAGTGACCGCTTATGAGAACCTGGCGCTCCGGCTCACTGGCGCCTGGAAGCACTGCAACAACGTTCCAGATTTCTACATTTTTGAATGCCCTGCCCTGCTTCGCTAACCGATGTTTATCGAACGAGACCTGGAGCTTCGGGCTGTAGCTTCGAAATTGCGCCGCAATCCACTCCCGGGCAGCGCCGATCCCGTGCACCGGATCGTCTGTCGCCGAATAGATGTTGCGAGTCCCAAAGCTCTCCAGCTTCTTTTGGGTCTCGGCGATCTTGTCAGCCGAAATTTGCGAAACGATAGCCTCGACGCGTGGATCGAGTGATTTCTCTGGAGCAGGGATAGCAAGCCCGCTCGCCACGAGCGCCAAGAAAGCGACTTTCAACATCATGCTTGTTGCGTTCAGGCTATCGCAGGCTCTAAATCTTCTTCGATCTTCGGCTGGATTTGCTTCTGGCGGCCTTCCGCGGGCTTAAACCTGACGGAGACCAGCTTTGAAATGCCCGGCTCCTGCATGGTCACGCCATAGAGCGCCTGCGCCGCTTCCATGGTGGCCTTCGCATGCGTGATCACGATGAATTGCGTCTGGTCAGACATCTCTTTTAAAAGCCGCGTCAATCGATCGATGTTCGGTTCATCTAAGGGCGCATCGACCTCATCCAGAATGCAGAACGGGCTCGGCGTGTATTGGAAGATCGCCATCAGCAACGCCATCGCGGTGAGGGACTTCTCACCGCCTGAAAGCAACAGAACGCTTTGCAGCTTTTTGCCCGGAGGAGAAGCGACGATATCGATTCCGGATTCGGCGACATTGTCCTCGTCGGTGAGGCGCATTTCACCGACACCGCCTCCGAACAAGACGTTGAACATCTCCCGGAAATTGGCGTTGATGGCCTGGAATGCTTCCGTGAACCGCTTTCGTGATTCGCCATCTATTTCATGGATCGCCTTTTCGGTATCGCGTATGGAGTCGAGAAGATCCTGACGCTGCGTGTTGAGGAAATCCTGCCTTTGCTGCGCTTCCTCAAACTCTTCGAGAGCTTGTGGATTGACCGGCCCCAGCGCCTCGATTTTTCGAAGGACCTCCGCGTAATCGGCGTCAATGCGTTGAAGAGTTGCTTCATCTTCGACGGTTTCCATGCCGTCGGCGAGCTGTGCGAGGCTTGTCTGGAGTTCCTGCTCACAAGTCTCTTCCAGGTGCTTGAGATCGGATTCCGCGCGGGCCAAGGAGACCTGCAAATCGGATCGCCGCTCTTGCGTCAGCTGCGCTTCGGTCCGCAAGCGTTTCAGCTGTTCATCCAAGGATGCTAACCGGGCGCGAAGCTCCGATTCCTGCGCTGCAAGGTCCTTTTCTGCAACTTCAGTACTTAAGATCGAACTCCGCAGTTCAGCGCCCTTTGCATCGAGCAAGGCATTGCTGGCGGCGAACTCCGCGCGTTCATCTGCGAACTGCTGTGCTTCGCGAGCCAGTTGCGCTTGACGGTCCGCGAGATCCCGAACGAGTGATTCCAACCGCGCCTGGTTAGCCCGCAGCGACTGGCGCCTCTCTTCCAAAGTGGCAAGGTTCGCGCGGACGGTTGCATGTTCCTCGCCGGCTCTAGCGACTTCCGCTTGCAAATCGGTCAGCTGCTCACGAGCCGACTCGAACGTCCATTCTTCCTCGGCTCGCAATTGGTCAGAGGCTTCGAGCGCGTTTCGATCCCGATCGAGACTGGCTTCAAGAGTTACCTGCTGACGCGACAATGCATCTAATTCCAAACGGGAGTTTGCGAGACTCGTTTGGAATCGGTCGAATTCCTCGGCGACTTTCCGGGTTTCGTGATCAAGAGCGAGGACGTCTTTTTCTTGCGCTTGCTGGCGCGCGCGTAAGGACTCGAGCTGCTCGGTAACGGCTGCAATACTGCGTTCCAACTCGCTCACGTGCGCCTGAGCCGTTTCCAGCTCAGTTCCTTTTATCTGCTCGGCCTGCGAAAGTTCCCGCAGCTCCCGCTTTAAGGCCAAGGGGCCTGCGCCATTCTTTTTGCCGCCACTCACGGCGTGGCCGTGATAGTTAACTCCATCTGCTGCGAGGAACCAACACTGCGGAAACTGCTCAGCCAGATCCCGCGCCAGTGTGCGATCACTGACCACGTAACAGTTCGCGATCCGGGGCAGCGTTTGCAGCGGCACATTGGTCAGTCCATTGGTGAAACGAAGTGCATCGGTTAATTTCGCGAGAATTCCTGATTCAGCCGCAAGCTCGGGCAATTCAGGATCTTCGTTCTTCTCTTCTCCGGTCGATTCGACCACGAACGTCGCGCGTCCATTCAAGTCGGTGCGCATTAACTCAACGCCACGCTCTGCGTCCTTCCAATCGCGCACGACCACATATTCGAGCTCATCGTGCAGAAACTCTTCGGTGGCCTTCTCCAGTTGAGGATCGACTTCGAGAAAATCAGCCAGCACGCCGACAGGTTGCAGGTCGAACGCCCTTCCATGCTCAACCGCCGTAAAGAGCCGCTTTACGGTCTCAGTCGTATAACTGCGGTGCTGCAACACTTCTTCGAGCGAGTCTTTGCGCGCCTTGAGCCTTGAAAACTCACCGCGCACACGGTCGAGCGCCTGCCGGTTTTCATTCAGCTTCTCGCGCTTGTGCTGCAGCTCCTGCTCTAGACTGTGGCGCTGACCGGCAAGCGAGGTAAGCTCAAGCTGGCGAACGGCCAGGCGCTCCGAGAGCTGAGCTTGCACTTCACTTAGCCGCACGACTTCGCTTTCTGATTGCCGCTCTTCTGCGCGTGCCCGGGAGGATTGACGATCGGCCGCTGCAAGCTGCTCTTCGAGCTGCGTGATGCGGTTCTTCAGGGTTGAAGATTCGCCGAAGAGACGGAGCACTCGCTGTCTTATCTGTTCGAGAAGGCGCTCGTGTTCGACGAGGCTGTTCTGAGCGTTCTGGCGCCCGAGTGATTTCGCTTCTAATGCTTGACGCGCCTCGGCGCATCTGCTCTCGTGAGCTTCGAGCTCCGACGTCTGCTGATCAAGGTCTACAATCTTTTCCTGATGCTGCTTTTGAAGCGCGAGCGCTTCCTGCTGGCCCGAAGCGAGGCGCTGATCGATCTGCTGAATCTGCTTAGCCTGGTATTCCAACTGTCCCCGGGCGCGCTCAGCTTCAAGTTGCAAGTCAGCCAGGAGCTTGCGCGCTTGCGTCAGTTCGCGGTCGGTCGCGTAGGACGCTTCGAGTACTTGCGTTTGCTGGATTTCCTGCTCGTGTATGGCAGTTTGTTTTTCCTGCAGCTCCGCCGAAGCGAAGTTCAGCTCAATGGCGATCTTGGCGGTTTCGCGCTCCATCATGCGGAACTTGGCCGCCAGAAGCTGGCGCAATTGAGAAGTAGCTTGCGCCTTCAGCTCTGCATATCGTTTCGTCTTGGCCGCTTGTCGCTTGAGAGAGTTCACCTGCCGAGTGACTTCTTCCAAAATGTCGAATACCCGGGCAAGGTTCTGCTTGGCGCTTTCGAGCTTCGCTTCGGCCAGGCGTTTACGCGTCTTGAATTTGGTTATCCCAGCCGCTTCTTCGATTACATTGCGGCGGTCCTGCGGCCGGTTACTCAGGATCTGCCCAATTCGGCCCTGTTCGATAATCGCGTAGCTTTCGGGACCTAGCCCCGTGCCAAGAAACAGGTCTTGAATATCTCGCAATCGGGCCAGTTTGCCATTGATCAGGTATTCGCTTTCGCCCGAGCGGTAGAGGCGGCGCGTGATGGTGATCTCACCCGTTCGTTCCATCTCATGCGAAGCGTGCCCGTTCGTCGATTCAGATCCCGGGAACAAAGGCGGGGCCTGGTCATCTCCGACGAGCGTCAACATGACCGAAGCCATGCCGAGCGGCTTCTTTTCACGGGTTCCCGCGAAGATCACGTCTTCCATGCGCGCGCCGCGGAGACTCTTGGCCGATTGCTCTCCGAGCACCCAACTGATAGCGTCGCTGAGGTTGGATTTACCGCAGCCGTTTGGCCCGACAACAGCAGCAATGCCGCTGCCGTGGAACTTCATCTCTGTCCGGTCGTAGAAGGATTTGAATCCTTGTATTTCGACGCGCTTGAGTTTTAGCAACGATCATTCCTCCCCAAAACATTTTCTCGGGGGTATGTTTCTATCCTACAGGGAGGGGGAACTTGTGTAAAGGGTAACAACCCGGGGGCAGCTTTCGTCCAGTTCGGGGGAAGGGAGCGGGCAGCTCTGTCGACGTTCGGGGAACGGGACGGGCAGCTCTGTCCACAGACAGCGGTTAGAGGGAGGGACGGGACGGGCAGCTCTGTCCACGTTCGGGGAACGGGACGGGCAGCTCTGTCCAGAGACAGCGGTTAGAGGGAGGGACGGGACGGGCAGCTCTGTCCACGGAGGGCGGTTCGGTAATTTCAGCATGGCTTTGTATGGGACAGAGTCGGCCCGTCCCTCGCATTTCGGTTTGGGACAGAGTCGCCCGTCCCTCGCGTTCGGTTTGGGAGAGAGTCGGCCCGTCCCTCGCGTTGCAGCGTCAGGGTCGCTTGCTCACGCGCGCGGCTCCGTTCGGGGGCGTTGGCGTTACGTATGACAGAGTGTTGGTTGTGCCGTATGTAGTCAATGAAGGCGCACGGCTGTACTGGCGAGAGGAAGGCGCAGGCACTCCGATTCTTCTCATTATGGGCCTGACCTTCACGCACGAGATGTGGTTCCGGGTCCTTCCCTGGCTCACTTCGCATTACCGGGTCATCCTTTTCGACAATCGCGGCATGGGGCGAAGCGATGTTCCCAAAGGCCCGTATTCGATTCGCCAGATGGCGCGGGATGCGAGAGCTGTTCTCGATGCGGCAGGTGTTTCGGCAGCGCACCTGGTGGGCGCTTCGATGGGGGGCATGATTGCACAGGAAATGGCGGTGTTGTATCCCGAGCGCGTAGGGAGGCTGGTGCTCGGCTGCACAAGCTACAGCGGACTGTTTGGTAAGTGGCCCCACTTTGGCCGCCGGCCTCGCGGCATTCAGTGGTCGAAAGCGAGCAGGATAGAGCGGGAAAACGCGCTCGTACCGATGCTGTATGCGGAGACAACGCCGCGCGAACGGCTGGAAGAAGATTTTCAGGTTCGCTGCCAGTGCGGCTGGAGCAACAAAGGTTTTTTCAACCAGCTGACGGGGATCCTGATGTGGAATTCGTACCGGCGACTGCCGCGCATTCAGGCTCCGACTCTGGTGATTCATGGTGAGGAAGATCATTTAGTTCCGGCTCGAAACGGGCAAATCGTCGCGTCACGCATTCCCGGCGCAGAGTTTCACTTGATAGCGAACGCGGGTCATATTTTGACGACGGATCAGCCTGAGGCGTGCAGAGAAATCATTCTGAGGTTTTTGGAGGCCACCGCTCCCTGAGGGTCGCGGCTCAGTCCGCGCGCAGGTTCGGTGCGGATATTGGATGCGAGCGGAACCTGTAGAGGATTATGCGGCTTTTTGCCCCCGTGCCGCGAGATTTTCAGAGTGTTTGAGCTGCGAATTCATGAGAAGTTGATGGTCTGCCTTGGCTTCAGCGAACAAAACCTTCATCGGATGCAGGTCGTGCTTGCGTTTTTCGACTGCTTCTTTGCGAGCTTGCTCGGCTTCTCGCTGCTTCTGCCGTTCGAACCCAATTCCTGCTTTTCTCTTTTCCGCTCTGAGCTTTAGAAGATCGTTCAGGCATTTATGAAAGGCGCGGTCATTGGTGGTTTGATAGCGCAGGAAGAGCGCGAACTGCTTTTCGTCTTCGGGTGTCGCAAGACCGCCTTCCAAAAGGATGTTTTGGAGCGTCAGAGCGCGCTGGCTGAGCCAGTGATGCTGCGCCATGTTCTCGACAAGAATGGCTTCGGTGGCGGTTGAGGGGTTGTGTTCGAGCCGCAGGCCGATCCGCAGATTTTCAAATTGTTCCTCAGGTTCGGACGGAAGGACGTTGAATGCGCCGCAAAATCCCCAGCGGAAGTTGTTAAGGCAGGAAGCGGCTTTGCCTGCTTCTGATTTGGGTCCTGTACTGTGCTGGGCGTTAGCTTGGTTAGCTGCGATTTGAGCGTTTGTAGACATGTGTCAATCTCCTGATTCGATGTTAAGAACACGGAGCGGGCGATTGGAACGCATCGAAAGTGCACACGGCCAAGTGAGTTGGCCTAAGTTGCTCAAACGAGGAGGTATGGTTTGTGCGATGTTCGCGAACGAGAAGTTAGAAAAGGTTGTGACTGACGCGCAAAGAAAAAGCAGGGTGGAATCTCTATCCCAACCCTGCCTGTTCGAATAAGCGAAGCCGACTGATTTAGCGTCGCCCGGCGCCGTGGATTCCGCCGCCGAAGCCGCTGTGGAATCCACCATGGAATCCGTTAATATGCGCGCTCACACCGCCGACGTGTCCGTGCCAACCGCCATAGCGACCGTAGTGACTAAAGTGACCGAAGTGGCCGAAGTGGCCGTAGTAGCCAAAAGGCGCGCCGTAGTAGCCGATGAACCCTGGTGAATAAAAGCCCCAACCAAATGGACTGTACAGGAATCCGTCCCCTGGCAGATAAGCATAGAAGCTCCAATAGGGATCCCAATACCAGCCCGGACCAGACCATCCACCGTAAGCGGCAACGTTTTGAGCTAGAGCGATGTTCGCCTGCGACTCATCCTGGCTGCGGGCCTGGCTCCAGACGTAGAGCGGTTGCGCTTTCACTGCGTTTACGTCAAAGTCCCTCTTCTTTAGAGGCTTTGTGCTGGCGACCAGCAGTTGGTTGCCCTTCTCGATGGTTTTGTTACCGGCGGTTTCGATCACGTTAGCTTTGCCGTCGAGAACGCTGATGGCGTGCTGAGCGGCATCGAAATCGTAGAGGCCTTTCTTTTCGAGTTGCGCTGTTGCACCATTGATCGAAATCGAGAGGTTCGTCCCTCTAATGAGCTGGTCTACTTCGACCATTGCAGTGCCGCGATCCAGCTCAGCTTTTGCCGCCGCCAAACCCGAGGTGATCAGGCGAGCCTGGCTGTTATGTCCCAAGCGCAGGAATGCCCCTGGAGTGAGCAGCACTTCGACAAACCCGCTGTTGCCTGTTGCGAGTAGTTGACCCGGTTGCACGACCACCGAACCGGCAGGACCGAGCGGCCGGTTATCCAGCGAAACTTGTCCTTCCACATAGTTGATCGTGCCAGGCGAGATCATGCCTGCTCCGGTGGGCCGTTCCGGAGCCGCTGTGTAAGTAGCAGGTTGCGAACCCGGCATGGGCCCAGCGGGAGGCTGCATGCCGGTCATCTGGCCGAAACCGAGAGCTGCTGACGCCAGCAGCGCTAAGCTGACCTTCGAAACCGTGTTCAATCCTTTCATCTTTCTTCTCCTAAGGATTAGACGCGGGAGCATGCCACCACGTCGCAGTGGTTCGAAGGATTCTTTGGTTTAGTTTCAATGAGATGGAGTAGTATTCTTGGGTGACTTCAGGAGTTTAAACCATTGCGAATGGCTGGGTGTGTCGCGACTCCTGCATGGTGGGCCGCCTGATTCAGCTTTTGATCGAGAGTCCATAAGGGGCAATCTGAAAGCAACGCGGAAACGAGAAGGTGGCCATCGATCCAGCCGATGCCTCGTCCCCAAAGCCTGCGGTCCTCAACGAGTTTGAAGACTTCTTCGTGTGTGGCAGACTTTACTGCAGGTAACGCGTTCAGGTCCTCCAAAATGCTCGCCCGGTTCTTTATGCTGCCGCACGCCAGCTCGCCAATGATGAATGGGTGGATCAACACGGCCGCATCCTCCAGCAGTTTGACGAGGGTCGGCCGATTTCTTCGGTTAAGATGCTCGATCCAAACAGAGGTGTCGACAAGTACCATCACACAGGACGCCGTCTGGGGATGCTTCTCAGCTTAGGCTCAGTTCCACCTAGCGAGGCGAGGCGCTTTGCAGCCTCGCGTGCAATCAGCGCCTCCAGGCCTGCGCGAACGAGTGCGGTTTTCTCCTGAATTCCTGTAAGCTCCTGCGCGGTTTTGAGCAAACGCTCGTCAATGATCAAAGTAGTCCGCATATGCATCATTATGCATGTTCAATGCATATGAGTCAAGGCGAGGCCCTCCTGCGCGGTAATGTGACTGATTGCCAGATGACAGGCAAACGTGGCGAAATCTGCTCCCGCATCTCGTAACATCTATCCACGTCGGCTTCCAGCGAACCGGGGCAAATACCGGCGTGCCGTTCCAAGTTACACCGACCATCTCAAAAGGAACTCGAATGCCTGAGGAGTTCCGATACAATCTCAAGCCTCGGCACACTCTTATAGTGAACAGGGATGCCTCTGCAGCGCACCGATACCCCACATCGCTTGATGTTCTATATCTCCCAGTGCACTTCATCCAGAGCTCCTGAGTGGCGTGATGCCACGATTGAGTTTCTGTGGGAACTTTACGAGCTACGCGAGACGAATCCGGCTATCTCTATGGTTGTGCACAAAGTAGACGGCATTTATCTGTATCACGACTCAACGCCGCTGGCGTATTTCCATCTGAGACAGCGGCACATTCTGGTGATGGCCGCACCGGGATATTTCCTGTGGGCGAAAAAGAATCGGAGTTTTCGAACGCTCCACCGGGGCTCTTGGCCCGTGA
Source organism: uncultured Acidobacteriaceae bacterium (assembly GCA_963758245.1). Taxonomy (GTDB): domain Bacteria; phylum Acidobacteriota; class Terriglobia; order Bryobacterales; family Bryobacteraceae; genus Bog-105. The sequence goes on along the minus strand of CAVWUV010000028.1, from coordinate 6,972 downwards.
TGTGGAAATGCAAGGATCCGTCCGAGTTGCGAAACTTCATGCGGCGCATCAATGCTCTTCGCAAGAAGAAGCCGGCGACCGCAACAGAGACCGTGAGCCGATATATCCCGAGGGAGGTCCGCGAAGAAGTTCTGGAGCGTGATAGGGGGCGCTGCCAAGCCCGGACAGGCAATGGCATTGTATGCGGCTCGACAATCAACCTTCACTGATCACGTTTATCCCTTTAGCCGCGGCGGCGATAGCATGACGGCGAAAAACGTCCAACTTCTTTGTCGGCAGCACAACCTGCAAAAAGGAGCCGCCCAGAGAGTCTGATCGTGTGGTGGGCCGCGGCGGCGAAGGGCCGCTAGAGTACAGGCAACAAGGTCCGCTCCCGCAGCCCGGAGTCTGCAAGACCGCCGATTTCTATATCGACCAACTGGTTCGGCCCGCGTTCCTGCTTCATCTGAACCTTCAGGAAATTCGTGGTTAACGCTATGCCACGGTGTTCCAGCGTTACGGCCGAGAGAGTTTTGCCGATCATACGCCGACGAAACTCAACGTTCTTCCGGTCAGCGAGATCTCGCAAGACGCTGGTGCGTTCACGCCGGACCTCGACGGGAACTGCATCCCCAGACTGGGCTGCTAAAGTTCCGGGACGCTCGGAATAAGTGAAGACGTGGAGATATGTAAATGGCTGCTCCTCAATGAAGCGCACGGTTTCTCCAAACTCGCTGTCGGTCTCTCCCGGAAAGCCGGTCATCACGTCGGCTCCGATGGCTGCATCCGGCATCAGGCGGCGTGCTATTTCCAAGCGGGTTGCGTAGTGGCGCGTGCGATATTTGCGGAACATGCGCTTCAATACCGAATCCGAACCGGATTGGAGCGGGAGATGAACGTGCTTTGCGATTCTTGGTTCGTTCGCGACAAGCTCGAGTAGCTCTTGATTCCAATCCATCGGCTCGACAGAACTGATGCGGAGGCGGCGAACGCCGATGTCGCGAATCAGCGCCGTGAGCAGATCCAGGAATCGCAAGCGCTCTGGCAGTTCCCTTCCCCAACGGCCCAGATTGATGCCACTCAGAACAACTTCGCAGTAGCGCTCGGACAAATCCCGCACCTGCTCGAGAACGGCCGCGAGAGGTGCGCTCCGGCTCTTGCCGCGCACGCTGGGAATGATGCAGAAGGAGCAACGATTGCTGCAGCCGTCCTGGATTTTCAGGTTGGGACGTGTGCGATCCTCCCTGATGTCTCTCACCGGAGCAGCAACAAATTCGTTTTGCGCCGAAATGTCAGCGACCAGGACTTGGCCGTGATAGTCTTCTCTGCCCGCCAGAACGATTTCGGGAATCTGTTGTTTGTGGGAGTTCCCGACTACCCAGCGCACGCCTTCCAGGCTGGCGATTTCTTCCGGCGCGCGTTGGGCGTAACAGCCCGTGACCAGAATTTCGGCATCAGGATGATCGCGATGCAAACTGCGGATCGTCCGCCGTGCATCTATATCCGCGGCGTGCGTTACGGTGCAGGTGTTCAGAACGATTAAATCAGCGGAGGCTGGGTGAGCTACCGCAGAAAAGCCGTGATCCTTCAGTGATGCTTCTATTCCGGCTCCGTCAGCCTGCGACGCCCGGCACCCAAAACTCTGGACGAATACGCGTTGCACGCACTTACTCCGCCTTAAACCCAAAACTGAGGGGAAAGGGCCAACCGATTGGGGGCGGCGGGGGCAACTTGGCCCTGGCACCTGCCTCTGCTTCTGCGTAGCGTTTCTTGTTCACTGCAACGCTCTGAACAGCCCGCAACAGATATTCTTCGGGGCCGCTGGTCTCGACGCCCGTCGCACGGTCGAATGCAAACAGGCCTTTTGCGTCTTCCACTACCCTCTTCAGGTCCGCGCCGGTGAAGCTTTCGGTGGCCGCGATCACGGGCTCGTAGTCACCCGAAACAAAAATGCCCCCGGAGCGATCGAGCTGCTGGTTCAGGATAAAGCGGCGCGCTGCGGAATCCGGCAACTTCATCTCGAGCCAGAGTTCCACTCGCCCCGAACGTACGAGTGCGAGCGGCAGAAGACCAACATCCATGGCGGTCATCATTACGCAGACGCGACCGGCGCTTTCGCTCTCAAGCCCATCGAGCATGGTCAGCAGGTAACGGTAGAGACCCTGTTGTTCGCCGCCTTCGAAGATCGCGTCCGCGTCGTCAATGAAGATTACCGCGGGAGCATTCTCTTTGGCTGCCTCAAAGACCTGGTGCACGCGCGCAAAGAAGTCTGCTGTACCTGCGATAAAGGTCCCATCGATCAGGAAAAATTTCCCTTTGAGGCGGTGAGCCAAAGCCCGGCCGACTGTAGTTTTGCCGGTGCCCGGTGGCCCATACAGCAGGACACCACGCTTTGGGCGAAGACTCATTTCGCTCGCCAGCCGGTCGTTCTCGAGTGGAAGCGCGATATGAATTTCGAGGCTGCGGATCACGTCCTCGACTCCGATCAGATCTCGGAGATCCACCTGCTGTACTTCATCGAGATCCACATTGCTGGTCAGGCGCTGTGAACGGAGGTATTCAATAAATTTCGCTGTGCTGATTTCCGCTTCGGCCCGCAGCCAGTCGCATGCGGCTTTCAACTGATGAGCGTTGAGCTTTGGCGCGAATCGGAATATTTTCGCGAAATCGAGCGCTCGAGCTTCATCGCCGAGCCAGTTCGCGACGAGCACTTCGTAGTCTTCTAGTCGAAAACGCGGGATGCTGGCTTTGATCGCGCGCTCGAAAAACGGCGGCGGGAGATTCCCGTTATACGAGAAGATGATTTTTTTCCCGTTGCGAGCGGCGTAGTCACACAGGGCGAGACTCACCGCATCCAACCACCCCATGCGCGGATATGTGTGACGGCAGCAGACGGTGCCTTGCAATAGTTCGAAATCGTCGAAAATGACGAGAGGGTGATGTTTCAGGGCCGGGAGTACAAGTTCAAAAAAGCTTTCTTCGAGAGCTAACGGATGTTTCCGCGTGGTCTGATCCAGCAGATCGGAAATTTTGAGGATTGCGCCGCCAAACTCCCGATGAATTTCTGCTAAGACGGTACCCTTGCCACGACCTATTTCCCCGTGCAAGGCTAAAACGGGGCCGATGCTCAGGCCGCGGCGGAGGGTATCTCTTGCGGACTCCTGAGCCGGGCTGAGACGAATGCCTCGATCGGGAGTGTGCTCTTTGTCTTGCGCAATCGCGACGAGTTCGGAGTCTACCTGCATTTCTCCACGATAGAGCACAGCTCCATGACTTCCCCTCGCTGACGCTCAGGGTTCAGTGAAGTTGACCTGTGCCCCACATCCAGCCTGCGAGGTTGATCCTATACTGAGAATGCCTGCGCGATCAGGCAACCGCTGGACATGCTCGTTCGCGAGCGGTCGAGAGGAAAGTCCGGTCTTCATAGGGCAGCATGCCGGTTAACGGCCGGGGGTTTGGGCCGACAAGAAGGCGCAAGCTACGGAAAGTGCCACAGAAAAAATACCGCTTGCCGGTTGACGGCGAGTAAGGGTGAAAAGGTGCGGTAAGAGCGCACCGCGGTCTGAGTAATCAGACTGGCAGGGCAAACCCCATGTGAAGCAAGACCAAATAGGGGAGGAGGAGTGGCCCGCTCCGCTACCACTTCCGGGTAGGTCGCTCGAGCCTCTCAGCAATGAGGGGCCTAGACGAATGGTTGCCGCCGCGAAAGCGGAGACAGAAACCGGCTTACCGATCGCGCAGGTCTTTTCAAAATCCGTTTGGTGAATTTCGTCGCCATGATCGTTCTTCGCCGGGCAAGGTATTCGAAAACGCTTCGAGTTTGTGGGGAACCCGGCCTTGGTCCTAGTACGCCCAGAAATGCACGTTTAAGATCGCTTCTTCTTAAGCAGGACATATTGTGATAACGTGTGAGGATCCTCGAAAAATAGCTTGATCCGGGGAGATCTCAGGAGGGCTATTTTGCATCCCTACCGACTCATCTTCTTGATCTGCATTGCCGTCTCAACGGCCAGCGCAGGCCAGATCTCCGACACCATCACCTTCAAAGGAAGTGGAATCTTACCGAGCGCAGGTTCCTTCACGTACGACACGACCAGCCAAAGTTTCACGGCCTTCACAGTCACTTGGGACTCAGCAATCTTTAATCTCACGGCTTCCGCGAACGCACCGTCTCTTAATGGAACTGAATGCGGAAGCTCAACGGCCGCAACAACATTCACCTTCTTGACGACTGGGAACGTTTGCGGTGCTGGCGCAACGGGAAAATGGCTAGGCCTGCCACCAGAAGGGGGTGGCCCTTCCTTCGAATTCGACGATTTTTCGGCAGACCAAAGCAGCTTTTTCAGCGTTAGTGCCCTGCCGTCTCAGGGTCATATACCAAACCCTGACTTCGGCACGGGAACCTTCACAGTGCAATCCGCAGCGACACCGGAACCAAGCTCGATACTCCTCGCCATGGCGGGGATTGCCGTTCTGGGGGCGAGTAAGCGCCGGTTGCCGCTTGGCTGAGAAACCGATGCGCGAATAGGCGATGTGGAAGCCGCGCCAGGATTAGGGCCGTTCCCAGAGGAATGGGAACCCGGGTGGCAGTTCGATACACCGATGCCCGGAACGCCCGAGGCTCTTTTAAGAACCTGATTTGCCGGTAGATCTGTAAAGGGATCTCTTGCAAAATGTCCTCCACCATTGATTCACCGACCATCTTGGTCGCGTAGCTGCGGAGAGGCCTGTGGATTCGAATTAACAGCTTTTCGAACGCTGCGGTGTCGCCATTCTGGACAAGCACAACCAGTAAGTTCTCATCCTCGTCTTGGGTCATGGACGGGCATGGATCTGGCTACTAAAGCTCATTTACTGATAACAGAGAAGACAACAACAAACTGTTCGAATCGGTCTGACTTTTTTCGCTACTGTCCGTTGGCACCCTATGTGAAGCAAGACCAAATAGGGGAGGAGGAGTGACCAACTCCGTTACCACTTCCGGGTAGGTCGTTCGAGCCTCGCAGCAATGAGAGGCCTAGACGAATGGTTGCCGCCGCGAAAGCGGACACAGAAACCGGCTTACCGATCGCCCAGATCTTTCTTATTTCGTTCGGCGAATTTGCTGGAGACCTTTGTCAGCTCGGCGAGGTATTGGAAAACTCGTTCGGGCAATGTCGCGGAGAGCTCGATTGGCAATCAACGCAGAGGCGACTTCTCGCCCAGGTCCACAAATGTCACTCGAAGCAGCGGAACCCGATCAACAGGCGCAGGAGCAACCCACGCCGAAACATAGAATGACGGATATGGCCAAAAGCGTTCCTAAGTCGGTCGACGCGTACATCGCTGGGCAGTCCGAGGCGGTGCGGGAAAAGCTCGAACAGGTGCGCGCCGCGATTAGAAGGGCCGTTCCGGAGGCAGTAGAGGGCATCGGGTATGGCATGCCCGGATACAAGCTGCACGGAAAGCCGATGCTGTATTTCGCCGGCTTCAAGGAACACTATTCGCTATTTGCCGCATCGGGGACGTTCTTCGCGGCGCTCGAGGATGAGCTCAGGGGCTATGAGATGCGAAAAGGGACGGTCCATTTCCCACTCACCAAACCGGTTCCGGTAAAGCTCATCAGCCGGATCGCGAAGCTGCGTGCGGCTGGCATGCACAGGCACGGAGCGAAAACCGGTGTTGGGCCGAGGAAAAGGAAGGAGCAAGTCGGCACAGTAGGAGACGGGCTGGCCAGCCACCGTGAAGGCCTTGGGTGCAAGACAGTGGTCGGCCAGAAAGGCGGTTTCTCGCCAGTTCCGCATCGCTGACCGCGCGGACATGATTCCTAGAACGCCGTTTCGGACCAATGGCGGCACATGTACGAGGCGGCGACCATACGGCCAAGTGCCTTCGCGAACCGGCAGCCGCTGTCCTCTGAAAAGCTACGTTTCTTCTGCACCAGCGTTTTGCAAAACACCCGGCACCAATCGTGACAATGTAGAAATCCGAAAAAAGAGAGTACATTCGCAACAGACATTTGCAACATGGCAAGGCACAATATTTATGCCGGGTTCAGCGCATGGTGCGAAACTTACCCCATTTGCAACGCGGTTAGGGGAGCTCCCCCCTGGCTCCACACTGTGAAATTCTGATATACTTTCGCCCAAGGCTGGAGGACACACATATATATGGGTGAGATCACGCGGTTTGGAGCGCTGACGGCGTTTGCGATTCTTTGTAGTGCGATCTCATCGGCAGATTCAATCGCCTTCTCGACAACGCAGGCCTATGCGGCGGTTGGTAGTTCACAAACCGGGGCCACGCTGTGCCTCAACAGGACAATATCGAGAGCCTCGTGCTCGGCTCTGGGCGCATCTGGAGCGGCTGTCGTCACAAACGGCTCGGGTGGAATGGCTACCGCCTTGGCGGGAAAAAACGGGGCTACCCTTACGGTGAGTTCGGGTGTCATTTACTACTTCGAAGTAGAAGGACCCTCATCCGTCAGCGTTCCCATGTTGATTAACGGAACTACGACCGCAATTGGCGGGGCGTCGCACGATGAATATGAAATAAACTCGACGTCGACCATTCTTCTCGAAGTCTTTGCCAACCCCTCGCTTTGCGCGTTTTACATTTCGCAAGGAACCAGTTGCGACCCGACTGGAGCGTTCACGCTGAAGACAACAATTGCCTCCGACACAATATACGGCGTAATTCCCAGCGCCGTCGTTACGGGGACCAACGCTTCGGCCTCCATTGATCCCGTTATCAGGATTGATCCGTCGTTTTCATTGGCGAGCGAGTTCACGCTGGTAGCGAATCCGGGTGTTTTCACGACGACGCCGGAGCCAAGTTCGTTGTGGCTCGTCGCACTTGCACTTTTGGGCGCATGTTTGATGACGGGTCGATTCCCGCGAGTCCAGCGTTGGCAGTGGCTTCAGCCAATACGGTGCGCCTCGGCGTCAGTTACAAGTTTTTCGGGCTTGTAACCAAAGCTGTTCTAGGCGTTGGGGCGAATCCCGAAACTTACCC
>CAVWUV010000027.1:0-43271 GCA_963758245.1 uncultured Acidobacteriaceae bacterium | reverse complement strand
GCCCTCATGGGGTGTTCGCTTCCGAGCGACCGTTCAACGATTTTAAGCGCCTGCAAGCTGTACTCTCGCGAAGCATCCAGCCGACCAATTTTTCTCTCGAGAACTGCGAGGTTGTTCAACAGCTCCACGAGCTTCGCGCCCGAGTCATCCGTATCGGCCTTCTGAAGCGGAATCGCTTGCAGGAACAAAGCCTCGGCTTCGGAAAATTTTCCGAGATCAGTAAGTGTGAGCGCCAGGTCGTTCATAGTCAATGCGCGGACGGAATCGCTCCCCGAAGGTAACGAGTTCTCTATGCTCAGCGCCTCTCTGCTCTTTGTGAGCGCACTGGCAAAGTCTCCCGTTTCATAGTCCAATAGCGCTGAGTTGGTGAGAACCTTTGCGTAGTCGACGCTGTGCTCGCCGGCCGATCTCTTAATCAGTGTTAACGCGGGCTCGTATAATGGCTGAGCCTCTTTATAACGGCCCTGCTCCTGAACGCTTAAGGCTAAATTGCTCAAAACGCATCCAGCCTCCAATGTGTCCGTCGCGCCGCTCTTCTGAAGGACGGCATAAGCCTTCCGCAGTGACTGCTCGGCTGAAGCAAACTGACCGTGCCTTTCCCACATCGCACCTGTGTTGTTCAGCACGATAGCGCTCTCGACATCCCGATTGGCTGCCCGATCTTCAGATGCGAAGATCAAGCAGGGAATCGCAAATGACCCCGAGAAAGCACAGAGGTAGATACTGACTTGTAAAAGTGTTGTAAATACTGCGTAAATGGATTGGGAACGTTGCACGACAGGAGCGTCCTTTCGTAACTGAAACTAAGCCCTTCCCAGAAACAGTTCAATGGACGGCACCTAAGTTGTTTCTCAATCGCGAGCCTAAGACGTGCGACGCAAGAAAATTAGGCGGTTTTGACAGAACTGAATCGAATTGCTTACGTCTTACGTAAAAGGCTTATTCGGAAGTCATGGAAGAAGCCAGGCTCCAGGATCTTTTGAAGGGCAACCGGCTAGTCCGGTTCGGCGCATTCGAACTTTGCCTCGATACGGCAGAGCTGAAGAAGCACGGCGTGCGAGTCCGGCTGCAGGGTAAGCCGTTCCAAGTCCTGTGTGCGCTTTTGGAGCGTACTGGTCACGTTGTCACGCGGGACGATCTGCGAAACAAGCTCTGGTCGTCCAACACATTCGTGGATTTCGAGAGCGGCCTGAACACTGCCGTTAATCGCTTGAGAGTGGCGCTTGGCGATTCGGCCGACAATCCCATATATATCGAAACCCTCGCCCGCATCGGTTATCGATTTATTGTTCCGATCACCGTAATCTCAGAGTCACAAAGCGGCGCTGCGGCGCCAACGAATGGGTTTCTGCAAAGTGCCGGAGACAATGATTCCGTCGAAGTTAATGGCCCAATTGCCACTACTCGCCGACGCTGGTTCATCGCCGACCGACTCTGGCTGATCCCGGGGATCGCTGCTACGCTTTCTCTAGTTGCCACCGCAGCGATTCTTTGGGCATCCCGATCCTCGCGTTCGGAGTCAGTCTTTCATCAAGTAACATTCCGAAAAGGATCTGTTCTAAACGCGCGGTTTACACGCGATGGGGGCAGCATTATATATACCGCCCGGTGGAACGGCGCACCCAACCGGCTGTTTGTTACCGGCGCGATTGGTTCCGATACTCGCGATCTCGGATTTGAGAAGACTCAGCTCGCAAGCGTTTCACCATCGGGTGAACTGGCTATCTTTGCCCCAGACGTTCTATCAAGGCCAATAAGCACCTCGTTCCCGTGGTGTTCATTAATAAGCACGAAATCCTTGTAAGTAGCCGCGACAAGGGCGCCGTCGTCCTCGATCTTCTAGACCTTGCGACTGGGCAGCTCCGACCTTACAGCCGAATTGAGGCCATCGAATCTACAGGTATGAGCGAGCCTTTTTCAGTCATGGTTGCAAAAGATCTGGGAACGTTTGTGTGTTCTCGCCAGCAAAGCCTGACAGACCTGTTTGTTATGTCGGGCTGGAGTTAGTTATCATTTCTTTCCAACGGTCGTGGCTCATAAGTATTCGGCAACCGATCGAGGCTGGAGGCCGAAACGCGCACCGGGTCTCCGGATTTTTTCAATTTGCAAGGAGCGCTCTAGAAAGTCAACTTCAGGGCGAGAGTCAGTTGTCGCGGATTACTCGAGAATCCGTGGCTCCACTGCTCGAAAATACTCGATCCGGGTGTTATGGTGCTTCGCGCTAAATCCCCTAACGAGGTACCCTGCGCGTATCCTCCTCCGCCGGGCCCAAAAGGATGTACATCGTTGACGTAACCGCCTACATACTGGGGATGGTTGAAAATATTGAAGGCGCGAAGGGAGAATTCGAGTCTCCAACGCTCTGTAATGGTGAAGCGTTTTGCCAGCGTCAGATCAAGATTGTCGATCGGATTAAGGCTGAGTAGGCTGCGGCCTCCATTCGCCAGCGTCCCTTCCGGCGCGACAACAAACTCCGCGTTTGGGTTTGCTGCCAAATAGGCGACTATATCGCCTGCACTGTTAGTGAGGGGGTTGGCTGTTGTGCCGAGGCTCGGGTTGCCCGAAGAATTGATGACGACACGATCCGGGGCCGTATCGTGGTTCAGATTAGAATCCACAATGCTCTGTGGTGTTACATGCTGACCCGATTCGAAAGTGTAAACAGGCGCGATTTCCCAGTTCCCGACGATATTCTTTAGCAACCAATTACGGTTCTTGAAGTAAGGAACGTCGTAAAGCATCTGCAGCACGACCCGGTTGCGGTAATCGAGTAATGAGGACGCACGCTCGGGACCAAGGTTTTGCGAATCTTGGGGTCTGCGTGGCGCCAAAGTAGTCGAATTCAGCGCGTCCGTCGAATCATCTATGTTGTGGCTCCACGTATAAGACCCTCGGAATTGTAGGCCGTTGGAAAACCGCCGACTTAACTCGTTAGACCATCCGTGATAAATGGAATTCCCTTCCGGCAAAAAAGTAGTTATCGTGCTGCCGAAGCCCGCCTGCGCAAAAGCAGGAACGAGGGATCCCCCGGCACCCGCAGCGGCCTGAAGATCTGCGAGCGTATTCGTCAGCGAGTCCAAAGTCGCTTGACTCGGGGGAGTAAAGAACACCGGCAACGCGTTTGACGCGTTTACAACTGCCCGGCGGTTTAATTGAATTTGAACCGGAAGGAACAGGCCACGAGTGCCAACGTATCGGCTCTCAAAGACGTAATTGCCGGCGAACTGGTGCTGGATACCGAAGTTCCAGTTATAGGCTTCGGGGCGCTTTTGATCTGGGATAAAACCAGAAGTCTCGGCCCGAGCCGCAGCGCCCTCGGGAGGCGCGACCGCCGTACCGGCCGGAATCCCTCCTCCCGCAAGGAAGCCGGTGGCGTTGGTGCCGGTTACATCAACCGTCGTGCTTAGTTGTGGAGGCAAGCTGAGCGTTCCGAGGTTGTCATACAGTACATCGTAAGTAACACCGAAGCCGGCACGAATGGAGGTTTTCCCGCTCGTCCCCGGAGAATACGCGATCCCGACACGAGGCATGAAGTTAGTCTTTTGGGCGGTCGGCGAGTGGAATATAATCAGACCCGGATCGTTGGCGCTTGCGTTCAGGGATTGTGTGTTCTCACTCAGAGGAATCGTCAGGTACTCATACCGCAGTCCCAAGTTGACAGTAAGATTTGGCGTGAGTTTCCAGTCATCGTTGCCATAGAATCCCAATAGCTGCTGGTTTTGGTAGTAAGTGACATGTCCCAACCCACGCTGTGCAAGCGCATCGGGATCGTTGTCATACAAGTAGTCGGACAAGAAACCCCATTGGTAATCGCCGCTCGAACGCTGCGTATAGCTGGTCGGCGAGATGGCACTCCAGCCATCGAAGCCAAACTTTAGCGTGTGCTTTCCTTTCGTCCACGTCAGGTTATCGGTGAGCTGATAAATGTTTTGAATGGTATATTGCGGAGCGTTCGGATTGGGACCATAGGCAGCGTTCAATTCGATGACGTCGATGTTGGGAAACGCATCTAGCCCAGGGAACGATTGATTTCCAAAAACCGGAGTGCTATCGTTTAACCGATTAAATCCAAGCCGGAACTCGTTGATCAGAGTGGGCGTGAAGGTGTGATACTCGGACAGCGTAGCGAGATAGGCGTTGCCGGGCAGGATACCGAAAAAGATGGACGGAAAACCCGCGGTGTCAACCACTCCAGTTCGGTTTAGGACGAAGCGCCCGCGTAGTGAGTCTTTCTCTGAGATGGCGTAGTCGATGGACCCCACGCCATATTCGTAATTGCCGAAAGCCGGCAACGATGAAGAGATCAGTCCCACCGGAACACTAATCGCCCCGCTCGCGTTCGGCGCAAATACGCCTGTACCCAAACTCTCATTGCTGCCGAGACCTGGAGCCACCAGAACCGGAGCGCCAAACGGCAACGTCCGAGGAGCGGCCGCCGTCGGTGCAACCCCTAAGTACTTCTTGAATTCGGCCAGATTGGTCTGGCTGATCTCTGGCAGCGCCGCGAGCGTGCTGTATCCGGCGGCGGTTGGCGCATAGTAACCCGTGCCGTTCGCGCCGCCAACAGGATTGTACTCGTAATCGCCGAAAAAGAATAACTTGTTCCGCTTAATCGGCCCACCAAAATTACCCCCGAAGCGATTATTGTCCGAGCGAGGATGAAGGGGATTGCCTTGAACGAAATCGAGGTTGTCGGCGGCATCGAGATTGCGGTTCTGGAAGTACTCATAAGCCATCCCGTGGAATTGATTTGTTCCGCTCTTCACCACTTGGTTAAACTGGCCACCGGAGGAGTGGCCGAAATCGGGTGAAAACTGATTCTGCAGAACGCTAAATTCCGACACGGCATCATTCGGAATGGTGACGAGCGGTCCCGTGACAGACAGGCTATTGTTGTCGATACCTTCAATGGTGAAGTTGTTGTTGGTTGGGCGTTGACCGCCAACCGAGGGCCCCGTGCCGTATCCAGCGCCGCCGCTACTTGTGACGCCCGCGTTCAGCAAGGAGAGGTTGATAACACCGGAGGCAAGTTGCCCACCACTCGCAGAAGGTAGATCCGCGATCTGCCTGCTGTCATAAGCTGTCTGCACCTGCGCAGTGGTGTTATCAATGGGCGGGGCAGCCTCGCTTACTTGAACGGTCGTACTCGCCTTTCCAATGGCCAACTTTACGTTGGTCGTGATCGTCTGATTGAGCTGAATGTTGACATTGCCTACTTCAGCCTTGCTGAATCCAGGCGCGGTGACGGTGATCGTGTAAGTCCCTATCGGCAGGTTCTCAAACCGAAACTCGCCGCCGGATCTCGAGTTTGTTGTTGCATCTACCCCCGTAGCCGCATTGTGGGCGACGACGGTGGCAGCCGGTACCGTGGCTCCAGTCGGATCGTAGACGGTACCGGTGAGATTGCCGCTCGTGAGCTGAGATAAAAGTGGCAAGCTCAGGATCAATAGTGCCGCCAATTGCAGCCCGAGCTTATTTTGGAGTGTCCCAAAGGCGTGCGCCAAAGATGCATGCTCAGCGGCACCCGTAAGAAAATCGCCGGCATGGCGCCGTGAAAAAAAGAGATCCTTATCTTGCATATATACTCCCACCGAGAAAAGGCGTGGCAGCTAACTGGCCCGCTGCCGATACTGTCCTGTGAAGAGAGTAATCCAGCCCAGGAGCGCAAGAGTCTAATTTGTTTCTTACGCGACGATAATCGCCTTAAAAGGAGACATGTTACCCGCGTTTTTGATCGCCGCAGTGATCCGCTTAGTACGACGAATTAGGACTACTGACCGGCCTTAACGAGGAGAGAGTTGCGTGCTGTTCCCTTCCTTGTGATAACGCATTAAGTAACTGAGGTCAAAAGAGCAGCTTGTTTTATATAAGCTCAATCTAAACGTCCAGCAGTTTGCATGGCTCGTTTGTCAGAGATAAGTTAGAACACTTTCTTGACTGCGCCCCAGTCGCAAAACGGCGCTCGTCTATACATCAGAGGATCCAACGACGGAAGACCACATCTGTTCTTCCGTGTAGGGAGAACCGGCTGGTCGCGCCATCTCGCGCCATCTCGCGCTTCGTTCAAAGCTCCTATCTCGTCGCCCCTGGGCCGCGCAACACCTTACCAGGGAGCGCGTTCGTCATCTTCCCTTCTTCGATCACGGGGACTCCATTAACGAAAACGTATTTCATTCCGATTGATAATTGATTTGGATTTTCAAACGTGGCGAGATCGCGAATCGTATTCGGGTCAAACACGACCATATCGGCCCATAAGCCTTGCTTCAAGACACCCCGGTCGGTGAGCCGCATTCGTTGCGCGGGCAATGCACTGAATTTTCGAATCGCTTCTTCAAGCGTGAGCAGCTTCTCTTCACGTACGTATTTGCGCAAGATCCGCGGAAATGTTCCATACGCGCGGGGATGTGGATGTTCCTGACCCAGAATGCCTTCTGGCGCGGTTCCTTGAGAATCGTTGTCTATTGAGACCCACGGCTGTTTCAGCGCCAACGCGATATCTTGTTCTGACATCGCAAATACCGCCACAGACATCTCAGGATCCTCAATAAGCAAATCGAATATCGTGTCGATCGGGTCGTTTCCCTTCGCTTGCGCAATTTGAGCGATTGTTTTTCCTTGGAGTGCCAGAAGCTTGGGATTCTGCACCACGCTCACCAGAATTGCTTCTGGTCCGGGCACTTCAAGCCATTCGTTATCCCAACTGGAGTTCTGTGTCAGCATGTCGTGGCGTATGCGAGCGCGCATTGCCGGATCTCTCAGGCGCTGCACCATCTTCGCGTCACCGCCCTCATGAGCCCACGGCGGGACGAACGCGGAGAACGTGTTGAACCAAGCCGGATAGGCGTATGTATCGGCTTCAACATCAACACCCCATTTTCGAGCTTGCTCGATGCGTGCAACAATTTCCGGCATGCGGCCCCAATTGCGTTTGCCTGCGGCTTTGAGATGCCAAATCTCGACTGGAATCTGAGCCTCGCGGCCGATTCGGAACGCTTCGTCGAGCGCCGCGTCAATGGTATCGCCTTCGCTACGCATATGAGTGGCATAAATGCCTCCAACTTTGGCCGCTTCTCCTGCCAACGCAATCAGTTCCTCCGTTGACGCGTAGGGAGCGGGTGCATACTGAAGCGCAGTCGAAACGCCCACCGCCCCTTGTTGCATCGCTTCGCGAACCAAGGCTTTCATGCGCTCCAATTCGGCTGTGCTGGGCCGTCGATTGTCCTCTCCAATTACCATGCGCCGCACCTGTGTCGCACCTACATAACTGGCGAGATTGATTCCCAGGCCCTGCCTCTCCAGCCGCGCGAAATACTCCCGAAAAGTTCTCCAATCCGGCTTGACTCCGTAATGCGCAAAACCAGCGCGGTCCGCTGCCAGGAGGCGCTCGTTCAACGGCGCGATTGAGCCGCCTTCACCCGTGATTTCGGTTGTGATGCCCTGAAAGATTTTGGAAGGAACTTGCGGATTTACCAGCATCGACAACTCGGATTGGCCAAGCATGTCAATGAATCCGGGCGCAACGATTAGCCCTCGTGCATCAATAACACGGCGAGCCGAAGCCTCCGTAAGTGAACCGATCCGCGCGATTCGTCCATTCAGAATCGCTATGTCACCGGAGTACCAAGGTGAGCCCGTCCCATCGATGATGTGCCCGTTCCGAATGATGATGTCGAACTGCTGAGGTGTTGCGGTAAACGCCGCACTCAGCGCCAGAGTGAATACAATTAATGTCCTGGTCAAATCAGGATTATATGCGCAAAGTGCTATGCATGTGCCGCGGTCTCAGAGTAGGAGCTGGCGCGGTTTAACTGTTCAATTGAAGATTCTTCCAGCTTGAGTCTGGTCGCATCTATTAATTCATTCAACTGCTCCAAGTTGGTCGCGCTCGCGATAGGCGCTGTAATGCTCGGACGCGCGATTAGCCAAGCCAGAGAAACCTGCGCCGGACTGGAGTTGTACTGCTTGGCGACCTGGTCGAGTGCCTCCACAATCCGAAAGCCCCGGTCATTCAGATACTTCTTGACCATGCCGCTTCGCGCCCTATTCGAGAGATCCGCTTGGGACCGATACTTTCCTGTCAGAAAGCCGCTGGCCAGCGAGAAATAAGGAATAACTCCCAATCCATTCTCCTCACACACGGATTCGAGCTGTGTTTCGTATCCGGCCCGGTCGTACAGGTTATATTCGGGCTGCAAACTTTCATATCTCGGATAGCGCCGCTCCTCGCTGACCTGCAGCGCTTGTGAAAGCCGCTCCGCAGTATAGTTCGACGCGCCAATAGCCCTGACTTTCTCCTGTTGGATGAGCTTCGCATAACTTTCCAGCGTCTCTTGCAAAGGCGTCTCGCGATCATCCGTGTGCGATTGATACAAGTCAATGTAGTCAGTCTCAAGACGCTTCAGAGAAGCCTCGATTTCACTCAGCATGTATGGTCGCGAGAGTCCCTTTTGGCCTTGGCCCATCTCCATCCCCACCTTCGTCGCAATAATCACCTTTTCCCGCTTTCCGCCTCGCTTCAGCCATTTGCCGATGATCGCTTCGGATTCACCGCCCTTGTTTCCCGGAGCCCATTTTGAGTACACGTCAGCAGTGTCAATGAAATTGAAACCTGCGTCTACGAATGCGTCCAGTAGCTGGAGCGAAGTTTGCTCATCAATCGTCCATCCGAAAACGTTTCCCCCAAAACAGATTGGAGAGACTTCCAGCCCCGAGTTTCCGAGTTTGCGTAGTTGCAACGGTCTAACCTCCTAAAGCTCTTAGATGAAGTCACTGGCGAATTCGCCGCAGTTCTCTATTTTGATTACCATGAGAGACTTATGAAATGCCAAATCGGCCCGGCAGTATCGGCAGCGCCATTCTTTGGATGTTCGTTTTATCGATCCTTTTGTTTTGGCTCCCCATTATGGGCCCGCTGATTGCCGGATTTGTAGGCGGACGAAAGGCGGGAACTCTAGGCAACGCAATCCTGGCCGTATTGTTGCCGGGGCTGGTTTTCGGCGCGATCCTTTTCTTCTTCAGTACGCTTCTCACCGGCTTGCCGCTTTTCGGCTTCATCGCAGGCGCGGGAGGTCTGGCGCTCGCGCTCATTCATGTAGGACCGTTGCTCTTGGGCGCAATCGTCGGCGCGATTTTATAGCGCGGGCTGCGCGCGCCTTCGACCAGTTCTCGAACAGCCGAAACCACCACATCTGGCCGTTCCAATTGGATCCAGTGTCCGCATTCATCGACATGAATGTGCCGTCCGTATGCGCTTTGTTCAATCCACGAATCGCGTTCCTTTAGCTCTCCTTCCGTGGCACTCGAAGCCGAAAGAATGATGACCGGAACATTAGATGGGATCGGCATCTGGAGCGCGGCCCTCGCGCTTTCCGGTAGAGACGCAAGATAATCAGCCATGGCTAAGAAGCACTTCGGACGGCTCCATTGGGCGCGGATCATGGGCCAAACGTCGGGCGGAAGCTTCTGAATTTCACCCACCAGATGTTCCATGACTTTGCTTCCCCGCCCTGCGCTTGCCCGACCGACCAGTTTCGGGAATCTTCTTCCGCCTGATGCCAACGCTGCTAAGGCCGCGCGCACAACCCCAAGGCGCGCCAGTACTGCTCCGCGCCGCGATAATCTCGTTCCTAGCTTGAGCCGTTTCAGCTCATTGACACTACAACTGGCCCAGTGTTGGAGCGGCACCGGGTCGACGAGCACCAACCCAGCTATTGCAGCAGGTTTGAGATGCGCATAAGCGCGAACGAGAAGCCCGCCGAATGAATGCCCAACCAGAATATATGGACCTGGAAAGCCAGTCCGCGAGAGTAGAACGCTCAGCTCAGAAATGATTTGATGCACGGTTCTGGGCGCCGCGGAGCCCTCGCTCCAGCCGAGGCCGGCTCGGTCATAGCTCACAACACTCGTGAACTCTGCAATTCCTGGCTGCACGAGTGCCCAGCTCAGCGAGCTCGCCGCGATGCCCGATTCGAGTACCACCGTTGGAGTTCCAATGCCCTGATCATTCACATGGAGGAGGCACGCTCCAACATCGATAACTCGGCCAGGCGCAGGAAATCGCCTTATGTCCCGGTAAGCGCCCAAGGCTTGATATAAGAGAGCAACCGCGATCAGACCGGCTGCTAACACGAATACGATCACGCCAATGCGGAACCTAATCCGCCAGTATCAGCTCGCCTGGAAGGATTGGTCTCGTTCGCGGCAATAACCCAAGGATGGCCGCAATGTAAACCGCTCCCAACGAGATCACAAATATCCCGAGCTTACATACGTCAGCCATGTGTGTTCGGGGAAGTGTCTTCCAGAAGATCAGCAGTAATAGTTGGGCCAAAGTCACTGCCCAAACCGCGCCGTAGAAATAGCGCCGCTCGGTTCCTTCGCCCTTTGTGGAGGGCTTCACTCGCGGCAATACTCCGAGCCAGCCAAGCAAAAGAATTGCCGCGAAAACTGGCGGGTAGCCGTAGTTGTAGATCTGCTTGAGATACCAGGTTCCCGTTGCCGCCGCAATGCTCAATCCGGCAAGATTCAAGATTGCGAAAGTCAGTAGCGAGTTCCAGGCGAAGGTGTAGCAGACCCGGCGATACAGCGGATTCGGTTTGTCCTCGCAAAAGCGCAAAATGTAGGGCCTCGGCTCAACTCCTGGAAGCTTACCCAAAATTCCCGCGATCCCCGTGAATATGAGTACAAGAATGAGCCAGGCAAAATTTCTAAAGCGCAGGCCTTTGGAAAACAGATCGAAGGTCAGAGGTCCAGGAGCGAGGAAGAAAACCCAAATCCAGATCGGCCAGTGCGCCACGCGATAGATAGCTTTGTTCCGCTCCCGAATTTTGCGCTGATGCGCATACTCAACCTTGATCGCGTAAGGCATGCTTTGAAATGATCGTACTATGGAATCCGCTGATACAATAAAGGTTCATCCTGTTCTGAGAACGCCTGTGGAGGTCTCCGCCTAAATGCCCGCTTTGCCGCGCCGGAAATCGACCGTCGTCAACATTGGACGTATCAAAGTTGGCGGCACGAATCCGATTGTCGTGCAGTCGATGACCAACACCGATACGGCGGATTCAGCGGCAACGGTAAACCAGGTCATCGCGCTCGCACGCGCTGGCTCTGAGCTGGTTCGGGTAACTGTCAACACGGAAGAAGCCGCGCAAGCCGTCCCGAGGATTGTGGATACGCTCCGCGACTTCGGTGTCAACGTTCCCATCATTGGGGATTTCCATTATAACGGCCATATCCTGCTCAAAAAATATCCCGGGTGCGCTCGCGCGCTCGCAAAATACCGCATCAATCCGGGCAACGTCAACATTGGCCGCAAGCAGGACGACAACTTCCGGATCATGATCGAGGCCGCCATTGAATATGACCGGCCTGTGCGTATCGGCGTCAACTGGGGTTCTCTCGATTCCGTTCTGCTCACCCGGATGATGGACGAGAATTCGCGCTCACCCGACCCGCTGGACGCCATGGAAGTCACGATGCGAGCTATTGTCGAGAGTGCGATCCGCAGCGCCGAGAATGCCGAGCGTCATGGCCTCGCCCACGACAAAATTATCCTCAGCGCGAAATGCAGCAGCGTCCAGGACCTGGTGCACGTCTACGAAATGCTCGGGGCGCGCTGCGATTACCCACTGCATCTAGGTCTGACCGAAGCCGGCCTGGGCTCGAAAGGGATTGTCGCGACCACCGCTGCGATTTCCTTGCTGTTACAGCAAGGGATCGGCGATACCATCCGCGCGTCGCTTACTCCGCTCCCCAATGGAGATCGCACGGAAGAGGTGATCGTCTGCCAGCAGATCCTGCAAGCGCTGAATCTGCGCAGCTTCACTCCGCAAGTTGCGGCCTGTCCCGGCTGCGGCCGAACGACCAGCACGTTCTTCCAGGACATGGCGGATCAGATCCAGACCTACCTGCGCGAGCAGATGCCGGTTTGGCGTGAGAAGTACTCCGGTGTGGAAGAAATGAAGGTGGCCGTGATGGGATGTGTGGTCAACGGCCCCGGCGAATCGAAACACGCCAATATCGGTATCTCTTTGCCCGGGACATTCGAAAAACCGGTTGCTCCCGTCTACGTCGACGGGAAGCTCTCCACTACGCTTCGGGGCGACCATATCGTAGCCGAATTTCGCGAAATATTAGATAATTACGTCGCGCACCGATATGGAGCCACCGAGCCAGTTGCCGAACCCGCCTTCGCCGGGTGAATCCGAAATCGCGAAGCTCCAAACGGCCATTTCAGACCTCCAGGCCCGCGTGAGCAAGCTCGAACATGGCATCACGTTCGCGACCTCCGCAATTGCTGCCGACGATCGCGAAAAAAACGAATCCCGCTTCGGCCTGACCGCTATTAACCGGATCGGGGCTGTCACCCTCGCCATCGGAATCATCTTCTTTTTCAAATATGCAGCCGATAATCAATGGATCGGCGGGAACGGCTTGGTTATCGCGGGATTTTTTGCTGGTTTTCTCCTGATAGGCTTCGCCGAGTGGCTGCGCAATCGGAATCAGCACGCCATTTCCCAAGGTCTGGCGGGATGCGGCTGCGCGATCCTCTATATCTCGGCGTATGCCTCCTTCGGCTATTACAAGCTGATTCCCCGGGAAGCGGGTTTTATTGCATTGCTGGCCGTGTCCGCGTTAGCCATCGCGCTATGTTTTCGTTTTGCAAGCTCAGCCGTTGCTGCGGTGGGGTTCATCGGAGGCTTTATTGCCCCGTTACTCGTCCGCCACCACGACGACACTACCGGGCCTTTGCTCTATTTGCCCTATTTGCTTTTGCTCAGCATCGTCTCGGTTGCTACGGTCACGCGCTTGTATCGTACGCTCGCGCAGAACACCGCTTTGTTTCTCGCTCCATTTAACGCTTTCTGGGTTCTCTTATGTGCGTGGCTTCTTGTTGATGAGCATCACCCTGGCGCGTTCGCGCTTTCTGCTCTCCTGTGCGCGACCGTTCACTTTGCTGGCACTTTCAACGTGCGGATGACCAGTGAGCGCGCCTATGCGGTTTTTTATCTCATTGGCCAAAGCTGCCTCTGCGTCGCTGCACTCCGAGCGCTGCATCTGTGGGCCGCGGCTCACGCCGTTCCCGAAAACCGCGCCAGTTTCACAACCGACATAGATTCGGTCTTCCTGGCTCTCTATGGCGTGATCGTAATCGCGTATGGTGTGTTGCGGAGATCGGCAATGAATCGGCATCTTGGCCTGGTTCTGCTCGGCATCGTCGTCGCCAAGCTTTACCTCTATGATGTCTGGCTGATGACCGCTTTTTACCGCATTTCGGCATTCGTCGCCCTCGGCGTTTTGTTGCTTGCCGCATCGTTCATATATTCCCGGTTTAAGTTCCGACGCCAAACTGATTCTCACTGACAACAACTTCGCTAAGCTCTGAACAGAGGCACTGAGTGACAATAGACGAACGACTAGACCGACTAACAGAACGCCATGAGGCCCTGACGCAAACTGTAGAGATTATCGCGTCAATGCAGAAAGAAAACGAAGCGCAAATCCACAGGGTAGGCGAACGGATCGACAGCCTCGCAGGCATCGTAAGAGACCTGGTCGAAATTGTCCGGAGTCACCAGGATAGGCTGGATAGCCTGGAGGGCTAGACCGGTATTCACTTCTGCACCAAGCTTTGTATCTCATCTAATTCTTTCCCGGCTTCCGCCCACTTTCCCTGTGCGCTCAATTCGCGATATCGCTGCAGATGATCTCTTATCTGCTGAAGCGTCTGGGCCGCCTGGGTGGAAACACCAGAAGAAATCGATGTACCAGGAGTGGTCGCGTTAGCATTTTGTGCAGGTCGGGGCTCGTTGCCCGTCTGATTTGCCTGTTGCGTCTCTCCCAAGTTCTGTATCAATTGCGAGAGCGCCTGTTCATACGTATCCGCATAAGCCAACCGGTTACCCATCGCCAGCGCCACTTTCTTTAACTGCGGCATGCTCGCCTGCGAGGCCTGAATATAGATTGGCTCGACGTAAAGAAAACTGTTGTCAATTGGCAGAACCAGCGTCTGTCCGCGCAGCACCTGTGATCCCTGCTGATTCCACAACGTCAGGTCCTTCGAAATGTTCTGATCCTGATTGATTCGCGCATCAATTTGCATTGGGCCGTAGATGATGTTCTGCTTTGATAATTGTTCAAACACCAGCTCGCCCAGATGCTGTCCATCGCAACGCGCATACATCACGCCGATCAAATTATCTTTATTCGCCGGAGTGAACGGCGTAATCAGCATGAACTCTGGCGTATCGCTGTCAGGCAGAGTCGCCACCACATACGTTGGCGAAACAGAGGCTGCCCCGCCCTCTCCCTGCTGCCTGGTGCCGGTCTTCGCCAGATCCCAAAGGTCCGCCCGATTATAGAACGCTTCCGCGTCGCGCATGTGAAATGTGCGGTAAATCTCGGCTTGCACGCTGAACAACATCTCCGGATACCGGACGTGCGCCCGCAAGTCGGACGGCATTGCGGATTCTGGGTGGAACAGGTGTGGGAACAAGCGCCAGTACGCCTGAATCAACACGTCGCCGGGATCAAAGACGTACAGGTTCGTCTCTCCCGTATAGGCGTCAATTGTCGCTTTGATCGAGTTCCTGATGTAGTTAAAAGGACCGTTCCCGAAATCCAGCTCGCGCGAGTACGGATGGGCGTTCGAGCTCATGTATCCATCGGCAATCCAGACCAGATGCCCCGAATTGGTCAGCACCAAATAAGGATCAGAGTCCCACGTCAGAAATCCTGCCAGTTTCGTCAACCGCTCCAGGATTGCCCGATGGATCATCATCCGGCTGCTTCCTGTCAACGGACTGGGCAGGATGATGTTCAGATCGCCATAGTTAATCGCGGCAGCCAGACGCAACAGCGGAGAGGAAATAGGAAATCCGCCACTACCGGCGTAGCGCGTATAAACGCTCTCCGACCCGGAAGGATAATTGAACTCCTGCTGCGCGGTGTCAACGAACACCGGTTCATGCGCCACCTCGCTGTAATAAATTTCGGGCCGGGTGAACGTCAAGCTTTTAGTAGTCACCACCGGCGGCGCATCTTTGATAAACAAAAGCGGTAGACCGTCGGGTGTGATGCGGTTGGCTTCCGCCATCACAACGCCGTAACCATGTGTGTAGATAAAGTGCGGATTGATCCAGCGGTTTCGCGCTTCTCCAAGCTGTCGAATGTCGAGCTCGCGCGGCGCGATCAGTACCTGCCGCACGTGGCCGTCTATGTTGTACCGGTCCACGTCCGTATCGATGTAAACGTACGGGCGCAGCGGCTGTATCTGGGAAATGGTGTCGTGAAACGCCTTCCAGTCCCACAGCCGGACGTTATCGAGTAGCGCCTCGTGTTTCGCATAATCGATCGGCATTTCCGGAACTGCTTCCCGCGTCGTCTCCTTTACCCGTTGATTCAACCCATAAGCTGACCGGGTCGCGTCAATGTGATGCTGGATATACGGCCCCTCGACCGACAACTCATTCGGTCGTACGTACAGTCCGGCAACAATAGACGGCAATATAAAGCGCACCGGAAGAATTAGCAGCAGAACCAGCGCCCAACGGCCGCGCCGTGCCACTACAAGCGCAGCTGCGACTAACGCGCCGAAAATCTCCACCCATTGGAGCGGCAGAACAATGTGGTCCGCTACCCAGTCCACGCCCACCAGGTATGTGCCGTGGTCGTCAAAAAGAAGTCCATACCGGTTGAAGTAGATCTTCACCGCAATACCGACGAGCAAAATTGCTGCCGCGAGCCGCACAAAAGTGGAGTCGAACGCGTCACGAACCGATATTCGGTCGAATTCGAATGGAGATCCAGGAGTAAAGCTGGGCAGCTGTTTGCTGAGCCTCTCAGCGTGCGCTGCCAGCCAATAAATTAATAGCGCGAGAACAGCTCCCACCAGCACAACGCGTAATAGCAGGTTATAGAACGGGAGGCCGAAAAAATAAAAGTGCAGCGGCTTGCCGAAAATCGGATCCACGAATTCGGCCGAGGATTGCGCCAGCCGCAATCCTCCGAAGTATCTCACTACCGTCCAACTATCCACGGTCGCGTTCGCAACCCCGATTGCAAAAACCGCAAAAACAACCAGCGCAATTCGAGATACAAACGAGCGTTTCAGAAAACCGAAAAGCGGAGTCTCCGCTTCGCGCCGCGTTCCCAATTTGAAGGCGATCCAAAACGCGAGGAAGAAAACCACGATTGCGAGCAGAATCGGACCCGTTCCGTATATGAGAAGGCTGACCCAGGTGTCGACCTGATGAACTTCGGACCACCAGGAATAATCAATCAGCGTCGATGCGATGTAACGCGAGCACAGCAGAATGGCCGCAAGCAGAATGACGATGAAGATGATCGCCCCGCGCCGCTGTGGTTGCCGCTCCCCGATGTATCGATCCGGCATTTAGGTTTTCAAAGCCGCGCGCGTGGGGTGCCTTGGGCCACGCGGCCACGTTTGCATAGATGGACTTCAACGCGCGGAAAAATTAGTATAGCGTCCTTTACTGTTAGAAATTGCCAAAGGCAAGGACTACCTATGATGTGCGGAGGCCTGAACCCATATCGGGCAGAGACGTGAGCCTGGGTACTCTGTACGAACAGGCCGTGGACACCTACGGCTCTTCACTCGATCGGCTCGCACGAGCTTATGAGCTTGATCCTGATGCGCGTCGTGACCTGCTCCAGGAAATTCATTTACATCTGTGGCGCAGCTTCGCGTATTTCGACCTGCGATGCTCGCTGCGAACCTGGGTGTACCGTATCGCTCACAACGTAGCCACCGGGCACGTCATTCGGCAGCGCCGGGTTAGGGACAGGCTGGTGAGCCTCGAAAACATTGAGAGCATGGCTGGCAACGATCAGGGTGAACTCGCCGCCAGCCAGAGTGAAGCGCTCCAGCGGCTCTCGATGTTAATTCAGCGCCTGAAGCCGCTCGATCGTCAGATCATCGTTTCTTATCTCGAGGGAATGGACGCCGGTTCAATCAGCGACATCACGGGGCTATCACCGGCAAACGTCGCCATGAAAGTTCACCGGATCAAAAATATCCTGAAGCGCTGGTTCGACGAAGGAGGACTTCATGCGCACTGAATTTCCCATGAACGACCCGCGAAATATCTGGAAAAATCAGCCAACGGAGGGATTCAAAATGTCAGTCGATGAACTACACCGTAAAGCGCAACAGCGTCAGAAAAAAGCCCGTTTTGAAGCGCTGTTCTCGATAATTATCGGGCTCATGCTTTTTGTATTATTCGCCTGCGCCTTCGTGAGGAGACCCCAGGAGATGGTTCCGCGCATCGGGTGGGGCCTGATGAGTCTCTGGTGCCTCTATTTCGCCTATCAGGCATACAAATGGATTTGGCCGAGGCGGCTTGCACCTAATGGGACCCTGAACACCACGCTCCACTCTTACAGAAGCGAGCTCGAGAAGCGGCGCGATTATGGGCGGCACATCTGGCGCAGGGCCGGTCTGACGTTTTGTTTCCTGGGGCTGGCGATGATTATCCTGCCAGAGCTGATCAAATCGCTTAACGACCTACGGCTTTTACTGAACGTCGCGCCGGTCTTGCTGCTTCTCGCTCTATGGTTCGCAACTTTCGTTTTCGTTAGGAGACGAAAACAGGGGAAGCTTCAACAGGAGATCGAGGAGTTACGCGCGCTTGAGACAGAGAACCGCGCGTGACATAAAGACCCTTCGAAAGCAGGCGCGGGTTCAATTTCCGGTAGCGCTGAACCTCTTTATGCCGTCAGTCGATTTTTCTTCCGCTTGCAAAAGCGCCAGCAATCCGGCAGTCACCTCGTTGAAAACTTTGCGCCGCCGATGAATGATGCGCACCGGTCTGTAGAGCTCCCGCGGTCGGAGGCGCAGCGCGACCATTCGCCCTTGGCTTAGCTCTTCACGCATCACGCGCTTGGGCATGATGCTGATTCCGGCGTCGTGCGCTACCGCTTCTTTGATCATTTGCAGATTGTCGAAGTGAAAGGCCGTCTGCACGCTGACTTTATGGTCGCGGAGATAACGATCTATTTGACTCTGGATCGGCAGGTCGTCATCGAAGCCGATGAACTGTTCACTCTCGAGGGCGGACGGTCGAATTGATTCCTCGTGAGCCAGCCGGTGATTGGGAGCAACCGCCACCACCATCTCCTCGTCCCGCCAGGGCAGCGCTATCACCTCCCGAGACGATTCCGCATAGCTCATCAGTCCGAGGTCCGCTTCATCCTCGACAACCGCTTCCCACACACGTTCTGGCCGAAGATACGCAACTTGAAGCTGGCCATCAGGAAAAGTTTCGGCAAATCGCTCCTCAATTTGCGCCATTTCCGACAGCCCCACCGAATAAATCGCAGACAGGCGCGCCGTCCCGTTGCCTTGCTTCTTCAGAAGCTCCAAGGACGCCTGCAGTTCGTCATGCCTGCGCAAAACATCCCGGCAATATTCGATGTAAGCCTTCCCCGCGGCCGTCACCGCAAGAGGCCGCGTGCTCCGGTCAAATAGCGCAATGCCTGCCTCTCGCTCGATTTCTTGTATGGCCTGGCTCGCCGCGGATTGGCTGATCTCATTTACTCGCGCAGCTTTACTTACACTCCGAAGGTGAGCTACATCGCGGAGCAGGTGAAGATTCGCAATCGTCACAGCTGATCCAGGGTATCATAAGAAACACTGATTGTATACGGCTACAAATTCCATTTGACGAATAGTAATGAGCGCCGGTATACTCAGATAACCTCCCCGTGGAGGCATACGTGTACCCAACCGACTCAATGAACCAGTTGCCCGGGCCGCAAGGGTTATATCACCCGGCCAACGAGCACGACGCCTGCGGCATCGGATTCGTTGTCAACGTAAAGGGCGAAGCCTCGCACGATATTGTGCTGAAGGGTCTGGAGATCCTGGTCAACCTTCAGCATCGCGGCGCTTGTGGCTGCGACGCCGAGACTGGGGATGGCGCCGGTGTTCTCATCCAGATCCCTCACCAGTTCTTCGGCAAGCAGGCGGAGATCCTGGGCTTTCGCTTGCCCGCGCCCGGCGAGTACGGCATCGCGATGTGTTTTTTGCCGGTCGAGCACCAGCAGCGGCTCGCTTGCGAAGGATTGCTTGAAAAAATCTCGCGCGAAGAGGGCTTAACAGTTCTGGGCTGGCGGGACACGCCCGTGCAGGTGGATGCAATCGGTCGAGTCGCGCGAGCATCGCAACCCTATATCGAACAGCTGTTTGTTGGACGTCCGGCGGGATTGACAGACGACGAGTTCGAGCGCAAGCTCTACGTCGTCCGCAAGCGTGTGGAATCGCTCGTCGCCGCTTCCGATATGCGCGAGAAGAGTTTCTTCTACGTGCCGTCGTTCTCCTCGCGGACCATTGTCTATAAGGGTCTACTGCTGGCAAATCAGATCGGCGAATTCTACAACGAGCTTCTAGATCCCGACGCGAAAAGCGCGCTTTGTCTGGTCCATCAGCGCTTCTCCACAAACACGTTTCCCACCTGGCAGCTCGCGCACCCTTTCCGCTATCTTTGCCATAACGGAGAAATCAATACGCTGCGCGGCAACATGAACTGGATGCACGCGCGCCAGCCGGTTCTGGCTTCGCCTTATTTCGACGACATAAAAAAGCTCTTTCCGATTATTCAGCCTGATGTGAGCGACTCGGCTGCGCTCGACAACGCCGTTGAGCTGCTGACCATGTCAGGCCGTTCCCTGCCCCACGTCATGGCCATGCTCATGCCGGAAGCCTGGGACGCCGACAACACCATGCCTCCGGAAAAGCGAGCCTTTTACGAATACCACGGCTCGCTCATGGAACCCTGGGACGGCCCTGCAGCAGTCGCCTTCACGGATGGTCGCGTCATCGGAGCCACTCTCGACCGCAACGGCCTTCGCCCTGCACGCTATCTGGTCACGAAAGATGGTCTGCTTCTGATGGCTTCTGAAACCGGCGTGCTTCCCTTCCAGGCGGACGAAATCGAGTACAAAGGCCGCCTCCAGCCGGGCAAAATGCTGCTAGTGGATCTGGAACAAGGCCGTATCGTTCCCGACGAGGAGATTAAGCACCAGCTTGCCTCTCGCCAGCCGTATGGCAAGTGGCTCGAACAGAACCAGATCACACTCGATTCTCTCCCTGAGCCCCATCGCATTCAGGGCACGGATCACGAAACGGTGCTGATGCGACAGCGCTGTTTCGGCTACACGGATGAAGATGTGCGGCTGCTGATTTCTCCGATGGCAAGCGACGGGCAGGAAGCAATCGGTTCCATGGGAACGGACACGCCGCTCGCCTGTTTATCCGATAAACCCCAGCTGCTGTTTAACTATTTCAAGCAACTCTTCGCACAGGTCACCAATCCTCCCATCGATCCAATTCGCGAAGAGCTCGTAATGTCGCTAACCAGCTACATCGGTACCGAGCGCAATATACTCGCCGAAACCGCGGAGCATTGTCACACGTTGAAAATGCCGCACCCCATGCTGACCAATCGGGACCTCGAGAAATTGCGGCGTGTCTCCCGGGGCGATCTGCTGGCTTCTACGTTGCCGACCATTTTCAGCGTGGTCGACGGAGAGACGGGTCTGAAGCGCGCGCTCGATAGCCTTTGCCGTCGCGCATCGCTGGCGATCAAAGCCGGCTACACGCTTCTGATCCTTTCTGATCGCGGTATCGATGAGGAGTTCGCGCCCATTCCTTGCCTGCTGGCTTTAACCGCGGTACACAATCATTTGATTCGCGAGGGCACCCGCACTGGCGTCGCTCTGATCATCGAATCGGGCGAGCCGCGCGAAGTGATGCATCACTGTCTTCTCATCGGATACGGCGCAAGCGCGATCAATCCTTATCTGGCAATCGAGACGATCGAGCAGATGGCAATGGCCAGTGAGCTGCCGAACGGCATCCCTCCCGAAACGGCAATCAAGAACTACATCAAAGCGGTAAACAAGGGCCTGCTGAAGGTCTTCTCGAAAATGGGTATCTCGACGCTGCAGAGCTATCGCGGCGCGCAAGTCTTCGAAGCAATCGGTCTGAATAAGGAATTGATCCAGCAGTATTTCACCGGAACTCCTTCGCGGATCGAAGGCGTCGGTTTAGACGTTCTGGCGAAAGAAGCCATTGAGAAGCACAATCTCGCTTTCCGTCCTGTATCGGAATCTGAGCCGGAGCTTACTGTAGGCGGCGATTATCAATACCGCGTTAATGGCGAATATCACCTGCTGAATCCGCTTACAGTAAGTAAGCTCCAGCATTCGGTTCGGCAACAAAGCTACGCGACATTTCAGGAGTACACGACGCTCATCGATCAGCAGAATGAGCGGCTGTGTACGCTTCGCGGATTAATGGAGCTCAAAACTGTTCCGCGCCCCATCGCGATTGAGGAAGTCGAGCCGGCCACTGAGATCGTTAAGCGTTTCAACACAGGCGCGATGTCGTTTGGCTCGATCAGCGCCGAGGCGCATGAGACTCTCGCGATTGCCATGAATCGCATGGGCGGACGCTCTAATACCGGCG
Source organism: uncultured Acidobacteriaceae bacterium (assembly GCA_963758245.1). Classification (GTDB taxonomy): domain Bacteria; phylum Acidobacteriota; class Terriglobia; order Bryobacterales; family Bryobacteraceae; genus Bog-105. The sequence goes on along the minus strand of CAVWUV010000027.1, from coordinate 21,778 downwards.
AGGGGGGCGAAGATGAGGCGCGGTTCGTTCCCCTGCCGAACGGCGATTCGAAACGCAGCGCCATTAAGCAAGTTGCCTCCGCGCGCTTCGGCGTCACCACCAACTATCTTGTGCATGCGGACGATCTGCAGATCAAAATCGCGCAAGGAGCGAAGCCCGGCGAAGGCGGACAGTTGCCGGGCCATAAAGTGGATGAACGGATTGCGCGCGTGCGCCACGCCATTCCGGGCGTAGGTTTGATTTCGCCGCCGCCGCATCACGACATCTATTCCATCGAAGACCTGTCGCAGTTGATTTACGATCTCAAGAACGTCAATCCAAAAGCGCGCATTTCGGTCAAGTTGGTTGCCGAAGTCGGAGTCGGAACAGTCGCCGCCGGTGTAGCGAAGGCGCATGCGGACGCGGTTCTCATCAGCGGCTACGATGGCGGCACGGGTGCTTCTCCTCTCACCTCTATTAAGCATGCGGGGATTCCATGGGAGCTCGGGCTTGCCGAAACCCAGCAGGTTCTGGTGATGAATGATCTGCGCAGCCGGATTCGCGTGCAGGTAGATGGCAAGCTGCAGACCGGCAGAGATGTTGCGATTGCGGCGCTACTCGGTGCAGAGGAATTCGGATTCTCCAGCGCCCCGCTCGTCGCCATGGGTTGCGTCATGATGCGCAAGTGTCACCTGAATACCTGTCCTGTGGGTATTGCCACCCAGAATCCCGAGCTCCGAAAGCGCTTCGAAGGCACGCCCGAGCATGTCATCAATTTCTTTTTCTACATCGCCGAAGAAGTGCGCGAGTGGATGGCGAAGATGGGCTTCCGCACGATGAGCGAAATGATCGGCCGCGTCGACATGATCCAGATGCGCGATGCCATTGATCATTGGAAAGCTCGAGGACTCGACTTTTCATCCATCCTGTATAACCCGCAAGTGCCCGGCCGCGTGGGAAGGCGCTGTTTGATCGCGCAAGACCACGGCTTGAATAAAGCCTTGGATCACAGCTTGATGAATCTGGCAAAGCAGGCGGTCGAGCACGGCGAGCCCGCTGAATTCAACATGCCGATCCGGAATGTGCATCGAGCCGTTGGAGCCATGCTCAGCGGTGAGATTGCGCGGCAGCACGGCTCAAAAGGGCTGCCCGAAGACACAATTCGCATCCGCTTCAACGGCTCTGCCGGGCAGAGCTTCGGGGCATTTCTGGTAAGAGGCGTTTCCCTCACGCTCGAAGGTGACGCAAACGATTACGTGGGCAAGGGGCTCTCGGGCGGCAAGATCATCGTGTTTCCACCGAAGGACTCAACTTTCCCGCCCGAAGAAAACATACTTATCGGCAACACCGTGCTGTACGGGGCCACCAGCGGCGAAGCATATTTCAACGGGGTGGCAGGTGAGCGCTTCGCGGTTCGCAATTCCGGCGCTACTGCCGTTGTGGAAGGAGCCGGCGACCACGCCTGCGAATACATGACGAAGGGAACTGTCGTGATCCTCGGGCGAACTGGACGTAATTTCGCCGCTGGTATGAGTGGCGGTATCGCATATGTCTTTGATCCCACCGGCGAATTTGTGCGCGTGCGTTGCAACCGCGCGGGCGTCGATCTCGAGCCGATTTTCGAGCGTGAAGATATTCTGCTGCTCGAGAGGCTCATTAGCAAGCACGTCGAGTACACTGGCAGCGCACTCGGTAAGCGAATTCTCGGCAACTGGACTGAAACGCTGCGGCATTTCGTAAAGGTTTTTCCGCACGAATATAAACGGGTGCTCGGTATTCCAAAAACGACCAGGCGGAACGAGCACATTCCTATAGAAGCGCCGTCCCACGCCATCGCAGTCGGAGAGCGAGCCAGATAGTCCGGTGGCCAAAGTAACAGGATTCCTGGAATATACTCGCGAAGCGCCGCCCCGGCGGCCCGTGTTCGAGCGTGTGAACGATTGGTTCGAGGTTTACCAGGAATTTCCAGAACAGAAAGTACAGCAGCAAGCTGCCCGATGCATGGATTGCGGCCTGCCCTTTTGCCACACCGGCTGTCCGGTCAACAACCTGATCCCTGATTGGAACGATCTCGTGTGGAAAGGGCGCTGGCGCGAGGCGCTTCGCGCGCTGCATGCCACCAACAATTTTCCGGAGTTTACCGGCCGAATCTGTCCCGCGCCTTGTGAAGCGGCTTGCGTGCTCGGCATCAATCAGCCCCCGGTCACTATCAAGGTAGTCGAGCAAAATATCATCGATCGCGCCTTTTCTGAGGGATGGGTTCAGCCTGAATCTCCTCGTCGAAGGACGGGAAAAAAGGTTGCGATTATCGGCTCCGGCCCTGCGGGCTTAGCGGCTGCTCAGCAATTAAACCGAGCCGGTCATACGGTGACGGTATTTGAGAAGACCGACCGCATCGGTGGCTTACTGCGTTACGGCATCCCGGATTTCAAGCTGGAGAAAAGCGTCGTGGACCGCCGGCTGGAGCAGCTCATTGGGGAAGGCATCGAGTTTCGCAGCAAAATTCATATCGGAATCGATATCAAAGGCGACCAACTCGTTCGTGATTTCGATGCCACGCTGCTGGGAATTGGCGCAGAGCAGCACCGCGATCTCGATATCCCAGGACGCAATCTCAAGGGAATCCATTTCGCCATGGACTATCTCACGCAGCAGAACAAGCGCTGCGCGGGAGACCGTTTCACCAGCGCCGAAGAGATTATGGCTACGGGCAAACGGGTCATCATCATCGGCGGCGGCGACACAGGAGTAGATTGCCTGGGTACCGCGCATAGGCAGAAGGCGGCATCGGTGCATCAGTTCCAGATTCATCCCATGCCTCCCGAAGATCGGCATCCCAGCACACCGTGGCCGCTCTGGCCCTTGCAACTGCGAGTGGAAGCCGCCCATGAAGAAGGCGGATTTCGTGAGTGGAGCGTTTTGACGACTCATTTCAGCGGCGACGAACACGGCAATGTAGAGAGACTGCATTGCGTCCGTGTTGGACCGAAGCCCGCATTCGAACGAATCCCTGGAAGCGAATTCTATCTGGATGCGGACTTAGTCCTGATTGCGATCGGCTTCTCCGGTCCCGTGCGCGCCGGATTGCTCGAGCAGTTGCCCCTTGCGCTCGATTCCCGCGGGAATGTGCAGACGGACCAGACCTACATGACCTCTGTCCCAGGAGTATTTTCGGCGGGCGATGCGCGGCGCGGGCAATCTCTGGTCGTTTGGGCGATTGCGGAAGGCCGCAAGGCCGCCCATCACATGGATAAATTTCTGATGGGATCCACTCAGCTGCCGATTTGATTGTTTCTTAGCGCGACCAGAGCGAACGCCGGGCCGTAAGCGTGGTCCGGTTCTTCGAAAGCCGTTCGAATCCCATCAAAGCCAAAATGCCGCAGGCACGCGATGATGTCCTCACGAGGCATCCAGTGCGAGTGCGGACGAGAGCCGCCACAAAACCTTCGCATCCCAAAACTCCGGCCATACTGCTGTCGAAAAACCTGGTAGCTGAAACCGTCATACTGCGTTTGATATTCGCCGGTGAAGCTCGCCGCTGTCTTGGGTTTCCGGGAAATGAGAGCGGCATCGTAATAGTGCGTCCAAAGAAATAAGCGGTCAGTCACTCTGCTCAACAGCGCTATCAGCTCAGCGGGGTTGGCCATGTGATACAAAACGCCCGAGGCGACCACGGCATCGAAACGAGGAGGCGCAGCGCGAAGATATTCGACGAAGTCTCCAGCCAGGAAGCGCGTTCGCGTCAGCCCGGCAATCTCTTTGACTACCAGGCATCGCAAATAAGCTCGCGGATTCGCTTCAATGGCGGTTACAGAGGCAAAACCGGCCCGCTCCAACATGTAACTGTGACCGCCCTCCAGCGGCCCCAGTTCCAGGACGCTTTGTCCTTCGACGTTACCGAATTCAGAAAGCGCCCACGCAATGCGGGGATCTTCAAAGGTCCCAACTTCGCCGGCATGAAGCTGCGAGAACGCTCCCGGGAACCGCGACCACCACTCGCCCTTGAAAATATCCAGTGCATTCTGCGGAGATGGCGCGGACATAAGGTAGCGATTTGAGATCTTCTGGCGCGAGCGGAATAGCTTAATATAGCGGCGGATCAGCTGGCCCAAGCTCATTGCGAATATCCGCCGCGCCAGCCCGCGAGCCCACGCACGATGGTTACTGTTACGACAATCAGCAGAAGGATGAATACGGCCAGTAGCCAAAAAACTAAGGGTACGGGCGCCAAAACTAAACCGACCAGGGCGCTCGCCGGATCACTGGTCCACCAGTGAAATATCGCCGGGAGCGTTGCGCGGCCTCTATAGCCGCCGTAGAAAGGAAATAGCTTCGCGACGTAAGTAGCCATTGCGATCCAGCCGGTTGTGAACAAAATCATGATCGCGGCGAACCGTCCTGCGCGAGGGCTGCGCTGCAATCCCAAAAACGCCATGGCCCAAACGCATGGGACAATGCATTGTTCATACCACGGTTCCGCATATTGCTTCCCGCCCGTATGCATCCAAGTCACGCATATTTGGTAGATAAAGCCCAGAACGAACATTCCGCATCCGAAGATTACCCACCAGTCGGGGCTGCTAATCTTGCGAAACGCGCTTAGAAAGAGGATCAACGCTCCAGCAAGCAACACCAATTCGACATCCAGCGTGATTTTTGAGAACGAGAGGAACGACCAATTGCCGGTCCACAGAGCCCATTTCGGCAAGCTCATCGCCGCATAAAACCAGTCGATCTGAAAGAACGCAGGCAGAGCGCGTTTCAGGCCAATACCCGCTACCCCCTCCTGAGTGCCGCTCAAGCTTCCATAAAGAATTAAATTCCGAACATACCAGGAGAGCGAGATCAAAACGATTGCAATTGCGCCCGTCGCGGTTCGCCAGCTCATTGCCGAGCGGTGCCGGCAACGAATCAGAATAGCCGCAAACACTGGAACAAAAGCCAGAAAGTAGGCCTTCGTCAACAATCCGGCGGCAAGCAAAAAAGCCAGCGCCATTGCGTACCCCGGCCTTGTATCCCGGACGAGCAGCACCAAGAAACCGAAGAATGTCACTGCTAATGGGATCGCCAGCCAGTCATTTCCCACGTGCGCAACTGAGGCCCACAACATCTGAGATTCGAATATGCACGCGAGCGCCGCCAGACGGAAAGGCTGCGCCAGTGCCAGCCCGTTTAGCAACAACGTGGCGCCCCAAAAAAGAAATATCGTTGAGGCTGTCGCAAGAATCAAACGGAGAAGGAAAACGCGCCGCCGCAGCGGCACACCCGACAAGATGGCATCTATCGGCGCGAGCACTAAATACGCGAGAGGAGCTTGTTGAGCTTCATAGTTCAAGATCTCCGATGGTTTCTTCTTCAATGCCGGAGCAAGTTCGGTCAAGGCGTTCTCGCGTTCGAGTTTCTCGTCCCGAGTCAGCGTGAACCAATCATCGAAGGAAATGCTGCGCGGCAGGCTTCTGTGCAGGATTCCGCTCACCGGCGTCAAAGCCAGCGATGTGCGAATTTCCGACGAGATCGTCGTTTGGTTCAGAACAGGAACGCGGTGGTTAACCGACAGGGACTGAACATATCCGTAATGAAACGGCTCGTCGAAACCCTCCCAAAGCGGAAGCAAACACGAGTAGAGGAGAGCACTGGTAAACGCGAATAGCAGGATCAATAGATCGAGGCGCTTGAAATTGCCCTGCAACGCCCTAGTTTACGGTGAACACTGCGGACGGCACTATGCGGCACTATAGGGTTGAGGGAACTTTAGTGGCCCCACTCTCGTAAGGCAACATTATGGACTGGCTGCCTTGGGCACCGTTGGTTGCGGCAAGTCTTCACATTTGCGAGGAGTTCTTCCTCCCGGGAGGGTTTCCCGCGTGGTATCGACGATACAGGGATGATCCTTCCAGGATCACGCGGCGCTTTCTCTTGATCGTCAATGTCGCCTTGCTAATTGCGTGCTGCAACATTGCACTCCTTGGCGACACCCGCTTGGGAGTTGCCTACTGGCTCCTCATGTCAGCGTTGCTCTGTTCGAACGGCCTGTGGCATGCCTGGGCCACCTATAAATCACAAAGTTATTCGCCTGGCGTTGTCACAGGCTTGGCAGTCTACGTCCCTTTGGCTGTTTACGGGTATAGCCATTTCCTAAGCTCTGGCGCTGCCTCGATAGGCACTGGAGTAGTAGCCGGTATCATTGGTGGCTCCTATCACTTTTGGTCGTCTGTCTACCACAGACGGGGGCTGCAGAAAGCCGCCAAGTAACGCGCACCAGTCGAGAACTCCAGTTTCTTATTTGCTCTTCGAGTATTTCGCCGAAATCGTCCTGGCGGGCTCTGAGTGAGCCGCGGCGGCGGCTGCTGCGGGAGGAAGACGGAAACCGCCTCCGATCATGCTCGCCACTGTCTGCATTTGCGGGTCGGGATCTTCCGCTGTGAAACGGAGACAGCCTCGCGCCGGGTCGAAATCTGCCTTAATCCAGTCACCGGCGCCTACTTGGTTGGACGCCATCAGGTTCGAAAGCGGATGTACCAGCAACCGTTCAATGGCGCGTTTGAGATGCCTGGCGCCATACTTCACATCGGTTCCTTCGGTCAGCAAAAACTCTTTGCCCGTATCAGAAACTGTAAACACGAATGACTTGTCCGCCGGGGACAGCAGAATGCGCTGCTGAACCTGGCCGAGTTCCAGATCCAGAATTCGGCGCAGCTCCGGCTCGCCGAGTTGCTTGAACACCACTACCTTGTCGATGCGATTCATGAACTCCGGCGTGAACTTCCGACGCGCGGCTTCGATGCCGGTTCGCGATATCTTTTTGTTCAGTTCCTCGTTACAGCCCTGGATTTCAGCGCTTGGTAGGGCGGTCTGGAACCCAAGCTTCGGACAGATCAGCGCGCTCATCTCACTTGCGCCGAGATTGCTCGTCATGAAAATCATCGCTCGGGAGAAATCTACTTTGCGATTGTCACCCAGGGTCAAAGTCGCTTTGTCCAGGATGCCCAAGAGCAAGTTCCAGAGAGCGTCGCTGGCCTTTTCAATCTCATCGAAAAGTATGAAACTCAGCTTCACGGTCTCCGTGTGGTGCTGGTTAATTACCTCTTGGCTTAACAGCGGATGAGTCTCGCGATGGCCCAGATAGCCTGGGGGCGAACCTATCAGCTTCGCAATTTCATGGCTGTGCTGAAACTCCGCGCAATCGATCTTAATCACCGCGCGAGGATTGTGGACCAGAGCCTCGGCGGTTGCTTCCACAGTTCGCGTCTTTCCTGAGCCGGTTGGCCCCAGAAACAGGAAGTTGCCCACCGGACGCCCCGGCGCGGACAGACCCGTCAGGTGCATCTGATAGATGTTCACGATCTGCTCGACCGCCTCATCCTGGCCGACCACCAGCTTCAGCAAGGTCCGTTCGAGCGATTCGGCGTCTTTGCCCGTCCTCGTAGGATCCAGCACTTTTCGCAGCCGGCTCATATGCATTGATCCTTCTTTCTATTCACGTGCCGAGCGCGCCACTACCGTTTCACCGGTCCTGTCATCTCAGCCCCTGATTTTCTTTGGCCTCAACCCAGATGGAGCAACTGGCGTGCCAAATTTCTTCCCATTGCTCTTACTTTCTTTCATCGTCAGCGGCACCTATTTCGTGAATAGTTGTTGGGAGCTTTTTCTACCTCGGGTTTTTCTGGTGAGTTAGTCCTTTTGAGGACGCAAAGGTCTCACCTCAACCCGACTTACCAAAGTGCGCGCCGGCTTCCGCAAAATATCCAATACGATCTCCGCAATATCTTCCGGGGCAATCTTCCACTGGGATGGGCGCGCTGGGTCATTGCCGGCAAACTCCGTTTCCACGCTCCCCGGCAGGATATAGCTGACTCGCACATTCTCGTACCGGTGGTCCAGCATCATCGCTTCGCTGAACCCGTTCAGGCCGAATTTCGAGGCATTGTAAGCAGCGCCCCCCGCAAACGGATTCTTACCGGCGAGGCTGCTGATATTGATGATTGAGCCCCCTCCCGCTTGCCGGAAACGCTGGAGCGCCTCACGGCTGCAATAAAACGCCCCCGAAAGATTTATGCCGATCACGCGGTTCCATTCCTCTACGCTTAGCTCGGCGGTCGCCCGAAATAGCCCCATTCCGGCATTGTTGATGAGAATGTTCAAGCCCCCCAATTCCTGATCAGCGAACTCGAAAAGCTGGCGTACTTCTTCGTTGTTGCTGACATCGGCCGTCCTGCCCGCCACTTTGCGCCCCGGAGCCTGTTTCTTGAGATCGGCCAAGGCGCGGTCGAGCCGTTTCCCGTCGCGAGCGCAGATCACCACGTCCCCGCCTTCGGCCAGAATGGCTTTCGCTACCGCCAGCCCGATACCCTTAGAGCCTCCTGTAACCAGAGCTCGTTTGCCGCTTAAAATTTCACTCATGAACTTTGCTTAAACTCCCTTCCCGTATTTAGCGATCCTGCGGTGTATTAGCACCACCGACAGACACTTCGATGATCGAACACGCGCATGGCTCCCGCTGCCCGAGATCCTCCTCCTCGCCGATTTACCTTGTAACCCTATACTGGAGAAGAGCCCCCGCTATGAGTGTTGTCTGGCTGCGGACGGCCGCCGCCCTGTACTCGTGCGGATTGCTGTACGCGCTGATTTATCTATTCCGGAAGAGTACGCGCCTATTCACTCCGGCATTGATTGCGTTCGCCGCCGGAACAGTCTTCCATCTGGTCGCGCTCGTAGAACTGCGCGCCGAGACCGGGCATCTGCCCCTAAACAACTTCTACGAGACGAGTTCCATCTGCGCCTTTCTGATCGGCTTACTGTTTTTATTGGCATACACCTACTACCGCATCGCGATCTTTGCTGTATGCCTGTTTCCACTGGTCTTTTTCATGACCCTAATTGGCGCCACGGAATTTCCGGTAGCCTCCTGGAGCAGCCCACAGATTCGAAACGTCTGGCTACTGGTTCATATCACCACGGTTTTGATCGGATACGCAGCGCTGATTCTCTCAGCAGTGGCGTCGCTCTACTATCTGCTTCAGGAACGTCAGCTCAAGAAAAAAGACGTCACTCCTTCCGCTAACCGTCTTCCTCCGCTCGCGACCCTGGACCGGGTCATCACCCAGTCCATGAATGCCGGCTTTGTCTTCATCACTATCGGTACCGTCACGGGTGTCGTTTGGGCCTTCATCGAGAGCGGCACCCGTTGGATTCTAGATCCAAAGATCGCGTTCTTCCTATTCACCTGGGCCTTTTATCTGGCCATGATCTTCCTGCGCGTTTCGGCTGGTTGGAGGGGACGGCGCATCGCCTGGTTAGCAGTCAGCGTGCTCGGCTGTTCCATAATTACCTGGGCGACTCACGTGGGATTGAGGACTCTGTGGCCGCAATGAAGCTGGCGCTCGCCGGGATCAACCATCACACCGCTCCGGTGCAGGTCCGCGAGAAGTTGGCATTCCGGCCCGAAGAAATTCCTGACGCGCTGAGCCGGATGCGCGCTCAAGGCGCGACAGAAGCCCTCATACTTTCTACCTGCAATCGAGTTGAAATGACTGCCGCGCTTACCGAAGACGTTCCACCGGAGACCTTGCTCGAAGGAATGGTGAACGGCCGAAATGGCCTTACGCTCGATGCCGTTCGGCCTCATTTGTATCTCCTCGAAGAGCGTGAGGCGATCCGCCATCTCTTCCGGGTGGCATCCAGTCTCGACTCCATGATTGTCGGAGAACCCCAGATTCTCGGGCAGCTGAAGCAAGCCTACGCATTAGCTCGCGATCAGGGATCCATCGGCAGCGTGCTCGATTGCGTCCTCACCCGCGCCTTCAAGGTTGCAAAACGCGTTCGTTCCGAGACCGAGATCGGGCACAACGCGGTTTCAGTCAGCTATGCCGCGGTCGAGCTGGCCCGGGAGATTTTTGGCTCCCTGCATGGCAAAAGGGTACTGATCATCGGCGCCGGCAAGATGTCAGAAGGCGCAGCGCGGCGCTTGTTCCACGCAGGCGCAACCGAGATACTGATTACCAATCGGACCGCGAACCGTGCCGGGGAGCTTGCCCGGGTGTTCCAGGCCGAGATCGTCCCCTATGATCTCTTTCCGCAGCGCCTTGCGGAAGTGGACATCGTGATAGCGTCTTCAGCTGCTCCTGCATACGTCCTGACCGGCGATACCGTGCGCCGCGCGATCGAAGCCCGCAAGAATCAGCCGATGTTCCTCATCGACATCGCTGTTCCCAGGAATATCGATCCGCAGGTAAACACCCTCGAACATGCGTTCCTCTATGACATTGATGATCTACAGCGGCTGGCCGACCGTAATCTCGACGCGCGCCGCAACATAGCTCAACAGGCGGAATCCATTGTTGCTGAAGAAGTAGCGCGCATGGAGGTCCGGCTTCGAGAGCGCGATGTCACACCCACTATCGTGAGCCTGCAAGAGCAGCTTGAGACAATCCGCCGTGATGTTCTTCAGCGGTATCGCGCCCGGTTAGGCGTCTTAAATGTCGAGCAGGAGGAAGCACTCGAGGCGCTCACGCGCGCCATGATCAACAAGATCGCCCATGGTCCCATCTCTGAGATACGGGGTCACGCCGCGTCCCAAAAACCGGGTGAACTGGCGGGCGAAGACCAACTCGTCAGCGCCGTTCGCCGCATGTTCCGCCTGCGCGAGCGTTAAAGCAAGATGACAGAGAGCCTACCGGCGATCACTTCCTTAACGATTGGCTCGCGCGGTTCTCAGCTCGCTCTCTGGCAAGCCAACTACATCGCCCGTCGTTTGAGCGAACGCGGCCTGTCCACTCGAATCCAGATAATCAAAACCTCGGGCGACCATCTGCCAGCCGCCTCTCTTGTCGAAGCTGGTGGAAAGGGCTTGTTCACGAAAGAAATCGAAGAAGCGCTGCTGGCCGGGTCGATTGATATCGCAGTTCACAGCCTCAAGGACTTGCCCACCGAAACGCCGAATGGCCTGAGCATCGCCGCCATTCCAGAGCGAGAAGATCCGCGTGACGCGATTCTAGATCGCCGTCTTGACGATTTGCCCCCGGGAGCCCGGATCGGAACCAGCTCGGGACGCCGCGCCGCTCAACTGCGGCTGTTGCGTCCGGATTTGAAGATTGAGGCGATTCGAGGCAACGTCGATACGCGCATTCGCAAATTAAAACAAGGGCAGTACGATGCGATCGTGCTCGCAGTCGCCGGTCTCCGCCGGCTCGGGCTCGATCATGACATGGCAGAAATCTTTTCTCCCGAGCAGATTTGTCCAGCGCCAGGGCAAGGCGCGCTTGCAGTCCAGACGCGCGAGAACGATCCTGCCCGCGAACTCTGCGCCCAATTGACCCACCAGCAGAGTAGCCAGGCGGTCGGCTGTGAGCGTGCGGCGCTCGCGGCGCTGGGGGGCGGTTGTCAGTTGCCGGTAGGCGTTTTTGCCCGGCCTGAAGGAGAATCTCTTCAAGTGATCGCGATTGTTGTTTCGCCCGATGGCTCCCGTCACCTTCGAGCAACAGCAACCGGCGCTCGCAACTTTCCGGAAGACTTAGGCGAATCAATCGCCGGCGAGTTGCTGGCGCGAGGCGCGGGCGATATCCTGGCCGAAAGTAAGTAGTGCGCGCGCTCGAAGGTGTGCGGCTAGTGGTTACTCGAGCCCCGCATCAGGCCGAAGACCTAGCCGGCCCGCTGCGAGAGCTGGGAGCCGACGTGATCTTCTTGCCGCTCATCAGCATTGCCCCTCCAGCCGATTTGGAGCCGCTGCGTCAAGCTGCCGCGCGCTGCGACGACTACGATTGGATCATTTTCACGAGCGCAAATGCCGTGCGAATATTTTCAGCTGAACTGCCGCATTCAGCAAAGAATTGCAAAGCTCGTGTGGCCACGGTCGGCGCGGCGACTCGCGAAGCTGCCGAACAGATCGGTTTCACCGTCAGCCTCATGCCAGAGAAGTACGCTGCGGAATCGCTGGTCGAAGCCTTCTGCGAGTACGACCTGAATGACCGACGAATCCTGATTCCGAGCGCGTCACTAACCCGCGATGTTATCCCTGCAGAGTTGAGGAAACGAGGCGCGAAGGTGGATGTCGTGGAAGCCTACCGCACTATAGTTCCTCCGGACGCGGAGCAAAAGGCAGCAATCCTGTTTCAGGAGCCTTATCCAGACTGGATCATTTTCGCGAGCCCGTCCGCTGTTGAGAATCTGGTTCGCCTTGCCGGAGTCGCATCGCTTGAGCGCGTCAAGATCGCTACCATCGGCCCAATTACCTCGGCAGCAGTTCAGAAACATCATCTGAATGTGGCCGCCCAGGCTGCGGTGCAAAGTGTTATCAGCTTGGTGGAAGCACTTTGTGCCGCAGAAATAAGAGCTGCGGACCATTTGTAACGGTGCAAGGGCTGAATGACATCCAGCCCCCCGCTCCGAAACTCCTGTTTACCGGTCGCCAGCGGCATCTTGGGGCTTGTTCGGCGCGCGTTGTTCCAATTCTGTCTCGGAACTCGACGTTGGGCCGCCCGCCGCTTCCATGAAAAAGCAGCCGTTCAATCCGGCAAAAGTGCTTTGGGTTCCCGTAACCGTTTTGCTGGAAAGAACACCCGCATAAGCGGTCTTGGCAGTGCTGAAGTCGAACATGAGAATCCCGGCATCCGAACTGGTCGTGCCCGGTGTTCCGCCCGTCACAGCCCAGTTGCCACTGAGTCCTCCCCCGCTCCAGGTGCCATTAGAAGCAAGCGTCATTGCCAGAGTGCCATAGCTGCCGGTGCAATTCCAGTCGTAATGCAGGGTCCAGTTTCCCGGAAGCGATGCCGGTTTCGCGAGCGGCGCTAACGATAACAGTGCCGCAAAAACAAAAGCCAAATTCATTCTCTTCATTTTCTTTTCTCCTTGTGTTTTTTAGATTGAACGAAATCTTTTTAACTTCGATCGCTATATCGTGCTGTTTCCTTTGAAACCGTTTCACTTGCTCGGTGATAGGACTAAAATGGCAGTGCGATGCCTTGGATACGAAGCTTCTGGATCGCTCCGCTTGTAATGTCGATGCTTTCGGTCACCGCAGCAGCAATCTTCGCCGACGGAGCCGATTCAGCAGTTATTGTCAATTCCGGTTCCACCAATTTCGCGGGTTTTCGAATCACAGTCGAGCGCTCCGGGAATGCTGAGCACATTGCGACGCCACGCAGGTTTGGACCGCAAAGCCGTCAAAACGCCGAGCCAGTGCATAGAAAACTTCCTCGCCCCCTGGCCGAAAGGCTTTTCTCGGATCTGGAACGAGCAAGACCTCTTTCTTCTCTGCCCGACGCTCACTGCATGAAAAGCGCCTCTTTCGGCTCTAAATTGACGGTGGAGTTCGGCGAGGAGAAAACACCTGACCTGAGCTGCGGCGATGCAGGAAGCGCTATGCTCCAGGCCTTGATCCGGGACGTGAAAGAAATCGTTGATCTGTTCGGCGCAAGCGAGCAGCGGAATGAGAGGAAATGAAAAGAGGCCCTGGTTTTCCCAGGGCCTCTCTGATAGAAGACTAGCTTGAGCTATTTTCCGATCAGCGTCAACGGGGTTCCGATGCCAGTGCAGGTATCATACCTGGCTGGAGATACGTCGTAGAAATCGGCAGCGTAAGTCTTCTTCCCCAGGTATTCGGAATAGAGCAGAGTGTTTTCTTGAAACGTGGTGGAGAAGAAATTTCCCGCGTTGTTGACGATCCCAGCCAATGATGGCGATGCTACGCTCGTGCCGCCCACGACGAACCAGCCGCCGTTGAAAGCGTCGTAGACCCACACCCCGCTGTTCGGGTCAGCGTCAAACGAAAGATCCGTCGTGCTGCGCTTCGTACCAGCGATGCCGGCCGAGCTCTGGTAAGACGGAATCGCTTCGTAGGCGCTAACCCCGTGGCCGGTGCCCGACCAGCAGGTCTGAGACAGATAATTTCCCGATGAATCACGGTTCACGGTGGTGCCGCCCGCCGATACTACGTAAGGCGAAGCGCTGGGATATTCAACCGTCCCGCTGTCCCCGCCGGATGCAAAGTAAACCACCGGATGGTAGTTACCCGAGTAATTGTTGAAGTACAAATCGTAGCTGGTCTCAGTAGAGAACTCACTGCCGCCCCAGCTGTTGGACACCTCGCCGCCGCCGTTGATATCGACGTAATACGCCGCCCAGGCATTGGCCCAAGTGAGATCGGAGGTAGAATTCGAAGCGGCCTCGATCAGGAAAATTTTTGCGCTCGGCGCCATCGCGTGCGACCACTCGATATCCAGCGCCTCCTCGAGTCCCCAGCCTGTGTTGTTGGCAGGAGGAGTATTGGTCGTTTCGCAGCTCCCATGACTGGGCAGGCAATAAATCTGCGTAAAGTTTGCCGCTGGAAGGCCCCAATAGGAACTGAAATAAGATAGATCCGACGCCGCATCGGGGTTGTTGTAGGCGTCTACGATCGCGATAGCGCCGCTGCCACCCACCGGGTGATGTCCGAATCCGCCGGAAGGAGTGCATCCTGAATAGACCGGCCCAACCTGATAAACACAACCGAGCGAACCCGGGTTCTCAGAAAAGGTGGTGTTTGGGCTGATGGAAGCAGCCGGAGCAAGATTATCTCCCGTCGCCAGACTCGCCTTCGCGCCCATTATTTGGGGAACGAACACCAGATGATTCGTGTGAGCTCGCAGACCTAAATCCTGTGCGCGCACAACACTCGTCGAGGGGACGATAATCCTGCCGGGCATCGTAACAGCCCCGCTTTGGGCAGGTTCAGCTACTGCGCCAGCAGTGTTGCTCGGCTCAGTCGTCTGTGATTGGTGTGCGCTAGCGGTCAGAGGGTCAAATGTCCCAGGCTGGGCAACTTGATCCTGGCCGTTTGCATTCAATACGGGTATTGCTAACAGCAAGCCCCCAAAAACAAAAGCTAAATTCCTTTTCAACAATTCTTTTCTCCTTGAAACGAAATTCTTTTTGCAATTTCGATTCGCCATCTTGTGCTGTTCGGCGCAAGATCGTTTCACCTGGCCAGAAAAGAATTCTCTGGCGGAAATGAAAGAAGCTCTGTTGCCTTTCAGAGCTTTTGCGGAGAAATAGCTATTCAGACATGGGGTGAGGCCGGTTCGCCTAAACGGGACCGTGTAAGCTCGCATGCATAGCGCACCCGAGGTGCAAAGGAGCAACCGGTATTACAAGCGTTGCTATTGCTGCACGTATGCTTTCTTCAAATTCGAGCTTGCCTTCGCTTTCCCATCGGCGCTGACCTGGATTTTGTTAATTACCTGGACGGCTCCAGCCGCCTTTGCCATGCGCGTGGCAGAGCCTTTGTGCTGCACAACGCTAGTGGTTCCCTCCCAAGTGACAATGCCACGCTGCACGTGGAAACGGAATCCGTCTTTACCAATCTTGGACTTCGCCAATTTCGTGCGAATGGTTGCATCTATTTGTGAGTCGGTGGGGGTTGCGGTGTGCTGGCTGGCTGTGGTTCGTGAGGAATTGCTGGCGCGGACCGGCACTGCGATCATTCCGGCCAGAAACGGTAGAGCAAGAAACAACGCGATAAAGCGACGCATGAACGCCTCCAGAAGTGGTTCATCATCTTAGTGGAAGCCGCAACGTATAATTCGCAAATGGGATTCAACAGCCGTAGAGATTTCTTACTGGGCACGACCCGCATAGCTTCCTCTGGTGCGATTGCCATCACAGCGGCATCGTATTCCCACGTTCTGGGCGCGAACGAAAAGGTCAATTTAGGCGTAATCGGGGTCGGTGACCGCGGCACCTGGGTCATGAGCCTTTTCCAAAATCGACCGGAGGTTCGCGTGGTAGCCGTTTGCGACATCTATGGCGAACGAATTCAGGCGGCGAAGCAAAAAGCGCCGCAAGCACAGGAGTTCAGTGACCATCGCAGGCTGCTGGATGTCAAAGACGTCGATGCGGTCCTGATTGCCACCCCAGATCATTGGCATTCGATCATTGCCATCGATGCGTTAAACGCCGGAAAGGATGTGTATGTCGAGAAGCCATTAACGCGGCGGATCGAAGAGGGTCCCCCGATTATCAAGGCTGCTCGCGAAAACAATCGAATCTGCCAGGTTGGCATGCAGCAGCGCTCGGGCAAGCACTATCTGCAGGCCAAAGAGAAATATTTCGATTCAGGCAAGCTGGGATCGATTACGCTGGCGCGCACCTGGTGGTACGGCAATGGCGCGCATCTGCGCAAAGCGCCGGCATCTCTGCAGACAAAACCAAAGGACCTCGATTGGGCGCATTTTCTCGGCCCGGTGAACTGGCGCGATTATGATCCGCAGCAATACGCCAATTGGCGCGCTTATCTCGATTTCGGAGGTGGGCAGGTGACGGATCTGTTCACACACTGGATCGACGTCGTGCATATGTTCATGGGGAAGGACGTTCCATTTTCCGCGTCTGCTGCAGGCGGAATCTACAACTATCGCGACGGCCGAACGGCGCCGGACACAATCAATGTTCTATTGCAGTACCCTGGCCCTCATGAATTCACCGCGACTTTTGAAGCCACGCTCGTGCCGGGCATCAAAGGCGATGGAATCGAGATGTGCGGAACAGATGGAAGACTTTGGATCGATCGCTCACGGTACGAGTACTACCCGACCGGAGCCAAAGAGCCCGCCGAGATTGGGAGGGCGGAGGTCATTCCGAACGTCCGCGACTCGCTGACGCAAGACCACGTGAATAACTTTCTGGAGTGTGTGCGCAGCAGGACTCTTCCGAATGGCGACGTATTGATTGGGCATCGATCGGCCCAAGCATCACACCTCGGCAACATCTCGTATGAGCAGAGACGCCGGATCGATTTCGATGTGACGAGAGAAGAGATATTGCCGCTCTAGATTTGCGCGATGCCCCGGGACCAGCCGAGCGGTTGAAGGCGGCCGTCTTTAAAACCGAAATCGCCGATTTCGCAAGCGCAAGCAAATTCAACAAATTCTCTTGCTGGTCGGCAACTTGCGCCTAGAGAAATCTCCAGCATCGCGTCAGAGCGGGAGGCGCCGCATTTGGTTGATCCACTCCTCCGTTTTCGAGACGTGCCAGATCAACAGAAGATCTTCGATCGCATCTCCAATAGCCATGCGCGTGGGCACGAGGATCACTCCCGCGCATGCTTGCCCGTTTACGAACATGTGAAAGTGGGCCGGCATCGTTCTGACATCGTGAGTAACAACGACCCGGCCAAGCGCCGCGCCGAGTTCCAAGACCTCCGGGTCCTTCGCCCCAGTGGGGATCAGATTCTGCGGCAATCCGAAATCGATCTGTGGTTCCCGCAGCAACAGACCCGTCACGATCCTTTGGCCGAAATTAGCGTCAGCCAGAAGACGAACCCTCAAAATGACCTGGGGCCCGCGTGCTCCTTGGCGTCCCGAAGTCGTGCCGCGAGAGTCTCGGGCAGCTCAGTCTCTATCCTCTTCACTTCGGTCCAGAGGCGCTCCTGGTCCCTCAGATACGCCTCCATTTTCTGGGTGTTTTCAAGATAAAAAATAACGACTCCGTACACGCGGACCAAAGGGCCAGCCAGTGGAAACGACTGCAGAATCGTTTCGGGCGACTCTCCACGTTTGAAAGCGAGAATAATGCTATCGACGGCAATCCGGGTTCCCGCGATATAGTACCCGCCATCCCGCTGCTCTACATAATCCTGCATAATCGCCGCCCTCTTCAGTCTACGGGGGGCCGGTTGCGGGAGCAACTGCCTCTCGGGGCGAGTCACGGGCCTGCGATAAGCCGCGACTTGGATGATTTGCCGACGAGAGAATAATCGCATCAAGCCGGGACGAGCAGCAGCTCGCGTTTAGAGTAGGCAACCGCAGACTGTTCTTCTACGGCAATCAGAAGGTATGTGCTTTGACAAGGCCAGCGTATGCTGCGGCGGGCACGATCCAGCTTCTTGGGCAATGTCCCGCACATTGGTATCGGCGGCCACTAGTGAATTGCTTCGTGGAATGCCATGACTAGAACGACTTGCTGCAGGTTCCGTAGGTCCTTCGCCGCGATGGTGCCGAAGACGACTAGCCCCGGGAATCGGGCTCGTAGTGCCATCTAGAAATGCGCTTATACTAAAGCTCGGCGGCACTGGCCTCAGAACCTTTAAATGCAACGTGTTAAATCACTGATCGCAGCCGCGATGATTGGCGTTTTCTCAATTGGGTGTGCTCGACCCTCAGCTGAGCCGTCAGGCGCGGGCGACGTTGCTGGATGGAAGGCCGCAAAGTGGGGAATGACGGCAAGTGAGGTTGAACGCGCTTTGCGCGGCGAAGCCAAGAGTCAGATCCTTCCCGAGTTTGCGAGGGATAAATGGAATCTGAATATCGCGGGGCTCAAGGTTCAGGCAGATGAGGATGTGCTAAATATGGGCGCTCACTTTCTCTTCGATAACAGCGAAAAGCTGTGTGGTTACGATGGCACTGGCTCCAACAGACCGAGCCCTCATGCTAACCGACATCCCTTTCGACTATTTTGAAAAACAGCTTTCCGCGAAATACGGACCTCCAACGTTTCGAAAGCTTCCTGATACCACATCGGATCAGCAATTTCATCAGTTGGTTTGGAATTTACGGTTCACGACTATCACTTTGGATCAACTGAAATCTGTAAACCCTAGTGAATGGGGAGCTAACATGTTTTCGGTTTTTATGAGCCTGCCAGAAAGACCGACGTACCCTAAATCTGTATGGATGACGGACGGGGCAGAAATGGAATATATCTTGCACCGTCTCACGTCTGCAGGTCCGCTGTATCAGCAGGCTGGAGTTCGCGAAGTGTGTTCGGCCACGTAAACCGCGGGCTCGCACTGCTGAAGCAACATGTTCAACATGGCGGAAGGGTAGAGGTTCCATCGCTGCTGTTTCTTTTTACGTTCTTCGCGTTCCGCTTCTGCAGCTTCTCCTGCGACCCGAGCGTGTGAGGTTAGCTAGCCTTCCCAAGAACGTCTTCAACGGCTTCGGGATGCTTTGCGATTACGGCCAGCAGCACTCGTGTAGGTGCGTCCGGCGCAGCTCGCCCTTGCTCCCAATTGCGGAGGGTGGCGGGCGGGAAACCGAACTTCGTCGCAAACTGAGTTTGACTTAGCCCCATTTGCCGGCGAACCTTGCGCACGTCGATCTCAGCCACCTTCACTAGGGTGACGCGGACACGGCTGCTCTCGCCGCGCGACCAGGCTATTGCTTCCTCCAATCCCTCAATAATTCGTTGGCCGACAGTGCCCGCCTGTTTACCCTTTGCCTTTGTCCTTCGGTCTCCCGCCATTTTGCTCTGTTTCATCATTTCCTCTCAGATCTGCTCGAATACTCGGCAACGAGGGCTGAAACGAGTTTCGCCATTGCGTTTCGCTCGGCCTTCGTCAAGTTTGCCTTTTCGGTCTTGCCGTAGGCTGTCAACAGGAACACAGGGATTTGTTCACTGTGGAAGTAATAGATCACCCGTGCGCCTCCTCGCTTGCCTCTGCCTGGCAGCCCCCAACCCAGTTTCCTGACGCCTCCCGTTTCGGGAATCAAATCGCCTGATTCGGGGTTTGTCGCTATGAAAGAAACCAGGTTCATTCGTTCCGCTTCCGGCATCAGCTGACCTGCGTCCCTGAGAAACCGGTCGGTTTCAACGACCGCCATCAGGAAGCGCTTTACTTCTTCACTATACGCAAATTGCGTACAAAGCAACAACTTCGGCTAAGGAGGCACGGTGTGATCAGCTATTGTCCAAAACGCACAGTGAGCGCAGAGATATAGTCGTGCGCCGTCATCTCGGTTTCGTTTTGTTCCATTCCCAACATCAATGAGGCGGCTTCGACGGCTCTGTCCGCTGGTTCTGGTTCGCTTAGCATTTGAGTAAGGATCGGTATTACCCGTCGATCCTTTCGCTTACCTAGGCCGACTGCTGCTTCCTCGCGTGTGTCTTGGCTGGGATCGGAGAGCCGAGCCGCGAGAGCATCCCGAATTTCGATCGTATCCGTACCACCAAGAACACCCAGGCCGAATGTCGCCCAGTCCCGTACATCATCATCCATGTCGGCGGTCAGTCTGATCAAAGTGTCTATCGCCTCCGGATCGTTCGGGAAAGAGCCAAGCGCGCACGCTACTGCAAATCTAACCTCCGAATCTGGGTGGAATTCATATGGACAGATAAGGGGAACGGCGGATGGATCATCGAGATGCCCAAGAGCAGAGATTGCGGAGATGAGAGGCCGAGTCTCAGCCTCCCCTTGGATAAGGCCGGAAATTGCCGCAAAGGATTCCTCCGGAAAACTGTTTGACCGATGCTCGACGGTTTTCCCCAGCTGGGCCAATATGTCCGCGCCGCGCGCCCGTTTTAGCGGATCTTCAGATTTACACCATTCCGCAGCCCGGTCAACATACTTCCCGGGCCCCAAGACGGCGAAGTGCGTTTACTGCCTCCCAAGGTTCATCATCGTCGTACGCACCTTCGAGCGTGTGCGCCAAGAGCCCGTCAATGTCCTCCTCGCTCATAACTGGAGTGTACTCGTCTATGGTGCAACCACTGCGCTCACCCATTGCTCGGTTAGCCGAGCCACTTTCCTTCTTGATTGGTGCGTTTTCGCGCAGCCGAGCTCGAGTGAAGAGCGGCGCAGCCGCCCGCTAGGATTGCCCTCCAGCATGGCTGGGACATCCTGACCGTAAAAGAGTTGCTTGCAAATTCAACGATGTCGCCAGTCTGCGTGATGCGCATTCGAAGGACGAAAGCCAGCGGCTGCTGCGAAGCTGAGCGACACTCCAAAACTGATGACGTATTGAAAAACCGCGCTTTGTGAGTGCTGACACTGTTGAGAAGTGACTGCGAAATCAGGTACTTTGGTAACGGAGGAATGGCCGAGCGGTTGAAGGCGGCGGTCTTGAAAACCGTTAGTGGGGGAACTCACTCGGGGGTTCGAATCCCTCTTCCTCCGCCAGATTCCATTCCGCGTTGAAGTCAGCGCAGGCATTATCTCCTGCCCTGTTCTTGCTAGCTGTCGCCTAAATCTATATCGAGGAGCATTATGCCCTTTTGTACCAGCTGTGGCGCGGATGTCACCAACAAGAGCTTCTGCATGCAATGCGGAACGCCTGCCGGGGGCGCACAACCGGCCGCGGCCCCAACACCCCAACCAATTACCCCGGTCGCGACAAGCAAGACCAGTCCGATTGTCTGGATCCTCGCGGGTATTGTGGGGTTCATCATATTAGTCGGAGTCGCCCTCTCTTTGGGCGGGCTATTCCTAGCGCACAAAATCAGGCAGAATCCGGCGCTCGTGGCCGCCAAGCTCTTAACCGCAGCCAATCCCGATCTCGAAGTAGTTTCGGCGGACAATGGCAGGAATACTGTGACCTTCAAAGATACCAAGACCGGTGAAACCGTGACCATGAACTTTGACGACATCAAGAAAGGGAAAATTGTCTTCAAAGGGAAGGGACAAGAAGCCGTCCTGCAAGCGCACGGCGATGGCCAGAATGGAACTCTCGAAATCAATTCTCCGCAAGGGGCACTGAAGTTCGGCGCCGGGAGCGGGGCCAAGGTGCCCGATTGGGTGCCGGTCTACCCAGGCGTCAACCCGGTAGCAACATTTTCCATGCAGGGAAACGATGCAAACGGCGGAACATTCCAATTCAAAACGAAAGACTCCGCGAGCAGCGTGCTCTCATTCTATGAGAAGAGCCTGAAGGATGCCGGCTTTCAAATCACCGCCAACATCTCGGGCAATATAGCCGCTTCTTCGGGAGCGATGCTGGCAGCGGAGGACTCCGCTAAACGTAGCGTCCTGGTCACCGCCGGCACGGCAGACGGGGGCGCCACTGTAAACGTTGTTTTCGGAACCAAGAAATAGAGCACCCCGCCGAGCCTACTT
>CAVWUV010000026.1:0-181589 GCA_963758245.1 uncultured Acidobacteriaceae bacterium | reverse complement strand
GAAGCTAATGGGAGTCGAACCCACCCGTGACAACGAAAGTGCCGCACTCCGGTTTTGAAGACCGGGCCCTGCACCGGCAGAGTCTAGCTTCCGACTGAAATTGTAGCGTTCTCTGCCGGTGGATGAGTGAGTAACTGGGAGCTGATCGCGTAGCGAAGCTCTTCCAGACCAGCGCCGGTCACGCTCGATATCGTATGGAAAGGCAGTCCATGCTCGTCGGCTTTGGTGCGCACTGCATCGATGCGCGACGTATCCTGGCAAGCATCAATCTTTGCTGCAACGACAATCATGGGCTTGTTTGCGAGACCCTCGCTGAACTGCGCCAGTTCTTCCAGGATGACATCGAAGTCTTGGCCCGGATCTCGGCCGCTGAAATCCGAAACATCGACCAGGTGCACCAAAACCCTAGTCCGCTCTACGTGCCGCAAGAACTGAATTCCCAGCCCGTGCCCTTCATGCGCGCCTTCAATCAATCCTGGGATGTCGGCAAGCACGAATGTGTGATCGCCGGCTTCAACAACTCCCAGGTTGGGCTCGAGCGTGGTAAATGGATAGTTCGCGATTTTGGGTCGAGCCGCGGATAACCGCGAGATCAGAGTGGACTTGCCTGCGTTGGGAAATCCAACCAAACCTGCGTCGGCAAGCAGCTTCAATTCCAGACGCAATCTCAGAAATTCACCGGGCTTGCCCTCTTCATGTTCGGTAGGCGCCTGATGTGTCGAAGTGGCAAAACGGGCATTGCCGCGCCCGCCTTTTCCGCCATGCGCTACCGTGACACGTTGTCCGGGAGCGCTAAAGTCGAAGATCTGCTCGCCAGTCGCAGCGTCGAAAACGACAGTACCGACTGGAACAGGCAACTCGATGCTGGTCCCCTCGCGGCCGGTTCGATTGCTGCCTTCACCATGCCTTCCGCGCTGGGCTGTATGCTCGGGATTGAAGCGGAAATGGAGCAGCGTGTTGTAGTGCTCGCTCGAAACCAGAACGATGTCGCCTCCGCGTCCACCGTCACCGCCGCTCGGACCGCCTCGGGGCACAAACTTCTCGCGCCGGAACGCCAGACATCCGTTACCGCCGTCCCCGGCTTTAACGGAAATAACAACTTCGTCGATGAACACAGTTGCTGCGGCTCAAACTTCTGCAGCAATAATGTTGATAAACTTCCCGAACCGTCCGCGGTCCCGAAACTCGACGGTTCCGGGCACAGTTGCAAAGAGCGTATCGTCTTTCCCCAGACCCACGTTTTTTCCAGGCTTGTACCGCGTGCCGCGCTGCCGCACGATAATCGATCCGCCGGTCACGAACTCGCCTGAAAAAACTTTTATGCCCAAGCGTTGCGAGTTTGAATCGCGGCCATTCCTCGAGCTGCCTAAACCTTTTTTATGTGCCATTTGAAATACCTTTCAAACCCGCCGTCTAGGCCAAAATCTCCTGGACTTCCACTCGCGTGAAATTCTGGCGGTGGCCGATGGTGCGCTTGTACTGCTTCTTGCGCTTGAATTTGAAAACCAGAATCTTGTCCCCCCGGCCATGAGCGGCGATCTTGCCTCGCACCCGAGCGGTTTTGAGCCCGTCGCCCAGAACTAATTCATTGGAGTCATTCGAAATGGCCAGAACGCGATCGAACTCCACATCCGCGCCGATATCGCCAGTTATCGTGTCTACCTCGATCGTCTGGCCTGGCGCGACACGATATTGCTTACCGCCTGTTTCAATCACAGCGTACATAACTAAACCTTTTCGTTTGAGTTTTTATGGTTACAGAGGAGCGCACCGGCGATGCATCTATCGCGGGCACACGAACAGCTTCCGCTGGAAATACTCCGAACTCTTTCTATAGTAACCCACAGGCGGGACATAATGAAGAGAGAATGCCGGCTCTGATTAACTTGTTTTTCGAGGAACGAGTGGACCGGTTGTTTGATCTTGCACACATTTTGGAGCAGGCGTTTTCGAAGGCCCGGCTGGAGTACTGCGTGGTTGGGGGACTGGCTGTCTACTTATACGTTGAGGACTCACAACCGGATGCCGGTCGGCTCACCAGGGACATAGACGTAGCCGTCCGTCGCGCCGATCTGGAACGGATTACAGCAGCGGTCCAGCCGTTCGGGCTACGATATCGGCGAACTGGCGGAGTGGACATGCTGGTGGATGAGCAGGCACCCTCCGCACGCAGGGCGATTCATCTGGTTTTTGCCGGAGAAAAGGTCCGACCTGAGTACTCGCAAGCGGTTCCGGATCTTGGTCCTGTTCGCAAGGTGAAAGGGATTCGGCTGATCCCGTTGCCGGATCTCATCCGCATGAAGCTGACTAGTTTTCGGGCTAAAGACGAGACCCACATCAATGATCTCGATGAAGCGGGTCTGATTACACCCGAAATCGAAGCGGGTCTGGCTCCGCTCCTGCGTGAGCGGCTGGCGCGGGCCCGAGCGCGGGAGTAGCGGTCTAAAAAGGCGCAGCCCGTAAGCCTCGACGCGGACGCATCGATCCGCGTCAGAACTCGAGATGGTTCTTTCCCGGCTTCAAGGCCCGATCAGTTCCAGACCAATCGAATTCGCCGGTAATACCCGCGGGCAATTCCACGTCCGTGGTTAATTTGCCATCTCTCTTTTGAAGCTCGACACGGATCTCTCCCTTTGGATGAGGCATTCTCGCGCTGACGTGCTTCAGAGCTCCGAGATTGGGCGCGATTCGCACTCGGCTGAAACCCGGCGCAATCGATTCAATACCTGCAATCGTCCGCAGCAGCTCAAAATTCGGACTGGCTCCCCAGGCATGGCAATCCGAGCGCGTCTGCGGATTGTTTTCTTCAGCCCACGTTGTAAGTCCCTGCGCAAGCATCTCGCGCCACGGCCCGAGCATGTCAAGGTACTTATCGCCTAACCCAACCTCGCGCAGCGTTGCATTGGTGTACGCGCGGAAATAGATCGAAGACTGCGCGAGCGACGGGTCGCTGATCACCTTTTCCATAATGGAGCGGGCCTGTTCTTTCCGCACAATATGCGCAAGCACAGCCAAGGTATTCACGTGCTGCGAATACGTCCGGTGTGACGGCTGATCGGCAAAGAGACCGCGCGCGCCATCCCAATCGGTCGCAAGAATTGTCGATTTCAGACGGTCCGCAGCGGCGCCGTATTCGCTGGCGAGGGCTTTACTGCCGAATGCCTGCTCCAGATCAATGGCCCATTGATACGCCAGCAGCAACTGCAGATCAAGGGCCGCAGCCGACGAGCCGTCTGCCTCGGCTAATGGTTCGCCGTTCGGCCACTGCTTCACCCAATCGACAAAATTCCACCACGGCATGTGGTCCAGTGATCCATTACTCTTTTGATAACCCGCATAGAAGCTGAGAACGGCACGCACCCCGGGAAGCATGTCTTCGACAAAGTTAGGATCGTCCACGTACATCCAGTAGTCGTGAACCATTCCGATGCACCACAGGGAAAAGGGCGGAATGTACTGCTGGAGGAACGACGGGGCGCGGCTGTAAGTTGCGCCTTCGGCAGTGCGGGAAGAGTTCAGCAGAGCGATACCGTTCTTCATCAGCCGCGAATCACCTGTCATATACAGAGAGATCATCATCTGGATGCGCGCATCGCCGGCATATTGCAGTTGTTCGTAGTATGGGCAATCCATGTACGTCTCATGAGCGCAGAGGCGGGCAGTGCGCCAGCCCGTCGAAAGAATCCGCTGAAGCTCCTCATTCACAGCGCCGTCTGTTTCGAAATTTGCTTTCTTCTCAAATGGGTAAGCCGTGAAAACGCCATGCAAGTCATCGATGACGAGAGGCTCGTCCGCGGTTTGCACGTTCAGCTGAATGTATCGATAAGTTCTCCAGTAAAGGGGTCGATAAACCCGGCGTGACCCGCCATCGGCCAGATACGTATCGGAAGTGCCGTAGAACTGCTTCCCTTCGATCTCATTCCGATTACTTTTCATGACGGGATTTCGGCTGATGAATAAAGTCTCGGCATAGCGAAGGTCAATTTGAGACCCTTTTCCTCCACTGACCGTGATCTCCGGATATGCCGTCGTGAGATGCGTCTGATCGAGCAGCAGCGAAACCTTCCTGTGTGCCGGTACCTGCAGAGGAAACTTCGAATTGAGTCCGTCCGTTCTGCGAAATTCGGGGGCCGGCAACGGCATCTGCTCTTCCAGTGGAATCTCTCGCGGGACCAGCATCCAGCGATTCGGAGCGTCTCGCGAATCCCGCGGTGCGGCGTGGCTCAACTCATGCGCGGGCAGCCAGGCGGAATCATCGAAGTCCACCTGCTCCCAGCCCCATGGATACTGCGATGAATCGAGCTTCTCATTTGCGGCGAGAGCAAAGTATCCAGTTTCCTGATCGGGCGTCAAAGGCTGTGGCGAATACGCCTTGTCCTGGATACACCTCCAGGAACGGTTCGTATTCACTTGGGCATCTTCCGCGCGTTTCGCTGCGAGCACGAATCCAGTCTGATTCGTAACCTGTGCAACTGCCTTGTAAGCACCGTCATTCCAGACCACCGCCGCAAGAACATTCTTGCCAGCCCGAAGCTCGGGCGCAATATCTACCGTTTCATATCGCCAGTGTGTTAAATCGCCACGCGCGGGACCCCATGAGACCCGCTTACCGTTTGCATAAAGCTGATAGCGATTGTCTCCCGAGACTTGCACGACGAACTGCTCAGGCTTTTGCGGCAGATCGAATGCGCGGCGAAAATGATAAACTCCGTACTCTTGCGGCGACGCGCCAGGCATGTCAATCCATTGAGCCGCCCACACCCGAGTCACGGTTTGATGAGCGCGCTGCGCGAATGCGCCGATGGCTACCAGAAACGCACACGCTAGAAGTCTTGTCATTTACACTTCGGGCAGGATGTCGAGCACTTGCTCAATATCATCGGGGCTGATATAGAAGTGCGGTGACATCCGCACCCAACCTTGACGTGGCGCCGCGGTTATCCGATTCTGTTTCAGCTCGCTCACAACTGAGCGGGAGTCCAGGAACGGATGACGGAAGCTGACGATTCCAGAGCCGGTTTGGGCGGTGCGCTTCACCATCACTTCGTATCCCCGTTCACGCAGCCCCGCTTCCAACTGATTGGCCAGCGATTCGACAGCCGACGCAATCTGCTCGATGCCAATTTCCAGCAGGAACTCGATAGCGGCGCGCAGCCCGAAGCAGCCCACGGTATTCAGGGTGCCGCATTCGTACCGTCCGGCATCCGGGCGAAGCGTCATGTCGCGCGAGCTGTAGTCGGCGTAGTTCGCCGGATTGCTCCAGCCGAACTCCACCGGCTCGATAGCATCCAGCCACTTCCGACGGACATACAGCACGCCGTTGCCTTCCGGAGCCAGCATCCATTTATGACCGTCGGCCGCAAGAGCGTCAATATGAGAGGTTTCGACATCGATCGGGAATGCGCCCATACCCTGAATGGCGTCGACGAAAAAGAAACAGCCGTGCTGACTGCACAGATCGCCAATGGCTTTCAGGTCCACGCGATAGCCGCTCAGGTAATTGACATAGCTGATAGCGAGCAACCGGGCGCCGGGAAGGGTTTCGGCGATTTTTTCGAGGGGATCATAAATAGAAAGCCAGGTGAGATCTACGCCGCGTTTTTCGAGGCGCAGCCAGGGATAGTAGTTCGACGGGAACTCCTCTTTGAACGCGACAATCCTGTCCCCCGGTTTCCAATCGATACCGGAGGCGATTGTCGAAATGCCTTCTGACGTGTTCTTTACAATAGCGATCTCACCAGTCGAGGCATTGATGAGGTTTGCAGCAGCTTGCCTCAGCCCCTCGTAAGTCTCCATCCAATCGCCGTAATGCAGCGAGCCATGCAGGCAGGCGTCATCGGCCAGGTGCTTCATAGCTTCCGCGGCTGGGCGGCAAAGCGGCGCTACGGCAGCATGGTTGAGGTAAATCAACTCGCGCGTGACTGGAAACTCGCTCCTGAACCGGGTGTGGAGTGCGGGGGCGGGTTCCGCCACGTCCTCGGCGATTTTGTGGTAACCCATTCCTTCGAGGATACGTTAAAGTTTATGAACCTAATCTCCATTTGTCTGGGTGCGCACCCATTTTTCACAACGAATTTGGCCTTATACTGGATGTAGACGAAATCCGAGCCCGCGGCTATCTCCGCGTCCGAAGTTCGTGTGGTCGTAAAGGAGTTTTATGCGGCGACTAGTCCACCTGAGATCCTCCGTAAGTCTTACCGTGGCGCTTTTGCTGGCGGTACCCTTCACAGCTTTTTCTGGAGACAACAAAGAAAAAGATCCGGACGCAATTGGCGACCGGAACGTCAGCGGGAAAGTAAACTTCTACTCGCTTGAAAAAGAGATCGCGATTGGCAAGCAATTAGCGCAGCAGGTGCAGCGCCAATCCAAGATCATCGATGATCCGGTTGTCTCGGAATACGTCAATCGAATTGGCCAAAATCTGGTCCGGAACTCCGACGCGAAGGTGCCCTTCACGATCAAGGTCATTGAAGATCCCACGGTAAACGCATTCGCTTTGCCGGGCGGCTTCTTCTTTGTCGACTCCGGCTTGATTTTGAAAGCCGATACAGAATCAGAGCTAGCGGGTGTGATGGCGCACGAGATCGCTCACGTAGCGGCTCGCCACGGTACGCGTCAGGCTACACGCGGGGAAATCGCGCAGCTTGCCACCATTCCTCTTATATTCATGGGTGGCGCGGCAGCGTACGGGATTTACGAAGCGTCCGGACTCCTGGTTCCCATGGGCTTCTTGAAATTTTCCCGGAATTTCGAGGCGGAAGCAGATTATCTGGGCGTGCAGTACATGTACAAGGCCGGCTATGATCCCAACTCGTTTGTCGATTTCTTCGAGAAGATTCAGACTCTCGAGAAGCGGAAACCCGGCACGATGTCCAAGCTGTTCTCCACCCATCCGCCGACCGATGACCGCATCTTGAAATCGCAAAAAGAGATCGCCGGACTGAAAGCAAGGCCCGAATATGTGATCACGACTTCTGAGTTCAACGACGTAAAGTCCCGCTTGGCGATGCTCGAGAATCAGCGCCGGCCTGATAAGACCAGCGACGATCCGAACAAGCCAACGCTGCGCCGCAATCCTAACTCAAATGCGCCAATTGAAGATGAGACCGATCCCTCGAAGAAATCCAATGGCGACGATAATGATCGTCCGAAGCTGAAACGCCGCCCCTCCGATACGGGCGACAGCACGGATACGAGCAGCCCCGGGCCGAGCTACAACTGATCTGTTAAGGAAGTACCGATGCCAGGGAACCGGACGTTGGTTCCCTGACAGGAAGAACGGGAAGGATTAAGTGACGCTTGCGTGATACCTGGATTGCGCCATGATCTCGTTCATCTGATCTTTGACGCGGAGCTTGAACTTTTTGAGGCGCTGCTCCTCTAGTTCGTCCGCCCCGGTAACGTGAGGTCGAGATTCGATCGCCTCAATTTGCCTCTTGAGTTGCGCATGCTGCTCGGCAAGCGTCCGGAATTGTTCATTCGTCTTGAGCAGATGCGCTTTCAAATCTTCTTGCGTGTGATTCTCCATGAAAGAGGATTCTCCTTTATCGAGTGACCACGCCGAGTCTGGTTCTGAATGTGGGGGGTGAGAATCTGGCCCGGTGGGTATGAGTGCATTCTTACGCTTCACTCGCGGCTGGTCACCAGCGGCCTGCCGCAATCCAAAAATTAGCACTATTTCATGCGCATGACAATAGCTCTTTCTGTGGGGGATTCGTAGTAAGCCGGGCGAGTTGCCACCGGAACAAAGCCCAATTTTCGATAGAGCGCCTGGGCGGCAATGTTGGATTCCCGCACTTCCAGAAAGTAAGCGGCCCGGTGTCGAAGCTCGTGCCTCAGCAGGATAGTCGCAATTCCCTGGCGTCGATATGGCCCAGCGACCGCCAGATTCAGGATCTCGCGTTCAGGCGGACCATTGTGGTCTCCGGCATAAGTTTGGCGTGAAACCAGAAAACCCGCAATTTGGCTCTCTACTTCGGCGACGAGGCACCTGTATCGCAAAAAATCGTCGCGGTTCCAGTGCGGGTGAGAAAACGATTGCCGCTCGATCTCGATTAGAGCGGGCAGGTCTTCGGGAGTTGCTTTACGGAGGACCGGAGTCACTGGAGCTTGAGGCTCACAACGTTACCTGAAGTATGAAAGCGATCGTCCGGTTGGGCAGAATAGGCAACAGACACATGCCGGACGGGCTGCTGAGGCCCACAGGGCAGGTCCGCTTGCGACGGATTCCTGAGGAGCAGTTGCGTGGTGTCGCCCGCCTTGTTCTTTATCGTTAGCCGATCATAGCTGCCCAGACAATCGATGCGCGTAAGCATTCCATCGAGCTTCTTCTGGGGGACGACCTGGTCCCACGGAACGACATTCTCCGGCTTCTCGCCGCCAGCTGCGGCATCGAGCCCTTGATTAGCTTTTTCTTCGGCGGCTCGGACACGGTCTGCTTCCGCTCGCTGGGCGCGTTCGTCGGCAAGATGAACTGCCTCCCGTTCGTTACGGCGTGCCTCGTCGGCGGCGTTGAGACGCTCCTGTTCAGAATCGAGCCGAAGCTGGTGGATGCGATCCCGTTCCTGGGGCGTAGCCGCCGCATCTTCAGCCCGGAGCCAACTTCCTTGGGCGGCGGATGCCTGACCTTCTGTGGTTTGAACCCGGGCCAGTTCAATCCAGTATTGCGGTGCTCTCGGATCCAAGCGCGTGGCCTGTTTCAGCAGAGATATCTTTTCAGCTGGACCGGAGGCCAGTTGCGCTTCACGAAAAACAGGCTCGGCCCAAAGCGGATTGAGCTGGATTGCTTTCTTGAGAAGCGGAAGAGCTTGCGCGGCATCGAGGCCCTCGGCGGCAGTAACGTAGACCGGCGCGCTTTTGCTGCCTGCTCGAATGGCGCTGTCCAGAAACGGCTTTGGATTATCTTTCTCCGATTCTGCCACTCGTGCTAGTCCTTCGTACCCGAGCGCTGCCGCTAAGCCTCCCGCCTCAACAGCAGATTTATAGGCGGCTTCGGCTGATTTGGGATCGGAGGAGAAGCCTGCATCGGCGAGGTAGACGCCAGCAACCGCAGCATCGATTGAATGCTCCCCGAAATCGCGCTTGGGATCGAGAGGCCGTCCTGAGACAGACACCGGCTGCCAATTTTGAGAGGCGAGATTTGCCGCAGCTTCCTCTTCCAGGATCTTCGAATCTTTGCCAAAGGCGTTTTGCTCGGCTGCGCGAAGATCGCTGCCGCCCTTTAGAGCAGCCAAGAAGATGTGGAAGCTTAAGGTGTACTCGAATTTAGTCGCGAAGAGCTGCATGCGCGCCCAATCGAGATCAGGATGTGCAGGAGGGCCACCCCAAGTCACGCGGCTGCCATGCGCCTGAAGAGTTCCAAAAAGCTGGCGCAGACCGGATTCTACTTCCGGAGGGAGGCGGCCCGTGTTGGCATCGAGCAGGATTCCGGCAACTTGGTCGAGGGGAACGTGCTCTCCCGGCGAGCTAACCAGCAGGTATTGTCCATTTTGCAAAACGAACCCTGATTGAGTTTTGGCGTCGGTGGTCAGCAGAACCCGAATGGGCCAGAGGCTGGGCAGATCTTTGGATTCGAGTAAGCCTCCCAAAACCCAGCGAAGCTGTTCGAGTTGAGTGAGGACATCTCGAGCTGCGGGGGTATCGCCATCTGTGTCGACGTAGAAAGGACCGATATTCAGCTCAGTCCAGCGGGTGTGCGAAGCGAAGCCAATCAGGAGAAATAACGAGACGAACCCACGATGGAGAATAAGACGCGCTCTTCCAATTGACAGTTTATCGCGGCTGCCGCTAAGTCTCTCTAAAGTACTCTCTAAAGTGGACGGAGGCAGTAAAATCCGAGAGAAACAACGCAGGCAACAACCTTGTTGATGATGCCAGCTTTCGCTCGAGTTGCAGTTCCCGGAATCCCGTATCATGTCACCCAACGTGGCAATTACCGCCAGGACATCTTCGCCACGCTGAAGGACCGCGAAATCTATCTCGAGTACGTGGTAAGCGCGGCAAAAGCATACGAGCTTGAACTGCACGGCTGGTGTCTAATGACCAACCACGTTCACTGGATTGTCCTCCCGCAGAGCGAGACGGCCATCGCGCAGTCGTTCAGGCGGGCGCACTCGCGCTTTGCAACTTACATGAATCGCCAGCACAAGTGCTCGGCCGGGCACTTATGGCAGGGTCGCTATTACTCGTGCCCACTTGACGACGCACACTTATCCGCAGCTCTGTTGTACGTGGAGCGCAATCCCGTTCGGGCCGGCCTCGTGAGATCACCAGCAGAGTACGTATGGTCAAGCGCGGCGCCGCGGCTGGGCGAAATCCCGGTTCCCGAGTACTTGCGGCTCTATCTTTGGGCCGCAGCTTTCAGCGCGGAAGAGTGGTCGCGATTGCTAGATGAGGGGACAAGTGCTGAGAAGGAAAATGATTTGCGAGCGAGCACCAAGCAGGGAAAGCCGTACGGGAGCCCCGGGTTCATAGAGCGGATGGAGGGTTATGCGGGGAGGGATCTTCGCGTTCGAGCCGTCGGCCGACCGGCTGTGCCTCGGTTCGGAATCTCCGAAGGATAGGCACGGATTACTCTGCCTCCGTATACATTCGGCAGGATTATTCTGCCTCCGTCCACATTCGGGATCCCAATTACAATGGCGGAGTTAGACTTCGCCTATATGCAGCTACAGGCAGTTGCCGAACTTGTACGGCGCGATCGCACAGGAGATGCAACTGCAGGCGAGGAATTGTGGGCCATTGTCTACGATCAACTCCGGCGTATCGCGGCGCGCCATCTCAGGTTGGAACGCGCGGGCCACACGCTCGCGCCCACAGCAGTAGTTCACGAAGCTTATCTGCGGCTTGCCGGCACCGAGCTCGAGTGGCGTGATCGCGCGCATTTTCTAGCCATCGCCTCTAACGTCATGCGCCGCGTTCTGGTTGAACACGCCCGCGCACGCAATCGTTCAAAGCGTGGTGCCGGAGCTGTTCGCGTGCCGCTGGACGACGCCTACGACGTGAAGGCGGGGGGCGACGCCACCATCATCGAACTCGACAGCGCGCTGGAACGCCTGGCTAAATTCGATCCACGCAAGGCGCGCACTGTCGAACTTGTCTCATTCGGAGGACTCTCTCTCGATGAAGCCGCTCAAGTGCTCGAGATTTCCGCGGCAACCGTTCATCGGGATCTTCGCGTTGCGAAGGCGTGGCTTGAAAACGAACTTGGCGGGGGCTCAAGGTGACCGTCGAGCGCTGGCGGCAAATCGAACAAATTTTCCACGACACCGATGAGTTAGAACCTGAGCAGCGAGCCGCATATCTCACTCGGGTGTGCGATGGCGATACTCAGCTGTACGAAGAAGTAGAACGTCTGCTCGCTACTGCCGGTAACACGAGATCTGTGGTTGATGACGCGGTAGCGGAAACCGTAGCAGACGTGCTTGCCACACCTGAGCGCCTGGGGCCCTATGAGATCCTGCAAGAGCTCAAGAGTGGCGGCATGGGTGTTGTCTACCTCGCTCGACGGGCGGACCGCGCTTATGACCAGCAGGTCGCTATCAAGGTTATTCGGCCGGCTCTCCTGTTGGGAAATGCCGAGGCGCGCTTTCGCGCTGAGCGACAGATACTAGCCAATCTGATTCATCCGAATATCGCAAGATTGCTGGACGGAGGAACTACACCCGCAGGTCAGCCTTACCTGGTGATGGAATATGTTTCCGGGGAGCCCATTGACGAGTGGTGCCGTAATCATGCCAGCACCCAGCGGCAGAAGATCGAGCTAATCCGGGCGGTTTGCGCGGCCGTACAGTGCGCTCATCAAAACCTGATCGTCCACCGCGATCTGAAACCGGCAAATATTCTGGTCACCGCGGACGGAACACCCAAGCTGCTGGACTTCGGCATCGCCAAGCTGCTGGATCCGGGAAATGCCGATTCGACTGCGATGACGCGCGCGACCGAACCTCTGATGACGCCGGAATACGCCAGCCCTGAACAACTCTTAGGGCAGCCTGTAACGACCGAGACGGATGTCTATGCGCTGGGTCTGCTGCTCTTCGAGCTGCTCACGGGTGAAAGACCGCCATCCACTCCCGTGGAGCTCCCGCGTCCGAGCACGCGCGTCCACTCGCTTCGCGGCGAGCTGGACAATATAGTTTTAAAGGCTGCTCATCGCGAGGTGTCCCGGCGCTATGGCAGCGCAGCCGAGCTTTCTGAAGATCTGCGCCGCTATCTGGAAGGACTTCCGGTCAAAGCGCAGCCAGACAGCTGGACGTACCGAACGGGCAAATTTGTCAAGCGGCGTTTGTATGCCGTAGCTGCCGCCGCAGTCTTGTTGCTGGCGCTGATCGGCTTCAGCGTTGCTATGAGCGTAATGGCACACCGGGCGCAAGTCCAACGTGACCGGGCCACGCGCGTTTCGCAATTCCTGGTCCAGCTCTTCAAGTCGACGGATCCGGACAGCATCGCATATCGAAACATGACCGCGCGGGACATGCTGGCGCGAGGAGTGAAAGACATAGACCAGCTCGCTAGAGTGCCTCAGGTCCAGGCCGACCTGCTCGAGACTTTCGGAACGGTCTATCAGAGTCTCGGCGATTTTAAACAATCCCGCGAAATGCTGCGCCGAAGCCTGTCTCTCAAAGAGCGCTTTTATGGCAAGGACAGTCTCGAGGTCGCGCAGACCTTGAAAGACATATCTGACCTAGCGCGCCTCCAGTTTGATTACACGACTAGCGAGCAGGCGGCCCGCCGCTCACTGGCGATTCGCCGGCGGATTTTAGGTGAGCACAGCACAGAAGTAGCGGAGACCGAAAACTCGCTGGCTCTCGCCTTGCAGGAGACTGGCGGGTTGCGGGAAGCCGAAGCGTTGTTTCAGAGCGCCTTGGCGGAACGAAACCTGCTGGCCCGGAAGGAGCACCTGGAGACTGCGGTGCTCAGTAATCTTGGCGCGGTATACCGCGACCTCGGCGATCTGCCCAAAGCGGAGCAATACCTGAGCGAGTGCGTTGCGATCCGCCGCGCCACTCTCGGCCCCACACACCCGCGGTTAGCATTGGCGTTAAGCAAGCTCTCGCTGGTCCAGGAGGCCGAAGGGCAGTTTTCGAAAGCTGAGGCGTCGCTACGAGAAGCTCTGGAGATCCGCCGGATCTCGCTCGGCCCCAACCACCCGGATGTGATCCGGTCATTGATTAATCTCTCGGCGTTAGCCCGCAAGCAGGGCCGTTATCCGGAAGCGGAATCGCTGCTTAAGCAAGCCGAAGCTCGACGGGGTCAGCCCGGCAGCGAAGAGGCGCTTTCTTCTCTCAGCCTCCAGCGAGGTCTACTGCTCGAAGCGGAAGGAGAGCCGGCGCAGGCTGAGAAAGCGATTCGTGAGTATCTGGCCAGCCGCATTCCCAAGGTTGGAGAAAAGCACATCTCGGTGGCTCGCGCTCGTATCGTGCTGGCGCGTCTCGATCTTCAACTTGGCAAGGACGCCGAAAGCCGCCAGCAGTTGGAAGCGGCGGCACCCATTCTGATGGCCTCCAGCCCCGTCAACGATCCCGATCGCAAAGAGTTGCAGGAGCTACAAACGCGAGTACTTGCGCGTCGATAGTGCTTACGAGAATTCCGTCAGCCGCCGCTGATAGCTGGGACGATCCAAATCTCAGATTCCGGCGGGACGGGACTTGCCAGTCCGCCCGTATATCGAATATCCTCGTCGCCGATGAAAATATTAATATGCTCGCGAATTTGCCCTTCTTCTGTCGCGATGCGGTCTCGAACACCCGGATAGCGTGTCCACAGCGCAGACAACGCGTCTCCCAGGGTAGCGGGCGAATATTCCATCTCAACGTCTCCGCGCCTGTCGGTAAATTCGCGCAAGGGACCCGGAACGTGAAAAATTACTGCCACCTTTAGCTTCTCTTTCGATGCGACTTGCTTGTCGTAGAAGACTTCGCGGGAGATGGAATGGCGGACCCTGAACCGGCGGAAGCGTCATCGATGACTGCATGCCTGATGCAGACTACTGGGGGCAGGCCTTCCAGGATCCTTTGCCATGTCTTTCCTTCGTCGCGCGACGCAAAGAGCTGCCCACTGCGCGTACCGAAGTAAATTCCGACTGGATCCAATAAGTCGGTTGTCATGGCATCACGCAAGATGGTCTCGTAAGCTCCCTTTTGCGGCAGGCCGCGCATGAGCGGTTCCCATGCTGTCCCGGCATTACGCGTCCGGTAAACGCGCAATCGCCCCTCGCAGGCGCAGCGAAACTGGTCGGACTCAACTGGAACGATATAGACGCAGTCCGGATTTCGAGGATGCACGACCATGGCAAAACCAAAATCCGACGGCACGCCATTGGCGATGTCAGTCCAGTTTTCGGCGTAGTCGTCAGAGCGATACAAGCCCCAATGATTTTGCAGGAAGAGACGTTCGGGATGAGCAGGGTGCATGGCGATCTTGTGCACACATTGTCCGAACTCTGGGTATTTGCCGGGCACGAACATGGCGCGGATACCCCGGTTTTGCGCGGTCCAGGTATGCCCGCCGTCACCGGTGCGGTAAACGCCACCGGCTGAGATTGCCACATACATACGCTGTGTGTCGGCGGGGTCGAGCACAATCGTGTGCAAGGCCAAGCCGCCATTGCCGGGCTGCCAACGGGGCCGGTGCGGATGATCGAATAGTCCACGCACCAACGACCATGTTTCGCCTACGTCGTGGCTTTCGAAAAGCGCCGCGGGCTCGACGCCGCAATAGAGCACGTTGGGTTCCTGCGGCCGGCCGAGCGATATCTGCCAGATATTCTTCAGGGAAAGACCGGCATCGGCGGGGAATCGAATGGTAGCCTCCCGCGGATTGGTCCAGCTTTTTCCGAAATCGTCGCTGGATCGCAGCAGGGTACCCCAGTAACTCTGGGTGGATGCCCACA
Organism: uncultured Acidobacteriaceae bacterium; assembly: GCA_963758245.1. Classification (GTDB taxonomy): domain Bacteria; phylum Acidobacteriota; class Terriglobia; order Bryobacterales; family Bryobacteraceae; genus Bog-105. Next base: position 166,696 of record CAVWUV010000026.1, on the reverse strand, counting down.
CGCGGTGTTGGCCCAATCGATTGTCATAGGCCATTGCGTAGACAGCATAGCCATGGAAATACGGACCACCCACTTCCCAACGCGCGCGCTGACGGCTTGAGCGCAGCACGAATGCGCCCTTGGTCGTTCCCACCAATAAAAGGAAATCTCCCTTTCTGATATGAAGCAGCCGGACGTTATGCAAGATGGTGGTTGGAGGGCCACTTCGCTCGGCGCTGGAATCAGAAGAAGCGATTGCAGCAGACTGAACAGCTTCCAAAGCTGCCTGCACTTCACTTGCGCGTTGATATCGCTGCAGTGGGTCCTTCGTGAGGCAGCGCTGGATGATGGCCCAGAGGCCGGGGGGCACCGGAGGGCCAAGCGGCTTAGGTATCTCGCGCAGGATGGCCGAGCTAACCTCAAACCCAGTGCGTCCTTCAAATGGCAGACGCCCGGAAGCCGCTTCATAAAGCACAACGCCCAGCGCCCACAAATCACTACGGTAGTCGGCCCCCTCGCCGCGCAAAATTTCGGGCGCCATATACCGCAACGTGCCGCTTATCGTGGATGCGTCCTCGGTCGCCTCCAGGGTTGGGGTCGAGCCCTCGACTGTCTCGGTTGCTACACGTTTGGCTAAGCCGAAATCGAGAACTTTGACCAGGCCCTCGGAAGTGATGACAATATTCGCGCTCTTCAGATCACGATGAACGATACCTTTGTCATGCGCACGGGCAAGCGCGCTGGCTATCTGGACGCCATAGCGGAGGACTGATTCCGGCGGCAATCCCGCATCGCCGCGCAGGGCACGCAGAGACTTGCCCTCGACCAACTCCATGACAATGTAGAGCTCGCCCTCCGACTCCCCAACTTCGTGGATGGTGCAGATGTTGGGATGAGCGAGAGCCGAAGAGGCGCGCGCTTCATGGAGCAGATTCCGGCTGGCTGATGAATCAAGATGAACGTCCTTATTAACGACTTTCAAGGCGACATCGCGGTGTAATACTTCGTCATGGGCGCGGTAAACAACGCCCATGCCTCCTTCGCCAAGCTTGGCGACAACACGGTAATGACCGAACACTTGACCGGTCAGAGAAAGCTCCTTGTGCATTTGATGCCAGACGCGCCGCGGCTTTTCAAGGTCATGACGGCGGCGGTTTCTTCTTCATGTTCTCAACCTGCGCTTTTGCGACGGAACGCTTTCCGAAGGACAAGACCAAATGGTTGCGTCACGGCTCAAGCCTGCTTTGATCGAGATGACGCAGTAAATTGCCGCGCCCTATTCGCTTACAGCGTGATCCTGCATCGGTCAGCTGCCCAAGCTTATATATGATTCGACGGGGCTATTTGATCTCCAAATCAAATTCGTAAAATCCTTCATTGTCCTTGAAACCAGAGCCAGTAAGCCCATTTATGGAAAACCAGGTATGCCCTTGGCCGGCTTTCATGATCAACGCCCCGGCCGGCGCGTCAGCGGCAAGGAACCCTGGCCCTCCGGGAGTGCCACTGCCGACAGGCCCGCTGCACCCGTCCGAGCCTCGCTTGATGTCCCAACAGACGATCCCGTGTGCATTGGTCACCATGACCGTTCGCCCTGGCAGGTTAGGAACACTTGCGCCCCATTCCAAATTGCCAGGCAGAATGATGTGATAGCCCGCCTCGCTCTTCTCGACCACGGCGCTCTCGGGCGTGCACAGGTTGCGATCCGGCAGACATGCCGAGATCAGAAACGTGATATGAGAAGAGATCGCCGAGATGCTGGAGGAAACTTCCGTGCCCGTGAAAGACCAGTTGAGGATGTCATGATTCTCGTACCCGCCACCGGTCGAAGCGGTAAATCCGACCCAGGCGCTGCCCTGCTGATCAAGCACGATCGAAAGGTCAACCACAGACTGCAGAACGGGCGCTGGAGAGTCGTCCAGAAAAACGGAAAGGACAGGGGGCCGGAACAGGATGCGCGCGCTGTGCTCGTTCTGGTCTTTCAACTGCACGGACAGATTCGGCGTGAATGCCAGGCGCGGAGCTGGCCAGCGCATTTTCCCAGGTTTGCCATACGTACAGAACGCGATGTAGTTGTTCGAAGGATCTCCTTCATCCTTATTCCGATATGTATCAAAGAAAACAGCAATGCTCCACGGTATAGCCGTTCCCCTGTGATGATGGAAGTCCGGGTCTTCAACGGCAAAGCCTCCGGCTGAACCGCGCCCTCCAAGGGCTTCCGGACCCGAATTTTGTAGGACGAAAGCGAACCCGTCGGCACCGTGCCCGAGCCCGCCTTGATGCGTCAATTGGAACTGGAATGTGGTCTCAAATCCGGAGGCCACAGGCTGCTTGTCGCTGAACCAGGCAGCGCCTGACTGATCGTTTTTGGCGCGTGTCAGGCGCAACGTTTTGCCGGACACTGCGGCATCACCAACCAGGCTTAGGCCCTGAATGGACGCGAAATCTTCGAAGCGAATCGCCGCAGGTGCCGTGCTGGCCCAGCTCAAGACTAATGTGACGCACGCCAAACCACACTTGGCTGCTCCCATATAGCTGATGACGATCACTGGCCTTGCCTGGGTTCACAGATTCGTGGGACCACCTGAGAAGTTTCTCAATTTCAAGATCCACCAGATCCAGCCGTCGAGTCAGGGCTGTCGCGAAGAACGTGATATTCTGACGCCAGCTAGCGCTAGATCCAATCACCGCCTGTTTCCCGTATCCGTGGCGACGCAATAAACCGGTTGAAGCAGTAATCCGCCGCATGTTCGAGCTCCTGTTTAGATACCCGGCAAGCGTTTTCTCGAAGGGAAGTTTTGTGCTGCTGGGCTCCTGGCCAAGATGGATGCTCTATGCAGGTATCGTCGGCGCGGCGGCACTCATCGGAGCCGTAATCTGGCGCAAACGAAGCCGCCTGGAGCCTTCGCTGCGCGGCCTGAGAGTGGTGGCGCTTTGGGCGCTGCAATCGGCGTTATTGGCGCTGCTGCTCTTGTTGCTGTGGGAGCCCGCGATCAGCGTCACGGCGCTCAAGCCTCAGCAGAACATCGTCGCGGTTGTGGTTGATGACAGCCGAAGCATGTCACTTCGGGATGTTGGAGAATCGCGCGAGCAACAGGCGATCAAGCTGCTTAATGGCGGACTTCTCCAGAACCTCGGAACTCGGTTTCAGGTTCGCTTGTACCGGCTTGGCGCGGGAGTCGAACGAATTCAAAATACGGGACAAATAACAGCAGGGGAACCGGCCACCCTCATTGGAAAAGGCTTGCGGCAACTGGCGGATGAAGCGGCGACCTTGCCGATGGGAGCAGTTGTCCTGGTAAGCGATGGAGCCGATAATTCGGGAGGGATCGATCTCGAAACGCTTTCCGAACTGCGGCGGAGAAGACTGCCGGTCAATACGATTGGCATCGGCAAAGAGCAACTCTCAAATGATATTGAGTTGGATGGCTTCGATGTACCTGCCAAGGCTCTGGCGGATTCGCGCTTACAAGCGCAGATCACGATCCGGCAGAACGGGTTCGCGGGGAAGCGGGCAAAGCTGGTACTGACGGGCGGAGGAACTGTTCTCGCCAGCCGGGATATCAGGATCAGCGACGGACCGGAGCAGATTGAATCGATCGAGTTCAACGCGGGCAAAGCGGGAGTGAAGAACATCGAAGCCAGAATCGATCCGCTTCCCGGAGAAGAGAACACCGCGAATAACCGGCTTACGGGCGTTCTTTCTGTAGATGATGCCAAGCGGCGACTTCTTTATGTAGAAGGAGAGCCGCGATGGGAATACAAATTTTTGCGGCGAGCAGTCGAGGATGACCCCGCGTTGCAAGTGGTTTCGATGCTGAGGACCACGCAAAATAAAATTTACCGGCAGGGCATTGCGAATCAAAATGAACTGGCGGAAGGGTTTCCGAGCAAACCGGAAGAATTGTTCGAGTATCAAGGTCTGGTTATCGGCAGCGTGGAGGCGGACTTTTTTACCGCGACGCAGCAGCAGATGATCAAAGACTTCGTCGATCGGCGAGGCGCTGGGCTTCTGTTTCTCGGCGGCCGCTGGTCGCTGGCCGACGGCGGATACAACATTCAACCGTTTGCCGAGCTGCTGCCAGTGAATCTGCCGCAGAGAAAAAACACGTTCCAGCGAAATTTTGTAGCCGCAGAACTGACGGATGCGGGCAAAAAAAGCCTGGTCTGCCGCATAGAGGACGATCCGGAGAAGAGCATTCAACATTGGGAGGTTCTGCCCTATCTCGCGAACTACCAGGATCCGGGAACCGCAAAACCGGGCGCTGTTGTTCTGGCGCGCGTGAACGCGGGCGGCAACCGGCTGCCGTTACTGGTGACCGAAAATTATGGGCGGGGACGCACAGCCCTGTTTGCGACCGGAGGAAGCTGGCGGTGGCGCATGCAGCAACCAGTTGGCGACACGAGCCAGGAGACATTCTGGCGGCAGCTTTTGCGGTGGGTCGTCAGCCCAACGCCCTCTCGCGTAGTGGCATCGACACCGAACTCGCAGCTCGAAGATGATGGCCGTATCCGATTACGGGCCGAGGTGCGGGATAAGGCGTATCTCCCGGCCAGCGATGCAGAGGTGCAGGCGAGGATCATCGAGCCGGACGGTTCGTCCGAGACAATAAGCTTGCGGCCGGAACCTCTGACGCAAGGCGTCTATTCGGCCGAATGGAATGCGGCGCGTACGGGATCGTACGTGGCTGAAGTGACGGCAGCGCGTGGGACCGAGCGGCTGGGAAGCGATGTCCTGACGTTTCGACGCGAAGACGGGATGGCGGAGAACTTTCACCGCGAACAGAACCGGGACCTGCTGAAAAAGCTGGCGGATGAAACCGGCGGCGCTTACTACACGCCCAAAGATGCGAATCGGCTTCCGCGGGAAATCTCATATTCAGAAGCCGGAATCACTTCTAGAGAGATGAAAGATTTGTGGGACATGCCGGCTGTTTTCCTTGCAATTCTTTTTCTACGGTCAACTGAATGGCTGCTTCGCAGGAGATGGGGGATTGTGTGAGGGCGGCGGTTCTGCTGCTGCTTGCGGCGCTTACAACTCCGGCAGCGAGCTATTACGTGACCGTCGCGGGACTCGGAGGAACACCGGAGTATGAGGCTCAATTCACAAAATGGGCCACGGAACTGGATCACGAACTGCGCTCCAACGGGCCGGACGCAAACGTGGTGACGCTGACGGGAAAGTCCGCAACGCGACAATCCATTCAGGCGACATTCTCGCGCTTGGCAGGGGACGTCAAGCCGGAGGACGCGTTTGCGCTGCTGCTGATTGGTCACGGCACGTTCGATGGAACGGATTACAAGTTCAATATTCCCGGGCCGGACATTACGGGCGGGGAGCTGGCATCTCTGCTCAACCACATTCCCGCGCGCCGCCAGCTGGTAGTGAATATGACCAGCTGCAGTGGCGCTTCGCTTGCCGTGTTGGCGAAGAAGGATCGGATTGTGATCACGGCGACCAAATCGGGCAACGAAAAAAACGCGACGGTATTCGCACGCTACTGGGTGGACTCGCTGCGCGATCCGGCGGCGGATGCGGATAAGAATGGCACTGTATCGGCACTCGAAGCTTTTCTCTACGCGCAGCGCAAGACCGCGGCCTACTTCGAATCCGAGAAATTGCTGGCCACTGAGCACGCGCAGATAAGTGATTCCGGCAAGCCGAATGCGGTTCGCGATCCCAAGCCTGAGAACGGAGAAGGAATGCTGGCCTCGGCATTCCCGGTCATGCGGCCACTAGCCGAGAGTGCGAAATCAGTCGCTCCCGAAAAACAGAAGCTCGTTGCGAGGAAAGAAGACTTAGAGGCGAAGATCGATCGGCTCAAATATCAGAAGGCTGCTATCCCGGCCGATGAATACAAGCAGCAATTGACGGCGCTGCTGCTGGAGCTGGCGCGAACGCAAGCGGAGATCGACCGGTGAAACTCCTTAAGAGCGCTCCCTGGCGGTCGCGGCTCGGATGGGTGGTGGCGTTTATTGCGGCACTGCGGGTGATAGCGGCCACGCCGGACGACTGCCGAATGCTCCGTCATCATGGAAAACTGACCGAGGCCGAAACATGTTTTAGCGGGCTCTCGCGGAACGCGGATCCGTTCATCGCGGCGGAAGGTTATCTGGGCCTCGAGCGGTACGACGAAGCAAACGAGAGCTTCCGCATTGCGTATAAGGCGCAACCGAAATCAGCGATGGTCAAGGCCGAGTGGGGACGGCTTTACCTGGAGCATTATCAGCCGGGTGATGCCGCAAAGCTTTTCGAAGAGGCTCTCGAGACAGATCCGAACTATGCGCCTGCGTATTTGGGTTTGGCGCGCGTGGCCTCGCAAAAGTTTGATAAACGAGCGGTCGATCTTGCGCAGCAGGCGCTCGATCACGATCCGAAGCTCGCCGAAGCTCACGAGTTCCTGGGTTATCTTGCACTCGAAGATAACGACGCAAGCTTGGCCAAGGAAGAAGCTCAAAAGGCGCTGGCGCTCTCGAACGAAGCGCTCGACGGCATGGCAGTTCTCGCGTCCATCGATTGGCTGAACGGCAAACCTCAATCGGAGTGGATGCAGCAGATCCTAAAGGTCAATCCGGTGTATGGCGAGGCATATGCTACGGGCGCGCATTTTTTCGTCATCAATCGGCGTTACGAAGAGGCGATCACTTACTACCGTAAGGCGCTCGACCTGAACGGCAACCTGTGGGCAGCCCGATCGCAGCTCGGAGTCAATCTGATGCGGCTCGGTTATGAAAATGAGGCGAAGCAGCAACTCGAGCGGTGTTACCAAGCGCATTATCGCGATGCCGAGACGGTAAATTCGCTGAGGCTTCTCGACACTTTGAAAGACTACCAGATGTTTAAGTCCGGCACGACGGAGCTGTTGCTGAATAAAAACGAAGCGGCTTTATTGCGTCCCTATATCGAGCCCGAGCTTCAGCGGGCGATCGCTACGTATGAACGCAAATACAAGATGAAATTACCGGGTCCAGTGCGGCTCGAGGTGTATCCGAATCACGAGGATTTCGTTGTGCGCACGCTCGGATTGCCGGGACAAGGCGGCCTTCTAGGGGTCACTTTCGGCATGGTAGTCGCGATGGATAGTCCTTCGGCGAGGCCGCCCGGTGAATTTAATTGGGCAAGCACCATGTGGCACGAGCTGAGCCATGTGTATGTGCTCACGGCAACGAATCACCTGGTTCCGCGCTGGTTCACCGAGGGGCTGGCAGTGCATGAAGAGGGCGCTGCGTCGGCGGATTGGGGCGACCGCATGACGCCGGAGATTGTCGCAGCGCTGCAGAAGAAGAAGTTGCTGCCCGTTCTGAACTTGGACCGCGGTTTCGTGCGTCCTGAATATCCGAACCAGGTGATCGTTTCCTACTTTGAAGCAGGGAGAATTTGCGATTACATTGCGCAGAGATGGGGTGATGATGCGCTGCTCGGCATGATTCACTCTTATGGCGCGCGGAAGACAACTGCGGAAGCAATTCAGGACAATCTGCATGAGACGCCATCGGCATTCGACAAGGATTTTTCCGTTTGGCTGGACCAGAAAACCGCCAATACAGTGCAACACTTCGATGAGTGGAAGCAAGGGCTGCGAACGGCGTTTACGGATCTCCAGAACGGCAAGCAAGATGATGCCATCCGGCAAGGCTTAGCGATCCGCGACTACTATCCGGATTATGTCGGTAGCGAAAGCGACTACGAGCTGATCGTCGAAGCATACATCGGGAAAAACGACAAATCTGCGGCGATCCGAGAGCTGGAGCGATATCGGGATATAGGCGGAACGAACGTAAGCACGCTGAAGAAACTGGCGCGCCTGGAGCAGGAGTCAGGCAAGCCCGCCCAAGCGGAGGTTACTCTGAAAAAGCTGAATTACATCTATCCGGAAGACGAGGAAATTCATCGAAGGCTCGGAAGTCTGATGCTCGACGCGGGCAACACAAACGGCGCCATCCGCGAGGACCAGGCGGTGCTCGCTTTGCATCCCTCTGATGCGGTTGCCTCTCACTATGAATTAGCCAAAGCGCTTCGGGCCGCCCACCGGCTGGATGAAGCGAGAGACCAGGTCCTGATCGCGCTCGAAGCCGCGCCGGGCTTTAAGCCAGCGCAACAACTTCTCCTTCAGCTGAGCCAATAATCATGTCCACCATCACCAGCCCCACTCTTACCGATTCAGGTGAGGTCAAGAACCGGATCCGGCGTTTCCAAGAAGTACAAGCGGCGATCAAACGTGAAGTCGGCAAGGTCATCGTGGGCCAGGAGGACGTTATCGAGAACGTTCTCATTTCTTTGTTCGTTGGCGGTCATTGCCTTCTGACGGGCCTTCCCGGCACTGCCAAAACGCTGCTTGTGCGCACCATGGCCCGAACGCTCGGGCTGAGATTTAATCGAATTCAGTTCACGCCGGATCTGATGCCTTCTGACATAACGGGCACCGACATCATCGACGAGGATAGAGCCACGGGACGCCGCAACTGGACCTTTGTGCCCGGACCGATCTTTTCCAACATACTGCTGGCGGACGAGATCAACCGCACACCGCCGAAGACGCAATCGGCGCTGCTCGAAGCGATGCAGGAACTTTCGTGCACTGTGCGCGGGCATCAATATCGGATTGAGCCGCCCTTCTTCGTGCTCGCAACGCAAAATCCGATCGAGCTCGAGGGAACCTATCCCTTGCCTGAAGCTCAGCTCGACCGGTTTCTATTCAACACCGTGCTCGACTACTTGTCCGCAGGAGACGAGTTGAAGGTCGTGGACTTGACCACCACCACGCTCCTGCCGGAAGCTGACGTGGTGACGAACGGAGAAGAGATTTTAAGTTTTCAGCAGCTCGTTCGGATGACGCCGGTGGCCGAATCGGTAGCGCGTTACGCGATCGATCTGGTGCGCGCGTCCCGACCCGGACCAAACGGAGATGGGGCGGACTTCGTTAAGAAATACGTGAATTTTGGAGCGAGCGTTCGAGCCGCGCAATTTCTAGTGCTCGGCGGGAAGGCGCGGGCGCTGATGCATGGGCGATTCCACGTCTCCTACGATGACATTCGCGCGCTGGTGATTCCCATCATGCGGCACCGCGTTTTGCTCAATTTTCATGCCGAATCGGACCGGCTTACATGCGACGATATTTTGCGGCGATTGCTCGAATGGAAACCCGCGCCGCGGGGATAACGCGAATTGCCGGTTGAAGCTGTCCATCGTTTCCTCGATCCTGCTGTCCTTGCCGAGATTTCGGGATTGGATCTGGTCGCGAAGACAGTTGTGGATGGATTCATTGCCGGCTTGCATCGCTCTCCTGATTTCGGTTTCAGTCAGGAATTCGCGGAATACCGGGCTTACACGCCCGGCGACGACTTGCGGCATGTGGATTGGAACGTTTTCGCCAGAACCGAAAAAGCGTATCTGAAGCGCTATCGCGGCGAGACGAATACGGCAGTGATGGTGCTGCTGGATGCGAGCGCCAGCATGGGGTTCGGCTCGGGCACGGTGCGGAAGTTTGAATATTCCAAGTTTCTGGCTTCGGCGCTGGTCTATCTTGCGCACCTGCAAAGGGACAGTGCGGGCCTGATTGTCTTTCACGATGACGTGGCAAATTTTGTTCGGCCATCTGCCAGGCAGGGGCAGCTCATGCGATTGCTGCACGGCATTGACAAGGCACAGCTCGGAAAGAGAACGGATTTCCGGCGGCCGTTTTTCGAGCTGCAGCAGTTTCTAAAACGCCGTGGAATGACGATTCTGATCTCGGATTTTTTCGAGAATCCCGCGACTATCGTCGAGACAGTCCAGCCGCTTCGATTCCGAGGAAATGAGCTGATTCTTTTTCACGTGCTCGATCCACGAGAGCTTGAGCCGAAGCTTGGCGAACCGGTGCTGCTCCTCGACATGGAAACCGATGAAGCGATCGAAGCCTCGCCTGAGTATGCGCGCACGGAATACCGTCAAAAGATCGACGCTCACGTCGCAGAATTGAGATCGAAAGCTCAGGCCGCGGGTATTGGATACTTCCTATTGCGCACGGATCGTCCGCTGGATGAAGCGTTGCGCGAATACTTCACGATTCGGCAGGCACATTGGTAAGGCAATGGCATCACTACAGCAGCATGCTAGAAATGACCACGCGGATCGAATACGGAGCGGTCGGGACGCCGAGGATGAACGCGAATGCGAAGGCCGAACTGCTTGAGGTTGGCGAGGAGATGCTGGGCTTCCTCTTCAGCCTCGAACGTTTGCTGATAGTAGCCCCCATATGTGCTGCCGTTCATTGAATATGAATACGTAATGCCCAGCCGATAGGTGGAACCGCGCCCTCGGATGTAAACGATGTCGCCGCTCTCGAGGTGCGCTTCGAAGGCCAGCCATGATCGTTGCACGGTTCTTTTCCCGTAGCGTGCGAGAAGCGCTATGCAAGGTGCATCGAGAATAACGAGACAGAGTAGAACCCAGCCCACGCTGGGCCTGAATGAAGAAACCAGCAGGATCGAAACGCAGGCAATCACCGCCGTGCCGAGCTTGGAATTGGGGTTCTCCCCAAGATCTTTCCACTCCATCATCGAAAAATGATCCTGTGCCCAGCATCGCTTCGAACCAACTCGCGTTTCTCGCGCCGCTTCCCCTCATTATGCCGGTTTTTGCTTTGTCCGATATTGGCACTTTCCGCGGGTGAGATCCGATTTCCGGATGGCCGTCCATCTGGAAGCTATCGGGACCTTGCGAACGCCAGAAGCACGTTTCCGGGCATGCCGCCCCATTGGCCATAGCCGGAGTTCACGAAAATCGTGCCATTCACGACAGCCGGGCCGGCGACGTCCAGTGAGCCTCCATGCGCGGCCTTACCGTTGACAGTGGAAAATTCTCGAGCAGTGTCGGTGTCCCACAGAACTTTACCGGTCTCGGTTGAATACGCGCGCAGGTGACCGTCGACCGAGCCCGAGAACACGATGCCGGGAATCACGGTGACGGCCGCCGATTGGGCGGGCGAACAATTCTTTCGTTCGGCTGCGCAAGGTGTTGCCGGCGCGCTCCAAACGATTTTGCCGGTTGCTGGATCAAGCGCGTAGAGTCCGCCTCCTCTCTTCGAATCGAGTACCAGCCGAAAGCCGTTGGGCGATTTCGGATCCGCGACCACGCCCAGCCCCAGATCGGAGACCGCGACATACACTTTGCTGTTATCCGAAGCCGAGCCCCACTGACTACCTCCAAACGGCCCTCCGTTTCCCACGCGCGTCTGCCAGAGTATCTTTCTCTGGCCATCGGAGCCTTGCGCGTCAGGGTCGAGGGCGTGGGCTATACCGGACTTTTGCGCAATGACGAGCACACGCTTGCCCGCGCCGAGGTTGAGCAGGATGGGTGGCTGGCCGAAATCATGATCGGCACCATGCGTCTCGGGGCAATTGCCGGGTACGGGCATCCCGCAAGCGTTATTGAACGCATCGTTCTTAGTAAGTTGAACTGACCAGAGTAACTTACCTGTCTTCAACTCCATTGCAAGCACTGCATCGCTCGTATTCGTGGGCGGGTCCGAGTAGTTATCACCTGTAGCGACATAGAGCGCGCCCAAGCGCTCGTCGATGGTCGGTGTGGACCACACGCCCGCTCCCGAGGGCCCGTTTTGCTGCGCGCCCGCGGCACTCGTGCCGGTGGGCTTGGCCGCTTCGGGAATGGTGAAGGTTTGCCACAGTCGCTCCCCTGTGGCGGCCTCCAGAGCCACCAAGCTGCCGCGGAACGTGCAGCACTGGTATTTGGGATCGCCCGCCAGCACCTCTTCGAAAGAGGAGAATCCCTCGTACACGACACCGTTGTAGTAGCGGGGCGTTGCGGTAGCGATCGCGGCGAAATGATCCACTGGTCGAACCTTCCAGAGCAACTGGCCCGTTTGCGCGTTCACGGCGTACACAGTTGCGGCTGTATCAGCAAAGAAGACGGCAGGTGTGCTGCCTGCCGCACCGATAGCTGCGCCCCCACGAATGGCGGAGGCCGCCCGAAACTCCCAGAATGTGCAACCGGAACCAGCATCGAGCGCGTATAAGATGCCGGTACCGGCGCCGATGAACACATAATCTCCCATCACCGCGGGCTGCGAACGCGCCTCGCTCACCGAACCCAGATTGAAGGCCCATTTGAGCTTCAGGCTGCCGAGATCAGCAGCGCTGACACCCGCGGCGGCCGCATCCTGAAGGCGTGAGTTGGTGATTGTTGTGCTCCAGCCGTTCCATCCATGCGTCGTCGGGCCCATGGAGAAAGCCGGTTGGCTTTTGCACGTGCGGGTTGGCCCATTCGCTGCAACGGGATGAGCTGCACCTGTTGGGGCAATGTAGCGGATGAGGGCAATCAGTTCCGCAGTGGAAAGGCCCGCCGCCTGTGTCTTCATGACACCACGTGTTAGAGCTTGATAAATGGCCTCACCGCTCATCGCTCGGATGGTGCTGAGCGACGGAACACGGGGCGCCGGAGAGTTGTGGCAGGAGGCGCAACGCTGCTGATAAATTGCCGCGCCATCCTGTCCCCGCAGCAGCGAGGCTGCCAGGAATGCAAATAGACACACGTATCGCATGGGACTTCCTTTCCAATTTCCACGCTGCCAGTAATGGCCGGTGCTAAATAAAGTCACGCTTTCGCGACTGAAAAAACAATGTGAGCGCCAGGATTGCTGCAATCACCCCGAATTCGGAGGACAAAACTACCCGCGCGGCGGGGTTCCAAATGGCTACCGAACCCTTCCAATTCTCAGTGAGCGAGGGGATGCGGGCCAGCAAATACCAAGCGAACCAATAAGAGGAGTTGCACACCACGCTGGCGGCTATCAGCCATCCCTCCGATTCGCCGAGCATGGTCGTCGACGAGATGATGCAAAATCCGACCACGGGAAGCGTGGCCAAAATCAGCAGCATGGGAACCACGCCATGGGGAATCGTGTGGCCTGTTTCTATGACGGCCAGAGCCGAGACGAGCAGCGTCAGCCAGGGAATCACGAACATCGCCCAGGTGGACACAATCTTGGCAATCGTGTATTGGAGCGAAGAAACCGGAAGGCTCATGATGAACGCGAGCGTCTGCTTCTTTCTCTCGTTCAGGATGGCTGTGCCCGGCAACATACTGCCGAGGACAATCAGCGCAACAAAGAACCATACCGCCCCGAATAAACGGGCGGTTTCGCCGCCGTAACGAACGATCACCAGCGCGCCGATACCGATGGCAATAGCAAGCGAAATCAGCCGGCGATTGAGCTGCCAATCTTTGAGAATCAGACGAGCAACGATCAAGGCGTTCATGCTTCCACCTCCTCGCGACTGTGCTCTACGTTGGCGACGAAGATCTCTTCGAGCGTCATATTTTCAATGCGCTGAACGTGCGCGCCCCTGCTTTCATAGGCCCTGGCAAGATCCGGCACAAACGCATTGGATATTACGACCGCTAAGCTGCCTTCGCGCTGCACGCTGATAATTCCCGGCACTGTGGGGAGTTCGATTTCCCGGGGGACCTCCAGCCGCAACCGCCGCCAGCGGTCGAGATAGAGTTCTTTGTCCATGGAGTCGATAATTCGGCCGCGATCAATGAACGTGATTTGGTCCGAGATCTGTTCCACATCCTGCGTGTTGTGCGACGAGAACAGGATGCTGCGACCTTCGTCCGCCATGACACGCATTAACTCGCGCAGAATCTCGTGACGCGCGACCGGATCGAGACCCGTGGTCGGTTCGTCCAGAACGAGCAGCTTCGGTTTACGCGCCAGCACCAGCAGCAGCGCGGACTTGACGCGCTCGCCGTGCGACAGGCCTTTGATCTTCTGATCCGCGCGTAACCCAAAGCGCTTCAGCAGCAGTTGGGCGTAAGCGCCGTCCCAGTTAGCATAAATCGAGCGGATGAAATTCATGTGCCAGCCGAGCGTCATGGAATCGTATAACCGCATGTCCTCCGATGCGAAACCGATGTCCCGTTTCGCGGTCACCTGTTCGGCCGGCATGTTCTGGCCGAGGACGTGCACTTCGCCAGAGTCCTGATGGACCAGGCCCATCAAAATGCGAATCGTGGTCGACTTGCCCGCGCCATTGGCTCCAATGAGCCCCATGATCTGTCCGGGCGGCAGTTTGAGGTCAATCTTGTCGAGCGTGAAATAGCGGTACTTTTTCGTCACTCCGCGCAGTTCTATTGCAAGATCTGGCGCTGGAAGAACTGGGGCGAGGGCAAAATCTGGGGTGAATTTCGGGACGGCATGTGTCATATGAGTTCTTTTTCCTCTTCCGCGATCCGGTCGCCGGCCTCGCGTAGCCGGTTCTGAAGCTGTTTCTGCGGGATGCCCATTTGCGCCGCAATGCGCGCAGCTTGGTCCAAATGTTGTTTCAGTTCCTGTTCGCGCAGGCGCGCGCCGAGGCCCGGCGTCGAAGAGACTCGCGAGCCCTTACCGTGCTGGGTGACGATCACACCCTCGCGTTCGAGTTCATAATAGGCGCGCTTGACGGTGATGACGCTTACCTGAACATCGACGGCAAGCTGACGAATGGAGGGAATGAGCTGACCTTCTGCCCAGTCACCAAGAGCAATCCGCTGTTTGATCTGCTCAATGAGTTGGAGATACATCGGACGCTTATCGGTTTGAGATAGGATGAGCGCTCCAGACATGTGTGTATGCTCAGTATACACGGGAATACCAGCTCGTCAACTCCCTTAATGGAATTCCAGGTCAGTATTGTCGGGCATGGACACCAGGTTTGGAGTTGTTTCCGACAGTGTCATAACTGTAGGCTGCCTCTGACCCTTGCTGTCGGTTCGCGCCGCTACGGTGTTATCGGATTGTAGGTCTAGGAAACTGTCCCGTTCTCGGGGCGCTTTACGCTGCTCAACCTTTGCGTCGTGGGGTCGTAGCTAAAGGTACGTGTCTGGGTGGTGCTGCCCCGGGTCATCGAAACTGTATTCAGCCGATCCATTAGATCGAAGGTGTGGTTGGTAACGAGATTGCCTCCGCCTCACGGGCAGCCGCGATCGACCTTGATAACCCGCTACGGTTGAAGCAGATTCATCACAAGCTTCCGGCCCGAAGCCCCCTCTGCGTATTCCTGCAGTTCGCCGCGCACCCAAACGCCGACAACAGGCGTGTGGTAAGCGGTCTTCATGCCGGGAATGTATTGCTCTAAATCAGACATACCGTCAAGATCTGTCATATCGAAGAGGTCGATCCGAACATTGTCTCGCCCCCGCACACCCTCAATTAATTGATCCGCGAGTTCTATGTCCGAGCGAGAGTAAGACGGAGCCAGACCGATGAGCAATCGGAGCGGCACGTCCGAAAATATCTGCCCAACCTTCCACCTATTCAATGGGGACCCCGAAATCGCTTCCCAGAACCGCAATTTGCGCAGGCGTTGAGCATCTTCCAGATTTTCATCGGAGTAGGCCGCTAATACGTCTTGCAATTTCATGGGCCTGGGGGTACGACCGGCACCCCGTTGTTCATCCACGTTCCGTCAGGTGTCAGGATACGCCAAATGTCGCTCGGCTGTACTCCAGGTTCCAGCCAAGTTGCGCCGCCGATCGGAACGTTATCGGTGATCACCGTCCCAATACCGTGATCCGCAAATGGCAACTCGGCACGATTCGAAATCACAAATTTATCTCCGGCCTGCTGGAGTTCCGATACCGTCTGTCCCGTTTTCGCTTGCTTCTCGTCCAGAGCCCAGCGCCCGTCTAATGCAGCTTCGCCTTAAGCACTGGGCCCGTAGCTTCGGCGTGGCCTTTTTCCTCCTGCCCTTCGTGATGAAAATGAGAAGAACCAGCCCGAATGCAACCCACAGATAGCCTTCTGATTGCTTTACCCCTGCGTTCCGCCTGTTTTACGCCGCGTCCAAGAATGTCACCTACGTTCCCACTCCGGACGTCCAAATGCTCCTGAAATAGAGTACTTTCCTCGTCCTACTAGGCAGCTTCACTTTCTTATTGACAGGCTGTGGCGCTGCATATAAGCTACCTCTCATCTGTTCAATGTTGATTTAACAGGTGTGGGAGGGCGCGTTGCAACGTTACTCTTTACCAAAAGTGGGGTTCTCGATTTGCGCAGCAGTTATCTGCTTTGCGAAGGGAAGCGATGAAGGGCCGAGCGCTTCGAAACCCAGCGACATCGTCGTTCCATGCTGCGGAATCCAAGCGCCGAAAGCTACCGATACCAAGGGCAGGTACTTCAAAGGGCTTCTCCCCCTCAGTAAAATACCGGAGCCGGATGTCAAGCTGCAACTGGTCTGCGCGGGCTCCCAATGTCCCGGAGACCCGCCCTATCCGCTCGTAATCAACGAGCCATTCGCCGTTAAGGCAAGTTCCCGGAGCGGCGGCGTAACCATTTGGCTGAAACCCGGTCCGGCGCCGACGCAGTCGACCACCACCGGCAGGCTGACGGCCATTCCCACGGAAGAGGGAAAAGTCGTCATTGAAGCGAGTCCCACAGGTTCAACCGCGCTCACATCTCGAGTCCGGTTGACGCTGGAGGTGAAGAAATACCGCCATTTCGCCTGCGCAGGCCTTGTGCCTTCGGCGCAGACATTGCGCTTGACTGCTAGCGATGTAGTAAACCTTCTCGGCAGCCCGGCGCCATTCACGCTAGTCGCACAGGGGAAAGAGACGCTCGCGGTTTATTCGACCCGGTACTCCACGACATCCAAAGATAAGGCGCTGCTCGCGGACCTGAAGAAAAGCATAGAAACACTAACCAGCAAGACGCCCGAGGAACTTGGAATAACACCTGCCACCAGCCAGTTCAAGGTCGAATTCACGGTCCCGCACGCCAGCTCCCTCGGTGATCTCGCGGCCAAAATATCGAGCCTGAATTTTTCCAGCTTCTCCGTTCAGGATGTCGGATCCGATAAAGTTCGGGTCACTTCGGCGGCCACTCCCGGATGTGACGATTGGGCGCTCTTCCTTTCGGACCTGCGGCATGTGATTTGGGGGCTTCATCCTGAGCCGTTCTCGACCAAATTGTTTTATTTGAATGCACCCGAGGTTAGTACAGCACTTAATGCCGCTAACTCGGCGCAATCTTCCGGAAGTGCAAGCACTCCAGCCGGAGGCTCGGGCGCAACCCAAACATCTGCTGGTAGCAGCTCATCTCCAAGCGCAGCATCGGGAGCCTCGCCGAGCGGCTCGCAGACGGCATCCGGGAGCTCCAGCACTATCACAGTATCCGCGCCAGTCGGCAATGCAACCAGCGTGGTTACTGTGCCCGCGTCATCTTCCGCAAGCGCGTCATCCTCGCCAACGGGGACCGGCTCGGGTTCCGGGACACCCGGCAGCAGTACATCCAGCGGCGCTTCCGGACCGAGCGCTTCCACCCCGAAGCAGAGCGCCTCCATCGCGCCGCTCGGTGCGGATCTCCTGGTTTTTGGAGATACAAATCCCGGTGATGATGCCCTGATTACCGAAAGGCGGCGAATCCTCGCGGCTGTGGATCTGCCGCGCCCGGAAATGATTATCAGCGCCTGGATTTTGCAAAATTCATCGACGGATGGGAAAGCAGTGGGCAATTTCAACGACATCGTCCAAAGCACGGTCGCTCACAACAACGAAGTCTTGCAAGACGGCGTTTTGAACGCCTGGCGATATCTGAAACGTCAGATGAGCGATCCAAAGAATTACTTCCAGTCTGACTTCTACAGCTATCTCGTAGATCGGTACGTTGGCAACCTGCCCGCAGGCGCTGGGGCGTTTGGTGCGGAGGAGTTTCTGCAAAACCGGTCGAGCGCGCGGCTCCCCGAGAGTGCCCACCCAAACGCCCCCGAACGGTTCCAATTCTGCGCCAATGACCGGTACTGTCTTGGTTATTCCGAAGTGTTCAATCCATTGCAGCCGCGCCTAACAGATTTACTGCTGACGGTCATTGCGGCTCGTTATCCCGTGAATGAAGCCTATCAAGCATCATGCAGGATCGAAAACCCTGTGCCCGCCGCAATGGCCAACTGTAGCGATACAGGCGCTCCCTATGGGAGTGATGACACGAAGCTGCAGAACGACCTCAAGGATAAGCTTGATCTGCACAAGAACGCGAATACACTTAGAATCCAAACCTGCGAAACCCAGGACTTGGACGCGCTTGTGCGTCATTCTTCCACTGCGCATCCAGCCGGGATCAGATTGAACTGCTTCCGCGCGACAGCGGCTCAGTGGCTGGATGACGGCTCGGTCGACCGCGTTATCGACGGAGAACATACGAAGGATTCTGCGCAGCCAACTCCCGTCGGACTGCTTCGTGCCGCACTGGCGGATTTCCTCTTCAATTACAAGATGAGCCAGCAGTATCCGCACGAGTTCGCGCCGTATGAGCTAGGGCGAAGCGCGGATGTGCTGAATTCCGCATTAAGACCACTGATCGACGCGTTTAATCGTGATGTTAGGACGTTTCAGCGATACCTGGGGGCCGAGCTGGAGGTCGAGGTAGACGAATTCAATAAAGAGCACAAGACAAAGATCTGGTTCAAAAACAAGCCAACGTTCATGAATAACGGACTAGTTACAGTTCGTACGATATCCGGGCAGGAGAGCAAGGTGGATGCGATTTCGCAGAGTTTTCTCGACGCGAGCACGTTGCCCCAGGTTTCCGACCTTGCGAAGTCTATCTTGGGCGCCGGACAAGGAAGTGGCGGAAATTCGAGCGGTTCTGGCGGCTCGACCGGTTCGCAGAAGGGTTCCGCTTCCGAATCCGCTTCGAGCGGCGGCGGAGGCGCGGGATCGATTGTCCCCGGAGCGCGAATACTGGAGAACCTGTCGCCGAACCAAGCCCAATTAATTCTTGGCGCACTCTCCGCCTATCAGTCCTCGAAAGTTCAGATTGGGCGCGAATTGTCTCTGGATGTGACCCCTCGCAGCCTAAACGGGGCTGTCTCGGCGGAGATCAGCGTGACCCTGAACGCCGGCGAAACGGCTCCGCCAAACTACTGGGGCGGAACTCAGGCGGGGAATCCAGCCGATATCTCTCGCGTTGCCACACACAACACCAGCACTCGTGTCCGGGTGGATTCCATTAAAATCTTTGATGTTTCAGCGTTCACGGCTGTTGTACAGCGCTCACGCTCGCGATTTCCATTGTTGCCGCCGCTCGTCGAGATTCCATACATCGGCACCGTGATAGGGGTGCCGCTTCCTCCCGCTACGGAGTATCACACCAGCACGGCGCTTGTGAGCGCTATTGTCGTGCCGACTGCCGCGGATCTGGCGTCGGAACTTATCTATAAGGAGGACCAAGTGGTGGATGCGTCCGATACGGGCACATGTGTCTGGCCGGGCGAACCAAACCGCGACAAACAACCGCCCTGCTTCATGCGCCGCGCCATTTCTTTGAAGGATCTCGATAATCAACCGATCCGCGAGTTTCATCGGGCCATGCTGGGATGCTTCGCCATGGGCATCGGATGCGACTATACTTTCGCAAACGTGCTGCATACCAATCAGTACTAGAGGAGTTAAGTATGGGAGCAGGACAGCTGAACGTAGTTATTCATGGGCTGTTTGCGATTGTCTATCACGAAAAATGCATAGAGGTGCTAGCCCCGGTCGTTGGCGACGAGCATACTCCGAGGGCGCTGTTCCTGCCCACTACGGTTGGCGCACAAGCCATAGAATACCCGTTGAGCCATGGGGAGGCGTACATCCTTGGCGGCGTGGAGTCCCCGACTTCCGTGACCCGTTTCCCCAAAGAGGCAAGCCCCGTCCTAGAGAGATTCCGGGTGATCAATCGCGCCAATAATGCTCTGTTTTGTTCCATCTATTTGCCGTTTCCCCTGCAGGCGAGCACCTTACGAATTGTGCCCGGAAAAGCGCAAGATTTCTTCCATGGACAGGCCAAGAAGCAGATTGCATCCAATGGTATGCCGCTTGTGCACGTGCTCACGTATGAATTCAGCGATCACCGTTGCCCGCGCCTGTTAGGAACTACCTGGACAGACGTTGGGAATTTTATAAATGAGGCGGACGAAACCGTCAATTTGCACCTGTTCTCTGAAAGGCTTGGCCCTCCCGCACAGCCGCCTCCGCGCGTTTACGCGATTCACAGCTTTCCACGCCTGACCGCGCTATTCCCCGGAATGGATCTGGAATTGTCCAAGACGGGTTGGGCAGCGCCAGCCGAAGCGGACCAGCGCTCTTTGTACGAGCGCACTCTTCCACAAAACCAGAATTTTGCACAGCAGGCAACTATCGATAATTCCAAAAAGACTCTTTGTTTCTCTCTCGTCGTAGACAACACGTGACGCATGTCTGACGCGCATCCTGCTGTACCGTTCTCGAAAGTATTGAATGATGAGCTCGAAGAGATACGCGCCGCACGAGCCAAGCGAAAGGTTCTGAAAAATGTCCCCAACGATGGCGACTCGATTCACCGCGCCCAACACGCCGAATTATTAGGCCTCGCCTTCTCCGGCGGGGGAATCCGCAGCGCGACCTTCAATTTAGGCGTCTTGCAGGGGCTTGCGGCCAAGCATCTCCTCAGAGAAGTGGACTATTTTTCGACTGTTTCCGGAGGCGGCTATATCGGCGCGTGGTTTATCTCGCGATTGAGGGGGCAGGGCACTGAGGACCAGGTGCAAAAACTCGAGGACGCGTTATCTCCCGCGTGCGCTGCTCATCCCGAAAGCAAGGATCAGGAACCGATCGAATTCCTGCGCCAGTACAGTAACTATCTAACGCCTCGGCTGGCGTTCTACAGCGCCGATGTGTGGACCATGGCCGCGACATGGACTAGAAACTTCGTACTCAATTTGCTGTTGCTCATTGCTGCAATCGGCACAATACTGATCGTCCCCAGACTCCTGGGGCTGCTGTTTGCTGCAAGGTATGGCCCCTTGCCTTTGGTAGGGGGTGTTTTCGATGTATTCGATGCAATAGTCACAGTCCTTCTCTTAGTAATCGCGGGCGGCGTGGTCTGCCGGAATTTCATACGCAAAGAATCGTTCGATCAGAAAATAATCCAGTTGGGTGTGGTCATGCCGCTCGTTCTGGCGACAGCGTTTCTGGCGCGCTGGTTGCAGTACTCTCCTGGATTCTTCACAGGGGCGTCATTCTGGGGTGGTATCCGATGCCCGTTAGTTTTCTTTGCGCTGACCTTTGCCTCTATCATTCTTTCTTTTAAGCCGTGGGTGTGTTTTCTGGAGGAGCACCCGAAGACCACCTTCAACGAGACGTGGTCATCTTTCCAGCCATCTGGCGCAGTCATGAAGTACCGGGCGTTTCTCGAGAGCATATTCCAGCCCGTTTGGACCAGGATTGGCTGGGTCGTGCTGCTCCTCCTCGCATCCATTCTTCCAGCCTTTTTGGTTGCGCTCATGCTTTGGGGACTGGCCACCGGATTGGAAAGCTGGCACAGCCAGCAAGCGCCCTGGTGTCTGTTCGCTTTTGGGCCGCCAGCGTTGATCGCTGTGATTTCCATCGGTATGGTCGTCCTGATCGGTATGCTCGGCCTGGAGCTCGATACAAGTACGCGTGAGTGGTTCGGCCGACTGCGTGCCTGGACTATCATCTACTCGGCCGGATGGATGATCGTGTTTGGCGGATCCATTTATGGCCCGCTTTGGATTATTCAATTAATCAACCTGCATCCCTGGATGGGGAGTGGCCTGAGCGTTGGCTGGATCGCGACAACTCTAAGTGGTGTACTGTTCGGCAAGAGCTCGAAACCAGCGGTAAACCAGGAGCGCCAGGCACAGAGGCAGGAGGCGGTAATCCGGCAGCGGAGTGGATAACGCGCATCGCGCCATTTGTCTTTATGGTCGGTTTCGTCCTGGCGATCGCGTTCGGAATTCATTCGCTCCTCACCTGGGGACTCTTTAACCCTAGTTACGGACCGTCCGGCGATCAGCACTCCGTGCAGGTTACAACCGCGCCTTCAAGACTCACCATCAATATCAATAACACCGCGCAACCGCCAAAGAGCTGGTACGCGCAAATGGAAGACAATTATTTCTCTTTACTCTTTTGCGCCGCGAACTACCTGATAGGAAACAACGACCACCGGCACTTCATCTCGGGCGGAGGCAATCTTGCGCTTATCCTCCTGGGTGTTGCGCTCTTGCTGAGTCTCAGATTGGATATCAATGTCTTCTCGCTTCACGAGTTCTATAAGAACCGTCTCGTCCGCTGTTATCTCGGAGCTGTGAGGTGGAGCGATGAGCGCAAGCCAGATCCGTTTACCGGATTCGATAAACGGGACGATCAGCATTTGAAAAAGTTCAACGCGCGCAATAGAGGCAATTACTATGGGCCTTATCCGATCCTCAACGCGAGTATCAATTTAAGCGCCGGAGAGAAACTCGCATGGCAGGAACGCAAGAGCGTGCCCTTCATCTTCACTCCCCTCTATTGCGGATACAACCTGGAAGAAGGGAATCAAGCAATGCGCGTGGGCGAGTCCTCGAACCAGATGAGCGCCTGGAATCGGATATATCGGCTTATGCATATCGATCCACGGACGTCTTCTGCTACCCCAAAGGCGTGCACCTCGGCACCGCTATCACGGTTTCGGGCGCCGCTGCGAGTCCAAACCAGGGTTATCACACCTCGACTCCGGTCGCATTTCTGATGACGGTTTTCGACGTGCGGCTTGGCTGGTGGGTCGGCAATCCGCGACGAAACTCCACTTATAAGCACTCCTCGCCGCGATTCAATTGGCCAGCATTTCAAAAGAACTCTTCGGCCTGACGGATGCGCGCCGGATACATTAATCTTTCCGACGGCGGTCACTTCGACAACATGGGCCTTTATGAGTTGGTCCGCCGGAGATGCCGGTACATCATTGTTTGCGATGCTGAGCAGGATGCGGATCTCACTTTCGCTTCGCTGACGACAGCTATCCGGAATTGCCGCACGGATTTCGGTGTTGAAATAAAATCGCGCTCGACCGTATCAACGCAATGGCGCTAATAGCAGCGCTCACTGCGTAGTCGGAACCATCGAATACCCAAAGGATCTCCCGAAACCTGGAGATCCTCAGATAGAGGAGCCGGATGGCCCGGAAGCTCCAAAAGATCTCGGGTATCTTTTGTATCTGAAATCTTCTCTCACCGGGGACGAACCCGCGGACGTGCTTGGATATCAAACCGCCCACGCCGAATTTCCGCATGAAACCACGGCTGATCAATGGTTCACCGAAAGCCAGTTCGAGGCCTACCGCAAACTCGGACAGCATATCGTAGAAACAGCCGTGGGCAGCGTGCGCTCACTGGCAAGTAATCGCGAGCAGTTCTTTAAAGAGTGCAGAGCTTGTGGTATCCGCAAGCGAGCGTGTCGAGAAATGGTCGGCGAAGCATGCGGAGCGTTTTACCGATCTCACGCTCGCATTGGCCGCCGAAGATCGGCTCGACTTTCTGGACCCGCAGATATTCAGTGGCTGGAAATCGCAGGCTGCAGGCATTAATCGATGGGATAGAAATGCATTGTACCGGGCTGATGCGCTCATAGCATTCATGCAGACGCTGTATTCAAACCTGAATCTGGAGAGCAAGCACGAAGTGGAGCATCCGCACACCCAAGGCTGGTTAAAGATATTTAGGCATTGGGTCGAGCAGCCGGCTTTCGAGGAAGCTTGGAGCAAAACTCGCGAGATGTACCCCGAACGTTTTCAAGCGTTTTACGAGGATCTCATCAACAAAGCGAAAGAGCAGCACGACAAAGAGCTATAGCTTAACAGTTAACACCCGGAATTCTCTTCTTCCAGTTAAACTGAAAGTGCAGTCCTATCTATGCTCGACGGTACGCTTGCCAAGGTTTTTGGCACCAAACACGATCGCGAGATCAAAAAAATACGCCCGATCGTGGCCGCTATCAACGATCTCGAGCCGGAGCTGAAGAAACTGTCGGATGCGGAATTAGCCTCAAAGACCCAAGATTTCAAACAGCGCGTAGCGAATGGCGCGGCTCTCGATGACATTCTGATTGAGGCATTCGCAGTGTGCCGGGAGGCCGGCCGCCGCGTGCTGAATATGCGCCACTTCGATGTGCAGCTCATCGGGGGCGTGGTCTTGCATCGCGGGCGGATCGCCGAAATGAAGACCGGTGAAGGAAAGACGCTGGTCGCCACGTTGCCGAGTTATCTGAACGCGATCGGGGGCAAGGGCGTTCACATCGTCACCGTCAACGATTACCTGGCGCGGCGCGACTCGGAATGGATGGGGCGCATTCACCGCTCTCTCGGACTGACCGTCGGAAATATTGTTCACGATCTCGATGATCAGGAACGCCGTCAAGCCTACAACTCCGACATTACCTACGGCACCAACAACGAGTTCGGCTTCGATTACCTGCGCGACAACATGAAGTTCCGCCTGGAGGATTATGTTCAGCGCGAATTTAATTTCGCGATCGTGGACGAAGTCGATTCCATCTTGATCGACGAAGCCCGTACCCCGCTGATCATCGCGGGACCGAGTGAAGAATCTACCGACAAGTACTACCGCGTCAACCGCATCATTCCCTATCTCGAACGCGGCGAAGTGATCGAAGGCAAGGAGCCGGGGCAATCTTATACGACCGGCGATTTCACGGTCGATGAGAAACACCGGACCGTTGCACTCACCGAAGACGGCGTGTTGAAAGTGGAGAAGCTGCTCAATACCGGCAATCTCTACGATCCCGCCAATATCGAGATGAACCATCACGTGCAACAGGCGTTGCGCGCGCATATTCTCTACCAGCGCGACCGCGATTACGTCGTGCAAGAGGGTCAGGTGATCATCGTCGATGAATTCACGGGCCGCCTCATGCCGGGCCGTCGCTGGAGCGATGGCCTGCACCAGGCCGTTGAAGCCAAGGAAAACGTAAAAATCGAGCGTGAGACCCAGACTCTCGCGACTGTCACTTTCCAGAACTTCTTCCGCATGTACAAGAAGCTGGCTGGAATGACGGGTACCGCCGATACGGAAGCGGCTGAGTTCAGCAAGATCTACAACCTCGACGTCACTGTCGTCCCGACGAATATGCCGATGATCCGCCTTGAAAATGCGGACGTCGTGTATCGGACCGAAGACGAAAAATTCCGGAACGCAGCGAAAGAAATCAAGACTCTGCACGAGAAAGGACAGCCCGTTCTGGTGGGCACCATCTCGGTCGAAAAGTCAGAGAGGTTATCGGGCGTTTTAAAGCGGATGGGCGTGAGGCATGAGGTGCTCAACGCCAAGAACCACGAACGCGAAGCGCACATCGTTGCGCAAGCTGGCCGCAAAGGCGCGGTCACGGTTTCCACCAACATGGCCGGTCGCGGTACCGACATTCTGTTGGGCGGCAATCCCGATGTCCTGCTCGAGGAGCGTTTGAAGAAGCACGGCCTGTCGGCTGAGCTGCTTGCACCGGGTGAGCTCGCGGAGATAAAAGAACAGATCAAGGGCGAGATTCAAGCCGAGCACGATGAGGTGGTTTCGCTCGGCGGCTTGCATATTCTCGGCACGGAACGGCACGAATCCCGCCGCATTGATAACCAATTGCGGGGCCGCGCGGGCCGGCAAGGCGATCCCGGAAGTTCTCGTTTCTATCTGTCGCTGCAGGACGATCTACTCCGCATCTTTGGCGGCGAGCGCATGCAGAATCTCATGCTGCGCCTCGGCATGGAAGAAGATGTGCCGATTGAATCGCGCCTGATCACCAAGCGCATCGCTGCCGCGCAGAAGGCTGTTGAAGCCCAGCATTTCGCTTCTCGTAAACACGTCCTTGAATACGACGACGTGATGAACAAGCAGCGGCAGGCTGTCTACTCGATGCGTCGCCAGTTGCTTGAAGGCGAGAACCAAAAGGAACGCATTCTCGATATCGTTCGTGGCATCATCGGCAGCTTTATCGACCAGTTCTGCGGCGAGGGATCCCGCTACGACCAATACGACCTGGTCGGGCTGCAGACGGCCGTTCTGAATCAGTTCGGTGCAAAACTCGATCCGGGCGAACTAACTGGATTGAGCGGCCGCGATATTGAACAGAAGGTGACCGATCTTCTGCTGGAACGTTACGACGAGAAGGAGCGGATGATTGGCCCCGACAATATGCGTCAGGCCGAGCGCATCATTATGCTCAATGTCGTCGACAACCAATGGAAAGACCACCTGTTGTCGATGGACCACCTGAAGGAAGGCATCGGCCTTCGCGGATATGGCCAGAAGGATCCTTTAATCGAGTACAAAAAAGAATCCTTCACCATGTTCCAGGACATGATGGATCGGATCGAAGACGAGACTATCAAGTTTCTCTACTTCATGCGCATCGAGAGCGGAATGGCGCCGGTGCCTTTGCCCTATCCGGACGCTGAAGACGAATCCGAAGAATTTGAAGAAGAAAGCCAGCCAGAGGTTTCCGCGGCACAGCTGGAGGCGCAGCAACGGGAAGCGCAGCAGTCCGTCCTGGACCTTACACGAAATATCCAGAGGAAAAAAGACCGGGAGATGGCCGAGCTCCAGTTCACCAGCGCGGATGGGAATGGCACCCAGCCGAAGACGCTTAACAAGGCCGCGAAGGTGGGTCGCAATGAGCTTTGCCCCTGTGGAAGCGGAAAGAAGTACAAGAAATGTCACGGTGCTGCAGCCTGATAGTCGGGGCTGCTCTGTTAGCTGTATCACTGTTCGGAGATGACCAAGCGTTATGGCGGGAGTATGGGTTTGTACATTCCGAAGCCAGCAGGCGGGGCAAGCTAAGCGTTACGACCTATCAAATGAAGGACCCCACGGGCGCTCTGGCGGCCTGGGAATGGCTTCGTTCCGCAAAAGGGCGAGTCTGTGGTTTGGCTTCGTTTTGTACAGAAGACGTCGACCGCACCGTAATAGCGGATTACAACTATGTGATTGAATTCCGAGGCGCGGTTCCGAACAAAGCCGATGTAGATGCTGTATTTACCGCGTTACCAGACAAGCGGAACAGCTCGCTTCCGGCGATTTTGACCTACCTACCAAGGCAAGGCTTGGTCGCAGATTCAGCAAGATACGTGCTTGGGCCGGTTTCTTTACAGGCGTTTGCTCCCGAGCTCGCCGGAGCCAAGCCGGGGTTCGATCAGGGCGCTGAGGCGCAAGTCGCCGAGTACAAGGTCCGCGACAGCTTGCCCCCAGTTCGTTTGGCAATTTTTTACTACGCCACCCCGGAGATGGCTCGAATGCATGCCGCCCGTTTCAAGCTTGTTCCCGGCGCTCATGTAAAGCGCTCGGGAGTCCTGGTTCCGGTCGTGTTCGGACCCGGCGCGGACGAGCAGGCCGATACTCTTTTGAGCCGCATCCAGTACGAAGCCAAAATTGTCTGGAATGACGTTCCGCCCCCCAGCCCTATCAAGCCCCTTTATCAGTTGCTGCTCAACATCATGTATCTAAGCATCATCCTGTCCGCGCTTTGCCTTTTGGCTGGTCTGATTTATGCAGCTATGAGAATTTATCGCCGGCGCTATGGCACGCTAGAAACAGATGAAGCGATGACGACTTTGCACCTGAGAGGCGATTAGGTTAGCAACTTCTTGTAACCGAAAGATAAGCGGTTATTTAGCTGGACAGAAAGCCCGTTTTCCACAGCAAAAACGCAGCTTTTGCACATGTTGGGGAAAAACATCTTCGGTTGTAAATGGTTCGAATACCGCAACTTACAGCCGCTCTGCGGATGGTGGAAAAATGCCCTTGACTTCACCCCCCTCTGGCCCTACACTCCAATCACAAACAGGTTTTGGCGGTTGCGATACCGTCGAAGCTGGTTCTCCCATCAAACGTAACTCTGGTGCGCCAGAGTCCTGATAACAGGAAGGGAAATGCTCATTCGGTTGAATGAGCATTTTCTTTTAGTTGGGCTCCAAGTGAGGTATAGTACGCGGGTGGGTAACTTTGATTAGCGCTTTGTGTTCTACTAGGCAATAAGCCCCAAAGTCTGCTTCGAACAGGAGGTCAAGACGGTATGATGCGGAACACCTTTTTCACTTTGGTTGTTGCAACGGCCGTATCTGCTATTCCCGCTTTCTCAGCGAACTCTACGATTGGGATTGCGACTGCTGTCGCCAGTTTTTCGGTCGACAATTCGACGATGACCGGCAACACGAACGTGCTCGATGGGACGGAGCTTCGCACGACAGCTTCGCCGAGCGATGTGCACCTCCAGAACGGCACTGACGTGCGTCTGGCAACACGATCGGCTGGAACGGTATACAGCGATCATCTTGTGCTGCGGGAAGGTGCTGTTCGGGTCGCGAGTTTCGATACGTATAAGGTCAAGGCAAGCCAACTTGAAATTGAAGCGGACAATCCTGCTGCTCAAGCGGTCATTCGGATGGCGGGCAGGAAGATTGAGGTAGCGGCGGTCGGAGGCGCGGTCAGGGTGACCGATGGGGGCGCGATGCTGACGCGTGTGGCCGCTGGAACTAAGGTATTTTTTCAAAACACCGGGTCAACGCCGCCTGCCCAGACTGGTGCAGCTCCCGGCCAAGCGCCCGCACAGACCGGCGCAGCGCCTGCTCCTGAAAAGGGACCTTTGTCCGACCACAAAGTATTTCTCTGGACTGCCGGTATTTGCGCGGCCGGAGCGGCCGTAGTCGGCGGTATTGCTGCCGCGCAGGGCAAGAGCCCGTTCCCTGGAAGATAGACGAGTTGAAGCGGATCGCTTTCGCCGCTTTCCTGGCCCCACTTCTTTTCGCGCAAGCGCAGCCTGACGCCGGCGCGCCGCCGCTGATGCCTTGGCCTGCGAGCGTTTCAGTGCAACCGGGAGAGGTGGCGATCAACTCCAGCTTCGCCATATCCACGTCAGGCGCAGGCGCAAATGATCCCCGGGTGAAAGATGCCGTTCAGCGGACGTTTGCCCGATTAGCGCGCGAGACCGGCATTCCCACCTTGCCTCATGTGTTGCGCGAAAACGAGAGCGCCACGCTCAGCATTGTTGTCGAAGACCGCGATCATCGTGCTCCGCAGCGATTGGGCGATGACGAGCGGTATTCGCTTGAAGTTTCGGGCCAGAGCATCAGGCTCTCGGCCGATGCGCCGCTCGGCGTTCTGCGCGGGCTTGAGACGTTTCTGCAGCTCGTTCAACAGAATACGAATCCGCCAGGGGCTACATCAGCTTCTCCCGGTTTCTCGGTTCCCGATGTCGTCATTCGAGACGAGCCGCGCTTTGAATGGCGGGGCCTTTCCCTCGACGTTTCGCGGCACTTTATTCCGGCTTCCAATGTGGAGCGAACCATTGACGGTCTCGAAGCAGTCAAGCTGAACGTTTTGCATTGGCACCTTTCCGACGATCAAGGCTTTCGGATCGAAAGCAAAAAGTATCCGCGGCTGCAGCAATACGGGTCAGGCGGGTTGTACTACACGCAGGCGGAAGTTCGTGAGGTGATCGCATACGCACGAGAGCGCGGCGTGCGGATTGTGCCGGAGTTTGACATGCCAGGACACGCCACAAGCTGGCTCCCCGGTTATCCAAAGCTTGGAACCGGCGCGGGACCTTACGAGATTGGGAACGGATACGGCATTCTTTCCCACTTGATGGATCCGACGAAGGAATCCACATACCGTTTTCTCGACGGCTTCGTGGGAGAGATGGCGAGGCTGTTTCCAGATGAATACTTTCACATCGGAGGGGATGAAGTCGCGCCTAAGGAGTGGAACGACAATCCGCGTATTCAAGCCTTCATGAAAAAGCATCGTCTCGCGGATGCCAAAGCGCTACAGGCCTATTTCAACCAGCGTCTGTTAAAGATTGTGATGAAACATGGCAAGCACATGGAGGGATGGGATGAAGTCTTGCATCCCGATCTGCCGAAGAGTGTGATTATTCAATCCTGGCGCGGGCAGGAATCACTCTGGCAGGCTGCGCGTGAGGGATATCAAGGCATTCTCTCAGCCGGCTATTACCTTGATCTGATGCAACCGGCATCGGAGCATTATGCCGTGGACCCGATGAAACTCCCGCCGGACCGGGAGAAGCGTCTCGAACAGCAAGGGCGCGAAGTTCCCGCCGAGCTAACGCCTGAGGAGAAAAAGAAAGTTTTGGGCGGTGAAGCGGCGATGTGGGAGGAACTGGCGACAGCCGAGAACCTGGACGCGAAGATCTGGCCGCGATTGGCCGCAATCGCTGAGCGGTTCTGGTCGCCTGAATCCGTAACCGATGTCAGTTCCATGTACCGGCGTCTGGAAATTACGAACCGCTGGCTGGAATGGCTCGGATTGACCCAGCGTTCCAATTTAGAGCTGATGCGTCAGCGCCTTGCTGGCGCAATGCCCTATCAGCCGCTCGACGTGTTTGCTTCTTTACTCGAACCGGTAAAAGGCTATTCCCGAGGTGCGGAGAAGTATACGACCAGCACTCCGCTCAATCGACTGGTGGATTCAATCGCTCCGGAGAGCGACGCCGCGCGCGAATTTCGAAATGCGGTGGATCAATATCTGGCCACGCCCAAAGAACAGCGCAACAGCGAAGCACTGAAGGAAGAACTTTTGGGATGGATAGTAAACGTGTCGGCGGTGCGTCCGACTCTGGAGCGGAACTCGATCCTGACTGAAAACATTTCGACTGCCGACACTGTTGTCAGCTTGTGCAAAATAGGGAGCGACGCTTTGTTGTATCTTGATCCACGTCCCACAGCTTCGAGCGTTGCGACGGCTGATTGGAAACAGCGCAGCCTGGCTACAGTCGAGGAAGCGGCGAAGCGTCACGGTGATATCTTGATTCCGATTGCGCCGGGGATTCAGAAATTGGTTGAGGCGGTAGAGATAAATACAGCAGCACCGCACTACAAACAGACGGATAATTTTTGTGGACATTCGGGGCTGGGACGAGCGGTACCGATCAAGACAGCGGCCGAGCGAGGATATCGAAGCAGCGCCGACTCCGCTTCTGGTCCGAACGGCGCAACAAATGCAACCTGGGAAGGCCCTCGACTTGGCGTGTGGAACCGGGCGCAATGCAGTCTGGCTCGCGAGAAACGGTTGGCGCGTTACGGCTGTCGACGGGTCGCCGGCAGCTATTGAGATGCTCCAGGACCGGGCTTCAGAGGCAGGAGTAGAGGTGGACGCGCAGGTATCGGATCTTCAGAACGGCGGCTACCAAATTGAGGAGTGCGCCTGGGATCTCATCGCCATCTGCTACTACCTCCAGCGGGATCTTTTCGAACCTGCGAAAGGTGGCATTGTGCCCGGTGGCGTATTGCTGGCCATTGTCCACACCAGTGAGCCTGGTGAGCAGCCGAATTATAAACGCTTGCGACCGGGCGAGCTGGAAGCTTATTTCGGCGGCTGGGAGATTTTGCACCAGTATGAAGGGAAGCCAAAGGATCCCGCGCATCAGCGGTCAGTAGCCGAGATCGTTGCTCGCCGGCCCAAATCGACCAGCTACTCGGAGGATTCATTTCGCGCTAGCATACAGCGATGAGCTTCCGCCTTCTATCTCTTGCCACCCTGACCCTTGCTGCAACCCTCGCAAACGCTGCCGAACCGGAAACAGCGATCCGGAATGTGCTCACAACACAGGTGGAGGCCTGGAACCGGGGCGACGTGGATACGTTTGTGACCACGTATGCGGAAGACTGCACCTTCGTGGGGAAGCAAATGCTCCATGGCAGGTCGGAGCTCTTAGCGCGATACAAAAAAGCCTATCCGTCCGCCGAATCGATGGGGAAACTGAGCTTTGAAAATCTTGCTGTCCGCCAGCTCGATGAGCATATTGCGATCGCCACAGGCGAGTGGCACATTGAGCGGACCGACACTTCGGGCGGAGCGATTGGTGGAGTGTTCAGCCTGGTGCTGCAGTTACATAACGGATTGTGGCGGATCGTTCTGGATCACACCAGCTCGAATCACACCAGCTAAACTGACCGCCGGCCCCGGACGAAATGCAGAATCAATGCGATCACCGCAATGACAAGAAGAAGGTGAATCATCCCTCCTGCCACGTGATAAGCCGCCCACGCAATCAGCCACCCGATAAGCAGAACGAAAAACAAGATCAAAAATATGAAATCCGTTATCAGCCGCATGCTCGCCTCCTCTGGGAAGCATAACAGGTGCCCGGCGCGTCTCAGGACATTTCAAATCGACGGTTGAGGAAAATGGAATAGGGCGAGGAACGACACACTGGAAACGCCTATGTTGGTCCCTGACGAGAATATTCACAAGAACATACTGGAACCTGGCGGTACGGAGGTCGCGACAGCCGCTGGTGGCGCCCGGCGTTACCGCAAGCCCTTGGCTTCGTTCCGATGGTGCGACATCAAGTCGCTGGTGTCCGAGAGCCTGGATGGCTGGAGCGACCATAATGCTCCGCGCCTGGGAGCCTCTCTCGCGTTCTATACTCTTTTGTCGCTCGCACCTCTGCTGCTCGTCGTAATTTCTATTGTCGGTCTGGTATTCGGGCATACGGCGGCTGAGCAAGACATTCTTCAGGAGGTTCAAAGGGTAGTCGGCCGGGCCGGAGCAAACGCGACCAGGGCTTTTTTCGAAGGGTCGCGGAATACCACTCACGGAATCATCGCTACGGTGGCCGGCCTGATCACGCTCTTGTTTGGGGCTTCCGGAGTGCTGATTGAGCTTCGAGACGCGCTCAACACGATCTGGGACGTGAAAACTCCCAGTGCGAGCGGATTCCGCATGATCACGAGCTTCATCAAGCAGCGGCTTTTCTCTTTCGCGATTGTGCTCTCGATTGGATTCCTGCTGATCGTCTCTCTTGTGGTGAGCACATGGGTCTCTGCTCTAGGCGCATTTTCGGCTTCGTTTTTCCCCGGCGAGCAAGCAGTGCTCCATGTAGTGAACTCGGTGGTCTCATTTGTCGTCATTAGCGCTTTATTCGCCGCCATCTATAAAATCATGCCGGACACCAGAATCGAATGGCGGGACGTAGTATTTGGCGGCGCGGCCACCTCGCTGCTATTCACGATTGGGAAGCTGATTCTAGGTCTCTATCTCGGGAGAGCCAGTTACGCCTCCACCTATGGAGCTGCAGCTTCCATCGTTCTCCTGATTATGTGGGTCTACTATTCCGCTCAGATCTTTTTTCTCGGGGCGGAGCTGACCAAGTCTTTTGCGCATCGGTACGGGTCGCAACCGGAGCGTCATCCGGAGGGCCTGGTCAAGGATGTAACAGACACAACTCCACCGCCCTCGTCCGACCCCAAGATCATCACCACATCCGGCGGCAGATGACGGAATGAAAGATCCTTCATTAATCTCCTCAAACGCGCTACACTCAATCGTACGTAGAGGGAACACAGTATGAGCGCAGCCAGTCCGGCGACCACCCAGTTGTTACGCGAAGCCACCGAATTCTGGGACGAACTGGTTGAAGGGTGCAAGCAGCAGACCGATTCCATTAATGCTTGTGTCTCCGAGCATGGCTTGGCGCCCGACCATCTGGTCAAGTGGACTCCGGGTCCGGAAATACATATGGCCAGATCCGTCCACCCTTCAACAACCGTAAAGGCGCGCTTCGAATTTTTCTCCTGGGGCCCGATGATCAGCGGAACCATAACAGGTAACCAGGACGAGGATTTAAACTTCGCTCCGGAGTGGTTCGATATTCTCGTCGCAAAGGACTTGGACGGAACAATCGTCGGGATCCTTGGAGAAGGCCGCAGCTTTTCCGCGGGAGAACTGGCGATGTACCTCACCCAGCACTTTCGGCGCTGTTTCCCGGATATTTCTCTTCCTTACCGGAATTAAACGCGGCTGAATCGGCGAACAAATGGACGTCTGGCGTCGTCTCTATTGCAGAGCGAATGAAGGAGGCTCGAACGATGTTTTGTGATCGGTGCGGAGCGCAGTTGGGCCCTGGTCAGAATTTCTGTCCTAACTGCGGCAAATCTATGTCATCCGTTCCGCTGATGCCGCAAAAGAGCCGGATCGCCGGGCACATGCGGTTGTTAGCCATCTTGTGGCTTGCGCTTTCCGCCTTTCGCCTGCTTCCCGGCCTGTTCATGATTGTGGCTTTCGGTCACGACATGGGCATCTTGCCACCCGATGTTCCTGGATTCTTGCATCCTTTGCTGCAAGGCATCGGTGTCCTGTTGCTAATAAGCGCCGGTATCGGGATTGCTATTGCTTGGGGACTGCTCGAGCGTCAACCGTGGGCGCGCATGCTGGCAATTATCTTCGGATGCTTTAGCCTTTTGGACATGCCTTTTGGCACGGCGCTAGGGATCTATACGCTTTGGGTCCTGCTTCCGGCCAAATCGGAAGAAGAGTACCGTCAGATGGCGAAAGCAGCGTAAAACAAGATTCGCGCGGCTGGCTAGCTTTGCGAGTCGAGCCCCGCTCTGCTTACCAAACGCCGCAACGCGCCTTCCCCGGCAGCGCCATGTTGGGTTCCGGCAACATTTCCGTCGCGGTCGATCAGCACGTATAAGGGATATGTCCTCGCTTCACAGATAGCGGCCAAAGTGGTGTCTTCCGCCAGCACAATCTTGCAGGAACGGGGCGACGCTTCGAGGTACTTCTTCACTCTCCGTCGGGGCTCGCCCATGTCGACCGCCAGGACTACCAATCCGTCCTTCCCGAATTCCCTTGGTCAGATTCTCAATCGCGGGCTCATCCTTTTTGCAGTACTGGCACCAAGTGGCCCAGAACTCAATCAGCACCACTTTGCCCTTCAACGATTCGCTGGTGTACCTCTCGCCGTCCATCGTTCTTGCTGAGAAGTGCGGCGCTGGTTCGCCCCGGTCGATGGCCAGCAGCCTTCCTACTCCCGCAATCCAAAACAGGCACGTTTGGACGGCAGCCCGTCTCGAGATGCGCGAGGTGAACTCCATAGCCCTAGATCTTCGTCGAGATGACCAGTGAAAGCAACGTTTATTTCGCCTGTCATTACGCTCTCTCCATCAATTCCTTGAGGCGGGCGTAGCCGGCGCGGCTGACCGGAATCTGCGAGCCTTCTGAAAGAATGGCCAAACGGGTGTCTTTGGTGTACGGTTCGATCTTGGCCACGCGATCGAGGTTCACCAGGAACGAGCGGTGTACACGGACGAATCGAGCAGGATCGAGCGATGCTTCGAGGCTCGAGATGGTCTGCTGTTTCAGATAGCTCTTTCCGGCGCTGTGCAGAGCGACGTAATCGTCCTGTGCCTCGGCATAATCGAGCTGGCCGATGGGGATGATATGGACGCGCGTACCGTCTTTGACCACAATTCGCCGAGCGTGTTGTCCAGGCGGTTGAGCCGCAGTCTTTAGCTCGCTCGCAGGAGGCCGGAGTTCGTTCTCGCGCAAGCGCCGCCGCACTCTCTGCAAAGCAGTACGGAAGCGTTCCAGATCGAAGGGCTTCAACAGGTAGTCAACGGCCGCGGCATCAAAGGCCTTCATCGCGTATTGATCGTACGCGGTAACGAAGACAACCGCGACTTCCGTGCCGATCAATTCCAAGACCTCGAATCCATCGAGTTTGGGCATCTGCACGTCGAGAAACAAAAGATCCGGCTTGCACTCCGAGACGGCCTTGACGGCGTCGAATCCGTTCGCACATTCTGCCACTATTTCGATATCTTCTTCATGGCGCAGATACTCGCGCAGCATCTGGAGAGCTAGATCTTCATCATCGACAAGCACGGCACGAATCTTCATTGCTGTATCGCCTTTGGGGCTTCGCAAGGCAGCGATAAAACTACACGGTAATGGTTGTGATCCACCTGAATGTCCAACCGCGCTGCATTGCCAAATCGGGCATGAAGGCGATTGCGCACGCTGATCAAGCCGAAACCGCTCTTGCGAGTTTCAGGTGCGTCGGGATCGAAGGGATTCTCGATGACCAATCGCACGCCGTCACGGGAGCGGCGGCCCGTCATAGACACTTCCCCGCCCTCCACCAGCGTCGCGATTCCATGCTTGACGGCGTTTTCAACCAAAGGCTGCACCAGAAGCGGCGGCACCTCACAATCGGCACATTCCGCGTCGAAATCTTGCGAGACGCGCAGCCGGTCTCCGAAGCGAACCTGCTCCACTTCCAGATAGGTTCTGGTCAAGGCCAACTCTTCGCCGAAAGGGATACTGACACGCTCCCCAAGACGCAGGGAGCTGCGCAGGAACTCCGAAAGACGGATGCACATCTCGCGCGCCCGTGCAGCATCCACCGTTGTAAGAGCGCTGATGGAGTTCAGGCTGTTGAACAGGAAATGCGGATTCACTTGAGCCTTCAGCGCCTTGAGCTCGGCTTCGCGCGAGAGAAGCTCTGCGCGCCGGGAAGATTCAACCGCTAGCAGGACATAGTGCAGAGCGATCGAAAGCGCATACACGAGAGCCACCATGGTTGCAAGCACCGGCCTTGCCGGCCGGAATTGCTCTTCCAATCGCGGAAAAACATGCCTCAGCCCAGCAACGAGCATTTGCGCAATCACCAAAATCAACGCGCTCACGCACATTGCCGACACAACATGCTGGGTAATCAGCTTCTCGACCGAGGTCGAACGCAGCGGCAAGGAACGGCAGGAATACCAGGGTGAAAGGCATGCGAAAGCGAGCACTACCGCAACCGGAATTGTTATGGATGCACTCTCCAGCCCCCGTAATCGCCCTGATACAGCCAGCATGTAGCCGAGCATCAGCCCCAATGGGATCCAGGCGCCCAGATACAACAGAAGGCTACTTCTGCTGTTGAAAATAGGATGCATTGCCGGGGGTGCAATCTCGCCGGATCAGTTCTCTATTTCTACAGACCCGAAAACGGCATATCCGGTGATGATGAGGGTTGGAGTTTCAGAATCCGGCATGGTCGGCGGAATGGTCTTATCTGCGTAGGTCCCAAGCACCGCTGCGCCTTGTATATCGATTCTCCAGTTCTCCGGAACTCTTATCTTCACTGAGCCAAAGGCAGCGTTGGCCTCGAGGCTTGCAACCTTATCAACGGGAGAGATTTGCGCTCGCCTCAAATTCAGCACTACACTGCCGAATACAGCATTGGCTGCCCCGCCCTGGAAATTTGGCGTGTCGATTCTGCGCTTAACCTCCGCAAAGATTGCCACGTCCCTCAACAGATTATCGGAAGAGCTGCGAACGGAACCGGTCGGGAACCCCAAAGCCGGCTTGCTCGGCGCATTAGTATCGAGCACTTTTATGAGCGCTGCAAGGCCAAACGCAATTAAAAGTAAAGAAATCGGCCAGCTGTCATCGTTAGCATTGATCCGAAAAATGCCGAGGCTTACCAGTAAGAACAGACTTCCGAAGACAATCAGCAGAATAGAGATGGCTCTTCCGCCCGGCGTTCTGCAGTTGAGCAATTTGCCGATCCCGATTCCGACGAACACGAGAGGCCAATAATCCCAGATATCGCGGACCGGCAGAATGCCGATGTTTCCAAGAAAGAGAAGAGTCCCGGCGGTGATCAGGAATATCGCGAAAAATAACCTGGAACCTAGCGCCCGATTGCGCCTGCGTTTGCCCCAGCCGGAAGCATCATCGACCAGGTCGCTATGGACCCCGTCCACAATCCGCTGACGAATCTTTTCGCCCAAATCATCTTGCACGATGGTTCTCTTTCCTGTATCGGTCGAACGGGTCTGCGGCCTGGCTTTGGTTTCCAGGCAGCGGCATCAATTCCGCTAATCCAATTACGATCACTGCTCCTGGCCACAGATCCTGGATGCGGTCCAGGGATAGAACGCCAA
The DNA here is from genome assembly GCA_963758245.1 of uncultured Acidobacteriaceae bacterium. GTDB lineage: Bacteria > Acidobacteriota > Terriglobia > Bryobacterales > Bryobacteraceae > Bog-105. The sequence continues at coordinate 129,200 of CAVWUV010000026.1, read as the reverse complement.
GCCAGTTCCCAATTATCACGATGAGCCCGGTCAGCATCAACACGAGGGGTAACGCGAGGCTCTCCCAATCCATCTGCCGGGCGTCAGGCTGTGTTTTTTTCATTTGCGTCAACCTCGATTCTGATGGTAAGGGCACGGGGCGGACGATTCACCTGACAATCGGCGAATGCCGCGCAGCTACCGGCGAGTAACCGAAAGTGGCGGTTACCTGATGTCTTCGACGGTGCAAAAACGGTAGCATCCAGGCTTTTAGTACTCAAACGTAGCGCATCTGGTGAAAAGTACGTGTTCGGCTGATCGAATTTGAGGCATAATATTGAACCAGCGGGTAGTGGTCGAGAAATAACATAAGGTAGTCACACTTGGGGAATATGGGACCGCGGTTTCTTGGATCGTGTTCGCCTGCCGGCCGTGTGTGGCGACGGGTTTGGAGTCTGAGCGGCACGCCTGTATGTGCCCTGTGCTCGTTCGTCCTTTTCATTTCAGCGAACGCTTCCCAAGCACAATTCCTTCTGAAAGTGCAGCCCGGGGAACACGTCACGCTCATGCCATCCGACATGGCAATCCTCGAGACGGATTCGGACCGGAAAGATCTCCCCTGCACCGTCACGCCACGAAAAGCTGATTTGGGCTTCGATCTGCGTTTCCACAGTGGCTACGACGTGGCCATCCCGATGGGCGAGCTTGTGGGGTCGGGCGAAGTGCTGACGATCCTCTTCCGGGTGTACTCCCAAGGCGATAAAGCTCACGGCGCTTACTTCGTGCAGCACTTCCAGGTACCGCCCCTTGATGGAGATGTTAAAGGAGATGCGCTTCTCGGGGGCGGCATCGATGTTGGGGAGGGCAAGTATCACGTGGATTGGCTAATGCGCGACCGCACGGAGCGGCTATGCTCTTCGAGTTGGGACGTAGAAGCGGCACTGGCGCCAAAGGACAAACCTATACCGTTATTTCTAGGTCCGAACGAGATCGCGCAGTCTCTCGCAGAACCCTTCGTGAACGACAGCACGGCCAGATCGGGCGGAGTTGTCGAACAGGGGCTAAATGTGAAGCTGTTGGTCAACTTTGCTCCGCAAAACCTTGTGTCTGCGGCGCTTCGTAGAAGTGATACAGACGCCCTCGTGACCATTCTCAAAGCCATAGAACGTGACCCTCACGTGAGCCACATTTCTTTGGTGGCGTTCAACATTGAGGAGGGCCGCATCGTCTACAGGCAGGATTCCGCGGAAGAGATCGACTTCCCTTCTTTAGGGAAAGCCCTCGAGACGATGAAGCTCGGCACGGTGAATGTCGTGCGCCTGGAGCAAAAGCACAGCGAGACGGATTTTTTGGCAAACCTGATCGAAAAAGAAGTCGGCAATGCGACTCATCCAGACGCTGTCATTTTCGCCGGACCCAAGGCAATGCTGGATGCCGATGTACCCCAGGATGATCTGCGCCGCATCGGAGATATTGAGTGTCCCGTGTTCTATATGAATTACAACTTGAATCCTCAAGCAGTCCCGTGGAAGGATTCGATTAGCCACGCCATAAAGGCTTTCAAAGGCACGGAATATACTATCTCCAGACCGCGCGATTTGTGGTTCTCGACGACCGAGATGTTAAACCGCATCGTGCGGTCGAAACGAGACCGAGCACTGGCGAGAGCGGCCACGGGAGGCTCGGATTGAGATGGTCGCGCTACTTCGATAGAGAAGCTTCGAGGTAAGCTAAGGAAATCAGGGGAGAGTTGCTATGAGATTCCGGGTGCTTCGTTTCGGCATTCCAATCTCGACGTTATTGCTGGGCCTAACGTTCGCGAGTTACGGCCAACAGGCCCGTCTGTCCGATTTTAAGAAAAATCTAGCTCCTCGCACGGGTTCACCCGAGCACGCGGTGGACAAGATGCTGGAGATGGCGAGTCTCAAGCCCGGGGAGACGCTCTACGATCTGGGCTGCGGCGACGGACGGATATTGATTGCCGCGGCCCAACGATACAAGGTCAAAGGTGTGGGAATCGAGATCTCAAATGACCTCGCCAGGACCGCCGCCGAAAAAGTGAAGAAGGCGGGTCTCGAAAGCGAAATCAAGGTTGTACACGGCGATTTCATGCAGACGGATCTGAGTGCCGCCAACGTGGTGACTTTGTACCTTGCTACGACGGCAAACGACACGCTAAGGCCAAATCTGGAGCGCTACTTGCGGCCGAATACACGCGTGGTGTCCTACGATTACCCGATACCGGGGTGGAAACCCGTTGACACGGCCGAGAGCCAAGGACGCCACGGGGCGACCCACATGATTTACCTCTACGAGGTTCCCGATTCCATCAAGAAGTAGGCTGGCGGACGAGTCGGCCTTTCTCCGCCCCACCTTGAGTTGGCGTTTCTCATTCTCGAGTCTTCGTCTCGTTGAGAAACACGGCCTCATCACAGGCAGGCGAAGATCCCAGCTGTGAGTCTCACTTTCGATGTGTTGGGAATCGGTCTCAACGCCACTGACACCCTTCTCCTGGTCCAAGAGTTCCCGCCATACGCCGGTAAGGTTCGGTTCGACAGAGAATTGCTGAGTCCCGGTGGCCAGGTAGCCACCGCTGTGGTTGCGTGCGCCAAACTAGGCCTGCGCGCGAAATACATCGGCACGATCGGTGATGACGTGCGCGGGAAGATTCAACGTGAAAGTCTGGCGAGCATTGGCGTGGATACGAGCGGCTTAATCGTTCGCGAGGACTGCCCGAACCAGACCGCGTATATCATCATCGATGAGCGCACGGGAGAGCGCACCGTGTTGTGGCAGCGCCCCGATTGTCTGCGGCTTACACCTTCGGAGGTCCGTCCTGAAGACATCGCGAGCGCGAGGCTCATTCACCTTGACGGGTATGACATCGAAGCGGCGGCATACGCCGGCTCGATCGCGCGCCAACACGGAATTCCAGTCTCGCTCGACGTGGATACCGTTTATCCTGGTTTTGAGTCCGTGCTGAAATATGTCGATTACCTCATCGCGGGCTCCGGCTGGCCCGGCAAATGGACGGGAGAACCCGATCCATTTATCGCGTTGGATCAACTGCAACGCGAGTATGGCATGCGCATTGCCGCGATGACGCTGGGCGATCATGGCGCATTGGCGCTCGCGGACGGCCAGTGGTCGTATTCAGCAGCTTTCGACGTGCCGTGCGCCGACACGACGGGCGCCGGCGATGTTTTCCACGGGGCGTTCTGCTACGCCATGCTGACAGGCATGCCCATAGACGATGCGCTCGAGTTTTCGAATGCAGCAGCGGCTATCAACTGCACGGGCGTTGGCGCGCGGGGGCACATCCCTGGGCGGTTTGAAGTTGATTCATTAATCGCCTCCGCTGCGGCGGGTAAGGTGGAACGCCATGAATCCCCTGAGATGGTCGAGCGAATGCAGGTTAGAACTCGACGCTTCTCTGCTTAACCAATGATTCCTCTGCGTGCACTTCTAGCCCGGCAGTCAACGCCCATTACAACGTTGCTGATCATTGCTGCGAATGTTTTCTGCTTTCTGTTTGAGACGGTCCAGCCCGGATATCTGCAGAGCAGCTTTCTCGCGCATTACGCGCTGGTTCCTGACCGGCTGCATCCCACAGCTCTTATTACATCCATGTTTCTGCATGGCGGCTGGCTTCACCTCATCGGCAACATGTGGTTCCTATGGGTGTTCGGGTCGCATGTCGAGGATGCTATTGGCTCAGCGAAATTTCTCTTCTTTTACCTGATCTGCGGGGTTGCATCGGGTGTTGTGCAGCTCGTGATGAATCTGGGAAGCCCAATACCGACCATCGGGGCAAGCGGCGCAATCGCGGGTGTAATGGGCGCATTTTTAATGCTCTATCCTCGCGCGCGCGTGGTGACTTTAATCTTCATCATTTTCTTTATTACGACCATAGACATTCCGGCAGCGTTCATGCTGATCTATTGGTTCGGAATACAGTTGCTGAGCGGCTTGTCCTCGATTAAGGGCTTAACCGATGCAGGGGGTGTGGCCTGGTTCGCGCACGTGGGTGGTTTCCTCGCGGGCATTTTGCTCGTTCGCATTTTCATAGGCCAGCGCCGAAGGTATTCGTATTGAGTCACTGATGCACGCCGATCCGAACGATGCATTCGAGCATGTACAGCCCCTGGATATTCTGGCGATTGCGGCGCACCCCGACGACATAGAACAAACCTGCGGCGGGACGTTGATTCGGATGGCCGAGCTTGGGTACCGGAGCGGTGTTCTCGACTTAACAGCAGGTGACATGGGGAGCCGCGGAACGCCGGAGCTGCGCATAGAGGAAGCGCAAAGAGCGGCTCAGCATCTGCTTTTAGCATGGCGGCAGAATCTACGCTGGCCGGACGCGCGTCTTGAAAATACGGTTTCGGCGCGGATGACGCTTGCGGGTGTGATCCGTCGAATTCGGCCGCGAGTGGTTGTTCTTCCTTATTGGCACGGCCGCCATCCGGATCATTATCGAGCTGGTGAGCTAGGCTATGAAGCGTGTTTTCTGGCAGGCCTCCGGCGTCTCGACGAAGAAACCCCTCCCCATCGCCCGTTCAAGATATTGTATTCGTCCCTTTACGCAAACGTAACCCCCTCGTTCGTAATCGACATCTCACGGCAATTTAAGCGGCGGATGGCTGCCCTGCTGAGCTACACGTCGCAATACGGCGATGCTGAAGGCGCATCAGATCTCTTCCCCTCACACAAGGAAGTGGAAGAGCGCCTCGCGGGCATCGCGCGTTTTTATGGCAATCTGATTGGCGTCAGGTACGGGGAACCATTTGTAGTGAAAGAGTGTATGCAGGTCGACGATATCGTCAACATGCCTGTGCGCAGTATCTGAACCAGCTTCCGGTCAAGAAACTTCCAGGAGCCGTGCCAGTCTAGATTAGTATCTGAGCTCGCGCTTATGCATGTCGCGACTAACATCCTGGTCGTCGGGTTTCTTATTTTCGTGGCGCATGCGTTCACGGGGATTTTCAGCCGGACGCGCTTACCGGATGTTCTGCTTCTGACGATAATCGGTATCCTGCTCGGGCCTGTCTTCCATCTGGTTACACCGGAGAACTTTGGCGCAGTCGGACCTGTCTTTGCCACCGTCACCCTGGTGATTATTCTTTTCGAAGCGGGGCTCAGCCTGGATCTTGACATACTGCACGGCGCGCTCCGATCGACATTCGCTCTAACGTTTACAAACTTCTTTCTCACTATGGCAGCCGTGGGCATCACCGCGCATTATTTAATTGGACTCACGCCGCAACTGACCCTGATGCTTGGGGCGATTATCGGATCGACATCGCCTGCTGTAATCGTTCCTCTTACCAAGAAATTAACGATACAGCAGTCGACCAAAACTATTTTGTTTCTCGAGTCCGCCATAAGTGACGTCCTCAGTATTGTGGTCGCGATCGGATTCATGGACAGTTACCGGCTCGGCAAGTTGCACCTGGGCCAGATGCTGGGTCAGCTAATCGCGACCCTGGTGATTGCGGCCATCTTTGGAGCTGCCGCTGCCTTCGCCTGGTCGGCGCTGCTTCGCCGCATTCGCGGCCTGGAGAATTCCATTTTTACGACGCCGGCTTTCGTCTTCGTGCTCTTTGGCGTGGTCGAACTCCTGGGCTTCAGCGGCTATGTGGCAGCCGCCGTTTTTGGAGCAGTGCTAGGCAACATGGAAGTCTTTCACGGGATCCCCTGGATGCGGCGTTATTTGCCGAGCGAGCCAATCACGTTGAATGACACCGAGCGAGTCTTTCTCGGTGAGGTTGTATTTCTGCTAAAAACGTTCTTTTTCGTTTATGTCGGTGTATCGATCAAGTTTACCGACTTCTATCTCGTTTGTGTCGCACTCGCATTAACTGCGCTGGTGTTCTTTATTCGCGCCCCAGCCGCCTGGATCGGTCTCGATCGAACTACTCCGGTGCACGATGCCTCTCTGGTCGCAATCATGAGCCCGAAAGGACTTGCCGCGGTTGTACTTGCATCCATTCCTCTAGAACAGGGATTGCCGGGCGGAGGCATGGTGCAGGCCGTTACTTATTGCGTAGTTTTTATGAGCATTGTATTCACTTCCATGCTCAGCTTTCTTGTAGAGCGAACCCGCGTCGCTAAGGTGTATGGGTTGCTCTTCCGGCGCTTCGGTCAGGCTCGCGCGCCGGAGATAGCGCCGGTCCAAATCCCGGAAGTCTAGCGGAACTGAGAATGCAACGAGAACGAAGTAAGCCTCAGCTTAGGACAGTTTCGCGAGCTCATTCCGGAACAGATCGTTATTGGGGAATTGACGCGCCAGATCCGAAATCAGGCGCTTAGCTTCAGCTTTGTCGTTACTCCTGAGAGCGGCTATGGCGAGCAAAATTTTCGCGTAAGGCTTGAGATAGTGACCTTTCTCTGCGACGAGCCGTAATTTGATTAACCCGACTTGGCGGTTTGTTTCCGCTCCGGTCAAGTTCAAAAGCCAGCGGACTGGAGCCGGCTTCAGGCCTAGAAGGTAGTTTTCGAAACCGACTGCGAGATTTGCATCGTAACAGTCGGGATGCTTGGCTAGCAATTGGCCGGCATATGTTCGGGTTTCTTTGGTCCCATTTAGGGCTTCCCAATAGTGTTTCTCAATGAGCGCCGCGTAATCAGACTGCAACGCGAGCCGAAGCACGGTTGCAAATAAAGCGTTCCGATCGTCGGGCGATCGCTGAAGAATGGCTTCCGCTAGCTGCTGGCTGAGCTGCAAGTCTGCATCGAAGTGATCTTTAGTTTGGGCGTCGGGCTTGACTTTCTTGCTATTCAAGAAAGTGCGGTCTTCCGTAAAAAATTCAGACCGCAGAATGTTGAGGCGATCGAACTCGGTGAACAAATATGCCGCTGCATCGGAAGCTGGCCCAAAGGGATCGTCGGGATGAATGCGCTGCCACTCGTGAAAGCACAGATGAGCGTCGTGAAACGACAGGTTATACATGTCACGATAACCCTGGTCGAGCAAATCGGTAGTTTTAGAAGGACTAGGCGAAGCCGCGAATGCAAGCAGGGCAAAGAAGGCTAGCACTTCAGTTACAGTTTGTCAGACGTATTCTCGGTAGCAGAGGTTGCCGGGGCCGCGATTCGCGATTTGACTCTATGATGGAGAATCAATCATGCAGGGTTTTCGAATACCGGGATTGGCCATCATGACAGCGCTCGCCGCGATGTGCGCGCAAGCGCCCGCGGTCACTCCTCTCCGGATTGGAATTGTGGGACTTGCGCACGGCCACGTTGCCGGGTTCCTGAACGGCGGGGCCCTCGTTCCGGCGGGAGGCGCTCTCCATCGAGCTGACATCCAAGTCGTGGGAATCGCAGAAAACGACCGCTCGCTTTTTGAGCGCTACGCCCGCGAGTTCAAGCTCGCCTCTGACCTGTATTTCCCGACTCTCGATGAGATGATCTCGCGCGCTCATCCTCAGGCCGTGCTGGTTTCGACCAGCACTCTTGACCACACCAGAGTTGTTGAAGAATGTGCCAGGCGAGGCGTTCACGTGATGATGGAGAAACCCCTGGCGGTCAGCTATAAAGATGCTAAGGCGATGGCCGAAGCCGCCCGAACGGGCAATATTCACGTTTTAGTGGACTACGAAACAACTTGGTACTCGAGCAACAAGGCCGCATATGATTTAGTGGGGCAGGGCGCGCTCGGTGACATTCGCAAGGTTGTTGTGCATGATGGACACCGCGGTCCCAAAGAAATCCACGTGCCGCCGGAGTTCTTCGCAATATTAACGGATCCGAAACTCAATGGGGCCGGCGCGCTCTATGACTTCGGCTGTTATGGCGCGGACCTCATGACTTGGCTTATGAAAGGAGAACCGCCGCAAACAGTTACGGCAGTGACAAAGCAGATCAAACCAGATATATATCCGCGAGTTGATGACGAGGCAGACGTCATTCTCACGTATCCGAAAGCCGTCGCCATTCTTCAGGCTTCGTGGAATTGGCCTTTCGACAGGAAGGATATGGAGGTGTACGGCGAAACCGGATATGCGAAGACCATCCGGCGAGATCACATAGACGTTCGCCGCGAAGGAGATAAGGAAGGACAGACCATCGCTCCTCAAGGCCTGCAATCACCATACGACGATCCTCTGCACTACTTGGCTGCGGTCATCAATGGACAAGTGCATGATGAACATGATTTGTCTTCACTAAGAACAAATATCGTGGTGAGCGAGATTTTGGATGCGGCCCGGCAATCCGCCCAGTCCGGCAGAACAATCACCTTGCCGCTGGACTGATGGAGGACGAGATCCATCGTAACCGGCGCTATCAAGTTTGTCTTATTGTCCCTTGCTACAACGAAGCCGCTCGATTGGATGTCCAGCGCTTCCGGAAATTCCTGGCGGACAGCCCCACAATCCGGATTTCTTTCGTCGATGATGGCAGTCGCGACAATACCGTCCAGATTCTCGACGAAGTCTGCCGCGGATACGAAAGCCGCGCGGGCGTTTTGCGCTGCGACCGCAATCGAGGCAAGGCTGAGGCCGTTCGATTTGGAATCTGCCACGCCCTGAAAGAATACGAGCAGGAAATCGTCGGGTATTGGGACGCCGATCTCGCAACGCCGCTCGATTCTGTTACAAATTTTCTGAGGATTTTGGAAGAACAGCCAAGAGTCGAGATGGTGTTTGGATCGCGCGTCAAGTTGCTCGGACGGCACGTGGAACGCAGGGCAGTACGCCACTATCTAGGCCGGATTTTCGCGACCGTAGTTTCGCTTGTGCTCCGCCTGCCAATTTACGATACACAGTGCGGCGCCAAACTGTTCCGGGTCACGCCCGAGCTGAAGCAAGTCTTCGCGGAGCCATTCCTTTCAAAATGGGTCTTCGACGTCGAGATACTGGCGCGATATCTCAACGTTTACGGCGGCAACAGCAGGCATCTGGAAGAAATGATCTATGAATATCCGCTCGAAATGTGGGTAGATGTAGCCGGTTCTAAAGTGGGTCCTAAGGATTTCTTCACGGCTTTCGTGGATGTCGTCAGAATCCAGCGTCGATACCTGTCGCAGCTTTAGCTCAGAACGGGGCCGAACCATCGCTTGCGTGCTATTGTCTACTGCCTTTCGCAGGCCGAGACTACTTAGAGCACGGTATACCGGTTACTTGGCCAAACAGGTATATTGGGGTTTTTGGCGTGCGCACCATCTGAAGCCAACAGTTCATATACTCCGTCTAACCTAACGTTGACTCCCTCGAAGGCATTTCGTGTTTTGTCAGTGCCGGCGGTTGCGCTGGCAGCTGTGTCGGCTGTACTATTCGTCTCCTGTGGCCATGTTGATAAAGGAACGGCCGAGGCAGCTACAAGCCAGGCCGCCGTAACAGTCGGTGTGACCCAAGTTAGCCGGCACTCTTTACAGAGGCAGCTCACGGTCTCATCAGAGCTGGTTCCCTTTCAGGAGATCGATGTCTACGCCAAGGAAGCAGGGTACGTCAGCAAATTGCTGGTCGATTACGGAAGCCACGTCTCGAAAGGACAACTGCTGGCAGTCCTTGAGATACCAGAGCTGGAAGCGCAACTGCAACAGGACCAGGCGGCGATTAAGAGCTTGGCGGACCAGGTTACGAACGCGCAAAATCAGTTGAGCCGGGTCGAAGCGCAGCACAAAGTCATACACCTGGAATATGAGCGGCTGAACGGAGTAGCGCAAACCAAGCCGGGTCTGGTGGCGCAGCAAGAAGTAGATGACGTTCAAGGAAGAGACCTCGCCGCCGAAGCGCAGGTGGAAGCTGGGAAATCCAATTTAGAGGCCGCCCGCAGCAATCTTGCCGCCTCACAAGCGAAGCTGGCTCGCGACCAGGCCATTTATTCGTATTCGCGGATCACGGCCCCGTTCGCCGGCGTGGTTACGCAGCGTTACGCCAATCTGGGCACGCTGCTGCAAGCGGGCACAAACTCGCAGCAGGCTATGCCTCTGGTCAAGTTGTCCGAAGAAGACCTTTACCGGCTCGTGATTCCAATTCCGGAGACATACGTTGGATATGTCAAGATCGGCGATGCCGTCAGCGTTCGTGTTCCCGCTCTAAACGACAGCTTCCCAGGTAAAGTGGCGCGTTTCTCAGCCGACGTGCATGACGCGACTCGGACCATGCATACGGAAGTGGATGTGCCAAATCCGAAAGGCGTCTTGATCCCGGGTGTATACGCGGAGGCGACCATCACGATGAACAGAGCCGCGGATGCGCTTACGGTCCCACTCGGGGCTGTTGATCGGGAAGGCGAACACGCAAGCGTGTTGATCGTCGACGCAAACAACCAAATCCAAACGCGCCAAGTGGAATTGGGTGTTGAGACCGCGAATGACGTCGAGGTTCTTTCGGGCTTGCAGGAGGGCGAGCGGGTCGTGGTCAGCGACCGGGCCGGTCTCAGGACGGGGGAACCAGTTCGCCCGCAAATTACCGCACAGGAGAGTTACCAGAGCAAGGGCTAGCTCGGCCTCTCTGTCTTTCAATGGCAGTTCCTTTTTATGTCGCGCTTCTCGATTCGTAATCCGTATTTCGTCGTCGTCATCTGTCTGGTGATCTGCGTGATCGGCCTGACGAGTCTGGTCCGAATGCCGGTGGATCTCTTTCCGCCCATCAATCTCCCCGAGGTGGTGGTTGCCACTTTCTATTCGGGAATGCCGCCGGAAGACATCGAAGTGTCGATCACAAATCCCCTGGAACGCTTCTTTACGCTCGCTGCGGGCGTCGATCACATGGAATCACGCTCCATGCTGGGCGTCAGCCTCATCAGAGTTTATTTTCAGCCTGGAACCAGTGCCGATGCCGATGTCACTGAACTTTCGAACCTTGCACTGGCCGATCTGAAACGGCTGCCCCCAGGAACTCTGCCTCCGGTAGTGCTGAAATTCGACGCCTCCAGTCAGCCCGTTTGCCTGGTCACGGTTTCGGGAAACGGGCTCTCAGAGACCCAGCTTCATGATGAGGCGCAGTTCACGATACGCAATCAGATCGCGGTGGTAAAGGGCGCGGAAATCCCTCCCCCATTTGGCGGAAAGTATCGCCAGATCATGGTCTACGTCGATCCGTACAAGCTCATGTCACGCGCCATGAGTCCCATGGACGTAGTCAACGCTGTTAACAATCAGAATCTGATTCTGCCGGCGGGCGACGTAAAAATCGGGCCGTTCGATTATTACGTTTACTCGAACAGCCTGGTCGACAACATGAGTGAGATGAACGAGCTTCCCATCAAAACTGAAGGCAACTCGTGGGTCTCGGTTCGAGACGTGGGGCGGGCTGAGGATGCCAGTCAGATTCAGTACAACATCGTCCGAGTGGCTGGCCAACGATCGACTTATATTCCGATCATGAAGCAGGGTGGCGATACGAACACCATCGCGGTCGTCCAGGGTGTCCGCGATCTTCTGAAACATTTGGTCGACATCCCGGCCCAGCTGAAGACCGCTGTGCTGTTCGATCAATCTGTCTTCGTCCGAGAAGCTATCAAGACCGTGCTGCACGAAGGCCTCATCGGGCTGGTCCTGACCAGCATCATGATCTTGCTCTTTCTCGGCAGTCCGCGGGCGACTTCGGCCGTTCTCCTCTCAATTCCGCTCTCGGCGTTAGCGACATTCGTCATTCTCTACATGATGGGAAGCACGGTCAATACAATGATTCTCGGCGGCCTCGCCCTGGCCTTCTCGCGCGTAATCGACAACTCCGTTATTTCGTTAGAGAATATTTACCGCCACCTGGAGCTCGGCGAAGCCCCCATGATCGCGGCGGAGGTGGGGGGATCGGAAGTTACGCTCGCGGTGCTTGCAGCTACGCTGGTTGCCGTCGTAGATTTTTTCCCGGTCACCTTCCTGTACGGTGTGAGCAAATTCCTGTTCTCCGCGCTCGCCCTGTCATTCTGCATCTCCCTGATTGTCTCGTTCGTGGTTGCAATGACGGTAATTCCGCTGTTCTGCTCGCGATTTTTGAAGACAGCGCATCATGGAGAAGCTGCGGCGGTAAAGGAAGAACAGATCGGCGAGCACGATCAGGGGGAATTACAGCGCGAACACGCTCACACAGTTGTCACCCGCAATATGTCCTTATGGGATCGTTTCAATGGACATTTCAACAACGGCTTCAATAAGCTTCTCGATTTTTACGAATTTTGGGTTCGCCGCTCGCTCACTCGCCCGGTACTCACGGTTCTGGCCCTCATCGGCGTCTTCGTTCTGAGCCTGGGTATTTATCCTTTTCTGGGACTCGCTTTTTTCCCTCGGACAGATGCCGGCCAGTTCACCATCAACATGAAGGCCCCCACCGGCTCACGCATTGAGCTCACTGAAAATTACGTTAAGCAGATTGAGAACCTGATTCATCAGCAGATCAAGCCTCATGACTACAAGATGACCGTCTCCAATATTGGAGTGGTGGATGATTTCTCATCGCTATACACGACCAACTCCGGATCCTACACGGCTACAGTCCAGACCGCGTTAGCCGACGATCACCAGGTCAGCAGCTTCGAATATATGGCCCGGGTTCGCCAGGCTATCGAGGATCACTTCCCCGACGTTCGCACTTTTTTTCAGAGCGGCTCAATGGTTGACGCAATCTTGAATTCTGGAATGCCGGCCCCGATCGACGTACAGGTGAGCGGGCGAAACTATCCCGAAGACTATCGAGTCGCACAAGAACTGGCCGCGAAAATCCGCCAATTGTCCGGAGTCGGGGAAGTTTACATTCCGCAAGATACCGACTATCCGGCTATACGCATGGACGTAGATCGCGTCCACGCGGCAGAACTTGGCCTGACCGAAAAAGAGGTTGTTCAGAACGTCATCACTGCCCTGAACTCGAACACGATGATCGCCCCGAACTACTGGGTCGATTTCAAAACAGGCAATGATTATTTTCTGACCGTTCAATATTTCGAGCACGGCAGACCAGCGATACACAACAGCATCGATCTGAAGAATATTCCCTTGAAGGCGCCGAACCTTGCGCAGCCAACCACGCTCGACACGGTCGTACGCCTGGTACATCTTCAAAGCCCGACTGAGGTTGACCACTACCAGATCCAACGCGAGGCGGATGTCTACGTCACGCCCAAGGGCGAGGATCTCGGAAAAATATCAGGTCAGATTAACAAAATAGTGGGAAGCATGGGCTCGTCCAAGAACACGCGCGTGACACTTCGCGGGATGGTGCTTGGCATGAATGAATCCTTCAAGAGTTTCGGATTGGGGTTTCTTCTCTCGCTTATCCTGCTTTACTTGATCCTTACCGCCCAGTTCCGTTCATTTGTTGATCCAATACTGATCATGCTCGCTATTCCCATGGGCGTCGTAGGCGTGCTCATCGCACTGCCCTTGACCGGAACGACTTTGAATGTCATGTCCCTTATGGGCGTTCTAATGCTGGTCGGAACAGCCGGCTCCAATAGTATATTGATCGTCGACTTTGCGCATAAACTGCGGCAAGAGGAAAATCTTCCAGTATCCGAGGCCGTCATCAAAGCCTGCCGTGTTCGGCTCCGGCCGATTCTGATGACCTCACTTGCCACCATCATCGGAATGTTTCCGATGGCGCTGAAGATGGGTACCGGATCAGAACAATATGCTCCCATGGCCGTGGCCATTATAGGTGGATTAACCACTTCAGTCATCCTGACAGTGTTTATCGTTCCCGCGGGCTATCTTCTCGTATATCGCAGAGAGGACCGGCGGCGGCCTGAGCCTACTGAATCGGTGATTACTATATAAGCCCGCGATGAACAAAAAAAGAATTTTCTTTGCAGTCTTTCTGGGAACAGGTTTTCAGTTTCTGCTACTCGGACAGGCAGGAAACCCACAACTCAGCCTGCAGGACGCACAGACGATGGCGCTGAAGAATCACCCTCAGATCCTCGCCTCCCAGGCAAACTACCTTCGCTCGAATGAGATCGTGACAGAAACCCGCTCAGCGTATTACCCGGCGCTGAACGGCGACATCACTGGTTCGCAAGCCAACCAAACCGCGAGAATCGGGGCGGGATTTCTGACTGACTCGCGATTATTCAATCGTTTCGGGTATGGCATTACGCTTTCACAATTGATTACGGATTCAGGACGAACGCCGAACCTGGTGGCCAGCTCCAGGCTGCAGGCCCAAGCTAGCCAGCAGGATTACCAAGCCACTAAATTCGATGTTGTCGTCGGTGTCGATCAGGCCTATTACGACGTCTTGCTGGCGCAAAATTTGGTCAAGGTTGCGCAGCAGACCATAGCAACGCGCCAAACTGTGGTCGATCAAGTCTCAGAGCTAACCAGGAACAGGCTCAAGTCACAAGTGGATTTGAGCTTCGCGCAAGTGAACCTGTCGGAAGCCCAACTCATGTTGATTCGCGCGCAAGACAGGCAGCAGGCCGCCTATGCGAATTTAGCGCAGGCGCTAGGCTTGCAGCAATCCATGACATATCAACTGATGGATCAGCCCATGCCAGCCGCGCCGCCGGACGACCCTCAGCAACTCATAAATCAGGCGCTTCAAAATCGCCCGGAGCTGGCCAGTCTACGCCTTCAAAGAGAAGCAGATGAGAGATTTGCTCGAGCAGAGGCGGACCTGAAACTCCCGACAGTGAGTCTTACAGGCGTTGCCGGCGGATTGCCGTGGATCGAGCCCGGGAATGCCAATCCGCACATACCGGCGGAGTACGAAGGGGCGGCAATCAATGTACAGATACCAGTTTTTAACGGGCGCCTGTTTACCGCTCGCCGGCGAGCCGCGGAGTACCAACTTACGGCGGCGGAGCAGCGTGTTCGCGATTTGCAGGACCGTATCGCGCGAGACGTCAGAACCGCTTGGGGCCGCGCGAAAACGGCATACGAGGCGATCGGCACTACTGCTCAACTGCTGCAACAAGCTAACCTCGCCCTGGATCTGGCCCAGGGAAGATACAACCTCGGTTTATCTTCGATCGTCGAATTGACACAAGCCCAGTTGAATCAGACTCAGGCGCAAATCGAGAACCTGAATTCAAAATACGAGTACCAGGGCGCCTACGCCGCGCTTCAATATACACTCGGCTCCTTGCATTGATTGCGGGTCAGATCAACCGCGCGCAGCCATTCCCGGCAAGCGAGTGAGTATACGTTAACAATCCACGACAAAACCCGGAGCCAGACGCGTCGTCTTCTTTTGCTCGGCTTCGGTGGCTTGTTATTGCTGTTTGGACTCACCGGACTAGATGCGCTTTCGATTTTAGGAAAAATTCAGGACGAGAACCAACGCATCCGCCAAGACTACGTCAACCGCGAACGTATTCTCGACCAACTTCGCTCAGACATTTATCTCTCTGGCACATACGTGCGCGATTTTCTACTGGAGCCGGATCCAGCTCGCGCGGACTTGCACAGGAAGGAATTCGAAACCGCGCGCTTGCGAATTCAGCGGATGCTCGCTGCTTACGATTACATACTTCGAGGAGAAGAGCGTAAACCGTTCGAGCAGTTTAGCCGCGAGCTGGTCGATTACTTCGATTCCTTGCAGCCGGCTCTCCAGTGGAATGCGAATCAAAGGCGAGCGTTGGGATATGCATTCATGACCACATCTCTTCTGCCCCGGCGCGAGACGATCGTGCGGCTCGCGGATCAAATCGGCCAAGTGAACCAGCGGCAGATGGATGCCGGCAATAAAGAAGTCGCCGACCTGTTCGCGAATTTTCGGAGATCGCTCGCCATTCTGCTGATCATTACTTTTTTGGGCGGCCTGGTACTTGCTGCTGGAAGCATGCAGCGCATCCTCCGCTTGGAACGCGAGGCTGCGGAGAAATTTCAGGAGACTGTTCAGGCCCGGAGTGCGTTGCGTGATTTGTCGGCGCGTCTGTTGGAAGTGCAGGAATCCGAGCGCCGCGCTTTATCGCGTGAACTACATGATGAAGTGGGGCAATCGCTCTCAGCTCTTCTCCTGGGTATCGGTAATCTGACAGCCTCAATCGGATCTGAAAGCAGTTCGGAGACACGGGACGAACTGGGACATCTTCGTCAGCTTGCCGAGCGGACCGTTGCCGTGGTGCGGGATATGTCTTTACTTCTGCGACCTTCCATGCTCGATGATCTCGGATTGGTTCCAGCCCTGCAATGGCAGGGACGCGAGTTATCCCGAACAAGCAATCTTGCAGTGCAAGTGGATGCCGAAGGAGTATCCGAGGAGCTGCCGGATGAGCACAAAACGTGTATTTATCGGGTAATGCAGGAAGCGCTTCACAACATCATCCGCCACGCGAAAGCTAAAAGCGCGCATATCCGGCTGGTTCAGAACAAAGAACGTCTGCTGCTTACGATCGAGGATGATGGACTGGGATTCACGCCGGAAAGGGACAAAGGTCTGGGCCTGCTCGGTATGGAAGAGAGAGTAAAACGCCTGGGCGGGTCCTTCGACGTGCTCTCCCAACCGCGCAAGGGCGCCACGATCAGAGTTGAACTTCCGCTCACCGGAGGCGAACATTGAAAGTATGGCTTCGCTGCGGCTTTTGCTCGCGGATGATCATACGATCGTGCGAAACGGCCTTCGCGCGCTGCTCGAGCGCCAGCCCGATTTCCTCATTGCCGGTGAAGCAGGCAATGGACGAGAGGCGATCGAGCTGGCGGACAAAGAAACGCCTGATGTAGTGATCATGGACGTCGCGATGCCGATGTTGAACGGCATCGAAGCCGCAGCTAGAATCACGGCAGCACACCCCGGAACCGCTGTAGTGATTCTCAGCATGCATTCCGATGAGAGCTATGTGTTGCGTGCATTAAAAGCGGGCGCCCGCGCTTATCTTCTGAAGGATTCCGCGGAAAGCGACCTTGTGCAAGCGGTTCGCGCGGTAGCCACGGGCAAGGCCTTCTTCAGTCCCGCGATCAGCAAGCTGCTGGCGGAAGAGTACGTTCGCCAGATTAGGCAGCGCGGCGTTGAGGACACTTATGAATTACTCACCGCAAGGGAACGCGAGTTGCTGCAACTGATTGCCGAGGGAAAGTCTAGTAAAGAGATTGCAGCGTGGCTGAATTTGAGCGCCTATACCGTGGATACCCATCGCGCGAATCTCATGGCAAAACTCAACCTTCATAGCGCTCCCGAATTGATCCTTTATGCCGTGCGCAAGGGCGTAATTCACTAGCCGGGCATAACCTGATTCGCCGCGCCCGTACATAAACTCTCCGCGATTGTCAACAAACCCTTCAGACGCATGCCACAGCACGCCCTGAATTAAAGCGACAGAAAGGAACGGCAATACCACAGAATTCAATGCGATTGAAGATATGGGGTATAGAATAACTGCGTCGGGAAGGACAAAATGGAAATCCCGGCTGAAAAGACTACGAGGCTCCATGTTGAAATCATTTGTACCCAGTCACCAGGCTAGAATCCTTCCCTTCGCAATCTTATTGCTCAGCGGGCTGGCTCTTCCAACATTCGCCAGCATACCCGCGGGCGACGTTCGAATTCACTATCACCGCCCCGACGGCAACTACACCGGGTGGGCTCTCTACACCTGGAACGCCTCCACGGAAAACAACTCCTGGTGCTCGAGTGAGGTTGCGGTTAGCGGCAGGGACAGCTTCGGCGTCTATTTCGATGTGTCGGTGGACCCCACGCAAGGCTCCCCGGCAGGCCAACTCGGATTCATCATTAATAACTGCAACGACAATCAGCTCAAGGACCCCGGTCCGAATCAATATCTCCAGGTCACCGAATACAGCGAGGGCTGGGTGATCTCAGGCAACGCAACGGTTTTCTACAGCCAGCCTGCCATAGGTACGAACCCAATTCCGTCCGGTGACGTTCGAATCCACTATTACCGAGGTGATGGCACTTACACCGGATGGGCGCTCTACACCTGGAACGCCTCCACCGAAAACAACTCCTGGTGCTCGAGCGAGGTACCCATCACCGGCGTCGATAGTTATGGTGTCTACTTCGACGTCTCTGTCAATCCCAAGCAAGGCTCGCCCCCAGGTCAGCTCGGATTCATCATTAACAACTGCGACAACGGTCAGATCAAAGACCCTGGTCCCAACCAGTATCTGCAGGTCACGCAATACACCCAGGGTTGGGTGATCTCGGGAGACCCGACGGTATATACCACTCAGCCGAACACAAACGGAATTCCTCCCGGCGACGTTCGAATTCACTACTACCGCCCCGATGGCAACTACTCCGGATGGGCCCTCTACACCTGGAACGCCTCGACCGAAAATAATTCCTGGTGCAGCAGCGAAGTTTCAATCAGCGGCACCGACAGTTACGGCATCTACTTCGACGTCTCGGTGAATCCCACGCAAGGTTCGCCCCCGGGTCAGCTCGGATTCATCATCAATAATTGCAACCAAGGCGGCGTCAAAGACCCCGGTCCGAACCAATACTTGCAGGTCACGCAATATAAAGAGGCTTGGGTGATCTCGGGCGATCCGAACGTGTTTACAGCGGTGCCCACCGCGGCCCAGATCGCGAGCGCAGGATTTTACCGGCATGAGGCGTTCTGGATTGACCGGACCACGCTCGCGATTCCGCCAACTGCAAACGCAAATTCTGCATGGAATTACACACTGCTTTACTCGCTGAGCGCGGGCCTAACGATCACCAGTACCGGCTCTATCGCTAACGGCACGCCAATAACACTGACGCTTGCGCCGAACGGATTCACGTCCACTGAAGCCGCGCAATGGCCAGAACTCGCCGGTTATACAGTGCTCCATCTGCCTTCCTCGGCTCAACTCAGCACATTGAAGCAAGTACTGACGGGACAGTTCGTCGTGGAGGCGACGGATTCCAAGAGCACGCTGAAATACATCAGCGGGCTCCAGGATGCCGGCGTCCTCGATGATCTCTTCTATTACTCGGGGCATCTTGGACCTGCCTTTTCGAATTCCGGTGTGACGATCAGCCTTTGGGCGCCGACAGCGCAGTCTGTCAAGTTTCTGCTGTACACGCACGAAAACGACACGACGCCAGCACAAACACTTCCCATGACTGAGACCAACGGGGTCTGGACAGTTACAGGAGAAAGCTCATGGAAAGGCGAGTACTACCTTTATGACATTCATGTCTATGTGCCGGACCAACAGCAGATTGTCGAGAACTTCGTCCCCGATCCGTATTCGGCCGATATTGCATTGAACGCAACCAAAACCCGCATTACCGATCTCAGCGATGAGTCAACCAAACCGACTGGTTGGGATGCGAGTTCTTCGCCGGCACTCGATTCAAAAAACGATTTTTCTGTTTACGAGCTTCACGTCCGAGAATTCAGCGTGGCCGATACTAGTGTTCCTGAGGAATATCGCGGAACTTATCTTGCCTTCACCAATCCCGATACGCTCGGCATGACTCATCTGCACAGGCTGGCCGTAGCCGGTTTGAAAGCTGTTCACCTGATGCCGAGCATGGTCACCGGAAGCGTCAACGAAGACAAATCGAAGTGGCAATCGCCGGGCGATCTTTCTCAGTACCCGCCTGACGGCACTCAACAGCAGGCCGCCGTAACTGCCGTTCAAAACTCCGACGGCTATGATTTCGGCTACGATCCTGTGCTCTACCTTGCTCCCAATGGGGGCTACGCCTTCGATCCGGACAACCGGGTTATGGAATACAGGGAAATGGTGATGGGGCTGCACAACGCGGGCCTGCGCGTTGTTCAGGACGTCGTCTTCAACCACACCTATATGAGCGGTGAAAATACTTTTTCAGTGCTGGACGAAATTGTGCCCAACTACTATTACCGTCTGAACACTCAGGGAAATATCGATACTGCCAGTTGCTGTTCGGATACGGCCAGCGAGCATCGCATGTTTGAAAAACTGATGATCGATACCGTTGTTCAAAATGCCATACAGTACAAGATCGATGGGTACCGCTTCGATGACATGAGCTTGCATTTCGTTTACAACATGCAGCACATCCAACAGGCCCTGCAGAGTCTTACTCTCGCGAAAGATGGTGTCGACGGCTCGAAAATCTATATCTACGGCGAAGGTTTCCTGAACGGCGAGACCGCCGCGCTGGGCGTGAACGCTACCCAGGAAAATCTCTACGGCTACGGCATCGGCACCTTCAATGACAGGATCCGCGACGGAATCCGTGGCGGCAGTTCATTTTCGCAATCGACAGAACAGGTCCAGGGGTTTGCCACTGGGCTCTTCACCGACTCCAGCCTTTACACCACAACCACTGTCGGCCAGAGCCTCTCTGACCAGAAAACCAATCTCAACTTGGAAGCCGATTGGATTCGTATCGGGCTGGCCGGTAACATGCGTGATTTCACATTCGTGAATAGCCAGGGGCAGCAGGTGAAGGGTAACCAGGTGCTCTATTACGGTCAACCGGTAGGCTACACAGCGAGCCCCGTCGAAGCGGTCAACTACTGCTCGGTTCACGATAACCAGACTCTCTTCGACGCAATTCAATTAAAGTCTCCAATACCCGGCACAACCAAGAGCGGTGGAGATTCGATCGCCATGCGCACACGCCGACAGGTACTCGCCATGAGCTTGATCGCTTTGGGCCAAGGCGTACCGTTCTTCTATGGAACCGATGACTTGCTGGGCTCAAAGGACATGGACTACAACAGTTACAATTCCGGCGATTGGTTTGATAAAAACTATTGGGCCTATCAGGGAGACCGGCCCAGTCAGAACATATTCAATGAAGAATTCGATAACTGGGGGATCGGCCTTCCACTTCAGAACGTGAATGGATCGCAGTGGCCGATCATGCAGCCGCTATTGGCGAATCCGGCGCTCAAGCCGACTCCTGCGAACATATCCACGTCGGCCGCAGCGTTCCAGACCTTCATGCGCATTCGAAACAGCTCTCAGCTATTCCACATGGCAACGCTGCAGGAAGTGCAAAACAATCTTCATTTCCTGAACACTGGGGCATCGCAGATTCCCGGTCTCATTGTGATGAAGCTGGATGCGAACGGTACTAACTACGGCGCTTACACCCATATCGTCGTGGTATTCAATGCCACCATCGGAACAATCAACTTCCAGAATGATCAGCTAAAGAATCTAGGGTTGTCGTTACATCCCCTGCAGGGGGTATCCAGTGATCCCGATACCCGCGCTTCCTCTATAAACGGAACGACGGGTACTGCTACTGTAAATGCTTTGACAACGGCTGTCTTCGTCTCACAACAATAGGGCAAATCTACTCGAGGATCTGAACATGTTTCGAATGAGCAAAATCTTGGCGGTCGTAATCCCGGCAGCAGTGTTGTTGGGCGCATGCGCGCTCCCGGGCAACGCTGCCCCGCTGGTTGGCAGTTCCGTCAGTGGCGCGCTGTATTTTTCTGGAGGATCGACGAATCTTTTCGATCCGGCTCAGGGATTCGTCCCCGTTTCCGGCTATCTCAACATCGCGGGAACGACGGTGACGATCTCAAACAGTGCGGTGGAATTTGGGTTTGACGATGGCGGAAACCGCGACAGCGCCGATTTCTCAAGCACCCAGCTGAAAGTCAGCGACTTAGTCGAGGTAGCAGCTGGTCCAAGCTTTCCTTTTCAGATGACGTTTACCGATACTGCTTTCAAGGGCGCCCGGTTTACGTCTGTTTCAGACAACTTTCCGCTGACCTACTCACTCGCGGGAGATGTGCTCACGTTGAACTATGCCGGAGGAACGGTCACAACTGGAGAGACTCTGGATGCTGTCTTCAGCTTCACTCCCAGTCCGGAACCCTCTACAGCGGGTTTGGTGTTTGCTTCGGGTCTCGCAGCGTTGGCGATTTTTCTAGCTCGTAACCGGAGATTGAAGAAGCGGACGAGTGACGCTCATTCCTGCGGCGGATTCTGATTCGCAGGCGTAGCCGCGCCCGAGCTCGGCATAAGCTGCGGTAGCGCCACCGGCACTTCGATATAAAGCATGATCGCGACGATCGCCGCGAAAACAAAAAACAATCAGCAGCGCCGACCCCTTCTCTGTGTGGGGCGGGCTTAAGCCTGCGCGGGACTTCAGTCCCGCTCTTCGGCCGCTTCTCTGTAACGTCTTCGGCGGAGCGCTTCCCCATCATTGGATCTGCGCCTCACGAACAACACTCGGCGTTGGCCCCTGCTTCCATTGCACATCTTCCATACGCGCCGTAGTGGGCGTTAACGCTACCACCAGGAGACTTACAGCCATCACTTGCATTATGGAGTTAATGCGAATTCTACTAGGGCTTCAGTCACAAACGCGACGGGCTGGCCCTTTACAGGCGGCGCAATGCTTGATTTTCTTTACGCGTTTGCGTCGGGCGGGCTGCCGACGGGCTTTTCGGCGGCTCGCACTCAGAATCTTACAGTGAATGGTTTTCCATTCAGTCTAGCGCAGGGGCAGACGTACACGCAGGCATATGCGACAATATCCACTCAGTCATTTCATCGATAGGAGCGTCTTTCAGACGCGCTCAGTAACGCCACAACCGGCGACGCGAGCGCAGCGGGAACAACAACCCTGTAATCCGAGAGCATCCCTGGATTTGGCGCTTCTAACTCCTCTTCGAGATAAGTCGGCGGCGTTCGTTTACTATCGGTAATTGACAACTGAGCGCCAATGGCCAGTCTGCCCACCGCTCGCCTGACAGTAGTTACGAGCCCTGCCTTGCATAAACCTCGTTCAAAACGCTCGATTGGAAGAGGCGCTCGAAGATCGGGAACGGAACCTTCCACTTGACGCTGCGCCGCCGACAAGCCCCCAGCCAGTTTCCGACCAAAATTTGGCCGCCGCCACACCTGCTGGCGGCTAGAATCCCAATATTCAGTGGATGTTCACCGAGTTCGAGGACAGCGCCTCCCCGGATTCCGCAGAGATGAAGTAGCGGCTGTCTTCAAATCGTGTTTCGGTCAGCCCGACTTGCAGTCGGATATCGGTATCACGGGACGTCCTAAGGGCCTCGGAGAGTGTCTGCCAATCACAGGCCAGTTTAACTGCCATACTCTCATTCGGTGCTAACCGAACAGATGACGTTGAGACAGACACTGAGGCATCCGCAACGCCAATGGCTAACCGAGCACCGGCCGAGCCACCGACCTTCGGAACCTCAAGCCACCAAACCCAACTATACCTACCGCGGTTCCCTTGTCTGAGAACCTTCAAGTGCTCCTGCGAAATCGGAACCGATAGGGGCGAAGTACCGGCGTTTCGGACGTGTAGCTCTAGCAGTATTGACTCTTTGTTATCGTGTGCAGCCCTTTGCGCGTCGACCAGCGTTATGGAAACTGGCAGCTTATAGACCGTCGGCCCCACAATGGTACCGCCCGCGCCCCCAGACGCTCTGCCCGGATAACCCAAAGTATCGGACCCGCCGGGCGGAACCTGAGTGAGATCGAGCACGAGTTTCGGTTGCTGAGCGCAACAAACGAAGAGTCCAAGACTCAGCCACAGCACCGGAAAGGCCCTGCTAACCGCCGTGAGTGCTGTTCGATGTCTAATTGCAACTTCCATAAGGTGCGTAGTTGATATTACCAAGAAACCTACAGCTCGAGTCTTCGTTAACCGCACACGGCTCGACGCTCGTACCAGAGGCAATGTTGCTAAGGCGCGATTGTAAGCCACTGGCGACATTGTTACTAAACTGCGTCAGGTTTGTGCCTGGAATAGCGACTTGTTGCTCGAGGAAATCGCCGGGATTATTCGCGTTCATTGAGGCTGTGTAAAACCCATAATGGCTTTGCGTTGAACTGTTGTACTCGTGTCGTTGGGTCTGAGCAATCAAATTCGCCCACGTGATATACCCCTTTACCCCACACTGTTCTTTCGAGAAGGTTGAACTCTGATTTACCAAGTCTGGATTAATAATATAGTGAAAAAACAGAGTAGTGAAGCTCAGATTCGAGCCGAAATAAGAGTACCCCGCATTAGGTCCGCTCTGTATCGTCGTAACGCTTTGGCCTGAGTAGTTTTCTTGGTGTCCGAACATACCTAGGCCCGAGAAATCGATGTTAGCACCGCCGGGCTCGGGAGGAACAGGAAGTGTGTAATTCACCCCGTTCACCACTAACTGACCATTGGGCACTGAAGTCGCCGGGGGTGATTGAGTGTGGAAGTTTCTCGGATTTACGGTAATCTGCTGAGACAAGTTACCCGCTTGCTGGCCCGGCTGCTGCGCGATCGCGAATCCCTCCGGAGTTTTGGCAACCACCGTCGCGTGCACTGTCGCCTTCAGCTCATTCACCATTCTGAGCACGCATTCATGGTCCTGATCCTCAATAAACAAGGGAGCCACCAGAGGCATGACCATACGCATCCCCGGCCCGGCAGATTTCTTCGGCGCGCCCGCGAAGAGTGGACACCAAAAGCTTAACGCTAATGACGCGATGGCAGAGAGTGCGTAACCCTGTGATTTGAAGCGCAACATCGAATTTTCTCCTTACTGGATGTCTTGAACGGTCGGGCTTATCGTGACGCTCTGGCCGGCAAAGTTGTGAAAAGTGAGCGGAAGCTGGTTGTCTTCCGTAATACTGAGCAGATCCTGCAATAGGTAGACGGCTAGAGCCTCACCTAACAACAGGCCTTGCACGCTGTCCGATCTCCAGTGCACCCCGGCTGCATCGCGCGCCAGCGCCAGATTCGCTGCAAGCTTGTTCAACTCAGAGCCGACAGTGAGCGGCTCGGCGGCATAAAACGGTACGAGTCCGTCTCCCAAAGCCGTAGGATTAACCGGCTTCGGAATGGAAAAATTCTCATCAAATAGCGCCTTTAAGATCGTCACGCAAGCTCCGCCAATGGTCGCGTGTGCGGCGGGATAAGACGGATGCAACGGGCAGCCCTCGTCATAGGCTTGCGCGAGCAGATACGTGCCCCGCGCTGCATAGACTTCATTCAAAACGCTGGATTGAAAGAGGCGCTCGGAAATCGGGAACGGAACCTTCCAGACGATCCGATTCTGCACTCGGCCCGCGAACTCTTCCGGCCTTATTCTGCGATGAATAAGCCACTTGTGATACCACGCGGCGTTTAACGCGGCATGAGCAGCCCGGCCCACCCAATCGACGAACCCTGGCAAGCCGAAAGAAATAAAGGGCGCCTGTGTTTTTGACTGCTTGTAGGGATTGCCATCGCTCCAGGCCGCGGAACCAAAACCGGATAGGATCAGAGCCGCATTCTGATATCCTTGGCACGCAAAGTCCCGGTGAACATAAGCAGCGAGATCTCGGGCGCAGATCATATAGCGCGGCACCGTGAGCGGCGCGCTATGACCGGGCACTGCTCCGTTTTCGATATCTATGAAATCCGCATAGTCCGTCATGCGGTCCGATCCCGCCGCCAGACACGGATATTGCTGTGAAGTGACAAGGTTATCGACCGGGATGTCGAGCCACAGGAATGGGAGACGTAAGGCCCCGTCAGACAACCCGGAAGATTCGCTCGAAATATGGTCTCGGGAGTAACGACGCTTCCCGCGGACCGACCGCCCCCTGGTCCAAATTTGGCCAAGTCACCGCACGCTTGCTCGATCAGGCGGCTCGAGTCGTACTCCGAAAACGATATGTCTCTGCTAAGAGCTTGCCAATAGAGCTCGATCAGCTCGCCCGCTTGTTCATCGCTTGCGAACGCTGGAGGAGGCGGAGTCCAGGTGGCATGAGGATCAGAACCCTCCAGCGAATAGGCGAATGCCGCCAGCGGATTGCTGAGTTTGGCCTTGCCGCCCATCGGAACATCTTCGAAGTCGGCCCATTTTCCGCTCGCGAGAGCGTTGAGCAGCAACTCGTACTCACTGGAATCTACAACACCATGCTGATTATGATTAAGCCCTTTTGAGTAATTCGCGACATGAGAACGGTACCGCTCGGAGTCGCCATTAGTCAGAGCCGCCCGCTCATTGCTGCGGCGGATTCTGATTTGCAGGTGTCGCCGCGCCTCCCGGGCTCGGCATAAGCTGCGGAGGCGTGTTCGGCACAGTTTGAGCCGCTGGCGTATTCGGATTTGGCGAATTCTGATTCGTGGTTGAAGATTGGAACCCACCTGCCGCGTTCGCGCCAACGTTCCCATTTACAGCGCCGGCTGCCGGAAGCCCGCCCGCCATTCCTCGAGCCGCGTCTTTCGTCGGGTCATAGTAAAACTCCCATAACGAATAATCGTCCTGATCGTTCACCGTCTTGATACTGTGGCCTTTCGCCTTACTCGCGACGCCGGCAATCCCGCCGGTGGTGATCCTTCCCATGGTTGATCCGCCGGTCGTCACAGGCCCTGCGGCCGGAGGCGGACTGTTCGGATTACTTAAGAGGCCACTGACCGCCTGCATGGGATTCGATGAAGCGCCAGCCGTGGCCGGCTGATTCGGTTGCCCGGCGGCCGATTGATCAGGACCGCTCGCCGCTACACCGCTACCTGGAGCTCCTAAATCATTTTGATCCGCCTGCGGAAGAGGAGGCAGTCCATTCGCGTCGGTTTCAGATCCACTCGAAGCCTGTTGAATCGCCGCACCGCCACTTGCGGAGACCGCCGGGGAACGCTGCCGCAGGGGTGGCACGACGACTTGCCCGTTATCCGAACTGGAACCAAAACCCGATGAGAAGCCACTGCCGAATCCAGAACTCGCGGTGTTGTTGTTCGTGCCGGAACCGAACCCTGAATTCCCACCGGAACTCGAACTTGTCCCGTTCTGGCCCATCCCCTTTATCGGGTTTACTTTCGAGTCCAGCAGCATGCCGCCGGGCCCGGCGTGCAGCAACCGCCAATCGTCGCTGTCAGTGAAGGGATCCTTGAACTTGTGCCGCAAAAAACGTATCCGGTTCGTGTTTTCCAGTGCATCTATCGATGGCGGATACATTCCGGTTTTGCGAACGAACAGCTTAACAGCATGTTTGTATTCATTGCCCCGGTCAATCAGCAGCTGCTCTTTCTGCCGGCGCGCTTCGAACACCGCCACCGGCATTTCCATGTAAAGCATGATCGCGACCATCGCCGCGAAAACAAAAACAATCAGCAGCGCCGACCCCTTCTCTCCGGATTTACACATTACCGCCACTCGCTGACGCTCGTCGTTCTGTGACACCACTCCCCGCCGCACAGAACCGCGACCGTTAGGGAGCGTCATCACTCTGTTCCGCACAGAACCGCGACCGTTAGGGAGCGGACGCCCGTTCATTGCACCTGCGCCTCAGGGACAACATTCAGCGTTTGCCCCTGCTTCAATTGCACATCTTCCATGCGCGCGGTACTGGGCGTTAACGCTACTACCAGGTAACGCTTGCTGATAACCTGGCCCTCCAAAGCAACCACGATGTTGTCGCCATCCAGGAAAAAGCCTCGATTGATCTCGCCTCTGCCCATCGGCTTGACGAATCCGTAGTATTTCAATGGAATGTTGACAACTGGCGCCGGTGCGGCAACAGGACCCGATGTCTGAACAGGCGGACGCGGAGGCACCGGAATAATCGGTCCATGGATCTGCGCGAGCTTCGCCTGCTCCTGAGGCGTTGGACCCGCTTCAAAGAGGCTCCTTCCGTTCCCGTCCATCTGCAGCGATTGCAATCGTTGCAGAAGATCCAGCCGTAAAGTCGGATCAACATCTCCACGCGTCGCATCGATGGCGCGGAAGCGCAGCGTCGCTCGATCATTTCCGCTCGAAGCGCGCCGAATCGCTGCAGCCCGAGCTCTGGCGGCTGGCACGACGGCCGTTGGTGCCGCGGGGTGAGCCGCAGCAGCAGGAGCATTCGGCGCCTCATCTCCGCGGGAGTTGTACCAGAACAACGCGGCCGCCATTACGATCAGGCCGCCGATCAGGATCTTCGGATCGACGCCAATTCGAATTCCAAAGATCTTCGTTTGCGCCGCTGCGCTCACGGTTGCGCTCCCAATCCGGCCGCGACCGGCTCTTCTTGAATGATGGTCTGAAACCGAACTTGCGTACTGAGCTGCCCGCCTTTCTGTTGCGGCGCGGCCTGGACCTGCTCCACCATCAGCAGCATGGGCGAGCGGTCGGTCTCGTACAGAAAATGCATCAGATTTGCATACGTGCCGTCGTAATTCGCCACGATATTTAAAAGAGAAAGATCGGAAGTGCCTTCAATCGGCTCCTCCGTGGAAACCCAGTCACGTTGTTGTAAACCCGCCACCTTCGCTATTCTTTGAAGTTCGGTGATCACCGCTGCATAAGCCACGCGCTTCGGCAGAAAATACTTGGTCTCAAAATCCGCCGCTTCCACATTCCCGACTTGCACTTCCGCTGCTACCGTTTTCAAGCGCTCCGTCCTGCTGCGCGCCGCCACGATCTGGTTGCGCACCTGCAGACCTTCTTGCTTTAGCTCGCTGCGTGAGCCGCCCGGAGGATCAAGATAAAAAAACAGCGCTATACCATTCAGCAGCGCCAATACCCCGCCGGCAATTTGCAGCCAGAAGCGTGGACCCCGCCTGCCTCCATTTGCCCCGGAGGGAAGCCACTCAAAGGTTCTGCGCATAAGCAACCGTCACCCGGTACCGATAAAGCGGATCATTCTGCGTCGGCGGCGTCTGGGTCTCTACCTTTGCTGCCCCGAAAAGCGGCGATTGTTGTAATTGCTTTAGTAGCTCGACTACCGCTTCGGGCTGGTCGGTCCCCACAAACATATCCAGCTGTACGTGATTTGTCCCGGTCCCATCCTCCGCCGCGACTTGGGGCAGCCGGATGCCGACCAGCCGCACGTTGCCCGGCATTACAGTCGCGAGATCCGCGAACACTCGCGTCCAGCTGACGGCTCTTCGAGCGATCAGCTCATTCAAAAACACGCTCTTCGAAAAAACATCTGCATTCTCCGGCTGCGCCACGAAGTTGGAGAGCTGGGACTGCTTGCGCTGTAATCCCTGTAGCTCGGCGCTTTCGGCTTCGATAATCCGACGAAGGTCCGCGGCTTGCGCGCGCGCGTGAAGAATAAGACTGATCAGCACCACCAGCGAAAAGGTAAGCGCCGCGCAGATCAGCGCGAATGTCGCATTCTGAGCGCGCTCGCGACGAAACGGCTGTGAGGCGATATTAATGGAAGCGGGAGAAAACGAAGTCATGCGGCGTACTGCTCCAATAATCCAAGCAGGCCGGCATTCTCTTGTGAGGCCGCTCCAAATTTCGAGCGCACCTGCGCATACGGAATCTCGAATTCCTTTTCCGCCAGCCTTCCTAAAGAATCTGTATCGGGGCCGAATCCGCACAACAGAAACCGGCTTACCGGCTGTCCGATCTGGTCCTCGGCGTAGGCGAGCGTCTGCTGCAGAAGCGGCAGAACGTTGTGCTCTTCCCGCCTCGCCTCTTGCCCTTCATCTCCCGCCAGATCCAGGCATCGCACCAGCCGCACTCGCGTCTGCTCCAGCAATATGACGGACAACGTGGAACCGGCGGCTTTTGCTAATAGCGTGATCCCTTTTTCTGCCTTTACGCAGAGGCGCAAAGTAGCGATCGAGGACGGAGTCACTAGTCCTATCCGATATCCGGCATCCGTAAAAATGGATTCGTATTCAACCAGGATCGGGCGCGCGATCGTCACTGCCAGCACTTCGACCCGCTTCGCCGCCTCGAGTTGAATTGAATACGCCAGCTGTGCTTCGTCTATATGAAATGGAACGCTCTTGCGAAGCCGGAAACGGATCAGTGCGACTCTTTCCTCCTCGCCCGATGGAAATTCCTCAAAATCGAGAATTGCCATTCGCGCCGCGTAATCGGGAATCACCAATGCCGCGGCTGTTCGCTTCAATCGGCCAAAACCAGAGACCCGCGGTAAGGCGTCTCGATACAAGTGCGGCTTCAGCAGATTGGGCGCGCATGGAGACGCTGTCAGGGCCCGCTCAGCCAGCACCTCCTGCTTCGTCTGGGTTGGATTGCGCGGCGACGCCCCCGCGAGCGAAGTCTCCGTGATCTCAAAAAGATGATCGGGCGGAGGCTCGGTAATCCAGCGCTGGATGCGATCAAAGAACGAGAGTCTCAACATCTAGCCTTCGATGAACGTTACTTTGTTGGCCTCGCGCAGGGTTGTGATGCCCTGCCGGACCCGGTCCAGAGCGGAATGCCGAAGAAACGTCATGCCATCCTCGCGCGCCGCTCGCTTGATCTCTGATGTGGGCCTGCGCTCCAGAATCATCTCGCGTATGCGCTCCGTCAGATCCAAAAGCTCATGGATCGCCGTGCGCCCGCGGAAGCCTGTCCCGCTGCATTCCATGCAGCCTCGCCCTTCGTAGAAAGGAAATGACCGCCACTCTTCCAAATCGAGCCCGCTCTCGGTCAGATAATCGTCCTCGTATGTCACTCTCTGCCTGCAATGGGGGCAAATGATACGAACCAGGCGCTGCGCGAGAATGCAGTTCAGCGAGGAGACAAAGTTATACGGCTCCACGCCCATGTTCAAGAAACGCCCCAGCACGTCCAGCACGTTGTTCGCGTGAACGGTCGTAAACACCAGGTGCCCGGTGAGCGCCGCGTTAATCGCAATCTGCGCCGTTTCCTGATCGCGGATTTCGCCCACCAGGATCTTATCAGGGTCATGACGCAAAATGGATCGCAAACCGCGCGCAAACGTCAGTCCCTTCTTCTCGTTGACTGGAATCTGGGTGATGCCCTTGATCTGATACTCCACAGGATCTTCAATAGTGATGATCTTGTCTTCGTCGTTCTTGATCTCGCTTAAAGCCGCATATAGCGTCGTCGTTTTGCCCGATCCGGTCGGCCCCGTTACCAGCACCATTCCGTACGGCTCTTTGATATAGCGGCGGAACTTCGCCAGATCCTGCTCGAAGAAGCCCACCACGTCAAGCGTCAGCCGCGAGAATTTCTCGCTCATCGATTCTTTATCCAGCACGCGGAGTACGGCATCTTCGCCGTAAATCGTCGGCATGATGGATACGCGAAAATCGATCAAGCGCCCCTTATAGCGGACCCGGAATCGGCCGTCTTGCGGGACCCGTCGTTCGGCAATGTCCAGCTCGCTCATGACCTTGATGCGCGAGATCACCGCCGAATACCACTCCTTCGCAATGGGACTCATCGCATACTGCAGGACACCGTCTATCCGGTATTTAATCGCCAGCTCCTGATCCCGCGTTTCGATGTGAATGTCGCTCGCGCGCCTCTCCAGCGCGTTAAAGATGGTCGTATCCACCAGCTTGATAACGGGCGCGATGTTGCCTTCGTCAGATGTGAGCCGGTCAATCGAAAGATTCTCGTCGGCGTTCTCTTCATCGCCGACGACATCCAGCGTGAAGCCCTCGGTAACTTCTTCGAGGACGCGCTGCGATTGTTCCGTCTTCTTCAACAGATCGGTGATCTGCGAATAGGTCGCGACTTTGACCTTCAGCTTCTTCGAGAGCAGAACCGATAATTCGTCAATAAGAACGATCTGCCTCGGATCGGAAAGCGCAATCTCGAGCGTTCCGTTGTGCGCCTGCAATGGCACGAAGTGATAACGGAACATCAGATCCACCGGAACTGTGCGGAAGAGCTCGTGGTCGATCTTCGCCGTCTTTAGATCAACGAACTCAGAACAATACCGCTGCGCCACTGCCTGCGCCTGCTCCGCTTCTCCCACCGTGTCTTTTATTTTGATTGTGTCGGTTGCCATTTACCTGATTGAATCCGCGAGCGAAAAGATGGGCAGATACAGCGCGACCAGCACGAAGGCGACGAACATGCCCATGAAAATCATAATTACCGGCTCTATGAGCGACAGCAGAGCCGTCATACGCGTCGAAACATCTTCCTCATAAAACTCCGCCACGCTGCTCAGCATCTGCGGCAGCGCCCCGGTCGATTCCCCTACTTCCATCATGTCGATAGCTAAATCGGGAACAATGCCTGTGGTTTGCAGTGAAGCCGATAGCGATTT
The DNA here is from genome assembly GCA_963758245.1 of uncultured Acidobacteriaceae bacterium. Classification (GTDB taxonomy): domain Bacteria; phylum Acidobacteriota; class Terriglobia; order Bryobacterales; family Bryobacteraceae; genus Bog-105. The sequence continues at coordinate 97,471 of CAVWUV010000026.1, read as the reverse complement.
GCCTTCGCGCACCAGAACGGCAGCGCGGTCCAGCGCTTTTTTCAAGAGCACGGTTCCAAGCGATCGCCCGGAAGTTTCGAGCGCCTGAACCAGGGGAATGCCTCCGACCAAAAGAGTGCCGAGAACGCGCGCAAACTGCGCTACTTGATACTTCGTCCAAACCTCGCCCAAAAGCGGGATTCGCATTTTGATTGCATCCAGTTTCTCTTGCGAGCCCTCCCGGCGCGACCACAAATATGCGCCTACCGCGGCAAATATAACTAAATCGATTCCAATTAAAACGTAACTCCGAGCCGTGGTCCCAATTGCGATTAGTATCCGTGTTGCCGCCGGTAGCTTTGCCTCCATGCTGTTGTACAGCTCCGCGAAGTTCGGCACTACGTAAGTCACCAGAAACACGATTAAACAGATGACCAGGCAAATCAAAACCGTCGGATAGATGAGCGAAACCAACAGCTTCTTCCGCAGCGTCAGCGTCAGCCGCTGGTAAGCAATGTATCGCTCCAGCACCTCCACTAGTGAACCGCTCTTCTCGCCCGCCAAAACCGACGTCACATAGATCGGTGGAAAAACGTTCTGGCGCGCGAAGGCGTCCGACAGCGTGGTTCCGGTCCTGACCTCATCTCGCACTGCCTGGATGTGACGCCCGAGCTTCTCATCGGTAAGCCTATCGGCAAGCAGGTCCAGGCCCTTCAGTATGGGGAGACCGGCGCGAACCAGCGTGACAAATTGCTGATTGAAAATCAGGAATTTCTCGAGATTGACATTTTTGCGGCGTTTGCTGATGCCGCCGCCCAGCCGTGCGCCGAGATCCTTCGCCCGAACGGAATAAACCAAGTAGCCTTGCTGCGAAAGCCGTTCTCTCGCATCACGTTCGCTCGGCGCGTCCGCCACCTGCTCGTGCATTTGGCCGCGTGGGTCCGCGTACCGGAGAAGAAATTCAGCCACTTTTTCTACTTCTCCCGCGAACCAAACTCGAGTGAATCCACGACCTCCGCGCCAGGCGGAATTGTGAAATGAAATATCTGATCGGCAATGCGCGGGTTCAGCTTCTCATTCGCAAAGGAGAACGCCAATAGCGACTCATCCCGCCCGACTACCTTTAACTGACGAACTGAGCCGTCACGAGTGATCAGCATCTCCACCTTTTCATACGGAACCCGATCGTTCTTGGCATCCGCATCCAGCCAGGTGCCGCCATCTCCTTCATGTACCTGAAAATCGCGAAACTCCTTTTTCATGTCCAAGCGGCCCAACAGGAACGCGAGCGGCGCCCGCATATCCTCAGTGTCCTTTAAAGGAACTTTTTCTACTCTATTGTCCCTGCCGGTATATAGGTATACAGTTTTTCCATCCGAAACGAATAACTTTCCTTCGGGCCGCGTGTAATCCCATCGCATTTTCCCTTGTTTACGCAACGTCAGGGTTCCCGCTTCCGGTGGTCGGGGATGCCCCTGCATGCTGTAGGTCTCGACAAACTCGACCGAAAGTGTCCTCGCGCCGTTATACCTCTGTTGAACTTGCCTGATCAAGCCATCGGCCACGGTGTCGGCCACAAGGACGCAGGAAGACACCAGCAGCAGGAATAAGACACGGGACACATCAAACTGACGCACGCGCCTAAGCCTTCGTTTAATCAAGGGGAAAGCCGGTCTACCAGCCACCCGTATTCGCCTTTTCTTCGATATCGTAGCCGGTCATGCAGCCGGTTCGGCCGCCCTTGCCAAAACTCGATCGCTTCCGGCGCGACACAATATCCGCCCCAGAACTCGGGCGTCGGGATCTCTTCCCCATGCATATACTCTGCCTCCAACTCCCCCAACTTGCTTTCGAGCGCTTCCCGGTTTGGGACAATTTGGCTCTGCCGGGATGCCCACGCTCCCAGCTGGTGCCCTCTCGGGCGAGTGTGGAAGTACGCGACCGACTGTTCTCTTGAGACCCGCTCGACGCGCCCTTCCACCCGAACCTGACGTTCCAATTCCGCCCAATAGAAAGTGAGCGCGGCATATGGGTTCGTTTCTAACTCTCGGCCCTTCCGGCTCGCATAGTTGGTGTAAAAAACGAACCCAATTTCACTGACCTCCTTCAACAGCACCATCCGGGCGGAGGGCCGCCCGCCTGCCGTGGCCGTCGACAGGGTCATGGCGTTCGGCTCTTTTAAATCAGCAGCTTGCGCATCTTTCATCCAGCGCTCGAACTGGACAATTGGGTTCGTTTCGTAATTTTGCTCGCTCAACCCCCCGGCACGATACTCCTCTCGAAGGGCCTCGAGCGACATGCGGTGGGTTCGTTTCGCGGGGTACCCTTCGGGTCCAGTTCGTTCGGTAAAATCGCCCATCCTTCAGTTTTGCACCGGTCCCGCCGATTGCTATACTCGGAGCTGGAATGTTGTACCTGTTAACGACTCTGCACATTATTATTTGCTTTTTCATGATCATTGTCGTTCTGTTGCAGAGCGGCAAGGCAGCCGATTTAGCGGGAGCATTTGGCGGGATGGGATCTCAGACGGTCTTTGGTCCGCGAGGCACCACGACAGTGCTGTCGAAGGCAACCACAATTGCGGCGGCTCTGTTCATGATTACTGCTTTGGCTCTGACGATCAACTCAGACCGGCGAGCGCCCTCAACGGGTAGCGTGCTCGAGCATCACCGGGCGCCCGTGGTTCAAAAGACCACCCCACCCCCAACCAAGAATAAAAAGTAGTTTTCTCGATCGCGGAGATGGCGGAATTGGCAGACGCACTAGCTTGAGGTGCTAGCGGGTAACACCGTGGGGGTTCAAGTCCCCCTCTCCGCACCAACCAACAGTTCCGCTTACTGTCCGATAACCTCGAGAATGCCTGTATCGGAGCCGGTCCAGGCCGCTGGCCCTTCGTGGCTCAACTTTTGAGTACCGTCGTCCCAATGCAGCCGGGTGATCTTACTAGCTCCTTGCTCATACGAATATGTGGTTCCATCGTCGTCGTAGAGAGTAAAGTCGGTGCTCGCGCCGCGATAGACTCTCACCTTTGCGATCTTCTGAGTCTGAGCAGTGCTGTCGATCGGCTCGCCTAACGGCACAATCGAACCGGCACGAACAAAAAGCGGCAAGACATCGATAGGCGCGCTGACCTCGATGGTCTGGCCGCCGCGAACGCGTTCGTTGGTCCAATAGTTGTACCAGTCGCTGCCGGCAGGAAGATAGACAGCGCGGCTGGTCGCTCCTTGGTCAGTCACCGGAGCTACCAGGAATGCCGGGCCAAACATGTACTCATCGCGAAGATCTGCGACCTGCGGGTCGTCCGGGAAATCCATGAATAACGGGCGCATGTAAGGCGCGCCGGTCTGATATGTCTTGTAACCGAGCGAATAGATGTATGGCATCAGTTCGTAACGCAAGCGAAGATATTTGCTCAGAATCGGTTCAGCCTGTTTGCCGTAAGACCAGACTTCGTTGTACCGGCGGCTTCCGTGCGTTCGGAAGATCGGCTGGAAAGCGCCATATTCAAACCAGCGCGTGTAGAGCTCAGGGTAATCGTCATAATTCCCGACGTTTTCGCGTGCGTCGGATGGATCGATTAGCGGAGTGTGCTCAGGGTGATGTGTTGCGGGCAGATACTGCCAGCCCCCGACATCGGTGCTCCAGTAAGCCATGCCTGAAGCAGTGAAATCCAAGCCAGTAGGAATTTGCCGCTTGAGAGTGTCCCAGGTGGGAAAAATATCGGACGACCAAAACATTGCGCCGTTATGTTGCGCGCCCAGATAGGAATCCCGCGAAAGAATAAGAGCGCGGCGCTTCAGATCGCGACGGTATCCGTCATAGATAGCTGCGGTGTGAAAGAGAGGATAAACATTGAAGTACCGCGTGCCGGGTCCAATGTGGAAGAAGCTGCCATTCGGAGGGAGATCGGGTTCCGTTTCGTCCGTCCAAATGGAGTCGAATCCTTTGTCGATGAAGTTCTCGCGTGTGACATTCCAATACCATCGCGCTGCATCTGGATTCGTGGTGTCGATGTCGGAGCCTGCGCGGTCGTAAGGCAGTCCGTTGGTGGGCGTGCCATCCGCCAAATGCTCGAACCAGCCATTCTTCAGAAGAAGATCGTAGTAACGGGTACCCGGCGTGAATCGCGGCCACACGCTGATCATGGTCTGTAAACCCATGCCGTGCAATTCGCGATTCATCGCTGCGGGATCAGGCCACTTGTCGGGAACCATATCCAACTGGCCCATTTTTGAGAAATAGAACCAGTCGACTACCAGAACATCTATGGGCAAGTGGCGTTCGCGGTAACCTTTCGCAACTGCAAGCATCTCGGCTTGAGTCGAGTACCGCTGCTTGCTCTGAATAAAGCCGTAGGCAGCTTTTGGCAGCATCGGCGTAGTGCCCGTCAGGCGACGGTATCCGGAATAGATTTCATCCGTATTGGTTCCTGCGATCACGAAAAAAGAGACTCGGTTACCTACTTCCGATTCCCAGCGCGTCTGTTCGTTGAAGCCGGGCCTGATGGTGGTCTTCGAGGGGTTGTCCCAAATCATTCCGTACCCATGGTTAGTCACCAGGAAGGGGACACCGATAGTGGGTCCACCGGTCGCATTGTAGTCGTGCCAGCACGTCACGGTGTGACCGCGATGGTCCAGATATCCTTCCTGGTTTTGCCCCAGCCCGTAGTAGTGTTCGTCAGCAGGCGAAGCGAAGGTTGCGCCTACCTGAAAAAACGCGAGGTCCGATGGACGCCTCTCGTTTAGCACACCGGCATTGCCGTCTTTATGGTTCGGCACAGCCATGGACCAGCCGATCATTTCAAGGAGCTTCTTCCCTTCGGCGGTGCTGATCGTGATGTGAGCGCCGGGCGCGGAACCGCTGAAGTACTTGCCGATATCGACTTGCGTCGCCAAGGGGGCCCCGCCGCGATGATGATTGTTTCCTCCCACCGTAACGACGAGGCGGGCAGATCGGTACGTATCCCCTTCCGCGGTTTGTGATTGTGCCCATCCTTCTGGAGCCGGGCTAGCAACGAATCCGTAACCAGGCGCAGCGGTGGCCTGCTGTTTGTCCAGACTTAAAGTAATGCGAATGATGTTCGGTGCATAGGGTTCCAGGGAGATAGTTGCGCCGCTACGATCAAGAACCACTGCGCCGCACGGCAGTGCGCCGGCCAGAATCAACAGCCACCGGACTTGCCGGCTCAGGCGACTTCTCATCCTCGCGCCGCAGTTTTGCGGTTACTCGAGACACTGACCGCCGCCTCCGCTTCTTCGGCGCTACTCACGATTTCAATTTTGCCTTTGAAATATGCGCCCTCTTCGATGACAATGGCGGGCGTTCGCAGATCGCCAATCATACGCGCGCCTTTACGGATCGTGATTCTCTTGGTTACCTGCAAGTCGCCGCGAATGCTGCCCAACGCCTCAACTTCTCGCGCCGTACAGTCCGCTTGAACCTTCCCGTGAGGCCCGACTGTAAGGCGGCATTCCGGCAGTTCGAGTGTGCCGTCCACCTCACCGTCAACGTATAGGCCTTCTCGACTCTTAATGTGGCCTCGTATGATCATTCCTCGGCCAATGACTGCCAGGCTGGTAACGGCTCCTAGACCCTCGACTGCTGATTCTGCTTGGTCGTTCGATCCTGAAGCCCTTGCAAAAGAAGGATTTTCTTGCTTACGATCACTCCACATTAGTAGCTCGTAGCCATGATAACTCCGGGCTAAGGGACCGGTCCAACTTTCGTAGTTTATTCGCCTACAATATTCTTGTGCAATCTGCCGCTTATGTTGAGTTACATGCGCGATCTGCCTTCTCTTTTCTGGAAGGCGCATCCAACCCGGAAGAACTGGCTTCGCGATGCGCGGAGCTTGACCAGGCAGCCATGGCAATCACCGATGCACATGGGGTGTATGGCTCTCCGCGTTTTCATTTAGCGGCAGAGAAGCTAAGGATTCGGGCGCTGATAGGCGCAGAAATTACTTCTGCTGAAAACTGCCGCTATACTCTGCTCGCGGAAAACAGACGCGGGTATCAGAACCTATGCCGCCTCATCACACGAACCAAGTTTCGAGATGGCAAACCTGGTAAACCCGAAAATCCATTTGCGGCTCACGAAGATTTTGGCAACTACGCGCCCGGTTTGATTTGTCTGACAGGCGGCGAGGAAGGTCCGCTTGCGCAGGTGTTTCAGCAGTTCGATGGACCTGACGCTTCATTGAAAGCCCGCAAAAAATTGGAGCTGCTCATTAGCTTATTTGGACGCCGGAATATTTTTGTGGAAGTGCAGCGGCATTGCCGCCGGGAACAAGAGGCCCGTAATCAAGCGCTGGTGGAGTTGGCACGAAGCATGAAATTGCCGCTTGTCGCAACAAATGGCGTGACGCACGCAACCGCAGAGCGGCGCGAATTGCAGGACGTTCTCACTTGTATTCAGCACAACACCACGATTGCTGAAGCTGGAACGCTGCTCAATTTCAATTCGGAGCGGCACATGAAGAGCTCCGAAGAGATGCGGGAGCTGTTTGCCGATCTGCCCGAGGCGTTTGCGAATACTGGCGAGCTGGCTACGCGCTTGGACTTTACGCTCACTAATCTCGGCTATGAATTTCCGCGTTATCCGGTGCCACATGGCGAAACAGAAATGTCCCATTTACGGCAGCTTACTCATGCCGGCGCCCGGCGGAAGTACCAGCCTTATTACGAGGCGGCCCAGAGGCAAGTGGAGCGCGAATTGGCGCTGATTGAAAAACTGAATCTCGCGGGTTATTTCCTCATAGTTTGGGACATTGTCGACTTCTGCCGCAAGAACAACATTCTGGTGCAAGGCCGCGGCTCGGCTGCAAATAGCGCAGTTTGTTACTCGCTCGGCATCACTGCTGTGGATCCTGTTGGCATGGATCTGCTGTTTGAACGCTTCCTTTCTGAGGAACGCGGCGAGATGCCGGATATCGATCTCGATCTGCCCAGCGGAGATGAGCGTGAGCGCGCCATTCAATACGTTTACGAGCGATACGGACAATTAGGGGCGGCGATGACGGCCAATGTGATTACGTATCGCGGGCGTTCCGCAGTGCGGGATGTGGGCAAAGTGCTGGGCTATGACGAGCAAGAAATTGCGCGACTCGCCAGCCAGATCAATCCATTCGAATGGAAGGATTCGAAAGACACGCTGGAGCGCCGTTTTGCCGATCAGGGGTTCGATTTGCGTGATCCACGGACGTGGAAATTCTTTTCCTTGACGAACGACATTCTCGACCTGCCGAGGCATCTGGGCCAGCATTCGGGAGGCATGGTCATTTGCCAGGGCCAACTCGATTGCATCGTTCCGCTGGAACCGGCGACGATGCCGGGGCGCGTGGTCGTGCAATGGGACAAAGATGATTGCGCGGATCTCGGCATTATCAAAGTGGATCTGCTCGGCTTGGGAATGATGGCGGTGCTCAAGGATACGATTGAAATCGTTCGCGAGCATTATGGCGAAGAAGTGGATCTGGCCCACTTACCGGAAAACGATCCGGAGGTCTATACCTGCCTGCAAAAAGCTGACACGATCGGCTTGTTTCAGGTAGAGAGCCGCGCGCAGATGTCGTGTCTGCCGCGCATGAAACCTGAGAAATTTTACGACATTGTGGTGCAGGTGGCGATTATTCGTCCTGGTCCGATTGTGGGGCAAATGCTGCATCCATATTTAAAGCGGCGGCAGGGGTTGGAAGAACCGGTTTGCCTGCATCCGTCGCTTGAACCGGTCTTAAAGAGAACGCTCGGCGTCCCCTTGTTTCAGGAACAACTCATCCGAATCGCGATGCTTGCCGCGGGGTTCAGTGGCGGGCAAGCCGAAGAGTTGCGGCGGGCGTTTGGTTTTAAGCGTTCTGAAAAGCGCATGCGCGAAGTGGAAGTGAAGCTGCGCGAGGGAATGGAACGGAAGGGGATCACCGGCGACACACAGGAACGGATCGTGCAAGCGATCACATCGTTCGCCTTATATGGATTTCCGGAATCACATGCGGCGAGCTTTGCATTGCTTGCTTATGCCAGCGCTTATTTGAAGTGCCATTATCTGGCGGCGTTTACAGTGGCGATGCTGAACAATCAGCCCATGGGCTTTTACTCGCCGGCGACGCTGGTCAAAGATGCGCAACGGCATGGACAGCGCTTTCGGCCGGTCGATATTCTTCGCTCGGATTATTTTTGCATTGTCGAAACAGATGGCAAAGCGAAGTATGTGCGCTTGGGTTTGAATTACGTCCGCGGTCTTGGGTCCGCAACGGCGCGCAAGATTGAGCAAGAACGAAAGCAGAGACCGTTCACGTCCTTGCGTGATTTGGTGCGGAGGGTTCCCGAATTGCAAAAGGACGAAGTCGCGGCGCTTTCAGAGCTGGGCGCGTTGAACGCGCTGCCAAAAGAAAAATCAGATCGGCATCGCCGGGGTGCATTGTGGCAAGCGGAGCTGGCGTTGCAACCGATCGGAGAATTGCTCGAGCCTGTCACGAATGACGGTACGGCGTCGCCGCTCGAGCCGATGACGCCCGGGCAGCGCACCTATGCCGATTTCGACAATAGCGGGCTTACTATTGGTAAACATCCGATGGCCTATTATCGGGATCGAATGCGAGAAATGGGAGTAATGGATGCGGCCACGGCGAAAGCGCAGCGCGATGGGATTGTTTTACAAGTTGCCGGATGCGTGATCACACGCCAGCGCCCGGGGACGGCAAAGGGATTCGTATTTTTGAGTCTGGAAGACGAGACGGGAATTGTAAACGTCATTGTGCAGCCAGATCTGTTCGACAGACGACGTCATGTCTGCACTTCCGCGCCCTACGTAGTCATAAAAGGCGTGCTGCAAAGCATTACGGGCGTGATTTCAGTAAAGGCGGGTGATATCGAAGAATTGAGCTTTCGGGACGCGGCGGTTATGCAGTCGCATGATTTTCATTAGCCGCTTGCTTACACGCGCGGTTCTGTGGGGAAGGCTCTATCCAGATCTTGGGCAATCCGGAGCGCGAATTCATTCGCCTTCTTTGGCCTTCGCGATGGATCGAACTCTAAAGCTGCGGCGATCAGGTCGATGGACGCCGGCGAAAGTCCGAAGAATGATTCAGCAAGAAACTGGCGAATACGCGCGGGCAGGTCCATAGACGCATCCGGCAATAGAGACGAAAGGCGCTGGCCGGTCAACATTTCGATCAGGACCTTGGCCAGACTGTAGATGTCGCTCGATGTATCGGCATAGCCGATGGCCTGCTCGGGAGCCATGTAATAAAGTGTGCCCGCCGCGCGCGAGAGTCCGTGCAGCGTCTCGTCGGGATCTTTCACGATCGCGATCGAGAAATCGATGAGCACCAGTTCTTCTCCGCGAGCAGCCCCGCTGCGAATCATCAGGTTTTCGGGTTTGAGATCGCGATGGCAAACTCCATGCGAGTGGATCGTGTCGAGCGCGCTGGCCGTCTGGCGAAGATAGCTGGCGGTTTGATGGCGATCGAGTAGCGTTTGTTTGAGCAATTCGCGAAGCGTTTTTCCCTTGATGAACTCCATCGTCAGGTAGGGCGCGCCGGTCGGCGTCGTTCCGTGGCCGTAAATACCGACCACGTTCGGATGGCGAATCTGTTTGAGCGCCGAGACCTCTTGCTGAAACCGCTTGCTCATCCAGCTTTTCTCCAGCAGCTCATGCCGGAAAATCTTCACCGCGCAAACTCGGCTTTCCTGTTGGAGATCTCGTCCTTCGAAAACGGTTGCGAAGCCGCCTCTCGCCAGAACATTCCGCACTTCAAACCGCCCGTCGAGTAAAGCGCCTTCGAGACTCTGAACTTCCGGCGAGAGCACGGCCAATCGCCACTCCGCCAATGCGGGCAGCGTTGTTTTTGCTCTTTCACTGCGCTTTCTACGCCACCTATGGCCCCCTGCTGCGGCGAAGCTGCCGGCAGCGCCGAACGCAATCAGAAAAGGCCAGGAAGCCCAAATCGGCTTGAGCACGGTGAAAGACTTGACCGCAGCTGTCGACCACGGACCGGTGAAAATCCGCGCCTGTACTTCGACCGTATGCTTGCCCCAATGCAGCTTGCCTAAGTCGATATCCAGATCGCGCTCCGGTTTCCAGGATGATTGTTCTGGCAGGACGCGGTAGCGCAAGCGGAGAGCATTTCGCCGGTCGAATTGGAGAGATCCGACATGCGCGATGAGATTCGTGCCGCTTTGAATATTATCGAGGAGATCGGCCATTTGAAACGTGCCGTTGTTTAACGAAAAGCCCGAAACGAAGACGTCGGGTGCGTAGGCGGGATGGACCAGATCGTCCGGCGGAAATAAATGTATGGCGGAGGTTCCCGCGCCAAACCAGACAGAACCGTCCTGATCCTCAAGAAACGATCTTTTATTCGCGTCAATTGCCGGCAGACCGGTCGTGCGATCCAGACGCAGCCATTGACCCTGCCGGGCTTGTTCGAAAGCTGCGACATAAATTCCGTCTTCAGCTCCGCGCCACAGCCAGCCACGCCGATCGGAGTTGAAGAAATTAGTCTGCGGATTGCCCAGCTCGCTTCCGCTCAAGAAGTGCTGAACAAGAGGTTTGTCTCCCCAAGGGTTTCGGATCAGAGAGAAGGCGGGAATCGTGTAATAGGCGTACCAGATATTTCCTCTTAAATCGATTGCGAAAGAGCGGCACTGGTTTTCAAGGAGACCGTGGTTCTTGGAGATCAGATGCCATCCCGCATCATGCTTGCCGATCAATCCGCCGGCATAACACGTCCATAAGGCGCCCTTCTGATCCACTTTCATGTCTATGCCTCCATCTTGCGGGTCCGGAGTATTTGCTGGTCGCACATCCAGGCGGTGATCGCGAGGAATGATCCTCGAAATCTCGCTTCCTGTCATCCAGATTTGCCCGTCCGGGGTGCGCGCCAGCATCATCGCTTCGGCGGGATCAGATTTTCGCAAGATCTTGCCAGTCGGGCTCAGCTGTACTACGCCGGTCAGTCGGCTAGCCGCAAAGATCGTATTGTCAGGGCCGGGCAACAAATGCGCTGCACCGCCAAGTTCCGTTAGCAGGCGCCAACGACTGCGGTCTTCGTCAAGAACCCGGATCGCATCACCCGCGATGGCAAGTACTTTCTTGCCCTGGGGCAATATGGACCAGGTGTTGCCGTCTAATCCCTCCCGTTCGGTCCAGAACTCCATTCGCAAATGTGAAGGGAACACGAACAGGCCGTTTGCATTGCTGAGCCAAATGCTACCATCTTTGGTTACCAGCGAATATCCGGTGCTCGGATAGCCGTTCGCGGGGGTTAGCACGCGAAAATTATTGGGGCGGCCAATCGCAAGTTTTCCAACGCTGGGGACAACAATTGAACCGTCATTCAATTCCAGAATCACCGGTTGCGCGAAACTCGCCACGTTCAGAGGCAGCGCAGTTTCCCGATAATCACCAGGGCATTGATACGCAGCGTCAAGATTACCGCGCATCCAAGTGCAGCCAAAACGATCCCTCACAACGATTCCGCCGTCGAGGTGAATTGTCACAGGATGCTGTTTAATCGGCAGTCCCAATCCTGAATGCCATCTCACAACGTCTTCCGCAGGCAATTCACAAAACCCGCCTGGACAAGAATAAAGCAGATTTCCCTTGCGATCCAGTTGAAAGCGAGTCTGGTGAATCGATTGTATGATCGTTTCGGTTTTCCAATGGCTTTGCGCTCTCGTAATGCGCACCAGTTCGGCGTCCGTGAGAGGGTCCTTGCTCGGCTTCGCGACGGTCGCCAGAAAGAGGTCGGGGGCAACCTTCGTGATTCCCTGTGTAGCGACTCCATCGGCTATTTTTTCCAGGCGCCCTTTAAAGAACCGAAACAACCCACCCTGAGAGCCGATCCAGATTCCACTCTCGCTATCCTCGGCAATGCCGCTGATCAAAACCTTAGGAAAGCCTTTGACGGGCGAAATAAAGCGGGTACCATCGAAGTAAATCAGGCCCTCCGCTCCGCCTTCCGCACCGCCCAACCAAAGACCGCCACGGCTATCTTCAAATAAATACGCCGCGCCTTTGGGCGCATTCGGGCCGGTGATGTGTACAAACGGATATTGCTGGCCGGCGACGACACTCGTCAATAGGAGAACAAGGAGGACCAGCCGCGACTGCACAATCTATCCTGCGAAATTATTAGGTCGAAATGCCAGGGGGCAGTCAGACTCTCAAGCGCGCAGCCCGTCTTTCAGAAAATCGCGCCCTTTCTCCCAGCGATGCCGCACTTGCCGGAACGTTAGGCCGGTGATCTCGATGATCTCCTCAAGAGTGAAGCCGGTGAAGTAATGCATGTCCACAATGCGGGCTGTTTCCGGATCCCGTTTTTCAAGCCGATCCATGAGAATGCCGATTTGTACAAGACTCTCCTGATCAGTCGTTCCCGCGCTCACCCCGGAACTATTTCCGTTCAGAGATACCGGCCCTTGGACGCCCCCGCGCCGCTGCGCCGTCCGGATCCGAGCAAAATCGATCAGCACTTGCCGCATCGCCAAAGCGGCGATGGCGTAGAAGTGCTGGCGGCTGTGAATTTGCCATCCGCCGTTCCTGAGACTCCTAAGCCAGAGTTCATTGATTAGCTCGGTAGGTGAAAACGACGATCCATCACGCGCGCGGCCCAGCTCACGGACGGCGATCCTGTGCAATTCGGGGAGGACTTTGCGCAGAACGGCTTCTGCGATTAACCGGTCGCCCCCGGAAAAACGCTGCAATTCCTCCGTAAGCGATGGGGAATCGTCCATATGCTGTCTATAGAGGATATCGCACGAAATTGTTTTGGCATGAGTTCCGAGTTTCTTCGCATATAGGAGTATCAAGGATCAACGTGCCCAAATACTGAGGAGGAAATAGGACGAGTGAAGAACTATTTGACTTTGCTGTGTCTGGGCGTTTTTGTTTCTGCGGTGACTGCCCACGCGAGCAGCATTCCTCTTGGATTAATAGGAACCGAGCCCGGCACTCCCATTGCCGGAGAAGAAGACGTAATTGTCTATAACAACACTGGTCCTGTATTCGGGTGTTCGAGTTCCGCCGGAAGTCCGATCTGCACGCCCGTTATCTTTGACGACGTGGTCCTCACAATCAACGGGGCAATCCAGCTAGAGCTAGGTAACATCGGTCCCGGCTTTGCGGAAACAGCGACTTACTCAGGTGGCGTTTTCATCGATGGCTCGATAAAGTCGCTTTCCCTCACTACCTCACTTTCCACGACAAACCTGGTTACCGATCTTCACAGCACATATGAGGTTGATTCCGCTATCTCGCTTTCAGGCATTCCGACCGATGGCAGTCTTGACTTGATTAGCGCCAGGCAACTGAACACGCCCGAGCCGAGCACGCTTCCGGTCTTGCTTCCGATCCACATTCTGTTATGCCTTGCTCTACTCACGAAGCGAGTCAAGCAGCCTCGTTAACCATCCGTTCATAGAAATTGCCCAGGAGATTGTTACCGTGAAAACCAACTGGTGCAGATGTGGAATCGTAATTGCCGTGGCATCAATATTCGCCGCGAAACCAGCGCTGCTGGGCGCGGCGAGCGGTCAAGTGACCCTTTCTTCAGCTACTCCCCCGACGGCCGAACCCGGCCTGACGACAGTCCGCTTGCTCGGCTCGGGATTCCCGGCCGGAAACTTCAATCCTGTGAACATTCAGGTTTTGCTGGCTCCGCAGGCCGGAGGGGCGTCGACGACGGTGCCTGCCGTTCAGTACCAAACCGTAGCGGGTACAAGCAGCCGTGTCGCGTTCCTTCTGCCCGCTTCCATCTCGGTTACGACTCCGTCAGCCTTCTCGGTTTCGATCTCCGATCCTACTGACGGCTTTTCCAGTAATAACTCGGTCGCGGTCACCGTGACTCCACTCGCTTCCATAGCCTCGATGACTCCCGATTCCGGCTCACTTGGCCAGACTGTGAACGTAACAGTCACGGGCCTTTATAGCCACTTTCTAACTGGTTTGACCCAGGTAACTGCGGGGGATGGGCTCACCATAGGTTCCTTGAGCGTTACAAGTGCTACCAGCCTCACTGTGGGATTGATTATTGCGGCTTCTGCACCGACCGGCTCTCAAACGATCACGGTAAGTACCGGCGGAGAGGTAGAGAGCGGACCCTTTACCGTGCAAGCGCCACCCGTAATATTGCCGAACGTAGTGGGCGACACGCAAGCGGCCGCGACGAAAGCCATCACTAATGCCGATCTTGTGGTAGGAACCGTGACAACGAAGGCCAGCAGCACGGTACCGCCCGGCGATGTGATCAGCCAAACGCCGGTAGGCGGCACGTCGGTGAGCCCCGGCTCGGCCGTGAATCTGGTGATCTCCGGCGCAGCTACCATTCAGGTACCAAATGTCGTTGGCTTACCTCAAGCTGTCGCGAGCACCGACATTACAAATGTCGGACTTGTCGTGGGCAATATCGTTTACCAGACAAGCGCGACAGTGCCGGTAGACGCGATCATTAGCCAGGCACCTGCCGCCGGAGCTTCCGTAGCAGCAGGAACGGCGGTCAATCTGGTTGTTTCCGCGCAATTGCTAGGCCCAGGGCTAAACGAAGCCGATTCGAACATAATCTCGGTGCAGAACGGGACAGTCGGTTCGACGATGCTGCCAGCTGGACAGAATGAGGCCGATTCGAATCTGATTTCGGTGCAGAACGGGACAATCGGTTCGGCGATGCTGCCACTTGGACAGAATGAAGCCGATTCGAATCTGATCTCGGCGAGTAACGAAGCAGCCAGTTCCGCCATTTTGAAGATTCGAAGCAGCTTGGCCCTAACCGAAAATTCGATAGCGGATGGCACTGGAGAGGTATCGTTGAACGGGACCGAGCTGAGCCGCGGTGAAACAGTTACCGTGACTTCCGATGTTCCGGCTCAGATCTGGCTAAATGGCGAGCGCGCCGGCAACGATCCGAATTCGGCAACAGACCTGACCTTTGTAGCGCCTGAGGGCGCGGATTCCTTGCGCATCCGCCCCGGCAATTCGGCTGAGTCCTCCGCCTTGGTGCAACAGAAAACAACCGTGTTTACAGGCAGGGTTGTAAACACTAAGGGCGTTGGGATCGCAAACGCAAAGGTTCACTTACGCCACTCCGGCCTTGAGGCCGAGTTCTTCGAGTTAGCCTCGAATGCGCCAGCAGAAGAAGTGCCCTCGATCGCGGGACTGGAGGCCGTGAATGAAGAGCCCGTTTCTTCTCTGAACCTGCACAATCCCAAGCAGGCGCTTAGCTACTTCCCGATCGGGGCAATGGATGCGCCGAACTTTGCTGTCCGATTTAGCGGGCAGTTTCTGGCACAGACCAGCGGGTCGTATTTGTTCTACGTGGCGGCAACTGAAGGCGCTCAACTGAGCATCGACGGTAAGCATCTCACAGACGTGTATAAGGTGATTCCAGGACTGGAGGCGGGTACGGCAGTCGAACTTGCGGAGGGCTGGCACGACATTTCGCTGCTGGTTTATTCGAAGACCGGATCTGCCGAGCTGGTGGTGACCTTCACGCCGCCCGGAGGCAACCGACAGATCATCAGTTCGAAGCTTCTGCGCAGCGAATCGACTACACTCAGCACACTGACTGGTGAAGACGGTGAGTTTACGATCCGCGCGCCAAGCTGGCTCGACCGAGTGGAAGCGATCGCAACTACTCTAAACGCCGCCGGACGGCAGTCCGGTGTGTCAGAGGCGGCAGACAAAGGCGTATCCAATTTGGGGCAGGTTCAACTTGCGCCAGGCAAAAACTTTTGAAGAGAACGAAATGGAGGATTCCTTGGAACCAAACAATATGAAAGTCAGCGGCAGGAACAGGATGGCCGCGAGCGTTCTGCCGTGGGCCCTGTTGCTCGTTCCAAGCGCTTCGCCGGCGCAGAGCTGCAAGTCTACAGGCGCGGACGGGGACTATAACCAGCCCGCAACAGCCCACTCGACAACGGTAAACTTCGATCCTGTCAAGGCCGACTTGAATGCTGCCGGCGACAACGTGTTCAATTTCAAGAGCTTTACCATTGGCTCGAACGTGACCGTTAGGATCTTATCTCACCTGATGAAATCGCAACGTCCAGTGGTGTTTCTTGTACAAGGCGCGGTGGACATTGAGGGAACGCTCGATCTTTCTGGAACTACCGGCAGCGCGAGTCAAACGATATTTGAATATCGAACGCCATCAGAGCCAGGACCGGGCGGCTATCCAGGCGGGGTGGGCGCACGGCCGAACACCAACCTCCCGGGACCCGGGGCCGGACCCGGAGGCGGTAAAATTCCCACGGATCACGGCTACGGCTGCTCGGCATCCTATTTTCATCCTGTAACGGGAGTGTCAGGTTGTACGCCCTCCCCGACCTATGGGATGCAAGAACTGGAGCCACTGGTAGGCGGATCTGGCGGGAGTGGGGCTTGGAGCTTAGACCCTGCGTATATTGGCGCAGGTGGGGGCGCTGGAGGCGGAGCTATCCGTATCTGCAGCGATACTTCAATCGTGATAAATGGAGCACTTCTTGCGAACGGGGGGAACGGTGGATCAAGCACGTATATAAGCGGGGGAGCACTAAACTTCGGAGGTGGTGGAGGAAGTGGCGGAGCCATTCACCTGCAAGCGCCGGTCGTTAGCATCGGCAACCATGGTGTTCAGGCTACAGGTGGGGCGTGGGCGGACAATGCCTTCGCCTCCCCAGGCCGCATTCGGATTGACGCAAACAGCTTGACTGGAGGAGGAAATACGAATCCGGAAGCGTACATAATCAGTCCGATCCTATCCGGCGATTATGGACGTGTCCCGCTCCCGACGCCGCCTACAGTGAGAGTCGTTTCGATTGGCGGACAGACTGTTCCAATTCAACCTAGAAATACACTTTCACCGCCAGATGTGACGATTGACAGCTCTGGAAGCGTGCCGATTGTTGTAAAGACGAATGGTATTCCGAATGGCACAAATGCAACGTTTTACATCGCGACCGACAGCAACGTAAGCCCGGGAGCGGCTGATATCGTCACGACGGCAACCGTTAATGGGGGTAGCGCCACCCTCAACGTTACGCTTCCCTCTGGAGTGAATCGCCTTTTTGTTCGAGCCGTCTTCTGACGGCTCGAACTTTAGTGGCGTGAGAGCCGGTAAAACCGCGCCCGCTCTAGCCATAGACCAGTAAGCAAGCGATTTTTTTGAATTTTGCGGCGGAAAATCTTTACACGAACAGATCTGCCACTTTCGCCGAGAAACCGGGCAATAGTTCTCCGCCTTCGAGAGTTTGCGACTCGTCAAGGAGCATGCCGCGGCGAGCGCCATAGAAAACGTGGACATGCTTGGTATTTGGGTACAGAACCCAGACTTGCTTCGCGCCGAACCGCAGATATTGTTCGACCTTGATTTCAACGTCCTCGGCAGAATCGGAAGGAGAGATAACCTCGACTGCCAGTTCGGGAGCACCTTCGAAATATTCGTTTTGCAACGTGGCATCGATTCGTGCTTTGCTCAGGACCGAGACATCAGGTTGGCGAATCGTCAGCGGATCGCGAGAGAGGACGTAACCCGCCTCTGGAATGGCACGACCGAGAGTATGTTGCTTGAGATACGCCTGCAGCAGCTCGAGAACGGCGAGCGCAATGAGGGTATGCGTTGATTTTGGCGGGGGCATGGTGATGAGTTCTCCCGCATTCATTTCATGGCGCTCGCAATCACCGGGTAGGCGGGAAAACTCCTCGATGGTAAGCGGTGTTGTGAGGCTGGCCATACCTCAGTGTAAATTGGTCTGCAATGAATCGCCGCACATTTCTCACCACTGCCGCTGCTACCGTTCTTACAAGCGCAGCAACGGGTCAACAGCCTAAGCCGGAAGAGCCGCAACCCAGCCCTGCGGATCTGCAACATGCGCCTGGAGTAAGTCCGTCCAGCTTCGAATTAGATGAAGTGACGGTTTCCGACCTGCGAGACAGGATCAAGCAGGGATCTATCACGGCAGAGCGGATCGCCGAACTTTATCTGGAGCGCATCGATGAATTAGATCGGCGCGGGCCATCCTTGCGCTCTGTGATCGAGCTCAATCCGGATGCGCTGGCCGACGCCAAGGCCCTGGACGCCGAGTACCGGGCAAAAGGACCCCGGAGTCCGCTGCACGGCGTACCGATTCTTCTAAAGGACAACATCGATACGGCGGATAAGATGCAGACGACCGCCGGATCCCTCGCTCTGGTCGGGAAACCCGCGCCTCGCGATTCCTGGGTCGCTCAGCGGCTGCGGGCGAGCGGCGCAGTGATCCTGGGTAAAACAAATCTGAGCGAGTGGGCGAATTTCCGCTCTACTCACTCAACCAGCGGTTGGAGCGGCCGGGGTGGGCAGACCAAGAATCCATATGCTCTCGACCGGAATCCTTGTGGCTCCAGTTCGGGTTCAGGCGTGGCGGTCTCCGCGAATCTCGCTGCCGTAGCTGTAGGAACTGAAACAGACGGATCGGTGGTCTGCCCTTCTTCGATGTGCGGAATTGTCGGGATTAAACCGACGCTGGGACTGATCAGCCGGTCTGGAATCGTTCCTATTGCGCATAGCCAGGACACGGCAGGTCCGATGGCGCGAACTGTGCGAGACGCGGCCTTGTTGCTGGGCGCACTGACGGGAGTCGACCCCACGGACAACTCCACGCAAGCAAGCTCTGGGAAATCCTATTCAGATTACACGCAATTCCTGGATGCAAACGGATTGCGCGGCGCGCGCATCGGGGTCGCGCGGCAATATTTCAACATCGGCCCGGCGGTCACCGCCCTCATGGAGGAATGTATTAATGTTATGCGTCACGCCGGCGCGCAGATTGTCGACCCGGCTGACTTGGCGACTTACGAAGCATGGCGAGATACCGAGCTGCAGGTTCTGTTATACGAGTTCAAAGCTGATTTGAACCAATACCTGGCGGCGCGCGGAACCGCGGTCAAATCGATCGACGATTGCATCGCCTTCAATCGTGCGCATAGAGCTGAAGAAATGCCGTACTTCGAACAGGAGTTGATGGAGCAAGCGCAGCAAAAAGGTCCGCTAACGGAAAAGACCTACAAGGATGCTCTGGCGGCGAACCATCGGCTCGCGCGGAAGGAAGGAATTGACGCGGTCCTCGCCAAATACAAAGTCGACGCGATTATAGGGCCGACTGCAGGCCCGGCGTGGCTGACCGACTGGGTCGACGGCGATCGCACGGATAGCGGGTGCGCTTCCCCGCCCGCGGTCGCTGGTTATCCGCACATCACCGTGCCGGCGGGTTTCAAATTCGGCCTGCCGCTGGGCATCTCATTCTTCGGGGCGGCTTGGAGCGAGCCCAAATTAATCAAATTCGCGTATGCTTTTGAACAAGCGCGCAAAGCGAGACGCAAACCGGAATTGTTGCCGAGCGTCAATTTCTATGCATAGCTATCGTGCTACCCGCATCCAATACATAGATGGCGAACAGACAGCGTGTCTTGATTTTGGGTGGAGGATTTGGCGGGCTCTATGCGGCTCAGGCGCTGAAACACGCAGCCGCCGACATAACTCTCATTGACCGGCGCAATTTCCACCTGTTTCAACCTCTGCTGTATCAGGTCGCAACAGGCTCGCTGTCGCCTGGAGAAATTGCAGCTCCGCTGCGTAGCATCTTAAACCGCCAAAAGAACACACGGGTTCTGCTCGGCGAGGCTGTAGACATCGATCCGTCAGCGAAGCACGTTCATCTCAAGGACGGCGCAACGCTCGAATATGACTCGCTGATTGTCTCAACGGGCTCACAGAGCACGTACTTCGGACATGACGACTGGCGGAAATGGGCGCCAAGCCTGAAGAGCGTGGAAGAAGCGACGATGATTCGCCACAAAATACTGATCGCGTTTGAAGCGGCGGAACGCATCTCTGATCTGGAAGAGCGCAGGGCTTGGCTGACCTTCGTGATTGTCGGGGCGGGAGCGACAGGAGTGGAGCTGGCGGGCGCGCTCGGCGAGATCGCTCGTCATACTTTGAAGAACGATTTCAGGTCCATTCATCCCGAGGATGCGAGGATTTTGGTTCTGGATAGCGGGAAGCGGGTGCTGGCGAGTTACCCGGAAGATCTCTCGCGCAAAGCCGAGAGCGCGCTCGTCAAACTGGGTGCTCGCGTGCGCACTGGCGTCATGGTCACGTCCGTTGATGACGATGGAGTCACGATTCAGACGAGCTCCAGCTCTGAGCGCATTCGATCCCACACCGTCATTTGGGCCGCCGGCGTGGCGGTTTCTGACTTCGGCAAGCAACTGGCGAAAAGAACCGGCGCGGAAACCGAAAAAGGCCATATCAAAGTAGCCTCAGATCTGACCATTCCCAATTACCCGGATATTTTTGTGGTGGGCGACCTTGCCTACGTAATGAAACCTGACGGGAAGCCTCTGCCGGGAGTCGCCCAAGTGGCCATGCAGGGCGGAGCTTATGCGGCAAAAGTTATCGACAAACGAATCGAAGGCGACCGCAACATCAAGCCGTTTCATTATTTTGACAAAGGCGACTTGGCGGTCATCGGGCGCGCCTCGGCGGTCGCGGATGTTTTCGGAGTGCATCTTTCGGGATTCGTAGCGTGGCTGGTTTGGCTGTTCATACATTTGCTGTATATTGTCGAGTTCCAGAGCCGCCTTCTCGTCCTTGTGGAATGGGGATTCCTGTATCTGACTTTCAGCCGTGGGGCGCGCCTGATCACCGGCAGTGCGGCGGAAAAATCCGTCAGTGCGGTGGAACAGTCGCGATCTAAAGGCGCTTCCTGATGCTCCGCAAGGAAATTGCCGCCTTCCCTGCCCAGTACTTTAGTGCTAATTTTGGATTTCGCTCATGGATCTGCTCATTTCCGGGCCGGAAGGGCCTCCCACCACTGTTGAATTGCAGAATCGCACCCTCGGCCTAGGCCGATCCGCGGATAACGACCTGGCTTACCCGAACGATCCATGGCTTTCCCGTTACCATTTGCGCTTTGAGCACGAGCAGAATGGCTGGTTTGTGAAGGATTGCGCCAGTCGAAACGGAACCGTTGTCAATGCGACGACGTTGAAGGATCCCCATCGGCTCAAAGCGGGAGACCGCATTTACGCGGGGCATTTGACCATCGAAGTGCGGGACAATGCCGCTGGTCCGCAGAGGAACGTCATCTCGTTCGTCCGGCAGGAGGAGGAGAGAACCACTCGTGAGGCAACCATCGTTACCAGCCTCGACAAAGTTCTCGGGAAGGCGGCGATTCCCAATCACCAGCAAAAGGAGGCAACGTTAAACACTTCGCGCGTCGTGCAAGCGCTTATTCGCGCCGGTCAAGAGTTAGCCGGTCATCAGCCTCTGGAAGAGCTGTTCCCGGCAATCTTAAACCTGGCTCTCTCCGCGATGGAGGCCAGGCGGGGCGTGATTCTAACCTTAGAGGACAGCGAGTTGGTGGTACGGGCGAGTAAGGGCAAAGGCTTTACCATCAGCACAGCTGTCCGGGACCGCGTGCTCCGGGAAAAGTGCTCTCTTGTGATCAGCGATGCGCAATTGGACGAGGCTTTAAGACAGCAGCAGAGCATCGTGATCCAAAAAGTGCGCAGCATGATGGCCGTGCCGCTGCAGACCGGTGATCGGGTGATTGGGTTGATTTATGTCGACAACGACACGTTTATTCGCTCCTTTTCACATGAAGATCTCGACCTGCTCACGGTTATGGCGAACGTCGCGGCGATTCGCATTGAGCACGCACGATTGGCGCTAGTCGAGCAATCAGAGAAGCTGATGGAATCCGAGCTTGCGCAAGCGAGCGAGATCCAGCGCAGCTTGCTGCCTACGGAGGCGCCTTCCTTTGAAGGCTATGACCTGGCCGGATATAATCTGCCCTGCCACACGGTGGGCGGCGATTACTACGATTTTCTTCCGTACAAAGACGGGCGGCTCGGATTGGTAGTTGGCGATGTATCGGGCAAAGGACTGCCTGCCGCGCTTTTGATGTCGAGTCTTCAGGCGCGCGTGCAAATGCTTCTGGAGACCAGCCCCGATCCGGCTGACGCTGTGACAATTCTGAATCGCAATCTCGCACAACGCTGTCCGCTGGGTAAGTTCATCACTTTCTTTTACGGGCTGTTGGATCCCATGACGGGTGTCCTGCGTTACAGCAATGCGGGACACAATTATCCGCTTGTGCTGCGTTCAGAGGGCGCGATAGAACAACTCCCGGGGAGCGGCATGATCATGGGGGTCTTTCCATCCGTGCAATATGAATCGGGAGAAATTCGGCTTAATCCTGGCGATACGCTTGCCTTGTATAGCGACGGGGTTACGGAGGCTTGCGCTCCGGGCGGAGATGAATTTGGAGAGCGCGGACTGGGACAGTTCCTGACGGCGCACAAATCCGAATCCTGCGCCGATCTCGTGAGGATTTTAGCTGAGCAAGTGCGCGGGTGGTGCGGGAGTCCTTCCTTCGCCGACGATTTCACTATCATGTTGCTTCGCCGGGCAGCATAGCCTGTCTGTGCATAATTGGAAATTATGCGCCGCCTGTTGCAGCTCCTCCTTTCCGTAGGTTTGAGTGCGTACTGTCAAGCGCCATCGCCGCTTGCCACGGAGTTGGATCAACAGATCTCATCTGTTCTTGCCGCCGTGGGTGCTCCGAGCGTCTCAGTTGCTGTTGTCCAAGACGGCAAAGTGGTTTATGCGCGGGCTTTGGGTAAAGCTGACATCGCCGCGGACCGGCCCGCGGAACCAACGACGCGCTATGCGGTTGGATCTATCAGCAAACAGTTCACCGCGGCGGCGTTGCTTCTGGAGCAAGAGCAGGGCAAGCTGTCGCTGGACGACAAGGTTTCGAAGTATTATCCCCGCTTGACGCGCTCGGGTGAAGTCACCATTCGAGAGCTGCTTTCACATACCTCCGGTTACGAAGATTACGCGCCGCAGGATTACCTTATTCCCGAATGGACAAACCCGATCACGCCCGACGAGATCCTGGATCGCTGGGCCAAGAAGCCCCTGAATTTTGATCCGGGAACCCAATGGCAATACAGCAACACGAACTATGTTCTGGCCGGCGAAATTTTCGAGAAAGCCTCCGGGCAGAAATTGTTGCCGTTTCTTGATGAGCACTTCTTTCACCCGCTTGGGATGACATCCGCGGGAGATTGCGACGTTCGCAATCCTGCTGATGCGGCGGCCTACACACGCTATGCACTTGGTCCACCGAGGCCGGTCGGGCGAGAAGCGACGGGCTGGTACTTCGCCGCTGGTGAACTTTGCATGACCGCATCGGACCTGGCGCGTTGGGATGTCGCGTTTCTGCAAAAGCGCATCTTATCGCCTGCATCTTACGATGAATTCACACGCGAGGTGAAACTAAAGGACGGAAAGCCTACGCATTATGCACTGGGGCTGAGTGTGGGTGATTTTCAAGGCACTCCGATGATTTCGCACAGCGGCGAAGTTTCGGGTTTTCTAGCGGCAAACCGGGTGTTCCCTGCGAAAAACGCAGCGGTGATCGTTCTCTCAAATGAGGACGGGGTGAACCTAATCGGTCCTCTATCCCAAAGCATCGGGTCAATCCTCATCGAAGCCCCCGGCGCAGCCTCCGAGAAGCAAGATGCGGAAGTGCGCGCCATACTCGAAGGATTGCAGCAAGGACATCTGGACCGCTCGCGATTCAGCGCCAATGCCAAATCCTATTTCAGCGAGACCGCCCTGGAGGATTATCGAAATTCGCTTTCACCACTGGGCAAACTGCAACTGCTCACGCGTGTAGGCGAGCAGCTTCGGGGCGGCATGACTCATTTGAGTTACCGGGCCCATTTCGAAAACAACACCGTCGTGCTCAATATCTACATGCTTCCAGACGGCAAGTTCGAGCAGTTCCTCGTCGAAGGACAACTGTAAACAAGCAAAGCTTCGCGATTGAATGCTTCACGGCAGAGAACGAACGATACTACGGTACTCTTCTTCGGTGAAGGCGCGGAGTGTTTCGGTTCGAATAAACCCCTGTGAACCCCCGGCTAACGCAACTTTCGCGATGCCCTCGTCATTGGGAAACTCGGCGATAACAATCGCATCATATCGGCCCATAGTCAGGAAGAAGCTCACCACTCTGCCACCGGCGGCTTCGAAGGCTTTCTTGGCAGCGTCCAGCCGGGACGGTCCCTCCTTGATGTTTTCGATTCCCTTCTGCGTGAAACTTACGAGTGCGATGTACGAGGGCATGGAACAACCTCCTTGCGGGATAATATCATCACCGAACGGAGGTTGAAGGAGAATCCAATGACACTTTGGCGGCCCGATCCAACGTTTTATCCCTCGCCCAAGATGGCCATGCAGGCGCCGGCGGAGAAGGTCGCGTTTGTTGCCATGCTGAACGCCAATAAAGATGGGAAGCCCGACGCTCTCGGAGTGGTAGACCTCAATGTCGAATCATCCGGGTATGGCCAGATTGTCGGTCGCGTCGATATGCCGAATGCAGGCGACGAGCTCCACCATTTTGGATGGAATGCATGCAGTGCGTGCCTCTGCCCGTACGCGCCGCATCCGCACGTGGAGCGGCGCTACCTCATTGTTCCAGGCATCCGCTCGTCGCGGATTCATATCATCGATACCAAACCCGACCCGCGGCGGCCGGAAATCGTCAAAGTGATTGAGCCGGAGACACTGGCGCGGCGCACCGGATACACTTCGCCACACACCATACACTGCGGACCGGAAGGAATTTATGCCAGCGCGCTCGGATCCGTAAGTGGCGATGGACCGGGCGGCATTTTCGTCATGGATCAGGACAGCTTCGACGTGCTCGGCCAATGGGAACTGGATCGCGGGCCGCAGTATCTCGCTTACGATTTTTGGTGGCATCTGGGATTCGACACCGTAGTTACGAGCGAGTGGGGCACGCCAAATATGATTCAGGACGGAGTAAATCCGGACATTCTGCTGAAAAGCGGCTACGGGCATAAACTGCATCTCTGGGATTTGCGCAAGAGGCGGCATCTTCAGGAACTCGATCTAGGCTCCGAATACCAGATGGCACTCGAGTTGCGCCCGGCTCACAACCCGACGCGTTCCTACGGATTTCTCGGCGTCGTAGTGTCTCTCAAGGACCTCTCCGCTTCGATCTGGCTCTGGCACAAGAATGACCGCAACTGGGGTTTGCAAAAAGTGATCGACATTCCCGCGGAGCCGGCCGAGCCGGAGCAACTACCACCCCTTTTGCAGGGATTCAAAGCCGTCCCACCACTGATCACTGATATCAATCTCTCGCTGGATGACCGCTTCCTGTACGTTTCCTGCTTCGGAACTGGTGAATTCCTGCAGTTCGATGTTTCCGATCCATTTCACCCGAAGAAGACCGGATCGTTGCATTTGGGCGGGATAATCCGCCGCGCGGCGCATCCTAAGCAGCCGAAGACGCCGCTCAACGGCGGGCCACAGATGGTTGAGGTCAGCCGTGACGGCCGCAGGGTTTACTTCACGAACTCTCTTTACGCTTCCTGGGACGCGCAGTTCTATCCTGAGGGCATTCGCAGCTGGATGGTAAAGATCGACGCCCAGCCCGAAGGCGGCATGGCTATCGATCCGCGCTTTCTGGTTGACTTCGGCGATCTCCGCGGCCATCAAGTGCGTCTAGAAGGCGGGGATGCCTCGTCCGACTCTTATTGCTACGCATGAACCATGCCGCACCCTGGGGCTGGCTCACTCTGTTCCTCCTCGGCGCATATCATGGCATCAACCCGGGGATGGGTTGGCTCTTCGCTGTCGCTCTGGGTATGCAGCAGAACAGCGGACAGGCGGTCATCCGCTGTCTGGCTCCGCTGGCCCTGGGGCATGCGCTGGCGATCGGCGTCGCCGTTGCGCTCAGCGGGCTAATTCAGATCGTACTTCCCCGGCAATACCTGAAGATTGCAGTTGCTGGTGCGCTCCTTGCTCTCGGTGTTTATAAGCTTGTGCGGAGCCGTCACTTCCGCTGGGGCGGAATGCAAGTCGGATTTGCCGATTTGACCACGTGGTCTTTTCTGATGGCGTCCGCTCATGGCGCAGGGTTGATGGTGCTGCCCGTTGTGCTCGTACTCACTTCCGCGCACGCGGAGCATCATATGCAGGCAAGTAGCTTTCAAGACCCGCTGACCGGAATTCTAGCTACGCTCGTCCACACCATTGGATATTTAGCGGTGACCGCGATGATTGCGCTCGTGGTCTACAAAAGCGTAGGGCTGGCGCTGCTGCGCAAGGCTTGGCTCAACTTTGATCTCGTATGGGCGGTGGCTTTAATAATAACGGGCTGCTTCGCTTTGACACTTTGAGATACAATCCACTACTTGCATCACTAAAGGAAAATCTATGCCCCAATACGTTATCGAACGCGACATACCCGCAGCGGGACAACTTACGCCCGACGAATTACAGGCAATTTCGCAAAAGTCTTGCGGCGTACTGAACAACATGGGTCCTCAGATCCAGTGGGTGCAAAGCTACGTGACAGATGACAAGGTTTACTGCATCTATATCGCTCCTGATGAGGAAGCCATCAGGGAGCACGCGAGGCAAGGCGGATTCCCAGCTAATCGGATTTCGATGGTGCGGTCTGTTATTGATCCGAGCACCGCTGACAGGCGCTAAAATAACTTCGTGAAATTAGCCGCCCTTTTGATCTGTGTTTTCGGCTTGCTACTGGCGCAGGAGCGCGATGGTAATTTCGACATCCGCTTTGAGCCGACAGCCATTCTGCAGACCGGCGCTCCCGTGCCTTTCAGGATCGCCGTAAAGGATGATCTGCAAAAGCCCCTGACGCAGGCGAAAGTAACTTTGCAAATCGAGATGCCGGATCATTCTCACGTACAGGTGTTTCCCGCGTCCGCGATTAACCCGGGAATTTACGTTGCGAAACCTGTTTTCCCGGTTGCCGGCGAATGGAGCGTTTATGTCGAGGTGCGGCGCAATAACCAGATGAGCGCCCGAACTATCCAGTTCAGCGTGCGCGATTAGTCCGTTGATTCAGAACATATACAGCGGCGTGCCCGGGCTGGGAGCGCCTATGTCGATATCACCAGCCGCGACCGGCTGGCCTTCCAAATCGCCGATCTGCCGGCAATAAATGCCGTTGTCCCCAAGGTAAATCTCCAGTTCGGCGGGCCGTGGAAGTGAACCTTGAATTAAGGACTCCGACAACGGATCTTCTATGTATTTCTGTAGCGCGCGTCTCAATGGTCTTGCGCCGTAGCTGCGGTCGCCGCATGTTTTATCGAGGATATATTTGGCCGCCTCGGGCTCGAGGCGAATTTTAATCTGCTTGGCAACCAAATTCGTATTGACCTGTTCGACCAATAGACCGATGATTTTGATCAAGTCTTCGTCTACGAGTGACGTAAACAGGATTACCTCGTCGAGGCGGTTGAGAAACTCGGGGTTGAACGCCCGCTTCACCTCGCTCATCACCTGATCTTCGACCTTCTGCGGAATGCCGGTTGTCGATTCCACGGAGAAGCCGATCTGCCCGCGCTTATCGAGGAATCGAGCACCCAGGTTCGAGGTCATGATGATGATGGTGTTCTTAAAATCGACCGTATTGCCGAGGCCGTCCGTCAACTGGCCATCCTCGAAGACCTGCAACAAAATGTTATAGATGTCCGGATGCGCTTTCTCGATCTCATCCAGCAGAATGATCGAGTATGGCGCGCGCTTAACGCGCTCGGTAAGCTGGCCACCCTCCTCGTAACCGACGTATCCGGGAGGCGAGCCGATCAGCTTCGAAATCGAGTGCTTCTCCATAAACTCCGACATGTCGAATCGGATCAGAGACTTTTCGCTGCCGAACAGAAAATCCGCCAGAGCCCGCGCTACCTCAGTCTTTCCAACTCCGGTCGGCCCGAGGAACAGGAATGAGCCGGAGGGGCGTTTAGGAGATTTCAAACCCGCACGGGAGCGGCGAATCGCGCGCGAGAGTGCATTAATCGCCTTTTCCTGGCTGATCACGCGTTTGTGCAGCTCTTCTTCGATACGCAAGAGCTTATTGATCTCTTCTTCCTTGATGGACGTCATCGGCACGCCGGTCCATCGAGCGACGACGTCTTCGATGTCATCCTTCGAGACCACGCCAGTCGAAGTATCGTCGAGGTTGTACTTCTCGCGAAGTTGGCGCAGGTTCTCGCGCTCCTTGCGTTCCTCGTCCGAGTAGAATCGCGCCTTTTCAAATTCATGGTTCGCGATGGCGTTCTCCATCCGATGGACTATGAATTTGATGCGCTTCTGAATGTCGGCCACTTCGGTAGGCAACGTGGTCTGGCGCAACTTTACGCGCGCGCCCGCTTCATCGATCAAGTCGATTGCTTTATCCGGCAAGAACCGATCCGGAATGAACCGCGTGGATGTGTAGACGGCGCCTTCAATGGCTTCATCGGTATATGCGACAGCGTGGAATTTCTCGTAACGCTCTTTGATACCGAACAAAATACGGATTGCGTCGCTCTCACTCGGCGGAGGCACTTTTACGGCTTGGAAGCGTCTCTCCAACGAGCGATCTTTTTCGATTGATTTCCGGTATTCAGCAGGGGTAGTTGCGCCGATGCACTGGATTTCGCCGCGAGAAAGAGCCGGCTTCAAGATGTTCGCTGCGTCCAGCGAGCCTTCGGCCGAGCCAGCCCCGACCAGCGTATGTAATTCGTCAATGAAGATGATGGCGTTCTGATTTTCCATCAACTCTTTCATGATGGTCTTCAAACGCTCTTCAAACTGGCCGCGATATTTAGTGCCGGCGACGATCAGAGAAAGATCGAGCGCCAGAATCCGCTTGTCGGAGAGAAACGAGGGCACATCGCCGTCCGCGATGCGCTGGGCCAAGCCCTCGACAATGGCTGTTTTGCCGACGCCCGGCTCGCCGATCAGCACCGGGTTATTTTTTGTACGGCGGCACAGGATTTGAACTACTCGATCCAGCTCCGAATCCCGGCCAATAAGCGGATCGAGCATCCCGTCAACGGCCGCCTGCGTGAGGTCGCGACTGAACTCCGCAAGCAGAGAGCTCTCCTTGGGTCTATTCGCGGACGTCTTTTCCGATGCCGATCGCGCGATTTCTTCGCGTACCGCTGAAAGCCGGAGGCCTCGTTCGTGCAAAATTTCGGCTGCGAAGCTTTTCTCTTCGCGCAACAGACCGAGCAACAGGTGCTCCGTGCCGATGTGCTTATGGCTCAGCCTTTCCGCTTCCTCGGCTCCATAAGCCAGAACGCGCTTGCACTCATGACTCAAGGGGAGATCGACAGATGTCGATACCTTTTCACGAACTGTTGTGTGCGCCTCAATCTGCTTGCGTATGGATTCTATTGCGGCATGGGACCGCAAGAAGCGATTCGCAAGCGCTTTATCCTCACGTAAGAGACCTAATAAAAGATGTTCAGTCTCGATGTAAGGACTCCCGAACTGGCTCGCTTCATACCTCGCAAAAAAGATTACGCGGCGCGCCTTCTCGGTATATCGTTCAAACATAAGCACCACCGTCAAGACGGGTTGCGTCTTGTACCATTCCAGCTTCCTGCAGCTCCATCTGCGATGGCGTATGCAGGATGCCCTTCCTTAACTCTAGAACTCGGTCGCAACGGGTTGCGAAAGAAATATTGTGCGTGACGAAGACTGAGGTTAGCCCATGAACCGCGTGCAAATCGGTAAGCAGAGCAATGACCATCTCTCCGGTCCGGAAATCCAAGTTGCCTGTAGGCTCATCGGCGAGCAGAACACTGGGCTGGCCGGCCAGGGCCCGAGCGAGAGCCACGCGTTGCTGTTCTCCACCGGACAGCTCGCCTGCGCGATGTGATTCGCGCGTTCGCAGACCTACTTCCTCCAACCTGGCGCGTGCTGCGCTTGCGGCCTTATCCGGCTCAACGCCCCTGATGAGCAAAGGCATCATTACGTTCTCGAGTGCCGTAAACTCCGGCAACAGGGATGGATTCTGCCAAACGAACCCAAGCTCCCGATTGCGGAAATCGGCCAGATTCTGGTCCGCGAGGGAGACAATGTCCCGATCACCAAAGTAAATTCTTCCGCTGGAAGGCCGGTCTAAGCCGCCGAGCAGGTGCAACAAGGTTGATTTGCCAGCGCCCGATTCACCGATTATGGCGAGGCGTTCCCCGCGCTGAACCCGGAGCGACAGATTGCGAAATACAATCACCTCGGCGCCCCCGGAACGGTAGACCTTCGTCAAAGAATCGGCCCAAATCGCACTTTCTGTGCTCAAACTCCCGCCTTCACCTCTAGGTTAAAACAGACGGGGCGAAAATGGTTTGTCACTTCACAACAATGTTGACGAGCTTGTCCGGGACAACAATCACCCGCGCGACCTGCTTGTTCTGAATAAATGATTTTACTTTCTCGTTTTCGAGGGCAATCCGCTCCAGCTCTTGTGTTTGGCTTCCGAATGCGGCGTGAATATGGCCGCGCAGCTTCCCGTTCACCTGCACAGGGATCTCAGCCATATCTTCTTTGGCCAGTTCCGGGTCGAAAACAGGCCAACTCTGGCGAAATACGGGGCCGCCGTTCCCCAGCGTCTCCCAAACCTCCTGAGCTGCATAAGGCGCGAAAGGCGCCAGCATCAGGGTGAGCTTTTCACAGATATCCCGGATAGATGCCCCGGACAACTTTGCCTCAAGCTGATACAACTCGTTCAACAGCTCCATAAGTGACGCGATGGATGTGTTGAAATGCCAGCGGCTGTCGAAATCGTTCGTGATCTTGCGAATCGTCTGATGCAGCTTCCGGAGCGCCTGGCGGTCGGAGTCGTTCAACTCACCTTGGTGCGTCGAATGGGCGTTGCGCGTGACGAAGCGGTAAACGCGAGCCAGGAACCGAGATTGTCCCTCCACGCTGGATTCGTTCCAATCCATATCCTTCTCTGGAGGAGCGGCGAATAGCGTGTAAAGGCGACAAGTATCCGCGCCGTATTTTTCCACCATTTCATCAGGATCGACAACGTTGCCCCTTGACTTGGACATAGCGCTACCGCCCATCAGAACCATTCCCTGGGTAAACAGGTTTTTCGCTGGCTCGTCATTCTTTATGAGCCCGAGATCGCGCATCATCTTCGTCCAGAACCGCGAATAGATGAGATGCAAAATGGCATGAGTGACACCGCCGATGTACTGATCAATCGGAAACCAGTCCGCGATGGTCTTGGAGTTGAAAGGCGCTTCATCGTTGTGCGGATCGCAATAGCGATAGAAGTACCAAGAGGAATCGACAAAGGTGTCCATTGTGTCGCTCTCACGCCGTGCCGCGCCGCCGCATTTCGGACAGGCGACATTCATAAATGATTCGACGGTTTCAAGCGGAGACCGGCCCTTGCCTGTGATCTTCACGTTGGACGGCAGTTTGACCGGGAGATCTTTCTCCGGTACGGGAACTGCGCCGCATTGCGAGCAGTAGATGATCGGAATCGGCGTGCCCCAGTAGCGCTGCCGCGAGATGCCCCAGTCTTTAATTCGGTAGGTGATTGCTTCCTTTCCGAAGCCCTTCTGATCGGCAAAAGCCGTCATTTGCCGGCGTGCTTCGGCGCTCGCGAGTCCAGACCACTCGCCGGAATTCTCGACGATTCCGTCATCAGTGAATGCTTCGATCATGGAAACGCCATCCGCCAGCGGACCGTCAATGGGCCGGATGACCGGCGCGACAGGTATGCCGTAAGCCCGGCAAAACTCGAAATCACGCTCATCGTGCGCCGGCACGGCCATGATCGCCCCCGTCCCATATCCCATGAGCACAAAATTGCCGATCCAGATCGGGACTTTTGCGCCATCGAAGGGACGAATTGCGTAGCGTCCCGTAAACAGGCCGATCTTCTGCAAATTTGCGGGATCCTGGCGAGCGGTCGTGTCGATCATTTCCTTGATCTTGAGCCGTTCGGAGTCATCGGTTACCAGCTTCTCGATCAGCGGATGTTCCGGAGCGAGAATCAGGCAAGTCGCTCCGAAGATGGTATCGATGCGAGTCGTGAAGATGCGAATCTTCTCTGGCGCGCCCTCGACCGCAAAATCAGCTTCTGCGCCTTCGGATCGGCCAATCCAGTTGCGCTGCATCGAAATAACGCGCTCCGGCCAGCCCTTTTCGAGTTCGTTCAAGGCATCCAGGAGTTCGCCGGCATAATGCGTGATTCGCAGGAACCACTGCTGCATAGCACGCTGTTCGACAGGCGTGGTTTCATGCCGCCAGCAGCAACCGTTAACGACTTGCTCATTGGCCAGAACAGTTCCGCATTCCGGACACCAGTTCAGAAGCGCCTCTTTGCGATACGCCAAGTTGCGCTCAAACATCTTCAGGAAGAACCACTGATTCCAGCGGTAAAATTCCGGCTCGCACGTCGAAATTTCGCGACGCCAATCGATGGCAAACCCGAGCCGCTGCATCTGCGATTTCATATGGGCGATATTGCTCAGGGTCCATTCGCCTGGATCCCGGCCCGCCTTTAGCGCGGCGTTTTCAGCCGGCAATCCGAATGCGTCCCAACCCATCGGGTGCAGAACGTTATAACCGCGCATCCACATATAGCGGGCGAGCGCATCGCCAATAGCGTAATTGCGCACGTGGCCCATGTGCAGCTTCCCGCTCGGGTACGGCAGCATTTCGAGTACGTAATACTTGGGCTTTTCGGACGAGTCTGCTACGTAGAGCGACGGATCATTCGCCCAACGCTCGTACCACCTGGGCTCGATTTCTTTCGGGTTGTACGCTCTTTCGGGAATACTAGCTCCTTCAATGCAGTTACGTTACGAAGATCGTCGCCCGGCTTGTCGACGGGAGTCTCGAGGATGAATGCTTTCCGACGCAACTCCGGATGGTTGAGAATGCGGCGGAAGCCTTCAAGTCCAATATAACCGGCGCCGATATTGGCGTGCCGATCAACATGCGAATTCAGCCCGGATTTCGCGTCATTCGCGTGGATTACCGGAACGTGCTCGAGACCTAAGGTTTCCGACGCGCGTTTGATCAGCTCGGCGAGCCCGCTTTCATGAGCCATATCAAACCCGCTCACATAGCAGTGGCAAGTGTCGAGACAATAACCGATCGGAATGTCCAGGTACGGCTGGACTGCTTCGCGTATCATCGACAGCTCGTGCAGCTTGCCGCCGAGTTGAGCGCCCGCGCCAGCGGTGTTTTCAAGCAGAATCGACAGCTTGGGCTTGTTCCTAAGCACCGGATCGACTCCGCGCCAGGCCAAGGCGATGGCTTCGGCCACATTGAACATCCCTTCCTCAATACTCAGGCCTTTGTAGTTACCCGGATGCGTTACCAGATACTCTGCGCCTATCAATAGGGCGCGCTCCAGCTCACCGCGAAAGCCCTCAATGGATTTCTCTCGAATAAGAGATGGCGGCGCAGCCAGATTAATCAAGTAACTGTCGTGAATGATCAGCGGCGTGAGGTCGTGTTTTTCTCGGTGCTGATGCAACCGCCGGACTTGCTCGGGATCCGGCGCCTTGGCGCGCCACATGCGCGGGCTTGCGGAAAAGATTTGAAACGTGTTAGCGCCCAGCTCATTCGCTTTGATTGCCGCTTTTTCGAGCGCGCCCGCCGTGGAAGTGTGGATGCCGATACGCAAGTTTCAGAATAGACCGATGCACCCGTTCTACCCTAGTTCTGTGCCCCGTTTCTTCAATCTGCTCGAGGCAGAGGGTTTGCTGCCGGAAGTAGAACGGCTGCTCAGGAGCCTGATCCAGTCTAAACAAGAGTTCGAAGAAGTGGATGGAGAGCTTAATAGCATCAGTCAACGCATTGCCCTGACGGGCGGAATGGTCGCTCCCCGCGAGCGAATCCTCGAACTTCGCGGCCGCAAGGATGCGGCAGCTCGGAGCCTTAAGTCGACGCTTGAAAAGTTCCAGGGAACGGGTTGCCAGTTGAAAGACCTCGAAATCGGCCTGGTGGATTTTCCGACTCTCTATAAAGACAAAGAAGTGTATCTTTGCTGGAAGCTTGGCGAATCGGGTATTACGTTCTGGCATCACATAGAGGACGGATTTCGCGGGCGACGGCCGATCGACAGCGAATTTTTAGCGAATCATCGGGGAGATGCCGCTTGCTGAGGCGCGCGGTTCGGTTTGTACGGTTGTTAAACTAACGCTCGGATGCTATTGGCCCGTGAATTCATTGGATATTTGTCGCGCCAGCTCGTGAGCCGTCTCAGTCCCGCTACTTTCGAGACCTCCAATCCTACCGTGGCGGCGGGGATCATTGCTCAAATCATCGAAGATGATCTCTCGATCGAAGATCGATTGAACGATGAAGTACGTGATCTGCTGGATGACTATAGCGAGTACATGCGCCGGGAGAATGTTTCGTATCAGGAGATGTTCCGCAGGATCAAGAACCAGTTCCTGAACGAACGCAAAGTAATCCGCGCATCAGGCCGCGACAGCGGTGATGGCATGAAGCTTTCCCGCGACAAGGTGAATGACCTGGCTCGCAAGATCGTCGAAGCAATGGGGAAATCGCGTGATTTTCGGATTCGCAAAGACCGCAACGAAGTCCGTCTCATCCTGGTACGCGAGATAACGGACCTGCTTCAGTTGGAAGATCGCGTAGACCGCGCCGCGAGGCAAAAAATCAAGACCCAGAAGCGGGATATCGCGGAAGGCGGCGAAGAATACGACATCCTTCATAGGCGCTACTACGCGGAAGAATTGAAGAAGCTCGGCATCAATCTCGCCGGCTAACTGCCGGAAAGCGAGCGCGCGTTCCGCAATGGCGTGGTTGCGTTCCGCAGGTCGCGCGAATCGTAGACCACATACGCCGCATTTTCGAAAACCGGCTTGAGATTTGCCAACCGGTCGCCGGGCTTCAACACGTAATAGTCGATAGGAAGCGACAGCGAACTCTGCAGGCGATCGGGAGAGTAGCTGCCCTGCATGGTTTGCTCCCAGCGGTTCCCCCACTCCAGTCCTGCTGATTCGAAGTAATCTACCAAATCGCCGCTCTCCCAATCGACCCAGAGTGCCCGTCGCGATTCGGCTCGAAAAATTCCCGGATACAGCTCGCGTCCGGCATCCGGAAATAAGAATACGGAGCTTCCCCAGGTGCTGCTTTCGGCCCAATGGGAGAGTTCGAGAAGAGGCGCTTTTTCAATCTTTGAATGGTCTTCGGGCGGGCTGACTTTAAGGATCGCGAAAACTGCGACAATCGGCACGCACACAGCCATTAATCGCCATTTACTGAGCGCGAGTTTCCGCGTGACGAAAGCCAGCCCGCCAGCAAGTACAACGCACAACATCAGTCGCGAGAGGTTACTAAGCTGAACAGATCGCAAGAAGCCCAAAATTCGAACATCGATGGGTAGCGCAAACACAACTAGGAACCAGAGGAAAGCTTCCAGGGTTTTTCGTCGCAGGGCCGCTCGGATGCCCGCCACTCCGCAGGTGAGCGACCCCATCGCAACAGTAAAAAGCAGTGCCCGTGCGGGTTGCACTTCGGGAATGAACGACCACCGCAGACGCTCCAACAATAAATACGATAACGGCACGCTCAGGATGCCGTAGGTGGGCAAGAGGAGCATAAACCACCGCATCTGACGATTCAGAATTCCCCAGATCCTCGCAGTTGCCCAGAGGCCGCAGATCCAGATTGCAAGATAATGCCAAATATCTGCTCCCGCCCAGAGTGACACCCATACATACCTGGTGCGGTAGTGCTGCAACTGCGCGAGGCTTGCGGAGAGCTTCCCTAAGAAAGGTTGCGATTCCGCGATTCCAGGCTGTAATTGCGCCAAGTTGCCGAGCAGCAGAATGAAGATGATCAGGATTGTCAGAGCCGGACGAAAAAGTCTTCGCAAATCTCGATCAAAGGCAAATGCCAGCAGGACCAGCGCCCAAAAGGGAGCGGCAGTGGCAGCATGATACACAAGGGCGATACCGCCCGACAATCCGGCCAGCAATGGTTTTTCCCGCGCCAGCAACCCCATTGCCAGCAGCAGGAGGCCGAATGCGAACCCGACGGGCAAAGGCTCGTATTCAACCAACTGAACTGCGGGTCCGGCCAATGCAGCGCCTAAGTTCAATACGGCAGCGATAACGAATGCCCATGTCTCGTCCAGGCCGGCAGACATCGCAAGAAGAAATACGCCGAGGATTGCAGCCGCTCGACAAAGCAGTTGTTGGGCCTCGAGCGCTCTTTCAAAGGTGAGCCCGCCAGCCGCGTGCAGAAACAGAGTAACTTCGTCATAGATGGTGTATGTGACATGCGGATGAGTAGCTACTAAGTCGCGTGATAAGTAACCGGGAGTATCGAGCCGCTCCAGAATCGGGAGATATATTTGGCTATCGCCGCGCAGATACGTGTGTCCGGGAAAAAACTGGAATTCGAGCCAGGTAAATGCGAGGATGCCTAAACACAGGAGAAGCGCTCGCCGCATTTAATGGGCTGGAGTCTTCTCCAACTGCTCTTTGGCCCAGACCCGATTTGGGTCCAGTTCGATTGCGCGCTCGAGCGCTTTTCGCGCCTCCGCGTTCCTGTTTGCTTTGCGCAGGGTCACGCCCTTCCAAAGATATGCTTCCGCTAAGTTCGGATTGAGCGAAATCGCTTTGTCGAAATCCTTCAGCGCGATATCAATGCCGCCTCCCATTGAGGAAGGAACGTAGAAGTTTCCTACTCCCCGGCTCACATACGCGAGCGCCAGTTTGTTGTCCAGCTGAATAGCTTTATCGATCTCGTCGCGCGCGCATTGGCCGTATTTCAAGACTCCGAAGAGCGGATTGGCAGGGATCACCTGACCACATAGTTCACCCAGAAGCCGATGGTATTCCGGATTTGCTGCGTTTCCCGAAACTGCTTTTCTGGCCGCATCCATGCCCGCTTCTGCCATTGCCTGGGCCTTCCTTTTGTCCCGAACTTCCATGGCTACTTCCGCCGTATACGAGTACGCCAGAGCGAGCCGGTATTGGGCGTCAGCTGATTGTCCGTTTTTCTCCAACGCATCCTTGTAGTGCGAAATCATTCGGTCAAGGGCATTGAAATCCTGCCGATCTCTAGCGCTCATCAGGTCCCCGATTCCCGCATCTGCTGCTATTGCGAGAAAAGATGCGCAGATGACGATCACGCTTAGTTGTGTGCGCACCGACTTGCTTCCTGCAGGTATGTTGAATTTCATTCTAGGAATGACGAATGCCCGCTCTCAGAGTTTCGAAACTTTCCTTTGAACCAGCAGGAAGTACAAGGCAAGTATTACGACCAACAATCCGTTTCCCGCCATGATCAGCGGGGCCGAAGTCTGCTTGATGAGAAATCCCGAAATGACGCTGCCTAGGGGCATCCCTCCCCGGAAGGCTACGTTGTAAACGCTCATGACCCGCCCTCGCATAGCATCACTTACGTGCAACTGGACCAGTGACGAATTCAGCGCGAATACAATCATGAGCGACGCACCGGCACAGAAAACGAGCGCTGTGCTCAAAACCAAGTTTCTAGAAAAGCCGAAGCCTGCCATTAAGATTCCGAGAATCACCATCGCCAGCAGAGACCGCTTGGCTTGACCCGCATGCGCCTGGGCTCCAGCAACGTAAAGCGCTCCAGTCACTGATCCGGCTCCAGACAGACACAGGAATAGCGTGAATGTGTTCGACCCTGCGTGGAAGACCTCCCGCGCCATGACGGGCAGAAATGTGATCAGCGGAAAAGACAACAACGTCGCAAAAAATCCCAGCGCCACAAGTGCAACCATGCCTTCGCGCTCGCGCAGGAAAGTTATGCCTTGCCGCATGCTCTGAAGAACCGATTCGCCGGTCCTTTCCGGCACAAACTGCGGGTGAATCATCAACAACGTGAAGATAACCGCGAGGTACGAAATTCCATTGAGCGTGAAACACCACTGCGCGCCAAGCTTGGCCAGCGCGATTCCGCCTAAAGCCGGGCCGACCACGCGAGCGAGATTGAATTGGATCGAGTTTAGCGCGATTGCATTTTGAAGATCTTCCTTCTTGACCAGACTCGGAATGAGAGCTGAATAAGCCGGCCCTCCGAAGGATTGCGCTACGCCTACGGTGAACGAAAGGCACCAGATATGCCACACGCGAACTACTCCCGTCGCCACCAATCCAGCGAGGATAAATGCGCAGGACATCTGTATCACTTGCGATATCACCAGCAAAGTTTGCCGGCTCTTACGGTCGGCGAAGACTCCGCCGAAAAGCGAAAACATGAAAATGGGAATCTGCCCGAAGAAGGCGTCGAGACCCAGGTAAACCGAAGAGTTGGAGAGGCTGTACACTAACCAGCTCTGCGCCAGGATTTGCATCCAGGTGCCGATGGTTGATGTGCACGCTCCCAGCCACATCAGCCGGAAGTCCGGATATTCGAAAGCCTTAAAAACGCGCTTCAGCAAGCAATGCTCTTTGTAGCACGCGCGGGATGCCTGAGATTGCCTTACGGGAGGGGTGTCTCTCGCTTGATGAGATGAATGAGGTTGCCGTCTGCATCCTTAAAGAACACCAGGCGGTTGCCATCGTTGGTGTAAGGCTCTCCTTCGAATTTCACGCCTTGTGCTTTCAGTTGCTGGTATGCTGCTTCAAAATCGTCAACTGCTATGGCTATATGCCGCATGCCGGGCGTGCGCATCGCACTCTCGGTCCGTTCGCCTTCCGCGGGAATGATCTCGATCAGGGTGTCGTTCTTCGCTTCTATGAAGTAATTTCCCGCGTATTCGAAATTTATCTCGAATTCCAGATGCGAAACGTACCAGTCGGCAAGCCGCTTAGGGTTCGGCGAGGCGATTGCGAAGTGTTCGATGCCGGTAAACATATCCCCTACTATTTTCTAACCGGAACACTGTTCGGCGATTGCGCTTCGAGCCAGGCTTCCAGTTGCGGATCGAGGAAATCGTGAATGCGGAGATCGATCCCGCGAAACTCGGTTGGTGTTGTTTCGACGCCTACGATGCGCATGCCTGCGGCGCGCGCCGCCTCAACGCCTGTTGGCGAATCTTCGAAAACGATGCAATTGTCAGGGTCCATGTGCAACAGCTCTGCTGCCTTCAGGTAAATGTCGGGAAACGGCTTTGGACGGCTTACCTGATATCCGTTGACCGTTACAGAAAAGAAAGGTCGGAGCGCGAGCCGATCCAGGACAAAATCGATATTCGGCGGCTCCGCATTGGATCCGACAGCTTTGGGCACGCCCCGGTGCCGCTGCAGGAACTCGAACAATCCAGGGACTCGATATGCATTCAAGTCTGTTTTCAGGAGCATTTCACGAAACAGCCGTTCCTTGGCCGCGCCGTGTTCGAGCACGATAGCATCGGCCAGATCGTTGCCGATCAGATCGCGCACCAGCTCTGAATTTCGCCTTCCGTGCATCCTTTGCTCTATGTCTTCACAAGAGACGCCAAGCGCCGCAAGATACTGCTGCCAGGCAAGAATATGCAGCGGCATGGAATGGATTAGAACGCCATCCAAATCGAAGATCATCGCGATTTGCCGGCTGGAAGCTCCATTCACGGCGATGAGGATAGCACGTGCAGTGAGAAGAAGACCGGGAACGCGAGACCCGTCACGATGATCGAAACGCCGTCAATGTTAAAAAGAAGGAGTACTCAACGAAGAGGATAGACCCCTCTGAGAGGTTCTCTCGAAACGGAAGCTCGGAACCGGGCAGGCCCAACTAGAGAGAAACGTTTAGCGCGACGACACCGCGCGAACCGAGCGCCGGCGTAGCCGGAAGCTGGATGGCACCGCCGCAGATCGTGGTTCCAGCAAATTCCGTTTTGAGGGTTTGCATGATCACGACAGCAGCGCGACGCGTTTTCATCGAAAACATCCGCGAATTCGCTCCTGAGGAAGTACGACTGAAAGGCTGGATTTACCGGCTGCGCGTCCTGGGCAAGACCGCTTTCCTGATTCTGCGGGATTGTACCGGAGAAGCCCAGTGCGTCATCGCCTCAGACGCGCTCAAAGAACTCCGGCTGAAGGTCGAAGACGTCGTCGAGATCCAGGGAAGTGTACGGGCTGAACCGCGCTCGAAGACCGGCTATGAAGTCGAGATTTCCCACGTCCGAGTGCTGAATCGTGCGGCACAAAACCTCCCCTTCCAGTCGGCTGGGAAAGTGGAATCGGTCGGCTTGGACACGCTGATTCAATATCGCCCGTTGGCGCTTCGAACCGAAGCCGTGGGCGATATCTTTCGAGTTCAGGCTGCGCTTCTTGCCTCTTTTCGCGATGCTCTCAACCGGCGGCGATTCACTGAAATTATTACTTCAAAGATTGTCGCCGGCGGCACAGAAGGCGGCACCAATCTTTTCGAGATCAGGTATTTCGACAGGATTGCGTACCTTGCTCAGAGTCCGCAGTTCTACAAAGAGCATGGAGTCGCGGGGTTCGAGCGAGTATATGAAACCGGCCATGTGTACCGCGCCGAGCCACATGCCTCGAGCCGCCACTTGACGGAATATTATTCGCTGGATGTCGAGTTCGGCTTCATTGACGGACCTGAGGACGTGATTCAGCTCGAGCGCGAACTTTTGACGGACATCTTCGACACCCTCAACAGTGAGTACGGGGAACTCATCAAGAAGTACCGAACGGATCAGCTTCCGTCCATGCTGGACGTGCCCTGTTGGGAGTTCGAGGATTGCCTCGATATATTGCGAATCGAATTCGGCCGGACTGACCTGACCGATGATCTCGATCCTGAAGCGGAGCGGCAGCTTTGCGAACGAGCGCGGAAGAAGACCGGTATTCCCGCAGTGTTTGTGTTGGGCTTCCCGTTGGCAGCTCGGCCGTTTTACACTGCGCCCCGAGGCTCGAGTGGCGCCGCGAGCAGTTTTGATCTCTTGTTCCAGGGCATCGAGATTACGACGGGCGGGCAAAGATTACATAGGCGGGAGGACCTGGAAGCGGCCCTGCGGGCTCGATCGATCGAACCCTCGAATTTCGAAAGCCATCTCGCGATGTTTGATCTGGGAATGCCGCCGCACGGCGGTTTCGCTATCGGACTGGAACGTTTGACCTGCCAAGTGATGAATCTCTCAAACGTGCGCCAGGCAGTCCTCTATCCGCGGGACCGCTACAAACTCACGCCGTAGCCCGCGTTAATTCGGGCATAGCGGAACGGATCATGGGAGCACGGTCATCTTCGCCCAGTAGTCGCGGCACGCGGCTCGCATTAGGTTCTGCGGAAAATGCAACCATGAAGGATATGGGCGTCTCACAGACGAAGACTTTCAGGCTTCCCGATGGCCTCATGGCCGAAGTGGAAAACGCGGCGCAGATTCAGAAACGCAGTGTGGAAGAGGTCCTGGCGGAAGCCGTGCAGCAGTATCTCGATAAGCAGGAGTTTGAAAAAACGCTCAGTTTCGGGAACCGCCACGCCAAGTCTCGTGGCCTCACGCCTGCTGATGTGCCGCGTGCCATCACCAGGGCGCGTGAAGAGCGCGGGCGGTTGTGGTCCGGGTAACAGCCCGATACCACTATATTTATATCTGCTCTGAAGTTTGGCGGCAACCCGCGCGAGTTCCTGCGGCTTGCAGAAGCGGGACGCGTGCAGCTGGTGATTTCCGATCCCATCATGGCGGAAATCGGCAAGGTGCTGCGCGGCGATACCTTTGCATGGCCGCACGCGGAAATCGAGAAGGCGCTGAGGCAGATAACGCGCATCGCGCAGCATGTAACGCCCGAGCGCGAAATTGATGTTATTAAAGCTGATCCGGATGACAATCGGATTCTCGAAGTCGCAGTGGCAGGCAAAAGCGATTACTTGGTTACTGGCGATGACCATCTGCTGCGGCTGGGAGAATTCGAGTCCATTCCTATAATCAGCGTGGCGGAGTTCCTGAACATGGCGCGGGAAGCGGCGAGAGGACGATAAAGTTCATCCTGGCAAGGCCGCCGACGGGAATAAACGCCATTACAGGCAATTACAAATGTCAAAGCAATTTCACTTGCGCTCGCGGCGTCTCTTGGCCCAGCCCGGCTTATCGACCTGGATCGCCCGCCCAAGCGCAAGCGAATCGCCTTCGACATCCCTTGTGATTACCGAACCCGCCGCGATGAAAGCACCCTCCGAGATTTTCAAAGGCGCGACAAGCGTCGAGTTGCTCCCGACAAACACGTTATCCGAGATGGTGGTCTGATGCTTCTGACGTCCGTCGAAATTGCAGGTGATGGTCCCTGCGCCGACGTTGACTCCCGAGCCAATCACCGAATCGCCGAGATAGGCAAGATGGCTTGCCTTCGATCCTTTGCCTAATTTCGTTTTTTTCAGCTCTACGAAATTGCCGATGTGAGCGCCTTCTTCAGCTTCGGCGTTCACTCTTAGGCGGGAAAATGGTCCGACGAAAGCGTGTGGGCCAATCGACGAGGATTCTGCGACAACGTACGGCAAAATTGTCACTTCCCGCGCGACTTCGCAATCGCGCAGTACAGAACCGGTCCCGATCCGGCAGTTCGAGCCGATTCGCGTGCGCCCGCGCAATTGCACATTCGCCTCAATGATGGAATCTGGCCCAACTTCTACATCCACATCGATGGCGACGCTTTCAGGATTTTCGATTGTCACGCCTGAGAGCATCAGTTCATTCGTTTTCCTGGCGCGCAGGATTTTATCGGCGACAGCCAGATCTACGCGGGTATTGATGCCAAGCAACTCGGTCTCATCCTGGATCAATAAAGGGGCGACCGCGTGGCCATGACGGGCGAATATCTCGACCATATCGGTCAAATAATATTCCTTGGCCG
Organism: uncultured Acidobacteriaceae bacterium; assembly: GCA_963758245.1. Lineage (GTDB taxonomy): Bacteria > Acidobacteriota > Terriglobia > Bryobacterales > Bryobacteraceae > Bog-105. Next base: position 54,874 of record CAVWUV010000026.1, on the reverse strand, counting down.
GATTATTAGGAGCAATTTCATCGACATGATGCCAGAACAAGGACGCATCAAAGCAATACACGCCAAAATTGATCTCGCGGATCTTCAGCTCTTCGGGACTTGCAAGCTTGTGCTCGACAATAGCCGAAATCAGACCACCCTCATCACGGACGATGCGCCCGTAGCCGGTCGGATCGGCCAGCTCCGTTGTGACCAGGGCTCCGCCCAACGTCTTTTCAGCTTGTAATTCGAGCAGCGCATCGAGCGTTGCCGGTCTAAGCAAGGGGCCATCACCATTGAGAATCAACAACGGCCCTTGCGCGTTGGCTGCTGCCTCTCGCGCACATAAAGCCGCATGCCCGGTTCCTTTTTGCTCCGCCTGCTCAGCGAAGCGTATATCCGGGTAAGTAACACTCTCGCGAACCTGCTGCGCCTGGTATCCCAGCACAACAACAATGCGTTCGGCCGGGGCGACGTGCAGCGCCGCGCGAATGACATGGTTCAGCAAGGTATCGCCACACGCCTGATGCAGGACCTTGGCTCTTTCGGACTTCATGCGGGTTCCAAGTCCGGCTGCGAGAATGACGACGGTAACGTTTTCTCTCATCTAGTAACTCTGGTGCGCTCGGCAGCGAGGGCCTCTCTTCGAACCCGGTGCGCTCTGGAACGGCTGGCGAGCTCGATTGTTACCTCCGAAAGCGCTGCCGGGTTGTGCCGGATTCTATCCTGAAGTTGGCCTGCATCGCCGATCAAATCGGCTGTCACCACCTTAACGCCCATCTCGGCCAATTTCTCAAAATCATTTTCAACGGGCTTTTGGTGCGCTTTGGCATATTTGCGCTTGAGGGCCGGGGGTATCGGCGCAGTGTTCAAAACCACGCAGTCGGCCAGTTTCCTCCGGGCGTGGGCATGAAGCGCGTTAAGGTGCTGCGATGCCGAATACTCGACCGTCTCGCCCGGCTGCCACATCAGATTGACGAAATAGACTTTCAACGCACAAGAACGTTCGATTGCGTCGGAAATACCATTCACCAGAATATTGGGAATCACGCTCGTGTAGAGGGAGCCAGGGCCCAAGGTAATCAGATCAGCCCGGCCGATCGCTTCGAGCGTTTCGGGCAGAGGCTCACAATTTTCCGGGCGCAAGCGAATCAACTGGATGGGCCGGCGACTCTTGCTAATTCTGGTTTCGCCTCGCACGATAGAGCCATCACTCAGCACCGCCTCGAGGGTCACATTGGCTGAGGTAGCGGGGAAGATGCGGCCTCGAATGGCAAGGATTTCCGATGACAGTTTTACGGCGTGCGCAAAGTCGCCGGTAATCTGATGCATTGCGGTCAGAAACAAGTTCCCGAAGCTGTGTCCCTTCAGACCTCGGCCGCTGGCAAAGCGGTATTGAAACAAGTGGCAAAGCAGGTCCTCGTCTTCCGAGAGAGCCGTCATGCAGTTGCGGATGTCGCCGGGCGGGAGAATATCGAAATCTCGGCGGAGCCGTCCGGAGCTCCCGCCGTCATCGGTGACGGTGACAACAGCGGCTATGTCGACGACCGGGCTGCCAGCTTCAGGAGGATTCTGCACCCCGTGAGCATGCTTCTTCAAACCGGAAAGGAGCGTGGACAGACCGTTGCCCCCGCCAATCGACACGATCCGTAGCGGCGACTTCAACGCGCTTCTATGGAGAGGCGAGACGCGGGTCAAACCAGACATGGCCCAGTCGCTTCAGGATCTCACGAGAGCTATTTGGACGCGAGTTACTGCTTAGCGGCGTTTCCGAGGTTTTTCCTCTTCGTCCTCGTAAGCCGGAACGCTCTCCAGGTCCTCTGCTTCGAAGACCTGACCACAGTCCAGGCAGCGAACGTAATCGATGCCATCGCGCCGGTAGAGGAACTCGGTTCGCTCGTGCTGACAACCCTGCATAGCGAAATAACACCTATTCTAGACTGAGCGGGTTTCCTGTCAAGTGTTCTTAAGGAATTTAGTGTATACAGCGCATGAAAGCGATTCATTTAAGACTGTAAAATTCAAATGAAAGTTGCCGTGCTCCGCGCGTGATAGTCCCAACCGCTTTGACCATCGATCCAGCCGATGACGCACTGGCGGAGCGAATCGCGGCGCTTCCCGCCACCTCAGGCATTTACGTTCTGGTTGCTTCCGGTAAACCACCACACATGAGCTGGTCAGCGGATCTGCGGCGGCGCTTAGCTCGTCTCCTCAGCCCTGGCGGCGCACCGGGAACCAGCTTACGGGATCGCCTCAGAAGCAATCTGGCGTCAGTGGAATGCTGGGCGACCGGGTCGCGGCTCGAGGCTTCTTTGCTGATGTATCAACTGGCGAAATCATACTTCCCTGACGAGTATCTGAGACGGCTTCGTTTGCGAATGCCCTGGTTTGTCGGATTGACATCTCACGATTTGTTTCCAAGGCTGACGGTAGCGAATCGCGTACCGCGCAAAGCTGGCGCAGTATTTGGCCCATTTCCGAGCCGGGACTCAGCCCAGCGATACGAGCAGGAAGTTCTCGGCTTGTTCCAGATCCGGCGGTGTACGGAAAACTTGACCCCTCAGCCCGAACACCCCGGGTGCATTTACGGCGAGATGAATCAGTGTCTCAGGCCCTGCCAATGCGCCGTAACCATAGAAGAGTATGCCAGCGAGTCAGGAAGAGTGGGTGATTTTCTCGCAAGTAACGGCAAGGGCTTCATCGCCGTTCTTTCTGCGGCGCGTGAGCGGGCTTGTGGAGAAACCGATTTCGAGCAGGCCGCTTTCATCCATAAGCGAATCGAAAAGATAAGCGCGGCAGCCGCGACCAGGGATGAGGTGATCACGAATATCGGCGAGTTTAATGGCGTGGCCCTCACACGCGCTACGGAAACGCGTTCTCTTCGGCTTTGGCCAATGCTACAGGGGTATTGGCAGGAACCAATTACCTTGAATTTTTGCAGGGAAGAACGTGGCGCAAAATCGCTCGATCACGAATTGCGGGAGCGGTTTGCCCATTCGCTCGAAAACATGGAAACAACCGGAAACAGATTAGAGGAATTGGCCATCTTCTCGCGGTGGTATTACTCATCCTGGCGGGACGGAGAGTGGTTCCCCTTCCGCAGCCTCGCCGATCTGAACTACCGCCGCCTGGTCCGCGAGATCTCGAAAATGGTAAAAGCTGATGCCGCGGCTCCGGGTCAGTAAGAGGCTCGTGCTAGCTTGTCCTCATGTCCGCCAACGAAGAACTTGAAGAGCATGTACATCATGCTCAGGACCCATTCGACAAAACCGTCGCAGGCAGCATGGCCATCATTGCAGCGCTCCTGGCTGTGGTTTCCGTTCTGGGACAGCACTTCAACACCGAAAAATTGCTGCTCCAGGGAAAGACTTCCGATGAATGGGCTTACTCCCAAGCCAAGGACATCCGGCACTACATCGCTGAAGCTACGCGGGACACAGTGGCAGATCTGAAGCCTGGGTCGGCTCTGATTAAGACCTACGAGCAAGATGCCAAGAAATACAAAAAACAGGTGCAAGACATCCAGGACCAGGCCCGGGACTTTGAGAAAGAAAGAGATAAGAACGGAGAGAAAGCAGACCGCTTTCACGTTGGGGAGGTCTTTCTTGAAGTCGCTATCGTGCTCTCGTCGCTCGCCATCCTGACGAAGCGTAGGGCCTTTTTTGGTGTCGGGGCTATCTCCGGCCTTGCCGGTGTCGTTATCTCTGTGACTGCTTACTGGGCCTGATGATGTGCCCGGCTGCCTGGCCTTCCCCGCATTTCGGCAAGTTGCTCGAGGCTTTTTTCCGGCAGCGAGATAGATAGGTGCATCGAATCTCCGTCGGTTGTGAGATTCATCTTATCCAGGGCAGAAGCCAGAATGTCAAGCCTGGCATCGTTTTGGCGCTGCATCTGCAGGAGGCTGGCAAGAAAGCGAACTACATCGGCCAATGACGTCGCATCTTTTGCAGATCGCGTCTTAGCATCGAACGACATCTGGACGACGTCACCAAACCGAATGCCTCCGCTCGATTGAAGTATGGATTCAAGAGCTTGGGCCTGCTGGATGGGTTGTTTTGTTTCTTCATTCAAGTGGTGGGTGAGATAGGAGCCGCCCATCAGAGAGACAAACCATGCATCGTTCTCGGCGCCGCTGGTGGACACCATGCTCTGGAGCGCCGGGTCGAGAGTAGCCGGATTTGAGCGATTCGCGATGATCTGACGCAAGGTCGTTACATCCGCCATAACTGCCACGCCGGCTTCTGGAAACGCAAGGCCGGTCTTCTGGTTGTTGGACTTGTCAAGAATCAGGTCCACCCCCTGGTAGCTCTGCATTACAGCTCCGCGCGCTTTTGCCGCCGCTTTTATGCGGCCCTGATCGAAAACTCCCCGGGCCAGGATGGCAAATCGAGATCCCCCGTTTTCACCTGGGGATCCGGGACTCGCGAATACGAAATCCTGCAGATCCCGCCGCGGGTCAAATCCGGTGTCGCGGGTTAGTTGTTCGAAATGCTGGTCCTCAGTATTGATGCGGTTCAGCATGTACTGTCCAAACTGAGAGCTTCGCGCGTGCTCGATATCGACGCTGGTGATAAGCTTCGCGCCTGGCGGCACGAGCGCCAGCAAGCCGGTATCCACAGCACCGAAGATTGATACTGATCCGGCAACAAACAGCAGCGAAAGCGGTAAAAGGTAACGCATAAGGACTCCTGCGTATACTTTACGCTTCAAAGCCTGAGAAGTTCCCGGATATTTGCGTTCCAGCGGGCTCGTTAGCGGGTTGATTGACGCACCGCCGGGTTCAAACCGAGACGAAATGAGGCTCTGTGGACACTTCTTCTGCCGCATAAAGGGGCAACTCGAACCAGAAGGTTGCGCCAGGACCGGCGGTGTTGTTGTAAGTCCCGATTCGCCCTCCCATGATCTCCACCAGTTGTTTGCTGATGGTCAAACCCAGGCCGGTCCCGCCAAACCGCCGGCAAGTGGTGCCATCCGCCTGGAAGAACGCTTGGAAAATCCTGTCGCGCACGGATTCCTCTACTCCGATGCCGCTATCAATGACTTCACAGCACAACAGCGAACCGCCCAGACCTGGTTTCATGCGGACGTGCACACCACCGCTAGCGGTGAACTTGATTGCGTTGGCTATCAGGTTCGTTAAAATCTGCCGGAAGCGGACGCTATCGCCGTAGATGCGCTTAGGCAAATGCGAGTCGACTTGATGCGTAAGGCTAAGATCTTTCGACTGGGCCCGCAGGCGCAGTAACTTTGTGACCGCTTTCAGGCTCTCGTGGATGTCGATCGGTTCATGAGCAAGCGAAAGGCGGCCCGCGTCGATTTGAGAGAGATCCAGAAGATCGTTAATAATAGTGAGCAGGTCATTCGCGCACTGGCTGACAGCTTCGGCGTACTCGCGCTGTTCAATGGTCAGATGCGTATTCCGCAGCAGATTTATCATCCCCATGATGCCGTTCATGGGAGTCCGAAGCTCGTGCGACGTGTTGGCGAGAAACTGCTCTTTTAGCTGAGTGGCTTCGCGCGCAAGGCGAAGCGCGGTGCTCAGTTCGTCGTTTTTGTGCGCCAATTCACGAGAGGAGTCCAGAAGCCGTTGCTGCGCTTGTTTGCGGTCCGTCACGTCGCGCCCGATACCTTGGATCGCAACGGGAAGACCGCGGCGGTAAATAATGCGAGTGCTGACCTCCAGGAAGCGGCGGGTTCCAAACTTCGAGAGAATGGGCAGCTCGTATTGATGCGTCGCGCTACCGCCGAGATGGGCCCGAATGCTGTCCTGCATTTCCTGCCGGGCTTCGGGCGCGACCAGCTCCGCAAAGTCCTTTCCGAGAACCTCCGCCCGGGAGTAGCCGGTAAGGTACTCAGCTGCCCTGTTAACGGCAAGAATACTGCCCTTCAGATCATGGAGGAAAATCACGTCATTAGCGTTTTCGAAGAGCTCCCGGAACCGTTCTTCTCCTGCGCGAAGGGCTTCTTCGGCCATGTGGCGAGCCGTTTCGTCCTGAATGAGCGCAATACGGGCATCCGTTCCTGCCAGGTCGAAGCTGAAGAACACCATGCTGACGAGCAGTTCCTGGTTGGAAGCGCGCCGGTGGGCGAACGGCCCGATAGAATTCATAGGCTTCCGCAGCTCCATCAGCAACTCAGCCCGCTTGGAATCGCTTTCCGGAGCGAACAGATCCATTAGATTGAGGCAGCGAATCTGCTGCCGGTCGTAGCCATAGAGCGCAACCGCGCTTTGATTCGCCTGAAGAATTTTCAGAGACTCCGCTGAGTAGACAATCGAGGGAACCGGATTGTCGTCAAAAGCGCCTTCATAGACGGTGAGGCGCTCTTTCAATTGTTGGACCGTGGCTTCCAGCTCTGCGATTCGCGCTCGCAAAACCTCAGGTGAGCCCGCGCCCGAAACAGCTTGAGTCTTCACGTTGCTCAGAACTACAGTCCCGTCCAACAGACCGCCAGATCCTCCGATTGGCCCAACTTCTTAATGTAGCAGTGAATCCAGCGGTACGGCTACGGGGAAATCAGCGCGGGATGAGGCTAAGGAGGGGTTGACAGGCGTGAGTTTCCGCTCGGGGCGTCGTTCGTGTTCGCATCCGTGGCATAGGTGATCTTTGAATCTGCCTCGAACTTTCGGTATTCGTTGAATTCGATTTCGTGGCGTATGTTATTGATGCCCGTGTCCAACAACACAGTCGCGTGTAAGGGCAGCAGGTAGGTCACCCCGCCAATCGGGACTTCACCGTAGTCTATAACGGTGGAAATGCTCTTAGTTCTTACCTCGGGCGGAATATCGAAAGCGGCTTCTGTGATTCGCCAGATGCCGCCCGTAGCCGCATCAGCATAGACGGAGCCGCGGTACGGAACGACCGCTTGCGCTAAATCGCTGAGACTCAGCGTCAGCGTGGAATGGGCGCCATCAATGGAATAGTCGAAAACGGCAAGGCGCTTTCCGCGAAGAACTTCCCACCCTCGCCAAGTGAACGCCGGGTTACTTCGCAATCCAAAGACATTGCCGATCAAAATCCCGAACTCGCCTTCCGTGGTCAGCGAGGTATGCCATCTACTCATTCCAGGGGTCACCGGCTTTTCGTTCACCAACTGGAGAGTGCGGTCTTCATGGCGGTCGTTGAAGATGAGTCTGGAGGTCAGGACGTCGCCTTTGTGCCAGTGATTGGGTTGCTTCCCCGCTTCGAACTGGCGCGTAACCTGGACGCAGACAAAGTTTGGAAGATTGGAAATATATTGGTCGGCGTACCTCTCCATGGCGCTGAGCAGCTTCTGCTGCTGAACGGCATCGGGGGCAGAAAGCGGCGCATTCTCACCGCTCTGCCGGGCCAGTGCGGGCCACGTCAGAAAAGCGGTCAACAGACCTAGAGCGAAATAGACCCTCAATCGCGGAGTAGCCATTCCCGGCCAGCCAGATTGCAGTATCAATCATATCTCCCGGGCAACCGCTTCAGTGACGGAAACCAAATTGGGCGCTCCGTGGTCAACCGGACGTGTCTACACAATTCATCCAATTCCCCGGCGATCTTTCGTTCCCTCCGTTTTTGTTGAAACCGCGGGTCCATTCTGAAGCTTTTTGGCTTGGCCCTAATGACAGCAGCATCCAACGGGGAGATCGCGAAGACACCGGAGATAACGAAGCGCAGCCGGACGAAATGGGCTCTGGTCCGGCAAGGCCTACCGTGGACCCAACCAGTTTCGGAGGCATTACGTCCATTCGCCACCCATCCAGCGATTCATTCGATGCCGAAGAAGAGTTGCGCGACACCGACGGCATCGAGATTGTTCAATCCACCGACGGCCGCTTAGGCCTCACCAATATTGGCGATGTTCCTCCCGACGATTGGGCCGCGGATGCCGGAAACACAAGGACGCCCGAGAGCGAAGGAAACCGCTAAGCGCGACGCGCAGCCCTACCGCAGTACCAAAACTCCGAGACTGTTTTACTCTAGGCATAGCCCCGAATGCTCTGTTAGAATAGGCTTACCGCCTAATGAAAAAACAAGAGCAACGAGATCTCTTTCCAGGCGCTTTGGAAATGATGATCCTCCAAACTTTAAAGCGGCACCCACTTCACGGCTATGCCTTAGCCCAGCACATCAAGACGGTCTCTGACGATCTGCTGCAGATTGAAGAAGGCTCCCTGTATCCCGCTCTTCAGCGCATTCTCAAAGCAGGTTTGGTGGAGGCGAAGTGGACTGTGTCCGCGACGAATCGCCGCGTCCGCATTTACCGGCTCACACACAAAGGAGCCAAACACCTGAAACGTGAGGTTTCGAGCTTTGAGCGAATGCTGGAAGGGATCAAGCGCGTGCTTGCGCCGGTAGAATCATGAACTGGATCGCACGAATCTTTTCCCGCCGGAAGTTGAATGATGAGCTTTCAGAAGAAATACGCGAGCATCTCGATGAGCGAGTTGAAGAGCTTGTGAACAGGGGTTTCGCCCGGCAAGAAGCCACGGAACGAGCGCGCAGGGAATTCGGAAATGTGACACTCCTTGAAGAGCGCAGTCGCGAGATCTGGCGTTGGTCGATAGTCGAGACCTTTCTCTCCGACCTCCATTACGCATTCCGCCAGCTTCGCAAGTCGCCCGGCTTCGCCTCGGCTGCCGTAATCACGCTCGCCCTGGGCATTGGCGCGAACACCGCTGTTTTCAGCGTTGTCAACGCGGTAGTACTTCGTCCGCTTCCCTACGCGCAGCCTGACCGTCTGGTCTCGGTGCGATCGCTGATTACACAAGGAACGCCCCTTCCAGTAAGCCTTTCGTATCCGAACTTTTTCGATTTTCGAAGATATAACCGTGTGTTCGAACACCTCGTCTGTTATCGGGGCACCCACTTCACACTGACCGGTTCGGGGCAGCCGGTGCATGTGGACGGCGAGGTCGTCTCCTGGGATCTATTCCCGCTGCTTGGTATTCAGCCCACAGTGGGACGCGGCTTTCGGCCCGATGAAGAGAAGCCCGGGGCGCGAGTGGTTGTGCTCAGTTACGAATTGTGGAAGGCGCAGTTCGCCGGAGATCCGAACATTGTCGGACGGCCCATCACAATCAATCGCCTGCCATTTACGGTCCTTGGTATTGCTCCGCCACGCTTCCACTTCCCTCTGGAGGAGCAGAACAACCAGCTCTGGACGACCGTTGCCTGGGACGCGACTGTCTCCGAAGGCCAGCCGTTGACTACGCAACGTGGCGCGTGGTTGGTGCGCGCCTTGGCGCGGCTGAAAGCCGGGGTCAGCATCGGCCAGGCCCGCGCGCAGATGGACTCGGTTGCCGCATCGCTTGCCAGGCAATATCCCGATCAAAACGCGAATATCGCGCGCGCCTCAATTCGGCCGGAGCTGGACACGGTGGTAGGCAACACGCGCCAACCTTTGCTGATTCTCATGGGAGCCGTGGGATTAGTGCTGCTGATCGCATGTGCCAATGTTGCCAACCTTCTGCTCGCCCGGACCGCGGAGCGGAGCCGCGAATTCTCCGTTCGTGCCGCCATCGGCGCATCGCGTGGCAGCATCGTTCGACAACTGCTCACCGAAAGCTTGCTTCTGGCGCTTCTCGGGAGCTTGGCCGGAGTGATCTTCGCTCTCGCGTCCATCCGATTGATGCTGCCTCTCGCAGGAGAAACCATCCCGCGGCTGGCTCAAGCAACAATCGATGGGACCGTGCTCGGTTTCTCGATTGCCCTCGCCTTGATCACAACTGTATTGTTCAGTCTTGCGCCCGCGCTCCAAGTTGCGAACGTAGAACTGGCCGGTTCGCTAAGAGAAGGAACGCGCAATGTCGCGCGCGGCAATGATCGTGTGCGCAACGGGCTGGTAGTGGCGCAAATCACTCTTGGTTTAGTGCTCTTGAGCGGAGCAGGGCTGCTAATCGCCAGCTTCCTCCATCTCGAGCGAAGAGATCCGGGCTTCCGGCCGGATCACCTGCTCACATTCAGCGTGAGCCTTCCGGATACACAGTATCCGGACTCGAAGCAAATCGAGTTTTACGGCGCACTTTTAGAACGTCTGCGCAGCTTGCCTGGCGTGCAAAGCGCGGCTGCCGGCGGTCCGCTTCCTCTCACCGGCGACCGGCTCGACGTTTCCTTCAATATCCAGGAGCGGCCCACCTCTCCTTCTAATCAGCCGGATGCTGACATGGCCGTTGTGACACCTGGCTATTTCAGCACTCTTGGAATCCCGCTCCTGAAAGGGCGCTTCTTCACCGAGCGCGATGATGCAAACGCGCCTCCCGTACTGGTGGTCAACAAAGCTTTCGCCGACAAATTCTTTCCAGGCGAAGATGTCATTGGCAAGCGTATGACTCCGGGCGCGGGCAACGGGCATGGCTTTTCCGCCCATGAAATCGTCGGGGTTGTGGGCAACGCAAAGCAAGCGGCACTGACGCTGAACAACGAACCGATTTACTATTTCCCCCACAAGCAACTTCCCTTTACCGTCATGGCGGTGATCTTGCGGACCTCGATTCCTCCGCTCAACCTCGAATCAGCAGCCCGTAATGCGGTCGCCTCTCTCGATAAGCAAGTGCCCATGTTTGAGGTCACGACGATGGACGACCTGCTTTCTTCGGCCATCGCCCAACCGCGTTTCCACATGCTTCTCTTGGGCAGCTTCGCGGCGATTGCTTTGTTGCTCACCGTAGTTGGTTTATATGGCGTAATGGCGTATTCAGTGATGCAACGGACGCGCGAAATCGGCGTCCGGATCGCGATCGGCGCTGATCGGGGTATGGTTCTCGGCATGGTGCTCAAGCAGGCCATGAGCCTGGTTTTGATCGGTCTCGTTGTTGGGTTAGCAGGCGCATTCGCGTCAGGTCAACTATTGACGAAAATGCTCTATGGCGTCGCTCCCCGCAATCCCGCTCTTCTGGCCATTGCCTGCAGCCTGATTGCCGCAACGGGCGCAATAGCCGCCTATCTGCCTGCTCTCCGCGCGGCTTCGGTTGACCCCGTACAGGCCCTCCGAAGCGAATAACTGGCCGTATTGTATTTTTTTGAGTCTCCGGCGAGCTTTTCTTCGTAATAGCTGATGAAGGCCAGCGAAGAAAGGAAAGATCACGAGAGTGGTGGCGACGCTCGCATCCAGCGCAATATCATCGGAAGCTGACGCCGGTTTGCCCGCTTTCGCGGACGTTGTAGAAGCGCACAAGTCAATGGTGTACAGCATCGTTTGGCATTTTCTGCGCGACCGCTCTCTTGCAGAAGAATTGGCCCAGGATGTCTTCCTGGAATTGCATAGGAACTGGGCCTCCATGAAATCTCCGCGGCACGTTTTGTTTTGGTTGCGGAGAGTGGCCAGTCATCGAGCGATTGATTTCGCGCGCAAGCGCAAAGCTCGCCCAGAAATGAGCCTGGAAGAGACTGGCGAGCCGACCGTCTTGGAGCGCGTCCACGATTCTTTCCTCTCCTCTTACCTGGAGCGAATGGTCGCGTCTTTGCCCGAGAAGCAGCGCATCGTTATCGTCCTCCGGTATCAGGAAGGCATGGAGCTGGACGAGATTGCTGAGGTTTTGGGATTAAAAACCGCGACTGTGAAGACACAGATTTTCCGCGCGCTCGAGTTGTTGCGCACGAAGACCGCGCACCGCTTGGGAAATGGAGTAAGGAATTGGGATCATGACACGATTTGAAGAACAATTGACCGAGGCGTTGGTTAGGCGGGAACCGCCGGGAGATTTCGTGCTCCGCGTGCTCACGATGGCCGCCAATCAGCCCAAGCTCACCGCCACAGCACGACTTAGCCTGTGGCTACATCGGACGTGGCGCCTTGCGCCGGTAATGGCCGCGTTGCTGGTTTTGAGCGGAGGAGCCGTATATGAGCAACATGAGCGCGCTACGCGCGGTGAAGCAGCGAAGCATCAGCTGTTGATGGCCATGCGAATCGCCGGATCGAAGCTGCACCGGGCGCAACATCGTGTTTTCGGTATTGAGACCGCGGAGGTGAGCCGATGAAACGCAATGTATTCGGGTTCGTGATGGCGATGGCGCTCGCTATGCCGGGATCCGCTTATCAGGACGTCAAGATGCCGGTGAATTTGGATAAGCTGGCCGCGCGCGCTAGTGAATCGGTCGACGTCACGCTGGATGCATCCATGCTGCAACTCGCCAGTGGCTTCCTTTCGAAGAATGATCCGGACGAAGCGCAGGTAAAAAAGCTGGTCTCAAAACTCAAAGGCGTTTACGTTCGCAGTTTCGAATTCGATAAAGAAGGTCAGTATTCCATGAGCGATGTTGAAATGATCCGCTCACAGCTGAGGGGGCCCGGTTGGTCACGAATTGTGGGAGTCAAATCCACTCACGGCGAAGACTCCGAAGTCTATTTGAAGAAAGACGGCGACCAGGTGGGTGGGCTGGTGGTCATTGATGCCGAACCCAAAGAGCTGACCATCGTCCATATCGATGGGCCGATCAATCCAGAAGAGCTTAGTGAGCTTGGCGGCCATATGGGCATTCCCAGAATGGACCACGACAAAACGAGGGGCCAGCACAAAGATAAGGATCAGAGCGACAGGGATAAGGACAGAGACGAGCAATAAGCATGCGACATTTTCTTGGCGTATTTACTTTGTTACTCGTGCTGCCGCTTGCCTTGCCCGCGAGTGAGTTCGATTGGCTGGTTCGCGAATTCGCGCGAGAAAGCGGCGCAAAACAGACCCATGTTCCTTTATTCGGGTTGGTGCGTTTCGCCGTCGCTGTTACTCATCCAGCGGGCACGAGCGAGCTGAACCTTGCTGTTTTTGAACACACGAGCCTCGAATCAGACAGCTTTAGCCAGTTGACTGACGCGGTGGTGGGCCGCAATTGGAAGCCCATGGTCCGGGTCCGCGCCCGAAGCGGCGAATCCACGAACATCTACGCTCAGACGGATGGAAAAAATCTGCGAGTGCTGATTACTTCTCTGGATCACGGCGAAGCCACGTTTGTTCAAGTGCGAGTCCGGCCTGAAGAGCTGATGAAATTCGTGGATGACCACGCCAAATCAAGATAGCAGGGGAGCGGACAGCACCTCGCGCAATTTGTTTGGCTCAATAGGCTTGCAAATATAACCATCCATCCCGGCCGCAAGGCATCGCTCGCGATCGCCGTTCATCGCATATGCGGTCACGGCAATGATCCGGGTATGTTCGCTCTTGCCTCTCTCCTTATCCCGAATCAGGGCTGTCGCTTCGAACCCGTCCATAATGGGCATCTGCACGTCCATCAGCACCACATCGAAACTTTCACGGTCGAGCGCTTCGACCGCCTCGCGCCCGTTATTTGCGACGACCACCGTGTGACCGTGTTTTTCAAGCAGCCGAAGGGCCAGGCGTTGGTTTACCAGATTGTCCTCCGCCAAAAGGATGTGACGGGATGCTTCGCGCAGCGAATGGCGCGTCACGAGCGGTGCTGAAGTCCCATTTGGAACCGGCGAGCCAAGGACGGAAAGAATGCAGCGAAGCAGGTCTGACGGTTTGACCGGTTTGCTCAAGTATCCGCCGATTCCCAAGGTCTTGCAGCGGGCCGCATCACCGCGCTGGCCAGCCGAGCTCAACATAATGTATTTTGTGCTGCTCGATTCGGGATAGCGCTGGATGTGTTCGACCAGCTCGAACCCGTCCATCAACGGCATCTGGAAATCGACAATGACCAAAGGAAAGGGGTCCCCAGCATTAATGGCGCCTTCTATTTGGGCCAAGGCCGCTATCCCATCCTCGGCGAGCATCACTTTCATGCTCCATCCGGAAAGGGTCTCGAGAAGAATGCGGCGATTTGTGCCGTTGTCGTCGACCACTAATACCGGCACATTCTGAATATCCACTGGTTTCGGACGCGGAATGGGATGCGTTACCTGACCAAATTTCGCCGTGAAATGGAAGGTGCTCCCGAGTCCCGTTTCGCTTTCTACCCACAGCCGGCCACCGAACATCTCAACCAGGCGCGATGAGATGGTCAGACCCAGGCCTGTACCTCCGAATTGCCGCGTTGTCCCGCCATCCGCTTGTGTAAATGCCTCGAAGATCTTAAGTTGTTTCTCCGGAGGAATGCCAATCCCGGTATCGATGATCCGAAAGTGCAGAATAACTTCCGTTTCGTTACGCGCTTCGACTTCGACCTTCAGAACTACTTCCCCGGTTTTGGTGAACTTGAGGGCGTTGCCGATGAGATTCACGACCACCTGCCGGAGACGGCCAGGATCACCGATCAATTCCGCCGGAACGTCCGGAACAATTTGGCAGACCAGCTCGAGGCCTTTGTGGTAAGCTTCGATCGCCAAACCCCGAAGAGCCTCTCCCAGAGCATCCTCCAGATTAAAGACGATCGGGTCGAGAGCGAGCTTATCCGCTTCAATCTTGGAAAAATCAAGGATGTCGTTAATAACTGTCAACAGCCCGCGTGCGCAAGATCTCACGGTTTCCAGATGCTCTCGCTGGTCGTCAATTAAATCCGTCTCCAGAACCAGGTCAGTCATCCCGATAATGCCGTTCATCGGGGTACGAATTTCGTGGCTCATATTGGCAAGGAACTCGCTCTTGGCGTGATTCGCCAACTGCGCCGCCTGCCTCAACGATTCTTCCTGCGAGAGCTTCTGGGTTATCACGCGCGTCTGCTTTTGCACGCGCCCGCGGAGCACGATTACCCACGTAATTACGATGAGCGTAAGGGCGAGCAATCCGCCTATTAGAACCGCCGCCCGCCCAAGCGTCCACCAGGCAGGTCTTTGCAGAACCCGAACGTCGCGCCTGGAGCGCGCGATCAGCCGGAACCCAGTCACGTGGCCGAACGAATCTCTTTCATTTACGCAAATTCCGCTAACCCGCAACAGGCTGCCCTCCTCGGGAGTTTTACCGAAAACGCCGATGCGGCCAGAGATGGAAAATATTTTGTGATTCTCCTCGAGAATGAGCGTCTCCTCGCGGCGCAGCCTGGAAAACTCTACTAATCGGCCCTGGAGGCTAATCAACTCGGAATCAAACGTGCCGCTCATCGCTTGTGTAACGGTGATAGGAACTGGCTCGAAAGGACGGCCAGATCCAATGCGGCGGGCAACCGCTTGCTCGAGCCGTAGGCGCGAGTCGAAGAGTCCCATAAACCCGAGCGTCTCCACCTGATCACCGGGCTGGAGAACAATGTCCTGGCGCGTTTCGACGTAAACCGTCCCGGTTTGGTCTTTAATGTAAAATCCGTGACCCGGCATATCAGCGGTCACGACGCCCGTAAGCTTCACGCGATGGCCTCGGGGTTGGTGGATACCAAATCTCTGGAGTTCACCGATCGGCATCGAGGGCGCGGCGAAAAGATCTGGCCGCGGAGGCTCGAGCGGCGAGATGTCCTTCAATTCCGGTACATACAATTGAACGCCGACTAACTGGTTGCTGGCGTTGAATTCTGCGCCGCAAACGCCTCTGATTCTGACCCGCCG
Source organism: uncultured Acidobacteriaceae bacterium (assembly GCA_963758245.1). Classification (GTDB taxonomy): domain Bacteria; phylum Acidobacteriota; class Terriglobia; order Bryobacterales; family Bryobacteraceae; genus Bog-105. Next base: position 39,499 of record CAVWUV010000026.1, on the reverse strand, counting down.
ATCAACCAGCTCGGAAGGAACTGGGGCGCCGGTCCAGGGAATTTGGACATCAATACGGCCCCCGGCTAAAGCCACATCCAGCCAAATTGCGTTTACTGGCGTAGTGTCATGCAGGTGCGCGGTTTGTCGAACGATACCCTCTACCTCAACCCACTGACTGTCTTCGTCCGTGCTTGCCATTTCGTCAAAAGTGACGTGCCGAGGTGAAGGCGCGGCCGATTCGCCTATGACTTTCCACTGCGGATTCGCTATGTCCGGCGCGAAATCCGCCTGTGTGCTTGTGCCCTTCAGGTCCAGCACTTGTCCCACACTGGCGGTGGGAAGAGCCTTTGACCATTTGACCCATATGCCCCCCGTACGATCATGCAAGAACAGGTCGGGAGAGACAGGATCGAAATAGGTAACCACCGCTCGGAGGTGAATCGGGTATCCTCGGCGCGCTTCTGCAGAGCTCAGCCGTCTGACCTGCGCGATCGTGGTTAAGGTGGGGAGAGTTTCAGATAACGCAACAAGCTGGCCGGCGCAAACGTATGCACCTAGCGGCAGCAAAGCGAGGACAGAAGTATTGAGCCTTTTGGCCATCAGCCGAGAGCGAGCTATCGCCGCACCCTCTCTTCTCATCGGCAGGCATTAAGGTGTAGATAGAAAATCCGAGGCGAACGAACTCTACTTAGTGTCCCGTAGACTGGCGCTCCATTCGGCTTTGCCACCATGTTCCTGCAAATGCCGCAGAAATAATGACGCAGCCGCCTAGCAGCCCAAGCCTGCCTGGGCGCTCGCCATGAATGAGCCACGTCCAGACCGGATTGAACACTGGCTCGATCAGTAATAAGGTCGCAGCCTCCAGGCCCGGCACGCGGCGGATCGAGCGGGTCAAAGCCATGTACGCCAGCCCGATTTGAAATATCCCCAGGTACAGCAACAGCCCCAGATCCGCGAATGCAATGTGAGTGACCGGAAGCGCGCCGGGCAGGCAGACTGCAAAAGCAATGAGGTTGCCGGCCATAACAATTGCTTCCGGAGATTCGCCGCGTACCGAACGCTTTCCTACCCAACGCAAACCCGTGAGTGTTATGGCCCACGTAAGGCCTGAAAGTAGACCGAACCAATTGCCGCGTCCCGGATCAGGTGCAGTAGCGGCAATGCGCTGCGATCCTAGTAGCAGCAGCAATGCGCCGGTCGCAACTGCCGCAATAACCGCTATATCGACACCCCGAATGGGTTCGCGCAGGACCAGCGGTCCGAGTAGCAGCAGATACAACGGCGCGGTCGACTGCAAGAAAATGGCGTTTGCCGAGGTAGTTAGCTTCGTCGCCAGAACGAACAGAACCAGCGTGGCCGCATACGCTGCGCCAATAGACCATGTTCGCCGGGTCCACCCGCGCCTTGCGTCGGGAAGCACAATCCAGAGCGTGGCTGCCGCAATGCCCGCGCGAAATCCCGCAACCTGCCAACTCTCGAGCGAACACGCTTTTATCGCTGCGCCGCCCGTTGAGAACAAAAGAGCCGCCGCGAACAGCAGCAATCGGTTCCGCGTCTTCGAATGCGTCGGGTCAGAGGCCAATCCCTCAAGTTAACGCGCGAGCCTTGAGGTCCCTCCCTATCACACCATCGCGAGGAGCGCCGGATAAAATCAGTCCCGGCATCATAATGGAGGCGTGACAGATCAACTCTCCCTGTCCATCTGGCTCGACCGTCAAAGTCGCGCAAACCGTATCCGGCATTTCGAAACGCTCCTGCGATTGTTCCCTTTCTCGCAGCGAGAGCAACCGCAATCGATCCTTTCCATTCACGCCATTGACGCCACTGAACCTCCGCTGCTGGAAAGGCCACTCAACGGGCCGGTGGACGTCTCCGAGTTGATTGAGGTCCTCGGAGACTACCACGGCGATGACGTCGCGTGCACCCTCGAAAGCTGGTGGGATTTATGGCAATTTGACGGTGAATGGGCGCTCGTCCCAACCTGGGTTGAACTTTCGTGCTTTGGCCCGGAATTCGACAACGGGAGCGAGCGGCAAGCACTGGAGCAGGAGGATCTTCGGATTGATTTCGGTATAGAAAGTCATTATTTGCCCCGAGCCGATGCACCCGGCGCGGGCAAGCTCATTCAGTCGAATATCAGGAGCCTGCTGCGCCTGGTTCACGAACTGGATTCATCTCTCCCGATAATGAAACGGCTCCTCGAAACCGAATCCGGCGAAAATTTCGCGGATAGATTGCAACAAACGCTTACCTCGAACGACGTATTGCAATGAGATAACGCGGCCGGTCTTCAGAGATCTTCAGAACAGCGTGATCGGAACGCTCTTAGAGCTGAAGAAAACGCCGAACGTGATCCGATTATCGGACAGCCCGCCGAACTGGGGATATTTGATGAGATTGTAATTTACGTTCGTGCCGAAATACCGGGTAAGTACCTTGGAATAAGAAGCAACGAAAGAGACCGTCGTAAAGGCCGTGGAGACGCTGTTCGCGATGCTCGAGTAGCGCGTATAAGTTCCGCCGAACCCCAGGCTTGATCCACGTAAGCTGTAGGAATAGAATCCATTCACGAACAAGTTGCGAGACGATATAAAGAATCCATTGCCCGGACTTATACCCTGACCCGCATTAACCGCCAACTGAGTTCGATGGAAGTTATGCGTGAGCGAGCCTGAGAAACTGGGGAAAGTTGTTGTCACGTTGTAGTGGCCGGTAAGATAGCCCGTCACCAATTGACCATTAGTTATGTAAGTTACCGGCAAGAGAATTGTTCCTACGCTGTTAGTTCGAGTAGCACCGGCGCTGATACTGGCATTCCATCTGGATGCGAACTGATGTGACAACGTAAGAAAGTAGCTATCCGCCTGAAGTGTTCCGGCGGAGTGCTGATACACGTAATAACTTCTGGAGTAGCCTCCGCCTACAGTAGTACGTCGGGTGACCCGGTATTGCGCGGTCGCACTACCCGAGGTACCCGTCGTCCCGATGGCTCCAGCGTAGTTATACCTGTTCAGGAAAAAGTCACCCGAGAATGAATAGCTGAGGCGGCGCGTTTGCTGATACGTAACCGATAACGCGCTATTCAGGAACCTCGTCTCAGGACTGAACGGATTCGTACTAACCAAATTCGACTCGACGGGCTCGACGCTAAAGTAGGTGCCGCCATAAAGGTAAATGCCGGCTGCTTGATAAAAGGAAATGCCCCATCTTCTGGTGACTTGCTTACTGATTCCGAAACTCAAGCTTTGATCGGTTCCACTGCCGAAAATCGAGTTGCTATAGTTCCGGTACGCTCCCCGATAACTCAAAGAAAGCGAGCCATCCCGGAAGATGTGGGAAGCTGAAACGCCGCCCCCAACTTCTTCTCCCCAGGAACTGACATTGGTAGAGCCGGCAAGAGTCTGGGTGTCATAGATTCCGTTGCCGAACACATAGAAGTTGACGAAGTCGTGTTCGAGCAGCCCGCTCGCCAAAGTGAGAGGGCTAGTATGGGTCTGCGGATCTGCCGGGGCGTCCTGCGCTAGCGCTACACCAGCGAACGCGAAAATCAGAAGAAGCGTAAAAGATTTCACAGACCCATCCCCCGTTTGAACTTTAAGTCTGCCGAAGGGACGAGTTTCTGTCAAGGCAAGAAGTAGCGGAACGGTGCCGCCAGTTCCTGCGGTCACTAGTCCATTGGACCTGATGGTCTTAGGTGTTGAATCGCGATTTGGGAGCCGAGCACGCCACATGCTAGCTTTTTCGGCAAATTGTTGTCAGAACCGTATAGCGAAGTGACCGGCTTCGACATCCAGCCCGAATAGTCTTCTACGCTCCATGACCCAAAGGGATGCTCGAGTACGTCAAACGTAGAAATAAAAAGGGGAGCCCGAAGGCTCCCCTTTTGTGCTGAGATGAACCCGTGGTGTTAGAAGAGGAATTTCAGCGCGAGCACCATTCCTCGCGGATTGCTGGAGAAAGCCTGCGAAAAGTTATCGAAAATCGCACTCTGCGGCTCGAAAACTAGGTGCTGAGCGCCGCTGGTCGCACCGTTCGGAGCGACGTCGTTGAGGTATCCGCCGGTATACTGCGGATGGTTCAAAACGTTGAAGATGCGCGCCGTAAACTCAATGCTGGCCCGCTCTGTAAAGTTGAAGCGCTTCGTAGCGGATACATCTATATCGTTTATCGGATTCAGGAGAGCGGTATTACGGCCTCCGTCCGGAAGAGTGCCGAGAGGAGCTTGGGCGTATTTCGCGGCCGGATTATTTACTACGTAACCGACGGTAGCTCCCGAACTGTTCATAAGAGCCGTGGTTCCCGAACCGATCCCTGGGTCCCCACCATTCGGATTCACGAATGCGCGATCTCCCGCAGTATCGCCGTTCCGGTTCGAATCTATGCCGCTCTGAACCGTGAACGGAGTTCCCGTCTGATAGGTATAGATGGGTGCAAGCTCCCAATTTCCAACGAGGTTTTTCATGAACCAATTCGAGTGCTTGAAGAACGGCACATCATAGAGAAGCTCGAAGCTGAGCCTATTGCGATGGTCCAGCGCGGAGCTCGACCGATCCTGCCGTAGATTCTGAGGATCTTCCGGCCGGCGGGGTGTGGAATAGGTACTGAAGACTTCTGCTGTCGAATCATCGATGGCGTGGCTCCAAGTGTATGCGCCGATGAATTGAAGGCCATTAGAGAAGCGGCGCGTCAACTGATTCGCCCAACCATGATAGATGGAATTGCCAATGGGCATGTAAGCCGTGATCGGCTTAATAAAGCCCGCATCTGCATAGGCAGGCACGATGTACCCGTGGGGGCTCGCGTCATACGAAGCTGTAATAGCGCCTAGCGTGTTCGTGAGCGAATCTATTGTCGCTGCGCTAGGCATTGACCAAAATACGGGCAAGGCGTTCGAAGCATTTACTACCGACTGGCGATTGATGTTCAGTTGGACCGGCAGATTAATGCCACGCGTGCCGAGATAACGAGTCTCGAATATGTAGTTGCCGGCGAACTCATGCTGAATACCGAAGTTCCACTGCAGAGATTTAGGGCGTTGGACATTGGGAACAAAGCCGGAAGTCGCGTTGCGCGCCTGGATCGCTGTGAAATTAGCACTAGGGCCAGTAGGCGGCAACCCACCGTTTGCGAGGAAGTTGCTGGCACCGTTACCCGGGTTGTCCTGGGTGGTCGAAAGCTGTGGGGGCAGGGTCAGCAGACCAAAGTTGTCAAATAACACATCGTAGTTAATGCCGAAACCAGCGCGAATGGAAGTCTTACCACTTGTGCCGGGCGAATACGCAATACCAACACGAGGCATGATGTTGTTTGTTTGGGGCTGCGGCTTGCCGAATGTGATCAGGCCCGGATCGCTGGCAATGGAGTTGAGCGACTGCGCGTTTTCGCCGGACGGAACGGTGTCGTACTCATAGCGCACGCCCAGATTCACCGTCAGGTTCGGTCGAACTTTCCAACTGTCGTTCGCATACCAGCCATATAACCAGCGATTGCCCCAGTAGATGGGGTTGCCTGCCGAGCGCTCTGACAGATAGTCGGGCGTGAAGTCAAAGAGGTAATCATTCAGATAGTTGTACTCGTAGTCGCCTCGAGAACGCTGCGTAAAGCTTTGGGGCGAGATGTTGCGTTCGCCATCGAAACCAACCTTGATGCTGTGAGCACCCTTGTTCCAGGTCACGTTATCTGTGAGCTGGTAGGTATTTTGAATCGTATATTGGGGAGCGTTGGGGTCGGGTCCGATTTGGACGCCGCCCAGCTCATTGAACACCAGGTTCGGGAACTGATCCAGGCCCGGGAAGGTCTGAGGTCCAACGCCATAAAACTGAATGTAGCGGTTGTAGCCGAGGCGCAGTTCGTTGATCACCGTCGGGGTGAAGTTGTGGTATTCCGATAGCGTAGTCAAATAGGCATTGGTCGGAACAGTCGTGAAGAATACCGGCAAGCTAGCCGCTGTGTCTACAAATCCAGTCCGATTCAAGATATACCTTCCGCGGAGGGCGTCCTTGTCGGAGATGTTGTAGTCAATCGACGCAACAGCGTTTTCGTAGTTGGCGTAGTTGGGAGTAGCAATCGAGATCTGGCCGATTTCGATCGGTGTTCCGGTAATTGTCGACTGGTTGTACTCAGGTCCCGCCGCCAATGAGCTCAGGACAGGGTAGGGCTGAACGGATTGCGAAACCGCCGCAGGCGCCGTGCCGAGATACTTTTTGAGTATGCTGAGGTTTGTCTGGCTAATTCCTGGTGTCGCTGCAATTGTGTTGTATCCGTTTTGCGTCGGAGCATAATTCAATCCGGCAGAGCCCGCCTGACCAACCGGGTTGTACTCGTAATCCACGAAAAAGAACAGTTTGTTGCGCTTGATGGGGCCGCCCACAGTTCCCCCGAACCGGTTGTTATCAAAGCGCGGGTGAAGCGGCGTACCATCGACGGCATTGAGGTTGTCAGCGGCGTTGAGGTCGCGGTTCTGAAAATATTCGTACAACGATCCGTGAAACTGATTCGTTCCGCTCTTCACAACCTGATTGAATTGGCCGCCTGAAGAGTGACCGAAATCGGGCGAATACTGGTTTTGAAGAACGCTGAATTCCGCAACCGCATCGTTCGGCACACCCACGACTGGGCCCGTCACGCTGCCGCTATTATTGTCAATTCCTTCGATCGTGAAATTGTTATTCCGTGGGCGCTGACCGCCGACCGACGGGCCGGTGCCCGCTCCAACGGCGCCGCTGGTCGCAACACCCGCATTGAGCAGCGACAGATTGATCACACCCGAGCCGCTAGCTGTCGTCGGAAGGTCCATGATCTGCTTTGTTTCAAAGGTTGTTTGAACTTGGGCCGTAGTTGTATCAATGGCGACCGCAGATGTTGAGACTTCGACGCTGGTCGTAGACTTGCCGATTGCCAGCGTCACATTCGTAGTGATGGTCTGGTTCAGTTCCACGCTGACGTTCTGAACTTCTGCCTTCGTGAATCCCGCCGCGTTGACCAAAATCGTGTACGTCCCGACCGGAAGATTCTCAAAGCGGTAATCGCCCGCTGAGGTCGAAGTAGTCGTGTTCTCCACTCCCGTTGCCGTGTTGTGGGCGACTATCGTGGCGTTCGGTACCGTGGCCCCTGACTGGTCATAAACGGTTCCGGTGATGTTTCCGCTGGTGAGCTGCGCAAAAACCGGCAGATTCAGCAATACCAATGCTGCGAGCAGCATTCCGATATGCAATCGTAGAAATCTCATGTATGTGTTCTTTCCCCCTGATACGCTTATCACGCCGACAAGCCTGGCAAACAACGATGCCGCGCCCCGGCGCACAAAGCTAACGCATCCCTAACCTGCCTCTTACAGGCAATTTGCGCGCCATTGCAGAAAACCCGCAAATTCTCTGTAAATAAACGACTTAGGAACAAACTCAGAGATTCGGATGTACTGATTCTGGAAGAAACGCGTAGCGTCCTTCCATTATGCGTAAGGAAAATGAACGGCCTAACACCCGCCTAACGAGCGGCTAACAGCGCTCGCAAGTGGCGCGCCCGTTCCGGTGAGCGTAGCTGGCGGAGAGCCTTGGCTTCAATTTGGCGAATGCGCTCGCGGGTCACGTCGAACTCTTGCCCAATTTCCTCGAGCGTGTGCTCCCGCTCGCAGCCAATGCCGAACCGCAGCCGAATTACTTTCTCTTCTTTGGGAGAAAGCGTCTTGAGGATATTCGCGGTCTCGTCCCGAACGTTTGAGTCGATCACTGCATCCACGGGCGAGCCCACCCATCGATCTTCAATGAGATCGCCGAGAGCCGATTCTCCATCGCGGCCTACGGGAGTCTCGAGCGAAACCGGATCACGCGAGATGGTCTTGAGCTTTTGCACCTTCTCGACGGGAATATCCATTCGCCGGCTGATCTCTTCGTTTGTCGGAACACGGCCCAGCTCTTTCTCCAGCTCGCGAGTGGCCCGGAGAAACTTGTTCATGCTCTCGTTCATATGAACGGGAATACGAATTGTGCGTGATTGGTCTGCTATCGCTCTGGTGATCGCCTGGCGAATCCACCAGGTCGCGTAAGTCGAGAATTTGTACCCCCGGCGGTATTCAAACTTGTCCGCCGCGCGCATCAGACCGATATTGCCCTCCTGGATCAAATCCAGCAGGTGCAAACCACGGTTCACATATTTCTTCGCGACCGAAACCACCAGCCGGAGGTTGGCTTCTACCAGGTCCTTCTTCGCCCGCTCAGCCTCAATCTCGCCGTGCCGGATGACGGACAGGCTGTGCCGCAAATGCGGTAGCGATGCGCCCGCTTCCGTTTCTTTCTTCTTGAGATCGCGCCTGAGCTCCTTGACGCGTAGTTGCGCGGAAGCCGAATTGCGCAGCTCCAGCTTTTTGATCTCGGTCTCGAGAATCGCCATCTCGTCAGCTGTATTCTCGATTGCGCGTGCAAATTCCTTCCAGCGGGCAGCATTGAACGGAACCGCGCGAAGCGCTCTGGAAAGCTCTACTTGAGCCCGGACTACCTTGCCCGCCCAGCGCTTGCGCAACTTCTTATTAGCGGGCGGGATCCCCGCATGTTTGTCCACCGTCTGCTGCAGCTTTTTATTCGCTGCTAAATAGGCCAGAAACAGATCGCTGATTTCCGTCCGGCGCTTTATGTCCGCCGCGCTGCCTTCTTCAATGTCGGAGGGGCCAAAATCGACATAGCTGTCGACATCCTCCGCGCCCTTGCGCACCAGCTCCCCAAACTCGCCAACTAGTGTCTGGATCAGGGGAGAACGGCTGATCGCCTTCTGCATGCGCAGCTTCCCGCGTTCCATCTTGCGGGCGAGGCTCACCTCACCTTCCCGGGTTAACAGCGGAACCGATCCCATCTCCCGCAGGTACACTCGTACCGGGTCGTCGGTATAGATCGACTCCTCTACCGGCTGGGCACCGTGGAATTCCTCGTCCTGAACCTCTTCCGGATGGAAGAAGTTCGTTTCCTCGTCGAACGGGAGCCCTATCGGCTCATGTCCATCGGCTAAATATTGATCCTCGAATTGATCCACCTTACCTGCTCACCTCTGCCTGCACGCCACCTGCTAATCTCTTCGGCACACTGGAGAGAGTCTCATCTGACCGCTCCAGGTATGCTCGTCGGGGAAAGGGGATACACCTGCTCAACGAAAATGTCACAATAAATGCTGATAAGCCTCGTCTTGGAGTTGGGATAGTTCTTGACCGGCGCCGGCAATGCGGGTGCCAAACCTGTAAATATTGCGCGCCCCAATTATACCCGGTTTCCGGGCTGAAGTAACACCCTATTAAAAAGATGTTCCCCAAAGTGATTGGTTACACAAAAGATAAGTACATTTGCCAGCCGAAAAATCCGCTTAAAAATGCCACAGAACGGCTGCCCTGAGGAGCGTTCTTAGACTTTCCGGTGCGCAATAACGTTTTTCAGTTCGCCCAGAAATTCTTCTATGTCCTGGAAATCCCGGTAGACCGATGCAAACCTGACGTACGCAATCTTATCCAGAGACCGTAGCCGGTCCATTAGCCGCTCGCCAATGAGCGTGGTCGGCAGCTCTCGCTCGGGGCTTTCCAGCAGTCCTGACTCGATCTCATCCACCAATTCCGCAAGCTTACCCATGCTGACCGGCCGCTTCTCGCAAGCTCTCAGAAGCCCGTTCAACACCTTCTGCCGGTCGAACTTTTCCCGCCTCCCGTCTTTTTTGATGACCATGTAGGGTACTTCGTCGCAACGTTCGTAGGTGGTGAACCGGCGCTCACAGGCCAGGCACTGCCGGCGCCTGCGGATGGAATCGCCCTCTTTGCTTTCTCTCGAATCGATTACTTTATCTTCACGATGGCCGCAAAAGGGACAGGTCACGTTTAAACCTCATCTTCTTTCCTCGGATTGAACTTCTGGGGGTCATCTAACGTTTATCAGGGTGCAGCTCCTGATAACGCGCGCGGCTGGATTTCGGAGCGGACCGAAAGGGCAGCGGCTTCAGGAAAATAGAGATGTCCGCCGCCGCGGTCGCCCAACTTTCGCTCAGCTCCACGAGTTCGTTAAGCTCGAAGGCGATAGGTGCAGCTTGGAATTGGGCCCAGGTGGCGGCGGGGACAGCACAACGATTGGATCCTGAGACAAGTCTGGTCCAGCGCTGTTTGAGCGGAGAACAGGGCGCTTGGGAAGAGCTGGTCAAAGCACATACCAGGCGTGTGTATGCCATATGCTACCGCTTCACGAGCAACGAGAATGAAGCGCAAGATCTCACTCAGGAGGTGTTTCTCCGGGTATTCAGGACACTAGGAAGCTTCCGTTCGGGCGAGGGCTCACTCGTGGTTTGGTTGACCCGGCTAACGCGGAACTTGCTCGTCGATCATTACCGCAGAACTAAGCGTGACCGCGTAACGGATAACATTGACGACAAGCTCGCCGTGCTCGAAGAAAAAGGGTCGGCGCACTCGCGGACAGAAGGACTGCTGGCTGGCCGTGAGGCCGGAGAGTTGCTTCAGGCAGCGCTCCAGAAACTATCGCCGGAATTGCGGGAAGCCGTCATCCTGCGTGATCTTGAGGAATTGGAATACCGGGAAATCGCGCGCGTGCTGGACATCCCTGAGGGAACGGTAAAGTCTAGACTGAACCGGGGGCGCGCCGAATTGGCCCGCGTACTCAGGCGTAACAAGGTCACGGTATAGGGTTCGATGATGGTCAACTGCATAGAATTCGAGACCCTCTTAGCCGATTACCTCGACGGCACTCTGGGAGAAACCGAGCGCGCTGCTCTTGACGGGCACGCCTCTTCCTGCGCCGGTTGCCGTGAGCTTATGCAGGACGTCGCCGGTGCAGTGGCGTTCTTGAAGCGTGCCGGAGAGGTGACGCCGCCGCCCGAGCTGGTCACCCGCATCGCGTATCAGGCCCCACTCGGGCGAACGCGCCAGGCATTTGAGAAGCAGGGCCTTCTGAATAGGCTCGCCGTCAAGTGGCTGCAGCCCATGTTGCAGCCACGGCTCGCGATGGGCATGGCCATGACCATCCTGTCCTTCGCCATGCTGGAGCGTTGCACCGGCACAAAGGTCCAGCACATTCAGGCCGCGGACCTGAATCCGGTGCGGATCTGGAGCGGCATGGAAGACAAGGCATTTCGCTTCAAAGACCGCGCTGTCAAGTACTACGAAAACGTCCGGCTGGTCTACGAATTTGAGACCCGGCTGAAGAGCCTGGAAGATCAGCAGGACGCGGCTTCGCAAAATCAGCCGCAGCCGCGCAAGCGCTCCGCTGGGAGCAATCAGCAAATGAAAAACAACAATGCTGGTGCAAGTGCGCCAGATCAGGGGGAAAAGAAACAATGAACTGCTACTTACATCCGGAAACGGCCGCTGTCGCCTTCTGCAGGTCGTGCGGAAGACCTCTTTGCACCCTCTGCCAACGACCCTACGAAGGAACCGTTTTTTGTCAGGACCACATACCCATGCCGACTTATCAGACCCAAGCCGAGCCGAACGCTTCGGCAGCTTATAATCCCTATGTTCAAGCTCCACCTCTCCCATCTGCACCGCCTGCTCAGACCTCGCCCGGATTGGCTTTCCTCCTGGGATGGATTCCAGGCGTGGGAGCCATCTACAACGGCCAATATCTCAAGGGCTTGATTCACGCTGTGATCTTCGGATTGTTGATCAGTCTGCTTAACAGCGCGGACAACACATCCGGCCAGCCGTTGCTGGTGATGATGCTGATCGGCTTTATCTTCTACATGCCGTTTGAGGCTTACCACACGGCGAAGAAACGCCTCATGGGCATACATACGGACGAGTGGTCCAGTCTTCTATCGCAAAACCGATACACCGGACGCGCCCCCGTCGGACCCGTTCTCTTGATTCTGATCGGCGTGCTGTTTCTATTGGACTCGCTGCACATTCTCGAATTCCGGCAGGTGGGACGTTTCTGGCCCATAATCCTGATTGTCGTTGGAGCTTACATGCTCTACGCCCGAGTCACATCGCCGGCGCCGATAAGCAGTCCTGGCCCGCGCCCTTCAGATATTCCCTCAGCCAACACCTCTTCGAGCGACTTCATGGGAACCGGCCATGAACAATAGAGCAGCGCAAATCGCTCAGGCGAGTCGAGGACCCATATTGCTGATCACCATCGGCGTCCTTTTTGCCATCCATCAGGCGGGCGTGCTTCCGTTCTCTGGCACCTGGCCCCTGATCATCATCGTCATTGGTGTGATGAAACTCATTGAACGCATGGCTATGCGCCAGCAGCCCCCGCTGCCTCCGCCGGGAGGCGTACGATGAGACCGCGAGGTTCCATAACCGGACCCCTGATCCTGATCGCGATCGGTGTCCTCTTCTTGATTCACGCGATCTCGCCCGATTTCCGCATCGGCGAAATTCTTGCTCAGGACTGGCCCTTCCTCCTGATCGCCTGGGGTGTTATCGCTTTGCTTGAAGTAGCCATTCGCGCCGCGCGCGGAGCTCCGATTCCGGTCAACGGTATTTCGGGCGGCGGATGGCTCCTCGTCTGGCTCATTTGTATCGCCGGCCTTATCACTTTTGAGGCTCGCCGGCCCGACAACTGGTGGCATCACATTGGATTCGAACGTGGCGTTCAAGCCTTCGGGGAAGAGCACGACTATTCCGTAAACCCGATTCAAAAGAGCGTGGGCAAGACACCCCACATCGTCATCGAGAACTTCCGGGGCGACGCGAAAATCGCGGGCACCGATACAACAGACCTCGTTGTCAGCGGCCATAAGACGATTCGCGCCTTCGAAGCTCGCGACGCAGATAATGCCAACACGCAAACTCCCGTCAATGTCGCAGTCGAAGGAAATACGATCATCATTCGGTGCAATCAGGACAAAGCCGGTTCCCGGACGCCCGTCACTACCGATCTGGATCTTTCGGTGCCCAAAGGGGCAAGTATCGAAGCCACCGGAACGGTTGGCGATTTCGACATCTCCTCTCTCACTGGAGCCGTAGATATCAGCAGCGATAACGCCGGCGTGCGATTGCAGGATATCGATGGAAATGTGAAGATCGATACCCGGCGAAGCGATCTGGTGCGCTGCACAAACGTAAATGGAACGGTGGACCTGCGCGGGCACGGCACCGATGTGGAGCTGGCCAAGATTGCCGGTCAGGTGACGGTCAGCGGCGATTATAGCGGTACCGTCTCTTTGCGTGACCTGGCAAAAGCGGTCCGAGTGGAGAACATGCGCACTCAACTCGATATCCAGCAGGTTCCGGGCGAGATCAGGCTCGATCGAGGAAGCCTGACGGTTCAAAACGGTATCGGACCCATGAAGCTGACCACTCAATCGACGGATGTGAGCGTAGACGGGCTCACCAATGAAGTGGAAATGACCGTGGATAAGGGGGATATCGATTTGCGGCCCGGTCGCCTGCCTTTAGGTAAGATCTCGGTCCATACGAGGTCTGGAAATATCGAGCTGGCGCTGCCGCAAAGCGCCAATTTCGCGCTCACCGCAAGCACCGATCACGGCGAGATCGACAATGAGTTTGGAGAAGCTCTCAAGGAACGAACGGAAGGCCGGGGAGCGCGTTTGGAAGGCGCGGTCGGCAGCGGCCCCGATGTCAACCTGGTCACCGATCGGGGCAGCATAACCGTCCGGAAATCCAGTAGCGACATAGCTCCGACCAAAGTCGCCAAGCGACGGACTCTGCCGGTTAAAGCATTACCCGCGGTCGATTTGCTCTATTAGCTCGCAAGGATACAAAGATTTCAATGTGGGATAAGCTTCCGCGAGCCGAATGAGATCCAGTTCGTCCTTCTTACGCTTACTCAATCGTCGCCCCGGATCACCATAGGCCCAGAGCTTGCCTTGAGTCACGTCCGCAAGGCAGGCAACCTTCACACGAGTTCCTAGAACCTCGGCTTCGACAGAGCGAGCAAGGAATGCCTGGTATCTTTCGTCGGTCGTGAATTGAATGCGTAGTTCGCTTCCCACTGCCAGCGCGTTCATCGAGTAGGGATGTTCTTCGGTTTTGAAGCCTTGCTCCCGCAAATACACCGCCAATTGGGGAAGAGTCGAAGCGATCACCACGATATCAGCATCGAGTGTATACACTGGTTCGACATAGCAGTTGACGGCCAAGCCACCGATCAAGCAGTACGGACCGAACGCTTCACAGGCTTTGATCAGCCAGACGAAGTCCGTTGCCCCTCCTTGTGTCGTCAAGTCGAACGCTTCCACTGCGGTCACAAATTCACTCTATGCCTGATTCAAGGTAAGATGTTTAGCTGTTTGGCCGAATCCGGCGAATTCCAAGCGCGAGAAAACCCGCACTGAGCAAAACCAGTGTCGAGGGTTCCGGTATTGGCGCTAAAGTATTTGCCACAAGCGAATAGAACTCACCATTGTTCCCGGCGAACGCCGCTCCCGGATAAAGATTTATGTCAATCACGCCGTTTGCGCTCCGACCGATCATGTCGATGCCCGCGCCATCGTCTGCAAGCAAGGTGGCCCCAGATGCCAAACCCGGGTGCGCAAAGCTGGGGTTGTGGAAATACGTAATCGCGGAAAGATTGATCCCGTAGAAAATGGGGTCGTTGGGTACGTCCGCATGTAGGTTGCCGCTGACGTCATCGGTTATGTGCGTATTCGTCAGGCCGGCATAAGCTCCAGTGGTTACTTGGCCACCGATCGCCCAAGGATCGCTAAAGGCGTACGTCGCAACCGTTAGATGATGTCCACCGAGGCTGTAGTACTGGGCAAGCACATTGCCAACTGCGTTTGCGTCCGCGGGGGTCAAATTTGTCCAAGCGAGCACATCATTGTAAGGGCTCAACTCTGCCAGAGTTGGCGCGGAATTAGTCGTGTCGATGATCGCGATAGTGGAGAATTTTCCCGTTGCCATTAGAGCCGACTGGACGGCCGCAACATCGGACGAATCGGACTCGACCAGGGCCAGCGTGACCGGGCCGGCTGTCAGCGGTATAGCACAGACGCCGAGTGCCGCGAGTAAGCACAGTTGCCTCAACTTAGACATGTTCCCTCCCTTGCAGCTCATTCGGTTTATTGGTGGACGGCATGGGATTCGAACCCACGACCCCCACGTTGCGAACGTGGTGCTCTCCCAGCTGAGCTAGCCGCCCACTTCACACGAAAAGCGCTTGAGAATGCAATGCATTCTGTGCACAGTGGCGCTCGTGACCCCCTCAATATAGCATTCACCGCATGCTAGGATGGCTGTTCCTGCGGGCCTATTTCCATGGTTCTATCCGACATCGACATACACCGCTACATTGAATTGGGAAAGATCCGGATATCACCCGAGCTTCCGCCGGAGCAGTTCGGAAGCTGCTCGGTGGACTTTCGTCTCGGAGGCGAATTTAGCGTCTTCGAGCATAGCCGCCATCCCTACATCGATGTTCGGGAACGGAGCGCTATTCAGGACATCATGCGGCCCATAAACGTCAAACCGGGCGAGGCTTTCATCTTGCAGCCACGGGAATTCGCGCTGGCAATCACGGAAGAGACTCTGGAGCTGGATGATGATGTGTTGGGCCGGCTGGAGGGGCGGTCGAGCTTGGGACGGATTGGGATCATTGTCCATGGAACAGCCGGGTTGTTCGATCCGGGTTGGCGCGGCAAAGCGACTCTGGAGTTGAGCAATCTTGGAATCATGCCGGTTGCACTCTACGCCGGGATGCGCATCTGTTCCTTCACCTTTGAACAGCTCTCATCACCGGTGTCCGTCCCCTATTACAAGAAAGCCAGCAATAAATACGCCGGGCAGACACATCCTGTCGCAAGTAAGCTAACCGCCGAAGTGAATACCGACGGCTAACGTCCGGACGAACCGAATCCGCCCGTGCCGCGCGCCGACTCGGCTAAATCGCTCTCGTGCCATTCAACTGATTCGTACTTGGCTACCACCATTTGCGCGATGCGGTCACCCGGATGAATTTCATAACTCGATTTCCCGAGGTTCAGCAAAATAATCTTCAATTCGCCGCGATAACCGGGGTCGATTGTAGCGGGAGAGTTCGGCAGTGTAATAGCATGCTTCAGTGCCAAACCGCTGCGAGGCCGAATCTGCACCTCATAACCTGCGGGGATCTCGAGCGCGAAACCGGTGGCTAATGCTTGCGGAACGCCAGGTTCGAGAATAGCTCCTTCGATGCATCGGATATCCAATCCGGCGTCTTCTTCAGGCCCATGCGCATATTCGGGAAGGTGCGCCTCCGGCTTCAGCTTCTTAATCCTGATCTGCATTTAGAATCCGCTATGATAGCCCGGTGTCGGATTCTTGCAAAAAGCGGGTGCTGACGGTTGCGCCCATGCCGCCGGAGAAGCTCGCGTATGCGCTGGCTCGTTACAGCAGGTCGCCCGATTCCATTAAGAATTCCATCGACTGGGTACGAACGCATGATTCGGCCAAATTTCTGGAGAGCTTCTATTTCCAATACGGGCACGCATCGATAGCAGACCTTGGACACGTCACGGTTTGCTTCGAGGGCGTTTCGGAGCTTGCGGCGACGGAAATCGAAGATGAGCAGCTCTGGGACGGCCAGGCGCGCAGCTCGCGATATCAGGATTTTTCGACATCGGGCATAATCGTCCCTCCTGAGTTGAGCGCGGGGGAAGCCGAAGTTTATCGATCCGCCGCCGAACGGGTCGTAAATGCCTATCGGGGGGTTAAAGAACGGGCCTTCGGCTTTTTACAGGAGCAATGGCCGCGGCCTGAGGAGATGAAACCGGAGACCTATCGCCGAAACGTCGCGGCTCGTGCATTCGACGTAGCGCGATATCTTCTGCCCTTCGGCATTCCGACCGGCGTGGGTCAGGTAACAAGCATCCGGACTTTGGAGAAGCAGATACGACGCCTCAAGGCATCCGAATTTCAGGAGGTGCGGGAATTAGCAGAAGAGTTGACCAGAGCTTGCGCCGCTCCGCCGGAATGCGTGTGGGCGCGTGACGATTCGCCTTCTGAAGCGATCGCGCCGACGCTTGCCCGCCACGCTGACGCCGATGAATATGCGGGGCATATGCGGGCCGATCTCAAGGAATGGGCGTCACATCACCTGCCCCGGTTTGAGCAACCCGAGCCGCAAGCGGTGGACTTGCTTCAACCCTCCGATCACGTCGCCGATGTCTGCGCAACGCTTCTGTATCCGGTGACTGACCGGCCGTATCGCCAGTTGTACGAGCTTGTTTCGAGCTGGCCCGCAGAGAGGCGGCATGAACTCTTGAATTTGGCGCTGGGAAGTCGCAGCCATCGAGACGAGCTGCCTCGTCATTTCCGCAGCGCTCCATTTGTTTTTGACTTCGTAATGGACATCGGGGCGTATCGCGATCTGCACAGGCATCGAAGATGCCAGCAGTTTCGGCAGCAGTATACGAACCGCTTGGGCTATGAGACACCGGAGGTGGTGGCGAAGTGCGGGGCTGAAGAAGAATTCTCTCAGGCGCTAAGCGAAGCTGATGCCGCAATGCAACAACTGCCGCAGCCAGCCGCTCAGTATCTGCTGCCGTTTTCCGCGCGATCGCGGTTTTTGTTCAAAATGGATTTCGCCGAGCTGGCGTATATCTCGCGTCTCCGAAGCGGCGTGAAGGGCCACTTCTCTTATCGCAAGATTGCGTGGGAGATGAAGCAGGCGTTGCATGGTTGGATCCGATGCTCGGCCAGCTCGTCGAAGCTACTCCGCCCTGGGTGGAAGATCCTCTGAAGCGGTAACGGTAGATCAATCGAGATTCAGGGTCTTGCGAACTGTTCCGCGCTCGGCCTGGATTTTCTCCTGTAGCAGCAGGATCGAATAGATCAATTGCTCCGGGCGCGGCGGACAGCCGGGAACATAGACGTCGATCGGAATCACCTGGTTCACAGGAACGAGTGCGTAGTTGCTAAACACGCCGGTCGAGGTGGCGCAGGCGCCCATGGAAATCACCCATTTGGGCTCCGGCATTTGCCGGTAGAGGCGACGGATTACGGGGGCCATTTTGTTCGAGACGCGGCCGGCAATGATCATCAAGTCCGATTGCCGGGGCGAGCCTCTGAAGACCTCCGCGCCGAAGCGAGCAGCATCGTAACGCGAGGCCATCATCGACATCATCTCGATAGCGCAGCAAGCGAGGCCGAATGTCATGGGCCATAGCGAGTTCTTACGGGCCCAGTTCAGCGCGTTGTCAAGGGTGGTCGTGATGATGCTGTCGTGAAATTCCGCGCCTTCGTCCTCATCCGCCCTAGCGAATAGCTCAGGAGGCTGGCTGATCTCGAACCGTTCGGAATCGTCCACGTCCGAATTATCCCACGCAACCGATTGCGGCTGTCGGCGGTCCTAGAATCTAAGTGACGTATGCCTCAAATCGAATTTGAAAAGTCCGCCAGTTACGAAGATGCCCTGGCGCGCGCCGCCGATGAATGCGGCATCTGTCGCGATTATTGGGACATCTTTGGCAGGCGGCACGAAGTTTCCGTCGAGGTGCGCCGCCGGTTGCTGCAAGCTTTAGGCTGGGATGTTTCGAGCCTCGAGGCGATAGAGCGAGAACGCGCCAAACGGTTCGAAGCAACATCTGCGGTCCCAAAGACGCTGGTCGTCAGTGAGTCTGACAAATCAATCCCTCTGACCATTCCGGTCTCTTCGAGTGAAGAGATCTGTTTCGAACTGCTCTTGGAAGACGGCCAACGCCTCGCTGGATCACTGGAGACGAGGCAATTACGTCGGGTGCACGGCCTAGCTATAGGCGATCGGCGATGGGTGACCTATGAGCTTTCTCTTCCGGCTGAAGTTCCGCTGGGCTATCACACGTTAAAGATCACCATCAATGGCGAGACGGCCGGCGAAAGCAATCTGATCGTTTGCCCGAATCGTGCGTATCTTCCGGAGAAACTCGCGAGCGGCGGACGTACGGCCGGGTTTAATGTGGCGCTGTATGGCCTTCGATCGGATCGGAATTGGGGCTGCGGCGATTTCACCGATCTTCGTTCATTGATTGACTGGGCGCGCGGTGAGATCGGATTCAATTTCATTGGCCTGAATCCGCTTCACGCTCTGCACAACCGCATGCCTTACAACACGAGCCCTTATCTGCCGCTTTCGATGTTCTACAAGAATCTCATCTACGTCGATATCGAGAGCGTTCCGGACTTCAAGGCTTCTCCTGTTGCCCGCGCTTTGTTTGATTCGCCGGCTGTGCAGGAGACGATTCGTAAGCTTCGCGAGGCTGAGTTCGTCGAGTACGAGGGCGTCGACCGTCTGAAACGGCGCTTTCTGAAAGTGCTCTTCCGTGAGTTCCAGCGTCAGCCAAGCTCTGACCGAGCGAGAGCGTTTGCGGATTACTGCGAGCGCGAAGGCGACCTGCTGCAGAAATTCGCGTTGTACTGCGCGCTCGACGAATTCCTTCACAAGCAAGATCGCAATCGTTGGACCTGGCGAGATTGGCCCATGGAATACCGGGCCTCGGAATCCGAGGCCTGCCGGCAATTCGCGCAGCATCATTCGCGCAGTGTCGATTTCTACAAATATGTTCAGTTCGTGATCGACGAGCAGCTTTCTGGAGCACAAGCATTCGCAAAAGAGCGTGGTATGCCGATCGGTCTTTACCACGATCTGGCTTTAGCAACCGACAATTGCGGCTCAGACTTGTGGGCGCATTGCAGCTTCTATGTGAACGGATGCCGGGTGGGCGCGCCGCCGGACGATTTCTCACCGCATGGGCAGGATTGGGCATTTCCTCCGCCCCACACGGGGAAGCATTGCGACGATGGGTACCAGCTTTATCGCGAGAGCATCCGCAAGATTGTCCGGTACGGAGGAGCCTTGCGCATTGATCATGTGATGCGCCTGTTTCGGCTTTTCTGGATTCCAGATGGTTTCGAAGCCGCGGAGGGAATCTATGTCCGCGATAACGCCACGGACCTGATGCGAATCCTGGCGCTTGAAAGTGTTCGCAGCAAGAACATCATTATCGGCGAAGACCTCGGGACTGTGACGGATGAAATTCGGGACATGCTTTCGCGCTTCGGCATTCTGAGTTATCGCCTCTTCTACTTCGAAAAGCACCATCACAATAAATCTTTCAAGCACAGTTATGAATATCCGCGGCAGGCGCTGGTCTCGTCTTCCACGCACGACCTGCCGACCATCGTAGGCTTCTGGAAATTCCGCGATATCGAGGCCCGGAAGGCCGCTGGACTGGCCGACGATGCGGGTTATCGTCAACAAATCGAGGATCGAAAACGTGAAAAGCAGCGACTGCTCGATGTGCTGCATTCCGAAAACCTGCTTCCGCACTACTATCCGCGGAATGCGGAGCACATAGGCGAAGTAGATGGCGACCTGCACAACGCGATCATCGGATTTCTCGCGCAAGTGCCTTCCATGATTCTGCTGGTGAACCAGGAAGATTTCACCAAAGAAACAGAGCAACAGAATCTGCCCGGCAGCACGGCGCAATATCCGAACTGGCGGCGGAAGATGAAGGTAAAAATCGAGGACCTCAGATCTCCGTCGGTCCAGTCTTTTTCAGCGATGTTTCGCGATCAACTCACTCGGACAGATCGGCGCTGTTACTGAGTGTAGGTCTCAATTTTTCGTTGCTTGTACGGCGGGCTGACGAAGGGTGAGACCAAGCTCTCGTGCCCGTCCTTGTCGACAGCTTTCACCCCAAGCACGATTTCGTCTATGTTGACGTTTGGGAGCGTATAAGTGGTGACGTTCCCGACGAAGGTTTCCTTCTCCCAGAGCGGCGCTGTGGTTTTACGCATCACGATGTAGTAACCCAAAAGGTCGGGCTCGGGTTGATCATTGTGCCATGTCATGACTGCGTCATAACCTTTTCCCCGTCCTAAGGGGGATGCGAATGCACGCCCCTGGGTGGGTGCAGGCGTCCTAAGCTCGGGCGCTTTGGGGGCGAGCGCCAATTCCGCAATGCCTGCTGCATTCGCTCTGGCTACGAGCGCCGTGTATCCAGGAGCGGTGTTCGCAAAGGTGTCCGTCGCGGTGTGCTGATTTGAAAAATTCTCCATTGGTGTGGTAATGCGAATGGCCGCGTAACCAGCGGCATTGAAGGGACTGTGGTCACCGCCCCGGCCGAACCGATCGTGGCGAAAAACCAGGTCGATATCGAAACCAGGCTGGTAGCGTTCCGCCATGCGCTTCATGTAGCGCGCGAGTTCTCGAGAGGGCGAGTCGTTGGGATCTTCTGAATACACGTTGACGTAGCGGTTGCTGGTTTCTCCGTTGCCGGTGATGTCGCTTCCGATAATGTCGTTATTGAAAACACCCTCGATCAAGTCGTGCCTCCGAGCAGCATCTTCCGCATAAAGTCCGCTGCCAAACAGACCGTACTCCTCGGCGGCAAATGCCACAAAGACAACCGTCTTTCTGAACTGATACTGGCTCATCACTCGCGCCAGCTCCATCACGGCGGCCGTTCCGCTTCCGTCATCGGTGACGCCGGGCGCCGGCGCCGCAACAGTTGCTTCCGAGTCGAGCTCTCGTCCGCCATTCGGGTCTGTTTTATAAACCATGTCGATGGTGTCGTAGTGACCGCTTATGAGAACCTGGCGGTCCGGCTCACTGGCGCCTGGAAGCACTGCAACAACGTTCCAGATTTCTACATTTTTGAATGCCCTGCCCTGCTTGGCTAACCGATGTTTATCGAACGAGACCTGGAGCTTCGGGCTGTAGCTTCGAAATTGCGCCGCAATCCACTCCCGGGCAGCGCCAATCCCGTGCACCGGATCGTCTGTCGCCGAATAGATGTTGCGAGTCCCAAAGCTCTCCAGCTTCTTCTGGGTCTCGGCGATCTTGTCAGCCGATATTTGGGAAACGATGGCCTCGACGCGTGGATCGAGTGATTTCTCTGGAGCAGCGATAACAAGCCCGCTCGCCACGAGCGCCAAGAAAGCGACTTTCAACATCATGGTTGTTGCGTTCAGGCTATCGCAGGCTCTAAATCTTCTTCGATTTTCGGCTGGATTTGCTTCTGGCGGGCTTCCGCGGGCTTAAACCTGACGGAGACCAGCTTTGAAATACCCGGCTCCTGCATGGTCACGCCATAGAGCGCCTGCGCCGCTTCCATGGTGGCCTTCGCATGCGTGATCACGATGAATTGCGTCTGGCCAGACATCTCCTTCAGAAGCCGCGTCAATCGATCGATGTTCGGTTCATCTAAGGGGGCATCGACCTCATCCAGAATGCAGAACGGGCTCGGCGTGTATTGGAAGATCGCCATCAGCAAGGCCATGGCCGTGAGGGACTTCTCACCGCCTGAAAGCAACAGAACGCTTTGCAGCTTTTTGCCCGGAGGAGAAGCAACGATATCGATTCCGGATTCGGCGACATTGTCCTCGTCAGTAAGCCGCATTTCACCGACACCGCCTCCGAACAAGACGTTGAACATCTCCCGGAAATTGGCGTTGATGGCCTGAAATGCTTCCGTGAACCGCTTTCGCGATTCGCCGTCGATCTCGTGGATCGCCTTTTCGGTATCCCGTATGGAGTCGAGAAGATCCTGACGCTGCGTGTTCAGGAAGTCCTGCCTTTGCTGCGCTTCCTCAAACTCTTCGAAAGCTTGTGGATTGACCGGCCCCAGCGCCTCGATTTTGCGAAGGACCTCCGCGTAATCGGCGTCAATGCGTTGAAGAGTTGCTTCATCTTCGACAGTTTCCATACCCTCGGAGAGTTGTGCCAGGGTTGTCTGGAGTTCCTGCTCACAAGTCTCTTCCAGGTGCTTGAGATCGGATTCCGCGCGGGCCAAGGAGACCTGCAAATCGGATCGGCGCTCTTGCGTGAGCTGCGCTTCGGTCCGCAAGCGTTTCAGCTGTTCATCCAAGGATGCTAACCGGGCGCGAAGCTCCGATTCCTGCGCTGCAAGATCCTTTTCTGCAACTTCAGTACTTAAAATCGAACTCCGCAGTTCAGCGCCCTTTGCATCGAGCAAGGCATTGCTGGCCGCGAACTCCGCGCGTTCATCTGCGAACTGCTGTGCTTCGCGAGCCAGTTGCGCTTGACGGCCCGCGAGATCCCGAACGAGCGATTCCAACCGCGCCTGGTTAGCCCGCAGCGACTGGCGCCGCTCTTCCAAAGTGGCAAGGTTCGCGCGAACGGTTGCATGTTCCTCGCCGGCTCTAGCGACTTCCGCTTGCAAATCGGTCAGCTGTTCACGAGCCGACTCGAACGTCCATTCTTCCTCGGCTCGCAATTGTTCAGAGGCTTCGAGCGCGTTTCGATCCCGATCGAGACTGGCTTCAAGACTTACCTGCTGACGCGACAATGCATCTAATTCCAAACGCGAGTTTGCGAGACTCGTTTGGAATCGGTCGAATTCCTCCGCGAGTTTCCGGCTTTCGTGATCAAGAGCGAGGACATCTTTTTCTTGCGCTTGCTGGCGCGCGCGTAAAGACTCGAGCTGCTCTGTAAGCACTGCAATACTACGTTCCAGCTCGCTCACGTGGGCCTGAGCCGTTTCCAGCTCAGCTTCTTTAATCTGCTCTGCCTGCGATAGTTCCCGCAGTTCCCGCTTTAAGGCCAACGGGCCTGCGCCATTCTTTTTGCCGCCACTCACCGCGCGCCCGTGATAGTTAACTCCATCTGCCGCTAGGAACCAACACTGCGGAAACTGCTCAGCCAGATCCCGCGCCAGTGTGCGATCAGTCACGACGTAGCAGTTCGCGATCCGCGGCAGCGTTTGCAGCGGCACATTGGTCAGTCCATTTGTGAACCGAAGCGCGTCGGTTAATTTCGAGAGAATTCCTGATTCAGCCGCAAGCTCGGGCAATTCAGGATCTTCGTTCTTCTCTTCTCCGGTCGATTCCACCACGAACGTCGCGCGTCCATTCAAGTCGGTGCGCATTAACTCAACGCCACACTCTGCGTCCTTCCAATCGCGGACGACCACATATTCGAGCTCATCGTGCAGAAACTCTTCGGTGGCTTTCTCGAGTTGAGGATCGACTTCGAGAAAATCAGCCAGCACGCCGACGGGTTGCAGGTCGAATGCCCTTCCATGCTCAACCGCCGTAAAGAGCCGCTTTACGGTCTCAGTCGTATAACTGCGGTGCTGCAACACTTCTTCGAGCGAATCTTTGCGCGCTTTGAGCCGTGAAAACTCACCGCGCACACGGTCGAGCCCCTGCCGGTTTTCATTCAGCTTCTCGCGCTTGTGCTGCAGTTCCTGCTCCAGGCCCTGGCGTTGATCGGTAAGGGAGGTAAGCTCGAGCTGGCGAACGGCCAGGCGCTCCGAGAGCTGAGCTTGCACTTCACTTAGCCGCGCGACTTCGCTTTCTGATTGCCGCTCTTCTCCGCGTGCCCGGGAGGATTGACGATCGGCCGACGCAAGCTGCTCTTCGAGTTGCGTGATGCGGTTCTTCAGGGTTGAAGATTCGCCGAAGAGCCGCAGCACTCGCTGTCTTATCTGTTCGAGGAGGCGCTCGTGTTCGACGAGCCTGTTCTGAGCGTGCTGGCGTTCGAGGGATTTCGCTTCTAATTCTTGACGGGCCGCGGCGCATCTGCTCTCGTGACTTTCGAGCTCCGACGTCTGCTGATCAAGCTCTACAATCTTTTCCTGATGCTGCTTTTGAAGCGCGAGCGCTTCCTGCTGGCCCGAAGCGAGGCGCTGATCGATCTGCTGAATCTGCTTAGCCTGGTATTCCAACTGTCCGCGGGCGCGCTCAGCTTCAACTTGCAAGTCAGCCAGGAGCTTGCGCGCTTGCGTGAGTTCGCGGTCGGTCGCGTAGGACGCTTCGAGTACTTGCGTTTGCTGGCTTTCCTGCTCGTGAATGGCAGTTTGTTTTTCCTGCAGCTCCGCCGAAGCGAAGTTCAGCTCAATGGCTACCTTGGCGGTTTCGCGCTCCATCATGCGGAACTTGGCCGCCAGAAGCTGGCGCAATTGAGAAGTAGCTTGCGCCTTCAGCTCTGAATATCGTTTCGTCTTGGCGGCTTGTCGCTTGAGAGAGTTCACCTGCCGCGTGACTTCTTCCAAAATGTCGAATACCCGGGAAAGGTTCTGCTTGGCGCTTTCGAGCTTCGCTTCCGCGAGGCGTTTACGGGTCTTAAATTTGGTTATCCCAGCCGCTTCCTCGATTACATTGCGGCGGTCCTGCGGCCGGTTGCTAAGGATCTGCCCAATTCGGCCCTGTTCGATAATCGCGTAGCTTTCGGGACCTAACCCCGTGCCAAGAAACAGGTCTTGAATATCTCGCAATCGGGCGAGTTTGCCGTTGATCAGGTATTCGCTTTCGCCCGAGCGGTAGAGGCGGCGCGTGATGGTGATCTCACCCGTTCGTTCCATCTCATGCGAAGCGTGCCCGTTCGTCGATTCAGATCCCTGAAACAAAGGCGGGGCCTGGTCATCTCCGACGAGCGTCAACATGACCGAAGCCATGCCGAGCGGCTTCTTTTCACGGGTTCCCGCGAAGATCACGTCTTCCATGCGCGCGCCGCGCAGAGTCTTGGCCGATTGCTCTCCGAGCACCCAGCTAATAGCGTCGCTGAGGTTGGATTTACCGCAGCCGTTTGGCCCGACAACAGCAGCAATGCCGCTGCCGTGGAACTTCATCTCTGTCCGGTCGTAGAAGGATTTGAATCCTTGTATTTCGACGCGCTTGAGTTTAAGCAACGATCATTCCTCCCCAAAACATTTTCTCGGGGGTATGTTTCTATCGTACAGGGACGGGAAACGTGTGTAAAGGGTAAGCACTGCCGCTTCCTCACGCGCGCGGTTCCGTGCGGGGTCCTGGCATTACATATGACACAGTGTTGTTTGTGCCGTATGTGGTGAATGAAGGCGCACGGCTGTACTGGCGAGAGGAAGGCGCGGGCACTCCGATTCTTCTCATTATGGGCCTGAGCTTCACTCATGAGATGTGGTTCCGGGTTCTTCCCTGGCTCACTTCGCATTACCGGGTCATTCTTTTCGACAATCGCGGCATGGGGCGAAGCGATGTTCCCAAAGGCCCGTATTCGATTCGCCAGATGGCGCGGGATGCGAGAGCTGTTCTCGATGCCGCAGGTGTTTCGGCAGCGCACCTCGTGGGCGCTTCGATGGGGGGCATGATTGCGCAGGAAATGGCGGTGTTGTATCCCGAGCGCGTAGGGAGGCTGGTGCTCGGCTGCACAAGCTACAGCGGACTTTTTGGTAAGTGGCCCCATTTTGGCCGCCGGCCTCGCGGCATTCAGTGGTCGAAAGCGAGCAGGATAGAGCGGGAAAACGCGCTGGTACCGATGCTGTATGCGGAGACAACGCCGCGCGAACGTCTGGAAGAAGATTTTCAGGTTCGCTGCCAATGCGGCTGGAGCAACAAAGGTTTTTTCAACCAGCTCACGGGGATCCTGATGTGGAATTCGTACCGGCGGTTGCCGCGCATTCAGGCTCCGACTCTGGTGATTCATGGTGAGGAAGATCATTTAGTTCCGGCTCGAAACGGGCAAATTGTCGCGTCACGCATTCCCAGCGCTGAGTTTCACCTGATAGCGAACGCGGGTCATATTTTGACGACGGATCAGCCTGAGGCGTGCAGAGAAATCATTTTGCGGTTTTTGGAAGCCACCGCTCCCTGACCGTCGCGGCTCAGTCCGCACAGATTGGGTGCGGATATTTGAATGCGAGCGGAACCTGGAGAGGATTACGCGGCTTTTTGCCTCCGTTCTGCGAGATTTTCAGAGTGTTTGAGCTGGGAATTCAGCAAGAGTTGATGGTCCGCCTTGGCTTCCGCGAACAAAACCTTCATCGGATGCAGATCGTGCTTGCGTTTTTCGACGGCTTGCTTGCGGGCTTCCTCGGCTTCTCGCTGCTTCTGCCGTTCGAACCCAATTTCTGCTTTTCTCTTTTCCGCTCTGAGCTTTAGAAGATCGTTCAGGCATTTATGAAAGGCGCGATCGTTGGTGGTTTGATAGCGCAGGAAGAGCGCGAACTGCTTTTCGTCTTCGGGTGTCGCAAGACCGCCTTCCAAAAGGATGTTTTGGAGCGTCAGAGCGCGCTGGCTGAGCCAGTGATGCTGCGCCATGTTCTCGACAAGAATGGCTTCGGTGGCGGTTGAGGGGTTGTGTTCGAGCCGGAGACCGATCCGCAGATTTTCAAATTGTTCCTCAGGTTCGGACGGAAGGACGTTGAATGCGCCGCAAAATCCCCAGCGGAAGTTGTTAAGGCAGGAAGCGGCTTTGCCTGCTTCTGATTTGGGTCCTGTACTGTGCTGGGCGTTAGCTTGGTTAGCTGCGATTTGAGCGTTTGTAGACATGTGTCAATCTCCTGGTTCGATGTTAGGAACACGAAGCGGGCGATTGGAACGCATCGAAAGTGCACACGGCCAAATGAGTTGACCTAAGTTGCTCAAAGGAGGAGGTATGGTTTGTGCGATGTTCGCGAACGAGAAGTTAGAAAAGGTTGTGACTGACGCGCAAAGAAAAAGCAGGGTGGGAATCTCTATCCCAACCCTGCCTGTTCGATTAACGAAGCCGACTGATTTAGCGTCGCCCGCCGCCGTGGAACCCACGGCCCGTGAAGCCCCCGTGGAATCCGCCGCCGAAACCCCTGTGGAATCCACCATGGAATCCGTTAATATGCGCGCTCACGCCGCCGACGTGTCCGTGCCAACCGCCATAGCGACCGTAATGACCAAAGTGGCCGAAGTGGCCGTAATAGCCAAAGGGTGCGCCGTAGTAGCCAATGAACCCTGGTGAATAAAAGCCCCAGCCAAATGGACTATATAGGAATCCGTCCCCTGGCAGATAAGCATAGAAGCTCGAATAGGGATCCCAATACCAGCCCGGACCAGACCATCCACCGTAAGCGGCAACGTTTTGAGCTAGAGCGATGTTCGCCTGCGATTCATCCTGGCTGCGGGCCTCGCTCCAGACGTAGAGCGGTTGCGCTTTGAGTGCGTTTACGTCAAAGTCCCTCTTCTTTAGAGGCTTTGTGCTGGCGAGCAGCAGTTGGTTGCCCTTGTCGATGGTTTTATTACCGGCGGTTTCGATCACGTTACCTTTACCGTCGAGAACGCTGATGGCGTGCTGAGCGGCATCGAAATCGTAGAGGCCTTTCTTTTCGAGTTGGGCTGTTGCACCATTCATCGAAATCGAGAGGTTCGTGCCTTTAATAAGCTGGTCTACTTCGACCATTGCTGTACCGCGATCCAGCTCAGCTTTGGCCGCCGCCAAACCCGAGGTGATCAGGCGAGCCTGGCTGTTATGTCCCAAGCGCAGGAATGCCCCTGGAGTGAGCAGCACTTCGACAAACCCGCTGTTGCCTGTTGCGAGTAGTTGACCCGGTTGCACGACCACCGAACCGGCAGGACCGAGCGGCCGGTTGTCCAGCGAAACTTGTCCTTCCACATAGTTGATGGTGCCAGGCGAGATCATGCCTGCTCCGGTGGGCCGTTCCGGAGCCGCTGTGTAAGTAGTAGGTTGCGAACCCGGCATGGGCCCAGCGGGAGGCTGCATGCCGGTCATTTGGCCGAACCCGAGAGCTGCTGACGCCAGCAGCGCTAAGCTGACCTTCGAAACCGTGTTCAATCCTTTCATCTTTCTTCTCCTAAGGATTAGACGCGGGACCATGCCACCACGTCGCAGTGGTTCGAGGAGATTTTTCTTTTATTATTAACGAGATGAAAGGCAACGGAAGTACTATTCTTTGGTGACCTCAAGAGATCCGCCGCTTACACTTTTCAGGGTGCCGCCTGGGAATAGCCCGCAGCTGAGGCTCGGTTCCGCCGAGCGACCGGAGGCGCTTTGCAGCTTCACGGGCAATGAGCGCCTCCAGGCCGGCACGAACGAGTGCGGTCTTCTGCTTAATTCCTGTGAGCTCCTGTGCCGTTTTGAGCAAGTGTTCCTCAATGATCAATGTAGTTCGCATGTAACTCAATGGCCGCCGATCAACGCTGATAAACGCGGATGGCAAGCTGCTTCTATCCTAATTGCTAAATGACAGGCAATAAGCTTCGTTCCCGCAACCCAGAGTCTGCAAGACCCCCGATTTCTAAATCGACCAACTGATTCGGCGCGCGTTCCTGCTTCATCTGAACCTTCAGGAAATTCGTGGTTAACGCTATGCCGTGCTGCTCGAGCGTTACGGCCGAGAGAGTTTTGCCGATCATACGCCGACGGAAGTCGAGGTTCTTCCGGTCAGCGAGATCTCGCAAGACGCTGGTGCGTTCACGCCGGACCTCGACGGGAACAGCATCGCCAGACTGCGCTGCTAAAGTTCCGGGACGCTCGGAATAAGTGAAGACGTGGAGATATGTAAAGGGCTGCTCCTCAATGAAGCGCACGGTTTCTCGAAACTCGCTGTCTGTCTCGCCCGGAAAGCCGGTCATTACGTCGGCTCCGATGGCTGCATCCGGCATCAGGCGGCGTACAATTTCCAAGCGGCTCGCGTAGTGCCGCGTGCGATATTTGCGGAACATGCGCTTCAATACCGAATCCGAACCGGATTGAAGCGGAAGATGAACGTGCTTTGCGATTCTTGGTTCGTTCGCAACCAGCTCGAGTAGCTCTTGATTCCAATCCATCGGCTCGACGGAACTGATGCGCAGGCGGCGCACGCTGGTATTGCGGATCAGTGCCGTGAGCAGGTCCAGGAATCGCAAGCGCTCTGGCAGTTCCCTTCCCCAACGGCCCAGATTGATGCCACTCAGAACAATTTCGCAGTAGCGGTCGGACAAATGCCGCACCTGCCCGACAACGCTCGCGAGAGGAGCGCTCCGGCTCTTACCGCGCACGCTGGGAATGATGCAGAAGGAGCAACGGTTACTGCAGCCGTCCTGGATTTTCAGGTTGGGACGTGTCCGATCCTCCCTGATGTCTCTCGCCGGAGCAGCAACAAATTCGTTTTGCGCCGAAATGTCAGCGACCAGCACCTGGCCGTGATAGTCTTCTCTGCCCGCCAGAACGATTTCGGGAATCTGCTGTTTGTGGGAGTTTCCGATTACCCAGCGCACGCCTCCCAGGCTGGCGATTTCTTCCGGCGCGCGTTGGGCGTAACAGCCCGTGACCAGAATTTCGGCATCAGGATGATCGCGATGCAAGCTTCGGATTGTCCGGCGCGCATCTATATCCGCGGCGTGCGTTACGGTGCAGGTGTTCAGAACGATTAAATCAGCGGAGGCTGGGTGAGCTACCGCAGAAAAGCCGTGATCCTTCAGTGATGCTTCTATTCCGGCGCCGTCAGCCTGCGACGCCCGGCACCCAAAACTCTGGACGAATACGCGTTGCACGTACTTACTCCGCATGGAACCCAAAACTGACCGGAAAGGGCCAACCGATTTGGGGCTCGGCCGCCAACTTGGCCCTGGCGCCCGCCTCTGCTTCTGCGTAGCGTTTCTTGTTCACTGCAACGCTCTGAACAGCCCGCAACAGATATTCTTCGGGGCCGCTGGTCTCGACGCCTGTCGCGCGGTCGAATGCAAACAGACCTTTTGCATCCTCAACCACTCTCTTCAGGTCCGCGCCCGTGAAGCTTTCGGTCGCCGCGATAACTGCGTCATAATCGCCGGGAAGAAAAATACCTCCTGACCGGTCGAGCTGCTGGTTCAGGATAAAGCGGCGCGCGTCGGAATCCGGCAACTTCATCTCGAGCCAGAGTTCCACTCGCCCGGAACGCACGAGTGCGAGCGGCAGAAGACGAACATCCATGGCGGTCATCATTACGCAGACACGACCAGCGCTCTCGCTCTCAAGACCATCGAGCATGGTCAGCAGGTAACGATAGAGACCTTGTTGCTCGCCGCCCTCAAAGATCGCGTCCGCGTCGTCAATGAAGATTACCGCGGGAGCATTCTCTTTGGCTGCCTCAAAGACCTGGTGCACGCGCGCAAAGAAGTCTGCTGTACCTGCGATAAAGGTCCCGTCGATCAGGAAAAATTTCCCTTTGAGGCGGTGAGCCAACGCCCGGCCCACTGTAGTCTTGCCTGTGCCCGGTGGCCCATACAGCAGGACACCCCGCTTAGGGCGAAGACTCATTTCGCTCGCGAGCCGGTCGTTTTCAAGCGGAAGCGCGATATGAATTTCGAGGCTGCGGATCACCTCCTCGACTCCGATCAGATCTCGGAGATCCACCTGCTGTACTTCATCGAGATCCACATTGCTGGTCAGGCGCTGTGAACGGAGGTATTCAACAAATTTCGCTGTGCTGATTTCCGCTTCAGGTCGCAGCCAGTCGCACGCAGCTTTCAACTGATGAGCGTTGAGCTTTGGCGCGAATCGGAATATTTTTGCGAAATCGAGCGCTCGAGCTTCATCGCGGAGCCAGTTCGCGACCAGCGCTTCGTAATCTTCTAGTCGAAAACGCGGGATGCTGGCTTTAATCGCGCGCTCGAAAAATGGCGCTGGAAGATTCCCGTTATACGAGAAGACGATTTTTTTTCCGTTGCGAGCGGCGTAGTCACACAGGGCGAGACTCACCGCATCCAACCACCGCGTACGCGGATATGCGTGGCTGCAGCAGACCGTACCGTGCAAGAGCTCGAAATCGTCGACAATGACGAGAGAGTGATGTTTCAGGGCGGGGAGTACAAGTTCAAAAAAGCTTTCTTCGAGAGCTAACGGATGTTTGCGCGTGGTCTGGTCCAGGAGATCGGAAATCTTGAGGATTGCGCCGCCAAACTCGCGATGAATTTCGGCCAAGACGGTGCTCTTGCCACGACCTATTTCTCCGTGCAAGGCTAAAACCGGCCCGATGCCCAGGCCGCGGCGGAGGGTATCTCTTGCAGACGCCTGAGCTGGGCTGAGACGAATGCCTGGATCGGGAGCGGGCTCTTTATCTTGCGCAATCGCGACAAGTTCGGAGTCTACCTGCATTTCTCCACGATAGAGCACTCCCCTCGCTGACGCTCAGGGTTCAGTGAAGCTGACCTGTGCCCCACATCGAGCCTGCGAGGTTGATCCTATACTGAGAATGCCTGCGCGATCAGGCAACCGCTGGACATGCTCGTTCGCGAGCGGTCGAGAGGAAAGTCCGGTCTTCATAGGGCAGCATGCCGGTTAACGGCCGGGGGTTTGGGCCGACAAGGCGCAAGCTACGGAAAGTGCCACAGAAAAAATACCGCTTGCCGGTTGACGGCGAGTAAGGGTGAAAAGGTGCGGTAAGAGCGCACCGCGGTCTGAGTAATCAGACTGGCAGGGCAAACCCCATGTGAAGCAAGACCAAATAGGGGAGGAGGAGTGGCCCGCTCCGCTACCACTTCCGGGTAGGTCGCTCGAGCCTTCCAGCAATGGGAGGCCTAGACGAATGGTTGCCGCCGCGAAAGCGGAGACAGAAACCGGCTTACCGATCGCGCAGGTCTTTTCAAAATCCGTTTGGTGAATTTCGTCGCCATGATCCTTCTTCGCCGGGCAAGGTATTCGAAAACGCTTCGAGTTTGTGGGGAACCCGGCCTTGGTGCTAGTACGCCCAGAAATGCACGTTTAAGATCGCTTCTTCTTAAGCAGGACATATTGTGATAACGTGTGAGGATCCTCGAAAAATAGCTTGATCCGGGGAGATCTCAGGAGGGCTATTTTGCATCCCTACCGACTCATCTTCTTGATCTGCATTGCCGTCTCAACGGCCAGCGCAGGCCAGATCTCCGACACCATCACCTTCAAAGGAAGTGGAATCTTACCGAGCGCAGGTTCCTTCACGTACGACACGACCAGCCAAAGTTTCACGGCCTTCACAGTCACTTGGGACTCAGCAATCTTTAATCTCACGGCTTCCGCGAACGCACCGTCTCTTAATGGAACTGAATGCGGAAGCTCAACGGCCGCAACAACATTCACCTTCTTGACGACTGGGAACGTTTGCGGTGCTGGCGCAACGGGAAAATGGCTAGGCCTGCCACCAGAAGGGGGTGGCCCTTCCTTCGAATTCGACGATTTTTCGGCAGACCAAAGCAGCTTTTTGAGCGTTAGTGCCCTGCCGTCTCAGGGTCATATACCAAACCCTGACTTCGGCACGGGAACCTTCACAGTGCAATCCGCAGCGATACCGGAACCAAGCTCGATACTCCTCGCGATGGCGGGGATTGCCGTTCTGGCTAGTAAGCGCCGGTTCCCGGTTCGCTGAGAAACCGATGCCGCGAATAGGCGATGTGGAATGCCGCGCCAGGATTAGGGCGGTTCCCAGAGGAATGGCAACCCGGGTGGCAGTTCCATACACCGATGCCGGGAACGCCCGAGGCTCTTTTAAGAACCTGATTTGGGCAATAACATACTTGACATTCCGTAGAGACAAGCGCATAATTGGTTCATGGAAAGCCCCGACACCCTCCGAGATGCGATCATCTGGTTCGCGGACTTTGAACACTGTCGCCAGTTCATGACGGAACTGCGCTGGCCTGACGGCCTGGTGAAATGTCCGACCTGCGGCGCAACGAAGTTGACGTGGCTTGCCAAGCAGCGTGTCTGGAAGTGCTACGCGGGACACGAGCGCCCGACGTTTTCGCTTAAGACCGGAACCATTTTCGAGGACTCGCCCATTCCTCTTGAAAAGTGGCTGACTGCGGCATGGCTCATTATCAGCTGCAAGAACGGGATTAGTTCCTATGAGGTCCATCGTGGACTCAAGGTCACACAGAAAACCGCGTGGTTTATGCTCCATCGGATTCGTCTCGCCATGCAAGACGGCGGTTTTAACAAACTTATCGGCGAAGTTGAAGTCGATGAGTCGTTCATTGGCGGTAAGGCGCGGAATATGCACAAGGCGAAGCGGGATCGCGTCATCACTGGAACTGGCGGCAAAGATAAGACCGTGGTGATGGGAATGTTGGAGCGCGGCGGAAAAGTTCGCACGATGGTCGTAGACAATCGCCGGAAGCATGAGCTTCAGAAACAAGTCCGTGAGCACGTAGAAGCTGGCGCTGCAATCTTCAGCGACGAACTGAAATCGTATGAGGGTCTCGAAAAGGACTATCAACACGCCGTTATCAACCATGCGGTTGAGTACGTGAACCGTAACGCCCATACAAACAACTGCGAAAATTTCTGGAGCTTGCTTAAACGCGGATTGCACGGAACGTACATCAGCGTCGAACCCTTCCACCTGTTCCGGTATCTGGACGAACAGACGTTCAGATACAATAACCGGCACACGACGGACGCGGAGCGTTTCGCGATGGTCATGAAACAGATTGTCGGAAGGCGCTTGACCTACGCGGAACTCACCGGCAAAAAGGAGAGCGGACGAAAGCCCCTCCTTCCCGCAAGCGCCAAGGACGCGGGAAACGCATTCGCGTCCTGACGGGGAGAGTATGAAGGCTGCGCCGTTTGATTCAACCCCAGAGTTTGAGCACTTCAAGGAAGTCATGCGTGGCGTCCTCGCGGTTCCCAAGAAACGCTTAGATGAGCTTGTCCGACTTGCAAAGGAAAATTCTCCTCGCAATGGCGATCCGCACGCACCAGGACAGAAGCGCGTGAAGCGAAAACGCAAGAAAGTTCTGAACAGAAAGGGAAATCAATCTCCATAAATATTAAGCCGAATCCCTTCTTGTTCGTTGGCAGCAAGGTGCTCTGTGAACCTTTCGATCATCCACACAATAAGCGGGAGCATAAGGCGCAAAAACAATGCCGCGGACGTCACAAGGGCGCAGACATACTTAGTTTTTTCATAGCGGGCGATGGCATTCGTATTCGGATCTCCACTTCCACCGCCTGAAGTTCTTCGATCCATATTAGAAAGACGTATTGACCTCATTGGGAACCGACTAGCGTTTTGGACAACGCTCGTTGTCCTCGGGCTGCTCTTTGAGTACGGTGCCGAAATTGCCGGACATATTCCTAATGGATGGAAACCCAAAAACCCCAGAGCCTTTAAATGGATCGGGATTTGGAAGTTTACCGGAATGTTGCTTATAACTAGTGGCGTCTCCGGTGAACTATTTGTCGGAGTCTTGGCCTCAGCATATGAAACAAATCTACGAGATTTTAACACCTCCATAAATGCTGCACAGCAACGAGATATTGCGCAGTCGAATGCCGTCGCAGCCCAAGCCAACGCGACCTCCGAAAAACTCAGGAACGAAAATCTCACGCTGCAAAAGGAAATACTAGAGCTTCGGGAAAAACTCGCGGACCGGGGCATCTCGCGATCTGAGAGATCCAAAATGCTAGCAGTTCTAAAGCCGTACCCAGGAGAACGCGTCTGGATTACTTCGTACAGTGTTGATGCTGGAGAACCGTATCGATATGCGCTAAAAATAGCAGGCGTATTCTTCGATGCCAAGTGGTCGCTTATGCCGGTACACAATGAACAGCCGTCAGAAGCGTTTTCTGGCGTGAGAATCATTACTAGTCCTCGTGATTCCCTAAAAAACGTGAAGGATTTCAAGAAACTGGCTTGCATCGTAGCCAAGGCGCTTGATGTAGGCGGAGTGAAGCCCGCTCCGATTCCAGAGAGGCGCGAACACCATGTCGGCGAAAACGTGATAGAGATTAGGGTCGGCCCTAAATGAGCCGCTGGCCTGTCACGACATTCCAAAACATAGCCGGACAAACACGGGAATGTCAAGTATATTATTGCCCTGATTTGCCGGTAGATCTGTAAAGAGATCTCTTGCAAAATGTCCTCCGCCATTGATTCACCAACGATCTTGGTCAGGTAGCTGCGGAGAGGCCTGTCGATTCGAATTAACAGCTTTTCGAACGCTGCGGTATCGCCACTCTGGACAAGCACAACCAGTAAGTTCTCATCCCCGTGTTGGGTCATGGACGGGCATGGATCTGGCCAGTAAAGCTCATTTACTGATAAGAGAGAAGACCAACAACAAACTGTTCGAATTGGTCTGATTTTTTTCGCTACTGTCCGTTGGCACCCTATGTGAAGCAAGACCAAATAATGGAGGAGGAGTGACCAACTCCGTTACCACTTCCGGGTAGGTCGTTCGAGCCTCGCAGCAATGAGAGGCCTAGACGAATGGTTGCCGCCGCGAAAGCGGACACAGAAACCGGCTTACCGATCGCGCAGGACTGATTTCCAAATGTGGCATCACCGAAGCCGCTGTCGGGAACGGCGTAATTCTTGATCGTTAAGCGAATTCGCCGGAGATGCTTGTCAGGTCGGTGAGCTATTGAAAAGCTCGTTCGGGCAATTGTCGTGGAGAGCTCGATTGTCAATCACGGAGAGGCGACTTCTCCTCCAATGTCCAGAAACGTCTCTCGAAGTAACGGAACCCGATCAGCGGGAGCATGCTAGCCGTGTTGTGAAAGGGATCGCCAGAGGAGTGGAGGGGCCGAAAGGATATCGGAGAGGAACAACCCCACGCCGAAACATAGAATGACGGATATGGCGAAAAGCGTTCCTAAGTCGGTTGACGAGTACATCGCTGCGCAGCCCGAGGCGGTGCGGCAGAAGCTAGAACAGGTGCGCGCCGCGATTAGGAGAGCCGTTCCGGACGCAGTAGAGGGCATCGGGTATGGCATGCCCGGATACAAGCTGCACGGAAAGCCGATGCTGTATTTCGCCGGCTTCAAGGAACACTATTCGCTGTTTGCCGCATCGGGGACGTTCTTCGCGGCGCTCGAGCATGAGCTCAGGGGCTATGACCTGCGAAAAGGGACGGTCCATTTCCCACTCACCAAACCGGTTCCGGTGAAGCTCATCAGCCGGATCGCGAAGCTGCGTGCGGCTGGCATCGCAGCCACGGAGCGAAAACCGGTGTTGGGCCGAGAGAAAGCAAGGAGCAAGTCGGCACAGTAGGAGACGGGCTGGCCAGCCACCGTGAAGGCCTTGGCTGCAGGCGGTGATGCGCCAGAAAGGCGGTTTCTCGCCAGTCGCGCATGGCCGACGGCTCGGACACGATTTCTAGAACGCCGTTTCGGACCAATGACGGCACATGAACGAGTCGGCGACCATACGGCCAAGTGCCTTCGCGAACCGGCAGCCGCTGTCCTCTGAAAAGCTACGTTTCTTCTGCACCAGCGTTTTGCAAAACACCCGGCACCAATCGTGACAATGTAGAAATCCGAAAAAAGAGAGTACATTCGCAACAGACATTTGCAACATGGCAAGGCACAATATTTATGCGGTGTTCAGCGCATGGTGCGAAACTTACCCCATTTGCAACGCTGTTAGGGGAGCTCCCCCCTGGCTCCACACTGTGAAATTCTGATATACTTTCGCCCAAGGCTGGAGGACACACATATATATGGGTGAGATCACGCGGTTTGGAGCGCTGACGGCGTTTGCGATTCTTTGTAGTGCGATCTCATCGGCAGATTCAATCGCCTTCTCGACAACGCAGGCCTATGCGGCGGTTGGTAGTTCACAAACCGGGGCCACGCTGTGCCTCAACAGGACAATATCGAGAGCCTCGTGCTCGGCTCTGGGCGCATCTGGAGCGGCTGTCGTCACAAACGGCTCGGGTGGAATGGCTACCGCCTTGGCGGGAAAAAACGGGGCTACCCTTACGGTGAGTTCGGGTGTCATTTACTACTTCGAAGTAGAAGGACCCTCATCCGTCAGCGTTCCCATGTTGATTAACGGAACTACGACCGCAATTGGCGGGGCGTCGCACGATGAATATGAAATAAACTCGACGTCGACCATTCTTCTCGAAGTCTTTGCCAACCCCTCGCTTTGCGCGTTTTACATTTCGCAAGGAACCAGTTGCGACCCGACTGGAGCGTTCACGCTGAAGACAACAATTGCCTCCGACACAATATACGGCGTAATTCCCAGCGCCGTCGTTACGGGGACCAACGCTTCGGCCTCCATTGATCCCGTTATCAGGATTGATCCGTCGTTTTCATTGGCGAGCGAGTTCACGCTGGTAGCGAATCCGGGTGTTTTCACGACGACGCCGGAGCCAAGTTCGTTGTGGCTCGTCGCACTTGCACTTTTGGGCGCATGTTTGATGACGGGTCGATTCCCGCGAGTCCAGCGTTGGCAGTGGCTTCAGCCAATACGGTGCGCCTCGGCGTCAGTTACAAGTTTTTCGGGCTTGTAACCAAAGCTGTTCTAGGCGTTGGGGCGAATCCCGAAACTTACCGATTCTGTTGAAAAACTCCGCCGCTCGCGATGTTCGTTTCCGAAATGAGGAAGTTTGTCGAAGCGTGAGAGATTTTCTAGTGAGCTACTTCGCTGTTAGAACATAGCTTGTTGGTAGATCGCACCTGGTGTTAGCATGCGTTCATCGTTTCCTTCATGCGGCCGCAGGCCATGGTGTTTTGGAGATGTCCGGCGGGCGCAGCCGGATGAGGCGACGCAGATTCTGGACCGTCGCAACGAGCAGAAATTCTTCGGTGGCTCCCGCGAGACCTCTGAGCTTCAGCCGTGAGAATCGAAGATGCTGCTTCATGTGAGCGAACAGCATCTCCACTTTTCTCCTTAGTCGGCGCGAGTGCTGAAAGGCTTGAGTGTTCCGAAGCGCTGTAGCGGCTTGTCGGGCGCTCTCATCGAAAGGCACGGACAAAGTACGCTTCGTGCCTCGCGTGCATTGCTCGCGGATTGGGCAAGACTTGCAATCGCTCGCTGTCGCTCGATAAATGTGAATGCGGTTTTCCGTGCGCGCCGTGCGATGCTTCAGGATCTTGCCTTGTGGACAGATGTAACAGTTGTTAGTGGAATCTAAGATAAAGGCTTCCCGGGGCAGCAAGCCACCGCTTTGATGCTGCCGATCCAGCACCGGAATATGCGGAGTGATCTTGCGTTCCGATAGCCAGCCCAGAAACGGACCCGTGCCGTAAGCCTTGTCTGCCGCTAATCGCTCTGGCCTAAGACCGTGCGTTTGTTCCACCCGTTTCAGCATTGCTTTCGAGGCGCTAATCTCCTGTGCTAAGCGGGCCGGAGTAGCTTCGACGTCGACGATCACAGCATGATCGGTATCAACCAGATAGTTATTGAAGTAGCCAAACTTGCCGCGACCTTCCTTCGTATTCCAGGCGGCGGCAGGATCGGTCGGCGAAAGATACCGGGCATCACCCTGATGAACCGGGTTACCTGCATCAAGTGCCTCCAGATATTCGCGCACCGGCCTTGCTGGCGACTCGTTCTCCCGTATTACGTCCAGACTTTCGACGCGTCGATCGCGTCTGGTATCGCCGCCGATCAGACTGCTGTCGACTGCGAAGCCTTCGCCACCCAGCAGCCCCGCATTCTTGCAATGGCCAACGACATCCTCGAACAGCACCCGATAAACATCACTTTCGCGGAATCGGCCATAGCGGTTTTTCGAGAAGGTCGAATGATCCGGCACAGCCCCTTGTAGACCCAAGCGGCAGAACCAACGATAAGCAAGATTGAGATGTACTTCGCTGCATAGCCGCCGCTCTGAGCGAATGCCGTAGGCATAGCCGATCAACAACATCCTCAGCATTAGTTCGGGATCAATCGACGGGCGGCCTGTGGAACTGTAGCGAGTGGCAAGGAACGATCTCACCCGATCAAAATTCAGAACCGCGTCAAGCTGTCGTAGCAGATGATCGTCGGGAACATGATCCTCAAGGCGAAACTCGTAAAAAAGTTGCTCGTCTGCGCTCTGCCGTCCCATCATAAGGATGTTCCTCCACTGGTATCACCAGGGAATCACATCAAAACATCTTTTACAAGGAATGTTTTGACAGGATCTACACCTGCCGCCACACTCGGCGGAGTTTTTCAACAGAATCGACCC
>CAVWUV010000025.1:0-37630 GCA_963758245.1 uncultured Acidobacteriaceae bacterium | reverse complement strand
CTACCATGTCCCAAGCCGGGTTTTGGCGCGTGGACAGAGCTGCCCGTCCCGCCTTCTCCGCGCGAAACCTGCCATTTCACCTTCAACCCAGGTGCGTGTACACGTTTTATATCAAACCGGAAATGCAGTTACAGCGTTTGCAGTCGATCTGCGCGTACGGTCAGGAATAATGATCTATGACGTCCCCGTTACCTCGCAGTGCTGACCTTTCGCCGCAGAATTGGTTATCGGGCGAAAAAGCCCAGGCTGAGCAGTCTGAGATGACGCCGTGGCCAAAACAGGCCAGAGTTGTCGAAGGGAAATCGGGTCTTGTCGCCGCCACCCTATCGCCGATTGCTGTTCTGTCGGGCGTGGAAGCACTCCGTCACGGAGGCAATGCCAGCGATGCCGCCGCTACCGTGGCCCTTACCCAGATTGCTACGGCGCTCGGCTCCTACGTCTCTTACGCGGGGACGCTTCAACTCTTGTATTACGAGGCCCGATCCGGCAAAGTCTATTCGCTGAATGCTG
This sequence comes from uncultured Acidobacteriaceae bacterium, assembly GCA_963758245.1. Lineage (GTDB taxonomy): Bacteria > Acidobacteriota > Terriglobia > Bryobacterales > Bryobacteraceae > Bog-105. The sequence goes on along the minus strand of CAVWUV010000025.1, from coordinate 37,120 downwards.
GATGGAACTCGTATCTCGGAGAATCCGACCCAAGGACAATTCCTGTAAGCGATTTAGGGCCGCTACCCTTTGCTGGAACTCCTACCGCCGGCCCTGAGGGGAGAAAGACTCTCGTCCCTGGATTCATGGCGGGCCTCGAAGCTATGCACCAACATTTTGGCGAGCTGCCGTTCAAGGCTCTTTTTCAGCCTGCGATCGCGTATGCCGAGAACGGGGTCACACTCTCGCCAATGCTTGCGAACTATTTCTCTATTCGCGGCAAGTACCTCAGCCGCACGCCAGAAGGCCAAGCATTTGTAAGTCAGGCTGGCAGCCTTTCACCCAACCCGGGTGATGTTTTCATACAGAAGGATCTCGCTCAAACGCTGCGTGCGGTTGCGGACAGCGGCTCGATCTACATGTATACAGGCGAGTGGGGTCAGCAATTCGTCGCGGCCGTACAACGCGAGGGCGGCAAAGCAACTTTGGAGGACATGAAGCGCTATCAGCCCACTTGGGAGGAACCGATCAGTACATCATTCGTGGCGAATACTGTCTTTGCTCCCGGAGCGACGAGCCACGGGGGATATTGCCTCCTTGAAGCGCTTAATCTAGCTGAAGTCATGCGCCTCGACCAGATGGGTCCCTATTACGAGGATCCGCAGGCATTCCGGATACCTTCAAATATCTCGCGCGTAACGAATCACGATATCCATCCGTTTTCGCAGCTCGCCGAGTGGAAACGCCAAAGAGGTTGTAGCCTCTTACCCCGGGATCGACTGACGAAAATGCACGCCAAGATACTCGCCTCAGCTTTGAGCGAAGTCCCCGGCCGACAGCAACCCCAGGACACAAATCACAGCGATTCCATCGTCGCGGTAGACCGCTCTGGAAATGTTGCCGCGCTAGTCCACACCATTAACACGATGCCATGGGGTACAACCGGCATTGTGGTAGGCGGCATACCGCTATCCGATGCGGCTGGCTTCCAGCAGTATCGACTCGCCGCTATCGCTCCAGGAGACCGCCTATCGGTGGGAATGTCCCCGACCATCGTGACGAGGGACGGCAAAGCGGTAATGGCAATCGCAACGATAGGCTCGTCTCTATTTCCAGAAACCGCCCGCCTCTTGGTTGCAACTCTCGCCAATCACCTGGATATCCAGACGGCCATGTCCGCACCGGCATTGCTTGTGAGTTGGGAGCCGGGCGCATCGGGCGAGCAGCTTCTGGATCGGGCGGTGGCTGTGCCGGCAGGAGCATACCCTCCCCAATTTCTCGAACAGCTCCGGGCTAATGGAGTCAAGGTCGTCGAGAAATCGAAGCGGGAGACTTTCAGGGGAACCGCCGTGCTGGCAACCTTGCACCCGGAACAGAAGATAGCTAGAAGCATTGAAACCCTGGGCATCTCGGGTTTTGCTGCTACTCCTTGAACGAATGCACCCGATGCTTGACCCAACGTCCGCTTGACGGTAATTAGTCGATGCGCTTATCGAAGACCACGGTCCAAGACATTTCAGCTTTCGGAGTCGTGGGCGAGTCACGGGCAATCCGAAACTTGACTTTCAGTTCCGCTGCCTGGCTGACATTGTGGGGCAAGTGACAAGCCGTAAGTCTTAATGTTTCAGCCTTAAGTTAACGCATATCGGCCTGAGCCCGACCACAAGGACAGGGCATCACTTCAAAGGAAGCAAATGGGCGCGTGGTCCGGCCAGTCAACCGTGAGAATCGCGCGTGCCTCCAGTTCCGCTGAGCATCGGCGATAGCTCCGATTACCGCTTTGGTGCGCAGTTCGGGAATGAGCGGTTCGCCCCGCAGCAGGATAACGCTGGGCTTCGCCGCGCGGGGCGTCAGGTTCATGTCGATCAAAATGCGCACGAATCAGCTGGCCAGGCGAACTTCCCGTCCCTGGGCGAGACTGGCCGCGAACGCAAGAGCTTCGCGGATATCTTGTTCCTGAAGGTATGGGAAGTCGGTCAAAAGATCTTCAACCGTGCGCCCCGCCGCAATCGACTCGACGATCATCCCGACGGTCACGCGCATTCCACGAATACACGGTTTGCCGCCCATCACTGCTGGATCGATTGTGATCCGCCGAAGTTCCTGCACGCCGTCATGGTAACGCAAGCCCGTCCGACACAGTACATTTAAGGCCAGTACGTTTGAGTACTTTGAGGCACAGTTGAGAGATCTCCCAACTGTTCGATACTAATCATTTTCAGTCTATGCGCCGACCTGATGCGCGACGTTTGTCGCGTTATACGCGGTTGACCCGTGACAAACAAAGGAGCTTCAGCAATTGAATACAACCTTGAGCACGCTTCGCCAGATGAACAGAACTTCCCTCTGGATATGCCTCGGCACCGCCATGAGCTTGTCTTTGCTTCTGGCATTTCCGGCGTCATCATCGGCGAATGCCATTGGCCGTGTGTCCGATCCCAGCGTCGAGAGCTTCAACCAGGTCGCCGGAGCACTCACTCAGATTTCGGTAGGCGCCGATGGGAGCGTCTGGGGAATCAACAGCTTCCAGGAGATCTTCACCTACGATTCCACGACCGGAGGCTTCACGTACGTTCCCGGTGGGCTGACCCGCATTGTAGTGGGATCGAGCACGGCAGTTTGGGGCCTCAACGAGCAAAATCAGATTTATCACTGGGATTCGGCGAGCAACGCGTGGATCAATATTCCCGGATCGCTGGCGCAGATAGCCGTCGGCGCCGACGGCGATGTCTGGGGACTTAACGCGCAATCGAATATCTATCACTACAGCGCTCAAACAAAGACCTTCAATCAGGTAGGGGGACAGTTAATGTCGCTTACCGTCGGGTCGGCGGGCGCAGTTTACGGGCTGAACAGCGCAGGTTCGATCTATTGGTATGACCCGGGGACGGGCAGCTTTGAATTCATAAGCGGCACCGTAGGATTCGCGCAAATATCAGTGGGCGTGGATGGCGATCTCTGGGGCGTAAGCAACAATGTTGCCTATCACTACAATGTGCTCCACAACAGGATGGATTCGACCTCGCAGAGCATCGCCCAAGTGATGGTTGGGTCGGGTGCCGCTGTTTTCGGACTGGATGCGTCCGGAAACATCTTCCAATGGAGCGCCGCATCCCAGACCTGGGTTCAGATTTCGGGCACGCTGAGCAGCCTTGCTGTAGGCCCCAATGGCGCCGTCTGGGGTCTTACTGGCTCACAGGAAATTTTCCAGCTCGCGGGCGCCCCAATGCGTCCATTCCAAACTCTTTCGGTCATCGCGGGGGCTACTTTGGATCAGATCTCCGTAGGAGTGGACGGCAGCGTCTGGGGAGTTGCTTCGCAGACGGTCTACCACTTCGACCCCGGCACGCAGAGCTTCCAAGCCGTTGCGGGTGCGCCGAACCTGACACAGGTTTCGGTAGGTGCGCGTGGGGATGTCTGGGGCGTGGACATGAATGGCAATATCTTCCAATACGACGCAACCACGGGAACTTGGAACAGCATCCCGGGCGAGCTAAATTTGGTCCAGGTTGGCGCGGATGGATCCGTCTGGGGCCTCAACGCCGCCGGTTTGACGTTTATGTATAACACGGCTACTTCCAGTTGGACCAACATACCCGGCGCGCTAGGTCAGCTATCGGTGGGCGCGGACGGCACGGTGTGGGGTATCAACGGACAGCTCCAGGTCTACCGCTTCGATGGCAGCTCGTGGGTCAACGTTCCGGGATCCTTATCGGAGATCTCCGTCGGGAATGCGGATAACGTCTGGGGCGTGAATGCGCAGGGGCAGGTTTACCGCTACAACAATGGTTCGCGATCCTGGGTGCAGATCCCGAACACCTCGCTCAACGAGGTCTGGGCGACCTTTGACGGCGCGGTTTGGGGCGTCAACGCTCAGGGCAGCCTGTATCAGTGGAACTCGACGACCCAGAGTTTCAACTTGGTTGCCAACAACGTCAGCATCGTTGTGGCGGGGAACGCCGCTAATGTGTGGGCTACCAACGCGACTACGGGCGCTGTTTACGGTTGGTTCTAAAGACGGGAGTCGCGCAGCGGCTTCCGTTAAAGCGAAGGATTTCGAGTGCGCATTCGTTGCGCCTGGCTCTCGACAATTCTATTCGGTGCGTGCGCTACATTGCGCGCCCAACCGCTACACTCGCCGTGGCAGAACGCATCCCTGCCCGTGCTAAATACGTCCGCCTATGACTGTCCGATCGAACCACGGCTGCCTCGCGTGCTTTCATTCGATAGTTACTACACCGACGCGCATCACTCGATTAAGGATCCGGCGGCTGAGCAGGCTTATCACGCCGCCGTAACAGTTCCTGAAGATTTCGCCCGCCGTGACGGGCTGCGCCAGGTGACTCCGGAAGGCACACTGCCGCTTGAAATGGAGCGTGCTTCTATGGCGCTGCACTATCACCTGTTCGCTGCGGCCGCTCTGGTCCTGCTTGCGGAGCTTGCCGAATTCAACGGATTCGATCTTTACAATGAGAACGGCGGCGCACTCCGGCGGCTTGTGTTACGTGCCGCCTCGGGATTAGCGGACCCGCCGTTCTTCGCCAAACGAACAGGCGTCCCCCAGCAACCGCAGGATCTTGGCAACGCTGGCATCATTTCATGGGGCCGGCCATTCGCCCGGCGTTTTCCGAATCCCATTCTCGATGAGCTACTCGCGAAAACGCCCCAGAAAGGCTACTGGATGTTCGGTGGCGTGCCGCCGCCTTAGCCGAAGGCCCCGGGACGCTGCATGGAACCTCATGGTGGCAACGTATGACGGCGCACCTGGTTTATAGCGCGGAGTACGATCTATATCTCCCTCTCTTTGAATACTTGCATCCATTTGACGGGCGCAAATACAGCCGCGCTTATTCCCTGCTGCGCGAACGATTCGGAGCGGCTCTCGACGAGATCACACATGCTCCGGCCGGCGAGGCCCGTCGCGTTGATTTGCTTCGGGTTCACACCGAGGCGTATCTTGCTTCGCTCGGTTCAGCCGAGGTTCTGGCGCTCGCGCTGGAGATTCCCGCGCTACGCCTGGTACCCGCAGCGTTGCGCGAGCGGCATCTGCTAAAGCCCATGCGTTTGGCTACACAGGGTACCGCAGACGCCGCTGAACTGGCCTTTCGCGAAGGTCTAGTCTTCCATTTGGGCGGGGGCTTCCATCACGCCTTCGCAGAGCACGGAGAAGGTTTCTGCCTTTATGCCGATGCCGCGATCGCAATCCGTTCGCTTCGCGATCGCCACATTCTTGATCATAGTGAGACCGTTTTGGCCATCGATCTCGATGCCCACCGGGGCAATGGTTGGGAGGGAATCTTCGCATCTGACCCGTCCGTCCGCTTTTTCGATATCTACAATTTCCAGATTTATCCAGGTCCGCTCGATGCGGACGAAAGCGAGGCGCCCTATATGCTTCCAATCAAGGCAGGGACGGCAGATGAGGCATATCTTGCGGCGCTCTATAGTGATCTGCCGCGCTTCTTCGCGGCCAACAACGACGCGCGGCTTGCGATCTACAATGCGGGAACGGACATTCTTTCGGGCGACCCGTTGGGCCAGCTTGCGGTAAGCGAAGCAGGCGTTTTGGAGCGCGACCGGTTTGTGTTGGACTCACTGGCCCAGCGCAACATTCCCACCGTGGTGCTCACTAGCGGAGGGTATACATCCCGCTCACACCTGCTTATTGCCGAAGCCGCTACCTGGGCGCTGCAAAAGTGGGGCGTGCCGCAATTGAGCGCCCTGCAACGGGTGTAGATTTCATCTCCCGACACGACCGCCTGATCCGCCTAACTCGTCCGTTACCATAAATTCATCGAATGTTGCGTTTTGAGACGGCGGGAGAATCGCATGGAGAGTGTCTCGTCGCCACCTTGACCGGCCTTCCTGCCGGCATTCCCATCTGCATGGAGTACCTGAACCGCCAGCTCTGGCGCAGACAGCAGGGGTACGGCAGAGGCGGCCGGATGAAGATAGAAACGGACCGCGTGCGCATCGTCTCCGGCGTGCGGCATTCACAGACCATCGGATCACCCGTAGCGCTCTTGATTGAGAACAAGGATTGGAAGAACTGGAGCGGCACACTTCCGGTCGAATCCAGGGATGCTGAGCCTGGAAAAGAAAAGCCAGTCCAGCGGCCTCGTCCCGGACATGCGGATCTTGCGGGCGCGATTAAATACAACTTCGGCGAAGCACGCTATGTGCTTGAGCGGGCCAGCGCTCGGGAGACCGCAGCTCGAGTAGCCGTCGGAGGGCTCGCCAAAACATTCTTGAAGGAATTTGGGATTGAGGTGCTTAGCCACGTGGTGAGCGTCGGTCCGGTGAATCTAGAGCGCCCGGTCGCTTGGGAAGAACTCGTCGCCCTTGCCGAACGTGCTGAGGTTCTGCTCGGCTGCGTGGATGCCGAGACGGAAAATCGAATGAAGCACGCAGTAGATCACGCTTATCGCACCGGAGACACGGTCGGCGGCATCTTTGAAGTAGTAGCGCACGGCGTTCCGCCCGGATTGGGATCGCACATCGCCTGGGATACCCGGCTGGACGGCCGTTTGGCGCAGGCGATTGTTTCCATTCAAGCTGTAAAGGGAGTCGAAATCGGCTTTGCTGAAGAAGGCGCAAGGTCATACGGCTCCGCTGTGCAGGACACGATCCACTACGACAAGCCTCGGCAGGAGTTCCGCCGGGGATCAAACAGGGCGGGAGGTTTGGAGGGCGGTATCACTAACGGGCAGGACGTCGTCGTTCGCGGATTTTTGAAGCCGATTTCAACGCTTCGGCGGCCGCTCGAGTCGGTAGATCTACTGACCCGCGAACCGGCCCTCGCCGCATACGAACGCAGCGATGTCGCGGTTGTTCCCGCGGCAGGCGTTATCGGCGAAGCCATGGTCGCGCTCGTGTTGACGCAGGCGTTCTTAGACAAATTCGGCGGCGATTCGCTCGGAGAAACCCGCCGAAACTACGACGGATATGTCGCCCAGGTAAAACAATTCTAAATGGTTCGAAAAATCTTGAAATATGGCGAGCCTGTGCTCGAGCAGAAAGCTGAACCTATAACCGATTTCGAGAGTGCCGAGTTGAAGGAACTAATCGCCGATATGTGGGAAACCATGTACGCGGCTAAAGGTGTCGGCCTCGCCGCTCCTCAAATTGGTTTGAGCAAGCGCGTTTCGGTGATTGATATCACCGTTGGTGAAGACGAAACGAAGAAAATCGTCATCATCAATCCTGAGATCATCTCGACTGAGGGAAAACAGACCGGTGAAGAAGGATGTCTTAGCATTCCAGGCTTTCGCGAACCGGTAACGCGCGCGAACAAGATCACGCTGCGGGCGCAAAACGAAAAGGGTGAAACTGTCGAGCTGAGTGGCGAGGAGCTGCTGGCGCGAGCCTTCCTGCATGAGATCGATCATCTGAACGGCGTACTGTTTATCAATCACCTGAGCGCGCTGAAGCGCGATATCATCCGCCGCAAAATAAAGAAATTGCAGAAAGCCGGCGAGTGGGAGTAGTGCGAATCGTCTTCCTCGGTACGCCTGAATTCGCCGTTCCTTCCTTACACGCGCTACTATCATCCGGGCATCACGTCACCGCGGTGTTCACACAACCGGATCGGCCGAAAGGACGCGGCAATCAGCTTGCAGAATCCCCGGTAAAGCGCGCAGCAGCTGCCGCTGGACTGCCTGTTCATCAGCCCGAACGAATTCGCCGCCCCGAGTGTGTTGAATTGCTCAGAGATCTTCGAGCCGACTTGATGGTGGTGGTCGGCTATGGGCAGATCATTCCGCAGAGTATTATCGATCTGCCCAAACACGGCATTCTCAACGTGCATGCATCGCTCCTCCCGAAGTACCGTGGAGCGGCACCGATTCAATGGGCCATTGCGAATGGCGAAACCGAAACCGGCGTCACGATTATGCAAATCGACGCAGGCCTCGATACGGGTGACATGTTGCTGAAGTCGCACATAACGATCGGACCGGATGAGACTGCGCCGGAACTGAGCGCCCGGCTGGCCCCGCTCGGGGCACAACTGCTCTTGCAGACTATTGAAGAGATATCGGACGGGACCGTCGAGCGCGAAGAGCAGAACAACGCCGAAGCAACGTATGCCCCAATCCTGAAAAAAGAAGATGGCTCGGTCGACTGGTCACTTCCATCGCATCAAATCTACAACCGCATGCGCGGCTTCCAACCCTGGCCTGGCGCTTACACAACGTTTCGCAATCAGCAACTGCTGCTGCTTCGCGCGAGACCTGCCGAGGGGCTCTCGCTTCCACAGGGCGCGCTCCGAGCAGAAAACCGCCGTCTTTTCGCGGGATGCGGCCAGGGCACTTTGCTGGAAATTCTGGAGCTTCAACCGGCCGGCAAAAAGCGCCTTTCAGCCGACGCATTCCTGAACGGCTATAAGCTCGCTGAAAACGAGATTCTCGGACTTAGCGCTTAAGCTCTTGAGAGGTTCGCAAGAGCTCCGCAAAAGAGTTAGGCGGCTCCCCTTTCTCCAGCATGGTCCTAAAAACGGCATAGGGGTCGGTTTTCGAGCCGCATTTGCGCAGGCTTTCCTCGTCATTGATCCAGGCATACACGATAATTTTTTGCTCGCTCGAGAAGCGGTAGAAGAGGCGGTACCGCCTATGGAATTTCGCCCGAAACCAATGGCGGTTTCCAGGCCCCAAAGTGTTCCCCTGACGGAACTCAGGGCTATTCGGGCTCCGCGGGATGACCTCACGGACGTAATGATTAATGGTGGCCAGCATTTTCACCGCGGGATGCGAGACATATGCCCTCGGGTCTCTGGATGCCAGTTTTTCCGCCCGCGTCATCAGCTTCTCTAACTGCGTTTGGAAGAGCGGGTAAACAAAGAGGCGCCAGCCTTGCGATTCCATCAAATGAGCGACTCATCACCCAGATCTTCGTGAGGGTTCACCGGCAGGTGGCCTACGAGCTTATCGATGCGCTCTGCGACCGCCTGGCTCAGCGGTCTGATTTGTTGCGGAGACTTAGCCATGTCCTCCGCCAGAAAACTCAGAAATGCTTCTATAACTGGATCGCTTTCTTGCCTCCGGTTTTTAGTTCTCGGCTCGGCAACGACCAGCATGCGCCCGGGCGCAATCACATGAGCGCGCACTTCGCCGGAAAATTCCGGATGACTCAGGAACAGCGCCTTGTCGAACCGGAGTCCTAGAGAATTGCCCGTTTTCGCCTGCTTGCCCCGGTATGCGGTCGGGCTTTCGGTATGCGATTCTTTCACGATTGCCATTGTTTGCCTCTCCTGCACTTATGTTAGCACAGATGTGCTAACATGCTGTTTGGACTTCAACCTTCCCTTGGGATACCGGTACGCGGCCATCTACGCTGGAATCCGCAAACAGCCGGGCGACGACCTCGCTCTCATCGTGCCGGATAAAACCGCGAATGGCGCCGCCGTATTCACGCGAAACGTGGTGCAGGCAGCCCCCATTCGCCTTGCTCGAAATCATCTGAAATCCTCGAGAGGAAAAGTAGCGGCTGTCCTCGTCAATGCCGGCAATGCAAATTGCGCAACACCAACGGGCGATCGTGTCGCTTTTATGTCCTGTAAAGCCGTTGCAAAAGCGCTGAGGGTCAGAACAGAGCACGTTTTGCCCGCGTCTACCGGAGTCATCGGCGTTGAATTAAACGCTAAGTTGATCACAGAAGCCGTTCCGAAACTCGTCTCCGCCTTATCGCCAGACCGATTCGAAGCCGTCGCGCGCGCGATCCTCACTACCGACACGCGCATGAAAGTGGCATCAGAGGAACTTCAACTGCGAGCGGGCCTGATCCGAGTGGCCGGAATGACAAAAGGTTCGGGAATGATTCATCCCAATATGGCGACGACCTTAGGCTTCGTCATGACAGACGCAGCAGTTTCTTCGAAGCACCTGCACGAAATGCTTTTGCGCGCCACAGACTCGAGCTACAACTCCCTGAGCGTAGATGGCGACATGTCAACCAATGACATTGTGGTGCTGCTCGCGAATGGCTCATCAGGCGTAGAACCGAATGGAAAGGAGCGCAGCGCGTTGCAGGCAGCTATTACCCGGGTGATGGAGAGTCTCGCCCAACAGATTGCGGCCGATGGCGAAGGCGCGAAGAAGCTGATCATCGTCGAAGCAGTCGGCTTTAAGACAGTGGACGAGGCGCGCAAAATCGCGAGATCCATTGCTAATTCCCCTTTGGTGAAAACCGCGATTGCGGGTAGTGATCCGAATTGGGGCCGAATCCTGGCTGCAGCGGGATACTCCGGCGTGATCTTCGATCCGGTCAAAATCGATATCTACCTGCAGTCCGTGCAGGTTTGCCGCGGAGGTTTAGCGTGTGATTTCTCGGAAGAGGATCTCAAACAGAAGCTTGATGAAAAGCAGGTGCAGCTTCGCATTATTCTAAATGGCCGGGGCAAAGCGGAAGCCCGTTTTTTCACCTGCGATCTCACGGAAGGCTACATTCGGATCAATGGCAGCTATCGAACGTAAGCTGATTGTGGCGGGCGCGCTCGCCCTCTTTTCTGCGTTTCCTGCCTTCGGCGACCGGGCGGCCGATATGCGCCGCGAGATCAGCCATGTTGCAACCGCCCTGACGGATAACAATGCGGCCGATGCAATGGCCCCATTCGACAAATCGTTCGCCAACTACGACAAGCTGCGCAATTATTTCGAGGGACTCGCAAACTCATTCCAACTTAGTAATGGAGTGGAGATAACCGACGAGCAAGATTCCGAAAACGAGACGAAGCTCACCGTTGATTGGACCCTTACCATGACCGATCTGACTACCAACTACAGCGACACCCGCAATGCTGAGCTGAGTATTCGGCTGGTGCGAAACGGCAAAAAATGGAAGATCGTTGACTTCTCGCCGATTGAGCTATTCAATCCTCAACGGCCGTAAATTTTCAACTTCTCATTCCCGGAGACAGCGCCAACGGATACCAGTTCGCGCTCATCAGACTCTTCTTCTTCGAGAACAGGGGTCAACGCGAGATCAGTGTACTTGTATGCATCCGGATCACGCTTCAGGCGCAAACGAAATCGTCCGAAGCGCCAGATCAGTTGGACCAACTTGATGTGCTTATTGAGCAGATCCGCTACATACCGGGGATAAAAAACGAATGGGCTTTCGATCGGCAGCGTCGGGCGGCGATCTTTGCGGTATTTCCGCCGGAGATACCCTCCCTCCAGTGGATCGATCTTCTCGAGCTTGATACAAGCGTAGTACCAGAGCAGCAGGAACAGCATGTTACCCGCATTGCTCCTGGTCGCCTGGGCGCGGCGCATTACGGTCTCGATATGCTCCGGCGAATAGTAGCTCTCCCATGCATCGAGATAGAGCTTCTCCCATTCAGCAGTCGACATCTGGCTGTGCGTCGTGGTCACATGTTCCAGATCGTATTTGTTCAGGTCAGGATCGAGATACACTCCGGCTTTATACAGGCGCTGGTGATCCTCTGAGCCTGGTAGCGGCGTCAGGCAGTGCGGCTCCAACAGGTCAATCGGCAGCTCGCGCTGTATGATTTTGATGTCCCGCATCACCGATTCAGGCGTGTCGTTGGGAAATCCGACAATGTAACCCGCGAAAACCGTTGCGCCCGCGCGTTTCCACTCGAGCAGCATCTTCCGATATTCGGCAACCTTGTTCTGCTTCTTCCTCGCTCCTAGCAGGCTGTCCGGATTGATGCTTTCAAGCCCGATGAACACGCGCGCGACACCGGCGCGGCCCGCCTTTGAGATAAAGTTCGGCAACCGATGGCACATCGTGTCCACTTGAATCACGAACTTGATATTGAGCTTCTCGTTCTCGCGCATTGCAATCAAGCGATCGAAAACGCTTTCCCAATCCTTGTTGCGCGCGAAATTGTCATCCGTGATGAAGAAGCGGTTGATTCCCTGCGCCAGATTGCGCCGCACGATCTGCTCGATCTCATCCGCCGAGCGCCGCCTTGACTTCCGCCCCTGCACATTAATAATGGTGCAAAAAGAGCACTGAAACGGGCAGCCGCGGCCGGCATCGAAGCTGGTGAGCTTACCCGCGGTCCGCTTAACACGCGTGGGAGGAAGAATCGGCAGCGGCACGCCTTCCAACGACGGCAGATCCGCCATGTAGTTATAGAGCGGCTTGAGTGTCCCGTTCCACGCATCCCGCAGGACTTCTTCAAAGCGCCCTTCGGCCTCGCCCGCAAATAGCGAGATGCCGAGATCCATCGCTTCCTTGAGCTCCGGCGTAATCTCCGGCAACATCGCCAGGCAACCAGAGACGTGAAAACCGCCGATGCAGACCTGGACGCCGGCCGCCCGTAACGGACGCGCGATGTCCATGGCATGCGGGTACTGATTCGATTGCACGCCGACTAGCGCCACAAGCCCAGGCTCATTCCCAAGCTGGCGTATGATGCGCTTCGGCTGGATGCGGGTATTCGTTTCATCAGCGGCCGTTACGATGATTTCGACATCCTCGCCAAGCACGCGCCGCTCCTTGCAATCGAGCGCCAGCCCATTCAGCACCGCCAATGAATTCGACGGAATGGCGGAACGGAGCCACTGGATCACATAGCCGTCATCATCGTAGTGCGACGGTTTGATCAACACTACGGAGAAACGCCGTCGCGTTTTCTGAGCGGCTTTCATGTATTCCCTAATATCTAGGTTAAAGCAACGCCCGAAGCTCGTCGTAGTTTTGTTTCGTCACCAGCTGAAATTCGACAGGTAACCGGCTGAAATTTCTTAGCTCTTCCAAAACCTCCGAAGACGGCACCCGCGAGCAGGCCACGTGCAATCGGCCGCTGTGCACTCGATACGGAACAACGCCAAACCGTTGTCCTATGTGAGCCGGCAGGGTTCTGGCCACCTGCTGCTTCACGCGTCTAGGGTCAATGAGCGCTGACGGCACCCCGGATTGCAGGCTGATCGCTTTACAAAGATCCGCGTCGGAGATGATGCTGTTCGCGAGCAGAAAATCGGCAAGATCCGCTTCCGGAGGCATTTGGGCTTGCACCTCCAGGAGCTTCTCTTCCGAGACGTAGCCCGAGCTCACGAGAACATCTCCGAGCGTTCGCCGGTGCATCACCAAAGCTTCCCGGCCCGGATAATCGTGCTCGGTCTTGAGCCACACAAGAGGCCGCCCGTGCAGCTTGGCATGAAGATACCGTCCTATCGCGCCGAAGGACGCGCAGCAGTTAATGAAGTTGCCGTGGAAGCAGCGCAATGGCACGCCTAGGGCGAATGGGACTCCAAAAATCTCTGCTACGTACAGCATTCGTAAACCAAGCCGAAAACACTGGAGTAAAAACGTGATCCAGCAGAGCCAGACAACTAGCGGATTTGATACTGCGAAACGCCAAGGCCGATGCTCAGCGGTCTCTGCGAACAAATCTGTCAATCCAGCCAAGAACAGGATGTTCGTCAACAGGCTCAGGGGATTTGCGACGAGGCCTTTGCGATCCCGCCAGAACCAATAGCGATTTCGCCACGATCCTCGCCAGCCGCTGCGTTCCCAACACTGCAACGCGATCCCGGTTACCCAGCGCGTTCGCTGGCGAATCGCCGATCGCATCTTTCTCGGAAAGTATTCGCGCGTCGCCATGAAACCCTTATCACCGCGCTTGAGCGGCGCAAACAACTGCGGATAACCCGCGCTGTGAATGTAAACGCCTATTTCGTAGTCCTCCGTCAGGCTTGCGGAATCAAACACCCGATTGTTCCGTTCTTCCGCCAGACGCTCCAGGATCTCTCGAGCAAAGCCCGTCCCCACCCCACTCGATGGAATGAACGACCCGCTGAATTGCCTCGCGGGCATGTCAATCATCTGGAACTCAGAAAATTCATCGCAATAGATTCCATGAGTGAACTCCAAAAGCGGCGTGGGAAGAGGCAGCACAGGCACCTGCACCATCGCGTAGCTCTCGCGCTCCCGGTTGATCACCGAAAGGGCATCCGGGTGGATCAAATCTTCGGCATCATGCATCACAACCGTATCGAAATAGGTTCCATGCTCCTCCTCAAAGAGCGACATTCGCTGATAGATCCAGTTCAAGCAGTCTGCCTTTGACGTTGGACCAGAGTGCGGGCAAGCTGCCACGTGCACATTGCCGAGACTCTCCGCCAGGTGCTCCACGACGGCGACGGTTGCTTCGTCGTTCGGATAGACGCCTAGAAAAAAATCGAAATTACGATATCGCATCGCGGCCAGGTTATGGCGCACCATATTGGCAATTACGTCCGCCTCTTTCCAGCACGGAACGAAAATGGCGATTCGCCGTTCCTCCTTGAGAAATTCCCCTAGCGTGAATGGCGGCGCGGGCTCGCGCGTCACAGAACGGTGATATACGCAAATCAGGAAGGGCACGAGATCGTCAAGGCCGCTGAGGAGGAGAATGCTCGCGAGCAGCCCCAGAATCCAGGGCCACATGGAGAAGAAAGCCGTCAGCACGTCGTGTCCGCCGCGCATGTGCTCCAGAAAAAACACTGCTCTCCTCGTTAAAACAAGTGCGATTCCAGGGGACTGAATCGCAGCAAATCTCTTAGAGTTTTCGGAGGCAGCCGGCACTCTTTCAATTGACAGACGCACGATCAGAACGAACTGACTTGACGTCGTTCAGCCAGCTCGTGCAAGACCTCATAAACGGCGTTGTCCGGCGCAATACCTTCACTCCCTGTGAGTTAGAGCTATTGCTGGATCTCGAAACCTGCCGCATTCGCAAATCCGCGAGACCCGACCTTCTGAGGCGTTACTTGAGAATTGTGCAGCAGAGCTTCGTCCAGGGGACATCCTCGCCGCTCCGTCTCTCCTCGTTCCTGGAGCGTGAAGCACAGCAGCGCGACCTGTATCATAGTTCCGCTTCAATGCCTTGAGGAATGGCTCTCTAAAGAGCTGGGAGCCACGGCTGGGCTATCCTCAAGGTAGAAGCAGCGAGGAAATTGTCATGGCTAGCACTACTGAATCAGCCCCGGCTACTGAACGGAAAGTCTTCTGCGTAAAGCTGCACAAGGAATTACCCGGATTGGACGAAGTCCCTTTCGATGGCCATCCCCTGGGCCAGCGCATTTACGAGAATGTCTCGAAGGAGGCCTGGAGAATGTGGGTTGAGCACATGAAAATGATCATGAACGAGTATCGGCTCAACCTGGGCACACCGGAGGCGCAGGAGTTCCTGTTGAAGCAAATGGAAGAATACTTCTTCGGAGAAGGCGCAGCTCATCCACCGGGTTACGTTGCGCCTGGGCACTGAAATTCCACGAGGAAAGCCTCTATTTGCACGCCGGCCAGCTATCAGCCGTCCTAAATACTTGAACCTTCGCATCTTTGCGAGCACGCTTTTTGCGCTCACCTGCTGGGCGGCTGCGGATCCCGTTGCCGCTCGATTGGCCCACGATGCGCATGAAGCGCAATTGGCCGGTCAATTGGTGCGCGCCTATCTTCTATATGCGCAAGCGTCCGCCCGCGACCCGCACAATCCCACCTATCGCGCGAATCGCGACGCTTTGGCGCCCGCCGCTAATCTCCTCACCAAAGCCGATATCGAATCCGCCGACATTTCCTCGGATATAAATGCCGCCAAAAGTCAGCCGCAAGGCAGCGAGCCTCCCATCCAAGCTGCTTCCCAGGTCGTGTGGGAAAGCGATGACCATCTCCAGCCGCCCCCTCATATAAAAGCGAATTCATCCAGGCATGATTTCGACATTCGGGCCGACGAAACATCTTTGTTCGAGCAGGTGGCTTCCGCATACGGCGTTCGCGCCATCTGGGATCCTCAACTCCAGGCTCAGCCGGGCATTCGCTTTCAAATCACTCAGGCCGATTTCCGAACAGCAATGGATGCGCTCACTGCCGCCACCCATACCTTTGTGTTCCCGATCAGTGAGCACGTGCTTTTTTTTGTCCGTGATTCGGAGGCCAAACGAAGCGAACTCGAGCCCAACGTCCTGCTCACGTTTCCGCTGCCGAACGCTCTAGACCAGAAAGATCTCATGGAGGCGGCGAATGCGGTCCGAAGCTTGCTGGCCCTGCGATCCATCGGCTGGGACAGCGCCACCCGGATGGTGATGATACGGGATCGCGTCACTCGCGCGCGAGTCGCTCGATCTCTCCTCGAAGCTGTTCTCTTGCCCAAGGCTCAGGTCTCGATCGAAGTCGAGATCCTCACGTTAGATTCAGATCGCAGCTATCACTACGGCGCGTCGCTGCCAACAGCTTTTCAGCTGCTCGATTTCGGGCATCTGGGAGCGTTCCAGACAATCCTCCCTGCTCTTGCCAGCCCGACAACGTTTATTCCATTTGGAAGCGGGGCGACGCTTTTCGGCATCGGGTTGACTGAGGCAACGCTCTTCGCGACATACTCGAGCTCTTTCACCACTCAGCTTTACGACGCGACGGCGGTTGTCGGAGATGGTCAAACCGCCAACCTTCATATAGGCGATAAGTATCCGATCCCGCAAACTCTCTACAGCGGATTCCAGCAATCAACTCCCTCCATTTACAATCCGATCGGCCAAGTTACGCTCGAGGATCTCGGTATCCTGTTGAAGCTCACTCCTCGTGTGAATGGCGATGGAGATATTTCGCTCGAGGTCGAGGCGGATCTGAAGGCGCTCGGCACACAGACTTATGACACTGTGCCCGCAATTTCAGAGCGGGAATTCAAAGGTAGCGTAAGGATGCGGGAAGGACAATGGGCGGTCATTGCCGGGCTCGATGTAGAGACGCGTAGCGTCACGAGAAATGGTCTTCTCGGCCTGAGCCACATCCCGGGCTTGAGCCAGCTTTTGAGCGAAAATACGCGCGATACGCAAACCAGTAAGACGCTGCTGGTGATTAAACCCAGCATCACTCGTCTGCCCATGTCCGAATCAATCAGCCCGCAATATTTTCTGGGCACATCGCGCGGCGAGAGAGTGTTGCTGTAAGGCCGACAGCCTCCCTGAACCCTGCGGGTAAGTGCCTTCCGGGCGACGCGGATCTCACTGAACCGCGCGCGTGAGCAAGCGGTCCCTGTTCCGGACCCTGGCTCGAACCGCGCATTCCGTGTATCCTGTTCTAAGCCTGATGACACCAGAGCAGAAAGCGCGCGCGGACATAGACCAACTGCTCGCTGCCGCCGGTTGGGCTGTTCAGCCCCGCGAACAGGCTAACCTTACAGCCGCGCTCGGTGTCGCGATATGCGAATATCCGCTGAAGAAAGGACACGGGTTCGCCGACTACCTTCTATACGTCGATGGCGCAGCGGTCGGTGTAGTCGAAGCCAAGAAAACTGGAGTCCCTCTTACAGCCGTTGAAATCCAGACCGCTAAATACAGCGTGGGTCTGCCGGATCACATCCCCGCGCCTCGCCGGCCGTTGCCCTTCTGTTACCAAAGCACAGGCCTTGAAACGCGCTTCACAAATCTGCTCGAACCCGAAGCGCGCAGCCGATCCGTCTTCGCTTTTCACAAGCCGGAGACTCTCTCGCAATGGATTCAGTCCGACCTTAAATCGCCCGGCGGCACCGTTCGCGGCAAACTCCGCATTATGCCTCCGCTCGATGATGGTGGTCTCTGGCCTGCCCAAACACGCGCGATCATCAATCTCGAAAAATCATTCGCCCATAATCGCCCCCGCGCCCTCATCCAAATGGCCACGGGCAGCGGCAAGACCTTCACGGCCTGCAATTTCATCTACCGGCTCATCAAATTCGCTGGCGCGCGTCGTGTCCTGTTCCTGGTAGACCGCCGGACGCTCGGCCGCCAAACTCAAAACGAGTTCCAGCAATTCGTCACGCCCGACGACGGCCGAAAATTCACCGAGCTCTACAACGCTCAACTCCTTAGCAGCAACAAAATCGATATCGTCAGCAAGGTATGTATTACCACGATCCAGCGCCTCTACTCAATGCTGGTAGGCAGAGACATCGACGAAGATCAGGACGAGCAGTCCGCGAAGACTTGGGCTAATCTGACGCAACTCCCCGAGCCGATCAAATACAATTCCGCAATCCCCATCGAAACCTTCGATTTCATCGTCACGGACGAATGCCACCGCTCAATTTACAAGCTTTGGAGTCAGGTGCTCGAGTACTTCGACTCCCTTCTGATCGGCCTAACCGCGACTCCCTCGAAGCAAACCCTCGGCTTCTTCAAACAGAATCTTGTAATGGACTACAACCACACCCGAGCCGTCGAGGACAAGGTCAACGTCGATTACGATGTCTACGACATTCGCACGCAAATCACCGAATCCGGCTCACGCGTGGAAACCGGATTCCATGTGGATAAGCGCGACCGCCTCACTCGCGCCCGTCGCGCCGAACTCCTCGATCAGGACCTCACCTATACACCCGGCCAACTGGATCGCGATGTCGTCGCCGAAGATCAGATCCGCACGGTCATTCGCGCCTTCAAAGAGAAGCTGTTTACCGAAATCTTCCCCGGCCGCACGCACGTGCCCAAAACTCTGATATTCGCCAAGAACGACAATCACGCGGACGACATAGTCCAAATCGTTCGGGAAGAATTTGCAAAGGGCAACGACTTCTGCCAGAAGGTCACCTACCGCACAGGCAGCAAGCGCCGCAAGCGCATAGTCAAAATGGAAGATGGCGCCGAAATCGAAGAGGATTTTTGGGAGCAGACCGGAGAGAAGGCCGAATCTATCATCCAGTCCTTCCGCAACAGCTACAATCCCCGAATAGCCGTGACCGTCGACATGATCGCCACCGGAACCGACATTCGTCCGCTGGAAATTGTGATGTTCCTGCGCGATATCGCAAGCCCCAACCTCTTCGAGCAGATGAAAGGCCGCGGCGTCCGCATCATTAAGACGGATGATCTGCAAGCCGTCACTCCTGACGCGCGTGCCAAGACGCACTTCGTCGTTGTTGACGCGGTCGGGGTCTGCGGGCACTCCATGATCGAAGCCCCTCCGCTGGACCGCAACCGTAGCGTCGAATTCGAGAAGCTGATCGAATCCGTCGGTTTCGGCAGCACCGATCCCGACATTCTCGCCTCTTTAGCCTCGCGCCTGACCCGCCTGGATCGCCAGTTGTCGCACGACGAACAGGAGCAGATCACAAACCTCACGGGCGGAATCATCCTCTCCGATACGGTTCGTGCTCTCGCCAACTCAGTCGACCCGGATTTCCTGGTCGATGAAGCCAAGACCGAGCACGGCGTCCAAGAACCTACGCCCGATCAGCTCGCCAGCACCGGCGCGCGTCTCCGCAAAGAGGCCGCAAAGCCGTTCCTTGATCCTAAGCTGCGCAATCTTCTGATTGGCCTGAAGAGCAGCTACGAACAGACCATCGATACCGTCTCGCAGGACCAGCTCACTCATGCGGGGTTTTCGGGCGATTCTCGTGAAAAAGCTCAGGATCTCACGCGGTCCTTCCGGCAATTTCTGGAAGAGAACAAGGATCAGATCACAGCGCTCGAAATCCTGTACAGCCGGCCATGGAAAACCCGGCTCACCTACAAGCAAGTGAAAGAACTCGCATCGGCCATCCAGCGCCCCCATCCTGCGTGGACGCCGGAAAATCTTTGGCGGGCCTATGAACAGCTTGACCAATCCAAAGTGCGCGGCTCTGGTGCGCGAGTCATGACAGATCTCATATCACTCGTCAGTTTTGCAATCGGTACCGAAGACAACCTCCGCCCATTCCCCGACAAGATCCGTGACCGATTCCAATCCTGGCTCTCCGAACAGGAACAGCTTGGAGCCAGCTTCACGGACGAACAACTCCGATGGCTGAACCACATCGCCGAACACATTGCGACAAGCCTCGAAATAAAACCGGATGATTTCGAACTCACGCCTTTCGTCGACCACGGCGGACTCGGCAAAGCGTACCAGCTCTTCGGGAACGAATTGAACGAGATCTTAGGGCAGTTGAACGAGAGGCTAGCCCAGTGAAACGGCTCGGAGGGCTCTGTGAACTCATTAATGGTCGCGGATTCAAGAAGTCGGAATGGGGCGACACCGGACTAAGAATTATCAGGATTCAAAACCTGAACGGATCGCCAGACTACAACCATACGACCGCCCCGGTTGGTCAACGCAACCGAGTTCGACCCGGCGATCTTCTGTATGCATGGTCAGCAACGATAGGGCCGTATATCTGGCATGCCGAAGAAGCGGCCCTTAACCAACACATCTTCAAAGTGATTCCAGGCCCAGAGGTCGCAAAGGAATACCTCTATTACCTCCTACTAGAAGCAACGCACGAACTCAGGCACGCTATGCACGGGTCAACAATGACCCACATTCTGAAATCTCAGCTCGAACGTCTGACGGTCGATCTCCCCTCGCTCACCGAGCAGCGCCGCATCGTCGCCGAAATCGAAAAGCAGTTCACGCGCTTGAATGTGGCGGCAGGCATAATTAGCAGCTTGCTGCCACGGCTGATAAAGCTCAAGCAAGCCTTCTTACACCAACTGTTTGAACGAAATTTCGCAAAAGCCGCATCTCAGACTTGCGCTTGGCGGCCACTTACCAGCCTTATTGCAGAAGGCCCCCAAAACGGGCTTTATAAACCGTCGAGCCACTACGGTACAGGCACTCCGATTGTGCGGATCGACGATTTCCGGAACGGCTCAATACGAAGAAGACAAGATTTGAAACGCCTGAACGCAAGTTCTCAAGAGGTGAACCTCTATGGGCTCAGGCCCGATGATATTCTGATCAACCGAGTGAACAGCATGCCTCACCTAGGAAAATGCGCAGTCGTACCCCCGGACCTTTGCCCGGCACTCTTTGAGTCGAATATTATGCGCCTGCGGACAACAGAGGAGCTGTCCCCGAGATGGCTATCACTATATCTGCAAAGCCGAAAGGGCCGCGATAGACTCATCGCAAACGCGAAGCAGGCAGTAAACCAGGCCAGCATCAATCAGGCAGACGTAAAGAGGACTATGGTTCCGATTCCAACAACGGACGCTCAAAAAGATCTGATGCAATGTGCAGAAAAATATCTATCGCTCATAGCAGGAGCAGCCGACGCGATACATACCCTCGAAATGCGGGCCGCTCGCCTTCGCAACTCCATTCTCGCTGGCGCCTTCTCCGGCCAACTCGCGCCCCAAGATCCCAATGACGAGCCCGCAAGCATTCTCCTCGAGCGGATCCGAAATCAACGCGCACAGCAGGAATCGGAAACGCGGTCGCCGCGCCCGCGCAAGCGCAGCGCGGCCGCCGCCGGACTGATGCTTCAAGACTGAGCAACATGCCCAACGACTCCTCCGCTCTTGTCAATAAGCTCTGGAATTACTGCAATATCCTCCGCGACGATGGCCTCTCCTACGGCGATTATGTCGAGCAATTGACGTATCTACTCTTCCTGAAAATGGCGCATGAGCGCACGCAGCCGCCCTACAATGAGCCGTCCATCATCCCGGAAGAATATGACTGGCCCAGCCTCCTCGAACTCGATGGCATCCCGCTCGAACACCACTACCGCCGAGCGCTGGAAACGCTCGGCAAAGAACCTGGCATGCTTGGCACGATCTTCCGCAAGGCGCAAAACAAAATCCAGGATCCGGCCAAGCTGAAACGCCTCGTCGCCGACTTAATCGATCGTGAAGCTTGGTCTAGTCTTGATGCCGACGTGAAGGGCGATCTATACGAAGGCCTACTCCAAAAGAACGCCGAAGATGTCAAATCCGGCGCAGGCCAATACTTCACTCCGCGCCCACTAATCCAGGCAATTGTTGACGTCATGCGGCCTAAGCCCGCGATGACCATCATGGACCCTGCAGCAGGCACAGGCGGATTCCTGTTAGCAGCCTACGACTACATCAGCAAGCGCCACGCTGCGGAGATGGATGCCGACGAGAAGCGATCACTGAAGCTCGAAGCACTCCGCGGTGTCGAGATCGTGGATGCCGCCGCTCGCCTCTGCGCCATGAATCTGTACCTTCACGGCATAGGTGGTGACAAGAGTCCCATCCGAGTCGGCGACAGTCTCGCGGCAAAAGATTCAAGCAACTATGACATGGTGCTCACAAATCCGCCTTTCGGCAAGAAATCGAGCATTACAGTCATCAGCGAAGAAGGCGAGGAAAGCCGCGAAGCCCTAACGGTGTACCGCGATGACTTCTGGGCTACCACCAGCAACAAGCAGCTCAATTTTGTCCAGCATGTCGTGAGTCTGCTCAAGATGCACGGTCGCGCCGCAGTCGTGGTGCCCGATAACGTGCTATTTGAAGGCGGAGCAGGAGAGACAATTCGCCGCAGGCTGAGCCATAGCTGCGATGTCCACACCCTTCTGCGCCTCCCAACAGGCGTCTTCTATGCCCAGGGCGTCAAAGCGAACGTGATGTTCTTTGATCGCAAACCCGCCAGCGAAACGCCTTGGACCAAGTCGCTGTGGATTTACGACCTGCGGACGAACAAGCACTTCACGCTGAAAACAAACCCGCTCAAACGCGCCGATCTCGATGATTTTGTCACCTCCTACAATCCCGAAAATCGGTTCGAGCGCAAAGAATCGGATCGTTTCCGCTGTTTTAGCTCTGAAGACCTGCAAAAACGCGACAAGCTTAGCCTTGATATCACGTGGCTTCGTGACGAAAGCCTTGAAGACACCGATAACTTACCCGATCCGGCCACCCTCGCTGCCGAAATTGTGGAGGACCTGCAAGCCGCGCTAGACCAGTTCGCTCTAATCGCAGCAGATCTCGCGAAGGCGACCTCGACCAATAATGCGAATCTGGAAACATAGCTCGCCATGTCCACCCACATCTCCGCCCCCCTCGACCTCGAAACCTCGCCCGAAAAGTACTTCGAACAAATCGACGGCCAACTGGTAGAAAGAAACGTGGGCAGTGGAACGCATTCGGACTTTACGTACCAGCTCATATCCCTGCTCAAACCCATCGCCGCCCAAAGCAACTCGCGCGTTCGCCTGGAGTGGTCGCTCGCTCACGCCGACGATTGGATGACCCCGGATGTCATGCTCTCGTTCCCCGGCAAGTTCGAAGAGGACGCCAGAGGCTACTTAATAGCTCCCGCATTCCTCTGCATCGAAATCCTGTCGCCCAGCGACCGCGAACCCGACGTATTCCGGAAGTGCACTCGATACTACAGTTGGGGCGTGCCACACTGCTGGGTTGTCGATCCGCAATCGAAAGCCTGTTTCGAGTACCACGGCGGCAACGACTTCATCCTCGCCGATGAGAACGGCACCCTCAGTGCCGGCGACATCCGTCTTTCCACATCTGCGATCTTCGCCGGCTGAGCGAGTCGCGAAGCGGCGCCGCCACCGTATCAATACTCCCCAACATGCCCGAATCAGTGATAATTGGCGCATGGCTGGCAACTTGGCGCTTGACCGGGTAACGGTGAACCCCCAGGTCCGGTCCGGACAGGCTATTATTCGCGGTACTAGAATCACCGTGTGGGATATTATCGAGTGGCTTGGTGGCGGCATCTCCGAAGTCGAAATCCTGCGAGATTATCCGGAATTGACTTCGCTAGATATCCAGGCAGCTCTTCAGTTCGCTTATCAGCTTAAAGACAAAGTCCCGCAGTGAAGCTTCTGTTCGCCGCGAACATCTCGCGAAGAATCGTCCCTTTGCTGGAGGACCTGTTTCCAGGTTCATCCCAGACCCAGTTGCTCGGATTCAGCGGTGAAACACCAGACCAAATCCTCTGGAGTTACGCCAAAGAGAACAGCTTCACGTTGTCAGCGCCGATATGGATTTCGTTCGCCTGTCGAACCGATTCGGTCCTCCCCCGAAGGTCGTCAGGCTCGAGCGGATCGATTATTCAACTGACCCCGCAGCAGCCCTGGTCCGCCGAAACGGCCTCATCATTTCCGAATTCGCGATCAGCGAGCGAGCGGTGTTCGTTTTAAGTAAATGTAGCGCAACGTTCCAAGGCGATTTTTGAATGCACAAATTTAGCTACACTGCTTCCATGCAGGTCAACATGCATCGCGCCAAAACGGAGCTTCCCAAGTTGGTCAAGGCAGCCGAATGCGGCGAAGAAGTGGTCATCTCACGCAACGACAAGGCCGCCGTTCGCCTCGTCCCCGTTCGCCCTAAGAAAATTCGGCTCGGGGCGCTCAAAGGCAAGGTGAAAGTTCCAAAGGGCGACAAATGGTGGCAGCCGATGACGGATGAAGAAGCCGGCAAATTCCTGAGCGGCGAACCGGATTGAACCACCCGCGAAAGAGCTGGACTGTTGTCAGAACGTTGGCCACCACCTAAGTGGAATCGGTATGGACGCTTTACTCGAAAAACTTGACACGAAGCTGCGCGAATGGAAACGAGAGACCGCAGAAGATGTTCGGCAGCGTGTAGCCGAGATCATTGATCTCGCCGATCAAAATGCTCTTGATCTGTCGCGGTCGCGGACGGTGGAACAGCAAGTGTTGAATTTGCTTGATGAGCCCACAGCCAGGTGAAGTGTGGCCCGCAGGCTTCCGACAGCACCTGACTAGCAAATCGCAAAAACGAACCCATTTCAAACTCAGCGCATCCCGTTCATCTGTGTTCATCTGCGGCATTATTGGAATTGAAAAAACGAACCCATTTCCCTGGCTTCGTTTCGTAGAACACTCCTAACCCGCTGAATCGACACAACCTATCCAACATTGGGTTCGTTTGGTAATCCCTCAAGTCCAGTTCGTTTGGTAAAACGCTCTGGCCGATTTCCAGTTCGTTTGGTAAAAACGCCCCATCCCGTCTCCCGGAGCGGCGACAGTTCGTTTGGTAAAACGCCCAATCCCGCGTCGCCGGCGCCGTTTGGACGAGCCCCCAAACCCCACCCCAGTTCGTTTGGTAAAACGCCCTCCAAATCCGTCGCAACCTCCGATTTACGCGTCGACCACAATCCCGATCTCCCGCCGATTCTTCAACTTTCCCCGCCAACCGCACCGCCCCGGAACGAAGCTCTGTTATGTTCTCTAACATGTCAACCATGCGTGAAGAGATCCGCCAGCAACCGGCCGCAATCGAGCGTACGCTGAATGCGGAATGGCGCAGGGCTGAAAAAGCGCGCCGCTATTTTGAAAAGCATCCGGTTCGGTTGATCATCCTCGCGGCGAGAGGCACCTCTGACAATGCCGCCCAATTCGGGCGCTATTTGCTCGAGATCTCAACCGGTATTCCGGTTTCATTAGCCGCTCCTTCGGTTTCTACTCTTTACCGCTCGCAAATCGACTTGAAGGATGCGGTGGTTGTCGCCATTTCTCAGTCGGGCGAATCCACCGACACAAATATAGTCCTGGAGCAGGCGAAATCGGCCGGTGCGCTTACGATCGGAATCACGAATGAGAGCAAAAGCACTCTCGCGCAGCTCGCGGCCCATACGTTCCTCGTCCGAGCAGGCAAGGAGAAAAGCGTCGCCGCCACCAAGACATATACTGGCCAGCTGACCTGCCTGTATTTGCTCGCGTACGCGTTGGGAGCTCCGATCAAGCTCCAGGATCTTCAGCGAATTCCCCAGTGGACCAGCGCCGCCTTGAATTTAGAAGATGAGATCCGCGAGCGGGCGGAGCGCTATTGTTTCATGCAGCATGCGGTTTGTGTAGGCCGAGGCCTGAATTACGCAAACTCCTTCGAGTTCGCGCTGAAGCTGATGGAGACCTGTTATGTGGTCGCCGAGCGCTTCTCTTCCGCGGATCTGCTCCACGGCCCCATCGCCATGCTCGAGCCATCCTTCCCGGCATTTCTCTTTTGTCCGCCCGGGGTAACGTGGAAACCGATGTCCGAATTACTCGAGCGGCTCCGGTCGATCAAAGCCGAGACGCTGTTGATTACAGACCGCAGTAATAAGGATGCCGGGACACTTCAGGGTCTGACAGAGAGGCCGCTGACTATACCGGCCGCGCTTGCAAAAAAAGGCCCGCTGCCCGAAGAAGTTTATACTCCGATTCCTTACATCATTCCCGCCCAGTTATTCGCGGCAAGCTTGGCGGAAGTGAAACATCTGGATGCAGATCGGCCGCGCACGCTCAGCAAAGTTACGCAGAATTTATGAGCTACGCTTTTTACTTGCGCGCGCCCGCAACAGTGCCTTTCAGGGCAGATTGCCGGCGTTTGGCATCCTTGCGTTTGGGTTTTGAGATTCGAAACGTGCCGCTGCCAAAATACTCGGCTTCGTAAATGTTGTCCTTCTGGGGAAGCTTCGGTGATGCCGCGTGGGCCACTTTGCCGGTCTTGTCCTGCTTTTCTTCTGCCATGAAACTCCTGGGAAATTGTAAAACTCAAGTTTAGCGGATGTATTCATGACGGTTTACACAATAGGGCATTCAACGCGCTCTTCAGAGGAGTTTCTCCGCATTTTGCATAAATTTGATATCGAACTGCTGGCAGATATTCGAACGGTTCCACGTTCCCGGCGAAATCCGCAATACGATCAGGAATCGCTTAAGCAAACGCTCGAGGGTGACGCGATAGAGTACATCCATCTTCGGGAACTCGGAGGGTTGCGGCGCGCAAAGAAGGACTCCATCAATACGGCATGGGAGAACGCTTCTTTCCGAGGCTACGCGGATTACATGCAGACACCGGAATTCGCAGCAGCGGTGGCAAAATTGATCGCGCTCGCGGGCGAGAAAAAGACAGTGATCATGTGCGCCGAAGCGGTCCCTTGGCGCTGTCACCGGTCGTTGGTTGGTGATGCTCTGCTGGTTCGTGGCGTTGAGGTACAGGACATTCTAAGCGAGACCAATTCAAGGCCACACAAGATCACTCCCTGGGCGCGAGTGGATGGCCTTCAGATTACTTATCCGAAAATTGAGTGAGCGTTCGCTTATGTCTCCCATTCGCAAGGTTACTTCCTCTGAGTTCAATGGATTTCCTGAAGCCGGGTTCCGCTTTCTACGCCAGTTGAAGCGGCATAACGACCGGGACTGGTTCCGCGAGCACAAGACCGAATATGAGCAGAATGTTGAGCAGCCCATGAAAGCCCTCGTGTTCGCCGTCGCCGCTCAGTGCCGCGCCCATGGGCTGCCGCTCTATGTCAAAGAGAAGAGTCCCGTTATGCGCGTCTATCGCGATATTCGATTCAGCAAGGATAAGAGCCCGTTCAAAACTCACGTTTCCGCGGAGCTCCGGCGGTCATTCAGCGACTCAGGGTGCATGGTGTACCTTCATCTCTCGCCCGCTGAGTCGTTGGTCGCAGCCGGAGTCTGGCAGCCCGAGCGGCCTGTTTTACATGCCTGGCGCGAAGCCATCAGCAAGGAACCTGCACGCTTCGAAAAGATGCATGCCGAACTTGCACGCCACGGACTCAAGCTCTCGAAGGAACACTCTTTATCCAACATGCCGCGCGGCTATCAAAACTATTCTGACAAGTCCTTCAGTGAATGGCTGAAGCTCAACTCTTTTGTCTTGTCTAAACGCCTCGATCAATCAGATTGCATCACGCCCCAATTGGTCCAGACGATTGTCGATTTCGCGGTCGCGGCCAAGCCGCTGTTCGACTTCGGATGGCATGTTGAGCAGACCGTTAAGCCGGAGCAGCATCGCGCAGAAAGGTAAGTGCTGAAATGGATTATATGTACGTTTGTCGCTATGTCGCTCTCACTCTGCTATCACTTGCACCCGTTCTGGCGGCAGACTCACCGCAGCCGCCAAGCCTTCGTCTAAATCACGATGTACAGCCGGAGCACATCCAGCTCGACTTAACGCTTTCGCCGGAGAAGATCGATTTTTCGGGCAAGGTCCAGATGGACTTGAAAATTAACAATGCCGTCGATCATTTCTGGTTAAACGCCAGCGGCCTCTCCATCAGTGAAGCCAAGCTCGAGGCAAACGGGCAAACGCTCGATGCGACAGTTATTCCGGGCGGTACGGATTTTGTAGGGTTCACCTTTCCCTCGACACTGCAGCCGGGTAAGGCGCGTTTCAGCCTGTCCTATACGGGCAAAGTAAATTTGCGGTCGAGCAGCGGGATTTTCCGGAGCAAGAACGACCAGGACTCCTACTTGTTCACGCAATTCGAGGCGATTGACGCAAGGCGCGCGTTTCCCTGTTTCGACGAGCCCGATTTCAAAATACCGTGGCAGCTGACTCTGCATGTTCCGGCGAACGATGTTGCCGTCGCGAACACAAAAGTTGAAAAGGAGACGCCCGAAGCAAATGACATGAAAGCTGTCCGGTTTACCGAGACCAAGCCGCTGCCCAGTTATCTGATTGCGTTTGGAGTAGGGCCTCTGGAGTTCGTCGATGCCGGGACAGCGGGAAGCCGGCACGTGCCAGTCCGGATTGTCGTTCCTCGTGGCGACAGCGATCGCGCGAAATACGCCGCCAGTGTCTCGGCAGAGATTCTGACCAGGTTAGAAAATTACTTCGGCATACCGTATCCTTACGACAAGTCCGACCAGCTTGCGATTCCGCTTTCGTTCGGGGGAGCAATGGAGAATCCGGGCTTAGTGACGTACGACGCCAACATCATTCTGTCGCCACCCGGGCAGGAAAGCGTGCGCCATGAACGCGGGTATGCGTCAGTCGCGGCGCACGAGCTCGCCCATCAATGGACGGGAGATATGGTCACCATGAAATGGTGGAACGACGTCTGGCTGAACGAGTCGTTCGCCACGTGGATGTCGGCCAGGCTGCTTGCGGAATGGAAACCCGAATGGCAGACGCGTGCCCAGGATGAGCGCGCGCGATTGCTCGCAATCAACGTTGATACCAGGACCAGCGCGCGCCGGATTAATCAGCCGGTCGAGAGCAAGAGCGATATTGGCAATGCGTTCGATGGCATTACTTATCAGAAGGGCGGATCAGTGCTCGCGATGTTTGAAAACGCCGTGGGACCGGCGAACTTCCAGCGCGTCATGCACAATTACCTGAACGCGCACATGTTCGGCAACGCGACGGCGGAGGATTTTCTGGCCGAACTGGGGCGCGACACGAAGCCGGAATATGCCACTGCTTTTGCAACCTTCCTGAACCAAACGGGCGTACCGGAAGTGAAAGCCCATCTGAACTGCACCAAAGGTCAGAGTGCGGTTGTGCAACTGGAACAACAGCGGCTATTGCCGCTTGGATCGAGCGGCGATGTAAATCGCACCTGGAATGTTCCCTTCTGTATCGCCTATTCCTTTGGGCAAGGCACGAAGGAGATGTGCAAGCTGATTACGGAGCAGAAAGCCAGTTTGACGCTTCCCGAAAAGGGCTGCCCGGCTTGGCTCCTGGGCAATAACAAAGAGGTCGGCTATTACGAAGCGACATACGATCCGAACATGCTGGGTAATTTGCTGAACCATCGGAACGACCTGAGCCTTGCCGAGCAGGTAGGAGCGCTCGGCGACCTCGATGTGCTGGCTCACGATAGTCAGATGCCATGGGATCAGATTCTCGGGCTCGTGCCGCGGCTTAAGGATGATACTCACCCAGAGATTCTGGAAGCCGCGATCCGGCTGGCCTCAGTTCCTTCACAGTACATCGAAGCCAATGTGAAGGCGAGTTATGCCAGCTACGTCGAGGATATGTTCGGAGAGCGTGCGCGCCAGCTCGGCTGGGTCTCGAAGCCCACTGATACTCCCGAAGAAAAATTGCTGCGCCCGCAGCTCGTCGGATTTGTGGCGAGGCGTGGGGAAGATCCGCAATTGATTGAAGAGGCAAAGCATCTGGCGAACGCCTGGCTCGCGGATCACGGCACTCTGCCGCCTGATATAGCCGGGACCGTTCTCGCTGTCGCCGCCCGGAATAGCGACTCTATTTTTTACGACAAGGTTCTCGCTGCGGCTAAGGCCGAACACGATCCCTATTTCAAGCCCATCCTGATCGCCGCATTAGGAGACTTCCAAGACCCCAACCTGGTGAAGCGCAGTCTGGCGATGGCGTTCGATGGGACCTTCGATATGCGAATGTCCATCCGCATGTTCGCCGGAGCGGCTGATGATCCAAAAGTCGCGGAACTGCCTTATCAATACATCAAAGAACACTACGATGAGGTCGTAGCAAAATTACCCAGCTCCATCAATACGGACTATGCTGCCCGTCTGCCCGGCTTAGCTGCAGGAGCGGCATGCAGTGATGAAGCCGCCGCTCAAGCCAAGGCCTTCTTCGAGCCGCGCATGGCCAAGGTGGTCGGCGGTCCGCGCTCACTGTCCAATGCATTGGAGCAGATTCACCTCTGCGCCGCTGCAAAGCCGAGAGCAACGGAAGAGATCGCGAAATTTCTTTCGGCATATCCAGCAAAAGGCTCAACAGCCGCTGCAGGACAGTAGAGACGTATGGCAACAGCGCCGAATCTGGTCTCGCTTGACGAGTACATGCACACGTCTTATTCGCCAGATTGCGAATACGTTCATGGCGTAATTCTGGAGCGCAACGCGGGACAAGGAAAGCACGCGTATACTCAGTCCAAATTGCTTCTAAAACTGACCGAGTCAACCGCCGGGAGAGTCTCATCGTGCTCGTCGCGCAGCGGGTCAGAATCTCGGCGAATCGTGTTCGGGTCCCAGATGTTTGTGTCATTGAGGAACTCGAAGAAGTGATCAGCAAGCCGCCCTTGTTGTGCGTTGAGGTCCTTTCGCCAGATGATCGTTGGAGGCGTGTGAACGCCTCAGTTTCGGATTACCAGGAGATGGGTGTTCAGTGTATTTGGGTGATTGATCCCTACAGATCGCGCGCCTGGGTATTCGAATCCGAGAATCCACCCGTCGAGGTGCTGGATGGCAGGATTAGCTCTCAGGCACTCGGAATCGGGCTGAACCTGGCGGACTTGCTACCTTGAAAAAGATGCCGCAACAAGAAGAACACGACAAGCCCGAGAATCTGGTAGACGCTCCGCACCAGGCGGAACACACAGCACGGAGTTTGCAAGATGCCGCGGATTCAAACGCGACTCTGGAAGGCTATTACGCCGTCAATGATGTAAAGCCGGACCGAGAAGCTGAAGAGCAAATGGATGAGAAAGGGGACAAGAAAGCCGACGCCTAGCGCTCCTACTCATCCAGGTTCCTGGTTCGAACGAGCTGCGACAGACGCTCGATGAATTCTTCGAGCGCGACAGCTCCCTGATCGCCATGCTTTCGGTTGCGGACAGAAACCTGTCCGGCCTGCGCTTCGCGATCTCCGACGACCAGCATGTAGGGGATCTTCTGGAGCTGGGCTTCCCGAATTTTGAAGTTTACTTTTTCGTTGCGCTGATCAAGCTCACTGCGAAAACCAGCGGCGAACAGCTTCTCATGTACTTGCTTAGCGTATGCATTCTGGCGATCGGTAATCGGCAGCACGATAGCCTGTACGGGAGCCAGCCACACCGGGAAAGCGCCGGCGTAGTGCTCGATTAGAATGCCGAAAAAGCGCTCAATAGAGCCGTAGAGCGCACGATGCACCATCAGCGGTTGATGCGACTTGCCATCCTCCGCGATGTATTCGAGACCGAAGCGCCGAGGAAGAGTGAAATCGAATTGAACAGTCGAAAGCTGCCAAAGACGTCCTATTGCGTCCACGAGCTTGACATCGATCTTAGGTCCATAAAAAGCTGCTTCGTCCGGTGAGATCTTCACCTTTAAGTTGAGCCGGTCAGCAGCGCGCTTCAAAGCGCTTTCGGCGAGCTGCCATTGTTCCGGCGCACCATCATATTTACCGCTTGCGCCGGCATCCCAAGTGGACAACTCCGCTTCGTATTCTTTGAAGCCATAGGTATTGAGCGTGTCTATTGCGAATTGCAGACAGTTCACGACCTCGTCTTCAATCTGGTCCGGCGTGCAGAAGATATGCGCGTCATCCTGAGTGAAACCGCGAACGCGAAGCAGACCGTGCATGACTCCGGAGCGCTCATAGCGATAGACAGTTCCGAGCTCGCCCAACCGCACCGGCAAATCACGATAACTGCGCAGCCGGTCGCGATAGATAAGAATGTGGAACGGACAGTTCATCGGCTTGAGCTGGTACTCCGCATCATCGAGCTCCATCCGTTTGAACATATTTTCGGAATAGAAGTTATAGTGACCCGATGTCTTCCATAAATCGGCTCTAGCGATATGGGGCGTGTAGACGAGTGAATAGCCGCGCTTGATGTATTCATCGCGCATCCAGTCTTCGATCACTTTCCGGATTGCCCCGCCCTTGGGATGGAAAAAGATGAGGCCGGGCCCGGCGAGTTCTTGAATGCTAAATAGATCGAGCTCCTGGCCGAGCTTTCGATGATCGCGCTTCTTGGCTTCCTCGAGCCGGTTGAGATACTCCTCCAGCTCCTTCTTCGAAAAGAATGCCGTTCCATAGATCCGCTGAAGCTGCGGATTCTCTTCGTTGCCTTTCCAATATGCGCCCGCCACCGAGAGCAGCTTAAAAGCTTTGAGCTTCTCCGTGGAGGCGACGTGAGGACCGCGGCAAAAATCGATGAAATCCGGTCCGAGGGTGTACTCGGAGAAAATATCGCCCGCCCGCTCCTCGATCAATTCGCGCTTCATCCAGTCGTCGCGGTATTTCTCGAGCCCTTCATTCTTTGGCGTGAGCTCGCGTTCGAAAGTAAGATTCTTGGCCTGCAACTCGCGCATCCGGGCTTCGATCTTCTCGAGATCTTCGGGCGTAAACTTCGCGTCGCGCTGGAAGTCGTAGTAAAAGCCCGTATCCGTGGGAGGCCCGATGCCAAGCTTGGTTTCGGGAAACAGTTCGAGCACCGCTGCCGCTAGTAAGTGCGCGGTTGAGTGGCGGTACACCTGAAGCGCTTCGGGATTCTTTGTCGTCAAAATCTCGAGCTTCGCGTCCGTTTCGAGTGGGCGCGTCAGATCGAATAGCTCGCCGTTGACACGGGCGACAATGGCATCGCCGGCCAGGCGCGGGCTGATCGATTTCGCGACGTCAATGGGCCGCGTTCCTTGTGCAACGGTTTGTTGACTGCCATCAGGCAGAGTGATGGTCAAGCTGCTCATGTTTACGGGATAAATTCGAGCGTATCAGACGTTTCAACGGATAATAGGAGCAACCGGATGAGCGCAATCGCGGAAAAATTGACGTCAGCAAAGTTTCGCGCGATGTATGCGCAACGAAAGCCCCACTATGAGCTTTTGGGCGGTGAGGCGGTTCAAAAAGCGTTGCCTACAAGACTTCACTCTATTCTGCAACTTGTTCTGTGCCTGATCTTGAAAGAGCTCGGTTTTAAATCCCGGCCGGAACTAACTCTGGCGATTGATGAATCCTGGGAGCCGACGCCTGACGTTTGCGGAATCATCGGGCCCGAAGAAGACACTTATCCCACGCGCGCCGTTGCTGTCGCGATCGAGGTGCTATCGCCCGATGACCGCTTTACCCGAGTCATCCAGAAATGCCGGAAATACGCGGAATGGGGAGTTCCAGACATTCTTGTGTTCGACCCCATTGGCCGGGAAGCCTGGTTCTGGGACACGCGTTGTGGAGATCTGACGCGCATTCACGAAAGCTACACATTTCGCAGCCGGCCTGCGAACCTCAGCCTGCAGGAAATATTTCTCAGGCTTGATGATGAGCTTCGGTGAGAGTATTAGGGAGGCCGTTGGCCGTATAATCGGCACAGGAGATGAACTGCATACATCGAAGCGCGTGACGGCGGCTACTATGTCTCAGGCGTGCGCGTCTCCCTAGATTCGCTCGTCTACGCTTTTGGTAGTGGAGAGAGTCCGGAGAGTATTCAACAGCAGTTCCCTTCTCTTTCGCTGGAGCAGGTTTACGGTGCGATCGCGTTCTACTTAGGCCATCAGGCGGAGGTCGATGCCAACATCTGCGAGGGTGAGCAGCAGGTGCGGAGCTTTGTTCCGCCATTGAGAGAGAGAAAACCCGAAGCCTTTCATCGGCTCCAACGCTCGCGCGAGCAGATGCTACAGAGTTCGTGAGCATTCGCTTTCAAGCCGAAAACGATCTCAATGGAT
The DNA here is from genome assembly GCA_963758245.1 of uncultured Acidobacteriaceae bacterium. Lineage (GTDB taxonomy): Bacteria > Acidobacteriota > Terriglobia > Bryobacterales > Bryobacteraceae > Bog-105. The sequence continues at coordinate 3,372 of CAVWUV010000025.1, read as the reverse complement.
CCATTGTGGCGACGACCTTTCGTCGCGAACCCCGCGATTGATTTCCAAAGTGCGCAGACGGTCCAGCGCGATTACCGGGAGGAGCAAGCGGTATTGCAGGGCTCCTCGGAGCCACCCCCGGTGTGCTACAGTATGGCCCGATAGCACGGGGACGAGTAGCCCGTCGCGGAGGAGACGCGTGGATTTGGTGACCGCAGCCGAGCAAGAGGCCGATAAATCGAGATCGTTGCCAAACTTTCGAAGCTTCTCGCTTCCGGGTATCCGGGAGAGGGTTGCCCAAATGCTGGCCCTGATAGGCCGCGAAGGCATTTTCTCGACCTACTCCATTCACGACATTTCCCATGTCGACTCGATGCTTGCCATGCTCGACTGGTTGATTCCAGAATCTACGCGCAAGATTCTGAGCCCGGCTGACTGGCTTCTCGTTGTCATTTCGATCTACCTCCACGATCTCGGGATGCTGGTCACGAGCGAGGAGTTCGAGCAACGGGAGAAGAATCAGGAATTCTCGGAGTGGCGAAAGGGCCTCGAGACGAGTGGCGACGGGCGCGATTATGTCGCCCGAACCAGGCGCATGACAGAGGAAGAAAGGCAGCGATTTTTCTTCCAGGAATACGTGCGCAAGGGGCACGCCGCCCGCATCCGCGAGTGGATCACCGGACGTCATTCAAGAAGATGGGGAAAGCCAGTTCAAGTTATTGCGTCCGCCATTGAGGAACTTCTGAGACCCCTGCCGTCCCGCTTCCGAGAGTATCTTGGCTGCGTGTGTGAGAGCCACCACGAAGACAATCTTCATCTGCTGAACATCTATCCTCTAGCTGGACACCTCGGGAATCACCCGCTTGAGATCGTGAACGTTCAGTACGCTGCTGTCCTGCTGCGTAGCGCCGACCTACTGCATGTCACGAAGGATCGAACCCCGTCAGTCATGTATCGCGCGATCCGCTTTTCCGATCCTAAGTCGGTTGCGGAATGGGACAAGCAACTCGGGACCTTCGGCGTCCGGCCAAAAGGCCGACGCCTGATCGAAGGCGACCCTGAATCCGCGGTTGTTGTGATAAGCGCTGACTTTGCAGAGGAAAATCCTTTCTTTGCGCTTCAGGAATACGTTGCCTATGCCGACCAGCAGGTCAAGCAATCAAAGCGGTGGATTGACCAAAGCCGCGAATCTGCGGACGGGAAAGACTTCAGCTTTCCTTGGAATCGGGTCGAAGCAGACGTGCGCCTGGAGGGGGTGCCACCTGTACCCCTGAAGTTTGAGTTGGATCGAGGGCGCCTCCTGGATCTGCTTGTGGGTCACACGATCTACAACGAACCGATGGTCTGCGTCCGCGAACTTCTTCAAAACAGCATCGATGCGGTTCGATACCAGTATTATCTGGACGCTCGCAGCTTACACTCGGAGCCAAAAAGCCCTCCGGAAATGGGGCGCGTTCGAGTGACGTGGAATTCCGCCGAACGAGTGTTGGTCGTTGAGGACACCGGCACTGGCATGAATCGGGATGCTATTGATTACCACCTCATGCGGGTTGGGAGCTCCTTTTACGACAGCGCTCAGTTTCGTGCCCAGCATCATGACTTCAGCCCTATCTCACGCTTTGGGATCGGGATTCTCACCTGCTTCATGGTCTCTGATGACATAGAGATTACCACTTGTCGCGATTCGAAGGGCCACCGCCTCCGCATGACATCGGTGCATGCGAGTTACGCGCTTCGCGAGCTGCCAGCGGGGGACGTCAGGCTTGCCGGGATCGAGCCTCACGGAACCCGGATAACTCTGCGCCTCCGAGATAGCGTAGATCTCAGCGAGCGCTCGATTGAAGACATAGTAAGGCACTGGATTATCCTTCCAGAGTGTCGGGTCGAGTATGTGGAAGGAAGGAGTGCACCCCTATCTATAGGATTCCCTTCCGTCGGGGAAGCAGTTGAGCACTTTTATCGGATGGGGACGCCCTCTCTCGATTCCGAATCGCGCTCGGAGGTTGTCGTTAAGGATCTGTGTGAGACGATCGAGTTCGAAGGCTGTCGTTCTCAGGCACGCTATGAATTAGGGTTCGTCGTCCTTTCCGGCAGGTTCCCTGAGCGCGTGTTCGCAACCGCGGGCCCGAAGCCCTTCCCTATGGTTTGTATTGAGGGTATTCGTGTCGCGGACTCGCTTCCAGGTTTTGGGGACGAGAAGACCCGGATCGCTGCCTTGCTGTCTGTTCGCGGTTCGCGAAGATTCAGAACGACTGTGTCTCGCTCGGGTCTGGAGCACGATGAGGAATTTGACCGAGTCGCCCGCGTCTGTGCTGACTTGCTTTTTCAGCATGTCGGTGATGAGGTTGCTAGGATAGCGGCCGCTCCGGGGCGCCCTTTGTCTCAGGCCGCGACAGGTGCCCGTTGGTTGACAAACCAACTTTGGCGGAATGCCCAAGTAGATATAGCCAAATACCTGTGGCGAGCTTTCAACGACCTGCCCTCAGTGGTCATCGAAACAGCAGGGGGCGGTAAAGGCTCGCGGCTATTGTTGAGCCATACCCAGGTGAAATCGGTTCCGGAGTTCTGGACGCTCGACGCCCGTTTGGTCGATCTTCTCGGGACCATTTCTCGTGATATCGGGCGCGAGCTGAGTTTGGCCGAGTTTGTGTCCACGCTCGCACCCGGCCTGAAGCACTGTGAATTCTCTCCTTTGATACCGGACGCTGGGATGTTTGGGATCCGGTTCTGGGATGAACACCACCCGCTTTCCACGGAGTTTAGCCGCGAACACCAGTACTCCGCCATTCGTTGGGTTCATGGGGCGGACGATCCGAGCGTGCTGGTTATTGATTTGGAAGCAATCTGCGACGCGGTTTACTTCGAGGCCGTAAGGGGCGTTTACGGTAAGTCGAGTTTCGCTAGGAGGACTACCTCAATCCACAGAACGCTCTCAGTTTTCGCCACATCCGTTACTGGCGACTCGGAGAAGGTTGACGTTGTCGTCGCTGGCGTTGGGACGGTTCTCGTACCTGGTTCCCTCGCGCACCAATTCTGGCTGCGCCTCAGACAAGAAATTACGGCGCTGGCCCAGGCCAGCGAGAATCCAGAGATGCTAATAGAAACTTTTGCGGTGGCCGACGCTTTAACCAAGTGGATTGTGGGCACGAAATCAGAATATCCGCCGCCGGAAGAGGGTTGGCATGAGGTTTGGGCAGCAGTGTCCGATGACACCCGAGCCGGTCTTGATGTACCAAGATCGCCGTCGGAAATCGTGGCCCGCGCCGCAATTTTCGAGGCTCGCAACTATTGGCGCGACTGGAAGATGCTGCGCGAGGGATAAAACTCCAGATCGGGGCCGGGACGACCGGGGCGGCGGGAGCGCGAATTTGTAAGCTGTCGACTATATCTGGT
>CAVWUV010000024.1:0-73096 GCA_963758245.1 uncultured Acidobacteriaceae bacterium | reverse complement strand
CTTTGCGATGAAGCCGTCGCTGCCGCCCCCGCCGAAGGTCGTGTAAGGCCCGCTGACGCTGGTCAGTCCGCCCGTTGTAAATCCGCCGATGTAAACATTGTTGGACCCATCGACTGCAATGGCAAGCGCCAGCGTCTCTGAACTGCCGCCGAAGTATGCGGCATAAGACAGCGACTGACCGTTGGTAGATAGCTTCGCCACAAACGCGTCAATTGCGCCGGTCATGGCGCCGCCCGTCGTCTTTGGAAAATCTGTGCTGGACGTATAACCGGCGACATAGACCGCGCCGGTCGAATCAACCGCGATGCCGCGGCCGATATCGTCGCCGCTGCCGCCGATGTACGTCGAGTAGATCAATGTCGTTCCATCCGCGCTCATTGCCGTGACGAAAGCGTCATAGCCGGCATTCTTAGTGCCCTGATAAATCGGAACAGCCGTGCACGATGAATTACTGCCCGGAACGCAAGGAGTCATCGGGAAGTTGGTCGAGTTGGTCTGGCCGGTCAAAAAGACGCCCTTGTTGCTGGCAGCTACGCCCCAGCCTTGATCGTCGCCGCTACCGCCTACGAACGCCAATATTTCCAGGAGCGGGTCAATCACGACGGGCTGTGCGCGGTCATATTCGCCCAGCTTGAATCCGACTTCGTTCTTGGACAGCATCACAAATTGGCCGTGGATCAACACTCGGGAGCCGTTGATCGTCTGATATACGAGCGGCTTATGGTTGATGCTCTTGCCCGCCGGAGTGCCGAGCGTGAGGTTTCCATCCGCGTCCAGCGACATGTCGCGCGCGCCGTTGAAGGCAATCCGAATCTGGCCGGGGTCCGCGCCGGGCTTCAACACAAAATCGTATTCCAGATTCCGCTGGTTACCCCGGTAAGCAAGATCGATCCCCGGGTAAACACCCTGATAACGGACTGCGCCGTAGTGATCGATGCCGGTAAGCCACTTGGACCGGTCATTACCAATCAGGTAATTGCTTTTTCCTATCTGCAAATCTTCAGCCGATATCGTCGGAGCAGCGTTTGCGTTCTGCAGCTTCATGCGCAGCACACTTTGCTCAGGGCCGCCGAAGCGCAGCACGGTTTCATCGGACGTCAGAAATGCCGTGTACGACTTCGCCCGCGCTACGTACTTCACCCGCGCGTCCGTCTGGCCCTTATTGGGCTCAAACGCCAGCGGCAACTTGCCAACGTCCGCCTTGATCTTTGCTTGGGAACGGGCGGGAGCTTCGTTAGCCTGTGCCTTGGAATTCAAAGAGGCACCCGACATTCCCGTAACCAAAAATGCCAAGCTGAAGCCTATAGTGCAGATACTCCGAAAACTTGGAACAGCCTTATCGGACCACATATTCATACAGATGTTTGCCTTTCCTAAAACCCAAAAAGCCTTTCTTAAATTGGCACTGCCGCGCACACGTCAAGGATCTAGACCGATGAGGTCAATTCAGGAGATAGCCGTCCTGCCCGTACTAACCCGTAGTCCCCTCGCCAGTCGCCAATATATACGTGAAGTACCATAGAAGTCAATACCTTTTGTCGCTTTTGTGTGATCCTGTCCGCTTTATGGCAAAAAGGCTGCCAGCCTAGAAAGGCTTTGCGCCTTCCACCCCCGCCGAGGGAAGACACAGTCAGACCCCAGGGGGACCTACAAGCAGCCAATGAACTCCATCAACAAGCTTGACAATCGAGCTTATATCGTGGGGTGTCAGCGATCTGGCACTACTTTACTTCGCCTTATTTTGGAATGTCATAGCAGAATTTACTGTTTCGACGAGACCAGAGCGTATCGCGTTCTTGCGGCTGGCCATCATCCGAAATTGACAGAAGAAGTCCTGGCGGTCTTTAAAATTCCACGTTGGACTGAGCAGCTAGACCTTCCAGTACTTTCCGACCCCGGCCTTGAGGAAAAAGCGCAGCGCTTCTATCGACCACCCCAAAAGATCCTCTACATGCTGCGGAATGTCGGGGATGTTATCGTTTCCATGCTCAAGTTGAAATCCGCGGACCGAAGCTGGCTGGAGATTTGGGGAACGCAAATTCTCGAGGAGAAGTTCCGACACGATCCCGCGTTTCGTGCGACCTATGAGGACGAGTTCTCGAAGCTGCGCTCGGCCCGGTATCCGCTCTGTGCCGCAGGCGCCCTCTATTGGAAGTACAAGACGCTTCCGTTCTTCAGATATCAGGCGAAGGGATATCCGCTGCTTGGCATCAGCTACGAGAAGCTTGTAACCGACCCCCAGCCCGTTCTTGAATCCATCTGCAACTTTCTTGGGATTCGATGGGAACCCTCTCTCTACAGACACGAAACGGCGAACCACGGCGAGATTTTGGGCGGCGTCACGGTCGGTGGCACTGATCCTCGCAGACCCATTCATAGTGAGTCCGTCGGCCAGTCCGGAGCAGTATTCACTCCGGACCAATTTGAAGAGATCCATTCAATCGTTGGCGATCTTCCTCTCAGATTGAGTGCAGCAGTTCGAGGCAACGAAGTGGGCTAAAAAGCTGACTGCTAGACTTGTCTCCAGAAAATCTCGCGAGTCTTGTAATGCCTCACTCCGACTTGCCCCGAACACTGGGCGCGCTGCGCTCGACCCGCTTCTTCGACCAGCTCCAGCCTGATCGGACTCTAAAAGAAGAGCTTCGATCTAACCTCATCTGCAAGTTGGATCGCGGCGAGAACCTCTTCCCGGGTGTCATGGGTTTTGATGACACCGTGATCCCTCAAATTGTGAACGCGATTTTGTCCCGCCACAATTTCATTCTGTTGGGTTTGCGCGGCCAGGCCAAGACCCGGATCGCGCGATTGCTCACGCGTTTGCTTGATCCGCGGATGCCGTATATCGCGGGATGCGAAATTCGCGATCATCCCCTGCGCCCCATCTGCAAGCAGTGTTGCGAGAAGGTTTCGAACCTGGGCGATCAGACGCCGATCGCCTGGCTCTCCGCCGAAGAGCGGTACATCGAAAAACTTGCCACACCCGACGTAACGATCGCCGACATGATCGGCGACATAGATCCCATAAAAGCCGCGCGAACAGGACAGGATATTTCGAGCGAGCTGACCATCCATTATGGGCTGGTCCCTCGCGCCAACAGAGGACTGTTCGTCATAAACGAATTGCCGGATCTCGCCGGAAAAGTGCAGGTCGGATTGTTCAATATCATGCAGGAAGGTGATGTGCAGATCAAAGGCTATCCCGTCCGCCTCCCGCTGGACGTCATGCTGGTCTTCACCGCTAACCCGGAAGACTACACCGCTCGCGGCAAGATCATAACTCCGTTAAAAGACCGCATCGGGAGCGAGATTCGCACGCATTATCCCCTCACGCTTTCGCACGGTCTCGAGATCACGAAGCAGGAAGCCTGGACGCGACGCCGCTCCCCTGTCCAACTGGAGATCCCGCCCTTTATCCATGAGGTTGTGGAACAGATCGCCTTTCTCGCGCGCGAGGATAAACGCATTGATAAACGCTCCGGAGTGTCGCAGCGGCTGCCCATCACGGCTCTTGAAAATGTGACCTCAAACGCAGAACGCCGCGCCTTGAAAGCCAAAGAATCCACAACCGTTCCGCGCATCCTCGATTTGTATGCAGCACTCCCCTCGATCACAGGGAAACTCGAGCTCGAATATGAGGGAGAACTGAAAGGCGGAGATGCGGTTGCACGCGAGCTCATACGCAACGCCGTTGGAAAAGTTTACAGCTCTTATTTCGACGGAGTGAACCTTCGGCAAGTGGTGCAGTGGTTCGAATTGGGAGGCTCCCTTCGGCTCGATGAAGAGATGCCGGCCCGTGCCATCATCGAGCAGCTCAGCCGCATCCAGGATCTGCTTCCATCGACTAAGAAGCTCGGCCTTACCGACAACGAGAGTGATGCGATGCGCGCCTCCGCCGGCGAGTTTATCCTGGAGGGCCTGTATGCACACCGGCGAATCAGCCGCAATGAAGAGCTGGAATTTGTTGCAGGCGACCGCCTCTCACGCGAGGAACGTAGCCGCGAAGAGCGCGAGGATCAGCAGCGGCGCGGCTTTGATCGCCAAAGAGGAAGCGGCTCGGGAGGCGGCCGTCGCAACTTGAACTGATTCAGCGCCATGAGGAGGATCTCCTACTCCCGGTTTACAGAAGAAGATCTGGGTATCGATACCGAAGATCTCCTCCGCGCTCTCTCAGATTACTTCCTGCAGAGCGGGTTCCAGGATCCTTACCTCCAGTTCTCCGAGATGAACCAGCATACGCTCGAAGAGCTTAAACAAGCGATCGAGCGAGCGCTCGAAGCCGGAGAGCTATTTGATCCGGAACGCGCCGAACAGATCCGGCAGCGCCTCCAGGAGCTATCTGCGCAGCAGCGTGAAAAATTGATCGAGCGATTGGTTAAGAAGCTCGAAGAAGCCGGGTATATCAACGCGGAAGGACCCCCGCCGGAGTCACCCTCCGCGCCTGGTCCGGAAGGCGGCCCAGAGAGCGAGGCGCGCTTCGAAGTTACCGATAAGGCAATCGATTTCCTGGGATTCAAGACACTAAAGGATCTTCTTGGCTCTTTGGGTAAGTCGAGTTTCGGCGCGCATGATACTCGTGATCTGGCTACGGGCATCGATGCGAGCGGAGGGGCTAAGTGCTATGAATTCGGCGACACACTCAACCTGGACGTCAGCGCGACTTTATTTTCGGCTATACAGCGCGAAGGCCTAAAGCTTCCTCTCAATCTCGAATACTCCGATCTGCACGTGCATCAATCGGAATATCAAAGCTCCTGCGCGACCGTGCTCATGCTGGATTGCAGTCACAGCATGATTCTCTATGGAGAAGATCGATTCACGCCTGCAAAAAAAGTCGCGCTCGCCCTGTCGCATCTGATTCGGACCCAATATCCAGGCGACTCGCTGCGCTGCGTGCTCTTCCACGATTCGGCCGAGGAGCTGCGCATTTCCGAACTAGCGCGTGTACAGGTGGGACCGTATTACACGAATACTCGTGACGGCCTGATCCTTGCCCAGCGCCTTCTCTCCCAGGAGAAGAAGGACATGAAACAGATCGTCATGATCACCGATGGAAAGCCTTCGGCCTTGACACTCGAAGATGGCCGCATTTACAAGAATGCGTTCGGCCTGGATCCATTAGTCATCAGTCAGACCCTCGAAGAAGTTGCGCGCTGTAAGAAACGGGGCATATTAATCAACACGTTCATGTTGGCGAGTGACTATGGCCTTGTGCAGTTTGTCCAGAAAGTAACTCAGATGTGCAGCGGAAAAGCTTATTTCACTACTCCCTATACGCTGGGCCATTACTTACTCATGGATTACATGAACCGAAAGACCCGGACCATCCATTAAGAGACTTGTCCTAACGGATCTCCGGCCGGGGATACTGCACCGCGATCTCGGAATGAAAGGGCGTCGCACCTTTCCTCTCTATCGGCTTTCTGACAATTCTATTTGCAATGTAGGAATAAGATTTTGCTCAGTAAGGCCAATAAGAGATGATCGGCCTTTATCTGCTCTTACCTGCTCGGACTGCGAGTTAGCTTTTACAACGCCAGTAGAGAGATCCCAATCTTTGGCAACAGTGTAAAACTGACCCTTGGGGTTGTATGAGAGGACAAAGAGGTATTTCTTGCGCGGTTGAATAAAAAACTCCGCTGGATCGGTGAGACAGGAAATGACTTGGCCGTCTTCTGTTCTAACTGATCCGCCGGCCACAGCCACCGTTATCGCGCTGCCGGGAGCGACGTCATTGTTAGCGGATTCAAACACATAGCTGACTGAAACGCTGACCTCCGTGTAGACAGATTTTCGTGACGAGCTGACTATGCTTTTGAAATCCGTAAAGGTGCCGATTAGCACCGTTCTATTCGGCACCCGTGGGATCTCCTGATTGCCTTGGAGATAGTGTGAGCCTTCGGAAACATGAGTGTCAAAACTCCAGGGGTGCGCTTTCGCTACTCAACATTGAAACGCTGAGAGGTCGAGTAGATAATCCGGTGCCAAACTTCGGCCGCAGGTAGCGCGGAAGGCTGCAGGACTTAAGAGCTAAGGTCGATCCTTCGCCTTCGGAAAGGCCCTCAGGCCACGAGAAAATTTTGCTGCGCGGCGCGCATCGGTCACTGCCCGGAGACATGGTTAACGATTGTTCTGGGTTGTGACGCTTTCGCTCTGAATCTTTCCTCGATATCAAGCATCTCTATATCGAGGGATGAAAAAACTAAGCCAAACCCGATTGGACGCTAGCGGGATTCACCTCTGGTTGCTGCTGTGGAAGGCCAGCAAGGCTGTAGAAGCATACGCCCGGCGCAGCGTGAACACCACAGGCCTGGGCCTGAGCGATTTCGGGGTCCTCGAAGCGCTTCTTCATAGAGGACCTCTGCCGATCAGCGTCCTGGGGAAGAAAGTCATGCTTACCAGCGGGTCAATGACCGCAGCCATTGACCGGCTTGAACGGAGCGGCTTAGTGGAACGGGCGGCGTCTGCGGACCGCCGCACGCGTGTCGTGCACCTGACCGAAGAAGGATCGAAGCTGATCCGCAGAGTGTTCGCCGAGCACGAGCGCGACATGGAACGTGTCTTCTCGTGCCTGGATAAACAGGAGCGAAATGCTTTGGCGAACCTGCTGCGAAAGCTCGGTCACGAGGCCGAGGGCCTGGCCGCCAAAGAAAAGAAATCTGTTGAGAACAAGTAAAAAGGAGAAAAGAGATGTCAGAACGAAAACAAGTATTGGGTGTTCATGGGACAGCATCGTCCCATTGGGTGGGGGATGGTTTTCCGGTGCGCACGGTATTTCCGTCCCACGGCGTGACGGAACTGAGTCCGTTTCTGATGCTCGACTATGCCGGTCCCGCGCGGTTTGAGCCTTCCAACCGTCCGCGCGGCGTCGAAGAGCATCCGCATCGCGGGTTTGAGACCGTGACGATTTCGTATCAGGGCAGCGTCGATCACCGCGATTCCGGGGGAAACTCGGGTACCATTAACCCTGGCGACGTGCAATGGATGACGGCCGCCTCGGGTGTCGTCCATGAGGAGAAGCATGGGAAAGAATTTACCGCCAAGGGCGGAGACTTCGAGATGGTGCAGCTCTGGGTGAACCTTCCTGCGGCACAGAAGATGTCCAAGCCCCGGTATCAAGGCATCCTAAGCGCCCAGATTCCGCGTGTCGAACTGGGGACGGGAGCGTACGCCCGAGTTATCGCGGGTGAGCTGAAGGGCGTCAAAGGCCCTGCTAAAACAGTCACACCGGTCAATGTCTTCGACCTCCGTCTGGAGGCGGGCGGCACAGGCGAATTGAATCTGCCTGCTGGCCAAAATTCGGCCATTGTGCTTTTGCGGGGTGACATTGTCGTGAATGGATCGGCAACGTTGAAGGGTACAGCACAGATCGCGCCTCTCAGCACTTCCGGCGAAACAGTCCTCTTGGAGGCCAAGGCACAATCGCTGGTCCTGATCCTGAGCGGCGAGCCGATCCACGAGCCGGTCGCCAGCTATGGCCCCTTCGTCATGAATACCGAAATGGAGCTGCGCCAGGCCGTCGAGGATTACCGCGCGGGCAAAATGGGCCGCGTGTAATGACTTTCCCTGCGGGCGCACCTCAGTAAGCGGAGTTTTGAATTTTGCACCACGAACTGGCGCTGCGCCCTACTGCTTGGGTTTCGTTAACTCGAAACTGCCGAACTTCTCTAACGATTTTTGAATCTTCTGAGCGTCCCCGACCACAACCAGCGTCGCGTCATCAGGCGACCAGTACTTGCCCGTTCTACGGATCTGGTCCGGTTCCACGGATCTCACGTGCGTGGTAACCATCTCCAGGTAATCTTTGGGCAGACCGTTCGTCTCCACGTTTACAAGCTGCTCGGCCAGACCCGATTGCCGCTCCAGCCGCAGAATGAATCTGCCGGCATAGGAGTCTTTTGCATCGGTTAACTCCGTGGCCGTGACATCCTGCTTCGAGAGCGCCTGCAGTTCATCATCGAGCGCCTGCACAGCGGGCTCCACTACTTCATTTCGAACTTCCGTTACGGCGCTCACAACCCCGCTCTCTTTCATCGAATTGTTCTCGGCGTGAGCGTCGTAAGCAAACCCGCGCTTCTCGCGAATGTCCTGGAAAAGTCGCGAGTTGGTTCCTCCGCCAAGCACGATCTCACCTACCGCCAACGGGAAAAAGTCCGGCGCTCCGTACGTAGGCGCAATATGCGCCGAGATAATATCGGCCTGAACCGAACCCGGCCTGTCTACTAGAATCATCTTCTTCGCATTTGCCGGAATTGGCGGAGGCTGGTAAGCCGGCACGCTCTTTTGCTGCCAGGAGCCAAGCTGCTCCGTGATGACCTTCTTTAGCTCCTCTTTCGAAGGCAATCGCCCAACCACAATCAAAAAGGCATTATTAGGAACTAGATAGGTGTCCCGAAAAGATTGGAGCGCCGCCTTGTTCAATGCGCCGAGCCCCTGTTCAGTAGGGCCGAAGTGAGAGTAAGGATGCTGGCCAAAAAGCGCATCGCTCAGCGCCTCGCGAGCGAGATAGCTCGCCCGGGATCGCTCCGCTCGCAGAGTCTGCAAACGATTCTGTTTATGTAGCTGCACTTCATCGTCCGGGAACGAGGCGTTTCGCGCTACATCGGCCAGGAGGGCGAGAAATCGAGGCGTATTCTCGGAAAGACAACTTCCATAAATTGTCAAAGTGTCAGGTGAGGATCCTGCGGCGATGTCGCCGCCCAGATCGGCCGATTCATCCGCGATCTGCCGCGCATTGCGCGTGGTTGTGCCTTGGTTGAGCAAAGCCGCAACGCTGTCCGACAATCCAGGCAAATCTTTTGGATCATACTTAGAACCCGCAAGAAACGCGATCCGGAAGCTCACTAACGGAAACCGGCGATCTTCCGCTGCCACTACCGACAGGCCATTCGGAAGTTGGAATCGTTCTATGTGCGGAAGCTTGACATTGGGGATGGGCGGGGTCTCCGGCGGTTTGCTGCGGTCAATATCCGCGGCGCAGAGAAATCCGCTCGGGAGAATCAATCCAAAAACGGTGACGTAGAGACGAAACATCTATCGGCCTCCCTGGGGATTCGCGGAACCGCTGGATTTCGCGCTCGCATCGGGTTGAATCGCGAGCACGACGCGCTGATTCTGCGTCAGATACTTCTTCGCTGCCGCCTGAACCTGCGCGGCAGTAACCGCCTCATATTTATCGAGCAGCGTATTGATCTCTTCGGGTGCTCCGTCGAGAACTTCGAAATTTGCGAGCAGCGTGGCGCGGCCCAGGCAGGTTTGCAGTTGATTTAGTTTCTCGCTGAGCAACAGCATCTGTACTCGATGAAGCTCGGCAGGCGTGACGCCTTCATTTTGTATTCTGGCGATCTCGTCCTGGTATTGATCCACGATCTGACTGGATTGGAAATTCGGTTTGTAGACCAGGAAGGTTGCATAATCGCCCGGGCTCTTGTAATCGTCAGCTGACGCAAAAGGCCATCCCAGGTCTCCTTGATATTGAACGACCGATTTCTTGCCCTTCACCAAATCTTGCTGCAAGCGCGAGCTTTCGCCTCCGGTAAGAAGCGCGTCCAACACTACCATCGCGTAGAAGTCTTCCGAGCCCCGGGGAGGACCCGCATACCCGATCACAACGCCCGGGACCTTTGCCAACGCGTCCTTATAAATTTCGGTCTTCGCGCGTGAGCCGCCAGCCGGCTCCGTTAAATCAGGGCGCTTGGGCTGAGGCTGTGAAGGAATATCGGCGAAATACGTCTGGACCAGTTTCTTGGCCTCTGGAATCTGAATGTCGCCCACAATCGTAAGCACCGCATTGTCTGGCGCGTAATAAGTTTTGAAGAATTTCGAAACATCTTCGATCGTCGCGGCATTGAGATCTTCAAACGAACCAATCAACGAGTGGGAGCTCTGCCAATTCTGGAATGCCAGCTGAGGCCATTTATCGACAATAGCGGTCGCGTAAGGTTGATTGTCAAAGCTGAGGCGCCGCTCTTGCTTGACCGCTTCCTTCTGATTCGCCAGGTTCTCGGGCGTAATCGCCAGGCTCCGCATGCGGTCGGATTCGAGCCACAGCGCGACCGCGAGCTTATTGGAAGGCATGGTCTCGAAATAATTTGTATAGTCCGGATGCGTCGAGCCATTGAAACTGCCGCCATTCGATTCGACATACCGCATGTGCTCGCCCTTTTTGACATTGGCTGAGCCCTCGAACATCATGTGCTCAAAAAGATGCGCGAAGCCCGTGCGGCCTCGCTCTTCGGACCGCGCGCCCACGTCATAGACGATGTACACGGCCACCACGGGCAGCGTGTTATCACGGGACAGAATCACGCGCAGGCCATTATCGAGCTTGTATTTTTCGATCGGAATGTCGATCTTTGCAGGCGCACCCACTAACGTGAAAGTGCAGAGAATCACTGTGGCTACAGCTTTGATCAAACGTTATACTCCTTCAACGTAATGAAGATAGAATTTTGGGGCTATTTTCTCTTGCAGTATATCTATTTCGAGATGCCAAGCTGGTCCAGCATCCAGGCATACTCAAACGCACGATCCTTGAGGCGGTCGTAACGGCCGGAAGCGCCACCGTGCCCGGCGGGGTCCATCTTCACCTTAAGTAGAAGTTGATTGCCGTCCGTCTTCAGCGTGCGCAGGCGCGCAACATACTTCGCGGGCTCCCAATACATGACCTGGCTGTCGTTCAGGCTCGTGGTCACCAGCATCGCAGGATACGCGCGTTTCTCGAGATTGTCGTAAGGGCTGTACGTCTTCATGTAGTCGTAGGCCGCTTGCTCGTTCGGGTTGCCCCACTCCAGATATTCGCCGATGGTCAAAGGCAGCGAAGCATCCATCATCGTATTCATGACATCGACAAAGGGCACGGCCAGGTGTACCGCGCGAAAGAGGTCCGGGCGCATGTTCACGACCGCGCCCATCAATAGACCACCCGCGCTCGCTCCTTCGATCACCAGCCGGTCTTTTGCGGTCCATCGTTCCTGAATCAGATACTCGGCGCTGTCCACGAAGTCGTTGAACGTGTTCTTCTTCTTCATGAGCATGCCGTCCTCCCGCCATTGCTCGCCCATCTCATTGCCGCCTCGAATATGAGTAATGGCGTATGCCACGCCGCGGTCAAGCAAACTTAAGCGTGTGCTGTCGAACGTCACGGGCGTCGCGTATCCATACGATCCGTACCCATAGAGAAACAGCGGACCTTTTCCGTCACGCACGAAGCCCTTCTTATAAACGATGGAAAGCGGCACCTTAACGCCGTCGCGCGCCGTAGCCCAAAGGCGTTCCGACGCATATTGCGATGGATCGTAGCCGCCCAGCACCTCTTGCCGTTTCAAAAGCTTGGATTGTCCCGTCTGCGTGTCGTAGTCATAAACGCTCGGCGGGGTGACGAAACTCTGATAGTTATAGCGATAGGTCGTCGAGTCATAGTCGCGCGTTTCCCCGGGAAAAACGGAATAGGCCGGTTCAGGAAACTGAATAGCCGCCCACTGGCCGGTTTGAAAATTGTGGACGCGCAGGCGATTTACCGCTTGTGATTTCTCGACCAGAACGGCGAAATTCTTGAACAGGTCGACGCCTTCAATCAGCACGTCGTCTTTGTGCGGGACAAACATTGCCCAGTTCTTAAGGTCGATGTCATTCTCCGGCGCAGTCATCACTTCGAAGTTCTTTCCATCCTTGTTAGTCCGGATATAAAACAGCCCTTCGCGGTGATCGATGTAGTACCGGCGTTTCTTTTCGCGCGGCAGGAAGACCTTGAAATTGTCCTCGGCGCGGTCCGCCCGAAGATACCGAAACTCAGTAGTGTCCTTGCTTTCGCTCCCGACCAAGATGTACTTCTTGTCCCGTGTCTTCTCGATCCCTATGTCATAGAGTTCGTCTTTTTCTTCATACAGCGGGTCGAAACTCGCGGCGCCGAGGACATGACGCCACAACTTATCCGACCGCTTGGTCACTGCGTCCTCGGTCGTCATGAAAAGAGTTTTGTTGTCCGCCGCCCATTCAACGGAGGTCACCCGCTCAGTGGTATCCGGCAGTGTATGTCCGGTGCGCAGATCTTTAACTTGAAGCGCATACTGCCGAAAACCGCTGTAATCGACGGTGTACGCCAGTAAATTCTGGTCATCACTCACCGAAAATGCGCCCAAGCCCACGAACCTGTGCCCGTTCGCGAGTTCGTTTAAGTCCAGCAGAACCTCTTCGGCATTTTCCATGCTCCCCTTTCGGCGGCATTGAATCGGGTACTGCTTTCCTTCTTCCGTTCGCGAGTAATAAAGATAAGCGCCGCGCCGAACCGGCACGCTGAGATCGGTCTGCTTGATGTGTCCCAGCATCTCTTTGTAGAGCACATCTTGAAACGGCTTGAGATGCTTCGTCTCAGCTTCTGTGTAAACATTCTCTGCTTCGAGATACTTGATTACTTCCGGATTCGATTTCTCGCGCAGCCAGTAGTAATCGTCTACAACCGTAGCTCCGTGCCGCACCTCGCGGTGATCCATCCGTGGCGCGACCGGCGGCGCTAAATCCGTTTGGGCTGGCAAGCCAGACCCCGTAAGCAATGCTGATAAAGCCAATATGGAAATCCTAAATCTTGTAAACACGGATTTCGTACTATAGCACCCGCCGCGTGGCCGGCGTTCTAATGAAACTGCGGTGTTTTGAGGATCTGCAACAAGTTGTTGTAGTCATCCGTCCACAGACGTAGGCCTTGTCGTGATGCGATCGGTTCAGAATGCACCCTCACAGCTGGATTCTCGAGAACTGTGCTGTTATTCGTGACGAGCACCCAATCCGCCGGCAAAACCAGTTCATCATCGTTCTCATGACTCCTGACCAGGACGGCCGGACACCCAATTGTCTCCGCGAGCTGGCGAACCACGGGTGCGAGATCCAGATAGTTATTCGACACGTGAAACGCAAGCACGCCGTCGCGATTCAGGCGCGTTAAATAAAGTTCGACGGCTTCTTTCGTGAGCAGATGGACCGGGATTGCGTCGCCTGAGAACGCATCCAATACCAAAACGTCAAATGCCGATCCGGTTTCTCGCTCGAGCGAGAGGCGGGCATCACCCTCCACCATCTGCATGTCCCCATGCGCCTCACGCAAATAGAAGAACAGAGACTTGGCGATATCAATGACCTGCCGGTTGATCTCGTAGAAGCGGAACGTATCGCCGGACTTGGCGTAGGCTGCGACCGTCCCGACACCTAATCCCACGATCCCGACGCGTTTCGGGCCCGGAAAGCAGTCACGCAGCACAATTCCGACACCAGAGTCCGGTCCATAGTAAGTGGTCGGGCGAAAACGCCCCGGCGGCCACAGGAACTGCGCGCCATGTTCGATGGTGCCGTGATATAGCGTTCGAGTCTGCTCCGGACCGGCGCGCGCCGACTCGACAACTCGTAGAGAGCCGTAGAAACTGCGGCGCATCGCCAGTGTGTTCTCGCCGTACGACTTCACGTTTTCACCAAACACGAACATCATGCAGCCGGCGACCGCAATCCAAAGCAATCTCACCGGCCACGCACCCTCGCGCCAGTTAAGCAGCAACGCGAGAGCAGCGGTAACCGCGAGGGTGAGCGGCAGTTCATAGATGTTGGTAAAGATTCGAGGCGCGATCAGGCCGACAAAGATCGCGCCCGCTGCGCCTCCGGCAGCGACCATCAAATAAAAACCAGTGAGGTCTGATGCGTGCGGCCGCAGCCGATTGAGCTCACCATGACAGAACATGCAGCAGACAAAAAGGCCGGCGAGCGCAACCGGCAAACTGACCTGAATAGGTTCCACCGCGCTGACGTTGTAGATCGCGTATCCCAGAATGCCCAGAGCGAACGCGAGTAAACGAAGCCAGAGACCGCGGGTGTAGATGGTGCGCCCCCCAAAAGTCAGAATGAACGTCAGCAGATAAATCGCGAGCGGAAGCACCCACAGCAGTGGGACAGCCGCGACGTTCTGCGAGATGTGATTGGTAATGGAAAGCAACAGCATCGATCCGCAGGCGGCGAGCGCAAACCAGTAGCCTCTCTGAGGGAGTCTCGCCGGTTCGTCAGAAATTGAAAGGCGCGCGTCCTGGCTTTCTCCGAGGCGGCTTTGCAACGCTGCAATCGCGCATAGCGCCGCGAAGACCGCGTAGACCACGGACCAGCAGACGCTCTGTTGAGAAGTTCGTAGAGCCGGTTCGATCAGCAGCGGATAAGCGAGTAGCGCCGCAAGAGACGCAGAATTCGACACCGCGAAAAGCCGGTACGGAGTCGAATATCCCGATCGCGCGAGCCAATCCTGCAAAAGGGGGCTGGTCGCCGAGAGAGCGGCAAAAGGCACGCCGATACTGACGGTAAGCATGGCCAGGATCAGCCAGGACGGATCTTCCATCGGGCTGGGTTTCCAGCGCGCTGACGGACCAATCGGCAGCAGTGCCAGAGAGCTGGCCAGAACAGCGATATGAATGATGGCTTGAATCCGCGCTGGTAATCGCGTGATCAAGCGCGCGTAGACATACCCCGCCAGCAAGGCGGTTTGATAGAAGACCAGACAAGTGGACCAGACTGCGGCCGATCCCCCAAACCAGGGCAGAATTCTTTTCGCAATCAGCGGCTCCAATGAGAACAACAGGAACGCGCTTACAAAAATCGTGACGGCGTATAGAACCCGCGAAAGCGCTCTGACATGCATTCCCACTCTGTGATAGCATCCGCCTTGGCATCGAACGTCGATAGACAAATCCTCATCACCGCGCAGCAGCATATTCTCGAGCAGCAGGAAGCGCATTTTCCAGATGCAGGCGGCACCTTTTCCTGGCTGCTTTCCGGGATCACTTTGGCGACGAAGATGATCCAGGCGAAGATCCGCCAGGCCGGGCTGCTGGACGTTTTGGGCAGCGCCGGCGAGACGAACGTTCAAGGTGAGACACAGCAGAAACTCGACGTCTACGCAAATCAGGCGCTGCTTCACTGTTTGAGCCTGAGAGACAGCGTCGCCGTGCTCGTTTCCGAAGAAAACGAAGAGCCGGTGACGTTCGACCGCGCGCCGGAAACCGGCAAATACGTCATATTTTTCGATCCGCTGGATGGCTCTTCTAACATCGACGTGAACGTGAGCGTCGGGACGATCTTCTCCATTTTTCGGGGACCAGCCAAAACCGACGGCGATATACGATCCGCGGTTCTGCAGCCCGGCTCGAAGCAGGTGGCGGCCGGCTATGTGGTTTACGGATCGTCAACAATCCTGGTGTACACGGCTGGGAAAGGCGTCTTCGGGTTTACGCTGGACCCGGCCGTGGGCGCGTACGTTCTCAGTCACGAGAACCTGCGCATGCCTCAGCAAGGCAATATGTATTCGGTCAATGAAGCTCAGGCACACACTTTTCCAAACGCGTATCAGGAGTACCTGACACGTCTCCGCACAGGCGCTTTAGGGCGCGAATATAGCTCCCGGTATGTCGGTTCGCTGGTGGCGGATTTCCATCGGACGATTCTCAAGGGCGGAGTCTTTATATATCCGCCGACCAAAGGTTATCCGAATGGCAAGTTGAGGCTGCTGTATGAGGCCAATCCCCTTGCATTTATTGCAGAGCAGGCGGGAGGACTGGCAACAGACGGAGAGCGCCGGATCACAGAAATCGAACCCCAGGAGATCCATCAACGCACGCCCCTGGTGGTTGGCAGCACGGTGGAAGTGGAAGACTTTCTGCAGTGCTTCCGTCACAGCGCCGGCTAGGGTATCGCGTTCAGCTAACCCTTGCATCTATCCTTAGGATACTTAGACTTAGGGAGATGCCTAGACTTGGCCGCCCAAAACTGTTATTCTTCTAACGGTCCCGAACGGGATCCCGCCACGCCCGCCAAACCATTTACCTCATGCTGAGAAACCCGGCCACGCTGCTGATGCTAGCCGCCACATTCATTCTCATTCCTGTTTCCAGAGCTGCGGAAATTCTACCCGCTGGTACATTCATAGAGGCCCGTTTGTCTGTGACCACCGGCTCTCGAATCTCGCGTCCAGGCGATCATCTTCAAGCCACCGTCATCGCGCCAGTATTCAGGCACGGGCGGCTCTTAATGCCGCAAGGAGCGATCGTCTCCGGAGTGGTCCAAAAAGTGGAGCGGCTTGGGTTAGGGCTGAAGCACCTCACATCTGGTATCGAATACCGTTTTGACTTCGTGCAGTGGGCCGGAGGTGCGCCCATTCCAGTTCAGACGCGCGTCGTGCAGGTGGAAACAGCAAAGGAACGGGTGGACGGGCAAGGAATGATAGGCGGCATCTATCCGACGGCAAATTTGTCGTCAGGCGCTGCGTTTTACGTGCTTCCGCTGTTGTGTATCAATCCGGGATTTGGAGCGCCTTTGTTAGGAGTCAAATCTCTAATCGCCAGGTCTCCAGATCCGGAGATCTATTTCCCTGCCGGCACCGAGATTATTCTCCAACTCACCGCTAACGCCGACATTCCCGCTCCAGGCGATCCGGCACATGAGATTGTGTCATTCTCGGTAGCGGAGATGGCCGATGTACACCGAATACTTGCGGGACTTCCCGAGCAGCGGACCGACACCGGAGGCAATCATCCGTCGGATCTGATTAACATTTTATTTCTCGGAAGTCGCGACTCGATCGATCGGGCGTTCCAGGCAGCAGGATGGTTCGGCGCACAACCCAGGTCGATGAGATCCATCTACCGCATGTATCACTGCATGGTGCAGCGCATGGGCTACAGCATGGCGCCTATGGGCAGATTGACCTTCAACGGCAGGACCACTGATGCTGAGTATCAAAAAAGCCTCGACACGTTTTCCAAACGTCATCACGTCCGCTTGTGGAAGCAAGCGCAGGAAAACACCTGGCTCAGCGCGGCAACCGAGGACGTGGGTTATAAATTCAGGCGAATGCACCTGACGCATGCTACGGATCCGCTAATCGACAACGAACGGGCCAAGGTATTAAATGACCTCGCTTTCACAGGGTGCGTGGACGCCGCCACTCTGATGACGCGGGACTCCTCTGATGGCGCCGGGCAAGGCAGTTACATCAGGACAGATGGAAGGGTTGCCGTTATTCGCATGAACGACTGCCGGAGCCCGCGATCAATGCCGGTTGAATCCGCCAAATCCCGCGCGCGCAGTCGAACACGGTCCGCGCTGGTAGCACTGAGGAATGACTTGATTCGGACGAATCCCATCTCGCTCGCTTACGACACTGTGAACGCGTTCCGTGGCCCTCGAAATGCAGAGGTAAACGGATCGATGTCTGCATTCTCCTCAAACCGGTCTCAAATGGATTCGTCAGAACGCAGCATACAATGGACGTGGATTCGTCCGAGCGTGCTCGACGCCGCAACCACGACGAATGACCCCATTCAGGAACTCCCCCAGATGCAGCCTTCGTGTTGCTTGAAAAGTGTAAAGGCCAACCGTCATTGAACGTTCATCTTGTTAATCCAAGTGATAAATCCTTCGGGACAGCAGTAATCACTCCCCGCTGGCTGTATGTGCTTGCAGCCGCTACTCCGGAATCTTTCGGAGATGCCCGGATCTGCGATGAGACCCTGGAGCAACTGGATCCCACACAGGTCGAACCTGGCGACGTGGTCGGAATCGGCATCCACACAGGAAATGCTCTTCGCGGTTATGAGATCGGCAGAAAGGTCCGGGATCGCGGCGCGTGGGTAGTTTTCGGCGGAATACACGCCACTCTCTATCCTGAAGAAGCTCTAGAGTTAGGAGCCGCTCATTCGGTAGTCAAGGGCGACGGCGATGTCGTTTGGGCGCAAGTCTTGAATGATTGCGCAAACGCTGAGCCGGCTTCGATCTATAACGGCGGAAGGATCGAACCCGACCGCTTTCTGCCTGCCCGTTGGGACCTGCTTCCGGACAATAGCTACATGTGGGCTTCCGTTCAGACCCTCCGCGGGTGTCCAAAACACTGCTCATTCTGCTCCGTTTGGCGCACCGATGGCCAGCGTCCAAGGCAGCGCGGGTCTGACGGCGTGATAGGAGAAATCGTACAACTCCGACGCAAGGGCTTCCGCTTCATCGCGTTGGCCGATGACAACTTTTACCCGGTTACATTGACCGACCTGCGTTTGGCCGAACGGCAGAACAACCAGCAAAAGCTGAATGAACTCCGCTCGATTCGCGACGAAAGATTCGCGCTCATGGCACGGCTGGCCGAACTTCCCTCTGACATGGTCTTCTATACACAGATCACGATGGAGGCAGCGGAAGATCCCGAGTTTTTGGAAGCCATGCGGAAGGCTCGGATTAAAGGCGCATTGGTGGGAGTAGAAGCCGTTACTCCCGAGGGGCTCAAAGCCGTCTTCAAGGACTTCAACTGCTCTGGCGAGAGTCTCGTTCAGCGGCTTCAGACCTTCCGGGAGCACGGCGTGCATGTTCTCGGTTCGTTCATCTTCGGCTTGCCTACGGATCGGCCGGAGACATTCGACGCGACAGCGGAGCTCGCTCAGCGGGCCGGCATCACGTTCGCGCAGTTCGTCATGCTAACACCCTTTCCCGGAACTGTGGATTTCGATCGTTGGGAGAAGAGAGAACAAGACGGTGGTGCGAACGTCAATGGTATTCCGCTGACGCGGTACTGGCTCATTCCTGCCGCACAGAGACCCAAGATGTTTACGCCGCATCCTTCTATGGGGTCCGACGAAATACGCGAACGCACGCAGCATGTCTGGGACACTTTTTACAGCGTCGCTTCCATCTGGAAACGATCTCGCTGTGTGTCATCCATCCGGGCGCGCCTGGCGTTCCTCTTCGTCTCCAAGCTCTACCGGCAGATGTACGCCGGTACCGGAATTGCAACCGACAGCGCAAGACAGAGTAGAGCGCGTTTCTGGGCGCGCTTGCTTGCGAAACCCACTCGGCGCTTGTTCCAGGCCAAGCCTTTGCCGGCGCTTGAAGTGCCCGCGCGACGCGAACGGCTGACAGCAGGTATGACGGAGGGTCCTGCACTTTCCAGAGAAGATGACGCCGAAGTACGCTTTCGTGTCCTTAAGTAGCCGCTGACTAAATCGCCTGCATTCCACCCGGCTCTTACTTCTTGGCCCTCAAGCTTGCGGCCCGTTCACCGAGTAATTGCACAGCTCATACCTGGAGATTGGTTTTGGCGTTTCCGAGCCACACGTGCGATATGCATAGAATTGCCGTTCCCTAATACGGAACTCGACGTCGTGAATGTTCCCGCCTCGTCCTCGGAACCGCGCCCGCCAGGTTCCAGCTTCTGTTTGCCCGCTCCCAAGAAATTGAAGCTCGTCGATCTTCAGCGCTCCCGATTCGGAGCGAATGAAATATTCAGCGATCTGAGCCACGCGCGGATAACAGCACCGCCCGCGATAGTTTTTCAAATAGATCTCACCCCGGCGATACGTGTCTAGAATCGGCCCGACATCCTCAGGAGTGACGTGCCCGTAATAGATTCCATGCGGGAAGCAAATCACGTTTGCAGCAAATCGATCGCCACCGATATGCGAACATTGCCAGGCTTGCTCTCCGGCTTCGTGGCGCAGCGCCCGGTATACGGGCAGACCGAATTTCGCGCAGCACTTGTCATGCGTGCCATGCGTGCAAACCAAGAACAAGGGCTCATCCAGCAACCGAGCATCGGCGCGATTCTCCAACATCGCCAAATTTGAATCAGCGAGCTCGTCAAAGCTTGCCAGCTCGAGCCGGCTTGCCCCCGACCCTTTTTCCCGGCAATTCACGACAAAACATCGCAGGCATCCATCACGCAATTTATGGTTTTGCCGGATCAGAATCTGGCGGCTATTTGGAACAGCCGCAGCGTACTCAGAAAAATGGTCTTTTACCCTATCCGGGATATTACTTTTCTCGATGGCCCGAGTTCTCCAGGCAGCCGGATATTCGAGCAGGAACCACTTCGCAATTAGAGGCGCAGTGCCATAGATCTGCTCGCGATTCTCCTGCGACAACAAAGAACAGAAGAAGCGATTCATTACTCTGATGCCGGATCGTCCACGATAACGGCCAAGCCGCTGCTTACAAGTTCCCCGAGAAAGGCCCGTACGGTTTGGGCGTTCAGGGCATCGGAAACCACGCCGTACACCTCCGCGTCCGAGCAGAAAGTTTTGTGACCTAGTAACTCAAGAATGGGGCGCGCGGCTTCCGCAAATCGCCATCTCCGTCCCTTACAAACGACTTCAAATTCATGATCCCCGTTGCTCTTTAGAGTGATGGGGCGAGGCGCATTCCATTTCAAGTGAAATGAAAAGTCAACCGGCGGAAGCGAATCCCGGCTGCCGCCCCACGGCAGGCTGAAACGTGGGCGCGGTTCCGCCTTTGCATCCATGTCCTCCAGATAGAGCCGCAGCAAATCGGGACGCCACTCTTCCAGGAATTTCTCGCGGATGCGATTGAGCAACGCGGATTGCTCACCGGCCGAAGCGAATCGCGGCAGATCCCGGCGCACATCTTCGCTGATCCGCAGGCGGTCCACGAACCAGGTCAGCAAATCCGCTCCGGTCGGATTGTGTACCCCAATTGTGAGGTGCAAGGTCGGCTCATCGAGCGGAGTAGCAACATGCCACCACCCGCGCGGAATGTAGAGGAGATCGCCGTCTTCGAGCAGGCCTTCCCACAACGCAGATTCCGGCGGAACTAAATCGGGCGCAACATCTTTCGGCAGTGGATACTTACGGGTCATTCCGTAGACTTTCCACTGTTTCCTTCCGGCAACCTGGACAATAAATACGTCGTGATCGTCCCAATGCAGATCGAACCCATGGGACGTTCGCCAGCCTGCATACGCGTTCACCTGGATGCGCACGCGAAAGAGACGTTCCAGACCTTCCGCCAACGCAGTAATCGGCTCATGAATCTCATCCACGGCATCCAGGACCAGCGTTGCGCCGTGCCTCAGCTCGCGGGTCATTTCAGCGGCCCGAAGTCGCGGAATTTGAGTCTTTCGCCGGCTCGTCTGATAAGAAAGAAAAGAGTTTGTAGGGATAGGCTCGCCTTCCCGGATCAGCCGGACCCTGGGCGAATCCAGCCGGTGCTGCCGCAGAACCTGATTTAAGACGGACCAGGGCAGCAGCCCGGAAAATCTTCCAGGCGTCCCCGAGAGATGCTGGAAATTCTGACCCCAGTAGTTTTGGAGAAAAGCTTCGACATCGAATGGCGCAAGAAGCTCCGCAAGATCGCGAGGCGCCATGTTTCAAGGGATTCGATCGGATTTGTTCAGGAGGTTAAATCCTAGTCCTTGCCGTCGTCGTCTCCCGTGTCTTTCTTGTCTGCTTTGTCCCCCGAGTCGAGCTTGTCGCTCGAATCATCCTGATCACTCGAATCGTCGTCCCCGGCGTCGGTTTTGTCCAGAGAGTCGTCCTTATCTTTACTGTCGCTGTTCTTCTTCAATTCGTAACGGTGCTGTATGCCTTCGAGCGGCTCAGATCCAAGCAAGAGACCGGATGCTGGCTGCGGATAACTTTCAGTGGAGTTTTTCATCATTCACCTTCGCGGCGCGCCTTCACGGTTTGTGCGCTGCCGCGATTTTAGCAGGACTGGCCAAAGCCGCATGAGAACTCGCCCGGAAATTCAGCGCCGGACTGACCAGGCAAGTCCGTCCGGTTCGGGACCGGCATCGATCCGGCCGGCGATCTCGAGAGTTTTTAGATCGATCACAGCGACATAGTTGCCGCCGGTACATGCTACATAGGCACGAGAGCCGTCCGGTTGCGTCTGAATACCAGCTGCGCCGTGTCCGATATCAATGCGTGTCACCTCTTTATGAGTCGCAGAATCCAGAACCGCCAGGCGGGAACCACTGAGTGAAGAGATGAGCACGAGCTTGCCATCCGGAGTAAACTTCAGACGGTTTGCGCCTGGAACATTCGCCTGAAGGGTTTCAGTCACCTTCTTGGCCGTCAGATCGATGATTGACACGGTGCCATCCTGCGCATTCGCCGCGCACAGTTCGTTACCGTTCGGAACTACATCGAATCCTTCAGCGCCCCTGCCGACAGGAACTACAGTTTCTTCCCAGTTGCCACCGGGAGGTCCCATCGGGCCTCTACGTCCACCGGGCGGCGGACCACCCGGGCCTCCGGAATTGCCAGAGGGCCCCGGTCCAGGAGGAGGGCCACCGAACCCACTACGGCTGCTCTTTTCAATGATGCTGACGGTCGCGGAACTGACGTTCGTAGTAAAGATCCGCTTCATGTCTTCGGAAACGAATATCATGTGCGTTCTGTCCTGTCCCGTTCCCAGAATCCAATCAACGGCTTTCTTCGCGGGATCATAGCGTCCAATGGCTTTCGCCGCTTCAGCCGTAAACCACGTTTTCCCTCCCACGAATACCAGGCCATGAGGACCGCGCAATGGACCGAGATCTATCGACGGTAGCGGCTTCTGATTGATCAGGTCGATCACGGCAAGCGTGTTGTAGGCGCCGCCTCCATAGTTGGAGACATAAGCGAATTTCCCGTCGGTGGATGCTATCACTTCGTGAGGATCTTCTCCGACCGGAGCTTTCGCGATAACTTTCAGGGCCGAAGGGTCCACGATGGCAAGAGTGTGATCGCCCTTCGACAGCACCAACAGAGCTTCGCGAGGAGTGCTCTCAGACCACGCAATGCTCCCGGTAAGAAAAGCGAGCAAAAAGATCAGACGAGCCGCACTCATGACTACAAATTTAAGCACAAGGTGTGGATAACCTGCCGTTGACATTTAAGCTAAAGCACGCCTATACTCGGGTAAAGTGTCTACCCGAGAAGAACGAGAACGGCTCGAACTGCTCCAAGGCACGCTCGACCTGCTCATTCTCCGAACGCTGATCTTCGGCCCGCAACACGGGCAAGGAATTGGGCGCGCCATTCAGGAGACTTCTCAAGATGAATTGCTGGTAGAGCATGGCGCGTTATATCCAGCGCTGCAACGATTAGAAGCGAGGGGCTGGATCGAGGCAGAGTGGGGAACCTCCGCAAACAATCGTAAAGCGCGTTTCTACAAACTCACCAGAGCGGGCCGTAAGCAGCTTGTGAAGGAAACAACCAAATGGAGGCGATTCGCATCGGCAATTGGCCGCATTCTCGGGCCAGAAGCTGAGGAAGGCTGACGAATATGTTCTGGCAGCGCCGGAAGCCTGCCGATTTCGGCGCCGAGATCGAGGCGCACTTACAGCTAGAAGCGGATCGCTTCAAAGAGCATGGGCTGAGCGATGAAGACGCGTGCGCGGCTGCACGGCGCGCGTTCGGCAATCAGACGCGCGCGCAGGAACGATTCTTTGAATCGGGCCGCTGGTTTCTATGGGATCTTCTACGTGATGTTCGCTTCGGTCTGCGCATGCTGTCAAAGAGTCCGGGATCAAGCATCGTCGCCATCCTCACGCTGGCGCTGGGCATCGGCGCGAACACGGCAATCTTCAGCTTGCTGAACGCAATCTTCCTTCGCGATTTGCCCGTGCGCCACCCCGAGCAGTTGGTACTTTTCGGCGCAGGCCAATGGGTGGGCGATCAAGATACTCTGCCGGATCGAAGCTGGCAGCTCTTCTCTTACCCGTTCTATCGCGAGTTCCGGCAGAAGAACAAGGTCTTCACGGATGTTACAGCAGTTAGTAGCATCCTGTTCAGAAGCCATGGCCGCGTCGCTAGCAGGGCGGAGCTGGAAAAAATCGACGTGGAGTTGGTTTCCGGAACGTACTTCCACACACTAGGCGTGAACCCAATCGAGGGTCGTGCCTTGACGGATGCCGACGACCAAACTCCGGGCGCGAATCCTGTTGCCGTCGCAAGCTATTCGTGGTGGCAGCGTCGCTTGGCCAGGAGCGCAGCGGTTCTGGGCACGACCGTCACGATCGGCTCCACTGTTTACAGCATTATCGGAGTAGCTCCACCGGAGTTTTTTGGAACAACGGTAGGGCAGTCGCCGGACCTGTGGATCCCTCTGGAAATGGAAAAAGAGATCTCTCCGGGCTGGAACGGATTAGAGAAGAATTTGTTTCAATCGCTCTATATCATTGCCCGGCGCAAGACCGGCGTTGATTTGAGGCAGGCCAGCGCCAACACCAACTTGCTGTTCAAACAGATCCTGCATGAGTATGCCGGGCCAACGCCCTCGAAAAAGCAGCTCGACGATATCCAGCGAGCGCGGATTGAGTTGACGCCGGCAGCGACGGGCCTTTCCCAACTGCGGATCCAGTTTTCTTCTCCTCTGAGAATCCTGATGGCCGTGGTCGGGCTGGTGCTCTTGATTGCGTGCGCCAACGTCGCAAATCTGCTGCTGGCCCGGGCTGCCGCGCGGAACCGCGAAATGGCCGTCCGCATGTCTATCGGCGCGGATCGTTCGCGGCTTATGCGTCAGTTGTTAGTCGAGAGCGGGCTGCTCGGATTGATCGGAACGATCTTAGGCGCGGTGTTCGCATGGGGTGGCAGCCGTTTATTGCTGGCCATGGTGTCTCCGGAATCTCAGCCTCTTTCGATTCGCGTTACTCCCGACGCGCAAGTGCTCGGTTTTACGCTGGCCATAGCATTGCTTACCGTACTTTTCTTCGGAACGGCGCCGGCCTTCTATGCGACTCGTCTGGAGCTTTCTCCCTCACTGAAGGAAGGCCGTGGCGCGGTTGCGGCCCCGGCGCGCAACCGGCTTTCGCGTAGTCTCATCGTTGGGCAAGTCGCGTTATCGCTCATGCTCCTCGCAGGCGCGGGACTGTTTCTGCGCAGCCTGCTGAACCTGATGAATGAGAACACCGGTTTTGATAAGCAGAATGTTCTCGTGATGGGAATTGACCCGGGCGCAGCAGGTTACAAGGTGGATGCGCGGCTGGAGACCATGATGGAGCGCGTCGAGGAACGGGTCGGCTCGTTTCCCGGCATCCACGACGTCAGTTTTGTATTTACGCTCTTTGGCGGCGGATGGACGGACCCTGTTACCGTCCCCGCCCGGCCGAGATCCGAAAAGGACCCCGAGGTTTACCACGACATTGTTGGGTCTCATTATTTTGCGGTGCTGAAAATGCCGATCGTCCTCGGCCGTGCTCTCACCGAGCGTGATAATGCGAGCTCTCAGAAAGTGGCCGTAATCAATGAGACTATGGCCCGTACATACTTTCCCGGCAATTCACCAATTGGCCGCACGTTCAGTGTAGGCGATAGCCCAGAGTGGCAGAACATCGAAGTGATTGGAGTGACTAAAGACGCAAAATACATGAGTCTGAAAGAAAGACCGCGGCCGGCGGCCTTCTACCCGCACTCGCAACACGGAATGTTTCTGTACAATTTTGTGGCGCGCTACGCGGGCGATCCCCGAACTGCGGCGTCGGAGATTCGAAGAGCGGTTGGGGCGGTCGATCCCAATCTGCCCGTGGGCGACGTTGCGACACTCGCCCAGCTAGTGGACGACTCGGCCCTGAATCAGCGTTTGGTAGCGCAACTTTCTGTTTTCTTCGGCGCGCTCGCGGCTTTTCTGGCGTGTATCGGAATCTATGGTGTGGTGTCATACGGCGTGGCGCGGCGTACTAACGAATTCGGCATCCGCATGGCTTTGGGCGCCAGGCGCACGGATGTTCTTCGCATGGTGCTCCGCGAGACTATACGATTGGCTCTGATCGGGGTTGCCTTGGGACTGGCTTTGGCCCTGGCCGCCAGCCGCTTGGTCGAGAGCCAATTGTTCGGAGTGAAATCGTACGATCCAGTGGCCCTTGGCCTCGCGCTCGCAGCAATGATTGCGGTCGCCTTGGTCGGGGGATTTCTCCCTGCTCGGCGCGCAACGAAAATCGATCCGATGATGGCGCTTAGGTGCGAGTAGATCGTACCCTCAAGCCGCATCTCCATCTCGCCGCCGCCAAGCAGCGCCCCGCCCGCGACTCATCCGCTCAGCCTACTTCTCGAGCGGGTGGAACTGTCCCGGAGAACCCGCATCGGTCGACATAGCCTGCGTTTTTTTATTCACCCGGACGGTGAACAATCGCGGCTGTGTCTGCGGGTCGCCGCCACAGCTTGCGTGCCGATGATTCTCTCTAACTTCCACCACGTACGCGTCCTCCGAGCTCTTATCGTCGAAGCGATACGCGAGACATTCATCGGGCCGGTCAGTCAGTTTGGCCCGCCGGATAGCCTTGCTTACCGCAATTAGCGTACGATCTTCCGCGCTTTGTGAATCCTGCTGAGTGACCCCGGTCGAAGCGTTAGTGGCCGATTCATTTCCCGCCTGGTCGGTCTTTGCAGCCGGGGCCCGGCTTGGTCCCGCGGCGCAGGCCTCGCTCATGAAGGTAATTGCTACAACTCCGAAGATCAGCAGAAGCCGGAGCAACAAATATCTATTTGTCATATTGCGCGAGCTTGTGTGAGTGAATGATGCTGATAAGCGACTTGGCATAATTCGGATCAGTTGCGTATCCTGCTTTCGCCATTTCCTGCACAAACTTCTCAGGATCGTTCTTGTAAATGAAGGCGCTCCGGTATCGCGCATTCTGACTTAGAAAGCGTCCGTAGTCATCGGCTGAATCAACGAAGTCTTTATACGCGCGGAACGTATCCTTTTCATGAATGACCTTCCCGTTGATTACTTCTGTTGTTCCGAAATTCACCGAGTTACCGTCCGGCGCTCTTCCTTTGATGCCGAAATAGGCGTTGTTCACTACGTGCTGTCCCCAGCCGGTCTCCTGGGCCGATTGCGCTATCAGAACTGCGATGGGAATACCCCATTTCACTTTGACTTGTTTAGCCGCAGGTAGGGCTCTCTGGATAAAGGCATCCACATAAGGAGGAGACTTGTGGGCGTGGTGGTGGACCGCTGGTGAATGCAGGTGGGGCTTCATGGCACCCTGGAGGATATCATTTCAAATCCTGACTCACCCGCCGTCGGAGTACTTGCCACTTATCGGATCACACGAAAGGAGCTGATCGATTCATGGATCTCTTTGATATTTTCTCCGGCCAGGAGTCCTGGCACACGCGGCGTCTTCTTGAGCTCGCGAAGACACTGAAGGACGAACAGCTTGACCGCCCCTTGAAAAACCAAATGAAAATTTTTCCGTGGGATGCCCCCGATCAGTGCCTACGCCAGATTCTCGATCGAATGGTGCAAACCAAGGAAGTTTGGGCCGCGGCGCTTACAGGCGGCAGCATGCCCTTATTGGACAGTGCGCCGCCGGAAGATCGAACTCCTTCCGCCATGCTGGCGCGTATGGAGAAAGCGGATGCAGCGTTTCACAGCGTACTCACGGATGTGCGTAATCGAAGCGCCTGGGAGGACAGCTTTGTCGATGCGCTGTGCGAGCCGCCGGAGACCTTTACGTTCGGAGGTATGTTCGCGGACGTGATTACCTTCAATGCCCATAGGCGGATGCTCGCCATAGACGCGTTGCAACGGCTGGGCGCGAAGGTGGACGGTTGTGGCAGTCCCATCGAGTACGTCGCACACCTGGCTAGCGCGTGATACTCGAATCAGCGCCTCTTAAGCCACGCGCCGAACCGCCGCCAACCGAAGGTTCGTTATAGTTGGCGCCAGTAAGCGTTGCTCAAGGTAGATCGGATACCTCAGCGCAACTGTGGGCGATCAAATGCGAGCCGGATTCAGAACAATAGCAATCAACCAATTCGGTGATTGCGTGCTCCTACGTCCGCTGCCCATTTTGAGGTCAGGCCGTTGATTACTGCAGACTTCGTTTGTTCGAGATGGACTAAGAACTCGCTTGGGCGGTTTCTTCTTCGGTCGGGGTCTCGGCCTCCTGCGCCGCTCAGCCAGGATACAAAGAAAGTTCTACCCTTCGCCGTCAGAACGAAGCCGCCGCGCGGCGGCTTCGTTCAAACTGCCATGTGTTTATGTAATGCTGTCCAACCTGATCGGCAACCCACCAATTGTTTCTAGTCGGCGGCAACCGAAAGTTCCACGGAGCCATTATGCTCTCCAGCATCATACGCAAGGCGTATACAAGAACCTTATCGCAATTGGTGTTCAACGCGCGAGCTTCAACCGTCGCTGCTTAGTTCGGAACGGAGCGAGTCTCTATTCCTGTCTTAACGCCACCATTGGATCTACGCTGGCCGCGCGCCCGGCCGGAAAACCCGCCGCGGTGATGGCCGCGATGATAAACACCATCGTGGCGGTCACCAGAACCAGCGGGTCCGCAGCCTTGATCCCAAACAGTAATGAACGTACCGTCACTAGAACCGCGAGCGAACCCACCAAGCCCGCAATCAACCCGCTCCCAACCATCCCGGTTAGGTCTCTCATCACCAGTAGCACCAGTTCTGCTCGCTGCGCGCCTAACGCGGCGCGAATTCCCATCTCCTTCGTTCGCCGCGCCACCGAGTAGTTCAGCAATCCAAATAAGCCAATCGCCGCTAGCACCAGCCCGAGAAACGCAAACGTCCCCCCGATGGACGCTAGTAACTTCTCCTTTAGAATCGTATTCCCCACCAGCGTATTCAGCGTCGTAATCTTCCGCACGCGCAATCCCGGCCCGGCCGTTTTCGCTGCATTTTCCACCAGCCGCGCCACTGAGCCCGCATCCAGCGGTGATCGCACATACAGCGCGAAGAAACTCGCGCCCTCCGTCGGCAGATAAACAATCGGCTCGGCCCCCATTCGCAAGCTCCCATAGTGCGCATTCGCCACTAAGCCGATAACTTGCTGCCGCACGCGCTTCTTGTCTTCGGCCCGTTCGAAAAACTTCCCAATCGCGTTCGCTCCGCCCAGATAACGCTGCGCAAATGCCACGTTTTCAATCGTCTGCATCGGATGCAGTTCGGCCTGTCTTGTCTACCAAAGTCGAGACCTTCGAGTAGCGGCGTTCGCAGGTAGCAAAGTACCCCGGCGACACACCGTAGAAGATCTCTTCGCGGTCCGACGGACCATTGCCCGGCACAAACACCTGCTCCGTCCAGCTACTGCCTTCGAAGATCGCCCACGGCGCTGTCGCCACTCCTGAAACACCGGGCGCACCGCGAAGCTGATCCTGCAGTTGCTGCATATCCGCTTGTTGCATTTCCTTCTGCGTTCGCGGCCGGTCATTGCTGAGGGTCAACACGAGTTCCATCACGGGAGTCGAATCCCGTCTTGACCGAAAACAGATTCCACAAACTAAATAGAAACGCGGCGCCCGCCACAACAAGGCAGAATGCAAAGGCCACCTGCACAGCAACGAACACCCGTCCCATGCGCAGTCTGCTCGTCTGCCCCGTCATGCCGCGCAGAGCCTTGATCGGTTGTACGCCGGCCGCGTGCCAGGCCGGGAGCAAACCGAAAAATATCGTAGCCAACGCCGATACCGCGGCGCAAAACAACAGCACGCGGGTATCGATTGCCAGCGCAAAACGCACCGGATTCTCTTTCGTCGATAACAAACTCACCAGCACGGGTGCCGTGACGCTCGCCAGCAGCCAACCAAGTCCTCCAGCCAACATAGCCAGCAGCAAGGTTCTCTGTCAGTAGTTGGCGAATCAACCGTGCGCGTGACGCTCCGAGTGAGATTCTCAACGTCATCTCTCCGGCACGAGCAGTAGCTCTTGCCATCAGCAAACTGGCAACGTTCGCGCACGCCACCATGAAAATTCCCGCCGCTACAGCAAACACAATCCACAGTGGCTTGGAGAAATCTCTGCGAAAATCCGAAACCCCGTCGTCTGCTGTGTGCACGCGGAGGCTCGCGCCGCGGAACTGTGCTTTAATCGGCGCGGGCATAGTAGACACGCGCTGAATAAGCGCCAACTGATAGCGATGAAACGTCGGCTGCAGGCGCGCTTGCACTTGCCCCGCCGATACCCCCGTAGCCATGCGGCCAACAATGCGAAACCAGCCCCAGTACGGGCTTGTGAAAGCTTCTTTATTAAACAGCATCGCCGGCATCCACACATCGACAAACTTTCCCGGCTCCACTCCGAAAAAGCCCTTTTCCGCGACTCCCACAATCTGGTAACTCCCACCCCCAGCCGAGCTGTAGGTGTCAATGTGAACACGCTGGCCAAGGACGTGCGGATTCCCGTTGAATCGCCGCCGCCAATAGTCGTAGCTGAGGACCACCACAGGCGAGATCCCGGCGCGCGGTCATCGTCCGGCGACAACACCCGCCCAAGCGCCGCCGAAACTCCAAGCATCTGGATAAAATCGGCTGACTCGTAAGCCTGATTCAATTTCTCGATCGCAGCGTTTTCCAAGCCAATAGCGTCCACCCCATTCACATAACCAGCCAGCGCAAGCTGAACGGAGTCGCCCGCCGCTTTGCGAAGGTCTACGTACAGCGGATAGCTAAACGCCTCGCGTTCGTCGGCCGTATCCTCGCCGGGCTGCGTGATTCCCGGCGAAGCAAGCCTAATCAGTCGATCCAGCTGCGAAACCGGCAGCGGGCTCAGCATCGCCGCATCCAGTATCGAATAGATGGCCGTATTCGCCCCAATCGCGAGCGCCAGCGAAAGAATCGCAGTCGCCGCCATGGCCGGGCTCTTCCGCAGCCCGCGCCACGCATAGCGCAAATCTTGCAGCGTGATCTCAAGCCCAGTCCACAAGCGAATATCGTGGCTTCGTTCGCGAATCTGCGTCCGATTCCCAAAAATCAGCGCAGCCTGTCGCTGGGCTTCCGCGCTCTCCATTCCCTGGTCCCGCAACTGCGACGCGCGCCGCTCCAGATGATCGCGCATCTCCTCGGCCAGATCGTCATCTAGCGGCCTAGCAAATATGGCGTTCCTTAATTTCGAAACCCAAGACATAACGAGTGCTTCCTTTCAGCGGCTATGCGAGCCGCAGCACGCGCGCCACACCCGCGGAGTAGTTGCTCCAGCGCTCGGTCTCCGTCGCAAGCTGTTTGTTCCCGGCCCGCGATATGCGATAGATCCTCTCCCGGCGTCTGTTCTCGATGACCTTCCACTCAGCCGCAATCCAACCGGCTTCTTCCATCCGGTGCAACGCTGGATAAATCGAGCCTTCTTCGATTCGCAGTGCTTCGTCCGACAACTCCTGAATCGCATTCGCGATTCCGTAGCCATGCAGCGCCCCACGCCGATTCAAAATGGTAAGAACTAAAAGATCCAGAGCAGATTGTGAAGAGTTAGGCGCTTTCATACAGAGATCTCTAGGGTAGCGGTCTTAGTATTTCACGAACTTGATCGGGCGTCAATCCAGAAGACCCAAAAGGTTCGACGCGCTCACGACTCCATCCAGCCCGAGCACCCATCGCGGGCAAGCGTGCTCTCGGCGAGGAAGACGGGTCATGTGTTGTCGGCAACCGGTCGACGAATCGAAAAGTTGCGTTCGAATGGAGAGGCGAAAATTGACCAAGTATCGCCTCCGACAATTCGGAGGATTGAAGATAGCTTCTCGTTTGGCACACGAGTGAAATCGTTTCACATGCTTTCGGTTGTCACATGGATATATCGCGCGCAAACCGTCATTGGGCTGAAGTCTTGATGGATCGCGCCTAACGCTAGAACTCAATCTGGAGTGATCCGGCGCGAAAAGTGCCATAGCAGCATGAGGCAGATCGCCGGATCAGTTCGGATTGAGTTCTAGCGTTAGGGCGGATCGATTTCGTCTCCGCAGGCTTCTCATTCGGCGCGAAGCGCTTGCACCGTGTCAACTCGCGCAGCACGCGCCGCCGGCACCAACGATGCCAATAGGGCTGACATGACCACGACCGCTGCCGATCCTAACAACGGTATCGGGCCAGGAAGCTGAAGTTTCGAATCGTACTTGCCGGGCAGGCGTGGCTATCTTCAGCCCACCAGTCCGCCGAGTGCAATGCCAATCGCATCAGTCGTTGCCCCGTCCATCAGAATGTTAGACAACATCCGGAGCGGCTGGGCACCAACTGCGAGCCGGATGGCAAACTCTCGTCTGCGCCAACTCACCGAAAACGCCAGCACACCCGCAATGCCGATCACCGAAATCTCTAGCGCTAGAAACGCGACCCTCCGAACACAATGGCATTCACGCGGTTGTTCGCCAGCACTTCCGTGCGGACACCTTCGAGAGTGCTGGCGTGCTCCACGGGTTGCGTCGCCGCCACCGTTCGAATGGTTTTCGTGATGGATGGGATCAGGGTGGTAGGATCCTTGCCCGAACGCACCAGCAGGCACGCTCCGTACAGCGGCCCCTGCGCGAACGGCTGAATAAATCG
Organism: uncultured Acidobacteriaceae bacterium; assembly: GCA_963758245.1. Classification (GTDB taxonomy): domain Bacteria; phylum Acidobacteriota; class Terriglobia; order Bryobacterales; family Bryobacteraceae; genus Bog-105. The sequence goes on along the minus strand of CAVWUV010000024.1, from coordinate 41,043 downwards.
TTAAGTTACGCTGCGGGAGGATGTCGGCGTCGTCTACGTCGGCCAGAACACCGATGATCCGGCGGGCACTAGGCTGATGCCGGCCACCTTAATGAGGGGATCCGTCCACATAATGTGCCGGTCTATCGCGTCTTGTCCGTGGAACAACTGCTGCGCGATGCTCTTACTGACTACCACGACAAGTTCGGATTCCTTCCGATCGGCTTCTGTGAAGTCACGCCCCTGTAGAATGGGAATCCCTAGAGTGGCGAAGTAGCCGGGCGAAACAAACCGGAACCGAGCACGTAGGTCGTCCGTGCCGCTTTCGCCTTTCCGGCCCTCGACTGCGAATTGCAAAGTGAAGCTCAGAAGACGCCTCTCGAGCCACGGCCCTACCATTGCAGTTGCGGCGCTATCCACTCCCGGCAACGCACTTACTTTACGCTGAGCTTCTTGGTAGAACTGGGCTACCTGTTGCGGCGTTCGGCCATCGGAAATCAAAGGCAGATCAGCAACAATAAAGTCCCGTTTTCGAAGCACGTCTGTCGGTTTGCTTGACCACAATGTACTCATCGAGACATTCGCACTTCGCTAGCAGTCGGGATGAGGCGGCGATCTGGATGACGGTGAAAACACGAATCCGGCGACGGCTACTGCCCGTGACCCGGCTGGCTCCGCTGGTTAGCGCCGGTCCGCGCGAACTGTCTTCGGAAGGCAGGCGGGGAGCAAAGGCAAGAAACACCGCCGCTGCCAACGCCAACGCCAAACCCATCCAAAGCAAACTGAGATCCACAGTCAGATCCGCCGCCTTCACCGAGAATCGCAACGCGTAACGCGCCAGTACCGTCACCATCGGGATGCAACCAATACGCCGGCCAAGGCTCCGCTTCTACACAGAAGTCTAGGCCTCAGGCTACAGTGATCTACGAATGCTCGGCAACGATTGGGCACTAGTGCGGGCGAAGAGCCTGCTACGATTCGCGATTCACCGTCCGAGCAAGAATCAGGTTTGCAAAGTTCGAGCAGGCAATGATGAACAGCAATCCCGAGGCACCAAGCAACAGCCAGAGAGTGGTATCGCTTCCACGTTGATCCGGTCCCGGAACAGCCGGGCATCGATCTGGAGTGATTCTTAGGCTTGTAAACGTCTGGATGCGCCGCCGTCATGGCTCCGTACACCCCACGAAGCTCCGCACGCGCGGACTTCAGGCTCGCCCCAGGCGCCAACCGGCCGAATAGGTCGGTCATGCGATGCTCGCGACCCTGCGCCATCGTTGCTGACAGATGGTGCGGACTCGTGACTATGTTGGCGATCAGCTGCGTTTCCGCCGGATAGGGCACCGACGGCTCTTTCACTCCGACGATGGTTGCAGGACGGATTTGCATCATGCTGCCTAACCGTATCATCTTTGCAATCACGTATGGAATCGGAATCCAGCTTCGTAGCACAGAAGTTCTAGGCTCAGCACGAATGCGCTCGGCAAGCGCTGGGCACATCGTCGCGCCCGTCGAGCAGGCGGCCTTACATTGGCTTCAGCCCCATTGCTTCAAGTATCCGCACCATCGACCACACCGGCGTGGATTTCACGTGGTTTACCGAATCCCTCCGCAGAAAAGTCGACTGTGGAGAAAGTGCCGAGTTTGCTGATGGTCTTCAAATGCGCGCTTATGTCACTGACCTCAGGAATTGAGAACGTGGCTCGATCATCTTGCAGGCCCGCGCGCTCTGCTGGATGTAAATCAGTCGATCTCATCCCGGTTGAAACAGCGGTGTCTCGGCTTGCAGACCGCTGATGGCGTTATTCATCCCAATACCCAGCGCCAGGTGAGGCATCGCGCCGTAAAAGGCAGTATCGTTCGCAGCGAACCCGGAGTAACTTCGTCAGTCTTGAAGACCACCTGCATAGTTGAGCGCGCGCGTGATGCTTGAAGCTTTGCGTTCTGATGGGTTGATGATGGAGGAACGACATTTATCTCTCTGGGAGAAATGTCCGCCAGTCAGTAGCAGAAGCAATTACACCACAATGCCACTATTCACCCGCACACCGCTGGCCACTGCGAGCGCACTGCCAAACAGCCGGTATTGAACAAGATGGCTCATCTCTGGATGCTTTTGCGGTGTAGCGACACTGCGGCTGCGGCACTACCCTTTCCCGAAGGTGAACACCCGGGGAGCCGAGCTTCTCCACTGTCGAGTGAAGTGGCTCGGTTATACTCGCGAATCTCAAAATGAATTAAAGCAGGGCTTCGGACATCACTAGCAGCTGTCCGAGCCGTAAACTCCCCCTCCTCCTTCCAAACAACTCACTATTGTCACCACTAGATCCGTCCTTGTCGCCATGTGTAGATCTACCTCCGCCGTCACCGGTGATCTATTGGCTGGCGGCGCCGTACTAAGCACCTCAAGCGGTGGTAACTCACTGGTGTGAGTAGAGCTGCAGGGCCGTGGCGAACACCTTCGCGTGAAAGATGGTCGCGCCTTGTCCGCCGTTGCCGTCGCTCGTCACGATGTACACATCGTTCGTGCCGGGCCTTATGGCCATACTGGTCGACTGCAGGTTGTGCCCTGTATCCCTGCCAGGCAACAGTATCTGTCCGATAGGGATGCCGTTCCTGTTGAACACCAGCACGCGGCCTTGGCTGTAAATCGCCACATAGAGGTTACCGTCGCTATCGGCGCGCATCGAATCTGGAGCCGGACCGATGAAATGATAAGGAATCGCTGTGCCAACCGGTGCGATATCGGTCGGGGACGCCAGGACGACCCGATGCAGGAGGTTTCTGGCGAATTCCGTGACCCACAATTCCTTTCCGTCTGGGCTGAGCGCGATCCCGTTTGCCATTGCAAGGTGTGGCAGCACTGGCGTGATCGTCTTGGAGTCAGGCGACACGTAGTACGCGCCTCCCTTCGGTTCGGTCGAGATCCCTCGAAAGTCACTGAAGTAAAAACCGCCGTGTGCATCGAAGACCAGATCATTCGGCATATAGCCGGCCGTCGCTGGAACTATCGTCTGCATGCCCGTTCCGTCTGGCTTCACAGCGGCGATTAAACCCGTGCCCTTTGGGATATTCATGGCAGCGATGAAGATGCGCCCATCCTTGTGAATCGCGATGCCTCCTGGACTGACATCATTCAACGAGACAACAGTGGAGAGGCGTAGATCCTGCGTGAGGCGCAGCACACGCCGGCCGGATACATCGCAGAAGAGCAGATTGCCATTGCGCTCGAACGCTGCGCCCTCAAGAACGATCCCCTCATCGGACACCTTGAACCACGGCTTGGCGACAACGGTCTGCAAGCCGCGCTCGGACGGTGGGATCGGAACCGGCCCGCGAGTTTGCGCGTCATAAGCGAGCGCGCGAACCCCTCCGTTCTGTCGACCATGTGCGCCGCCCGCAAGACACGCGAACACAGTAAACACGGCGAAGCAGGCTTTTGTCATGGCGCGAAGCAGGTTGTCATGGCGGAATGCTTACTTCACGCTGATGCCAATGGTTTGTCCGCCATCAACCACCATGGCAAGGCCTGTCGCAAAAGCGCCATCGCTGGAGCTGAGCCACAATACCGCCGACGCAATCTCCTCAGGCTTACCTAAACGTCCGATCGGCTCTTGCGCAATCATGCTGGCGTAGCCATCGGGTGCGCCTGCGGCGACACGTTGAATCATCGGCGTGTCGATAATTCCTGGGCAGATAGCGTTCACGCGAATATTGCTTTTCGCATAATCGAGCGCAGCACATTTGGTGAGCCCGATAACACCAAACTTGGTTGCCGCATATGCCCCCTGCCCCGTAAAACCAATCAAACCAGCACCCGAGGAGGTGTTCACAATGGAGCCGCCGCCCTGCTTGAGCATGACCGGCACCACATACTTCATGCACAGGAAAACACCGCGCAGGTTGATAGCAACGATCCGATCCCAATCGTCTTCCGTTACATCGGCAATGGCGCCATACGGCTGCTCCACGCCCGCATTGTGGAAGGCCACATCGATGCGACCGAAGGCGGCGACGGCTTTGTCCACCACCGCGTTTACATCATCGGCCTTCCTGACATCGCAAACGACGGCAAGCGCCCGACTCCCGGTTTCCTCGACCACACGTGCGGTTTCCTGCACGCCTTGTTCCGCGATGTCTGCCACGACCACGCTCGCGCCTTCCTGCGCAAACGCAATCGCGGTCGCCCGTCCGATGCCGCTTGTAGCACCAGTGACAAATGCAACTTTGCCTGTAAAACGTTGAGTTCGATTCGCTGTCATGATCTTGTCCTTTGAGCGCGTCAGCGCGGCCTATCGCGAGTCGGGCCTGCGCGCCATCACTTCCGGTATTGCTCGTCGCTGACGTGTTCCATCCAATCAACGACGTTTCCGTTGAGCTTCTCCTGTATGGCGATATGTGTCATGCCCGTTATCGGTGTCGCGCCGTGCCAGTGCTTTTCACCGGGCGCGAACCAGACGACATCGCCGGGGCGAATCTCCTCGATTGGACCACCTTCGCGCTGCGCCCAGCCACAGCCGGCAGTAACGATGAGCGTTTGTCCAAGCGGATGTGTATGCCATGCCGTACGAGCACCCGGCTCGAAAGTTACACTTGCGCCTGATACCAGTGCCGGATCGGGCGCCTGAAGCAGTGGATCAATCCGCACGCTGCCCGTGAACCAATCGGAAGGTCCCTTTGCGGATGGCTGTGAGCCGGCTCGTCTGATTTCCATCTCTCTCCTTTTAGGTCGTTCGGTTGTTTGCCGCTGATGCGGGCAGCCGACCGTGTTTTACTGAAATCGCAATCAAAACAGGCGGTAGATATTCAGGGAAGCCGCCTACCGGAAACTTGCGAACGGCCTTTGCGACAAGCTCCTTTGCCTGGGCCGCTGAAACCGGAGTGCCAGGAGTTTTCTTGAACCAGTCCTGCGCTTCTTCGTCGGCTAATCCCTCCGGTACTTTCGGAGCGTAGGGCCACACATGAATGGGCGTGCCGGGTTCCACTCGCCAGCTCTCCGACAGCGGTCCAATGTCGATAGCGTTGTATCCGATCGTGTCCATGAATTTCATTACGGCCTGCTTTGCTTCGAGATCGTCGCCAGCAACGGGAAGCGTGGTCCGGTTCCATCTGTCATCGGGATGAGCGTCAATGAACAGGTGTGATGAGTCGAGTCGCTGCACGTGCCCGATCGCCAAGTTCCTGGACCAGATCGGCAAGCGTCTCAGGTCCCCGAGAGTTGCTCATCGCGACGTTTAGCCCAGCAGCAACGGAGAGGCGAGCCAATGCACTGGCGATTGCGCCGCTTCCAATAAATCCGACGGTCCGCGCCATACTGTCTGTCCCCTCTGTCGCAGTGATTCGTAATCCAGATCTTAGGCTCAGGTCGTGCGAAGAAGTGTCTTGATGGCCCGGCGTTCGTCCATCGCGCGATACCCTTCGGCAACTTCATTGAGCGGCAGCACTAAATCGAACACTTTCCCAGGATTGATCTTCTCGTTCAGTACAAGGTCGATCAGGTTCGGGAGATAGCGGCGCACGGGAGCTGGACCGCCGTGAAGATGGACCTCACCAAAGAACAGCTCTGTCCCATCAAGTTTGACCTCGTGCGGAACACCCACGTAGCTAACAAAGCCGCCAGGACGAGTGGAACGGATCGCCTGCAGCATAGATTCCTGCGTGCCAACACATTCCAGCACAGAATCGGCTCCGAGGCCTTTTGTCATCTCCTTAATTCGCGCGATGCCTTCCTCGCCGCGCTCGGTCACGATGTCGGTGGCGCCGAACTCTCTCGCGAGTTTCTGCCGCGACGGGTGGCGGCTCATCGCGATGATGCGCTCAGCTCCCATCTGCTTCGCTGAAAGCACTCCGAGCAAACCGACTGCCCCGTCACCCACAACCACAGCCGTTTTCCCGGGCTTTACATTGGCCGCATCCGCAGCAAACCAACCCGTGCCCAAGACATCGGAGGTCGCGAGCAGACTCGGGATCAGTTCTTTGGGAGGAACATCCCGTGTGGGTACCAATGTTCCGTCCGCAAGCGACACGCGCAAGAGCGGCGCTTGTGCGGCCAGCATGAACTCGCGCTGTATGCAGGAGGACGGATAGCCGTCGTTGCAAATGACGCAAGTGTTATCCGAGGTCACAAATGAGCCGACTACGAACTGGCCGGGCTTAATGTTCCTAACCTCCTTACCGACGTCTTCGACGATGCCGCAGTACTCGTGTCCCATGGGGGTCGGCAGTTCTGCGAAATTGGCGATGCCTCGATAGGGCCATAGGTCTGATCCGCAGATACATGTTGCCGAGAGGCGGAGGATCGCATCTGTCGGCTTCGTGATTGTAGGGTCCGGCCGATCTTCGAAACGAACATCGTGCGGACCGTAGAGCATAGTTCCTTGCATTTGTAGTCTCCTTCTTTAGAACGTGATCACAACGCCATCATTCCCTGCCGCATCAGTCGCTGCGATGCGCTAAATGGTCAGGTACAGCTTGCCTTGCGTTCTGCGACTCTCAATGTCGCGGTGTGCTTCGGAAGCCTGTTCAAGAGGGTAAGCTTTCCCTTCGTCCACACGCAGCCAGCCGGCACGAATGGCCTCGATCACCATGCCTGCACGGCGCTGAAGTTCCGCGGGATCGGCCGTATAAGTGAAAACGGAGCCAGCGGCGAGCCGAATACCTTTTTCGAAGAGGTGCTCCGGGTCAATCGCGGGAGGCGGGCCGGAAGCTGATCCAATGCACACCGCAGTTCCGCTTCTTGCCAGGGCTTTCAATGTTGATTCCAAGGTGGCCGCACCGACGCCATCAATCGCTAAGTCCACGCCTCGCCCGTCTGTCAGGGACATCAGTTGATCGAGAAAGGCGTAGTTGTGTCCGTAGTTGATGACCGCATCGGCGCCCGCCGCGCGCGCGGTCGCTGCCTTGGTGTCGCTGGATGTCGTACCCACCACCCAAGCACCCAGGTGTTTGAACCATTGAACCAGCAACAGCCCGACTCCACCGGCTGCCGAGTGAACCAATATGCGGTCGCCCGGGCGCACGTCGCGATACTCGGTGACAAGATACTGAGCGGTCAGGCTCTGGAACATGAGCGCCTGCGCCGTCGTAAATTCGTCAGGGACGGGAATGGCCTGAACTGCGGGGAGGACAACTTGGCTCGCGTACGATCCTAGAACGTGAATCCACGCTACTCGCTGCCCAACCCTCAATGTCTCCGGCACGGGCTCTGCACCGGCGACAACTTCACGCACCATCCCGACGCCTTCAAATCCCGGTGTGTACGGCAGCGGCGGCGTATACCTGCCGTAGCGCTGATAAATGTCGAGATAGTTGATGCCACACGCCTCTACATCAACCAACAGCTGTCCCGGCGCAATGCGTGGCGCTTCCGCGATGGTCTCAAGGGTCAGTTGCTCCGGACCACCGAACGCCTGGACCCTGACCCGCCGAACTGCCTTCGACTCTTGCATCTGTACTTCTCTCACGAGCTCCAGTCCTACAAGCCCGTCAATCCACCGTCCACCGTGAGGGCGTGACCCACCACATAGCTCGCTCCGGGACTGCAAAGCCAGAGCACAACGGAGGCGATCTCCTCGGGCCTGCCCGCACGGCCGATAGGAACCTGCCTCGTCGACTCTTCGTACGCCTGCTCGTTCCCGCTGAGGACGTCGCGGGCGATCTGTGTGTCGATCCAGCCAGGATTGACGGCGTTCACACGGATGCCGTGCTTGATGTATTCGAGAGCGGCCGTCCGCGTCAGGCCAACCACGCCGTGCTTGGATGCAATGTATGAACCGATACCAGGGTTGGCCTTCAACGCGCCAACCGACGCATTGTTCACAATTGCGCCACGGCCTTGGCGTTCCATTTGCGCAAGTTCGTATTTCATGCAGCTCCAAACGCCGCGCAAGTTGATCCCGATCACGCGCTCCCAATCTTCGCGAGTGCTCTCGGCGGTTGGGGCGATACGCGCCATAACGCCGGCGTTGTTGAACGCAGCATCAAGCCGGCCGAACTCAGCAACGGTGCGGTCGACCATCGCGGCCACTTGAGTATCGTCGCCTACGTCGCACCTGACCGCAATTGCCTTCTGACCGATCGCCTTAAGCTTTTCGGCTTCCGCTTTTACCAAGTCCTCTCGGATATCGGCCAACACGAGAGCCGCACCCGCCTCTGCGAACGCCTGAGCCGTCGCGAGCCCCATGCCCGAGCTTGCTCCGGTCACGAGTGCCACCTTGCCAGTGAAATCTAATGCGTTGTTACTCATCCTTATATCTGTCCTCTTTACTGAGAGCGTCCCGCCTTGGCCAGGCCGTATGCATCACAAGCCGGATGCGATGCCGCAACTTGCGCTAACGGATTACTGGATTCTGTGCGAGCGAGTAGATCTCCACTCGCCTGGGGAGGTCCCTTCCCACTTGTGAAAGGCTCGGATGAAGGAGTTGGGATCCTCATATCCAAGCAGATATGCTGTTTCGTTTAGTTCGAGCGAGGGCTGCCGCAGATAGTGCTGCGCCATTTCGTGGCGCGCCTCTTCCATCAAGGCGTGAAACGTAGTTCCCTCTTCAAGCAGCTTCCGCTGCAACGTGCGGGTACCCATGCGCAACTCCACCGCCACATCTTCCAGTCGCGGCCGCTGCCCCGCGAGAGACCGCTTCACGATCCCTTTCGCCTGCTCTTGAACAGACCTGCTCGCCAGATACTGCTTCAGTTCGGATTCCAGTTGGGGGGCGATTACTTCCAGGAGATCCGGGTTGTACGTTATGAACGGCTGATCAAGGTCTTCTACTCGGAAGAAAAGGCGATTGTGGCGCGCACCGAACTTCACCGGACACCCAAAGAAAGTCTCGTAAGCCCGCTTGTTCGTAATCGGGCGGCGCAACTCCACGCGCGATGGATGAATATTGCGACCAATTCCACGCCGGCCAATCGTGACCGTCCACGCAAAGCAAGCATCAATCCAAATGGGGGACTCTGCGACCTCGGCGAGCAGCCACAGAAACTCAACCGCACACTCTTTGCCGCGCTCCAACAGCCGGATCTCTTGCGGTGAGGTCAGTCGTTTATATCGAGCGACGCGGTTCAGGGCATCTCTGAAGGAGCGAGTGAACAGCGCAGCAATAGCGATTGGGCTGTAGTTCTCCGGTCGTTCCTCGGAGCCAAGCCTTAGACCGATCGCCTGATCACCAGTGACCTCGGCGATAGCGTCGTACAGCGCGCGCATCTCTTCAGTCGTGAGCCAAATACGCGTTTGCTGGAACAACTCGGATGGCAATCCCGCAAGCCTCAACACGGCATTCGCTGAGATGCCCATACTCTCCAGCTGCCGTCCCATAACCGAGAGAACTCGAAAACGATCTGCCATTTGTACAACCAGAATCGAGGACGGTCCGTGCTCTGTTGCCGTCCTCTGAGCCCAGTCTACCGGCCAGCAGGAGCATCCGTCACTCGCAGAAGCTGCCGAACAGCTAGCAAAAGATGCCAATCGCCCGTCGCAGGCGCCAAACGTTGAACCGATGCAGGGATGCGGTAAGAATTGCCCGGATAAGCCGCTCCGGACGCCGTCGCTTATTGGTTGGGTGGTGGTGGCGGCCGCGGTGGAGGAAGAGGCGGCGCCAGGGGCGACAAGTCGCGATGATACCTTGGCTTGGCGGCAAGCGACTCCTTGACCCACTCGTCGGCCTCTTTGAGGTTGGCTGTGGAGTCTGCCAGGTTTTCCGCCACAAAGGCTTTCAGGCGATAGAGCAGATTCATGTATGCCATGGCATCGGAGTAGTTAGGGTCGATTTTAATGGCGCTGCCCAGCATTCGGATTCCCTCGTCGATGTTCGGGCCGTACTGATCGCGCAGCGTGGCACGTGTAGAAGAGTCGGGGAGAAATGGTTGACTGGGTCGGAGTCCGGCGGCCTTTCGGGCGGTCACGATTGCTGGAAATGCGACGGCCCAATCGGTAACTGCAAGTGAATAGTAAGCCGTTTTTTCTCTTGGATAGGCGGCGACGATTTTGCGGGCCCACTCACGCGCTTCACTGGGCTTGTTCGTCCAAAGCGAAACATTCAGCATCCCGTTTAGGCCTTGCTGGTTGGCCGGATCGATCGCCAGGATTTCGGCGAGCTCCTGCTGTACCTGATTGAGCAGTTGAGGATCGTCGCGATCCTCACTCAAGTGCTGCATGAGCGGCTCGACGGCTTTGACTTTCGCCTCCACATCCGCACCGTTCTGCGCGTGCGCTTTGACGGCAATTCCAGAAGTACCGATGCTGCACAACACCATAGCCGTGAGCGACGATGCGAGGCGTATGCGGGCGCGTTTTAGGTCGACAGCTGGACGATGCAGCAGTCGACGGACGCGGCGTTCCAGAATGTTGCCGTCGAAGACGCCCAGCAGGTAGCTCGGTTTAGGCACCGCGTTGATCGCCGCCGCTGCGAAGCTTACCAGTGAACGGGCGTAGACGCACGAATCCAGCACTCTCTCGGTGACAAATTCGTCGCATGCCATTTCCCGTGTTTCTTCGATGCTCCGCAAGATGAGCCAGGAAGCGGGATGGAAGGAAATGGGGAGACAGAGCAACTGGTAAAGAACGTTCAAGGCGAAATCACGACGGGCGAGATGCGCCATCTCATGGCCGATTGCCGTGGTTAGTTCCTCTTCATTCGTATTCGTCGAACGAAGGAGAGTTTCCGGGAGGATGATGACCTTGCGCAAGAAACCGGCAGCGGCCGGAGTCAGGATGCGCGCTGAACTTAGTAATTGGATATCAGAAAGGCCGAATGATTCGGCGCAACGCGTCCATACCTGGCGGACGACAGGAGACTGGATCGCCACGGCACTCCTTCGGCGGATTAGCGCCGTGAGGATGAGGGCGCGGAGAAGCTTAACCAAGCAGAATGAGAGAAGCAGCAGATACGCGAGGGCCAGCGCGGTCGCGGTGGTTTGTTTATACGCAATGGTGCGCCTGCGTGGCCCTGGTGAAGACACTGTCCGTGTAGCGTTTTGCGAAGATGAGGCCTCGCCCTGCTGGGTTGGAGCCGGCACGGTGAAGGCGAGCGAGGTGGTGCGTTGCGAAGTGACCGTGGAAGTGCTGACGATCGGCAATGCAGCGGATGCGATCAGGGCTACTACCCAAACAGCATGTCGATGGTTGGCTGGGTCATCCCGCAGCAGCCAGGTTGCTAGAGCCGCCACACAGGCAATCAGGGGGATTTGCCAGAGCGAGTTGAGTAGGAACGTGAGGAGATACCAGCTGAGCGTTTCCATGTTCATCTTTCTTTCTTTTCTTGGGCCAGAAGTTTTTGAATTTGGGTGAGTTTCTCCGGCGTTAGCTTACGGGTTTCAACCAGGTTGAGCACGAGGCTGTCGGCTGAACCGCCGAAAAAACGGTCAAGTATTTCACCCACCGCTTGCGACGTTGCGTTTTGACGGCTAACAATGGGCTGGTAAAAATAAGCTCGATCTTTAAGCCGCCGTTTGACCTTGCCCTTGCGTTCGAGGACGTTGAGCATGGTTTGCACGGTCGTGTAGGCGAGATTGCGGGCAGTGAGACGGGCCTGCACGGATTGGACGTTCGCAGGTCCGGTCTCCCATAACACGGTCATGATTTCGAGTTCGAGCGGGGTTAGCGATTGATCAACTCTTTTTCGCCGAGGCATTATATGTCCTAAACAATTAGGAGATTACACCTTAAAAACGCGCCTGTCAACTAAAAGTTTAGGAGTGAGGAAGGGTTATCCCTCAGGTGTGTCCTTACTCGTCGCATGTTCATGTGCGGCTTCGCTAATCTTCGTCAGGTGGATTAGGGAGTCCCTTTGCCGAGGACTCGGCTCCAGGTGGTTCACGGAACGGTTCCACCGAAATGCGCTCGTAACACACTTCCAGCACTGTCAGGTATTCTGTGCCGCTGGGAGCTTGGAGAAGTACGCGATCGCCCGCTCTCGACTTTATCAACGCGCGTCCCAGAGGCGACATCCAACTGATGTGGTTGCGGTTGAGATCGACCTCGTCCGTGCCTACGATGCTCACCACTCGCTCCGTTCCCGCAGCATTGGCATACCGCACAGTCGCTCCGAAGAATGCGGTCGTTGCCGCCTGTCCCGCTCGCGGAGTTTCCGGGTCAATCACTTCCGCGGATTCGATTTGCTTCGTGAGAAACCGAAGCCGCCCATCGATTTGGCGCAGCCGCCGCTTGCCGTACTGATAGTCGGCGTTTTCACTGCGATCGCCGTTGCTCGCAGCCCACGCCACCACCTCCGTCACCGCCGGGCGTTCCCTGGTGACCAGAAACCGGTGCTCATCTTTGAGGCGCTGCAGGCCGCCCGGCGTTATGTAGTTCTTGCTTTGCGTCGCGGGTTCGTCACCTTGCGGTTTTCTCGTAAACCCTTTTCGCATATCTTAGTCTCTCCAGCGCGTGCCACGAAGCTCTAAGAAAATGGATACTGCGATGCCTGTTCATACGTTATGGCAGCGGCCTGAAGCTCGCGTGATGGTGTTTCACAAACGGTACCCTTTATGAGACAGAGCCCACGGGGCGATATCGCGCACGGATGCGAGATTCAACGCCGCTTTACTTACACGTCGGGTTCGATGGACCGAATTCATCCATCTGGTGCGTTGTCAGGTGAACCGAGAACTTCAGGTAGTCCACGCCGTACACGCCCGGGCCTGAGGGCATACCGTTGATCCCAACGCCCTTTGAACCGTCGGGGCTATAGAAAAGTTCGTGAGATCGATCCGACCAGACCTTGTGCACATAATGGAAGCCCTTCAGCTGTTCCTTGTACCACCCGACGAGCTCCGCGAGAGTTGTGGTTGCGGTTCTCGGCATGCCGTATAGGTCCATCTGAGCATCGTTGCCACAGACAGGCGAGTCCACCTCCTGATTGAACCTTAGCCCCGCATGGAGAGGCAAGGCAGTCAGCTTGTCAGTTGAGTCTGCGGCCAAAGTATGCGAGGCCAATACGATAAGCCCGAGTGACACAACCGACAGACCGGCAATTCGTCTATTCATCCCAGTTTTCACCCTCGTAACAGTACCACACCAATTATGGTTCCAGCCCGCTCGCCAGAAACAGGAACCAGTGGCGTTGTCGTGTCTCAAAAAGGGTCGATGCTATTGAAAAACTCTGATCTACGCTTGGCATCTGGAGCCGTTGGCGGCCAACTCCCGAATCGCACGTAATCAGCCATGAGGCCTAAGTAAACCCCAAGCGCAAGCTCCCCAGAGTGTGAGCGCACTGCCCACTCCACTGACGAAACGGCGCAGATAGATGTTTCCAGTCCTGCCAGTTAGGAATGCAGCGACTCCACCGTCATCTCATATTGGAAGGTGATAACGGCGGTGTCCCCGATCAAATCAGTCGCATAACCGTGATCGTGGAACGTATCGATTCGAGCGTTGGCGCAGAAATCGCGGAAGCGTGCCAGGAAGTCTTCCCGTCCACTAACACGTCCCGCGAAATCCGGCAACATCATGACCACGTCGGGATGCACAAGTTCTTCGAGCGCCTCTACGCGGCCGGCCAGCCACATACGGTTGACGTTCAGCAAAGCCTTTAATGCAGCGTCCCGCTTTTCATCCGTGTTCATACCCGCCGCGAATCGCCCTCTGGTTTCAAAATAAAGCACACGTTCTACACGGCAGCGATGCGAGTGGATCTCAGAAATCCATTGTCGGTTGCGTCACTCCCGCGATGTGGTTGCCGTGAGCAGCGCCGGCCGGGACTACGATCTCCACTATCATTGGTGGGCTGAAACATCATTTTGACAGCGCCGGCATCGGACGAGTATACTACGATTGCTATGCCTAGTGATCGGAGTTTTGTTTCGCCTAAGCCCAATTCAGCGCAGAGTGCAATGGATCTACTCGTGCTCACCGTGCTTCAACGCCGAGGGCCTCTGCACGGATACGGAATCGCGACTGAGATTGAGCAACTTTCGGCGGAAGCCCTGCGCGTAGAAGAGGGATCGCTCTATCCGGCCTTGCACAGGATGGAAGCATTAGGGTGGATCGCGGCGGAGTGGAAGACGAGTGATACGAACCGTCGAGCTCGGTTCTACGGAATAACGCCGGCTGGACGGAAACAGGTGAATGCGGAGTCGGAGCGCTGGAAGGCCTTTTCAGCCGGTGTAACACGCGTGTTGAAGCATGCGTAAGTGAGCGGAGAACAGCGAATGTCTTGGATGTCACGCCTTTGGAATACGGTCCGGCCGAGACTGCTGGACCAAGAGCTAAACGAAGAAATGGCCAATCACATCGAGCGCAGGGCAGCAGAGCTGACGCAAGACGGCCTGACCCGGGATGAAGCGTACCGGCAGGCCTGTATCCGATTCGGCAGCGTGTCGGGCATTAGAGAGAAAAGTCGCGAGGTACGGCTCTGGCCGCAAGTCGAAGCCACTATGAAAGATCTCACGTATGCGATACGCGGGCTCAGAAAGCAACCCGCCTTTGGAGTAACGGCGATTGTTTCGCTAGCACTTTCGATGACGTCGGTTTCGGCCATCTATTCGATCGTGGACGCGGCCATTCTGCGGCCGCTCCCTGTGTACCGACCGGGCGAACTGTTCACGCTGACCTATCCGGACATATCCGATTCGGGATTCACGTCGGGAAATGAGCGGGACAGTTTCAGCTATCCGGAATTTCTCTCGTTTCGGGATGCCACCGGGGCAGCGGTTCGGCTGGCTTTGTATAGTTTTCCTGGCCCAGTCGAAGTAAAGGGCTTGCGGAAGGACAAACTGACGCGTGCATTTACCTCGGGCAACGGTTTCGATATGCTCGGAATCGCCCCGGCGGCGGGCCGGCTTTTTTCAGCCGCGGAGGACAAAGAGCCCACGCCGGTAGCGGTTATCAGTTACGATCTGTGGAGTCGCGAGTTCCACCGAGATCCTGATGTTTTTAAGCGCAATTTACGCATAGACGGAAAGCTCTACGGAGTAATAGGTGTTGCCCGCAAGACCTTTTTTGGTGTGGAACCCGGCAAGTTCGTGGATATATGGCTTCCGGCTTCAGAATACGATGCGGCGGCGCTGTCAAGGTCGGATTGGCATTGGTTCCGCATCCTTGAGCGCATTACGCCGGGTTACGGGACTCCGCAGATTCAAGCACGATTACAGGTTCCGTTTCACGCACTGCGCGCCGATATCGTAAAGCGGAATCCGACGGCGCCTGAGGCGGTCAAAAAACAGTTTCTTCAAAGCCACATTCATGTGCGGGAAGCATCATCTGGGGTCTCGAGTTTTCGCCAGTCGTTTTCGCGACCCCTATGGATAGTATTTGCGGTCGCTTGGACAATTTTGCTGATTGCATGCGCAAATGTGGCCGGGCTACTTCTGGCGCGATCCACCGCGCGAGCAGGAGAAATGGCCATGCGGATCGCCCTGGGTGCAGGCAGGTGGAGATTGATGCGACAGATGTTTACGGAAAGTCTGCTCCTTGCTTGCCTCGGCGGCATCTTGGGTTGGCTGCTGGCTCGATTCTCGGCCCCATTTCTCGCGTCTTGGTTGTCGACCGGGGATGATCCGCTGCAACTGGTTCTTGCGCCGGATACACGCGTACTCGCGTTCTGCGCCGGCATTTTTATGCTGGCATCCTTGATCTTTGGGATTATACCCGCGTGGCGGGCATCGGGCGCCCAGCCGATTGCAGCAGTTCGGGAATCGGCGGGGCAATCACAAAGGATGAGGCTCAGCAAGGCATTCGTGGTCGTGCAGGTTGCCTGCGCATTCTGCCTCGTGATCGCAGGCGCAGCGTTCCTATTCAGTTTGGGACGCTTGTTCAAAGTAGATCCTGGATTCAACGTTGAGAATGTAACCGTATTGACCGTAACGCATGGTCCAGTAGCTCAGCCGAAAAATCCCCTGCAGCATATGTTCGACTTGCAGAGACGGCTCTCGGCCGCTCCCGGCATTGAGTCTGTGGCCGCGGCTCCGTGGCCTAACTTTGATGGAGGCGGCTGGTCGGGTCAGGTCATTATTCCAGGCCGCGGACCTTCTCAACAGGAAGAGATTTTCTATCCCGTGTCGCCGAACTACTTCGCTACGCTGCACACGCCGCTGTTGAAGGGGCGGGATTTCACGGCTCGAGATAGTGCGGCGAAAATGCCTACAGCGGCGATTGTGAATCGTGCTTTCGCAGAGAAATATTTCAACACGGCTGACGTGGTCGGGCGTGGCTTCAGCTTTCCTTCTGAAAAAGGACTGATGCGAAAATTCATTGTCGGCGTGGCGTCCGATGTGCGGTACAGTTCCTTGCGAAAGCCAGTCGATCCGATCGTGTACTTGCCGCTTGATGATGACGAAACCACGTTCTCTCCCTTTGTGCGTTCGCGTATGGAGGTCGGATCAATTGTGCGCTTAGTGAACCGGGAAGCGGCACAGGCGGCATCTGGATACGTGGATGGGGTGACCACTCTCGATGCCATTGTTGGAAAGACTTTACGTACCGAGAAATTACTGGCGGGTGTGGGCGGCGCGCTTGCGTTTTTTGGATTGTTGCTGGCAGCAATTGGACTGTTCGGAATCTTGAGCTATTCGGTTGGTCGTCGAACCAGAGAGATCGGAATACGTGGTGCATTGGGCGCTGACGCAGCTGAGATCGTCGCCATGATTCTGAAAGACGTGACGATTTTGATGAGCACAGGAGTGATCGCCGGTTTTGCAATGGCGATGGTGTTAGTCCGGATGGTCCGGCCATTGCTTTTCGAGGTTCATGAGACCGATCCTGTACTGCTTGCGACGGCGGTCATCGTCTTCGCGGCTACCGGCCTGATTGCGGCGTCCATGCCAGCCCGACACGCTGCAGCCATCGATCCAGTTACCGCATTGCGGAGTGAATAGCCGGGCGTTGTCGCGGCCGAGTACCGCCAGCCCGCGAATTCCTGCAAAACGCAAAAACGAACCCAATAGTTCGTTTCGTAATTTCACCTTCAAGATCCGCCGCTTACCCCCAGTTCAAGAAATCGACAAATCTTATTCTCATCAAAATCAACAGCTTCCCACCGGAAACCGTCTGGCGTCGCACTTCGAGCCCCCACACTCATACGCGGAAACACGCGCATGCAAGATTTCATCCACGACGAAAATTTACCGGCCGATCCGGAATCACCCGAAAACGATCATCGCCGCACCGGCGGGGGTCCGAAATCCCCGGAAGGGAAGGCCGTCTCCAGCCAAAACGGTCTCAAACACGGCTGCTGCTCGGAAAAGACCATCCTGCGCCACGAAGATCCTGCCGAATTCGAATTCACCGTCAACTGGTGGTTTGAACATTACCAGCCGGAAAGCAATGTCGCTGTCACGCTGGTCCAGGAAACCGCTCGCGCTCACTGGTTTTTCAAGCGCAATGCCAAGCGCCTCGAAGAAGTGGAATGGAACCTGCCCAGCATCTCCTATTGTTGGACCGAAGATAATCACAAAGAGTTCAATAACTTCACCCGCTACAAAACCACCACCGAGCGGGCCTTCTACCGTGCTTTCAAGGAGCTGGAAGCCTACTACGGCCGGCTCGATCGCGCCGAACAGTTGCAGCGGCGCGCCCGCGAGGAAACCTCTAAACTCCACATCCAATGGTGCAATCGAGAATTTAAAGCCGCACCCGAAGAGCTGAAAATCACGCAAGTGGTCGAGGTCGAAGTTATCGACGGCCAAACCGTCACCTCCTGCTACCCCACCAATCAGCAGTTGATCGAGCAAGTGGCGAAACGGCCCAAGCCTCCTGTCTTTCTGGAGCGCTTCGTCACCTTTTCGAGCGGCGTTCCGTCGGAATACGCGTGGGCCAATCCGAATGAGCTCCAAAAGCTCACCGAAACCGTAGGCGTCCAGAAAATGACCTACGAATGGTGGCTCCGGCTGATTAAGCACGAAAAGGCTATCGGAACCCGCCACATCGGCCCAATCCTGGGCCCCGGCCCCGAACCCGACATGTGAGGGCCGGGCTGACTATGTCCCAAGCCCGTTTTTGGCGCGTGGACATAGCTGCCCGTCCCATTTCCCCACCTCGGCCAATCCTGGGCCCAGCCCTCGAAACCGACATGTGAGGGGACGGGCTGCCTCTGTCCCAACAGGGCGATGTTGACATTACCGGAGTGGTGCTCCGTGGACAGAGCTGCCCGTCCCCGGTCACCCACCCGCGCGCCGCACGCCCAACGAAATCCAGAAACCAACCGTCTATCTTTTTGTGTAAACTGGGCAACCTCTTTGGTATCTTGTTCGTCTTGACACTAATCGCCGCATTCTGGCAACGGAGACTAAACTTGACGCGCTATTTTCTCGTTGCTGCGCTGTTGAGCGGTCTTCCGCTCGCGCCAGCCGAGTCGTCCCGGCACACGGTCCGCCTGAGCGGTACCATTGAGGCCGTGCACGCGATGGTCGTGCAAGTCCCGAGAGTCGAAGGCCAGGGCGGCGATCTGACCCTGACCAAGCTCATCGAGAATGGCGCGACAGTGCGCGAAGGCGACCTGCTGGCCGAATTCGATCGAACCAATCAGCTGACGCTGGCGCGCGATGCGCGGGCAAAATACGACGATCTTTCGCATCAAGTCGAGCAAAAGCAAGCCGAGGATCGCAACAATGCCGAAAAGCGCGCATCCGACCTGCAGCAGGCCCAGGCCGATCTCGCGAAAGCGCGCATCGATATCCGCAAGGGTCCGATCCTTAGCGACATCGAACAACAAAAAAACCAAGTCAAGCTGGAAGATGCCACTGCGCATGTAGCGAGTCTGGAGAAATCAAGCCATTTTCACGAGCAGGCAGAAGCAGCTGAGCTTCGCATTCTCGAGTTGCAGAGGGACCGGCAGAAAGTCGCAGTTGAGCGCGCGCAAACGAACGCTGAAAAACTCGAGCTGCGAGCGCCCATTGCTGGAATGGTCGCGCTCCAGAACGTTTGGCGGAACAATTCTATGGGGCACGCCCAGGAAGGCGATCAGTTGTGGCCGGGCAGTCCGCTCCTGCGGCTATTCGATCCTTCAGCGATGCAGGTTATGGCTTCGGTCGGAGAACCGGAAGGCGCGTTGCTGGTCCCCGGAGTGAAGGCGATCGTGCGCTTGGACGCATTCCCGCAATTGCGGCTGACCGCGCGTTTCGATTCAGCCAGCCCGGTTGCTTCGGCCGCCTTGGGCAGCACCATTAAAACCTTCACCGCTCGCTTCCTTTTGGATCAGACCGACCCCCGCCTGTTGCCCGATCTCTCCGCCGCGCTCGATATAGAGGTCAACAAATGAGCCGCCGGCGCGCACGAGTATGGCTTCGCGTGAGCATCGCGTTGCTCGTTGTCGCTGGGTCCGGTTTCGCATTGCGCCAGTTTCGCCGAAACAGCGGGAGCGCCGACTTGCCGGCTGCCCCTGCGCGTCAGGGCGATTTCCTCGTGATGGTGCGCTGCCGCGGCGAGCTTACCGCGCGCAGATCGGTTCAACTGACTGCCCCATTGGATGTGCCTGATTTGCAGATCGTCTGGCTCGCTCCTGTAGCATCGCAAGTGAAAGCTGGTGACGCTGTGATCCGCTTCGATCCCAGCAAGTCGCTGCAGGAGCTGAAAGAGAAGAGTGCCGCCTTTCAACAGGCGCAGGCGTCGCTCGATCAGGCTGTCGCGCAGGCGCGCATCACGGCCGATCAGGACAAGCTGGATTTGGCGACCGCCACATACGCCGAGGAGAAGGCGCGCCTCGATGCGTCAAAACAAGCCATCCTCAGCGAGATGGAAGGCCAGAAAAGCACCATTGACCTGGGCCTTGCCGCGGAAAAAGTTAAAGTGCAGCAGGCTACTAACACGCTGCACAAGAAATCTGACGAAGCCAAAATCGCGTCTCAGAAGAGATTGCGCGATCAGGCGCAAGCGGACGTGGACTTAATCAAACATCGGCTCGCTTCGATGGAAGTGAAGAGTCCCCTGAACGGCATCGTGAATTATTTGCCGAACTTCACGCAAGGCTGGATGAATGCGCAGCCGTTCAAAGTCGGCGATCATGCCTCGCCGGGTCTTGCCATTGCGGAAATACCAGATCTGAGCACGCTTGAGATGGAAAGCAAAGTGGACGAAGTGGACCGAGGGCGCATCGCGCTAGGGGACGCCGTGCTGGTGCACGTAGATGCCCTGCCGGAGAAGGTGCTGGATGCAAAACTGACCTCCATTTCCCCATTGACGGAGCAAAGCATGACAGAGTGGCCTCCCACCCGCTCGTTCCGCGCGTTTGCGCGCATTGCTCAGCCCGACTCGCGTATGAGGCCGGGCATGAATGCCGGTGCGGATATCATCCAAACCAAAATTCCGAACGCGATCAGCATTCCTGCGAAAGCGCTGTTTACAGTGGGTGGCAAGCCTTCCGTATATTTGAAGACGGCTGGACAATATGCGCCACGCACGGTGAGCGTGCTCGCGCGGAATCCCGATGAGATTGCAATTTCGGGAATTGCCGCCGGAACGCTCGTCGCACTCGCTGAGCCGACGCGGGAGAAGCGATGAGCCAGGTAGTCGCCCCGCCGCCGCTTGCGCCACCCCCTGAACAGCAGCGGGACAGCCATCGGGTGAAAAGCCGTTCTTCGAATATCCGAAAACGGCTCGTCATCGCGATCTCCGCAATTGCGGTGCTCGCCGCTTGTCTCTTCTTCGGCTCGCGTCTATATAAAGGACTGAGCGGATCGAAAGACGTGGCTATTCCCACAGCCAAGGTCGAACGCGGTAATTTAGCTCTCACGATTGCCGCTCGAGGCGAGCTTCGCGGCCGCAATCCGGAAGTGCTGACCGCTCCTATGATGGGTGGCGCGGAGATGCACCTCACTTTCCTGCGCAGGACCGGTGAAGCCGTAAAGCCGGGCGATGTAGTAGTTCAGTTCGACACTACCGAGCAGGAATACAAGTTGAAGGAGGCCCAAGCGGACCTGGCCGAAGCGGAACAGCATTTGCTCCAGGCGAAGGCCCAGCGGCAAGCCGACCAGGAGGAGGATCGGTACGCGTTGCTGAAGGCGAAAGCCGACCTGAAACTCGCCGAGCTCGATGTCCGCAAGAATCCGCTCGTGCCCGCCATTCTCGCCAAACAAAATGATCTGGCCCTCAGTCAGGCCCGCGATCATCTCGCCCAGCTCGAGCAGAATCTGACCAACCGGCAAGCGACCGGTACGGCAGCTATTGCTATGCAGGAGGCAGGCCGTGCGAAGGCGGAGGCGCAGGCCACCACCGCGCGGCAGAATATTGACGCCATGACGCTCCGTGCGAATCGTCCCGGTTATGTAGCAGTGAAGCAGAATTCGAGTGGCGGCTTTTTCTTCTATGGCATGACCCTTCCGCTGTTTCAGGTGGGCGATGCTGTGCGTCCCGGAATGGCCGTTGCCGAAATTCCGGATTTGAACAACTGGGAGATCGGGGCCACGATAGGGGAGCTTGACCGGGGCCATCTTGCGCCGGGCAACCCGGTAGCGATCACCGTCATTGCTGTGCCGCACCGCAAATTCACCGGACACGTCAAAGACATCGGCGGCACTAACGGCCCTCCATGGGATCGCCGTTTCGAGTGTCACATTACCCTCGACAACCCATCACCTGAGCTGCGGCCCGGCATGAGCGCGATGCTGGTGATCACCACCGGTGAGCTCCATGATGCTCTCTGGTTGCCCGCGCAGGCGCTCTTTGAAAGCGACGGCAGAACTTTCGTTTACGTCCGCTCCGGAAAGACCTTCACGCCCAAAGACGTAAAGCTGGTGCAGCGCAGTGAGACACGCGTAGTCGTTTCAGGATTAAAGGAGGGACAGCCAGTCGCTCTTTCCAGTCCCCTGGAGACAGCCAAGAAGAAACCGGCGTCCGGCAGCCCTCTCGAGACACTGCCGAAATGACGCGCGAAATGCGCTTAGCGCGCTACGGCTCGGATTTCGTCTTAGCAGCGAAAAATCTGTGGGATCAAAAAACGCGCACTATGCTCACAGCTCTCGGGATCATTTTCGGCGTCGGCGCAGTGATCGGGATGCTCGCTATCGGAGCAGGCGCGCGTGAGGAGTCCCTGCGCTTCATCGAACAGTTGGGCGTGCGCAATCTGCTGATCGAATCGCATCCTGCCATGAGCGATCAGGAGCTGCAGCAGCGGCGGCGCTCGTCACCGGGATTGACCGAGCGCGATGTCCGCATCCTCCAGGCGAACGTGGATGCGCTCGAGTTGATCTCCGCGCGAAAGAGCATGCATCCTGTCCGCATGCTGCCGAAACCCGCTCAGGAAATGCCGGAGCTTTACGGTGTTCGGCCGTCCTATGCCGTGATTCACAACTGGAGGTTCGAAGAGGGTACCGGATTCAATGACGCGAGCGACGAGACCGCTGCGCCGTTGTGCGTGCTCGGCGAGAACGCCAAAGTCGGCCTGCTCGGCTACGATCCGGCAGTTGGAAAATTCGTCAAAGTGAACGATACATGGCTCCAGGTAGCGGGGGTTCTTAAGACTCAGGTGAGCTCGGGATCGGGGCCCCAAGCTCACGATCCGAATCAGGTAATCTATGTGCCTCTGAACACCTTCCAATACAGATTTTTCGATGTCGGCGGCGAGCTGAAAGACGAGCTCGACGGCATCGATATCAGGTTGAAGCCTGGCGCTGATAGCAGCAGCGCTTCGAAGGTGGTAACTGCCATCCTCAATTCAACACACCACAACACTGCGGATTTTTCAGTCACGATTCCCGCTGAGCTGCTCGCCGAACAAAAACGGGCGCAAGCCATCTTCACGTATGTCATGGTCGCCATCGCCGCGATTTCACTTCTGGTGGGAGGCATCGGAATCATGAACATTGTGCTCGCGACGGTGCTCGAGCGCACGCGCGAGATCGGTGTGCGACGTGCAACAGGCGCCCGTCGCAGTGACATCGTCCGGCAGTTCCTGCTCGAGTCCGTGTTGATTTCAATCGCGGGAGGCGTAGTTGGAATCGCTTTCGGATATTTGCTTTCGTGGATAATCGCGGAAGCTGCAGAGTGGAAGACCATTGTTACCCCGCCTTCCATTCTCATTGCCTTCGGCGTCTCGGTTGCTGTGGGCGTGATCTTCGGAATCTATCCCGCGCGTAAGGCATCGCGAGTCGATCCGATCGAGGCGTTGCGATATGAATAGGGCCTTTGCTCGCTTCATCGCGTCTCTCGCGCTTGCTGCTTTGTTGCACGCCGCTTCCGATCCTGTTTCGAAGTACGTCGACTGGCGTTACCATCCCCAGCGGCTCCAGATAAAGAACATCGAGGGACTCCAGGAGCGAATTGTAGATGGCAAGCTGCACTTGCGCCTCAAAGATTTCTTGATCCTGGTGCTTAAGAATTCGACTGACATTCAGCTCAGCAGGCTGGACGTTTATACCGCCGCGGATCAGATTATTTCCGCTAAAGCGCCCTTCGATCCCACCTTGGCCCTGGGCTACAACACACTGCGTACCGTAACTCCGCTTTTCTTTGAGGTGGGTGGGCTCGGCAATGGCTCGGGAACGGGAACGGGGACTGGCACGGGGCAATCGACCGGTACTGAAGCGCCGTCCTTGCCCGGAATTACGCAGATCGGCCTGCCCGAGACTCTCAGCACGCTGTCATCAAATTCTGTCGCTTCTTACAACCAGTTACTGCCAACCGGGCAAACCATCAGCGCAAACTTCAACGTCAACCGCACGTCCGGCGACGGATTTCCTGCACCGACACTTTTCGGAAGCCTGAATATCTCTGTCACGCAGCCGCTGCTGCAGAATCGGACCAACATACAGGCCCGTGGGCCTCTTATGATCGCGCGAACCCAATTGCTGATTACGACAGATAAGAGCGAGGCAACCATCGGGAACACGGTCGCGAATGCCGCGCGCCAATATTGGACGGCCGTTCAAGCGCGCGACAACATCAACGTTGGGCAGCAGAACGTAAGCTTGGCTCAGAAATCCTATAACCATGACAAGCAGGCGCTCGATCTCGGCGCTCTGGCGAAGCTGGATATCTACCAATCGGAAACGCAGGTAGCCGAGCGGAACCGCGATCTCGTCTTCGCGCAGCATACATATAGGGCCGCGCTGGATGCTCTGCGCCGCCTCATCGGAGCGGATCTGACTCCGGCACTGCGCGAAACCGAGATCGTCCTCGATGATGATGCCTCAGCAATTCCTGAGCGCTCGTCCATTCTCCCGTTCGAAGAGGCGCTCGCGAAAGCAACCCATGCCCGACCGGAGCTCAGGGCCGCGGATCGGGCCACATCTGTCGATGATCTGAATGCGCGAATCGCTCATGACGCATTAACGCCGAGGCTGGATCTCTCGGTTCAGGGCGGCGCGACAGGGCCGAGCTTCAATCAACCTTCAGTCGCAAGCGGCGCAACCGCTCCGCCCGTTTCTTTTCCTGGATTAGGAACCACGCTCGGACAGGTGCTGGCATTCGATTACCCGAGCTACGGATTCGGCTTGCAATTAACATTTCCCTTCCGCAACAGCAGCGCGCAGGCGAGCCTGTCCGACGCGCTGGTGAACAGGGCCCGCGATCAATACACCAAGCGGCAAGTCCAGCAGCAGATTATCTACGATGTTCGGCAGGCGATCGATGCCATCGATCTCGCGGACGCCTCGATCCAAGCTGCCATGCGCGCGCGAGATTTGGCCCAGAAGAACGCGGCCGCGGAGCAGCAAAAGTATGAGCTCGGAACGATTACCGCTTTCGAGGTCTTGGATTCGCAGAGCCGCTTGGCAAGCTCCGAAAGCGCCCTGCTAAATGCTTATGTCACGTATCAGCAGGCGTACGTCGATTATCAGCGCTCCACCTGGACTCTCCTAGACGGCCTAGGAATGGTCATCGAATCGCCCAAAGTGCGATGAGGCCGCCGTATAACGACCTCTGGTCACCGGGTTCACAGGCATTCAATTTTAAGAGCATTTGCTGCATTCTTCTGAGATTGATCTAAAGTGGCGAGAGGGCACTGAGTGCGCAGGGCCAGTTCGACGTAAAGGGCATCATATGGCGTCAGCCGATGATCGCGACAAAGCGTCTGAACTGGTCCGTACACTTGCTCAACTGATGGGTGGTGGAGAGTTGGGCTCAGCACCTTGAGATCACTCAGAAACGCCCGCGTTTGTTCCGGCGAAATCCGCCCCCTTTTTTCGCTAACGAACAACGAATTGAGGACCTCGACGGACCAGAAGGCAGGAACCAAGGCCTGCTGTCCTGACCTCAAGAGGTCGAGAACTTTCAGAGACAGGGACGTTTGTTCATCGGGGAAACACCAAGATAATGTTACTGAGGCATCGACAACAATGCCATTCACGGGCGCGCCTCGTCGCGTAACTCACGAACATTCATTCCACCAAGCGAGAGCCGGTGCGTTTGACCGAATATCCTGAGTCGCTCAATCGCCTCCCTGCGGTTCTCGTCGATTTCCTGCCGTTCCCGTTCCGACGATCTGAGAGCCTGAAGGATGACATCCTCGGCGTCCTGAAATGCTCCGGTTTGGAGACGCTGGTTAATGAGTGCCTCGACTTCGGGTCTGTTGATTTGAATGGTCACGGGCGTGCGCCTCTCGCCTTTATTGTCTCGCGATCGAGAATCCATTGCGGATTTCCAGCATCGAATCTCGCCGGTGCTG
Source organism: uncultured Acidobacteriaceae bacterium (assembly GCA_963758245.1). Classification (GTDB taxonomy): domain Bacteria; phylum Acidobacteriota; class Terriglobia; order Bryobacterales; family Bryobacteraceae; genus Bog-105. The sequence goes on along the minus strand of CAVWUV010000024.1, from coordinate 15,538 downwards.
CCACTCCCGCTTCCTCCAGCACCAGCACCACCACCGAGATCCAAAGCAAATCGGCGATGAATAGATGGAAGAGTTGCATCCAGACAGGTGCCAGCAAAGAAAGATTCACCACCCCGGCAGCCAATTGGAACAGCGTCAGAGCGATGACACGCGCCGCGGCCGTATTCTGCTTCAAAACACGCGCCGCAGTCCAAATCAGATAGGCCGCTCCACATATCGCAAACAATGGATGCATGATCCGCAAGCGGAGCAACATCCTGGTTGTGCTCGAAAAATCCTGCAACACCCCGGCCGCGAGCGAGGATGCCGGAAACAGTGTGTCCCCTAGCGCTGTAATCGCTCCTGTGATACTGACCACCACTGTCACCGCCAGCGCGCCAAGCTGCATCCGAGGCACGTTCGCCAATCGCACGCGTTCACTATTCTTGTGCGCCGCCCACGCCGTAACCGTCAGCGCACCCAGCAGCAGCATCGTATTGGTGAGATGCGCCGAGAGATACCACGCGCGCCCCGCCGATTGATCTTTGGCTACATAGCGCAGCAGCACCAGGCCCGCGCCCAGCAGCGCCTCTACAAACAGAAACAGCAACGAAAGCGCGGAATACAGCCGGACGGCGTGCCGTCGCGGAAACACGAGAAAAGCCCAGATGCACATCGCGATCACTGCGACGGAATCCAGGCCGGTCATCATGCGGTGGGTGAATTCGATCGCCATGGGCGCAGCCATGTTGTGCGGGATGACTTGCCCGTTGCAGAACGGCCAATGCGCTCCGCAGCCGTCGCCAGAAAACGACGCGCGCACGTAAGCACCCCACAAGATCACAGGAATGTTGTACGCCAGCACCGCCCATGCGAAAACGCTGAAGCGCTTCTGTCCGCGATGATTGCCGGAATCCATTTACTCTAACTACTCCGCTGCGCGACCATCAAAATCGCCGCCACGCTGCAAACTTCTGTGATCCGCCCGTCCATCACCATTCGTGCCGCTTCACCGAATGGCTTCCATTCCACCGTGATGTCCTCCTCGGGATCGAATCGCGTGTCGGTCGAAGACAGGCCAGTCGCCAGGAACAAGGTCTGCACGTCATCGGCGACGCCGTTGCAAACATCAACAGGGCCGAGCGATTCCCAATGCTCCGCGAGCACGCCCGCTTCTTCCGCTAATTCTCGCTTTGCGACTTGAAGCATGTCCGTCTCTCCGGGATGCGATCCGCCGCGTGGAATCTCCCATGAATAACGGTTCACGGCGTAGCGCCACTGCCCGACGAGCACCACTTCATCCCGCTCGTTCATCGCAACTACGCCAACGGACGGCCTTATTTCAACAACGCCGTAAATCCCCGGTCCGCCATCCGGCCGGATGACTTCGTCCTCGCGCACGCGAATCCATCCATTCTGGTACGCAATCCGAGACGACTTCGTCCTCCATGGATTCTCCGGCACTACTCTAGACCGCTTCCCTGCAGATGTCGGACAAAACGTCAAGATCAACATTGCCCCCCGACAGAATAATTCCGGCGGAGCGCACATCCTCAGGCAGTTTCTTGTGCAACACTGCGGCCGCCGCAACCGCCCCGCTCGGCTCAACGAGAAGTTTTCCCCGGGTCAGCAAAAAGCGCATCGTCGCCTTGATCTCAGCGTCCGATACAAGAAGCACTCGCTCGACCATCGATTGCACAATTGGAAACGTCACTGTGCCAGGAACGGGAGTGCGCAGGCCATCTGCAATGGTCGGGGGCGGCGCAATCTCGACGCGCTCCCCGCGTTGCATTGATAAATACCAGTCGTTTGCCAGCTCCGGCTCGACTCCGAAAACGCGAACATCGGGCCGTAGCGCTTTCGCGACGATGAGCGTTCCCGAAAGCAGGCCGCCCCCACCGAGGGGGACCAGAAGCGCATCTAGGTCTGGGCGCTCTCGAAGCAACTCCAGGGCCGCTGTTCCCTGCCCCGCAATAATCCAGGGATGGTCGTAGGAAGGAAGCACAACCGCGCCTGTTTCGTCGGCGATGCGCTGCGCTATTTCTTCCCGGTTCTCCCGGTGCCGATCATAGAAGATGATCCTTGGTCCGTACGCCTGCGTGGATTCCAGCTTCGCTTTCGGCGCATCGGTCGGCATCACAATGGTCGCCGCTATTTGGAGATGTGCTGCTGCAATGGCCACGGCCTGCGCATGATTACCTGACGAATAAGTAACCACTCCCCGCTTTCGTTCTTCCTCGCTCAGCGACATTACGAAGTTGGCCGCTCCGCGAATTTTGAACGAGCCGCCGCGCTGCAGGTTTTCGCATTTGAAGCATGCGTCAACCCCCGCCACTTCATTAAAAAGCCGCGACTTGCCCGTCGCGGTCTTGCGCGCCAGCTCTCGTATTCGCTCCGACGCTCGAAGTACATCCTCAAAATTGACTGCCTGTTTGGTTACAGGCTGCGCAACGCTCATTCAGTAGCCGGCCTTCTTATCAACCACGTTCAGCAGCTCTTCTCCCTTGACGTAGCGATGAAAATTCTCGATGAAGCATTGCATCGTCAGATCGAGCCAGTCCGGATCGCGCGTGCGATCGGTGCAGTGCGGTGAGATCAGCACGTTGTCCATGTCCCAGAAGGGATGATCTGGCGCGAGCGGCTCCGTCTCGAAGACGTCCAAAGCCGCGCCTGCGATGCGCTTCTCCTGAAGAGCGCGGATAAGCGCCGCTTCATCGATAACCGGCCCTCGGCCGACATTCATGACAATGGCCGAAGGTTTCATTATGTTGAACTCGGGTCCGCCGAGCATGTGCCGGGTTTCCGGAGTCAAAGGCGCAGCTGCCAGCACCACATCTGCCTCCCTCAGCATCGCGTGCAGCTCGGTCGCGGGGAAGATGCGGTTCAGGATAGGATCGTCCGCTGACAATTCCGGCTTACGTCGCGTCGCGTAGATCTTGACTCCAAGCGCCTTGGCCAATTTCGCGCATTCCCGCCCAATCTCCCCATATCCCACCACTCCCATGGTCTTGCCCTCGAGCCAGTCCACCAGGAAGTCATCCCATTTGTGTGCCCGCTGATTCTCCACTAACCGTCGGACGCGTTTGTAAAAATACAACATCCCGAGCACAACGAATTCAGCCAGCGATCGCTTAAAAACCCCTCGCGCATTGGTGAGCAGGACCGGACTCTCGATCAACTCCGGTATCAAGACTTTTTCGACACCGGCCGAAAGCGAATGAACCCACCGAACTTTCCTGGTAAATGACCACACCTGAGAGAAGGGCACCGCTTTCCCCGTCAGCCCGGAGTAAAGGATGATTTCAGCCTCAGGCCCCGATCTTTCCAAAGTCGCCACGTCATCACCGACTGAAACATTGGCTTCTTCATAGATCTGGTCCAGGTTCCGCAGCACGTAGTGATCTGGCGGGCAGACCACCAGCAGATTGGGCTTATTCATGAAGAGCTTACTAGCCCATCTTAACGATTTGGCCGCAGGGTTCCGTAAAATGGAGATGTGCAACAGCGCTGTACTTGCGGAGCAGTTCTTCCCGAAGACGCACGCTTCTGCCACAAGTGTGGCAAGCCACAGTTCGAAGAGGATATAGCGCGCATTAGCGCCCAAGAAGCGACCAGCGCTCCAGCTGCGTCAGCCGTGCCGCGCCCACTGCCGGACCCCTCCGGTATCTCGTTCCGGAACTCCCGGGCGGTGCTGATAAGTGTGCTCGTCGCCGGAGTCGCTTTTCTAGGGTCTGGGGCGGCTGCGCTGATATCTCCCCTTCTATGGCCGCTGGTGCTTATGGCCGCCGGTTTCATCGCCGCCCTGCTTTATAGAGGGCACTCCGCGGAGCCTCTGACAACGGCCGGTGGCGCGCGCCTGGGTTGGATGACGGGTTTGTGCCTATTCGCTGTGTTTGCTGTGGTGGCGGCGGTGGTCAGCATTTATCTTGCCTCGCCTGCTGGAAGCGACATAGTCAAGCAGCTGCAGAGCATGCCCCAGTTCGCCAAAATGAGTATTGGCAACCCTCACGATGTGATGATGAATATCCTGGTAAGCGCAATCCCTACTTTCTTCATGGTCACGCTGCTTCCCGGTTTAGGGGGAATGCTAGGCGCTAAGTTATCTGCCCGAGGACGTCATTCCTCCTAGTCCACGCCGCTCTCCGGCAGTTCCTTTGGCAAATTGAACGAGTCCCGGTCCCAAATGAGTAAATCCATTCTCACCCTGACGCTGAACCCGGCTATCGACAAGATTCTTACGGTCGACCGGCTGGTGTTTGAGGATCGAGCCTACATCCAATCCACCACCGAAGCTGCCGGCGGGCGTGGAATCAACGCCGCTCGTGTGCTCACCAGTTTCGGAGCACATGCCATTGCGGTCACAACATCGGGACGCGAGGCGGGGCGGAAATTCGAAGCGTATTTGCAGAAAGATAGTTTTGGCCGAGAGATCGTGAAAATCCGGAACGCCATCCGGACCAATCTCACAATTACGGACCGCCAGGGCCTTTCGGTAAAGCTGAATGAAGTCGGGCCAGAAGTCGCGCCAGCAGAGCAGGACCGGATAAGCAAAGCCGTGGAGAAGCTGCTGCCCAACGCATCCTGGTTGATGCTGTGCGGCAGTGTGCCGCCGGGAGTGGACCAGCATTTCTACACCGGCTTGATCACGCTCGCAGCCAAGCACAAAGTCGAAACTCTGCTTGACACGGATGCGGACCCCCTGTTGCACGGCCTGGAAGCTCGACCAACGATTGTGAAGCCCAACCAGTCCGAGGCCGAGCGATTGCTGAATACGGCTCTGCTGACACGGCCCCAATTGATTGACGCGGTGCAGCGCATAAAGGCGCTCGGGCCGAAGTCTGTCATTCTCTCGCTCGGCAGCCGCGGGGTCATCGCAGCGACTTCCACCGAGGGTGTTCTTGAAGTTACGCCGCCCGCTGTAGAGGCGCGTTGCCCGATCGGAGCGGGTGATGCCATGTCCGCTGCGATTGTGTGGGCTCTCGATCGTGGCGAATCTTTCAGCGAGGCGCTTCGGTGGGGTGTGGCGGCAGGAACAGCCTCCTCGAAGTTACCGGGTGTGACCCTCGCGGACCGGGAGCAAACCAAAGAGATCTATGCACAGACCAGAATCACGAGAGTGGTTGCGTGATCACTTTCGCCGTTAATCGTACTTTTCGTAAATGATCTGTTTACGGTCGAAGCCCCGTTTTTTGAGCTGCTGGCGAACATCGTCGACCATTTCTTTCAGCCCGCAGATATAGACGTCGATGGTGATCAATTCGTCGGGAGTGCGAAGCCCCAGCGCTTCGTCCAGATGCGCCTGTACCCGGCCCGTTCGCCCGTGCCACGATTCAGTCGGGCGCGTGATGGTTGGGATGAACCCAAAGGTCTCATATTCCTTATCCAATCGCTCCAGCTCATCTCTATAAAGCAGACCGCGCTCGTAGCGCACGCCAAAGAGCAACGTGATGCGGGGCTGCGCCTTTGGCAGATGATCCAAAAGCATCGACCGAAAAGGTGCGATTCCCGTTCCCGTGGCGATGAAGACTGCCCGGCGGCCGGGATGGCGCAGTGTGAAATAGCCGAGAGGTTCTCCTATTTCAATCTCGTCTCCAGGGCTCAACTGAAACAAGTAGGGCGAAACGATGCCGTCCTCAACCCGGTTGAGGCAGATCTCAAAACGGTTCCCGTCACGTGGGGATGCGATCGAGTAGGCACGAGTGATCTCTCGACCGTCTACCCGGTCTATGACTGACACAAACTGTCCCGGAGTAAACGCAAAGTTCTCCACATCCGGAACTTCGAATTCGAAATGATGCACCTCCGGTGCAAGCTCTTTCCAATGGAGCAGCCTCGCTCTTAACGTAGACACCTCTTAATAAATGATGCCTGGGACGCGCTCTTAGGTTCCCGAGACGGGCTCAATCTTTGGCTTAGGAGGCGCAAGCTCGCGGGCTTTACATTCGGATAGAAAGCCGTTGCGCCCGTGCGTGCCATCGCAAAACGGCTTGTTTTCTGACATGCCGCAGCGGCAGAGGGATATAACGGATCTGCCGCTCAAGCCGTACGAATTTCCTTCAGAATCCTGAATGACAAATTCACCCTCAATGCGGATTGGGCCGTTGCTGATGACGGTGACTTTGGTGGTCATGCTCCCCGATGTTAGCAGAGCAAAGGCAGTGCTTACTTATAATTGTCATCGCGGGTGTTGAAGTGATCCAATTCATCTACGAGTCTGATAGAGAGCTGTTTGACAACGCAATCGGCTTTGCGCAAAACCAGGTAAAGCGTTTGATCGAGAACCATCCGGATTTCTATCCGATGTACAGCATTGGCGGGAAATGGAAGCACGAAGGGCCGGCATGGACGCATTGGTGTGATGGCTTCTTACCGGGCATGATGTGGCTGTTTTTCAGGCACCTGGGATCCGATAAACCCGACTCGAGATTCTGGCTCGAGCAGGCCATCCGTTACAGCAAGCCGCTCGAGCCGCGAAAAACAGATACGGACGTGCATGATCTCGGGTTGATTTTTTTCTCCACATACCACCGCTGGTATCAAGCTACAAGAGATCCAGCAATTCGGGAGGTTGTGGTACAGGCGGGAAAGACGCTGGCCGAGCGCTTCAACGAAGCGGGGCAGTATTTGCGCTCATTCGTTGCCGAAGATTCCATCTTCATCGATGTCATGATGAACGTCGGCATCATCTTTTACGCAGCGCGTGAATGCAATGACAAGAGGCTTCGAGATATAGCCGTGCGCCATTGCGTGACTACCCGGCGATTTCTGGTTCGCGGCGATGGATCGACCGCTCACGAAGGAATCTTCGACCTGGAGACGGGTGAGTTTTTGCGGCAATCCACGCAGCAAGGATTCCGGGGCGACTCCTGCTGGTCGCGCGGGCTTGCCTGGGCTTTATACGGTTTTTGCACGTCTTATGAGTACAGCCGTGATCCCCGATTCCTGCACACCGCGGAAGCTTGCGCCGATTACTACATCACCCATACGCCGCCGGATGGCATCCCGCCGTGGGATTACAATGCGCCGCCGGAAAATCGATCTCTCGTGGATACGTCAGCAGCCGCGATCACGGCCGCCGGAATGCTGCGGTTGTGCCGTCAGATCCCCGACCCGCTGAAAGGCCACTTCTATTGGTCGACGGCCATTCACATTCTGCGCAGCCTTTGCATCAAATATCTGGCCAGCGCGGATCCCGATTGGGAGGGTGTCTTAAAAGGCGGCGTGTACCACATTCACAAAGGACTGGGAGTGGATGAATCAGTCATGTGGGGTGAATACTTTTTCATTGAGGCGCTGGAAGAAGCACTGAGGGTGATTCAGTAAGAGCGAGATGCACGGTTATCAGAAGCTCGGGGCTTCGGAAGCACGAGCTACGAAGTATGCTATACCCGTTCCGTAACGATGAAGGAGCTGATATATCGAAACAGGCGGGCTGTTCAGATCGCAAACGATCTGATCCGAGTAACGGCTACCGTTGAAGGCGGTCATGTGGCCGAGATCCTTCACAAATCGACTGGTGTGAATCCTCTTTGGACACCTCCCTGGAAATCCATTGAGCCTTCCCGCTACGACCGTGCCAAGTACCCGGAGTACGGCTCGGACACCGAAGCGCAACTGCTTGCGGGGATACTCGGCCACAACATCTGCCTTGACACATTCGGCGCTCCCAGTCCGGAGGAAGCCGCCGCCGGCATGCCGGTCCACGGTGAAGCGCCGGTGGCGCCTTACGAAATATTGGGCGGCGTCGACTGGATCAACGTTGGAACCACACTCAGTAAAGCGCAATTGCGATTCGAGCGGCGGATTTCCCTCGCTCCACAGGCTAACGTGATCCGGTTCTGCGAGGCACTGGAGAACCTCTCACCGACAGACCGGCCCATCGGCTGGACTCAGCATGTCACGATCGGACCGCCTTTCCTTGAACGTGGCAGTACTCAATTCCGCGCCTCGGCAACCCGATCGAAGGTGATCGATTCAGAGTTCAACGGCGGCAAAGGAATGCAGAAGCTCGCTGCTGAGTTTGACTGGCCCTACTGTCCGAAAAAAGACGGAGGGATCTACGATTTCCGGACCTTTACCGAAGAAGAAGTATCGGGGGGATTTACTGCTCACCTGATGAACCCCGAAAATGAGCAAGCCTGGTTCATGGCGTGGTCACCGGTAACTAAGGTGTTGTTCGGTTATGTTTGGGAACGCGCGGACTTCCCGTGGCTGGCTCGGTGGGAGGAGAACCATCTGCGACAACAACTCCCATGGAGCGGCAGAGGGCTTGCGTGCGGCATGGAATTCGGCGTTTCGCCCATGGTGGAATCGAGGCGTCAGATGGTCGAGCGCGGCAGCTTATTCGGCGTCCCCACGTTCCGATGGGCTCCTGCGCGTACACGCCTACAAGTGAACTACTGTGCGTTCATCACGACCGCAGAGTCCATTCCGGAATCCGTTCTCTGGAATGGTGGCGATCAGGTCGAGTTTGGGCTTTAGTTCCCCGTAGCACCGCACGACCGACGCACGATGAGCTGGCAATCGAGAAATACCTCTCGAGCGGGCATGTTTGGGTGCTCGATTCGCTCAATCATAGTCCACACGGCGGCCGCGCCAATATCGTGACAAGGTTGCCGAAGCGTGGTTAACGGGACATGCAGAAGGCTCGAATATTTCGTATCGTCGATCCCGACGATCTTCATTTTGGAAGGAATCTCGATTCCGAGTTGATTCAGGTGAATCATGAGCTGGCCGGCGGTCCGGTCGTTCGCACAAACGAAGCCGTCCGGGTTCTGCTGGGCGATTACCTGCGCTATTGAATCCTGCGACTCCGGGTCTGCGACTTCGACGAGGTCCGGCATCCCAACTCTGCGCATAGCGTCTTTATAACCTACTATTCTTTCTTCAACGGTCGGCGCCGAATTCGGCCAGCCAAAGAAGACCAGGCGCTTGCATCCCTGCTTCAGCAAGTGTTCCGTTACGACATATCCGGCGCGGCGATTATCGATGCCTACGACGTCGCACTGACTTCTTGCCGGATATCCGTCAATGTCACGGTCGAGAAGCACTACCGGAATGGCTGCGCGCTGAAATTCCTCCAGGATGCGTGTATTGACATCACGTCTGTCGGGCGTGTATTCAAGAGGCGCGAAGAACACCCCGGACACATCTTTTGAAATGTAATATTGGCAGAGTTGCAAGGCCTGCTGTTCTTGCGACTCTACATCGCGCGTGGCCGCCCCCCACAGGAGCTCATCGTGAGTTGTCCGACTAGCTCGGGCCATACCTTGGCAGATCGGCTCGAAAATTTCTGTTTCGCCAAGTTGCGGAATTAAGAGGCCAAACGTTCTTCCCCGGTTTCGGGGGATCTCGCGGACATAGCTGCCCGATCCCGCCCTGCGCTCTATAATGCCGAGAGTCTCCAGTTCTTTCAAGGCGCGTGCGACGGTCAGGCGCGAAGCTCCGCAGGTGCGGCTGAGCTGTGCCTCGCTTGGTATGCGTTGTCCTTCCTTATATTTGCCGCTCGCGATCGCGTCCTGAAGTTGCTGCGAGATCTTTCTGAACTTGTTGGGCCGAGTGGGAGATTCGTCCTCCTGATTGCTATCTTTCAATGGAGTTCCGTCTGCACGAGATGTAGTCTATACAGCTTACAGCACCGCCGTGCATAACGCAAGAAAGGATCGGCTGATTGTGACACCCCGCGCTGCTAGCATTAAAATATTCCTGATTATGCAAGTTTCAGGGGTATAACTTACGTAACCGTAACAAAGTAGGCATATAACGGCTACAACTAAGCTGGCTAGCATAGAAAGCGCCATACCAGGGCATCCCGTTATCGTGCTGACTGGATGGAAATAGGTATAGGGTAGTACTAACGCCAATCTAAGGAAGTACCTATGCATTCCCAGCACGAGCAGAGCTTTCATATAAGGCGGTTTCTTACCACGCCCGGCGTGGGGAGGACCGTCTTGGAGCGTCAACGAAATCAAATCGTCTATTCGCAGGGCGATCCGGCAGACGCCATCTTCTACGTTCAAAACGGCAACATCAAACTCACCGTGCTCTCTCCCGAGGGGAAGGAAGCAGTAGTGGCAATCTCAGGAGCCGAAACCCTGTTCGGCGAGTCCTGCCTCGGCGGTGAGCCGGTTCGGCACGCGACTGCTACTGCGGTCACGGACTGCCTACTCACGAGAATTGGAAAAAATCAGATGTTGGACACGTTAAGAGAGCAGCCAGCATTTTCAGAATTTTTCTTGTCATATGTTCTCTCTCGCAACATACATTTAGAGGCGGATCTGGTCGATCAACTGTGCAACTCGTGCGAGAAACGCCTGGCGCGTGTACTCCTGCTGTTGGCGAACTTCGAGCAAGACAGCAAATCCACGAGTCTCGCGTTGCCAAGGGTCAACCAGGACACGCTGGCTGCAATGGTAGGCACCACTCGACCCCGAATCAGTTTCTTCCTCAATAAATTCAAAAGGCAGGGATTCATCGAACTTCGCGGTGGTTTGCAGATTAACAGCTCTCTGGTCAACGCGGTGCTGCGCGATGGAAATTCTTGCAAAGAATTCGGCGACCAAAACAAAAGCTTGAGAATTCCGTAAGAATACGGGAGTTGTCCAATTTTGAACAGAATTTAGCTTAAAGTCCTTCTAGGATCGAGAGCATGACCGGCGGCGCGCCCGCGGCTTCGGGATAGCTGCCGACCAACAAAGCTATTGCGAGGGAAAGATGACCAAGTTGTTACTGAGTTTCAAGAGCGCTTTAGTGCTGCTCGGCATTATCGCGATCCTACACCCAACGGCGTGGAGCCAAGCCACATCTGGCGCTATTTCTGGGATCGTCACTGACCCATCCGGAGCCGCGATTCCGAACGCCAATGTGAGTATTGAGAACGAAACGACAGGTGTCAACGCTAAAGCCACTACAGATGCTTCGGGCGGCTACAATGTCACTCACTTAGATCCGGGCGAATACAGGGTGCGGGTGGAAGCGAATGGATTTCAGGGCTTTGCGCAGGAGCATGTCGTGCTGCAAGTCGACTCGACAGTGCGCGTTGACCCCAAAATGGTCGTGGGTCCAGCCAGCCAAGAGGTCACGGTGACATCAGGGCTGGCAGAGCTGGAAACCGAGAAAACAGATGTCAGCACGACCATCACTGCGCATGAAATCGATAACCTTCCGATGCCAAATCACAACGTGACACAACTTTACCTGGATGTCCCCGGGGTGGTGCCTTATAGTTTCCAAATTGGCAGTGTAGAGATGCCGTCAGAGGGGGAGATGACCTCTACGAACGGTCAGCTGTGGATGGCGAACAACTTCCAGGTCGATGGAATTGATGACCTTCAGTTTGGCTGGAGCGGTATCCAGTTTGTTGTTCCTCCGGAAAACTCCATCCAGGAACTGAAAATAACCACTGACAATTTTGACCCCGAATATAGCTCGGTCGGCGGGATGGTTGCTCAATTCGTTACCAAATCGGGCACGAACGAGATTCACGGTGACGCGTATTGGTTCAACGAAAATAGCGCATTCTTTGCCGCAAATCCATTTACGGAAAAAGTGCCCGGAACGGGCCCAAAGGGACTCGGTACCGGGCCAGCATACTCCAACGATAACGTCGGCGGGGTCAGCCTTGGCGGTCCGATCATCAAGAACAAGATGTTCTTGTTCGGAGACTACAGGCTCGATCGAAGACTGAGTGGAGGTAATCTGCTACTAACAGTCCCTAACAACGCTTTTCGGAGCGGAAATTTCAGCTCCATAGCCGCAACAGACCCCATCTTTGATCCGACAACAGGCAATCCAGACGGAACCGGCCGAACCCAGTTCCCAGGCAATATTATTCCCCCTAACCGGATTAGCCCGGTCGCTCAAAATCTTCTCAATTTGCTGCCTGCTGCCAATCTAAATCAGAACACTGATACCAATTATCTCGCCAACGGCAAATCGCCGCTGCACAATAACGAATTCGACGAGCGCTTTGATTGGAATATCTCAGACCGAGATAAGTTTTTCATACGCGACTCTTATGTGTGGTCGGCAATCCTTGTGCCTCCTGCTTTTGGTATCGTCGCTGAAGGACCACCGCTCGCGGGACCTTACGCCACCGATGCGCTTTCTGACAGTCAGCTGGCGGCTATAAACTACACGCGTACGTTTAGCCCCTCTTTACTATCAGAGCTTCGAATCGGTATAACCCGTTTCGTTTTGAATAGCTATCAGCCTGATTCAAAATTGCAGACAGATAATCAAGTGGGCATACCGAATATCAACACGGGTACCCCTCTGACCGATGGTCTCGGAGGATTCTTCATCTCGGGTCCGTACGGCGGCTTCCAAATGGGTAATGGGGGTACGGTCCCGCGGCTCGACCGATCGACGGTCTTGCAGTTCGTTAACAATTGGACAAAGATTACGGGCAACCATGAGATACGTTGGGGCGTTGACCTCCGCCGCAATCGCGAGGATTTGTTGACATTGAACCAGAGTACGAGAGGCGACTTTGATTTCAACCAGAGCACTACTGCAAGCCCGAGTAATCCCTCATCCGGTCTGGGAATGGCTTCCTTTTTGCTGGGTGCTCTCGGGGGCTACCAGCAAGGTATACCAAGCTTGTTTCCTTCCGAGCATGTGAACCGACTGTCCTTCTATGGTGGAGATATCTGGAAAGTAACTCCTAAGCTCACTTTGAACTTTGGGTTGCGCTGGGACTACTTTTCACCGGTGTATGCGGCACACCCCGGCGGAGATGTCAATTTCGATTTCGACACCGGCCAACTCATTCTCGCGGGGCTCGGCGGCAACTCACTGTCATCCAATGTACGCGCTCGCTATGACAATTTCGCTCCGCGTGTGGGGCTTGCCTATAAGGTGGCAGAAAAGACCGTAATTAGGGCGGGATTGGGCCGCACTTACTTTGAGAATGGCTTTGACGCCGTGTTTAATCATCTTTCCTCGTCATACCCCATTGCCCAATCCACGATCATCAGTCCACCGAATCAATACGCATCACTGTTCCCGCTAAGTCAAGGACCGCCTCCGGCAATTCCTCCAGTATTTCCATCTTCCGGTGTTATAACGCCGCCACCTAACGACTACATCAAGGCCTGGGAGTACAATCGGCCGATCCCGAGTCTTGATTCTTGGAATTTCACGATTGAGCAAAAGCTTGCCGGTGATTTGCTGCTCGACCTTGCTTACGTAGGGAGTAAAGGCACGCATCTAGACTATGATTTTTTCAACTTCAACGCTGCCCCCCCTGGTCCCGGTGACCTTCTCAGCCGTCGACCGTACTACCAGCGCTATGGGATTGCCGGAAATATCTTTCTTGTATGCGACTGTGACGACACCGAGTACAATGCACTGCAGATCCGAACGACAAAGCGTTTCTCCAACGGTTACAGCTTCAATTCCGGCTTCACCTGGGCGAAGGATATGGACAATCAAGTGGGTAATAGGGGAGGGCCGACCGACCCCTATGACCGGCGGGCTAGTCACAGCGTATCTTCTTTAAATCGCACTATCGTATGGACTCTGACGCACACCTACCAAATACCGTATGGGAAAGGACAGCGGTTCGGCGCACATGCCCCTGCCCTCATGCAGGCACTCTTGGGCGATTGGAAATTTGACGGGGTCACGACCGTTGAGTCTGGACTGGCCTTCTCTCCGACTGACAGCAACGGCAGTACCTTGAACGCGGATTTCGGGCAACGTCCTAATGTCGTGCTCGGAACGCCGCTTTATCCGGCTACTCAGAACCGGTATTTGTGGTTCAACCCAGGACATTTTCAAACCCCACCGGTATGTTGTGTATGGGGCAATGCAGGAGACGGCACGTTAAGGGGCCCAGGACTCTTCAACGTAGATTGGGCCCTAGGCAAGGAGTTTGTCTTCCGGACGCCACTCAATCGGGAATCTACCCGATTGGAGTTTCGCTGGGAAACTTTCAACACTTTCAATCACGCTAATCTCGGTCTGCCAAATTCGGATGTCAACAGTTCCACGGTCGGGCGGATTTTCGGAACTCAGACGGGTATGCGGCAGATGCAGTTTGTTTTGCATCTACGCTTTTAGCCGGCGATCTGGAGCCGGGTGCCTTGTTGCGATCACTTAGGCACCCGCCATCCAAGCAACGAATAAGCGGGCGATCTCACCTATGCTAAAGCACTAGCCAAGAACGGGAGCTAAGTAGAAATTGCACCGACGACTTTTTATCAGGCAACTCGCTGCAGCCGGCATCGTCGCGCGGGTCACTCCTGAAGTTACCGCGCAAGTTAGCGATCGGGCGAGTAGTTTGTTCTATCGCCCTGAAGACGGTCACGTCGGAGATGTCATTCCGTTCTATGACGAAGGCAGATTCCGCATCTTTTATCTGCATCGTTTTGATGATGGTAGCCGAGGCACATCGTGGTACCAGGTCACCACAGAGGATTTCGTCCACTTCACCGACCAGGGCGAAATGTTACATCGCGGTCTGCCGACAGAGCAGGACCTCTCAGTAGCAACTGGATCAGTTATCAAACACGAAGGTCGCTACCACATCTTCTACACGGGCTTCAACAATATCTTCAAGAAGGAGGGAAAGCCCGAGCAGGGGATCATGCACGCGGTGAGTGATGATCTACTTCGCTGGACGAAAATCTCCGCGGATACCTTCTACGCTTCCCAGAGCCGCTATGAAATGAATGACTGGCGCGATCCCTTTGTCTTTTGGAACCCTGAAGCCCGCGAGTTCTGGATGCTTTCCGCCGCCAGACTGAAGCAGGGGCCTCCTCGCCGTCGCGGTTGCACAGCCCTTTCCATCTCAAGAGACTTGAGTACCTGGAAACAGGTTGAGCCGTTTTGGGCTCCGGGACTTTACTTCACTCACGAGTGCCCTGATCTATTCAAAATCGGAAAGTGGTGGTACTTGGTCTTTTCCGAATTTAGCGAACGGACCGTAACCCGCTACCGGATGGCTCAGAACATAACCGGACCATGGCTCGCGCCCGAGGATGACAGCTTTGACGGAAGAGCACTGTACGCCGCAAAAACTGTTTCAGATGGCCATAAACGATTTCTTCTTGGGTGGGATCCAACAAGGAAAAATGACAAGGATTCCGCTCAGTGGCAGTGGGGCGGGAATCTTGTTGTGCATCAGCTTTTCCAGAACATCGACGGCACCCTCTCCGTGAAAATTCCTTCAACCGTCGATCGAGCGTTCATCTCTTCGATCCCTCTCACGGTCCAGCCGGGTTTCGGAAAATGTGAGACTAATCACGACACTGTAAAGATCACCGCCCCGGAAGGTTTTGCGTGCGCGATCGTTTCGACCCTTCCTGACCTTTGCAAACTGGAAGCGACACTTACCTTCGCCGAAGGAACCCGGGCTTGTGGACTTATGCTGCGCACGGACAAGGAACTGAACAACACCTATTACATCCGGCTGGAGCCTTGGCGGAATCGCGTAGTCTTCGATATTTGGCCGCGTGACGGTGATGTGCCTTTTATGATCGGTCTTGAACGCCCGCTAAAGCTCGCGGCCGGCTCGCCGGTGAACATCAAAGTCATAATGGATAACACGATCGCT